>NZ_SPQL01000009.1 GCF_004570385.1 Blastococcus sp. CT_GayMR19 | reverse complement strand
CCTGCGCCTGGGCGGCGGCGGCCTGGGCCGCGTCCCGCTCGCTCCGGCTGGCCACCAGCTGCTCGAGGGGACGCACGGCCTCGGCCGCGTCGCCCGCGGCCGGCGGGTTCGCGGAGACGCCCAGCTGCGAGGCGACGCTCACCGACTCGAGGCCGGTGGCGTCCGCCGAGGCGCCGGTACCCGCGCCCGTGAGCATGCCCACCAGGACGGCGCCGGCGACGGCGGTACCGAGGTAGAGCGCGGGCCGCCGGCCGGACACCGGCGGCCGGTGCGGCGCGGAACCCGGGCGGCGGGAGGTGCGGGCGCGGGACAGGGTGGAGGTGCGACGGCTCATGGGGTGCGGATGCTCCACAACGACGAGGCGCGGCAGGTCGGCGGGCGCGAGGCTCCGGCGAGCTGCTGCGGGCGGACGACTGGCGAGGCGGCGGGCCGTGGCCCGGAGGAAGAGGTCACCCCGGTACTGCAGTGGTCCCGGCACGCCTTCAGGCGATTCGGCTGTCCGGTGCCCGTCCCCTGGGTGGGGACGCTCGGCCGGACCTGGGACCCACGGTAGCTGCCGTTACCGATCCGTGACAATGGTGCGGGCGCATTCCCCGTGGTGATCCATCTCGCCCTGCACGCTCACGGGAGCCGCCAGACCGTGGTCCGGCGGACCTGGGGACCCTCGGTGTCCGGCACGTCGAAGGCGGCGACCGCGGTCAGCCGCGCCTGGGGCACGTACGGACGCCCCGGGTCACCGAGCAGGACCTCGGTGCCCCGCGCCCGTGCCGCGTCCAGGTACGGCAGCACGCGCTCGCTCATGGCGCGGTCGTAGCAGACGTCACCGGCCAGGACGACGTCCACGTCCGGCGGGCCGCTGTCGAGGACGTCCCCCACGACCTCGAACGGGCCGACGCCGTTGTCCGCGGCGTTCACGCCGACCGCCGTGGCACCGAAGGGGTCGATCTCGCTGGCGACGACGCGTCGCGCCCCGGCGAGCGCCGCGGCGACGGCGACCAGGCCGCTGCCGGATCCGAGGTCGAGCACGGACCGTCCCGCCACCAGGCCGGGGACGTCGAGCACGTACCGCGCCAGCGCCTGGCCGCCGGGCCAGGCCGCCGCCCAGAACGGGGGCTCGGACGGCGCCTGCCCGGTGCGGCCCTCCAGCGCCTCCCACAGCGCGACGACGTCCGAGGCCACCAGCAGCGTGACCTCCGGGACGAGCGCCGGCCGCACCGCACGGGTGTGGGCGCGGACGAACGCCTCGACGGAGCGCGCGGGCGGCACCCGGGCGGAACCCCTCAGACCGACGCCGGCGCGGGCCGGCCGGCGCGGCGGGCGATCAGTCTCCAGTAGGTGCCGGGCATCAGCCGCACCAGGACGTCGGGGACCTTGGCGCTCCAGCCGATGAGCAGCCGCGGACGGCGGTCCTCGATCGCCGCCATGATCCGGGCCGCGGCCGTCTCCGGCGGAATCGTGAGCAGCTTGGCGAACTGCCTGCGGCCCTGCTCGTACTCCTCGACCGGGACGCCGGAGCCGGTGCGCGCGCTCTCCGCGATCCGCGTCCTGATGCCACCGGGGTGCACGACGGTTAGGCCGACGCGGTCGTCGGCCAGCTCGTGCCGCAGCGCCTCGGAGAACCCGCGGACGGCGAACTTGCTGGCCGCGTACGCCGCCTGCCCGGCCGGGGCGAAGATGCCGAAGACGCTCGACACGTTCACCAGGTGCGAGCCGGGGTGCGACTTCAGGGCCGGCAGGAACGCGTGGGTCAGCCGGACGACGGCGCGGAAGTTGACCGCCATCACCCAGTCGAACTCCTCGAGGCTGACCTGGTCGAAGCGCCCGCCCAGCGCCACGCCGGCGTTGTTGACCAGCAGCGTCGTCCCCGGGTGGCCGGCGGCCAGGGCCTCGGCCGCCGCCGCGGTCGCCGCGTCGTCGGACAGGTCGACGACGTAGGTGTCCACCGCGAGGCCGGGATGGGCGGCGCGCAGTCCGTCGGCGACACCGTCCAGCCGCTCCTCGTCGCGGTCGACGAGGACGAGGTTGCTGCCGCGGGCGGCCAGCTGCACGGCCAGCGCCTCCCCGATGCCGCTGGCGGCCCCGGTGACGACGGCGGTGCCGCCCGCGAACCGGTACGCGTCCATCAGGCGGCCGCCCTCTCGGTCCGGGCCGCCGGCGGCGGCTGGAAGGTCATGCCCTCGTCGTCGAGGGGGCCGCGCCGCATCATCCGCACGTCGCGGAGATAGTTCTGGTGCAGCCGCCACGGGGTGCGCCGCCCCTGCTTGGGCAGGCTCGCCAGGCTCCGCTGCACGTAGCCCGACGCGAGGTCCAGGAACGGCTGGTCGGCGCCCTCGGGCGGCCCCACCGGCGTGGCCGAGACGTAGCCCCCGGCGTCGAGGTGCGTGATCAGCCGGCAGACGTAGCGGTTCACGAGATCCGCCTTCAGCGTCCACGAGGCGTTCGTGTAGCCGATCACCATCGAGAAGTTCGGAACGCCGGAGACCATCATCCCCTTGTAGGAGACCGTCTCCGAGATGTCGACCGGGTTGCCGTCCAGGTTCAGCGTCATCCCGCCCATCGGCAGCAGGTTGAGGCCGGTCGCCGTGATGATCACGTCGGCGTCGAGGTGCTCCCCCGACTCGAGCTCGATGCCCCGCTCCGTGAAGCGGGCGATCCGGCCGGTCGCGATGGAGGCGTCGCCCCGGCGCAGGCTGCGGAACAGGTCGCCGTCGGGCACCAGGCACAGCCGCTGGTCCCATGGGTCGTACGGCGGGTTGAAGTGCGTGTCGACGTCGATGGTC
The DNA here is from genome assembly GCF_004570385.1 of Blastococcus sp. CT_GayMR19. Classification (GTDB taxonomy): domain Bacteria; phylum Actinomycetota; class Actinomycetes; order Mycobacteriales; family Geodermatophilaceae; genus Blastococcus_B. The sequence continues at coordinate 204,908 of NZ_SPQL01000009.1, read as the reverse complement.
GACGGCAGCTGCTTCTCGGTGAGCCGGCGGATCAGCTTCCGGGCGGCGGCCGGCCGGCGACGGCTGAACTGGTAGAGCGCGGTGGAGAGGAGCACGTTCTTCCACCGCACGATCGGATAGGCGACCGTCGCCGGCAGCTTGTTCCGCAGCCACCGGGCCAGCGGGTCGCGGCCGGGGAGCGAGAGGACGTAGCTCGGCGTCCGCTGCAGCATGGTGACGTGCTCGGCGTCCGGCGCGAGGCTCGGGACGAGGGTGACGGCGGTGGCGCCGCTGCCGATGACGACGATCCGCTTGCCGGTGGCATCGAAGTCCTCCGGCCAGTGCTGCGGGTGGATCACCTCGCCCGCGAACTCCGCCTCACCCTCGAAGGACGGGCGGAAGCCCTCGTCGTACCGGTAGTAGCCGGAACAGGCGGTCAGCCACGAGCAGGTCAGCGTGACCGTCCGGCCGGTGTCGCTGCGGCGGGCGGTCACCGTCCAGCGGGCTTCGTCGGTCGACCAGTCGGCGGAGACCACCCGGTGGTGGAAGCGGATCCTCTCCTCGACGCCGTAGTCGCGGGCGGTGTCCTGGATGTAGTGCCGGATCGCCTCGCCGCCGGCGATGGCCGTGGAGTCCCGCCACGGCCGGAAGGCGTAGCCGAGGGTGAACATGTCGGAGTCCGACCGGATCCCCGGGTAGCGGAAGAGGTCCCAGGTGCCGCCGATGGCGCTGCGCGACTCGAGGATCGCGTAGCTCTTGCCGGGGAGCTCCTCCTGCAGGTGGCAGGCGGCACCGATGCCGGACAACCCGGCACCGACGATCAGGACGTCCACATGTTCCGGGACCACGTGCGCTCTCCAGTGGCTCGGCCGGCAGGGAGCCGGCCGCGGGTCGGCGCTGCCGCGCGAACTCTGCGGCACCGACGGTATCGACGCTCTGTCGAACGAGTCAACACGGTGTTGAGAAACGGCCGTCCGCGGGTAACCTCCGCACCGTGCCGAGCGACCCCTCCCTCGGCGTCCGCGGCCGCCGGCCGGCGCGGACGTCCGGCGACGACCGCGAGCTGGCGATCCTCGCCACCGCCGAGCGGCTGCTCGCGGAACGGCCGCTCAGTGCCGTCTCGGTCGACGACCTGGCGCGGGGGGCCGGCATCTCGCGTCCGACCTTCTACTTCTACTTCGCCTCCAAGGACGCCGTCCTGCTGTCGCTGCTCGACCGGGTCGTCGCCGAGGCCGATGCCGCGATGACCCAGGCGGAGGCCGTGACGAGCGGGGCTTCAGGGCGTCCGCCCGAGGTGGCCCGCGAGGCCTGGCGGCGGGCGATCTCGGCCTACCACGACACGTTCCGCGACCACCGAGGGCTCACGCTGGCCTGGGCCGAGGCCCGGTCGACCAATCATGAGGTGCGGGAGCTGTGGGCCGGGGTGTTCGAGGGCTGGGTGCAGCGGAGCGCCGCGGCGATCGAGGCCGAGCGCGCCCGCGGTGCGGCTCCCCCCGGAGTGCCCGCGCGCGATCTCGCCGTGGCCCTCAACTCGATGAACGAGCGGGTGCTGTACGCGACGTTCAGCGGCGACGGCCCCGCCGTCGCCGAGAGCGACGTCGTCGGGGTGCTGCTGGGGATCTGGCTCAGCGCGATCTACGGCTCCGCGCCGGCCGGCTGAGCGGCGCCTTCGTCAGAGGAGCGCCAGGACGGCGCCGGCCAGCCGGTCGGCGGCGCCGGGCGCCTGGGGCAGGAAGAGGCTGGGCTCGGTCAGCTCCAGTTCGAGGACCTGAGGGCGACCCGCCGCGTCCTCCACCAGGTCGATCCGCGCGTACAGCGCCGGTTCTGTTCCTGGCACGAGGTGGGGCAGCGCGTCGAACACCGCCTGCGCCACGTCCCGCTGTGCGCCGGTCGGCTCGACCGGACCGAGGTCCCCCCGGCTGTCCCGGTCCTGGCGGACACCCTCGCCCCGCTGCAGCAACGGCCCCTTCCGGACGGCGTGGGAGAACCGCCCCCCGAGGAAGAGCATCGCCGTCTCCCCCGACCGGTCGACGCTCGCCTGGTACGGCTGAACCATCGCCGTCCGGCCGGCCGCGACGAGTTCGCCGACGTGCGCCAGCACCTCCTCCGCGCGGTCCCAGCGCGCCGTGTCGCGGGACCCGGCGGAGACCGACGGCTTGACCACCCACTCACCCGCGATGGGGAGCTCCCCCGCCACGGCCGGGTCCCAGACCGTCGGCACCACGGGCAGGCCGGCCCGTTCGAGGTCCTGGACGTAACGCTTGTCGGAGTTCCAGCGCAGCATCGGCGCGGGGTTGCGCAGTCGCGGCACCCGGCCCGCCCAGGCGAGGAACTCGTCCAGCCGCCAGGCGTAGTCCCAGCAGGAGCGCACGACCGACAGCCCGTAGGAGTCCCACGCGACGGCCGGGTCGTCCCACCGGACGACGTCCGCGGCCACCCCGGCGACCCGGAGTGCGGCCTGGGCGGGGACCAGGTCCGGGTCGATCCGCAGGCCGCGTTCGGAGGTGACCAGGGCGATCCGGGGGGCGGTCGTCCCCGTCACTCGGGCAGGGTGGCGGCGCGTTCGATGACCGCGCCGAGCCCGCGCCCGTGGGCGCCGGTGCGGATCACCGTCACCGGGCAGGGCGCGTGGTGCACCAGCTGGTCACTCACCGAGCCGAGCAGCAGCCCCGAGAAACCGCCCCGCCCCCGCGCGCCCAGCACCATCAGGTCCGCCCCCTGGGCCGCGCCCATCAGCCCCTGCGCCGGCGACTTGTGGACGACGTGGCAGGTGACCCGCACGTCCGGATCGAGATGCGCCGCCCTGACGTGAGCGGTGAGCTCGTCGTGCACCGCCTTCTCGTAGTCGGCGAGCGGCGGCACGTAGCCGGGTTCCCAGGTGCTCGGCTTGGGCGCGGTCATCATCGCCCAGGCGCGCACCACGTGGAGGTCGAGGTCCGCCCGGCGCGCCAGCGCGGCAGCCCAGGCGAGGGCCTCCTGGGAGCACTTCGATCCGTCGTGACCCACGACGATCCCGCCGTCGATCCGCACGACCTCGCTGACGTCCTCGTCCACCGTCGTCCTCCTGTCCGGCACCGCGCAACTCGCAGCTCCACGGACAGCCTGCCACCGTCGCCCTGCCGGTGGCGGCAGCGGTCCTCCGCGGTGGCCGCGCCGGTCAGGAAGGGACGGACGCGACCGGCACGGATTCCACCGTGTTGCCGACGACGAGGAACCGCTCGGACGGGCCGGCGGTGGCGAGGGCCAGCGCCGCCTCGATCTGGTCGGTCAGCCGGCGCAGCGACGCCCGGGCGTCGTCCCGCTGGCGTTGCAGGTCCTCGAGCTCGGCCTGCACCGCCGCCAGCTGGTCGCGCGCCTCGGCCGCCTCGGCTGCCAGCCGGTCGCGCTCCGCGACGGCGCCGCCGACCAGCTCGTCCGCTTCTGCCCGCGCCTGCTCGCGCAGCGCCGCGGCGTCGGCGCGGTCCCGCTGGGCGAGGTCACGCATCTCGTCCGCGGTCGCGGCCGCGATCTCCTTGACCTGGCGCGCCTTGCGCAGCCGCGCGTCGGCCTCGAGCCGCGCCTCGGCCAGGATCTGCTCGGCCTCCTCCGCGGCGCCATCGACCATCGCCGACGCCTCGTCGGCCGCGAGCCGGAGGATGTCGCGCACCCGGTCGGTGACCGGCGAGACGTCCCTGCCCTTGGGGGTCTGGGCCAGCAGACGGCGGGAGATCTCCAGCTCGGCCGCGCATGCGCCGTACCGGGCCAGCACGTGCTCGGCTTCGCGGCGCGCGGCCGCGACTTCCCCCTCCGCCCATGCGACGTACTCGTCGACCTCGAACGGGTCGTAGCCGCGCAGCCGCGCGCTGAAGACGGGCGCGGTGGAGAGCAGGCCGTCCAGGCCCGCGCGCGGGAGGACGGCATGCCGTCCGGTCGCACGCTGGAGGAGGGCCCGCACGGACGGCGGGGGCACGCTCGGTCCGGACGCCGCCGCAGGGTCGGCGGTGGGCTCGCCGCCGCCGTCGGCCTCCCCGGCCCGATCGGGACCAGCGTCCTCGGTGCGTCGGAACATCGGCATCCGCTCCCTGCGCCGGCATGCGCCCGCCGGCATCCATGCCCGCGCGTCCGGGCGGCTGTGCTGTCGTGACGGACCATTCCAGAACCTGCGGGCCAGGCGGAAAATTGCTACCCGGCCGTTATCCGCGCACCGTGGTCCCCCGGCGTAGTTCGGGCCGAGCGTGCGCTGCCGACTACGGTCGGTCAAAGAGAACCGGCGCTGCGCCCGGCGTCATCCGGGTGGGGAACCCGGGCATACGGGGCAGACTTCGCGCGTTGGGACCAGCGAAAGTAGTTGCGCTCTCAAGTAGATGGAGATGCACGATGCAGTTCGGGATCTTCTCGGTCAGCGACATCACCCCCGACCCGACCTCCGGCCGGGCGGTCTCCGAGGCGGAGCGGGTCAAGGCGATGGTCACCATCGCCCTGAAGGCCGAGGAGGTGGGGCTGGACGTCTTCGCGACCGGCGAGCACCACAACCCGCCCTTCATCGCCTCCTCCCCCACCACGATGCTCGGCTACATCGCCGCGCGGACCTCGACCCTGCAGCTGTCGACGGCCACGACGCTGATCACCACGAACGACCCGGTGAAGATCGCCGAGGACTACGCGATGCTGCAGCACCTGGCCGACGGCCGCGTCGACCTGATGATGGGCCGCGGCAACACCGGCCCGGTCTACCCCTGGTTCGGGCAGGACATCCGCGCCGGCATCGAGCTGGCGGTCGAGAACTACGCCCTGCTGCGCCGGCTGTGGCGGGAGGACGTCGTCGACTGGGAGGGCAAGTTCCGCACCCCGCTGCAGGGCTTCACCGCCACCCCGCGACCGCTGGACGGCGTGCCGCCGTTCGTCTGGCACGGCTCGATCCGCAGCCCGCAGATCGCCGAGCAGGCCGCGTACTACGGCGACGGCTTCTTCCACAACCACATCTTCTGGCCGCCGGAGCACACCCAGAAGATGATCGAGTTCTACCGCCGCCGCTTCGAGCACTACGGCCACGGCAGCGCCGATCAGGCCATCGTCGGGCTCGGCGGGCAGGTGTTCATGCGCACGAACAGCCAGGACGCCGTCCGGGAGTTCCGGCCCTACTTCGACAACGCGCCCGTGTACGGCCACGGCCCGTCGCTGGAGGAGTTCAGCGCGCAGACCCCGCTCACCGTGGGCAGCCCGGAGCAGGTCGTCGAGCGCACGCTGGGCTTCCGCGAGTACGTCGGCGACTACCAGCGGCAGCTGTTCCTCATCGACCACGCCGGCCTGCCGCTGAAGACCGTGCTCGAGCAGCTCGACCTGCTCGGCGAGGAGGTCGTCCCGGTGCTCCGCAAGGAGTTCGCCGCCCTCAAGCCCGCCCACGTCCCGGAGGCGCCCACGCACGCCTCGCTGGTCGCCGCCGCCGGCGGTGCGAGGGACGCCACCGTGCACGCGCCCGCCGACCATGTGACTGGGCAGGCGCCTGGCCAGGTCCAGGAGGTCCCGAGCCGATGACGACCCGCACCCTCGCCGTCGTCAGCGGCGGCCTGAGCAACCCCTCCTCGACGCGACTGCTGGCCGACCGGCTCACCGCGGCCACGGTCGAGGCCCTGCGCGCCCGCGGCGACGACGCCACCGTCGAGGTGGTCGAGCTGCGCTCGCACGCCCGGGACCTCGCCGACAACCTGGTCACCGGCTTCCCGAACGGGTCCCTGCGGACGGCGGTGGAGACGGTGTCCGGCGCCGACGCGCTGATCGCGGTGACGCCGATCTTCTCCGCCTCCTACAGCGGCCTGTTCAAGACGTTCTTCGACGTGCTGGACAAGGACGCGCTGGTCGGGAAGCCGGTGCTGATGGGGGCCACCGCGGGCACGGCACGGCACTCGCTGGCGCTGGAGCACGCGATGCGCCCGCTGTTCGCCTACCTCCGCGCGGTCGCCGTCCCGACCGGCGTCTTCGCCGCGTCGGAGGACTGGGCCGGCGGCAGCGGGGGCGACCGGGCGCTGGCCGACCGCATTCAGCGGGCCGCCGGCGAGCTCGCCGCCCTGGTCACCGGCCTCGGGCGGGTGGGAGACGGCAGAGCCGCTGGGCCGGTCGACCCGTTCGCCGACCCGGCGACGTCCTTCGAGGAGCTCCTCCGCGGCACCTGACCGCCCCGTGCCGGGACTTTCCGCGCGGGAAGTCCCGCCCGGCGGCGTCAGCCGACGGCGTCGGGGGACGGCGGTGCGGAGCCGCCCTGCGGCGCCTCGGCGGTCATGATCCGCACGATCTCCTCGCGGTCGGCCGCCGAGGGCAGCCCCCATCCCGGCACGTACTCGTAGACCTCGTGCAGCGGCCGCGACGCCGTCCGGCCGGTCAGGATCTCCACCGAGCTCGAATCGATCAGCCCCGGGTGCTCGACGCCGCACGCCTCGGCCACCTTGAGCAGGTCACGGCGCAGCGTGGTGATGTAGTTGGCCGCCCGCACGGACTTCAGCGCGGGGTCGAGTCCGTGGGCGAGCCAGGCGTTCTGCGTCGCGACGCCCGTCGGGCAGGTGTCGGTGTGGCACTTCTGCGCCTGGATGCAGCCGATCGACAGCATCGCCTCCCGGGCGACGTTGACCATGTCGCAGCCCAGCGCGAAGGCGACGATCGCGTTGTCCGGCAGGCCCAGCTTGCCAGCGCCCACGAACACGACCTGCTCCTGCAGCCCCTTCCGCGCGAACTCCGAGTAGACCCGGGCGAAACCGAGCTGGAAGGGCAGCGAGACGGAGTCGGTGAAGATGAGCGGCGCCGCTCCGGTGCCCCCCTCGCCGCCGTCGACGGTCACGAAGTCGACGCCCCGCCCGTCCCGGGACATCCGGTCGGTCAGCTCGCGCCAGAAGCCCATGTCGCCGACGGCCGACTTGATCCCGACCGGCAGCCCCGTCTCCTCCGCCAGCAGCTCGACCCAGTCGAGCAGGCTGTCGACGTCGGAGAACTCGGCGTGCCGCGAGGGGCTGATGCAGTCCACGCCCTCGGGCACACCCCGGGTCTCCGCGATCTCGGCCGAGACCTTCGCCGCGGGCAGCACGCCGCCCAGGCCCGGCTTGGCCCCCTGGCTCAGCTTGATCTCCAGGGCCCGCACCGGTGCGCCGGCGACGAGGTCCTTGAGCCGCTGCAGGTCGAAGCGCCCGTGCTCGTCGCGGCAGCCGAAGTACGCCGTCCCGATCTGGAAGGTCAGGTCCGCACCGTGGCGGTGGTGGCGCGACAGCCCGCCCTCCCCCGTGTTGTGCATGCACCCGGCCAGCGCCGCGCCCCGGTTCAGCGCCTCCACCGCGGCGCCGGACAGCGATCCGAAGCTCATCGCCGAGATGTTGACGACGGACGCCGGGCGGAAGGCCTGCCGGCGTCCGCGGGCGGCGCCGAGCACCTTGGCGGCGGGCAGGTCCACGTCGTGCCCGGTGTGCACGTTCGTCGTCGGCACCGCCCGGCCGAACGTGCGGTGGTTGATGACCGGGTAGCCGGCCGTGTACTCGAGGTCGTTGTCGGTGCCGAAGCCGAAGTAGTTGTTCGCCTTCTTCGCCGACGCGTAGACCCACCGCCGCTGGTCGCGGGTGAACGGACGCTCCTCGTTGTTGCCCGCCACCAGGTACTGCCGGAGCTCCGGGCCGATCTCCTCGAGCAGGTACCGCGCGTGCCCGAGCACCGGGAAGTTGCGCAGCAGCGTGTGCTCGCGCTGCAGCAGGTCGCGGGCGGCGACCGCGGCCAGGGCGGTGAGTCCGGTGGCGGCGGCGCGCGCGGCTCGCTTCATGCCGGGAAGTGTCCACCCGACCGGGAACCGTCGCAGCAGGTCGCGCCGTGCGGTCAGCGGTAGGCCGAGCCGCCCCGGAACCGCGCCGCGACCGCGGCGTGCAGCGGGGCCAGCACGACGCCGTCCCGGGCCATCCGGGCCCGCAGCAGGCGCCGGTGGCGGAGCACCCCGATCAGGCCCACCGCCCAGATCACGTACTGCACGGCGAACGCCGCACGGAACGCGTCCAGGCTGTACGCGGTCGCGGCCTCCGGGGTGAGCAGGTCGAGAACCGCACCCACGGCCAGGATGGTCAGCAGCGAGGCCACGAAGCCACCCACGTTGACCACCCCGCTGGCACTGCCCTGCCGCTCGACGGGGTTCCACGTGCGGGCGTAGTCGAAGCCGATCATCGAGCCGGGCCCGTTGGTGCCGAGGATGACGACGAGGACGATCAGCACCGGCAGCGGCGCCCGCCCCGGCCACAGCAGGACGACGGTCCACGCGGCGACCGTGGCGGCGAGGATCGTGAAGACCAGATCCGAGCGGCGCAGCGGCCACCGCCCGCAGAGGCGTCCGAAGAGCGGACCGACGCACATCGCCACCAGCACGAGCAGGGTGAGGAGGGCGGCCGCCGTCCCCGGTGACCGGCCCTGGCCGACCACGAGGAACGGATAGCCCCAGAGCAGCGCGAAGACGGTGCCCGAGAACTGGGTGACCAGGTGCGTGTACAGCCCGATGCGCGTCCCGGACTCGCGCCACGTGTCGGCCAGCCTCCGGCGCAGCTCGCCCAGGCCGGGCGGAGGTCCGGTCACGGTGCCCGGCGGGGCGTCGCGCAGGGCGACGAGGACGAGCACGCCGACCAGCACACCGGTCGCGGCCGCACCGAGGAACGTCGTCTGCCACGACGTGCCGTGCAGCAGGGCGACCAGCGGATAGGCCGCCGCGATGGAACCGAGCTGGCCCAGGATGCCCGTGAGCTGCGTGATCAGCGGGACCGTCCGGCCGGGGAACCACAGCGCGACCAGCCGCAGGACGCTGATGAACGTCATGGCGTCACCGGCGCCGACCAGCACACGCGCGGCGACGGCGGTCGGGACGTCGGAGGCCAGCGCGAGCACCAGCTGGCCCGCGGCCATCGTGAGCGCCCCGGCCAGGATCATGCGGCGCGAGCCCAGCCGGTCCAGCGCCACGCCCACGGGTATCTGCAGGCCCGCGTAGACGGCCAGCTGCACGACGAGGAACAGCGAGACCGCCGAGGCGCCCGCGGAGAACCGCTCCTGCGCCTCGACCGCCGCCACGCCCAGCGAGGAGCGGTGGAAGACGGCGACCGCGTAGGCGACGAGGGCGACCACCCACACCACGTAGGCGCGGGCCGTCGGCCGGGCCAGGGCAGGCGCGTCCTGGGCGGTCGACGTGGTCACGTCGATGACGACGCCGGCCGCGGGTCAGAACTTCCGCGCGGACCGGTGAGTTCCGTCACGGCCGGTCGGCGGCGGTGGTTTCCGGGTGGCCTCGCGATCACCCGATGCGGGACGGCGGTCACGGGGACGACTAGCCGGCCCCCCGCGCGGGCAGGAGCACCCTCGTCCGTCGTCCGGTGCATCTCCCTGCCGGGCCGACCAGCGCGAACGAACCGACGAGAGGAACGCCGTCCATGGCCGTCATCAACTTCAGCATCGCCACCGAGGCCGAGAAGAGCCCCGACTTCCGCCGGGTGCTCTGGACCGGCGAGCACAGCCAGCTGGTGATCATGACCATCCCGCCGGGCGGTGAGATCGGCGAGGAGGTCCACGACGACGTCGACCAGATCCTCACCTTCGTCAGCGGGACCGGTAAGGCCGTCGTCTCGGGGACGGAGAAGAACGTGGCGCAGGGCGACCTCGTCGTCGTCCCCGCCGGGAAGAAGCACAACTTCCTCAACACCGGCCCGAACCCGCTGATCCTCTACACGGTCTACGGCCCGCCCGAGCACGCCGACGGCGCGGTGCACAAGACGAAGGAGGAGGCGGACGCGATGGAGGAGGCCGGCAAGGACGAGCCCCCGACGGAGTGAGCCCTGCGGCGGGGCCACGACCGGTGGCCCCGCCCCGGTGCCCCGGTCCCGTGGCCCCTCGCCGGGCCATGGTCGAAGATCGCTCCATGAGCGCGCCGCTGTCCCTCCCCGCGAACCCCGAGAGCGTCTTCACCTACGGTGCCCCCCAGCTCAAGTTCGGACCGGGGGCCGCCGACGAGATCGGCTACGACCTCAGCCTCACGGGCGCCAAGCGGGTGCTCGTCGTCACCGACCCGGGGGTCGCCGCCACCGGGCACCCGCAGCGGGTGGCCGACCAGATGGCTCAGTTCGGCATCGAGGCCCGGGTATTCGACGGCGCGCACGTCGAGCCCACCGACGAGAGCATGGAGCAGGCGATCGCGTTCGCCCGCGACACCGGGCCCTGGGACGCGATCGTCGCCGTCGGGGGCGGCACCAGCATCGACACGGCGAAGGCCGTGAACCTGCTGACGACCAACCCCGGTGAGCTGATGGACTACATCAACAAGCCGGTCGGCGGTGGCAGGGCCCCGGTGAACCCGCTCCTGCCGCTCGTCGCCGTCCCCACGACCACCGGCACCGGCGCGGAGAGCACGACCATCTGCGTGCTCGACGTGCTCTCCCTGAAGGTGAAGACGGGCATCAGCCACGTGCGGCTGCGGCCCACGCTGGCCGTCGTCGACCCGCTGCTCACCCGGACCCAGCCGGCCGAGGTCACGGCCGCCTCGGGGATGGACATCCTCTGCCACGCGCTGGAGAGCTACACCGCGCGCCCGTACACCAGCTACGACCACAAGCGGCCCGAGCAGCGGGTCCCGTACTGCGGCTCCAACCCCATCGCCGACCTGTACGCGGAGAAGTCGCTGTCGCTGCTCGCGAGCGCGTTCCGGCGCGCGGTGCACGACGGCGAGGACTTCGAGGCACGGTCGACCATGGCGATGGCCGCGACCTTCGCCGGCATGGGGTTCGGCAACGCCGGCGTGCACATCCCGCACGCCAACGCCTACCCGATCGCCGGCCGGGTGAAGGACTTCCACCCCGCGGGCTATCCCGCCCACGAACCGATGGTGCCGCACGGCATGGCGGTGTCCCTGACCGCGCCGGAGGCCTTCCGCTTCACCTTCGACGCCTCCCCCGACCGCCACCGCCGCGCCGCGCTGCTGCTGGCCCCGGGCGCCGACGAGCCGGACGACCCGGCCGCGTTCCTGCCCACCGTGCTCACCGACCTGATGCGCGACATCGGGATCCCGGCCGGCATCGGCGCGGTCGGCTACGACCAGGGCGACATCGGCGACCTCGTCGACGGCACGATGAAGCAGCAGCGACTGCTGGCGACCGCCCCCAAGCAGGTCACCGAGGACGACGTCGCCGAGGTCTACCGCCGCTCGATCGACCTGTGGTGAGCCGCCCCGACACCGTCGACGGCGACCTGCTCGCCGCCCTGCGCGGCGCCGGGATCGCCGACGTGGACGGTTCCGGGCTGGCCCGCGCGCTCTACTCCTCGGACGCGTCGCTGTACCGCGTCCTCCCCCGAGCGGTCGTCCGGCCGCGGCATGCCGACGAGATCGTCGCGACGCTGGAGGTCTGCCGCTCCCTCGGGGTCCCGCTGACCGCACGCGGCGCGGGGACGTCGATCGCGGGGAACGCCGTCGGCGCCGGCGTCGTCCTCGACACCAGCCGGTACCTGAACCGGGCGCTGCTGGTGGACGGGGAGGCATCCACGGCGGTCGTCGAGCCGGGCCTGGTCCAGGCGGCCCTGCAGTCCGCCGCGAAGCCGTACGGCCTGCGCTTCGGCCCCGACCCGAGCACGCACAACCGCTGCACGGTCGGCGGCATGATCGGCAACAACGCCTGCGGGTCCCGCGCGCTGGGCTACGGCCGGACGTCGGACAACGTGGTCGGCCTCGACGTCGTCACCGGGTCGGGCGAGCGGCTGCGGCTGGAGGGCGGCACGATCGCGGCACCCGGCGTCCTCGCCGACCTGCACCGCCTCGTGGAGGGCGAGCTGGCCGCGATCCGCACCGAGCTGGGCCGGTTCGGCCGGCAGGTGTCGGGCTACTCGCTGGAGCACCTGCTGCCCGAACGCGGCTTCGACGTCGGCCGCGCCCTGGTCGGGAGCGAGGGCACGCTCGCGGTCGTCCTGGGCGCGACCGTGCGGCTGGTCGCCGATGCGCCGTACCGGGGCCTGATCGTGCTCGGCTACCCCACGATGGCCGACGCCGCCGATGCCACGCCCGCGCTGCTGCCGCACTCCCCCGCGGCCGTCGAGGGGATGGACGCGCGCATCGTCCAGCGGCTGCGGGACGTCCCCGCCGCCGTCGTCCCCGATCTGCCGCGCGGCGAGGGCTGGCTGATGGTCGAGCTGACCGGCGACAGCGTCGCCGAGGTGGTCGACCGGGCCGGCCGGGTGCTCGCCGACGCCGGGGCGCTGGACTCCCTCGTCGTGACCGATGCCGCCGAAGCGGCGGCGCTGTGGCGGATCCGGGAGGACGGCGCGGGGCTCGCGGCCCGCACCAGCGACGGCCGCCCCGCCCACGCCGGCTGGGAGGACGCCGCCGTCCCCGTCGAGCGCCTCGGCACCTATCTCCGTGGCTTCGAGGCGCTGCTCGACGAGCACGGGCTGCAGTGCGTGCCCTACGGGCACTTCGGCGACGGCTGCATCCACGGCCGGATCGACTTCCCCTTCGGATCCGGTCCGGACCGCGGCCGGTCGCGCTACCGGGCCTTCATCGAGGACGCCGCCCGCCTGGTGGCCGAGCACGGCGGGTCGATGTCCGGCGAGCACGGCGACGGGCGGGCGCGCGGGGAGCTGCTGGCGTACATGTACTCCCCCGCCGTCCTCGGGCTGTTCGAGCGGGTCAAGGCGGTGTTCGACCCCGACGACGTCCTCAACCCGGGCATCCTGGTGCGGCCCGCGAAGCTCGACGAGGACATCCGCATCGCCGCCGTGCAGCCGAGGCGCGAGGGGCTCGCGCTGGCCTACCGGCACGACGGCGGGGACTTCGCCGCCGCCGTCCACCGGTGCACCGGGGTCGGCAAGTGCCGCGCCGACCTGTCGGCCTCCGGCGGTGTCATGTGCCCGTCCTGGGGCGCCACCCGCGAGGAGAAGGACACCACGCGCGGCCGCGCCCGCGTCCTGCAGGAGATGCTCGCCCCCGGGGGTCCGGTCCGGGACTGGCGCTCACCCGAGGTGCACGACGCCCTCGACCTCTGCCTGTCGTGCAAGGGCTGTTCCCGGGACTGCCCCACCGGCGTGGACATGGCGTCCTACAAGGCCGAGGTCCTGCACCAGTCCTACCGCCGCCGGTTCCGCCCGCGGGCCCACTACACGCTGGGCCGGCTGCCGCGGTGGGCCGACCTCGCCGCCCGCGCGCCGCGGCTGGTGAACGCGTTCCTCGCGTCCCGCCTCGGCGGGCGGCTGGCCAAGTGGTCGGCCGGGATGGACCAGCGCCGCGACGTCCCGCCGTTCGCGATGCGCACCTTCCGGCAGGAGTGGGCCGAGTCCGGCCGCAATGGCCATTCCGGCTGGACCGACGGCGGCGCGCCGGTGGCGCTGTGGGTGGACTCGTTCACCGACCACTTCGCCCCGGAGGTGGCAGCCGCCGCCGCCCGCGTGCTCGAGGCGGCCGGCTACCGGGTCCAGGTCCCCGGCGCGGACACCTGCTGCGGGCTGACCTGGATCACGACCGGTCAGCTGGACACCGCCCGGAAGACGCTCCGGCACACCGTCGAGACCCTCGCCCCGCTGGTCGACGCCGGCATCCCGGTCGTCGGCGTCGAGCCCTCGTGCACCGCCGCCCTGCGCAGCGAGGCCCTCGAACTGGTCGGCGGCGCGGCCGCCGAACGTGTCGCCGCCGGCACCCGCACCCTGGCCGAGCTGCTGGCGGACACCTCCGGCTGGGCGCCACCCGCGATGGACGGCGTGGAGATCGTCGCGCAGCCGCACTGCCACCACGCCTCGGTCATGGGCTGGTCGGCCGACGCGCAGCTCCTCGCCCGGGCCGGTGCGCGCGTCACCCGGCTCGGCGGCTGCTGCGGGCTCGCGGGCAACTGGGGCGTCGAGCGGGGCCACCACGACGTGTCCGTGGCGATCGCCGAGCAGCAGCTGCTCCCGGCGGTGCGGGGGCTGCCGGACGGCGCCGTCGTCCTGGCCGACGGGTTCTCCTGCCGCACCCAGCTCGACCAGCTGGCCGGCCGGCGCGGTCTGCACCTGGCGGAGCTGCTGGCGCAGCACCTGCGCTGACCGGCCGTTCCGTCAGGAGACCGCATCGTGCAGAGTGCGCCCGTGCCCCACGCCCACCCCCGGCCCGCGACCGGCCCGGCAGCGCAGGTCGACGCCTGGCTGTCGGACTTCGAGCACGCGCTGACGACACGGGACGTGGAGCGGGCGGCCGAGCTGTTCGGCGACGTCAGCTACTGGCGGGACCTGATCGCCTTCACCTGGAACATCACCACGGTCGAGGGGCGGGACGGCGTCCGGGACCTGTTGCGCGCGACACTCGAGGTCACGGGGCCGCACGGGTTCGCCGCCTCCGAGGAGCCGACCGAGGCCGACGGGACGACGACCGCCCTGATCGAGTTCGAGACCGCAGTGGGGCGGGGTCGCGGCGTGGTGCGGCTCCGGGACGGCCGCGCCTTCACCCTGCTCACCACGCTCTACGAGCTCACCGGCCACGAGGAGCCGATGAGCGAACGCCGTCCCCGGGGCGCCGAGCACGGCGTGCGGCCCGGCCGGCAGACGTGGCTGGAACAGCGCACGGCGGAGTTCTCGGAGCTGGGCCGCACGAGGCAGCCGTACGTGCTCGTCGTGGGGGGCGGCCAAGGCGGCATCGCCCTGGCCGCGCGGCTCCGGCAGCTGGACGTGCCCACGGTGGTGGTGGACCGCAATCCCCGCCCCGGGGACACGTGGCGCAACCGCTACAAGTCGCTGTGCCTGCACGACCCGGTCTGGATCGACCACCTCCCCTATCTCGACTTCCCCGCCAACTGGCCGGTCTTCTCACCGAAGGACAAGATCGCCGATTGGCTCGAGATGTACGTCCGGGTCATGGAGATCAACTACTGGGGGTCCACCACCTGCCGCCGGGCCGGCTACGACCCCACCACCGGCGCATGGGAGGTCGTCGTCGAGCGGGACGGCGAGGAACTCACCCTGCGCCCGCAGCATCTCGTGCTCGCCACCGGCATGTCGGGGCGGCCGAACATCCCCGACGTGCCCGGCCGGGACAGGTTCCGCGGCGACCAGCACCATTCCTCCGAGCACCCGGGGCCCGACGCCTACCGGGGCAGGAAGGCCGTGATCATCGGGTCGAACAACTCCGCGCACGACATCGCGGCGGCCCTGTGGGAGGCCGGCGCGGACGTGACGATGGTGCAGCGCTCGTCGACGCTCGTCGTCCGGTCCGAGACGCTCATGGAACTGGCGCACGGCAGGCTCTACTCCGAGCGCGCCCTCGCCGCCGGGATCACGACCCACAAGGCCGACACCCTCGTCGCGTCGATGCCCTTCCGCACGCTGCCCGACGTCCAGAAACCCATCTGGGACGCGATCCGGGAGCGGGACGCCGGCTTCTACGCCCGGCTGGAGCGAGCGGGTTTCCTGCTCGACTTCGGCGAGGACGAGACGGGGCTGGGCCTGAAGTACCTCCGCCGCGGCTCCGGCTACTACATCGACGTGGGTGCGTCCGAGCTGATCGCCGACGGCCGGGTGCGGCTCGCCCGCGGGGGCGTGCGGGAGCTCACCGAGGATTCGGTCGTCCTCACCGACGGCACCGCGCTGCCGGCCGATGTGGTCGTCCATGCCACCGGCTACGGATCGATGACCGGCTGGGCCGCCGAGCTCATCTCGCAGCAGGTCGCCGACACGGTCGGCAAGGTGTGGGGACACGGATCGGGGACGACGAACGACCCCGGACCGTGGGAGGGCGAGCAGCGCAACATGTGGAAGCCGACCCGGCAGGAGGGCCTGTGGTTCCAGGGCGGCAACCTGGCCCAGGCGCGGTACTACTCGCTCTGCCTGGCGCTGCAGCTCAAGGCCCGGCAGGTGGGCATCCCGACCCCGGTCTACCGCCTCCCGGAAGTGCACCACCGCTCCTGAGCGCCCGGCCGGCACGACCCCGCCGGCGGTGCCGGCCTCCCTGCGCGGCGCGCCGCCGGACTCCGTCGACGCGACCCTGGACGGCGGTCGCCCGGCGGACCTACGGTCGTCGGCGCACGATCGTGGTGTGCACCGCCGAGAGCTTCCGGCGTCGCGGCCGCAGCGTGCGGGCGGCAACGAGCCGGCCGAGGCGGCAGTGACGGATCGCGCGACCGGCGTGGAGACGTAGGAGACAGCTATGGCAGGAGCGACATCGTGACCGACATCCTCGACCGCCCCGCTTCGACCACTCCGGCCGGTTCGGTCGACACCTGGCTGACCGGCTTCGAGGACGCCCTCCGCGCACGGGACGTCGACCGCGCCGCGGAGATGTTCGCCGCGGTCAGCTTCTGGCGGGACCTCGTCTCCTTCACCTGGAACATCACCACCGTCGAGGGCCCGGACGGGGTCCGGGACCTGCTGCGGGCGACGCTCGACACCACCGATCCCAGCGGCTTCACGACCAGCGAGGAGCCGACCGAGGCGGACGGCGTCACGACCGCGTGGATCGAGTTCGAGACCGCGGTGGGCCGCGGGCGGGGCCTGGTCCGGCTCGTCGACGGCAAGGCGTTCACCCTGCTGACCAGCCTCTACGAGCTCAAGGGCCACGAGGAGCCGCTGAGCGAGCGCCGGCCGATGGGCGCCGAGCACGGCGTCCAGCGCGACCGGCAGACGTGGCTGGAGAAGCGGCGCAGCGAGGTCGAGGAGCTGGGCCGGACCACCCAGCCGTACGTCGTCGTGGTCGGCGGCGGTCAGGGCGGCATCGCACTGGGCGCCCGGCTGCGCCAGCTGGACGTCCCGCACATCGTCATCGACCGGCACCCCCGCCCCGGCGACCAGTGGCGCAACCGCTACAAGTCGCTCTGCCTGCACGACCCGGTCTGGTACGACCACCTGCCCTACCTCGACTTCCCCAGGAACTGGCCGGTCTTCTCCCCGAAGGACAAGATCGCCGACTGGCTCGAGATGTACGTGCGGGTCATGGAGGTCAACTACTGGGGCTCCAGCACGGTGACGAAGGCGACCTACCACGAGGACACGCAGGAGTGGACCGTCGTCGTCGAGCGGGACGGGGGCGAGGTCACGCTGCGGCCCAAGCAGCTGGTGCTGGCCACCGGGATGTCCGGGAAGCCGCACGTGCCCGCCATTCCCGGCCAGGACCGGTTCCTGGGCGACCAGCACCACTCCTCGCGGCACCCGGGCCCGGATGCCTACCGCGGGCGCAAGGCGGTCATCATCGGCTCCAACAACTCGGCGCACGACATCGCCGCGGCGCTCTGGGAGCACGGGGCCGACGTGACCATGGTCCAGCGCTCGTCGACGCACATCGTGCGGTCGGACTCGCTGATGGACCTGGGCCTCGGTGACCTGTACTCCGAGCGTGCCCTCGCCGCGGGCGTGACCACGCACAAGGCGGACATGATCTTCGCGTCGCTGCCGTACCGGATCATGCACGAGTTCCAGAAGCCGGTGTACGACGCCATCCGGGAGCGCGACGCCGACTTCTACCGGCGGCTGGAGGAGGCCGGCTTCTGGCTGGACTTCGGCGAGGACGACTCCGGCCTCTTCATGAAGTACCTGCGCCGCGGCTCCGGCTACTACATCGACGTGGGGGCCTCCGAGCTCGTCGCGAACGGCAGCGTGAAGCTGGCGCACGGCGGCGTCCGCGAGCTGCGCGAGCACGCCGTCGTCCTCGAGGACGGGACGGAGCTCGAGGCCGACCTGGTGGTCTACGCCACCGGCTACGGCTCGATGAACGGCTGGGCCGCCGATCTCATCTCGCAGGAGGTCGCCGACACGGTCGGCAAGGTCTGGGGGCTCGGATCGGGGACGACGAAGGACCCCGGCCCGTGGGAGGGCGAGCAGCGGAACATGTGGAAGCCCACCCAGCAGGAGGCGCTGTGGTTCCACGGCGGCAACCTGCACCAGTCCCGCCACTACTCGCTCTACCTGGCGCTGCAGCTCAAGGCCCGCCAGGTGGGCATCCCGACGCCGGTGCACGGCCTCCAGGAGGTGCACCACCGCGCCTGAGGCGGGTCGGCGCGGTCCCGGCCGCACGGCTCGGCGACCGGCGCCGTCCGTGGGGTCCCTGACGGCGCGGCCGTCCCATCGGCTGCCCCGGCCGCCCTCTGCGACGATCCCGGGGTGGAACTCGAGGAGACACTGCTGCCCGGCGTGGGTGTCCGGTACGAGCTGAGGACCCGTTCCGGTCAGCTGCTCGGCATCGTCGTCCAGCGCGACGGCGGCGCCGAGATCGCGGTGTACGACCGGCACGACCCCGACCGTGCCCGCGGCGTGTTCCGGCTCAACGCCGAGGAAGCCGACGCCGTCGCGGACGTGCTGGGCGCACCCCGGCTGACCAAGCGGTTCGCCGACCTCTCCAAGGAGGTGCCCGGGCTGCAGTCGGCGCGGATCCCCATCCAGCCCGGGTCGCCGTTCGACGGGCGGTCGCTGGGCGACACCCGCGCCCGCACCCTCACGGGCTGCTCGATCGTCGCGATCGTGCGCGACGCCGACGTCGTGCCCTCGCCCACGCCCGCGGACCAGCTCCGCGCCGGCGACGTCCTGGTGGCCATCGGCTCGAGCGAAGGCCTGGAGCAGCTCGCCCGGCGCCTGTCCGGGCAGGTCTAGGCGCCGGCGTGGACCACGTCTCCGCGCTCCTGCTCGAACTCGGCCTGCTCTTCCTCGGGATCTCCGTCCTGGGCCTGGCCGCCCGCAGGCTGGGGCTGTCGCCGATCCCCTTCGTCCTGGTCGCCGCGCTGGCCCTCGGGGAGGGCGGGGTGGTGCCGCTGACGACCGCCGAGCCGTTCCTCGCCGCGGCCGCGGAGATCGGCGTCGTGCTGCTGCTGCTCACGCTGGGCCTGGAGTTCTCGGCCGGAGAGCTGTTCAGCTCGTTCCGCCGGCACGCCCCCTCCGGCGTCGTCGACCTGGTGCTCAACGCGCCGCCGGGATTCGTGGCCGGGCTCCTCCTCGGCCTGCCCTGGGAGGGTGCGCTCGCCCTTGCCGGGGTCACCTGGATCTCCTCGTCCGGCATCGTGGCGCGTCTGCTGGGCGACCTGGGCCGGCTGGCCAACCGTGAGACACCGGCCGTGCTCTCGGTGCTCGTGCTCGAGGACCTCGCGATGGCCCTGTTCCTGCCCATGCTCGTGGTCGCGCTGGCCGGTGAGGGTCCGGGGTCGGCCGTCGCCGGCGTCGCCCTGGCCGTCGGGGCCGTGCTCCTCGTGCTGCTCGCCGCTCAACGGCACGGCCACCGGCTCGGCCGGCTGCTCAGCCACGAGGACGACGAGCAGGTGCTGCTCCGGCTGGTGGGGCTGACCCTGCTCGTCGCCGGGCTCGCGCAGGCCATGGGTGCCTCGGCCGCCGTGGGCGCGTTCCTGGTCGGGCTGGCCCTGCCGGCGTCCTTCGCGGAGCGGGCACGGGCGATCCTCGGCCCCCTGCGGGACCTGTTCGCCGCCCTCTTCTTCGTCGCCTTCGGTCTGGCCACCGACCCTGGGGAGATCCTGCCTGCGCTGCCGGTGGCCGTCGCACTCGCCGTCGTCACGACCGCCACCAAGGTCGGCACGGGCTGGTTCGCCGCCCGGCGCGACGGCGTGGCGGTACCCGGCCGGCTGCGCGCCGGCACCGCGCTCGTGGCCCGCGGCGAGTTCTCCATCGTCATCGCAGGGATGGCCGCGGCCGCCGGGATCCCGGAGATCGGGCCGGTCGCGACCGGCTACGTCCTGCTGATGGCGGTCAGCGGGCCGGTGCTGACCCGGCTCGTGGAGCCGCTGTCGGCCCGCTGGCGCCCCGCGGTGGCCCCGGCCTGACGGCGGTCAGGCCGCTGCGTTCCCCCGCCGGGATCGCGCGGCGGCGAGCACGGCGGGCGTGAGGGCGGCCGCGATGGCGGCGTAACCCGCCGAGGAGGGGTGGAACCGGTCGGCGGAGAACATCGCCGGATCGCCGGCGAAGGCCATTCCGACCTCGTGGACCGCCGCCATGCGGCCGCCGGCGGCCTCCACCGCGGCGGCCTGGTGCTGCTGCAACTGCTGGGACGCCGCCCGCACCGCGGCCCGGAAGGCCGGCGGCACGAACGGCACCGAGGACATGTCGGGCGCGGGCACGACGACGACGTCGGCGCCGGAGGTGCGCAGCGCGGTGACGGCCGAGGCGAGCGACGCCGCGGCCTGCCCCGGCGGGACGAAGCGGGCCAGGTCGTTGGCGCCGATCACGATGACGGCGACGTCGGCGTCCAGCGGCCCGGCGCGCCGGACCTGGGCCGCGAGGTCCCGCGAGGCGGCGCCGGGGACGGCCACGACGTGCAGGTCGACGTCGAAGCCGTCCGTGGTCAGGGCGGTGGCCAGGCGGCGGCCAAGCGTGTCCTCGACGCGCAGCGCCCCGGTGCCGAAGCCGATCGAGTCACCGAGGACGACGAGCCGCAGGGGAAACCGTTCCACGCACTGTCCAACCCCGCGTCCCCGCCGCACGTTCCCCAGCCGCACGGGACGGGCCACGGGTTCCGGAGAACTCGACGGCCGGATCGCGGACGTCGCTCAGCGGCCGCGCCAGACGGGCGCGCGGCGCTCGGCGAAGGCCGTGGATCCCTCCCGGGCGTCCTCGGAGGCGAAGGCGGGCGCGACGATCTCGTCCTGGCGGGCCCAGGCGTCCTCCGGAGCCCAGGACGGCGCCGACTGCACGATCCGCTTCGTCGCCGCCACGGCCAGCGGTCCGTTCGCCGCGATGACCCCGGCCAGCTGCACCGCGGCCTCCAGCGCGCTCCCCTCGTCGACGACCCGGTTGACCAGACCGACGGCAGCAGCCCGCTCGGCGTCGATCGGCTCGCCGGTCAGGAGCATCTCCAGCGCGACGGCCCGCGGCACACGCTGGGGCAGCAGGAGGGCGGCTCCCCCGGCGGCGACCAGTGACCGGGTCACCTCGGGCACCCCGAACCGCGCCGTCCGTCCCGCGACCACGAGATCGCAGGCGAGGACCAGCTCGAAGCCACCGGCCAGCGCCCAGCCCTCGACCGCGGCCAGCAGTGGCTTGCGCGGCGGCGTGACCGTGATCCCGCACAGCCCGCGGCCCTCGATCGCCGGGACCTCACCGCGCAGGAACGCCTTGAGGTCCATGCCGGCCGAGAAGGTCCCGCCCGCCCCGGTGAGCACGCCGGCCCGCAGCGCGTCGGACGCGTCGAGCTCGTCGACCGCGTCGGCGACCCCGCGCGCGACCGCGGCGTCGAGGGCGTTGCGTGCCTGCGGCCGGTTGATGGTGATGACCTGCACGGCGCCGCGGCGCTCGACCAGTACCTCGTCGGACACGGTTCTCCTCTGGGCCGGAACGGCGCGGGGCCCGGGCGGCCAGTGGCTGCCCGGGCCCCGCGGGGAGCTGCGGAGCTCAGACCCGCGGACCGCCGGCCGCGTAGACGACCTGACCGGACACGAAGCCCGCGCCCTCGCTGACGAGGAAGGACACCAGGTGCGCGATGTCCTCCGGCTGGCCGACCCGGGCCACCGGGATCTGCGCGGCGGCACCCTTGATGAAGTCGTCGAACGGGATGCCCATCCGGTCGGCCGTGGACTTGGTCATCTCGGTCTGGATGAACCCGGGCGCGATGGCGTTGGCGGTGACCCCGAACTTGCCCAGCTCGATCGCCACCGTCTTGGTGAACCCCTGCAGGCCGGCCTTGGCCGTGGAGTAGTTGGCCTGGCCGCGGTTGCCCAGCGCCGAGACGCTGGACATGCTCACGATCCGGCCCCACTTGGCCTCGATCATGTGCTTCTGGACGGCCCGGGTCATGAGGAAGGCACCGCGCAGGTGCACGTTCATGACGATGTCCCAGTCCGAGTCGGACATCTTGAACAGCATGTTGTCCCGCAGGACGCCTGCGTTGTTCACCAGCACCGTCGGCGGGCCGAGCTCGGCCGCGACCCGGTTGACCGCGGTCTCGACCTGCTCGGCGTCGCTCACGTCGG
Organism: Blastococcus sp. CT_GayMR19; assembly: GCF_004570385.1. GTDB lineage: Bacteria > Actinomycetota > Actinomycetes > Mycobacteriales > Geodermatophilaceae > Blastococcus_B. The sequence goes on along the minus strand of NZ_SPQL01000009.1, from coordinate 183,060 downwards.
CGCCGACGGCGAGCGCCCGGCCGCCGGCGGCCTCGATCGCCTCGACGGTGCCCTTCGCGGCGGCCTCGTCCAGGTCGAGGACGGCGACGGCGAACCCGTCCTGCGCCAGCCGGACGGCGGTCGCGGCGCCGATGCCGCGCGCCGCTCCGGTCACGATGGCCACGCGGGACGTCGCCCCGGTGGTGCCTGCCTCGCCCATGTTGGTTCCCTTCGTCTGGTTGCCGGCTGTGCCGGGCTCGTGCGCCGCGGCGCGGGCCGAGCTGCCACCGTCAGGTTACTTAGAGGTAGCGGGAGCTCCGAGGGAGGCCGGGTCAGGGCCAGATGCTCGCGACGATGATCGCGGCCACGGCCAGCTGGACCGCGGCGCTGACCAGGCAGGCGGGGTGGAACGCCTTCTCCATCAGGTGCTCACCGAGCCGCCCGGGGGTGATCAGGTCGAGGACGACGAACGCGGCCGCCTGGAGCACGACCCCCAGGATCCCGAAGACGACGGTGTAGAGCAGGGCCTGACCGAACCCGCTGGTGCCGCTGATCCAGATGCTGGCGAAGACGATCGCGCCCTGGCCCAGGAAGCCTGCGGCGAGCGTCACGGCGGCGTTGACCGACCGGTGCTCGTAGATGTGCCGGCCGAGGTGGCCGGGTGTCAACAGGTCGAGGGCGAAGAAGCCCAGGGTCAGCAGCGCGATGCCGACCCCGGTATAGGCGACGGCGTAGCCGATGCTCTCCAGCACGGGACGGAACCTCCGGGGGGACGGCGAACGGGCGTGCAAGGTCTACCGCACACGTCCACCGCCTGCGCGCAGGCCCCTGAGCCGGCCGCTCGCCCGCCGGGTGTCAGGCCGACGGACGCAGACCGGTGACCGCGGCGTCGTCGGCCAGTGCCGGCCGCGGTGCCGGGTGCTCCACGAGCGCCAGGACCCGCCCGGCCATGAACCTGGCGGTGCGCACCGGCGTCCCACCGCGCGTCGTCTCGGTCACCTCGACCAGCCCACGCCCATGGGTGACCTCCACTCGCCGGCCGGCCCGCGTCGCCTCGATGTCGTAGGTCCGCGTGCTCCCGCTGGCGTCGATCACGATCTCGACCCGGTCGCCCTTCATGTCTGCCTCCTCCGCGGGGGCGCGCAGGAGCGCCGGTCCGCACACGATCTCCAACGCGGAGCACCGCTCTGGAATTCCGCGACACGCGTGCTGACCTGCGCCAAGAGACGGATCAGACGGGGCCGGACGGGTCGTCGACGGCGTCCACCGGGTGGGCCGCCCGGCGCGGATGGTGCAGCCGCCGCACGGAGGCCAGAGCGGCCCGCCGCGCGACCATGCGCCGCCGGGCCCGCATGGTCCGCGGGGCCCGCGGTTCCTCGCGGAGCAGCGTGTCCAGCCAGTGGCCCCGTGGGTCGACGTCCACCAGCAGGGCCTTGACCAGCAGTGTCAACGGGATCGCCAGGAGCGCACCCAGGGCACCGAGCACCCAGCTCCAGAAGAGCAGCGCGATGAACGTGACGGTCATCGAGAGCCCGACCGAGTCGCCGATGAACCGCGGCTGGACCAGCGTCTGCACGACGAAGTTGAGCAGCGAGTACACGACCACGATGGCGATCAGCTCGCTCCATCCGCCGGCCAGCAGACCGAGGAGCGCGGGTGGCATGACCCCGAGGACGAACCCGATGTTGGGCACGTAGTTGGTGACGAACGCCAGCAACCCCCACATGGCGGCAGCCGGCACCCCGATGATCGACAGGGCGATCCAGTCACCGACCGCCACGATCGCGCCGAAGACGGTGCTCACGAGCAGGTAGCTGCGCGTTCCCTGCGTGAAGAGCGTCAGCGCGACCGGCAGGTGCGGGCGCTCCTCCCCCACCAGCGCCATCCGCCTGGGGAAGCCGCTGGACTCGATCGCCATGAACACCAGCGCCGACAGGAGCAGGACGAGGGTGCTGGCCGCGCCCAGGAGCTGGGTGAGCAGCCCGGTGGCCAGCCCGACGACCTGGCCGTAGTCGATCTGCCCGATCAGGTCGGAGAGCTGTCCGGACACGAGCCCTGCCGTGTTCAGCTCGGTGACGACCTCGTTGATGAGGACCTCGGCCTGATCGGCGTAGTCGGGCAGCAGCGCCGCCAGCTGGGCCGCGGAGACGACCAGCAGCGCGACGAAGGCCAGCAGCACCGCCCAGACGAGGATCAGCAGCACAGTCGTCGCCAGCCATCGGGGGACGCCGATGCGCCGCAGCCACCCCTGGACGGGTGCCAGGGCGACGACGACGACGAGGGCCAGGAACACCGGGGCCACGAGCCAGGCCACCGCGCGCAGCCCCGCTACCGCGGTCGTCGCGGTCGCGAGGCCGACGAGGAGCAGGATCCAGCGCGGTATCGCAGGGGCGGTCAGTTGCGCCGCCAACGATGTCGAGCCCGACGCCGCGTCGCTCGTCGACGGCTCGGGGGTCTCCGTCGTGTCCGGCTCCGCCGGCGCGGCGGCGTCGACCGCAGGCACACCTGCATCCGACGCCGGGACGTCGGCCGTCGCCGCCCCGTCCGTCCCGGGGCGCACGGTCCCGGGGCGAGCGGCCTTGCCACCGCTCCGCACGTCCGGCCGCACTGACATGCCCACCCCACTCCCCCTGGTCGCCTACCCGAGATCGATCACCGCATGCCTCGGGACCGTTCCTACGGGTGACCCGCCAGCAGATCGGTCATGACCGGGAGGTCGAAGAAGGCGGCGGTCGCCCGGGCGCTGGGGCCTCCGGCGTCGGGGTCGGCCCCCGCGTCGAGGAGATGCTGCACGGTCTCGACGGACTGCCGGAAGACCGCGGCCGCCAGCGCCGTCTGGCCCCGGTCGTTGACCCGCGAGTGGTCCGCGCTGCACTCCAGCAGGGCCGCGACCGTGTCCGGGTGCTGGTGGTACGCCGCGAGGATCAGCAGGGTGTCGCCCTTGTCGTTGGTGAGGTTCACCGGGACTCCGGCGTCGACGTAGGCCACCAGCTCCTCGGTGTAGCCACCGCGCGCCAGGTCGAACACCCGGCCGGCCAGTTCGATGACCCCGGGATCGATCGGTTCGGCACTCACGCGCTCAGCCTAGGAGGCCGTCGTCCGGCTGCTCCTCGCGGGCACGCGACCGGGGTCAGCGCCCGGCCGCCACGCGGTCGGTGAGCGCGAGCACGTGCTCCCACGCGTCCCGGCAGGCCTCGTCCCACTCCGCGAAGGACCGGTCGAAGAACGAGTGCGGGGCGCCGTCGTAGACGACCGCGTCGACGTCGGCGCCGGCGTTGCGCATCGTCTCGGCCAGCGCGAGCTGCTCCTCCACGGGCGTCGCCCGGTCGGCGCCCGCGATCAGCATCACGGTGGGCAGGTGCGCCCGGGAGGCCGCATCCCCGACGACCGACGGCTTGCCGTAGAAGCCCACGCACCCGGCGAGGTCGAGGTCGCCGCGCGACTGCCGCCAGGAGAGGCTGCCTCCGAGGCAGAACCCGACCGTGACCACCGGCAGATCGGCGCCGGCGCGCTCGCGCAGGTAGGTGAGGCCGGCGGCGATGTCGGCCTCCATCCCCTCGGGAGTGGCGGCCGCCACGTGCGGCTGCCACTCGAAGTCCGCGTCCCGGACGCCGTCCTCGGCCACGCCGGCGGTCCGACCGAACCAGTCGATGGCGACGGTGGGCAGGCCGGCCCGCGCGAACTGCTCCGCGAGCGCCACGTAGAACGGGTGGAGTCCACGGACGTCGGGCAGGAGCACCACCCCCGTACCGGCCGGGACCGCCGGTGCGGCATAGGCGGCCGAGAAGTCGGTGCCGTCGGCCGAAGTCAGGGTCAGGACGCCCCGCTCGGCGACGTCCCCGCTACGCGGTGGGGCCGGCGGGCGGCTGTCGTGGTCGTGGCACATGCGCCGGTTCTACACCGGCCGCAGGGGCGGGGAACCGGCGGTCAGCTGTCGGCTGCCGCGTCGGCGGCCCCGGGGTTCCCGCCGAACACCCGGCCGGCGACCTCGCGCCGCACGTCGGCCAGCCAGCCGTGCTGCTTGTCCGCCTGGGCGATCATCCGGTCGAGCGCGTCGGCGTCCAGCCGCGAGTCGCGGTCGGCCAGGGCACGGAGGGACTCGAAGCCGGCACGCTTGGCGAGCACGGCGGTGGCGATGAACTCGAACTCCACGAGGTCGCTGAGCGGAGAGCGCGACAGCAGGTGCCCGTTGAGCTTGCCCCGGGACAGCTTCTCCCCGATCCAGGAGGCCACCTGCTTGTACCGCCGGATGGGCAGGCCGAGCGCGGCCATCGACGCGGCGAGCACGCCCCGTTCCTCCCGCAGCTCGTCCAGCAGCTCCTCGAGGCGAGGCTCGAGGGCCGTGCCCCGGTGGTGCCCGAGCATCCGGCTGACCAATTCGATCCCGCCGGTGGCGGCGGCCAGGTGGTCGTTGCAGTAGATGCCGAGCAGGTCGACGTTGCGGACGGCACCGGCTGCGGGATCGGACACGTGACCTCCAGGCTGGGAATCGGACATCCCGGTCATTCTCCCTGGCAGGCCTGCGCACCGCGCGTCGTCGGCTCAGCCGCTGGGAGTGGACGACGCCGTCGCCGACGTGGTCTCGGCGGGCGCGGAACTCGGCGGAGGAGCCGGTGTCGTGGTCTGCGCCGACGCCGAGCTGGACGGGCCGGGATCCCCGGTCGCCGTCGACCCGCTCGACGCAGCCGACGTCCCGGCCCGGGTGGACCCGGCCGAGCCGCTGGACGGCGCGCTGCCGTCCGCCGGGTCACCCTCCCCAGCGACGTCCTCCGACGGTTCGGCGGGCTGGGCGGGCTCGGTGCCGGACGTCTCGGCATCGGCCCGGACGACGTCCAGGATCCGCGTCTCGAACTCCGTCAGCCGGTCGCGCAGCTCGGCCAGCGGCACTCCCTCGATCTGCTCGCCGAACTCGGCCAGCTCGGCCCAGATGGCGGCCAGGTACCGCGTGCCGTCCTCGCTCAGCTCACCGGGCAGGCTCACGACGAGCTGGGTCGCGAGCGCCTGGGTCACGCACTGCAGGCAGGCGTAGTTGACCGCTGCGGCCAGGTTCTGCGGGACGACGACGTCGACCGAGCCGACCACGAGCACGACCTGGAACGCGACCGCGACCGTCCGGCAGTCCCGGCAGCTGGCCAGGGCGTAGGCCTCGTTGCGGTTCAGGACGGCGTCCTCGTCGGCCCAGACCAGGGCGAAGGTGACGTCGTAGACCACCGAGCCGTCCTCGGTGTTGACGGCGAGGGCCTGGTTGTCCCCCTCCCCCGGTGCCGGCGGCCGGTTGAACGGGAAGACCCACGTGGGCGCCTCGACGGCGGCGTCCCCGTCGCCGGCCGCGGCTCCCGCACCGTCCCCGTCACCCTCCGCGGCTCCCCCGCCGTCGACGCCGTCGGCGCCTGCCGCGCCGTCCGCCGCGGGGACCAGCACCATGGCCAGCGCGGGCCGGTCCTCGGTGGGGAGCGGTCCGGCGTCCTCGGGCCAGATGGTGGGAGCCGCGCCCTGCGAGCCCGCCTCGAGCGGGCCGCTGCCGGCGGCCGTGACCGCATCGAGCACCGTGCCGCCCTCGAAGGCCCGCACCGGGCGGTAGCGGTCCTCGGCGGGCCACCACGCCCAGCCGAGCCCGAGGACGAGCGCCGCGGCCAGGAGCAGGGCCAGGGCCCGGCGGGTGGGCCGGTCCTCCGTGCGCCGCCACACCCCGACGGCGGCACTGCGCGCCAGGCGGGCCAGGACGTACAGCAGACCCAGGATGGGCAGCACGACGACCACGACGGCCAGCGCCCGCGCCAGCACGCCGAGGATGTCGCCCTCGTCGAAGGCGGCCCCCAGCAGACCGGCCTGCCGCTGGACCCCGGCCCACGCCGACGCCAGCAGCCGCGGGAGCGCCAGGACCATCAGCAGCAGGGAGCCGGCCATCAGCGGGACGACGAGCAGGATCCAGGTCACGACGACGGCGCGTGCCCAGGGCTTGAGCGCCGTGGCCTCCGGCTGGTGCCACCGCCCCGGCAGCAGGCCGGTCATGATCGGGCCGATGCGCTGGTAGAGGTCAGGGACGCCGGTGAGGTCGGCGAGCACGTGGTAGCCGTCGAAGCGCAGCAGCGGCAGGAGCTGCCGGACCATCTGCAGGATCTGCGTGGCCACGATCAGCAGGACGGCGTGCCAGCCGGTCAGCCACCAGACCCCGAACACCGCCAGGACGACGAGCGCGTTGAAGTAGAGGCCGCCGAGGTCCGTGCGCACCCGGCCGCCCCGCCCGAGGCGGTAGCTGTCGGTGACATCGGTGTAGAACGCCGGCCAGAAGAGGTAGAAGCCGAACCCCATCGCGCCGGGGGTGGAGCCGCCGTAGCGGGCGGCCGCCGCATGCCCGAACTCGTGGAACCCGGCCGACAGCACCGTGAGCACGACGACGGCGAGGAAGAGCGCCGGGTTGCCGAAGGCCTGGGCAGTCGCCGCCGCGAGCCCCTGGGAGAACAGCACCCAGCCGGAGATCGCGCCGAACGCCAGCACCACGGGCACGACGAACAGCGGTGAGAACAGCAGGGCGAACGGCGCCGTCAGCCGGCGCGTGACGGCCGGGTCGGTGACGACCCGGCGGAACGACAGCGCGAGCAGCGGATCCGACCGGCGGAGCTCCGGCTCGGTCCCGTCGGCGCGGAGCAGCAGGCCGAGCGGCCGCAGCGACGCGTCCACGAGCTGGCGGACGTCGTCGCCGCGCACCAGCCGTCCGGACGAGGCACTGACCTCGCCGGCCACCTCGTCGACGGTCCGCCGCCCGTCGACGGCGAGCAGCACCTGCTGGAGCAGGGGCGTCAGCGTGATGACCTGGCCGTCGGCACGGCGGACCAGGGCGGGCGGGTTCCGGTAGCCGGAGCCCGGCGTCTCCCCGAGCAGCTCGATCCCCGCCGCCCTGACCAGGACCTCGCCGCCCGTCGCGGGGAGCGCCCGGGTGGGCGCGGCCCCCGCGACCGGGATCGGGGTCGTCTTCGGATCGCTCATCCGCGTGGGCTCAGCAGGTCACCGTTCACTGCGTGATGTCGGACTGCTGGTCCGCCGTCGCCTCCGCGTTCGCGTCGATGTCCTGGGTGATGATCGCGTCCTGCTGCGCCAGCGCGGTCGCCTCGGAACCGACGGAGCCGATGTTGGCCGCGACCGCGGCGTCGATCGGGGCGGCCACGTTGGCGTTCGCCGCGACGGCACCGGCGATCGGGGCGGCGAGGTTCAGGTCGGCCGCGAGGTCGACGTTCACGTCGAGCAGGTCGCCGGACAGCGGGTCGCCGACGGTCTCGGTCGCGCCGTCCGTGCCGCCCGGCGCCGGGGCGGGAGCCGGAGCCGGCTCCGTCGTGTCGGCCGGGTCGCCGGACTGGTCGATGGTGCTGTCCTGCGGCGCGTTCGCGACGGCCTCGCCGGTGATCCCCTGGTCGATGATCACGCCCTGGTCGGCGAGCGCCTGCGCGTTGGAGCCCACGGACAGGACGTTGGCCGCCACGGCCGCGTCGATCGGTGCCGCGACGTTGGCGTTGGCGGCGACCGCGAGGTCGATGGGCGCGGCGGCGTCCAGGGCGAGGTCGACGTCCGCATTGAGATCGAGCAGGGAGATGACCTCCTTGTCCGGCAGGGCCGCCCCGGTCTCGGCGGCGAGCTCCTCCGGGGAGAGCGGTCGAAGTGCGTCGTCCTGGGCCACGGCTCCTCCTTCTCCGGAGCGGGCGCTCCGTACGGTCAACGGAGGGTAGGTAGCCGCTGGTCAGCGCGGCAATCGGGTCGTCCCCCGATCAGGCGACCCGACCCGGGCTCAGCCGCGCAGCAGGATCGCGACGCCGACGCAGGCCGCCGCCCACAGCGCACTGGCCAGCGTGCCGATGATGAAGCGCTCGGCGGCCGCCGGGGCCCGCAGCTCGGCGTACCGCCCGAGACCCTTGACCGCCAGGACCACGACCAGCCCCTCGGCGGAGCCCGCCAGGATGGTGGCGCCGACCGCGGCGCGCTCGAGGAACCCGATCCACGTCCCCCCGCGCAGGACGTCCGGGTCCTGCGGGCCGCCGGTGACCCCGATGGCGGCCGGATCGGCCGCCCGCAGCACGGCGGTGGCCACCGGGCCCCCGCCGAGGACCGCCGCGAGGACGGCGACGACCGCGGCGGCCTCCTCGATCCCGTCGGACGCGCCGCCGGCGACCCAGGCGAGGACGCCGGAGGCGGAGAGCAGCAGGGTGAGGACCGCAGCGCCCCAGGTCGAGCGGCGACGTTCGCCCCGGGCGGTGAGGAGCAGGCCACCGGCGGCGGTGCAGCCGAGGACGACGAGGGCCGCGACGCTCATCCGGCCGCCCGCGCGAGCAGCCGCGCGGCGGTGGGCCGCAGGTCGCGCTCGAGGTCCCACAGGCCGGCCGCGAGCCGCTGTCCCACCGCCTGCCGGGAGATCCCGAGCTCGGCCGCCGCCTCCGCCTGGGTGCGTCCCGCGTCCACGAGCGCGATCGCCTGCCAGGCCTGCCCGCTCCGCCGCTCGACGACGACGGCCAGCGCGCTCAGCACGGCCTGCGCGTCCGAAGCTTCCGCCGGCACGGCACCCCGCACGGCCAGGCGGGTCGGTCGCTGCTTGGCGGCCTCGACGGCCCGCCGGGCGCTGAGGAAGGCCTGGCCGGTGCCCGCCCGGGTGCTGCGCGGCAGCGGGGTCTGCACGGTGCCGGCCCCGATGCCGATGCTCCATCCGCCGTGCCGGACGAGCCGGAGGACGACGCCCACGACGTCGTCAGGCTCGGCGAGGACCCCCTGGAACTCGTCACCGGTCGTCCGCTCGAAAGCGAGAACGGTCGGTACGGTTCCGCCGAGCAGCGCGAGGGCCTCCGGAACGCGGTCGGCGTTCCGGCGGCTGGCCCGCTGGTCGACCGTGAGCACGTACGGCACTCGGCAAGCCTGACACCTTTCTTGGGCATATGCAAGCCTCAGAGCTTGTCGATGACCTCGGGCGGGAAACCGCCCGTGGCCACGGGACCCCACCCGGTGACCGTGATCCGCAGCAGCGCCTTGCCCTGCCTGGTCATGGCGGCGCGGTACTCGTCCCAGTCGGGGTGCTCGCCGCTGATCGACCGGTAGTACTCGACGAACGGTTCGAGCGCGTCGGGCAGCTCGAGCACCTCGGCCCGGCCGTCCACCTGCACCCAGGGGCCGTCCCACTCCGGCGACAGGACGCACAGCGAGACCTCCGGGTTCCGGCGGGCGTTGGCCACCTTGGCGCGCTGCGGATACGTGGAGACGACGATCCGGCCCTCGCCGTCGACCCCGCAGGTGACCGGGGACAGCTGTGCACCGCGCTCGCGCCTGCGGGTCATGAGAACTGCCTGGTGGCGAGGGCGGAGGAACGCGAGCAGGGCGTCGCGGTCGACCCGGTCGGCGGTGGCGGTCTTCGGCATACCGGGACGCTACGTCTGGGTGACGACAGTCCGCATCGGCCGGTCCCGGTGCGCCCGGTGTGTTCTGATCGAGGGCATGAGGCTCCGTCTACCAGGCCGCACTCCCGAGCAGCCGGAGTCCGCGACCCCGGATCGGGCCGGGGGCAGGCCCGACGCCGTCGAGGGCGCGACGACCGCCCCCGCGCCGTCGGCCGGCCGGGGCCCGAAGCTGCAGGCAGCGACCCGCAAGCTCGCGGTCGCCTCCGGCCAGCTGCTGCTCATCGTCGCGGCGGTCGTGCTCGTGGGCTACGTCCTCGGCAAGCTCTGGGGCATCCTGCTGCCGGTCGTGCTGGGCCTGCTCTTCGCCACGGTGCTGTGGCCGCCCACCCGGTTCCTCCGGAAGCGCGGCTGGCCGCCGGCGCTGGCCTCCGCCGTGGTGCTCCTGGGCTTCCTGGCCGCCTTCGGCGGGGTCATCGCCGCGGTCGCGCCGCAGGTCGGCAGCCAGGTGGGCGACCTCATCGACCAGGCCACGACCGGGCTCCAGGACATCCAGGAATGGCTCAGCGGCCCGCCGTTCAACCTGGGCGAGGACCAGGTGGGACAGGCCGTCGACGACGCCATCAACTCGCTGCAGGAGAACGCGCAGAGCATCGCCGGCGCCGCCCTGACCGGCGCCACTGTGGTCGGGAACAGCCTGCTGAACCTGATCCTCGCGCTGCTGCTCGTCTTCTTCTTCCTCAAGGACGGTCCCCGCTGGGTGCCGTGGCTGTCCGCACAGACGGGCCCGCGGGCCGCCCCCCACGTGGCCGCCCTGTCCCAGAAGACCTGGGCGACGCTGTCGGAGTTCATCCGCCAGCAGGCGCTCGTCGGGTTCATCGATGCGGTGTTCATCGGCATCGGCCTGCTGATCCTGGGCGTCCCGCTGGTGCTCCCGCTGGCCGTGCTCACGTTCCTGGGCGGGTTCATCCCGATCATCGGTGCCTTCGTGGCCGGCGCCTTCGCCGTGCTCGTCGCGCTGGTGAGCCAGGGCTTCACGACGGCGCTGATCGTGCTGGCCCTCGTCGTCCTCGTGCAGCAGATCGAGGGCAACGTGCTGCAGCCGATCATCCAGGGGCGCGGGCTCAACCTGCACGCCGCCGTGGTCATCCTCGCCGTGACCGCCGGCAGCCAGCTGGCCGGTATCACCGGCGCCTTCCTCGCGGTGCCGGTCGCCGCACTCATCGCCGTCGTCTACCGGTACGTCCGGGACGAGCTCGACGACAAGTCCCCGGAGGTCGCCGACGACGGCACCCGGCCCCGGGTCACGGGGGACGACGCCGGCACCGAGGTGGTCCACGACCGGGTGGAGCCGCCGGAGGACCAGCCGGACCGCTGAGGGCGTCCCGCCGCCGCGCGGGGGACGATGGGAATGCGGCGGGGCCCATGCGGGCTGCAGCGGTAGACCGTCCGCACCGACCCGAGGAGACCCGACCGTGGCCCAGCGACCGGAGGAGCTCGTCGACCTGCTCCCCGAGGCCGAGCGCTTCCTCACCGAGGCCGCCGCCGGCGAACCGGCCGAGCGCAGTGGCCTGGTGCTGGTGCACGACCTCGCGGGCGACTTCGACGCCGCCCACGCCGGCGCCCTGGCCGGGGCCCACCTGCTGGCCGGTCTCCCGCACGAGGTGATCGCCCGCTTCGACGTCGACAGTTTGGTGGACTACCGGGCCCACCGGCCTCGGATGACGTTCAACGCCGACCGCTACGAGTCCTTCGCGGCGCCGGAGATCCTGCTGTACGCCATGGAGGACGACGCCGGGCTGCCGTTCCTGCTGCTGCACGGAACCGAGCCCGACTACGCCTGGGAACGCTTCGTCGCGGCGGTCGCGCAACTCGTGGCGCGCCTCGGCGTGACCTCGGTGGTCGCACTGCAGGCCATCCCGATGCCGGTCCCCCACACCCGTCCGGTCACCGTGACGGCTCATGCGACGCGGCGCGGCCTCATCGACTCCTATCCCGTGTACTGGGGCGAGATGCGCATCCCGGGTCACATCTCCGCCCTGCTCGAGCTGCGGCTCGGCGAAGCCGAGGTCGACGCCCTCGGGGTGGCCGCCCACGTGCCGCACTACCTGGCCCAGGCCACCTACCCGGCGGCCTCGGTGACCCTGCTGGAGCACCTCGAGCAGCTCACCGGCCTGCACCTGCCCATCGAGGCGCTCCGTGAGGCCGCCGAGGCGAACCGGACCGAGATCGACGAGCAGATCGCGCGCTCGGCCGACAACACCGCCGTGGTCGCCGCCCTGGAGCAGCAGTACGACACGTTCACCGCCGCCCGGGAGGGCACCGACCTGCTGGGCGCGACCGGTGAGGTGCCCAGCGCCGAGGAGATCGGCGCGGAGTTCGAGCGCTTCCTCGCCGACCAGGACCGCAAGCGCCCGCGGGAGTAACCGGACGCACCATCGGATGTCGTGAGGAGTGGGGGCCGGAGGTCTCCGCGATCGAGCGACGCAGGGGCTCCTTGCTATCCGGGGGACGGCACCTGGCCGCGTTGCGGTCCGGAGGACCGCCGTGTCACCGCGTTGCGGTCCGGAGGACCGCCGTGTCACCGCGTCGCGGTCCGGAGGCGCACTGTCCTCGCGACGGCCAGGGACGCGGCCCCCAGCGCACCCACCACGGCGAAGACGTAGAAGCCCCACGGGAAGGCGATCCCGGCGGCGAACAGGGCGCCGGTGATCACCGGGCCGACGATGGCGCCGATCCGCCCCGCTCCGGCCGACCAGCCGAGGGCGGTGGCGCGCACCTGCGGCGGGTGGTTGGCGCTGACGAACGCGTAGACGAGGACCTGGGCGCTGAACACGAAGCATCCGGTCAGGAACACCATCACGTAGATGCCCCCGATCGGGAGCCGGATCGAGAGCAGTGCGAGGAACACCGCCGCGCCGCCGAACCATCCGATGCCGGCCGCCCGCGCGCCGATCCGGTCGGCGACCTTCCCGGCCACGAAGAGACCGGCGATGGCACCCAGGTTGAGCACCAGCAGGAAGGCCAGGGCGTCGCCGAGCTCGTAGTCGGCCTCCCGCATGATCGTCGGCAACCAGCTGTTGAGGCCGTAGACCAGCAGCAGCCCCATGAACGACGTCACACCGATGACCACTGTGTTGCGCAGGTAGCCGGCGGCGAACAGCGTCTTGAGCGTCGCGCCGGCGGTCTCGCCGGCGTGCGACGCGACCGGGGCGGCGGGGTCCTCCAGTTCAAGGCCGTATCGGCGGGCGACCTCCTCGGCCTCTGCCCGGCGGCCGTGGGCGACCAGATAGGCGGCCGACTCGGGCAGCGACCGCAGCATGAGCGGCACGAGGACGACGGCCGGCAGCGCGCCCAGGACGAACATCCACTCCCACCCCAGCTTCGGGATGACCACGATCGCGAGTGCGGCGGTGGTAACGGCGCCCACGTGGTAGCCGGTCATGACCGTCGTGGTGGCCCGGCCGCTGCGCCCGCTGCGGCTGAACTCGTTGACCATCGCGATCGCCGTCGGCAGGCAGCCGCCCAGACCGAGGCCGGCGAGGAAGCGCAGGATGCCGAACACGACCTCGTTCGGCGCGAAGGCGCAGGCCAGGGTCAGCAGGGAGAAGAACGTGACCGCCCCGATCAGGGACTTCCGCCGGCCCACCAGGTCGGTGAGGGCGCCGACGGTGAGGGCGCCGATCATCATCCCGACCAGGCCGATCGTGATGACGAAGGTCGTGCCCGCGCCGGTCAGCGCCCATTCGTCGGGCTGCTGCAGCACCGGGACCACGGTGCCGACCACGACGAGGTCGAAGCCGTCGAGGAGGACGGCGATCCAGCAGAGCGGGGCGACCCACCCGGTCGCACGGGCAGCGGTACCGGAGGAGGTGTGCACGCGGGCAAGGTAGTCCGCCACCGCCGGTTGTCCTGACGAGCGGGCCCCGGAGGGGTCCGCTCAGGCCCGACGCAGCGGCGAGCGTGAGGCGGGACGGAACCTGGCCGCGACACGGCGGCGAGCGTGTGCGCGGACGCACGCCCGGCACCGTCGTGCCGAGTGGGGCCCGGAGGGTTCCGCGCAGGCGCCCGGCACTGTCGTGGCGAGTGGGGCCCGGAGGGTTCCGCGCAGGCACGACGCAGCGGCTCACCGTGAGCCGGGGACGTCACCTGGCCGCGGTCGTCGTCCGGAGGACGACAATGTGCAGGACACAGCGGGCCGCGACCGATCCGGTCGCGGCCCGCTGCTCAGGGGATGTGGCTACCTCAGATCGAGGCACCGATCCGGGAGTTCGGCACGCAGTGCGTCATCACGTGCCCCGTGACGTCACGGGGACCGTTCTTTCCGAGGTTGGCGGCCCGCTGGAGCTCGTCCTCGGTGAGCGTCTGGGTCTGCAGCGGGGCAAGCCCACGGACGTCGTCCGCAGAGATGCCGATGCCCTCGCCGACCCGCTGGCCTAGCTCGTCCTCGCACATGAACAGGTGCCAGACCATCCGCTCCTGGATGTCCCGGTTGCACTGGGACAGGGCGCCGACCAGGTTCGTCACCAGGTCGTCCTTCTCCCACTGCTCGCTGAGCAGGTACCGCTCACCGGCCTGCGCGTAGTCGTTGGTGCGCGGGATCCGCTTGCGGGTGAGCCGGCCGACGATCTCCGGACCCTGCTCGTCGTGCGTCGGGTAGGTCGCCTCACGCAGTCCACCGGTGATCGACGGCTCGTAGTTCACGTGCGGGTTCTGACCCTCGCCGAGGTCGACGCCGTAGGCCATCTGCCCGTCGCGCTGGTTGGTGGCCACGCGGGCGTTCTTGGCCTGGTTCACCGGCAGCTGCAGGTAGTTCGGGCCGACGCGGTACCGCTGGGTGTCGGAGTAGGAGAACGTCCGGCCGACCAGCATCTTGTCGTCGGAGAAGTCCAGCCCGTCGACCAGCACACCGGTGCCGAACGCGATCTGCTCGTTCTCGGTGAAGAAGTTCTCCGGCATGCGGTTCAGCGTCATCGTGCCGACCTTGCGCAGCGGGAATAGCTCCTCCGGCCACACCTTGGTGTCGTCGAGCGGGTCGAAGTCCAGCTCGGGGTGGTCGTGGTCGTCCATGAGCTGGACATGCAGCTCCCACTGGGGGAAGTCGCCGGCCTCGATGGCGTCGTAGAGGTCCTTGGTGTGCGATCCAAGGGTCTGCGCCTGGACGGCGGAGGCCTCGACGGCGGTCAGCGACGTCACGCCCTGCTTGGGCAGCCAGTGGTACTTGACCAGCTGGGTCTCGCCGGCGGCGTTGACCCACTTGTAGGTGTTCACGCCGAAGCCCTGCATGTGCCGGTAGCTGGCCGGGATGCCGCGCGGGCCGAAGACCAGCGTGACCATGTGCATGGCCTCGGGGGTCTGGCTGATGAAGTCGAACGCGCGCTGGGCCACGCTGGCCTCGAAGGTGACCGGGTCGGGCTTCTGCGAGTGGATGAAGTCGGGGAACTTGATCGCGTCGCGGATGAAGAAGACGCCCAGGTTGTTACCGACGAGGTCCCAGTTGCCGTCCTCGGTGTAGAACTTCACCGCGAATCCGCGCGGGTCGCGGGCGACCTCCGAGGAGTCCCGGCCACCGGCCACGGTGGAGAACCGCAGGGCGACGTCGGTCTTCTTGCCCTTCTCCGAGAAGAGCTTGGCGCGGGTGTACGTCGCGATCGGCTCGTCGCCGACGGTGCCGTCGGCCTCGAAGACGCCTAACGCGGTGACGCCGCGGGCGTGGACGACGCGCTCGGGGATGCGCTCACGGTCGAAGTGGCTGATCTTCTCGAGGAACTGGTAGTTCTCCAGGGTCGCAGGGCCACGGGCGCCCACCGTGCGCGAGTTCTGGTTGTCGTAGACGGGGTGGCCCTGACGGTTGGTCAGGACGGCCCGGTCGGCCTCGCTGGCGGCTGGGCCCTGCGATGCGACGTCGGTCATGCGATTGCTCCTCCTCGGGTTTCCTGCGCGGAAAACTGCACTGCACCTGCCGGAACTGCGATCCCTGGAGAGCCCGCGACCTGACAGTCACGGCACAGTCCCCAGAACACGACCTCGGCCTCGTCGACGACGAAGCCCGCCGTGTCCGAGGGGTCCAGGCAGGGAGCCGCCCCGACGGCGCAGTCGACATCCGCGACGGCACCGCACGAGCGGCAGACCAGGTGATGGTGGTTGTCGGCGACCCGGAGCTCGAACAGCGCCGGGGCGCCCGCCGGCTCGATCCGCCGGGCCAGGCCGCGCTCCACCAGCGCGCGGAGGACGCCGTAGACGGCCTGCGGCGACAGCGACGGGTGCGCCGCACGGGCGGCGGTGACGATCGTGTCGGCGTCGGCGTGCGGGCGGTCGGCCAGGACGTCGAGCACCGAGAGCCGGGGCCGCGTCACGCGCAGCCCGACCGCTCGGAGCTGGTGCGCCCGGGTCGTCTCCATCAGCGACCACTCAACGCCGTTGTCTTGCATCAGTCAAATCAAGGATCTGCGTGCCCGGAGGCTCCCGCTGTCCCCCGGCGCCACGGTTCCGCTTTCGGTACCGGAAGCGGAGGGACGGCGCCCGGCTTTCGGTACCGGAGGCGGAGGGACGGCGCCCGGCTTTTCGGTACCGAAAGCGGAGGGGCGGCCTCAGGCGAAGACGATGGTCTTCTCGCCGTCGACGATCACCCGGTCCTCGACGTGCCAGGTGACCGCCTGGGCCAGGACCTGGCGTTCGACGTAGCGGCCGACCCGGCGCATGTCCTCCACCGTCGCGCGGTGGTCGACCCGGGCGACCTCCTGCTCGATGATCGGCCCGGCGTCCAGCTCGGCGGTCACGTAGTGCGCCGTCGCGCCGATCAGCTTCACGCCCCGGTCGTGCGCCGCCTGGTACGGGTTCGCCCCGACGAAGGCCGGCAGGAAGCTGTGGTGGATGTTGATCAGCCGCTCGGGGAACCGGCCGCAGAAGTCCGCCGAGAGGATCTGCATGTACCGCGCGAGGACCACCAGGTCGACGTCCCCGAGCAGCCCGAGCGCCGCCGCCTCGGCCTCGGCCTTGGCCTTGGACTCCGGGGTCACAGGGACATGGTGGAACGGGATGCCCGCGCCGACCGCGACCGGCTCGAGGTCACGGTGGTTGGAGACGACGCAGCTGATCTCGGCGCGCAGGTCGCCGGCGCGCACCCGGTAGATCAGCTCCTGGAGCACGTGGTCGGTCCTGCTCACGAAGACCGCCAGCGTCGGCCGGTGCGAGGCGTCGACGAGCCGCCAGACCATCCCCCACTCCCCCGCCAGCGTGGCCAGCCGCTGTTCCAGCTCCGCCCGTCGCGCGGGCAGGCCCGTGAGGTGGAACTCCAGCCGCAGGAAGAACGTGCCGCCGTAGGGGTCGGAGGAGTGCTGCTGGGAGTCGGTGATGTTGGCGCCGACCTCGGCCATGAGCCCACTGAGGACGGCGACGATGCCCGGCCGGTCCGGGCAGCGGACGACGAGGCGCCCCACGTCGGTGAAGCGGGGATCGGGCGGGCCGGCGGCGGACTCCCCAGGCGACATGGTGCGGAATCGTCCCAGACCGCCCGCGACCGCTCAGACCTCGGGCAGCGCGGCCCGCCGCGCACCGGCGACGTCGAACAGGTCGCCGTACTCCTCGACGCGCGCCAGGACGTCGTCGGCGCGGAAGCGCAGGGTGGCCGGGTCGGCGCCCTCGCGCACCGCGTCCACCTCGTCCCAGCCGATCGGCGTGGACACCGTGGCGTGCGGCCGGGCGCGCAGCGAGTAGGGGGCGACCGTCGTCTTCGCCGGGTTGTTCTGGCTCCAGTCGATCAGCACCTTGCCCGGGCGGAGCACCTTCTCCATCCGCCAGACCACGTCGTCGGGCGTCTCGTTCGAGAGCTCCTGGGCGAGCGCCTTCGCGTACCGGCTGGGGTGGTCCCGGTCGGCCGCCTCGATGGGCGCGTAGACCTGCATGCCCTTGGACCCCGACGTCTTCACCACCGGGTCCAGGCCGTCGGCCTCCAGCCGTGCGCCCAGCCGCTCGGCCACGGCGCAGCACTCCGCCAGCCCGGTGTCGGGGCCCGGGTCGAGGTCGAGCACGAGCAGGTCCGGCAGCTGCGGGACGCCGTCGTCGTCGACCTGCCACTGCGGCACGTGGATCTCCAGCGCCGCCAGGTTGGCCGACCACGCCAGGTCGGCGACCGACTCCAGGACGACCATGTCCAGCGTCTCCCGGCCGGTCGAGCTGCCCGGGCTGGGGATGGTCACCCGGCGCACCCACTCCGGCGCGTGCCGGGCGCTGTTCTTCTCGAAGAACGTCTGCCCCTCGACGCCGTCGGGCCAGCGGGTGAAGGTGACCGGCCGGCCGGCCAGGTGCGGCAGCAGCACGGGCGCGACGCGCACGTAGTAGTCGATGACCTGCGCCTTGGTGAACGCGACCTCGGGGAACAGGACCTTCTCCAGGTTGGACACCGACAGCGTCCGGCCGTCGATCTCCACCCGCTGCTTCTTCATGCCGTCACCAGTTCGCTCCCGCGGAGCGCTCCGCTCCTCGCTCGTTCCTCGCTGCGATGCTCACGCCCCTGTCCGCTCACTCCACCACGACGTCGTCCGGCTCCAGGTCGTCCCGGATCCCGCGCCACGAGGGGTGGCGCAGACGTCCCTCGGCGGTCCACACCGCGTAGGCCACCTCGCCGACCAGGTCGGGCTCGACCCAGTGGGCGTCGCGGGTGATGTCGCGCGGCAGGTCGCCGTCGAAGGGGCAGGTCTTCCGCGTGGTGAGCATCCGCTGCAGGTCCTTCAGGTCCTGATCGCTGAACCCGGTGCCGACGTGGCCGGCGTAGATGAGCCGGCCCTCGTCGTCCGGGACGCCGAACAGCAGCGATCCGATGCCGCCCGCCCGCCGGCCCTGACCGGGCCGCCAGCCCCCGACCACCACCGACTGCACCCGGACGTTCTTCACCTTGCGCCACTCGGGGCTGCGCACCCCCGGCCGGTACGGCGAGTCGAGCTTCTTGGCGACGATCCCTTCGAGCTCGTTCTCCAGGCTGGCCGCGTGCACCCGCTCGCCGCCGCCGCGGAACCACGGGGTGGTCACCCAGCGGTGGCCGGCCAGCCCGAGCGCGTCCAGCCGCTCGCGGCGCTCGGCGTAGGGCCGCTCCAGCAGGTCCTCGCCGTCCAGGGACAGCAGGTCGAACACCAGGAACGTGACCGGCCTGGCCGCCGCCAGCCCGCGCACCTCGGGACCGGTCCGGTGCATGCGGTTCTGCAGCGCACCGAAGTCCGGCCGGCCCCGCTCGTCCATCGCGACGATCTCGCCGTCGACGACGGCGCGGTGACCGAGCAGCCCGTCCGGCAGCCGGGCCACCTCCGGATAGCGCACCGTGATGTCGGTGCCCTTGCGCGAGGTCAGGCCCAGGACGCCGCCGTCCACGGCCGCCACCGCGCGGACGCCGTCCCACTTGAACTCGTAGCCCCAGCGGTCGTCGTCCGCCGGCGGGGGCAGCTCGCCGGGCGTGGCCAGCATCGGCAGCGGGACCCGCGCCTCGACGTCGGCGGGTGCGGGGGTGGCGTCGAGCTTGCGGATGTTCCAGGCGCCGTCGTCCAGCGGGAAGAGCGCGTACCGCCCGGCCAGCCGGCGGCCCTCGAAGGACACGATGACGTGCCGCTCGTCCCACTTCTCGGTGCTGTACCGACCGGAGTCCCAGATGGTGACGTGGCCGCCGCCGTACTCGCCGGCGGCGATCGTCCCGGCGAAGGACGCGTACTCCAGCGGGTGGTCCTCGGTGGGGACGGCGAGCCGGTTGCTCCCCGGGGTCGTCGGCGGCCCCTTGGGCACCGCCCAGCTCTTCAGGACGCCGTCCCGCTCCAGCCGCAGATCCCAGTGCACGCGCTCGCCCCCACCGCGGGGCGTGTGGTGCTCCTGGACGACGAACGTGTCGTCGTTCCCCACCGGGAGCGGCTGACCGGCCGGCGGGACCGGCTCCGCGGTCCGCCGGGGGTCCCGCTTGGCGCGGTACTCGGCGAGCGGGTCCTCCCGCCGGGCGCGCGGCCGCGCGGGCACGTCAGGCGCTGCGACGCGCGCGCTTGGCCGGCGGCTTGTCCGCGGTCTTCTTCGCCGCGGTCGCCTTGGCCGGCGCGGCCTTCTTCGCCGCGGTGGCCTTGGCCGGGGCGGCCTTCTTGGCCGGCGCCTTCTTCGCGGGGGCGTCGTCGTCGCTCGACGCGGCCTTCTTCGCCGGGGCCCGCTTGGCGGCGGCCTTCTCGGCGGCAGGCTTCTCGGCGGCGTCGGACCCGTCGTCGGCCGAGCCGCCACGGGCCCGCTCGACGCTGCGCCGCAGGGCGCTCATGAGGTCGACCACCGCTGCGCCGTCGTCGGGCACCTCGGGCACCTGCTGCACCTCGCCGCCACTCTGCTTCGCCTCGAGCAGCGCCGTCATGGCCTCGCGGTAGTCGTCGGTGAACTCACTGGGGTCGAACTCCCCGGTCATCGAGGCGATCAGCGCCTCGGCCATCTTCAGTTCCTGCGGCCGGACCGTGATGTCCTCGTCGAGGAAGGCGAACTCGGGGGCGCGGATCTCGTCGGGCCAGCGCATCGTGTGCAGCGTCAGGACGCCGTCCAGCACGCGCAACGCGGCCAGAGACTCGCGCTGCCGGATGGCGATCTTGGTGATGGCGACCTGGCCGGCGTTCTCCAGGGCCTGCCGGAGCAGGACGTAGGGCCGGGCCGCGGGGCCCTCGGGCTCGAGGTAGTAGGTCTTCTCGAAGTGGATCGGGTCGATCTGGTCCTGGTCGACGAACTCGAGCACCTCGATCTCGCGGCGGGTGCTGAGCGGGAGTTCTTCGAAGTCCTCGTCGGTGAGGATGACGACCTGGCCGTCGGGCAGCTCGAAGCCCTTGGCGATGTCGCGGTACTCGACCTCCTCGCCGTCGATCGAGCAGACACGCTTGTACTTCACCCGGCCGCCGTCGGTGGCGTGCACCTGGTGGAAGCGGATGTCCTTGTCCTCGGTGGCGGAGTAGAGCTTCACGGCGATGCTGACGAGGCCGAACGACACGGCCCCGCGCCAGATCGATCGCATGCCGCCCCTTCCCACCGGGCGACCGGACGTCCCGGCGCCTCGCGAACCCGTCGCCGGGTCAAGATCACAGGATAGGCGCGGAGCCCCGCGCGCGGCAGGTTCGCGCCTCTCCGCCGTCCCCCGGACGGAGGACGTCCCCCCGACCGGGAGGAGCCGCCGTCCCGGGGAACCTCAGGCCTCGCCGACCTCGTCCATCTTGGGCGGCGGCACCAGGCCGGTCTGGATCGCGTCGTAGACGAACTGCAGCACGTCGGACCCTGCCACCATCGTCATGGTCAGGGCGGCCAGCCGAGTCGCTTTGGGGGCGGCCACGTACCCGAGGACGAACCCGGTCCCGACCCACTGCGCGAGGCAGAACGGGCAGGTGAGCAGTTCCCCGACCGCGTGCTTGACGCCGCCGTGCTCGCGTACCTCCTCGGCGATCTCCGCATGCCCGGAGGGCCCCTGGAACGTGGTGAAGGGCGCCCGGATCGGCGCGGTCACCGGGTCCTTCGCGATCCGCCGGGCGAGCCGGAAGGTCGCCACCGTCAGCAGGAAGGCATCCGCGGCCGGGATCCGCTCGGGCAGCTCACGGCCCGAGGCGCGCACCGCGGCCCCTGCCGCGGACACCAGGCCCAGGTACACGCCCATCGCGCCGAGGTCGCCGGCCAGCGGCCGCGGCTCACCGTTGGTGTACTCCCGCTCCTGGTGGCGGGCCCACCGCAACACCGGGCGGCTGAACCGTTGGACCTCGTCTGCGATCGCCATGCCAGCCGCGCTACCCCCGCCGTCGGCCGCCCAAGCCCGGCAGGGCCGACCGTGGTCCACCGCACACCGGCGCATGCCCGGGCGGGGCACGGGTAGGGCGAGGGTCCGACGCCGGGCGGATGCCCGGCTCCGTCCGCTCCCGGACCCCACCGGGCCGGCCGCGGACGCCGCGCAGAACAGGGAGGCACCCATGACCCAGCCCGAGGGCCAGACCGCACGCGACGTGTTCCCGGAGGACGAGGGCCTGCCCGAGGTCGCCCAGGACGACTCGCCCACCCAGGAGCGCGCCGAGGACCCGCAGTTCGCGCCGCTCCCCGGAGAGCGGGCCAACGCCAGCGCCGACTTCGGGACGACGGCCTTCGAGCAGGCCGAGGGCGAGTCGCTCGAAGGCCGTCTGGCGCGGGAGCTTCCCGACGAGGGCCCGGACATCCGCCCGGCCGAGGATCCGGACCGCTCCGTGGGCCAGCTCGAGCAGGACACCTCCACCACGCCGGACACCGATTCCGGCACGAACCGCACCGCGGACGACGTCGAGGCGACCGCGGACCCGTCCGTGGGTGGTGAAGGCCCCGAACAGGGCGCGATGCACCTCACCGACGGCTGAGCCGGGGCGCCGGCTGCCCGCCGGACGTGGCGCGTCGGCGCCATGTCCGGGGGTGGGTTGGCGTGTCCCCGATCGGTTGTCTACGTTTGGATCGCGGTTCAGCAGGCAGCCGCCGTGCGGCCGGGTCCCTGTGAGCCGGCCGCCGACACGTTCGACCACCTGCGGGACCGGGGACCACGAGCCCCGGACCGCCCAGCGGTAGATTGTCCCGGCGGTCCGCCCCCGGGTTCCGCTGCCGAGAGGAGCCACTGTCCGTGACCACTTCCGACCTTCCCGCCGAAGGCCAGTCCGACGTGTCCGCCGAGGGCACCGAGGCACCCTTCGACGATGTGATCACGCTCTCCACCTCGACCGACGAGGACGGCGTGGTGACCGTGACGGTCGTCGGCGAGGTGGACACCTTCACCGCCCCCGTCCTCCGCTCGACGCTCGACGGTCAGCTGGAGCAGCAGCCGCGCGAGCTCGTCATCGACCTCTCCGGTGTCCAGTTCCTCGGCTCGGCCGGGCTGGCCGTGCTCGTCGAGACGCAGAAGTCGTCCCGCTCCCGCGAGGTCGGCCTGCGGCTCATCGCCAGCACCCGGGCGGTCACCCGTCCCCTCGAGGTGACCGGCCTGATCGACCTGTTCACCATCGCGGACAGCACCGCCCGCTGACCGCAGTCGGGGCACCACCCCGGTGACTAACGACAGGCCCCGCCTTCCGGCGGGGCCTGTCGTCGTTCCGGGCTCAGGCGGAGAGCAGCTGGCACACGGCGGCCTCGAGCACCTTCTGGGCGTCGCGATCGGCCTCGGCCTGCTCGGCCTTCCGCAGCACCGGTGCCACGGTCTCCCCGTTCTCGAACTTGTCCACGACGCGGGGGTCGACGTAGCTCGCCTTGCACACCGCCGGGGTGTTCCCGAGCTGCTCGCTGACCTGCCGGTAGGCAGCGCTGATCGCCTTCTTGCGCGCGGTCCTGCTGGCCGGGGGCGGCGCCTCGGCGAGCGCCGCGGCCATCAGCACGGTCGCCGTCCAGGTGCGGAAGTCCTTGGCGGTGATCTCCGCGCCGCTGATCTCCTTGAGATAGGCGTTGATCTCGGCGCTGGTCACGTCCCGCCACTCGCCGTCCTCGGTCCGGTAGGCCAGCAGGTCCTCACCGGCGTCCGCGGGCCGCTCGAGAAGCTGCCGGACGACGGTCGCCGTCGGCTGATCGGTGATCTCGACCTCGCGCTCGACGCCGCCCTTCGCGGTGTAGGAGTAGAACGTCCGCTCCCCGCGGACCGACACGTGGTCGCGCTTGAGCGTGGCGAGGCCGTAGGTGCCGTTCTCCTCCTCGTACTGCTCGCTGCCCACCCGGAAGGCACCGAGGTCGAGCATTCGGATGGCGGTGGCCAGCACGCGGTCGCGGTTCAGGCCGCGGGTGCGCAGGCCGGCCTTGACCGCGTCGCGGACGTCGGGGAGCCCCCGGGCGATCTCCAGGACCCGCTCGTGCTTCTCGGCGTCGCGCCGGGCCCGCCACTGGTCGTGGTACCGGTACTGCCGCCGGCCGGCGGCATCGACCCCGGTGGCCTGGATGTGCCCGTTGGGCCAGGGGCAGATCCACACGTCGCGCCACGCCGGCGGGATGGCCAGCGCCCGGATGCGGTCGAGCCGGTCGTCCCTGATCAGCGTCCCGTCGGTGTCGAAGTAGGCGAAGCCCCGCCCGGCCCGACGGCGCCGGTAACCCGGCGCGTTCACATCACTGCGGCGGAGTCTCACGGCAGGAGGGATGGACACGGGACGGCGCCGACAAACCCGGCCGCCGGATGCGGCGGGCGGGTCGGGCAGAGGACGGTGGTCAGCGCAGGTCGACCAGGTCGCCGAGGCCGCTGATCTGCAGCACGTGCCGGGTCACGCCGCCCTCCGGAGCGTGGACGACCAGACGCCAGCTCTCGCTGCGGGCGATGCGCGCGATGGCGAGCACCACCCGCACGGCGGCGCTGCTGAACAGGTCCACCTCGGCGAGGTCGAGCTCGATCCGGCCGGTGCCGCCGTGGCTCGCCTCGAGCAGCCGGATGCGCAGCTGCTCGGCGCCGGCCTCGTCGATCGCGCCGCTGGCGACGACGACCGGACGGGCTCCGCTGCGGTCGACCGTGACGGTGGCGTCGGTGATCCCGGCGCCCCGTTCGGTCTCCCCGTCGGGCCCCCGGCGCAGCCGGAGGCTGAGGGTCACCGTCGTCCCCTGGGGCTCCTCGGCCAGGGTCACCGTGTCGACCAGCTGGCGCATGATCAGCAGGCCCCGCCCCCGGTCGCCGGGGTCGCGGTCCGGGGGACGCCACGAACCCTCGTCGCGGACGGTCACGGTCAGCACCCCGTCGACGTCGACGTCGGCGGTGACCGCCATCGGCCCCGGCTCGGCGCCCCGGTAGGCGTGCTCGGCCGCGTTCGCGCAGGCCTCACCCACCGCGACCATGACCCCGACCCGGTCCTGCTCTCCCATGCCGACCCCGGTCAGCCAGGTGCCGAGCTGCCGCCGCACGCCCGGCAGGGCGGCCGGGAGCGCCACCAGCTCGAGGCGGAGCGGCGACAGGGACGTCGCCCGGCGATGGGCCACGAGCACGGCGACGTCGTCGGGCCACCCCTGCGGGCGGCGGACACCTTCGGCGATGGCTGCGGCAAGCCCTGCCGACGCCTCGGCCTCCAGGGCATCGGGAGGCGACAGCACCTCGCGCGCCACGTCCGCGAGCCGGTCGAGGGCGACGTCCGGGCCGGGAGCACCGGCGACGGCCCCGTTGGAGAACAGGACGAGGGTCGCCCCCTGCTCCAGGACGTGCTCGGCGACCTCCGTGACGGAGCCCGGCAGGCTGCCCAGCGGCGGCCTCGCCACCACCGGGAGGAACTCGGTGCTGCCGTCGGCGTGGACGACCAGCGGCGCCGGGTGCCCGGCCGCGCCGTAGATCAGCCGGCCCGTTCCGGCGTCGAGTACGCCGTAGCAGACCGACGCGCCCTCGACGTCGTCCATCTCCGCGGCGAACGCGTCGAGGGCGCCGAGGACCGCGCGCGGCGACGGGTCGCGGAGGGCGGAGGAGCGCATGGCTCCGCGGAGGCGGCTCATGGCGCCGGCGGCCGGCACACCGTGGCCGACGGCATCCCCCACCACCAGCGCGACCCGCCCGCCGCCCAGCGCTACGGCGTCGTACCAGTCACCGCCTGCGGCACCGGCGACGGTGGCCCGGTGATAGCTCCCGGAGAGCCGGATGTCGGGCAGCATCGGCAGGGACGGCGGCAGCAGCGACAGCTGGGCCTGTTCGACCACGTCCGGGGGCGGCTTGGGCCAGACCGAGGTGTCGGTTGCGACGTCGTCGGATTCGAGGACGAGCAGCGCGCCGGGACCGCCCGCGACGCGCATCGGCCGCACGACCACGGTGGCGGCCGAGCCGTCGCTGTCCATCGGTCCGCAGACCGTCTCGGTGCGGC
Source organism: Blastococcus sp. CT_GayMR19 (assembly GCF_004570385.1). GTDB lineage: Bacteria > Actinomycetota > Actinomycetes > Mycobacteriales > Geodermatophilaceae > Blastococcus_B. Next base: position 157,922 of record NZ_SPQL01000009.1, on the reverse strand, counting down.
CGGTGCGGAGCACCGCGTCGACCACGTCGGCGACCGGCCGACCGTCGACGACCGGCAGGTCGGCCGCCTCGATGCCCAGCGAGCGGGCGCGCGCGTTGGCCCACACGGGTGCCCCGCCTGCAGCGGCGAGACAGTAGATGGCGGCGGGTGCCGACTCCATGGCCGCGACGAGGACGGCGGCCGCCATGTCCAGGCCAGGGCCGCCCACGTCCCCGGCGGGGTCGGGCGGGGGTGGCACACTGCCTCGACTGGTGGTCATCTCAGGTCAGCCAATACCAGGGTTCAGGCCCCGGCAACCGCGCCCGGACGCCCGTGTCATCGTGGCCCACGCCACGTTTGCCACGGTGCGGGACGGGGGTAGTCAACGCTCTTGCGCGGCGTCCGGGCACTACTGCCCGTGCCGCCCACCGGCTCGATCCGAGCCCGGCACGATGGAGCGCCGCCACTCGAGGGCCGAGTGCGCAGCAACGAAGGAGCGGACGACGGATGGTCGACTCGAGGGGCGCACTCGCGCAGGACGCCCGGCGCGGCGAGAGGCTCGAGCTGCGGGTGCCCACCACCGCGACCCAGCTGCCCGCGGTCCGGGCCATGGCGGCTGACCTCGCCCTGCGGATGGACTACGACCTGGACGCCGTCGAGGATCTGCGCCTCGCGGTCGACGAGGCCTGCGCCACGCTCAGCCAGATCGCGGCATCCGGCGCGCCGTTGACGGTGGTCTTCGAGACCACCCGCTCCGGGCTGCACATCGACGCCTGGGTGCCGACGGCGCAGGGCACCGACGTACCCCGGGACGGATTCGGCTGGGCGGTGCTCGCCACGCTGGTCGACGCGGTCGAGGCACGTCGCTCGACCCAGGACGCCGTCCCCGGCGGCAACGGCACCGACGCTCCGGTGGGCGTGATCTCCATGGACAAGTTCCTCCCCGGCCAGCACCCGACCGAGGCGAACGGCGCGGGACAGAACCTCTCGGTCGCCCGGTGAGCCGGTCTACATCCACCGGCGAGACCCCCGTCGTGGCGGTACCGCTGCCCGGCCAGCGTTCGAACGGAGGGCCCGGCCCCGAGGACGACGTGACCCCTGACCACGCGGTCGAGGCGCCGGACGGCGTCCCGGACCCGCGGACCGAGGTCGCGACCGACGACGCCGAGGTCGTGGCCGACGACGCCGAGGATGCGACCGACGACGCCGAGGTCGCGACGGACGACGCCGAGGTCGTCGCCGACGTGCTCCCGGTGCCGGCCGAGCCCGACGCACCACCCATCTCGGACAACCGGCGGCGCGCCGAGCGGACTGCTCCGTTGTTCGCCGAGCTGGCCACGCTCGAGAAGGGCGACCCTCGACGCGAGCGGCTCCGCGAGATCCTGGTCGAGGAGCACCTCCCCCTCGTCCGGCACTTCGCCCGCCGCTTCTCCAACCGCGGTGAGCCCTTCGACGACCTGCTGCAGGTCGGCACGCTCGGGCTGATCGCGGCCATCGACCGGTTCGACCCGACCCGCGGGGTCGAGTTCCTGTCCTTCGCCGTCCCCACGATCACCGGCGAGATCAAGCGGCACTTCCGCGACCAGGGCTGGTCGGTCCGGGTGCCGCGCCGGCTGCAGGAGCTGCACCTGTCGCTCAACGCCGCCGTCGGCGAGCTGGCCCAGAAGAACGGCCGCGCGCCGACGCCCTCGGAACTGGCCGACCACCTGCGGATCCCGCGGGCCGAGGTCCTCGAGGGGCTCGCCGTCGCCAACGCCTACCGGAGCAGCTCGCTGGACGAGCGGCTCTCGGGCGAGGACGACTCCCCCACGCTGGCCGCGACCCTGGGCGAGGAGGACGCCGCGCTCGAGGGCGTGGAGTACCGGGAGTCGCTGCAGCCGCTGCTCGCCACGATCCCGGCCCGCGAGCGCCGCATCCTGATCCTGCGGTTCTTCGGCAACATGACCCAGTCGCAGATCGCCGCCGACATCGGCATCTCGCAGATGCACGTGTCGCGGCTGCTCAGCCAGACACTGGCCAAGCTGCGCGAGGGCCTGCTGAAGGACTAGCTCGGAGAGCCGGGCTGGCCGTTGGCCGTCTGCGACGGGTCGGCCGGCAGCTCCCGGACCTCCTGCTTCGCCTGCGTCAGCGACGGCGTCACCGGCATCTGCGGGGTCGGCGGCGGGGCGTCGGCGATGCTCGAGAGCTCGATCTTGGCCTCGGGCTGATCGGCGGCCCGCGGGAGCTGCGACTCGAACCAGCCGGTGGTGTCCATCGCCGCGGTCGGCGTGGAGCTGCCGTTCGCGGAGGGCTCGACGTCGAGCCAGGACTTCCCGTCCCCCTCGGCGCCGCCCAGGCGGGACAGCCCCTCGAGCGCCTTGCTGAACTCGCTGGGGACGATCCACATCTTGTTCGCGTCCCCCTGCGCGATCTTGGGCAGCGTCTGCAGGTACTGGTAGGCCAGCAGGCCCTGATCGGGCTTGCCGTCGTGGATCGCCTGGAACACCGTCTCGATCGACTTCGCCTGCCCCTGCGCCTGCAGGAACAGCGCGGCGCGCTCACCCTCGGCCCGGAGGATCCGGCTCTGCCGCTCGGCCTCGGCCTCGAGGATCGCCGCCTGCTTCTTGCCCTCGGCCGACAGGATGGCCGCGGCCTTCTGGCCCTCGGCGGTGGTGATCGCCGACTGCCGCGCGCCTTCCGCGGTGAGGATGATGGCGCGCTTGTCGCGGTCGGCGCGCATCTGCTTCTCCATCGAGTCGCGGATGGACGCCGGCGGGTCGATCGCCTTGATCTCCACGCGCGCGACCCGGAGCCCCCACGGCCCCGTCGTCCCGTCGAGGACCTCGCGCAGCTGGCTGTTGATGCCGTCGCGGCCGGTCAGCGCGCCTTCGAGGTTCAGCCCGCCGACGACGTTGCGCAGCGTCGTCGTCGTGAGCTGCTCCATGCCGGTGATGTAGTTCGCGATCCCGTAGACGGCCAGGCGGGGGTCGGTCACCTGGAAGTAGAGAACGGTGTCGATCCCGACCTGGAGGTTGTCGGAGGTGATCACCGGCTGGGGCGGGAAGGAGATGACCTGCTCGCGGAGGTCGATCGTCGCTCGCACGCGGTCGACGAACGGCACGAGGATGGACAGGCCGGGCTGCAACGTCCGGCTGTAGCGGCCCAGCCGCTCGATCACCTTCGCCTGTGCCTGCGGCACGATCGTCACGCTCTTGGCCAGCACGACGATCACCAGCAGGGCGATGACGAGCAGCGCGATGATGGCGGGTTCCATCGGGGGCTCCCTTCCTCGGGGGTCAGGGCTGATCCTGCACTGTCGGGTCCGCGACGATCACCAGCTGTGCACAGGGTTCACTCCAGCGCGTCGCCGACGACGGCGGTGGCACCGTCGACCTGGAGGATCCGGACCATCTCGCCGACGGCGTAGGACTCCCCGCTGTGCTGGCTCCGGGCACTCCACTCGTCGGCGCCCATCCGGATCCGGCCACCGGAGACGTCCACGTCGCGGGTCACCTTGGCGGTGCGGCCGATCAGCGTGTCGACGCCGTCCAGCTGGAGCGGCGTCCGGTTGGTGAGGTGCTTCGTCGCGATCGGCCGCACCACTGCCAGGAGCAGCGCCGAGACCGCGATGAACGCGATCAGCTGGAACACCGTGGCGCCCCCCAGCAGGGCGACCGTCATGCCCCCGAGGGCGCCACCGGCGAACATCAGCAGGACCAGATCGAGGCTCACGACCTCGCCGGCGGCGAACAGGCCTGCGGCGATCAGCCAGAGCAACCACGCAGCCATGCCCGGAGTGTCGCAGAACGTCACGCCGATCGGGATTGCCTTTTGATCACAGGTTTCCGGAACTCCCCCGGACGCCGTCGTAGCCTCGCGGGGTGCACGACTTCCCCGCCGGCCGGTTCGCGGCCTGGACGACGGCCTGGCTGGGCGGTCGCACGTCCTACGACGAGGCACTCGACGCCCTGCTCGGCGACCGCGTGCACACCGTGGCCGGGCTGCCGGACACCGACCGGGCGGTGCCGCTGGGCCGGGCCCTGACCACCCTGCGCGGCCTCGGGGAGCGCCGGTTCCGGCTCGTCCTCCCGGTGCCCGGCGACGTCCGCGGTCTGCCACGGCTACCGGGCCTGGCCCCGTTGGCGCTGGAGGCGGGACAGGCCGCGGTGGGCAGCCGGCTGACCCTGGTGCCGGAAGCCGGGGGGCCGGAGGCGGTCGCCTGGACGGCGTTCCCGCTCGACGGCGCGGAACCTGTTCCACCGCCGGTCGAGGGCACGCTGCGCGCGGTCTCGGGCGCCCTCGACCTCGCGGTCACCGGCGCCGCCCGCACCCTCGCCGGGCTCGACGTGGCCCGCTGGAACCCGGAGGTCCCGGGGCTGCTGGCCGGCCTGTCGAAAGCGACCGCGCCGGGGCTCCCTCACGACCACGACCCGCTGGCGCTGTCGGTGCTCGGCCGGGCGCAGCGGCTGGCCGCCGTCCTCGACCTGGCGATGGCCGACGCGCCCGGCGCGGCGGTCAACCACGCCCAGGCCGCCGCCCGCGACTCCGCCCTGCGCCCGCTGGCCGACGCCGTCCGCGACGCCGTGACCGCCGCGTTCAACACCGTTCCGCGCTAGGGCCTCCCCTGGCTACGGTCGCCGGCATGACCGAGCCGCAGCTGACGATGAACCGGCTGATCCACGCTGCCGTGCGGCGCGACCTGGACCGTCTCTCGGGCGCGCTGCAGTCGTTCCGCGACGGCGACACCGCCCGCGCCCGTGACCTCGACCGCGCGTACGTGAACCTCCGCAGGGAGCTGACCCACCACCACGAGGGCGAGGACACCCACATCTGGCCGATGCTGGCCAAGGTCGGGGTCGCGTAGGACCTGCTGCACGAGATGGAGTCCGAGCACCACGCGATGGCCGAGGCCCTGTCGGAGACCGGCGCCGCGATGACCGCGCTGGCGAGCAGCGGTTCCGGCGCCGACGCGGCGGCCGCGCGCGAGAGCGTCGTCCGGACGCAGGCCGTCGTGGAGCGGCACCTGCTCCACGAGGAGTCCGAACTCGAGCCGCAGCTCCACCCGCACACCGAGACACCCGAGTGGAAGGCGGTGGAGAAGAAGCTGAGCCGGCAGCCGCCGGGCGTGGCCGGCCCGTTCTTCGCCTGGCTCACCGACGGGATGAGCGACGAGCACCGGGCCTTCCTGCGCACGCTGATCCCGGCGCCGGTCGTCACCGTGCTCGCGAAGGTGTTCGGCCGCCGCTACAACCGCGGCATCGCCCCGATGTGGCGATGACACCGTCGTCCTCCGGACGACGCCGCGGCCACGAGCCGTCCCCCGGCGCCGCGGAGCCGCTGCGTCACGCCTGCGCGGGACCCTCCGGGCCCCACTCGGCGTGACCAGGCGTCACGTTCGGCTCGGGCGACCCACGAAACAACACGCGGCAGGGCAGTTGGTGCCCAGGCGGGGCAGCCCGCCGGCGCGGCGCTCCTCCAGCAGTTCCCGCACCGTGCTGACGAACGCGGGGTGGGTGCCGGCGGTGGCGGCCCGCGCGAACGCCAGTCCGACCTCCTCGGCGGTCTCCCTCGCCTCGTTGTCGAGGTCCCAGATCACCTCGAGGTGGTCGCTGATGAAGCCCACCGGGAAGAGCACGACCGCCGTCTCGCCGTCCTTGGCCAGGGCCCGGAGGTGGTCGTTGACGTCGGGCTCCAGCCACGGCACGGACGGCGGGCCGCTGCGGCTCTGCCACACCAGGTCGAACGGCCGGCCCGGGGCGACCTCGGCCACGATGCGGTCCGCGGCAGCCAGCAGTTCGGCCTGGTAGGCCCCGCCGTCCGGTCCGGCGACGGCGGCCATCGCGTCGGGGATGCTGTGCGCCGTCGCGACCAGGCGGGCGGTGTCCCGCAGGCCCTCGGGCAGCGAGGCCAGGGCCGCGGCCAGCGCGTCGGCGTTGGCCTGGATGAAGCCCGGGGTGTCGAAGTAGTGCGGGAGCTTCTCGGCGGTGGGGCCGCCCCCGGACACGGCGCGGGCCCGTGCGATGTCCTCGTGGTACTGCCGGCACCCGGAGAACGAGGCGTAGGCGGACGTGGCGAAGACGTAGACGTGCTCGACGCCGTCGTCATACATCTGGCGCCAGACGTCCTCGACGTAGGGCGCCCAGTTGCGGTTGCCCCAGTAGACGGGCAGGTCGACGCCGGCCGCGGCGAGGTCCTGCTCGACCGCCGCGATCAGGGCCTTGTTCTGCTCGTTGATCGGGCTGACGCCGCCGAAGTGGTGGTAGTGCTCGGCGACGTCCAGCAGCCGCTCGCGCGGGATGCCGCGACCCCGGGTCACGTTCTCGAGGAACGGCATCACGTCCTCGTGCCCCTCGGGACCGCCGAAGGAGAGCACCAGCAGCGCCTCGCGCCGTCCGGCCGGTGCCGGGTCGGTGGACGGCGGCACTCCCCCGTTGTTCCGGACGGCGAGGGACGAGTCCTCGTCGGGTCGCTGACCTGCGGGTGTGATCTCGACGTCGGTGGCGCGGGGCACGACTGTTCTTCTCTCTCACGGCGTCGGCGGATGCAGTTCATCCACCGACGATCATTCGGGGGACGTCACACGCCGACGGCGTGGAAGCCTCCGTCGACGTGGATGATCTCGCCGGTCGTGGCGGGGAACCAGTCCGACAGCAGGGCGACGACGGCCTTGCCCGACGGCTCGGTGTCGGTGACCGACCAGCCCAGCGGCGCACGGGACTCCCAGGCCTCCTCGAACTGGTTGCTGCCGGGGATGGCCTTCATGGCCATGCTGCGCAGCGGGCCCGCCGCGACGAGGTTGGACCGCACGCCTTCCGACCCCAGCTCCCGCGCGAGGTAGCGGGAGGTGGACTCCAGCGCCGCCTTCGCGGCACCCATCCACCCGTAGACCGGCCAGGCGACGGTGGCGTCGAAGGTGAGCCCGACGATCGAGGACGGATTGGCCAGCATCGGCCGGCAGGCCTGGGCCAGCGAGGCGTAGGACCAGGCGGAGACGTGGAACGCCGTCGCGGCGTGCTCCCAGGCGACCTCGGGGAAGCCCTCCCCCATCGCCTCCTGCGGCGCGAAGCCGATGGAGTGGACGACGCCGTCGAGGGTGGCGTCGGCGCCGAGCTCCTCCCGGAGCCGGTCGGCCAGCGTCGACAGGTGCTCGGTGTTCGTGACGTCGAGCTCGATGACAGCCGCCTCCTGGGGCAGCCGCTTGGCGACCCGCCGGCACAGCGACAGGGTCCGCCCGAAGTTGGACAGCACCACCGTGGCGCCCTGCTCCTGCGCGATGCGCGCCGTGGCGTAGGCGATGGACGCCTCGGTCAGCACGCCCGTGACCAGGATCTTCTTGCCCTCGAGGATGCCCATGCCCTTAGTGCCCCATTCCCAGTCCGCCGTCGACCGGGACGACCGCCCCGGTGATGTAGCCGGCCGCGTCGCCGGCGAGGAACCGCACGACCCCGGCGATCTCCTCGGGCGAGGCGTACCGGCCGAGCGGCACCTGCCCGAGGATCTCCTTCTGCCGGGCCTCCGGCAGCGCCGCCGTCATGTCCGTGGTGACGAAGCCGGGCGCCACCACGTTCGCGGTGATGCCCCGGCTGCCGAGCTCACGGGCGATCGAGCGGGCCAGGCCCACGAGCCCGGACTTGCTCGCCGCGTAGTTGGCCTGCCCGGCCGAGCCGAGCAGCCCGACCACCGACGACACGAAGATCATCCGGCCGGACCGGGCGCGGACCATCTTCGCCGACGCACGCTTGGCCACCCGGTACGCGGCGGTGAGGTTGGCGTCGACGACCTCGGTGAAGTCCTCTTCCTTCATCCGCATCAGCAGCCCGTCGCGGGTGATGCCGGCGTTGCTGACCAGCACCTCGACCGGCCCCTGGTGCTCCTCGACCTCGCTGAACGCGCGGTCGACGGCGTCGGCGTCGGTGACGTCGCACTGCACGCCGAACAGCCCGTCCGGAGCACCGCTGCCGCGGTGCGTGACGGCCACCGAGTCACCCGCCTCGGCGAAGGCGCGGGCGATGGCCAGCCCGATCCCCCGGTTCCCGCCGGTCACCAGCACTGACCTGCCCACGTGCCACTCCCCTGCGCCGACGCCTGTGTGCTGCGAACTTATCCGGTGGCCGCCCGGCCCACCTGCGGGGAAGCAGTCAGCACCCGGCGTCCGCCGCGGCGGGACGTTTCAGAGCGCGACGAGGAGCTGGCCGCAGGTGGGCCAGGCGCCCACGCCCTGGACGACCAGGACCTTCTCCGCGACGGCGATCTGCTGGGCCGGCGTGGCGAGGTCGGCTCTCGGGGCATGGGCCAGGCCACCGAAGGCGGCCCAGGTGGACGGGCTGAACTGCAGGCCTCCGTAGTAGCCGTTGCCCGTGTTGATGGTCCAGTTGCCGCTCGACTCGCACATCGCGACGCCGCTCCAGTCATGGGCTGGCGCGTTCTGCGCCGGCCCACCGGAGGACGAGCCACCGCCGGGACCGCTCGACGGGACGGAGGACGCTGGCGCAACCGGCTGCACGGCGGTCCGCTGTCGCTGCAGGGTGACCAGCGTTTCCCGCGCCTCCTGCAGCTCGGCCTCCATCGCGGCCTGCTGGGCCTCGAACGTCTCCGCCGTCCGGCGGGCCGCGCTCTCGATCTGGTTGGCCGAGGCCAGGGCGGCGGCGGATTCCTGCTCGAGCAAGGTGGCCTGGGCCAGCGCGTCCCGGGCCACCGTCGCGGCATCGGCGGCCTGCCCCTGGACCACGGCGACCCGAGTCAGGACGTCGGACCGGCGGCCGCCGGCGGCGTCGAGGAGGGCGGCCCGCTCGAGCATCTGCGCGGGGTCGGCCGAGGTGAGCAGAGCCTGCATGCCCGGCGAGGTCGTGCCGGTGATGTAGCTGCTCCGGGCGAACGCGGCGACGTCGTCACGCGCGGCGGCCAGGTCGAGGCGGGCCTGCTCGGCCGCCGCCTCCGCGGTGTCCGCGGCCGTCCGAGCGCTCCGGTAGGCCGCCATTGTCGCCTCGTGACGGCCGAGGGCCGCGGCGGCGCCGGCGGCCGCGGAGTCCACGGCCGCCCGGGCAGCGCCCAGGTCCGTCAAGCTCCGACCGACCTGCGCGGCGGCGGCGTCGGCAGCCTGCTGTGCGGCACTCACCTGGGCGTCGGAGGGTGTGGACGGCGCGGCTGAAGCGGACCCGGGGAGCACGCACAGCCCGATGGCCGCGGCGATCCCGACGACGGCCCACCGGCTCGCCGGCCGGTGGCGGGCGGTCCGTTCCCCTCCCACCTCCACGCGCACGGTCCCCCTTCAGCGTCCGGAAGCTCCCGGTCCCGGGATCGCCCGTTCGAGCGCTCCACCATGGGAATCGGCCAGTCGGGAGCAGTCCTTGAGACCCGATTCGACGGCGGACGGCGATCGGTCGGCCACCTACGCTGGCGGCGTGTTCCTTCTCTTCGGCTTCGGCACCAAGCACGAGGACCTGGGTCCCGGGGCGGTCCGTGCCTGCCCGCGCTGCGGCAACACCTCGCAGTGGGCGAGGGTGCGGCAGTTCCGGCAGTTCACGGTGTTCTTCGTGCCGGTAGCCCGGTGGGGGCGTCGGCAGCTCGAGATCTGCGGCATCTGCGGCGCCGCCGTCGAGCTGTGAGCACGGTGGCGCCCTGGTCCGGTAGTCGGCCTCGGGCCCGGCCGGGGGTCGTCGCTCCCATGGCGGGACACTGGCGGGATGCCAGAGCCGGCCGCAGGAGGCGCCGTGCCGGTGGGGAGGGCCCGCACGCTGGCTCAGGCGTACCGGACCTTCGGTGAGGTCGACGCCGCCGGAGCATCGCCGCTGTACCAGCGCGTCGCCGTCGCCCTGAGCGAGTCGGACGAGGCGCTGCGCGCCATCGAGGCGGCACCGGCGCGCAAGCGGCCCCCTCCGGTGATCCTCGCCGCGCTGCACGACCTCGCCCTCGCCGGCCGCGCCCCAGCGCTTGCCGCGGCCTATGCCGCCGCCGACGGCGACGCTGCCGCCGGCGCGGCGATCGACACGCTCGTGCGGATGACCGACGAGGTCGTGGCCATCGCCGTGCGCCGGCGGACGCGGACGTTCGAGGCCGGACGCTGCGCCGTGCTGTACCCGGCCATTGCCGAGGCGGCGCGCCGGGTGGGCGCGCATGCGGTCGGGCTGGTCGACGTGGGCTGTTCTTCCGGGCTCAATCTCCATGTCGATCGCGTCGGGATCACGTACAGCAACGGACCGTCGCTGGGCGACCCGTCCTCTCCCGTGCAGCTGTCGTCCTCGATCGTGGGAGACCGACCCATCCCGATAGCGGCGATGCCCGACGTCGTCGCCCGGGTCGGCGTCGACCCCGATCCGGTCGACGTGACCGACGCGGACGACGCCCGCTGGCTACGCGCCTGCCTGTGGCCCGATCAGCCGGAGCGGATGGCGGGGCTCGACGCGGAGATGGCGTTGGTGGCAACCGCCCCTCCGCTGCTGCTGCGGGGTGACCCCCTCGAGGTCCTGGCCGACGCCGTCGCCCGTGTGCCGGCGGACGCCCTGCCAGTCGTCACCACGACGTGGGCGCTGTCAGCCCTCCCGCTCGAGAGCCGCCTGCGCTTCCTGCACCGCCTCGACGAAGCGGCGGACGGCCGGGCGGTGGCGTGGGTGTCAGTGGAGGGGGTCGGCGTCGCGCCGGCGATACCGACACTCGGCGATCGCCGCGCCGCCGGCCACAGCATCATCGGCCTCGCGGTGCTCGACCGGTCGGCTCTGCACAGCCAGGCCATCGGTCGCTGCTGGTCGCGGGGCCGCCTGCTGGCGTGGCTGGCCGGCTCCTAGGTCAGGCAGGCATTGTGGGCGTAGTGACCGGCGGTGTGCGCCGTCCAAGTCACGTGAGTTGAGGTGCCTGCGGCAGAGATCTGGTCTCAGCCGGGGTCACCTGTCACCCGACTCCGCGGACCCGTCCGTGGCCGGCTCCTCGCCGGTGCCGGTGGACGCGTCCGTGGTCGGCACCTCGCCCGAGCCCGCGGACCCGTCCGCGGTCGGCAGCTCCCCCGAACCCTCGGACCCGTCCGTCGCCGCCGTGTCACCCGAACCGGCTGACCCCTCGGGGGCCGGCACGTCCCCCGACCCGGTGGCCCCGGCCGCAGCCGCGTCGCCCGACGCGGCGGACCCGTCCGTGGCCGGCACCTGCCCCGAGCCGGCAGATCCGTCGGGGGCCGGCACGTCCCCCGACCCGGCGGACCCGTCCGCAGCCGCTGTGTCGCCCGAACCGGCGGACCCGTCGGGGGCCGGCACCTCACCCGATCCGGCGGAGCCGTCCGCAGCCGCCGTGTCGCCCGAACCGGCGGACCCGTCGGTGGCCGGCTCCTCCCCCGTTCCCGCGGACGCAGACCTGTCCGCATTCGCAGTGTCGCCCGAACCGGCCGACCGGTCGGTGGCCGTCGCCTCGCCGGTCCCGGCGGACCCGTCGGCAGCCGCCGCGTCGCCCGTTCCGGCGACCCCGTCCGCGATCGTCACCTCCCCCGACCCGGCGGACCCGTCGGTGGCCGGCTGGCCGCCGGTCCCAGCGGACCCGTCCACAGCCGCCGCGTCGCCCGACGCGTCGGACCCGTCCGTGGCCGGCTCCTCCCTCGATCCGGCGGACCCGTCCGAGGTCGGCTCCCCGCCCGACCCCGCATTCGCCGGGTCCTCCACCGGAGCGGCCTCGACCGCCACGGGTCGACTCCCCAGCTCGGGCCACGCTTGTCCTGTGTAGCGGACCTGCCGGCGCGCCGAGGGCCCGTCGAGCGGGTTGCCGCAGGCGCAACGGACGCGGGGTACGCCGTCCTCGTCCACCAGCACAGCGGTCCCGGCTTGCAGAACTGCCTGGTAGGCATTCGCCCGGCCGTCCCGGAAGCCGTGGTTGGTGACGGCCGTGTCGGTGCTGAGGACGACGGGAGTGAGCGACCTCAGGAACGACCGGATGTCGCTCGGGTGGATTCCCTGGGCACGCGCCCAGGCCGCTGCCCGGTCCGGATGGGTGTCGAAGAACGTGGCCAGGGACGACGCGCTGCATGCATCGGCACCGGTACCGCCGTAGATACCCATGGTGTCTCCAGGACCCGGAACGTCCTCCGTCGGTGCACCACCCTCGGTGTCCGGCGTTGATCCACCGTCGGCCGGGGGTGCCGACTCGGATGCCGCGCCAACGGGCGGCGGGGCGAAGGGGTCACCGCCGGCGGAGTCTGCGCGTTCTGCCACGACGGATGTGGCGCCGACCGGGTCGAGCCGACTGGCCCCCGCCGCATCCGCTCCCAGTACGAGGGCGAGCAGGCCGACGACGACGAGCCGCACGGCCGGACGACGTCGCTTCGAAGCGCTCGGCCGCGGACCCTCGGTCGGCACGGAGGGGGTCGCGGAGGCGGCAGCAACGACGGGCGGACGGTCGCCCTCGACCGAGAGCGGCGCCGTACCCGCCACAGGCTCGCGCTGCTCGCCGACGCAGCCGGGCTCGGACCCGGGGTCCATCCGGAGGACGGGTCGGTGGTCCGCCGACTGTGCGGTCTCGTACGGGGCGTCTGCCGGGGCCGGGAGGCCCGCGATCGGCCCGGACGCGTGGAGACCTCCGCCGGACTTGTCCGCGGCGACGGTCCCGCCGTCCGAAAGGGGGCTGTCCGACGTCGCGTCGGCGCCGTGCGTGGCCGCTCCGATGTCCGGGGTCCAGCCGCCACCAGGGGTGGTCATCGGCACCGGCACGTCGAGGGCCGCCTCGAGCTCGCTCACGAGCTCCTCGCACGACTGGTACCGGTCCGCCGGGTCCTTCGCCATCGCCCGCGCCACCACGGCGCTGACCGCCACGGGAACCTCGGGACGGATCTCGGCGATGGGCGGCGGCGTCCCGACCAGGTGCGCCCACAGCAGCGCGGCGTCATCGTCCCGCCGGAAGGGCGGCAACCCGGTCAGGCACTCGTAGAGGACGCAGCCCAGCGCGTAGATGTCCGCTCCCGGCCCCACCGGCTTGCCCTGGATCTGCTCGGGCGAGACGTAGTCGACCGTGCCGAGGAAGTGCCCGGCGCTGGTCAGCCCGGCCGACAGCTCGGACGTGCGCTTGGTGAGGCCGAAGTCCGTGAGGTAGACGTGGGAGTCGCGAACGGCATCCGGCCGCTCCTGGCTCTCGGCGATCAGGATGTTCGCCGGCTTCACGTCGCGGTGGACCAGCCCGGCGCGGTGGGCGGAGTCCAGCGCATCCCCGATCTGGCCGAACAACCCGACCGCCCAGTCCAGTGGCAGCTGGCCACCCTGGTCGGCCAGCAGGCCCTTCAGGTCGGGGCCGGCCACGTACCGCATCGCGATGTACAGCTGCCCGTCGGCCTCGCCGGCCTCGTAGATCGGCACGATGTTCGGGTGGTCCAGCGAGGCGGCCATCCGGGATTCCTGGATGAAGCGCAGCCGGAACTGCTCGCTGTCGGCGAGGTCCGGCGTGAGCAGCTTCAACGCGACCTTGCGGCCGAGGCGCATGTCCTCCGCGCGGTACACGACCGCCATGCCGCCGCGGCCGATCAGGGAATCGATCCGGTAGTCAGCGATCGCGCTGCCCGGTTCGTACGTGGTCACCGAAGTGGATGCTCTGGGCACGTGGAACCTCTGGGTGTCCGGGGGATCCGTCACGATCAGGGTCGCCTCCGGCGAGAGGCCGGAACAGTCACTGCAGGGGTGATCGACGGCCTCACGAGGTGTCGACCCTCGCCACCTTGGTGAGGGATGCGCAGACCGCCCGCCGCCTCCCCACCGCGCGCGTCCGGTGCCAACCGTCGGCACCGAACCGGGGGCTCCCGGACGCGGGCCTCGGGGCGTACGCGCTGTCCAGGTCACCCGAGTGGACCCCGACGCTCCTGCGTGGGTGGAGGTTGTCATGTTCCTGATAGTCGGCCGTGCCGGTCTCAGCGGTTCACGAGCGCCGACCGGGCGCTGGCCACGGGCCGCGCCGACATGCGGCGCCTTGCGCCCGGAGTCCAGAGGTCGTCCAGCAGGTTGCAAGTCCCTGCCGCCAGCGTTGCGGCCATGACGACCTCCCCGAACACCCAGACCCCCGCTCCTCGCCGGCCGCAGGGCTGGCGGTTGGCCCTGCTCGCGTCCGGAGCCACGCTGCTCGCCGGCGGCCCCATGCACCCCGACTCCGACGCTTCGGGTTCGATGCGCGAGGAGCTGGCGACGATGACCGCCGACGAGATGTGGGTGCCCGGGCACACGCTGGTCGTGATCGGCACCGTGCTCCTCGTCGTCGGCCTGTGGATGGCCCGCCGCCGGCAGGTCTGGCCCCAGGCGGCCGGACGGCCCCTCGCCGTCGCCGTCGTGGCCCTCTCCCTCTACGCGGTCGAGACGGTCTTCCACCTCGCCGCCGTGGTCGACAGCCACGCACTGGACGCCGGCCACGCCGCCCCGGTCGCCTTCACCCACCTGGGGCTCGCCGCCGTGCTGTACCCCGTCAGCGGTCTGGCCGTCGTGTACCTCGCCACGACGCTGGCCAGGATCCAGGGCGGCCTGCGCCGCGTCGTGGCCCTGCTCGGCGTCGTGGGCGGGCTGGCGCACGCCGTCGTGGTGCCGCTGACCTTCCTGTCGCCCGACACCGAGTTCACGCCGCTGTTCGCGGTCGCGGGCGTGCTGCTGGCCCTGTGGGCGCTCGGTACCGCCGCGACCGGCGCGCGTGCCGAGAAGACCGCCGCTCCCCAGGAGCTCGCATCCGTCGGCTGACCGCCCGCACTCCTCCCACCGACCAGGCGGCGCCCGGGATGCCCGGGCGCCGCCTGCTGCTCTCGGTCCCGGTCGCGCCCCGTCGCGTTTAGCATGCGCCCCGTGAAGGTCCGGGTCTTCGGCGAGCTGGCGGTGGAGGTGGACGGGGCGTCCGCCGACCTCGGTGGGCCCAAGCCACGGGCACTGCTCGCGCTGCTCGTCGCCGCTGAGGGCAGGCCGGTGTCGGTGTCCCACCTGGTCGACCAGATCTGGGGCGAGCAGCCGCCGGCCCGGGTCGAGGCGTCGCTGCAGTCCTACGTCGCCCGCCTCCGCCGGGAGCTGGAGCCGGCCCGGCGGGCGCGCGCCACGGACGACCGGCTGCGCACGCATCCCGGCGGCTATTCCCTCGCCCTGGCGGCCGAGCACGTCGACGCGCGCCGGTTCACCGAGCTGATCCGCCGTGCGCGCTCCGACGTGGCCGCCGGCCCGGCCCGGGCGGAGGCTTCGCTCGAGGAGGCGCTGGCGCTGTGGCGGGGGGACCCCTACGCCGGGCTGACCGAGACCAGCACGTCACTGGCTGCCGAGGCGCTCCGGCTCACAGAACTGCGGTTGACCGCCCTGGAGGATCTCTGGGAGGTCCGCACGGCGCGGGACGACCGCACGGCCGCGGCATAGCTGGAGCAACTGGTGCGGCAGCATCCCGCACGGGAACGGCTGTGGGGGCTGCTCGCCCGCGCGCAGTACCGCGCCGGCCGGCAGGCCGACGCGCTGGCGAGCCTGCGACGGGCCCGCGACCACCTGGCCGAGGAGCTCGGCATCGACCCGGGGCCGGACCTGCGGGCCCTGGAGGAGTCGATCCTGCGGCAGGACCCCGGTCTGCTCCCCCGCCTGGCCGACCGG
This sequence comes from Blastococcus sp. CT_GayMR19, assembly GCF_004570385.1. Lineage (GTDB taxonomy): Bacteria > Actinomycetota > Actinomycetes > Mycobacteriales > Geodermatophilaceae > Blastococcus_B. The sequence goes on along the minus strand of NZ_SPQL01000009.1, from coordinate 142,410 downwards.
CCCGCCACCGAACGACATTCCGCCGGGCCGCGGGCGCCGTCCACCGATGCCGGGCTCGCCGGACGGGCACGGGAGCTGGCGGCGGTCGACGACGTCCTCGCCGCAGCGGCCCGGTGCCGAGGCCGCACCGTCGTGATCCGCGGTGAGCCCGGCATCGGCAAGACGCGGTTCGCCGAGGAGGTGCTGGGCCGGGCGAGAGCGGCCGGCTTCCGCTGCGGTCGAGGCACCTGGGACCCCGACGGCAGCCCGCCGCTGTGGGGCTGGACCAGGGCCGCCCGCGCCGTCTTCGGCAGCGACCAGGCCCTCGCTGCCACGGAGGGCGGGGTGCGGGACGCCGCATCGGAGAGCTACCGGCTCGCCGAGACGCTGCTCACCGCGGTCGGTTCGGGCCCACCCGTGCTGCTCGTCCTGGACGACGTCCACTGGGCCGACGCGGACAGCCTGCGACTGATCCGCCGGGTGGCCGCCGACGTCGCCGACGTCCCGGTCGTCCTCGTCGTCGCCCTGCGCAACTCCCCCGCCGATGCGGACGGCTCGCTGGCGGACCTGCTGGGCGCTCTGGCCCGGCTGGACCCGCTGCGGATCGATCTGGCCGGCCTCGACGAGGCCGCGATCGTCTCCTGCGTGGCGGTCTCCACCGGGGTGGAGATCTCTCCGGAGATCGCGACAGAGCTCGTCGCCCGGACGGACGGGAACCCGTTCTTCGTGACCGAGGTGGCGCGCCTGCTGGCGAGCGAGGGAGCGCTGGCCCGGCCGGACTCCTCGGTGTGGCGCACGGTGCCCTCCGGCGTGCGGGACGTCGTCCGGCAGCGCCTGGCCGGGCTCCCGGACGCGACCTCGCAGATCCTCGCGGTGGCCGCGGTGGCCGGGCGGTCCTTCGAGCCGGCCGTCGTGGAGCAGGCGGCCGCCTGCTCCCCGGTCGACGTGGACGAGGCGCTGGCATCCGCGATCGCGCTGGGGCTCGTCGACGAGCCGGCGCCCGGCCGCTACCGGTTCACGCACTCCCTGGTACGTGACGCGGTCTACGAGATGCTGCCGGCGCCGGCCCGTGCCCGCACGCACCTCCTCGTCGCCACCGCGCTGGAGGACGCACACGCCGGCCGGATTCCCGACCACGCGGCAGAGCTCGCCGAGCACTACCGGCTGGCCGGCACCGCCCACGCCCGGTCGGGCTGGACCTTCGCGCGACGGGCCGGGGAATCGGCCGCCACCCGCTCGGCGCACGCGGAGGCGCTCCGTCTGTTCACCCTCGCCGTCGAGCTGCAGGAACGGGACCCGCTGACCAGCCCGGAGGAGCGCGAGTCCGTGCGGGTGGGACGCGGCCGGGCGCTGCTACGACTCGGCCGGCCCATCGACGCCTGGCCGGAGTTCGCCACCGCCGGGACGTCGGCGTTGCGCCGCTCCGACCCGGCTGCCGCCGCACGGATCCTGCTGGAGATCACCCACAGTGCGGTCTGGGGATGGCGGACGCGGGCCCAGGTCGACCACGCCGCCATCGACCTCTGGAACGAGGTGCTCGCCTGCCGGGACGGCGCCCTGACCGCTGCCCTGCGCGCCCGCGTCGAGGCGGCGCTGGCGGTCGAGCACCTGTCCCGCCCCGACGGGGCCGACACCAGCCTCCGGCTGATCGACTCCGCCGTCGCGCGGCTGCGGACCACGGACGCCGGGCCCCAGGACATGGGGGCCGTGCTGCAGCTCGCCGCGCTGGCGATCGCCCGGACCGATCTGCTGCACCGCCGCGCCGCGCTCGCCGAGGAGCTGGTCGAACGCGCCGCGCGGGCCGGCGACGAATGCGCGGGCGCCCGCGCCCTCACGCAGCGGGCCGGCATCCGGGCCGAGGCGGGACGCCTGGAGGAGGCACACTCCGATCTGGTCCGCGCGCAGCAGCTTGCCGAGCGGCACTCGCTCCCGCAGGTGCTGCTCGTCTCCGGCTGGGGGCTGGCGCTGCTCCGGCAGGTCCACGGCGACCTCGCCGGCGCCGAGGAGGACATCGACCGGCTGGAGCGGCTCGAGCACACGCTGGCCACCCCGGGCGTCGGCATCGGGCTGGCACAGCGGACCACGATCCGGTGGGTGCAGGGGCGGCTGGGCGAGCTGGAGCCCGTCCTCCGGCAGGCCGCCGCCTACCAGCCGAGCGAGTTGCGCGACCTGCACGCCATGGCCCTGGTCGAGGCGGGGCGGGCGGAGGAGGCACGCCGGATGCTCGGTCCGTGGGGCGAGCAGCCGGCGGTGATCCGCGACTACCTGTGGATCAGCCTCACCGTGTTGCGCGCCTGGCTGTGGCTCGAGTTCGCCGACCGCGGCCTCGCCACCGACGACGCGGTCGCCGATCTCCGTCGGCAGCTCACCCCCTACGCCGACCGGCTGGCCTCCGGCGGCCTGTCCGCCCTCTTCCTCGGCAGCGTCTCCCACACCCTGGCGCGGCTGGCTGCCGCCGACGGCGACCCGGTCGCCGCCCGGGCGCACGCCCGCACCGCACTGGACACGCACCGGTCCCTCGGGCTGGAACCGTGGACGGCCCGCACCGAGGCCTTGCTGGCACGGTTGCCGGACTGAGTCCCGTTCCTCAGGGCGTGGCGGTGCCGTGGATGGCGAGCGCGCGCCGCCGGAAAGCCCGGCGGGACAGCCGCGGCACGATCCACCGGACCGGCGCGGGAGCCTCCGCGAGCATCTGCGCGATCACGGCGGGATCGCCCTCGTACTGGAACATGCCCAGGGCCAGCGACAGCTCCGATCGCCGGGTGCGCGCGCGGCCGCGCTCCCCCAGCTCCGCCCACTCGGCCTGCGTGACGGCTCGGGCCGCGATCGGCAGCAGCCGCTCCTCCTCCGCGTCCAAGTGCTCGGCAAGGTGCACGTACAGCTGGTCGAACAGGTCGGCCAGCCGGTCGCGGTCGGCCGGGGCCGCCGTCGCCGCCCAGCGCACGCGGACATCGCCGATCTCGCTGAGCAGCGCGTCGACCTGCCCGTGCTGAGCCTCCATCAGCCGCACGATGGGGGCGAGCTCCTCGGGCACGCGTTCCAGCAGCTTCGGCCACAGGAGCTCGTCCTCGCCGGTGTGGTGCTCGTGCAGCGACCGTGCGACGAAGTCGAGATGGTCGGCGACCACCCCGGCCCGGCGCACGTCACCGTCGGCGACGCGACGGACGACGCCCCCGGCCAGCCGGATCTCACGACGGAAGAAGGTGTGGATGGTCGGCATCACGCTGGTGTCGATCGGTCCGGTCGTGGCGTGCATGGCTGTCTCCTCGGCTGCGGCGGGTCGTCAGCACGACGATCGACCCCACCCCGTGCATCCGGCTTGCAGCCCGCTTGCAGATCCACCTCATACCTGACTCGGCTCAGGCGGGTGCGCACCTCGTCGGTTGATCCCTGACTCGGCTCACGATGCGGGGCTCGTTCTCCGCCGTCCGCCTACCGCTTCCGGACGGCGTAGGTCAGGTGCGTCACCCTCGGGGAGGGCTCCGCGCGGACCTGCTCGAGGGCCACGCGGTCCGCGTCAACGCCCTCGAACAGGCGGATTCCGGAGCCGAACAGCACGGGCGACAGAGCGATCGAGAACTCGTCGATCAGGCCGGCGTTCACGTACTCCAGGATCGTCGCGCCGCCGCCCGCGATGCGGACGTCGCGGTCGCCGGCGGCCTCGCGGGCCCGGTCGAGCGCGGCCTCGATGCCGTCGTTGACGAAGTGGAAGGTGGTCCCGCCCGGCCGCTCCCAGGGGTCACGCTTCTCGTGCGTCACGACGAAGACCGGCGTGTGGAAGGGCGCCTCCTCCGGCCACATCTGCTCGCCGGCGTCGAACATGCGCTTGCCCATCACGCTCGCGCCGGTGCGCTCGAACGTCGTCCGCACGATGTCGTTGTCGCGCCCCTCCTCGCCACCCCCGCCGAGCTTCAGGTTCTCCCGGAAGAACCGCGTCGGGAAGACCCACCGCTGCAGTTCCATCCACTGCCGCCCCATCAACTCCCCGAGGGACCCGGGCGCGATGAACCCGTCCAGCGACATGGACACGCTGAAGAACACCTTCCCGGCCATCAGCCCTCGCCTCCCTGCCGATGGATCTCGGTGACGTAGGCAGCCAGGTTGCCCAGGGTCTGCCGGCCACCCTCGATCGCGTGGTACTTCTCGACCGCCTCGTCGCGCAACTCCCTGGTGGGGAACACCGTGCGCATGTCGATCCGGGTCGCCGCCCCGTCGGGCTCGAACGTCAGGACCGACTCGAAGGCGTTCGGGTCGCCGCGGAACTCACCGTGCAGCAGCGCGATCCGCTCCGGCGGGACGATCTCGGTCCAGGAGATCCATTCCTGGTAGTCCGTCCCGTCCGGCCCGTGCATCACGAAGTCCCACTCCCCGCCGACGCGGAACTCGAAGGACCGCGTGGTGGTGGTGAACCCGTCCGGCCCCCACCACCGCGACAGGTGCCGGACCTCGGTGAACGCCTCGAACACCAGCTCCCGTAGGGCGCCGATGACCCGCGAGATCACGATCTCGCGGCCGGCCGTCGCGGACTGCGCCGGCGCTCCTCGTCCCGTGGCGCTCATGAGCTACTCCTCCTGCCGTGCCTGCTCGAGGTCCTGCACGTACGCGTCCAGCCGGTCGAAGCTCTCGTTCCAGAACCGCTCGAACCCGCCGGTCCACTCGTGAACCGGCCGCAGCCCGCGGGCATCGAGGCCGTACAGGCGCTGCTTGCCTGCCTTGCGGTCCCGCACGAGCCCGACCTCCCGGAGCACCCGCAGGTGTTTGGACGCCCCTGGCTGAGTCATCCCCATCTCCCGGGCCAACTCGGTCACCGGTCGCTCACCCGCCCGCAGCAGCACGAGGATCTCCCGGCGCTGCGGCTCGGCGATCGCGTTGAAGACGTCCGACGTCGTCGCTGCTCGTGCCACGGCGCCAACGTATACCCATATCGGCATGAGTCAAGACCAGGAATCTGGTGGGTGTGGTGACCACCGTGTCGAGGGCAACTCTGGCCGGGGCTCCGGGGCAGGGCGCAAATGAGAGAACTCGTTCATGCCTCGGACCGTGCGCTGCTGCGGGGACCGGGTGTCAGGTGGACACACCACGACGTGGCCGTCCTCCGATTCACGTGCCGTGGGCCGATCCGCTGAGGTCAGTCTGTGGGAGAGGGCGGTTCCGACAGCTCCCAGACGCGCTCGAACTGATCGGCAACGAGGGGCCAGATCCTGTGGCGACCGTCCTCGACCGAATCGATCTCGTCAGCCAGTGGTGGCAGGACGACGAAGTCGTGCGGGATCACCCTTCCGGCGCGGTCCTGCCGCCCCAACGGATCCGGCAACCGCAGCGCCACCATCTCGCGTTGTTCCCTCGTGCCGGTGATAGGGCGCCAGACCTCCGAGTCCTCCTCGACGCCCGAGAAGGCGATGTCGTAGACCCGGAGCGGCTCCTCGATCCCTCCGTCCCGGAGGAACCGGAAGCCCCAGGTCCGTCCACGCGTGGCCCAGATCAGGGTCATCGCAGGCTCCTGAGGAAGATTCCCCGCTCCTCGCCTCCTTCGAGGTCGAGCCGGAAGCCGGTCAACGTGGCCTTGAGGTTGTCCCCCTTCGCGCGCGCCTCGTCGTTCATCTCCTTCAGCTTGTCTCCGGCCAGCTGAGCCACGAGTTGCAGGCTGGGACCGGCAGTACCGAAGAAGATGCCGAGCTTTCCCGGCAAACTGGACAGACGCTTGAACAGCACATCCACCACAGGGCCGATGCCGCCCAGCAGGCTCTCCGCCACCCTCCCCGGCAGCTGCTGCGTCTGGGTCCAGTCGATGTGTCGCTCGATGGGGAGCATCGCGGCCAGCGGCAGGAGCAGGTCAAGACCGATCCGCTCGGTGACTTCGATCTTGCCCACCTCGAATTTCGCCGACGAGAGCAGCGCGAAGTCCTCCCCGACCGACAGCGCGTCGCTGCCCTCCACCATCTCCGCGATGACGTTGCGCAACTCGGTGATCTCGTCGGACGCCTTCAGGACGAGGAGGTCCCGGAACCCGAAGACGTCGAGGTCGGGCAGGAGGTCGGATTTCGACAGCGCCAGGACCCAGATGCGCGGGAACTCGACGAGCGGCTGTCCGTCGTCCAGCAGGTCGTCCTTGAGGTTCAGGAGCCCGTTCTTCAGGTTGGCGAACAACGACTTGAGGTAGCGCTCCTCCTCGCCGGCGTTGTCCAGCATCCGCTGCGCATCCACCAGCAGCAGGGCGACGTCCGAACGCAGCAGAGACCTGAACGTGTCGACTCGGCGTTGCCCCTCTTCCGGTCCGCTCACGTCCTCCTCGAACCACTCGCCCGGGTAGTCGTGCCAGACGAGGCGCAGTGCATTGAAGGGCTGAGCTCTCGTCGCCTCCGGATCGGACCCGGCCCTCATCTTGACCGAGAGGGAGTAGGACGTCGCCCGGAAGCGATTGGCCTCTGGCACGCTCGCAGAGCTCTTCATCCCGAGGTAGTTCTTGTGCAGCCGGCTCCCCTGGCCGATGTCGTCGGCGACGACGTGGAAGAGGCTGTCCTTCAAGTACGCAGGCTCTTGCGCGGCCCCGTAGAACGAGGAGAGCAGGACGGTCTTGCCGCTGCCGCTCTCGCCGAACACTGCGATGTGCTGTTCCAGCGCTGCGCTCAGTTGCATCCGAGGACCATAAAGGCTTCGCGGCCGACCGGCCCGGTCGCCAGGGTGGGCCGCCCGGCGCACGCCCCGGGCACCGCCGCGGCTGCCCGGCAGGCCATGGCCTGTCCCGCATGCGTGCCGTGCAGATCACCCCCTTCGGCGGTTCCGAGGTCCTGGAGATGTCGACATCGGCGAGCCGGAGCCCGGTCCCGGCCAGCAGCTCTACGAGGTCTCGCCAGCCGGCATCCACTACGCCGACACGCACCACTTCCTGTCGTGAGCGGTACACCGCGTAGAACTGAGCCGGTCCGCGCTCCGCGTCGCCGTCACTCGTCCTCCCGGGCGCGGCACCACGTCGCCACGACACACCGCGGTGCGTGTCCAGCCGCGCAACGGACGCCGGTGTCGGGGCCTGTCCGTGGCACTCCGAGCCGGGCATGCTCCCAGCACATGAACGTCGATGCGGACCGTCGCTCTCCGCCATGTGCGCTGGTTATCTTCGGAGCCTCGGGAGACCTCACCGCTCGCAAGCTCCTGCCGGCACTCGCGCGGCTGGCCGGCTACGGCGCCCTCCCCGCGGAGGTCGCCCTGATCGGCGTGGCCCGCACGCCCATGACCGACGACGAGTTCGGGGACCTCTGCCGGCGCAGCGTGTCCGGCGAGGGCGACCAGCGGTGGAAGGACCTGACCGAGGCTGCGCGCTACGTCCACGGCGGCTACGACGACCCGGCCACCTACCAGCGGCTGGCCGAGGTGATGGCCGCCAGCGATCAGCGGCACGGCACCGCCGGCAACCGGGTGTACTACTTCGCCACGCCACCCCGCCTGTTCGGGCCGATCGCGGTGAGCCTCGGCAAGGCGGGGTTGTCCGTCCCGGACGGCGACGGCTTCGTCCGTGCGGTCATCGAGAAGCCGTTCGGCTGGGACGAGGACAGCGCCCGGGATCTCTACGCGGAACTGTCCTCGGCGTTCGTCGAGGAGCAGATATTCCGGATCGACCACTACCTCGCGAAGGAGACGGTGCAGAACCTGCTGGCGCTGCGGTTCGCAAACTCGATCTTCGAGCCGATCTGGAACCGGACCTGGGTCGACAACGTGCAGATCACCGTCGCCGAGACACTGGGCGTCGGCGACCGCGGCGGTTTCTACGAGACGACCGGCGCGATGCGCGACATCGTCCAGAACCACGTCCTCCAGGTCCTCTCGCTCTTCCTCATGGAACCGCCCACCTCGTTCCACGCCGAGGCGATCCGCGACGAGAAGGTGAAACTGCTCCGCGCGATCCGCCCGCTGGACGAGGAGGCGGAGATCGCGACGAACGCGGTGCGCGGGCAGTACACCCGCGGTGGCACCCGCGAGGACCTCATGCCCGGGTACCGGGACGAGCCCGGCGTCGACCCGCTGAGCTCGACCGAGACGTTCGTGGCGATGCGACTGGAGGTCCAGAACTGGCGCTGGACCGGCGTCCCCATCTACGTGCGCACCGGCAAGCGGCTGCCCACGCGTCTCACGGAGGTGGCCATGGAATTCCGTCGCCCCCCACAACTTCCGTTGTTCCCCGGAAGGGCCGAGGGGCTGGAGCCCGACGCCCTGATCGTGCGCGTGCAGCCCGACGAGGGACTGAGCCTGCGGTTCGGGGCGAAGGTCCCCGGACATGCGTTCCGGGTGCAGAAGGCATCCATGGACTTCTCGTACGAGAGTTTCGAAGAGCAGTCGCCGGACGCCTACGAGCGAGTCATCCTGGACGCACTGATCGGCGATCCGACCCTCTTCATCCGCGCCGACGAGGTCGGCCGCTCCTGGCGCATCGTCGACCCGGTCATGCAGTACTGGTCAATGGACCGGCGGCCCATCCCCCTGTACCAGGCAGCCACATGGGGCCCCCCGGAGGCGGACCTGCTCATCGCCCGAGACGGCCGGAGCTGGCGCCACTCGACCTGACGGCGACAGATGAAGATGCGAGAGGCAGACCCCATTTGCGACTGAAGCTTTCAGTAGCCCGGCGCACGCAGTCCGACCGGACGACACACCATCCGACAGTCTCTGTCGGCCCATCCTCCGGCCCGTCCCGCCGCACAGTTCCGCCGAGACCCGGGCGGGCGGAGGGATCCATCGTCAACGCTGCCGGACCCAGCTTCTGCTCGACGGTCAGAACCAGGGTCGAGCGATGCGTGCCGTGCAGATCACCCGCTTCGGCGGTCCCGAGGTCCTGGAGATCGTCGACATCGCCGAGCCGGAGCCCGTCCCGGTCAGCAGCTCTACGAGGTGTCGACAGCCGGTACCAACTACGCCGACACGCACCACGCCCCGTCGTCACACTCACATGCACCGCGCAGCCCCGCCGTAGCCCCGAAGTGACGCGAGGCGGCGACCGCGGCGGAACCTCACGCCCCACTGATCGCATGCGACGACGTCCGAGAAGGCACCGATCGAACGAGCCCAGTCCGATGCCTCGAGCACATCGCGATGGCGGCTCTCGACGCCTGCGGGCATCAGGCGCTCGCGAAGCCCTGGAGGCGCGCAGCTCCAACGCGCCCAGGCCGGTCGTGGCTACAGGGGGTCGAGCAGGCGATGCAAGAACTGCCGGGTGCGGGACTCCCGCGGCTCGACGAGCACCTCCGACGGCGGCCCATGCTCCACGACCACGCCGCCGTCGAGGAAGAGCACCTGGTCGGCCACCTGCCGGGCGAACCGCATCTCGTGGGTCACCACGACCATCGTCCAGCCCTCTGCGGCCAGCGACTGCATCACCTGCAGCACCTCGCCGACCAGCTCGGGGTCCAGGGCACTGGTCGGCTCGTCGAACAGCACCACCTCCGGCCGAGTGGCCAGCGCGCGGGCGATGCCGACGCGCTGCTGCTGCCCACCCGAGAGCTGCACCGGGTAGGCGTCCGCCTTGTCGGACAGACCCACACGGGTCAGCAGCGCCCGGGCCTCCTCCTGCGCCTCCGCACGCGGCCGGCCATGCGCGAACACCGGCCCGGAGGTCACGTTGTCCAGCACGGTGAGGTGTGGGAACAGGTTGTGAGCCTGGAAGACCATTCCGCTCTGACCTCGCAGCCGGGACACAGCGCGGGCCTCGGGCCGGGTCGCCCAGTCGAGCTCGACGTCCCCGATCCGCACCGTGCCGGCCTCCGGTGTCTCCAGCCCGTTGAGGCTGCGCAGCACCGTTGTCTTGCCGGAGCCGGACGGCCCGATGAGGCACGTGACCGACCCTGCCGGCACCGCAACGTCGACGCCGCGCAGCACGCGGTTGGCGCCGAAGGACTTGACGAGCCCGCGGGCCTCGAGCAGCGGGGTGCTCATGCGGCCACGTGCCGCGACAGCCGGGTCTCCAGCCGAGTCTGACCGAAGGAGAGCACGAGGCACACCACCCAGTAGTAGACGGCGGCGACGCCGTAGAGCGTGAAGAACTCGAAGCTCTGCCCGGCGATCTCCTGGGCCCTGCGCAGCAGCTCGGTGACCAGGACCACCGAGACGAGCGAGGTGTCCTTCACCAGCGAGATGAGCGTGTTGCTCAGCGGCGGAACGGCGATCCGCGCGGCTTGGGGCAGCACCACCCGGCGCAGCGTCGTGATCGGCCCCATCCCGACGGTCATCGCCGCCTCCCACTGCCCGGGCGGCACGGCGAGGATGGCTCCCCGCACCGCCTCGGAGGCGTAGCCCCCGACATTGAGGGACAAGGCGATGATTGCGCTCGGCCACGGGTCGAGTGTGATCCCGAGCGAGGGCAGCCCGTAGAAGACGATGAACAGCTGGAGCAGCAGCGGCGTACCGCGGATGACCGAGACGTAGGCCCGGGCCACCCCAGCCACCAGTCGCCGCCCCGACAGCCGCATCAGCGCCACCACGAGGGCGATGGCCAGCCCCAGCACGAAGCTCACCGCGGTGAGAGGCAGCGTGCCGCGAACGAGCCCGTCGAACAGCGGGCCCAGGCTGCTGCGGACCAGCTCCCAGTCGATCGCGCTCACTCCCCGCTGACGTCCTCACCGAAGTACTTCTCGGAGATGCGGGCGAGCGCACCGTCGGCACGCAGCGCCGCGAGGGCCTCGTCCACCCGGGCCTGGAGGTCGGCGCTGTCCTTGCGGAAGACCAGCGCCTGCTCGCTCGGCTGGTCGATCTCGGTGGCGATCTTCACGTCTTCGTCGCCGGTGCTCTTCTGGTACTCCAAGAAGGCGAGGCTGTCGTTGATCGTGACGTCGACGCGCTCCTGCTTGAGCAGCGTGATGGCCTGGGTGAAGCCCTCGACGGCCTCGACCTGCGCCCCGGCCTCGGTGGCGACCTCGGCGAACGAGCTGGTTGTCGACTGCGCGCTGCGCTTGCCCTTGACGTCGGCCAGCGAGGTGACGCTGTCGTCGTCCGCCCGCGTGATGACGACGCCGGTCGAGACGGTGTAGGGCGCAGAGAACAGGTACTTCTCCTCACGCTCGGGGTTGATCGTGACCTGGTTGGCGATGACGTCGTACCGGTCGGCCTCGAGGCCGGCGAAGATCGCGTCGAACTGCGTCTCGCTGAACTCGACCTCCATGCCGAGCTCCGCACCGACGGCCTCGGCGACCTCGACGTCGTAGCCGGTCAGTTCGTTGCTGCTCGGGTCGTGGAAGGTGAAGGGCGCGTAGGTGCCCTCCGTCCCGACGCGCAGCACGTCCTCGGAGCCGCTCGCGCTGCCGCCTCCCGCCTCGTCTGATCCCCCGCCGCAGGACGTCAGCAGCAGGGCGGTGGCGAGGGCAAGGGTCAGGGGCAGGCGCGTGCGCACGGTGGGCTCCGGGTTCATCGGGTCGGGGGTGTTCGGCGTCCGACAGGTCAGTGGCCTGCCGCCAGGGGTCAACCGCTCCCACGCGGAAGCATTCCGCCGGGTCGTCAGTCGCACAACATGATCGACCTGACCTCGCCGTCCTCCGACCAGAGGCCGACCCCGACGGCCAGCGACCGGTGGCTCAGGTGTCCGGGACGAGGCTGGCACTGCCGTCCCCCAGCCCCACTCCTATGCGCGCTGGGCAGATCACCCGCTTCGGCGGTCCCGAGGTCCTCGATGTCGTCGACGTCCCCCAGCCGACGCCGGGTGACGGCCAGCGGCTGTACGACGTCTCGACCGCAGGCGTCAACTTCGCCGACACCTACCACTGACAGAACACGCCACTGATCGACCTCGCGCGTCTCGGTTCGCCCGTCGAAGACACCGGGGCCGACTTCTGCGGCAGGTGGGAAGAAGTCTTGGCCCCACCTGCGCTGTCCGGACTCGTGTCCAGGGAGCGAGTATTGGCCGCTTTGGTGATCTTGGTGACTCGCGTAGTCGAGGAAGCCGCCGAAGCCGGCGACGGGTCGGGTGGCCCGGTGGGCATCGGTCAGCTCGGAGCAGCGCGCTGGGCGCGGGCGAGCAGGGACGCTCGGCTGCAGCGTCATGGGTTCCTCGTTACCCCGCAGCGCGGCCGATGAGTTCGTGGCTTCCGGCCGGTCCCAGCTCGTAACACCCTAGGAACGGACACCACCATGTCAGAGCTTCTTGTCGACTTCATCACCTCCCTCGACGGCTACGCATCGGGAGAGGGCTGGCCCGGGTTCTGGGGCCTCGAGGGCCCGGAGTACCTCGCTTGGCTCGGCGAGCAGCCCGAGGTCACCTACCTGATGGGAGCGAACACCTACCGCCTGATGTCGGGCTTCGCCGCGGGCGAGGTCCCGAATGGCCAAGAGGAGTTCAGGCCCGAGGAAGAGGCGTCCGTCAACGAGCTCACCCAAGCGTCCAAGGTGGTGTTCTCCTCCTCGCTCGAGGAGCCACTGGCGTGGGCCAACTCCACGCTCGTCCGCGACGACGCCGTCGAAGCCGTCCGCGCCATGAAGCAGAACGGCTCGGGGCTCCTCAGCACGATCGGCAGCCTCAGCCTGTGCCGGTCCCTGCTGAAGGCCGGACTCGTCGACCGCTTCCGGGTCGGGATGTTCCCGGTGATCACCGGGGCCACGGGCGAAGAACGCATCTACGACGGCTATCCGGACGTCGCCCTCGAGATGATCGAGCACCGGACGTTCGACGGCCGCATCCTGCTGGTCGAGTACAAGCCACGCGTGCTCGAGCACCCGCCGCTCGGAGCCCCTGCGTGACGTCGCGGGAAACACGCATCGTCTCGAGGAAGCACTGAGTCAGATCCACGCCGCGACGCCTCCCGCCCTGAGGCAGCAGGCGTATCGCAACCTGCGGGACGTCGCGACCACGTCAGGGGGCTGTTGCCCGCCTGCCGAAGCGGGTTGCGGACCTTCTCGCCAACTCCCAGCGGGCTACCCCGGGCCGGCTTTCGGCGCCTGGTCGCACCGAGGTCGCATCGCCGGCAGGGACGCCGGAGCGCAGCCCCGCAGCAGGTCTTCCCTGGATTCATCGCCTGGGCAGGCGAGCACCAAGCGGCCGAGCCTCGAACTCGAGCCCGGGCGGCAGGAAGTTCCGTCAGCGTCGAGGACCTAGGGTCGCTGGCATGCGAGCCGTCCAGATCACCCGGTTCGGAGGACCCGAAGTCCTCGATGTCGTCGACCTGCCTGACCCCGTCCCGGGCGAGGGGCAGCAGCTCTACGACGTCTCCACCGCCGGCATCAACTACGCCGACACCCACCAGATCGAGAACAGCTACCTGTCGGCCCAGGAGCTGCCGCTGATCCCCGGCGCGGAGTTCGTCGGCACCCCGGTCGCCGGCGGCCGGCGGGTGGTCGGGCTGCTCGACGGCGGCGGCTACGCGCAGAAGGTCGTGGCCCACGACTTCCTCACCTGGACGGTCCCCGACGGCGTGAGCGACGAACAGGCCCTCGCCGTCGTCCTCCAGGGCGCGACCGCCTGGCACCTGCTGAGGACCAGCTCGCACATGGCCGAGGGCGAGTCGGTCGTCGTCATCGCGGGCGCGGGCGGGGTGGGCAGCCTCGCCGTCCAGCTCGCCCGCCGCTGGGGCGCCGGACGGGTGATCGCCACCGCCTCCAGCCCGGAGAAGCGGGCGCTGGCGGAAGAGCTCGGGGCCCACGCCACTGTCGACCCGGCGCTGGCCACCGACGACCCGAAGCTGTTCACCGGCGCCCTGCGCGAGGCCAACGGCGGCAAGCCGGTCGACATCGTGCTGGAGATGACCGGCGGGAACGTCTTCGACGGGTCGCTCTCGGCCCTCGCGCCGTTCGGCCGTCTCGTCGCCTACGGCCAGGCCGGCCGCACGCAGCCCAAGCCCGTCAACGTCGGCCCGCTGATGCAGAAGAGCCGCGCCGTCATCGGCTTCTGGCTGGCGCACTGCATGGCCCGGCCGCAGATGCTGGACGCCGCCATGGGCGAACTGCTCCCGCTGGTCGCCGAGGGCGCGCTGAAGCCGGTCGTCGGCGGGCGCTACCCGATGGCCGCCGTCCGGGAGGCTCATCAGGACCTGCTGGCCCGCCGCTCCACCGGGAAGCTCGTCCTCGACCCCTCCCGCTGAAGTCCGCGCTTCCGGTACCGAAAGCGGCGCGGCCACGCGCGGCTTCCGGTACCGAAAGCGCGTCAGACGAGGCGGTTGGTCCAGAGCAGGCTGAGGACGACGCCCAGAACGGCGATCAGCACCCCGGAGCGCACGAACCAGGGGCTGATGTCCTGCGGCTCGGTCGTGTAGCCGATCTGGCTGCCCAGGTCGGCGTAGACCTGCTCCAGCTCCGCGGCGCTCACGGCCTGGCTGTAGCTGCCACCGGTCTGATCGGCGATCGCCTCCAGCGCCGCCCGGTCGACCGGCACGGGCACGATCTCGCCGTCGAGGTCCAGGGTTCCGTAGTCGGTACCGAAGGCGATGGTCGACACCGGGACCCCGGCCGCCTTCGCGGCGTCGATCGCCTGGGTGTCCTCCCGGCCGACGGTGGTCTGGCCGTCGGAGAGCAGCACGATCCGCGCCGGCGGCGGCTCCTCCCCCCGCGTGACGACGGTCGACTGGAAGTTCTCGATCGTCGTCAGGGACGTGAAGACCGCCTCGCCGATCGCCGTCGACTCGGCCAGGTCCAGGTTGTCGATCGCATTGGCCACCTGCAGGCGGTCGGTCGTCGGCGGCACCACGGTGGTCGCGGTGCCGGCGAAGGACACCAGGCCGAGGTTGATCCGCTCGGGCAGCACGTCGACGAACTCCTTGGCCGCCGTCTGCATCGCCCGGAAGCGGTCCGGCTCGATGTCGGTGGCCTGCATGGAGAGGGACACGTCGACGGCCATCACCACGGTCGCCTTCTCGCGCGGCACCCGCACCACGGTGCTCGGGACGGCGAGGGACACCACCAGCGTGGCCAGCCCGAGGGCGAGCACGCCGAAGGCGAGGTGCCGCCGCCAGCCCGGGCGCTTCGGCATGATCGAGCCGAGCAGCGCGACGTTGGTGAAGCGCGCGGCGTAGGCCTTCCGGCGCAGCTGCACCAGCACGTAGAGCCCGACCAGCGCGGCGACGCCGAGCAGGGCGAGCAGCCAGAGCGGTGCCTGGAACGTCATCGCGACGCACCCCCGCTGCCGGCGCGACGGCGTTCACGAGACGAAGTCTGGCCGGAACACGTCATCGTGATGCCCCTCCCGAGCCGGCTCGGCGTCGTTCAGCCACAAATCGCACGACGTCCATCAGCCAGTCGCGGTCGGTGCTCAGCTGGAGGTGACCGGCGCCGGCCCGGCGCAGGGCAGCGGCGATCTCCTCCCGCTGCGCCGCCGCGCCGAGCGCGAAGCGAGAGCGGAACTCCGGGTCGCCGGTGGGCACCTCGAGGGTCTGTCCGCTCTCCGGGTCGACGACGGTCAGCAGCCCGACGTCGACCAGCTCGAGCTCGCGCGGGTCGACCACCTCGATCGCCAGCAGCTCATGGCGCGCGCTCAGCCCCCGGAGCGGTCGGTCCCAGTCGCTGTCGCCCAGGAAGTCGGAGATGACCACGACCAGACCCCGGCGGCGCACGGGACGCCGCAACGTCTCCAGGGCGGCAGCGAGGTCCCCCCGGCGGCCGCCCGCCGCCCGGGGCGTCGCGACCACCGAGCGCAGCAGGCGTTCGGCGGCCAGCCGGCCGGGCATCGCCGGGTACCGGTCGATCCGCTCTCCGGTGGTGACGACGGCGCCGAGCCGGTTCCCGCCGTGCACGGTGAGGTGCCCGACGGCGGCCAGCCCGGCGATGGCCAGGTCACGCTTCTGGCAGGCGGCGGTGCCGAAGTCGAGGCTGGCCGAGAGGTCGACGACCGCCCAGGTCTCCAGCTCGCGGTCGGCGATGGTCTCGCGGATGTGCGGCACCTGGGTGCGCGCGGTGACCGGCCAGTCCATCCGCCGGACGTCGTCCCCCGGGTGGTAGGTGCGGGAGTCGCCGGCCTCCGACCCCGAGCCCGGCACGAGCCCGAGGTGGTCGCCCTGCAGCAGGCCGTCCAGCCGCCGGCGGACGGTGAGCTCGAGCCGGCGCAGCAGGACGTCGGCCGGGCCGTCGGCGAACCGCGGTGGCGCGCCGTCGCCGCTGCCCGGCTCGATGCCGGAGCCAGGGGTGGCGGGGTGCAGCAGCAGCCCGGGGTGCTCGGGTCCCGGCTGGAGGCTCTCGGCCTGGCGGCGACGCCGGATCACGCCGACTGCGGCCCTTGGACGAAGCCGTTGGAAGCGGGCGGGCCGTACTGCGGGCCCTGACCCTGCTGGTGCGCGACGGGGGCTACGGCGTGCGGCACCTGCGGGCCGCCGGGCGTCCCAGGACCGAACCCGCCGGCGTTCTGCCGGGGCGCCACCTGGGGCAGCGGCACCGTCTGCACGATCCGCTTGACGATGTGGTCGGCCGGCACGCCGTCGGCCAGCGCGTCGTAGGAGAGCACCAGCCGGTGCCGCAGGACGTCGGCGGTCACGTCGAGGATGTCCTGCGGCAGCACGTAGTCCCGGCCGCGGACCAGCGCGAGCGCGCGGCTGGCCGCGATCAGCCCCAGGGACGCCCGGGGGCTCGCGCCGTAGGAGACCCACGTGGCGACGTCCTCCATGCCGTGCTCGCGCGGCGTGCGGGTGGCCACGACCAGCCGGACGACGTAGTCGACGAGCGCGTGGTGCACGAAGACGGTCGACGCGGTCCTCTGGAGCCGGCGGAGCTCGTCGGGGCCCAGCACCGTGTCGGCCACGGGCGGCTCGGAGCCCATCCGGTAGACGATCTCCCGCTCCTCCTCGGAGGTCGGGTAGTCGACGAGCACCTTCATGAGGAACCGGTCGCGCTGTGCCTCGGGCAGCGGGTAGACACCCTCGGACTCGATGGGGTTCTGCGTGGCGAGCACGAGGAACGGGTCGGGCAGCGGATGGGTCACGCCACCGATGGAGACCTGCCGCTCGGCCATGACCTCGAGCAGCGCGGACTGCACCTTGGCGGGCGCGCGGTTGATCTCGTCGGTGAGGACGAAGTTGGCGAAGACCGGGCCCAGTTCGACGTCGAAGGCGTCCTGCCCGGCCTTGTAGATCCGGGTGCCGATGATGTCCGCGGGCACCAGGTCCGGCGTGAACTGCAGGCGGGCGAAGGTGCCGCCCACCGCCTTCGCGAGGGTCTCGACGGCAAGGGTCTTCGCGACGCCGGGCACGCCCTCGATCAGCACGTGTCCCTTGGCGAGCAGGGCGACGAGCATGCGCTCGACCAGGCGGTCCTGCCCGACGATGACCCGCTTGATCTCGAACAGCACCCGCTCCAGCTGGGCCGCGTCGGCCGAGGGCGGCACCGGGGACTGGGCCTGCGCGGCGTCGAGCGGAGTTCCGGCAGCGGTGCTCACGCCGCCCCCTCGACGCTGGTCGGCTGCGTTCCCGCCGCAGCGGAGAACGGTTCGCGCGCAAGCTGGCTCACGGGGCTCCCTGGTCGTACCGGCCGACGGCGCCCTGAGGTGGCGGCCGTCGACGGGGCGGCAGAACCGGCCCCGTCCCAGTGTCCTACACCGGCGCGCGGCAGCCACCCCGCGGACGTTCCGGTGCGCCCCGGACGGCGGCGTGCGGGTCGACATCCCGGACTGTTCGGCGAGGCGCGCAGAACCCCTGCCCGTGGAGGACGGGGGCTGATAACGTTTGCTCCGCGTCGGGCAGCTCCCCCCGTGGCTGCCCGACGCCCCTACGTCATGGCCGCCGGTGATCACGCCCGGCGTCCCGTTGCTCCTCGCTCGTTCCTCGCTGCGATGCTCCCGGGGCTGTCGTCAGGCGCTGGGGCGCACCGCACCCGCGTAGTGCCCCCACCGCATGGGCGACACCTTGACGACGTCGCCGCTCTCGGGCGCCTCGACGATCTGCCCGTTGCCCAGGTAGATGGCGACGTGGTGGATCGTCCCCGGGTTCGCCGGGTTCGTCGCCCAGAAGACGAGGTCCCCGGGCTGCAGGTCGTCGCTGGACACCTTGGGCAGCGAGGCGTACTGCGCCCGGCTGTTGCGCTGGATGCTGATGCCGGCCTGCTCGTAGGCGTACTGGGTCAGCCCGCTGCAGTCGAAGCCGATGACGCCGAGGTCCGGCGCCTGGCCTGGGCCGGGGCCGTTGCTGCCCCCGCCGCCCCACGCGTAGGGCGTACCCAGGTAGGACTTCGCCGCGTCGATCGCGACCTGCGCCGCCGAGGAGTTGCCGGCGCCGGCCCGTGCGGTATTGCCGGCCGGGGCGGGGGCGACGTCGACCGGCGCGGGGGGCGTCGGCGCGACCTGCGCCGTGCGGGCGGCCGCGGCCTGAGCCCCGACCAGCTCCTGCAGCTCCGCCTGCGCCGAGGCGAGCTCGGTCTCCAGCGACGCCTGCTGGGTGGCCAGCTCGGCGGCCTGCGCCCGGGCGGACACCTCGGCGGTCGTGGCGGTCGCCAGGGCCGCGGCGGCCGCCTCCTGCAGGACCGTGACCTGCACCAGCGCGGTGCGGGCCACCTCGTCGGCGGAGGCGGCCTGCTGCTGCAGGACGGTGACCGTGTCCAGCACGTCGGACCGGTGCGTGCCCGCCGCCTCCAGGAGGGCGGCGCGCTCGATCAGCTCACCGGGGCCGGTCGCCGTGATCAGGGCGGCGGCCTCGGGGTACGTGCTGCCCTGCATGTAGCTGCGGCGGGCGAAGGCGACGACCGCGCTCCGGGCCACCCCGAGGTCCGCGGTGGCCTGCGCGGCGGCGGCCTGGGCGGCGGCGGACTCCTGCTGCGCGACCTGGACGGCCGCCTGCGTCGCCTGGTACTCGTCGAGGGCGATCGTCGCGGCGGCGTGGGCCGCGTCCACGGTCGCCTCGGCAGCGGTCAACTGCGCGGAGAGCTCACCGATCCTCGCCGTGACGGCGTCGGCCGCGGCCCGGGCGGCGGCGACCTGCGCGTTCGTCGGCGCGGCGACGGCGACAGCGGGGGTGAGCCCCACGGCCGCGAGCACGGCCAGGGACGTCCCGGCGAGCCGCAGGCCCGCCCGCACGAACGTTCTCCGCGCACCGCTGTCCACGTCCTACCTCTTCCAGCAACCCTGGCGTTCCCCACGGGGGACCCGGCCGCGCTGTCGATTCGAACGGGCACCCGGAAGGGCGCCACTGCTCGGTAGATCGACCGATGCGGACCGCCCGTTGAACGCGTCTCACCCCTGGGGGTGAGACGCCACGGGAGGGCCAGGAGAGGTGGACCGACGGGACGGTCAGTTGATCTGGCGCTCCGATCCGGCCCAGAAGGTCTCCCGGAGCTTGAACTTCTGGATCTTGCCGGTCGCCGTCCGGGCCAGCTCGTCGCGGAACTCGACCCGCTTGGGCGCCTTGTACCCGGCGATCCGTGCCTTGCAGTGCGCGATGATCTCGTCCTCCGTCACCTGCTGGCCCTCCGCGACGACGACGAGCGCGGTGACCAGCTCGCCCCACTTCTCGTCGGGAATGCCGATGACGGCGACCTCGGCGACGGCGGGGTGGCTGAAGACGACGTCCTCGACCTCGATCGAGGACACGTTCTCGCCGCCGGTGATGATCACGTCCTTCTTGCGGTCGGAGATCGTCAGGTAGCCGCCGTCGTCGATGGTGCCGCCGTCGCCGGTGTGGAACCAGCCGTCCTCCAGCGCCTCCGCCGAGGCGTCCGGGTTCTGCCAGTAGCCGGCGAGCACCGTGTTGCTGCGCGCCAGCACCTCCCCGGACTCGTTGACCTGCAGCCGCGTGCCCAGCGCCGGGACGCCGGCCCGCGACAGCCGCTTGGCCCGCTCGTCGGCGTCCAGCTGCTCGTACTCGGCCCGCGGCCGGTTGATGGTCAGCAGCGGCGCGGTCTCGGTGAGGCCGTAGATCTGGTTGAACTCCCAGCCCAGCTCGGCCTCGACCCGCGCGATCGTCTTGGAGGGCGGGGCCGCGCCCGCGACGATGATGCGCACCCGGTCACGGCCGGGGATCTCGCCGTCCCAGTTGGCGGCGGCCTCGAGGACGGCGTTCCAGACCGCGGGCGCCCCGGCCATCACCGTGACGCCGTGCCGGTCGACCCGGCGCAGGATCTCGGCGCCGTCGATCTTGCGGATGACGACCTGCGTGGCGCCGACCCCCGCCATCGTGTACCCCAGCCCCCACCCGTTGCAGTGGAACATCGGCAGCGTGTGCATGTACACGTCGCGGTCGCTCACCTGCATGTGCATCCCGAAGGTGACGGCGTTGACCCAGAGGTTGCGGTGGGTCATCTGCACGCCCTTGGGCCGCGCCGTCGTCCCGCTCGTGTAGTTGATGGTCGCCGTCGCGTCCTCGTCGGGCTCGGACCAGGGACGCGGCTCCGTGTCGAAGCGCAGCAGCTGCTCGTACTCCTCCCCCGTGCCGAACCGGTGCTCCGCCTCCACGCCCTTGAGCGAGGAGTCCAGCTCGGGGTCGACGAGCAGCACGCGGGCGCCGGAGTGCCCCACGATGTAGCTGACCTCCTCCTGCGAGAGGCGGAAGTTGATCGGCACCGCCACCCGGCCCGACGACGGCACCGCGAGCAGCAGCTCCAGCAGGCGGGCCGAGTTGTGGCTGACGATCGCGACCCGCTCGCCCTCCCCGATGCCCAGCTCGTCGAGCCCGGCCTGGAGGGCCCGCCCGCGGCGGGCGACCTCGCGGTAGCTCACCTCGCCCAGCGACGGGGCCGGCTGGCTGGGCTCGTCGACGATGCCGAGCCGGTCGGCGTAGACGAGCTCGGCCCGGCTGAGGAAGTCCTGGGTGGTCAAGGGCACGCGCATGCCGGCTCCCGGGCTCTGCGCGGCCGACTCCGTTGCCGGCCGCTCGGTGTGGTCACCGTCACGCTAACCGGAGCCGCCGACGACGACGAGCCCCTGCAGCCCAGGTCAGCCGTCGGACGACACCAGCCGCGGCAGAGCGGTGCCGATCGGCTCCCGGACGACGAGGTCGGCCACGTCGTCGTACGGGGTGGGCTCGGCGTTCACCACGACGAGCCGGGCCCCGGCGCCGACGGCGATGTCGGCCAGGCCGGCCGCGGGCCACACCTGCAGCGACGTGCCGACGGCGAGGAAGACGTCGCAGTCCGCCGCGGCCGCGGTGCACGCCTCGACGACGTCCTCGTCGAGCATCTGCCCGAAGTAGACGGTCGCCGACTTCAGGACGCCGCCGCACACGAGGCAGGCCGGGTCCGGTTCACCCGCCGCCACCCGGGCGAGGGCGGCGGACATCGCCGTCCGGTCGCCGCAGCCGACGCAGACCACCTCGTGCACGGTGCCGTGGATCTCCAGGACAGGTCGGGCGAGGAGCCGGCGGCCTGGTGGAGCCCGTCGATGTTCTGGGTGATCAGTGCGCGCAGCCGGCCCTGCCGCTCAAGGCCGACCAGCGCGGCGTGCCCGGCGTTGGGTCGCGGGTCGGCGTCCCGCATCGCCTGCCGCAGGAGCCAGGAGCGTCGCCGGATCTCCGGGTCCGCGAGGTAGTAGCTGAGCGTGACCAGCTTCTCGGCGTCCGGGTCGCGGGTCCACAGCCCGTTCGGCCCCCGGTAGTCGGGAATCCCGCTGTCCGTGGAGATGCCCGCCCCGCTGAGGACGCAGATCCTCCGCGCCCCGGTCAGCCAGCCGGGCAGGGGGACGGCGCCGGTCACCCGCTCACGCCCGGCACGACGGCGGGGCGGCGGCGGGCGGCGATGCTCCCCGCGACCGCTGTGAGAACCGGCAGCGCCCGGGCCGCGACGGCGACGACCCCGGCCGCGTACACCGCGCCCAGCAGCGTGTCGACGACGTAGTGCTCTCCCGACCACACCAGGACGAGCGCCATCACGACCGGGTAGGCGACCAGGGCGGCCCGCTGCCACAGCCGCGTCGCGACCGGGTAGAGCACGAGGCAGGTGAGCACCGCGAAGGCCGTGTGCAGGGAGGGCACGGCCGCCACCTGGTTGACCTGCCCCTGGCTGTCCGCGAGCAGCGCCCCGGCGCGCGGCAGCCCGAGCACCTCCCAGCCCACTCCGCTCAGCCGCTGGACCGGCTCGATGACGCCGTCCTTGGCCGCCAGCCACGGCGGGGCCGCCGGGTAGAGCACGTAGGTGACCAGCCCGGCCGCCGACAGACCGACGACGAGCCGGGCGTACTGCCCCCAGCGCGCCCGGTTCCGCACCCACAGGAGGCCGAGGACCAGCGGCGTCACCACGAAGTGGCTGCTGTAGACCAGGGCGGCGAGCGCCTGCCACCAGTCCGCGACCCAGTGCTGCTGCAGGACGGCCGTCGGGAGGGCGCCTCCGGCCAGCCATCGATCCGCCGCCGCCGGCTCCGTGACGTGCACGGTCGCCCCCAGCTCGTCGGCCAGCCCACGGCTGGCGTCGTACGCCAGCAGCACGACCGCCAGGGGCAGCCAGTCGACGAGCAGCCGGCCGACCCGGTGGAGTCCGTCGGTGGCGGCGTACGCCGCCAGACCGGCGATCACCCAGCCCAGCAGGACCACGCGGTCGGTCGGCAGTCCTTCCCGGCTGCAGGTGACCGCGAACGCCAGCACCAGGCCGGCCAGCAGGACAGCCCGCACCAGTGCCCGCGGGGTCGTGCGGCCGTGGAGCCGCGACGTCGACACGGTGGCGAACGCGGTCAGCTCTGCCGCCCCCGCCACGGGAGCACAGGGACTGGGCAGCGCTCGGGTAAGCGCCGTGGACTCGACCGCGGTCATGGCGGGCGACGCTATGGGCACGACGGGCCGCTGACCAGCACATCGGGGCAGATGTCACTCGCGGCGTTCCCTCTGGTGCACCGGGGACGGGTGAGCAGCGCCTCTCCTTCCCCGGTGACGGACCTCACCGGGGAAGACGCTGCCCGCCCCACCCGGTGTTCTCCGAGGCGAACTGGGATGATCGGTGCGAGAGACGAGCGCAGTACATCTTGTCGCGGACCACCGAGGGGTAGGCGCAGAGCAGTGGCAGCCAGCATGGACAGCTTCGGGGCACGATCGACCCTCACCGTCGACGGCACCGACTACGACATCTTCCGGCTCGACGCGGTGGAGGGCGCGGACAAGCTGCCCTTCAGCCTGAAGGTCCTTTTGGAGAACCTGCTGCGCACGGAGGACGGCGCGGACATCACCGCGGACCACATCCGGGCGATCGCGAACTGGGACCCGAACGCGGAGCCCGACCAGGAGATCCAGTTCACCCCGGCCCGCGTGGTCATGCAGGACTTCACCGGCGTCCCCTGCATCGTCGACCTCGCCACCATGCGCGAGGCCATGGCCGACCTGGGCGGCGACCCGCAGAAGATCAACCCGCTGGCCCCCGCCGAGCTGGTCATCGACCACTCCGTCATCGCCGACATCTTCGGCACGGAGGACTCGTTCGAGCGCAACGTCCAGATCGAGTACGAGCGCAACGGCGAGCGCTACCAGTTCCTCCGCTGGGGCCAGGGCGCGTTCAGCGACTTCAAGGTCGTCCCCCCGGGCACCGGCATCGTCCACCAGGTCAACATCGAGCACCTGGCGCGCGTGATCTTCCCGCGCCAGGAGGGCGACAAGGTCCTGGCCTACCCCGACACCTGTGTCGGCACCGACAGCCACACGACGATGGTCAACGGCCTCGGCGTGCTGGGCTGGGGCGTCGGCGGCATCGAGGCCGAGGCCGCCATGCTCGGCCAGCCGGTCTCGATGCTCATCCCCCGCGTCGTCGGCTTCAAGCTGACCGGTGAGCTGCCCGACGGCGCCACCGCGACCGACCTGGTCCTCACCATCACCGAGATGCTGCGCGAGCACGGCGTCGTCGGGAAGTTCGTCGAGTTCTACGGTGCCGGTGTCTCCGCCGTCCCGCTGGCCAACCGCGCCACGATCGGCAACATGAGCCCGGAGTTCGGCTCCACCGCGGCGATGTTCCCCATCGACGAGGAGACCATCACCTACCTGGAGCTGACCGGTCGCTCCAAGGAGCAGGTCGCGCTGGTCGAGGCCTACGCGAAGGAGCAGGGCCTCTGGCACGACGCCTCCCGCGAGCCCACGTTCTCCGAGTACCTGGAGCTCGACCTCGCCACGATCGTCCCGTCGATCGCCGGCCCGAAGCGCCCGCAGGACCGGGTCGCCATCACCGAGGCCAAGCAGGCGTTCCGCGAGGCGCTGCCGACCTACGCGCCGGACGGCGACAGCGATCCCGACGACGCCGCGGAGGAAGGGTCCACCGTCGACGAGGCCGTCGAGGAGACCTTCCCGGCGTCCGACCCGGCCAGCCCCTTCGCGCACGGCAACGGCCACGCCGGGAAGCCGCACGAGGCCGTCACCGGCAACGGCAACACGGGCCGCACGTCCAAGCCGACCCGCGTGGTCATGGAGGACGGGACGGAGACCGAGGTCGATCACGGCCACGTCGTGATCGCCGCCATCACCTCCTGCACGAACACGTCCAACCCGCAGGTGATGATCGGTGCGGCGCTGCTGGCCAAGAACGCCGTCGAGCGGGGGCTGACCAGCAAGCCCTGGGTCAAGACGACGCTGGCCCCCGGGTCCAAGGTCGTCATGGACTACTACGAGAAGGCCGAGCTCACCCCGTACCTGGAGAAGCTCGGCTTCTACCTGGTCGGCTACGGCTGCACGACCTGCATCGGCAACTCCGGCCCGCTGCCCGAGCCGGTCAGCCAGGCGGTCAACGAGGCGGACCTCGCCGTCGTCTCGGTGCTCTCCGGCAACCGGAACTTCGAGGGCCGGATCAACCCCGACGTCAAGATGAACTACCTGGCCAGCCCGCCGCTGGTGATCGCCTACGCGCTCGCCGGATCCATGGACGTCGACCTGAACAACGACCCCCTGGGCCAGGACACCGACGGCAACGACGTCTTCCTGCACGACATCTGGCCGTCGCCGCAGGAGGTCCAGCGGGTCATCGACCACGCCGTCTCCGCGGAGATGTTCACCAAGGACTACGCCGACGTCTTCGCCGGCACCGAGCAGTGGCAGGCGCTGCCCACCCCCGAAGGCGACACCTTCGCGTGGGACGCGCAGAGCACCTACGTCCGGAAGCCCCCGTACTTCGACGGCATGCCGGCCGAGCCGGCCCCGGTCGAGGACATCACCGGCGCCCGCACCCTCGCGGTGCTCGGTGACTCGGTGACCACCGACCACATCTCCCCGGCCGGTTCCATCAAGGCCGACAGCCCCGCGGGCAAGTACCTCCGCGAGCACGGTGTGGACCGCCGCGACTTCAACTCCTACGGGTCCCGCCGCGGCAACCACGAGGTGATGATCCGGGGCACCTTCGCCAACATCCGGCTGCGCAACCAGCTGGTGCCGGGCACCGAGGGCGGTGTCACCAAGAACCACCTGACCGGCGAGACGACGACGATCTACGACGCCTCCCGCGCCTACATCGACGCCGGGATCCCGCTGGTCGTGCTGGCCGGCAAGGAGTACGGCTCCGGATCCTCGCGCGACTGGGCGGCCAAGGGGACGGCGCTGCTGGGCGTCAAGGCGGTCATCGCCGAGAGCTACGAGCGCATCCACCGCTCGAACCTGATCGGCATGGGTGTGCTGCCGCTGCAGTACCCCGAGGGCCAGACCGCCGAGTCGCTCGGCCTGACCGGGGACGAGGAGTTCACGATCACCGGCGTCACCGCGCTGAACGACGGCACGACGCCGCGCACGGTCAAGGTCAAGGCCGGCGATGTGGAGTTCGACGCCCGCGTCCGGATCGACACCCCCGGCGAGGCGAACTACTACCGCAACGGCGGGATCATGCAGTACGTGCTGCGCTCCCTGCGCGGGACCGTCGGGGCCTGACCGGCAGCCCGGTCCACGTGGTCGCCGACGGCGCCGTCCCCCTGCCCGAGCCGGGGGACGGCGCCGTCGCGCGTCGTGGGGACTCCGACGCACCGGTGCTGGTGGCGTGCGCGCACGGCACCCGCAACCCCACCGGCCGCCGGCTGATCGCCGAGCTGGCCCTCGCCGCGCGGCACCTGCGGCCGGGCCTGGTGACGACCGCCGCGTTCGTCGACGTCCAGCCGCCGACGGTGGTCGACGTCGTGGCACAGCTGTCCTCGGCCGGGCGACCCGCGGTCGTCGTCCCGTTGCTGCTGTCGGGCGGGTACCACGTGCACGTCGACATCGCCGGGGCCGTGGCCCGCTCCGACGCGGCCGTGGCGGCCCGTCCGCTCGGCCCGGACCCGCGGCTCGTCGAGGTGCTGCGCGACCGGCTGGTCCAGGCCGGCGCCGACCCGGACGACCCGGCGACGGCGGTCGTCCTGGCCGCGGCCGGGTCGAGCGACGTCCGCGCGGTCGCCGACGTGGAGAGCACCGCGGCGCTGCTGCAGCACTCGTGGGCCGGGCCCGTGACCACCGGCTACGGGTCGGCCGCGACGCC
This sequence comes from Blastococcus sp. CT_GayMR19, assembly GCF_004570385.1. Classification (GTDB taxonomy): domain Bacteria; phylum Actinomycetota; class Actinomycetes; order Mycobacteriales; family Geodermatophilaceae; genus Blastococcus_B. Next base: position 116,166 of record NZ_SPQL01000009.1, on the reverse strand, counting down.
GGCGGTGCCCGACGCGGTCGTGGCCGCCCGGGACGCCGGAGCCCGGCGCGTGGTCGTGGCCGCCTATCTGCTGGCGCCGGGCCACTTCCACGACAAGCTGGCGGGCGCGGGCGCGGACTGGGTCACCGCTCCCCTGCTGCCCGACGACCGGATCGCCGCCGTCCTGCTGGACCGCTACGACGCCGCGGTCCCCCAGGACTGACGTGTCGGCTCAGCCCTGCCAGCCCAGGACCTGCTCGCCGACCGTGATCACGACGAGGAACAGGACCGCCGCCGCGACCGGGGCGAGCGGGGTCCACCACGAGTTCCGGCGGGCCAGGGTCACGAGCCACCACGCCAGGAGGAGCCACACCGCCCACAGCGGGAAGAGGACGTAGCCCGGGATGACAAGGCCGCCGGCCAGGTAGAAGTAGCCGACGACGAGGTGCAGCACAGCGGCGAGCCCGGCGACGACGAGGGGCCCGCGTGCGCGGGTGACGGTCTCCACGGCGGCAGTATGGCGCTCCGGACCAGCGGCGAACATCACCTACGGCGCCCTTGCCCCCCGGCGCCGAGGGGAGAGAATCGTGGTGGGCCCGGAACGGTCCCCCGGACGAGTGGTGCCGTACCCGGACAGCGACAAGACGGCTCCCTGGAGGCGTCATGTCCTGGCTCGTGCTCGTCCTGTCCGGCGTCCTGGAGGCCGTCTGGGCCACCGCCCTCGGGCGGTCCGAGGGCTTCACCCGCCTCACCCCGTCGCTGGTCTTCGCGGGTGCGCTCGTCCTGAGCATGCTCGGGCTCGCCTACGCGATGCGGGAGCTCCCGGTGGGCACGGCGTATGCCGTCTGGGTGGGCATCGGCGCGGTGCTCACGGTCGCGATCGCGATCGCGTCCGGCGAGGAATCGGTGTCCGCGGTCAAGGTGCTGTTGCTGGCCGGGATCGTCGGCTGCGTCCTCGGGCTCAAGCTCCTGCACTGACCGGGGCGGGTCCCGTCGCTACCGGGAGGGCGGGGTCGGCCGACCACTGCGACCACGACCCGGGCCAGAGCGCCGCGTCGATCCCGGCGACGGCCAGGGCGGCGATCTCGTGTGCCGCCGTGACGCCGGAGCCGCAGTAGACGCCGACCGTGCTCCCGGGCTCCACGCCCAGGTCGGCGAACCGCCGGCCGAGGTCCCCGGCCGGGCGGAAGGTGCCGTCCTCCGCCAGGTTCTTCGCCGTCGGGGCGCTCACCGCGCCGGGCACGTGCCCGGCGCGCGGGTCGACCGGCTCGACCTCGCCCCGGTACCGCGCACCGGCGCGGGCGTCCAGCAGGATCCCGCCGGCCGCCGGCAGCGCGGCCGCCTCGTCGATCGTCAGCACCGGCATGCCGCCGCCGGTCAGGGTCACGTCGCCGGGCTCGGGTACGACGTCGCCGGCCTCGACCGGCCCTCCGGCGCGCACCCAGGCGTCGAGTCCGCCGTCCAGCAGACGGACGTCGCTCAGCCCGCCCCAGCGGAGCAGCCACCAGGCCCGGGCCGCGGCCAACCCACCCGAGGCGTCGTAGACCACCACGGCGTCGTTCTGCCGGATCCCCCAGCGCCGGGCCGATGCCTGCAGTCGCTGTAACGACGGCAGCGGGTGGCGCCCGCGCCCGGCCGAGGGCGGATCGGCCAGCTCGGTCTCGAGGTCGACGAACACCGCACCCGGCAGGTGACCGGCCAGGTACCGCTCGCGGCCCCGGTCGTCGCCGAGTGCCCACCGGACGTCGAGCAGGACGACCGGCCGGTCGCGCGCCCGCAGGCCGGCGGTGTCGATCAGGACGCTCATTGCGGTGCGAGCAGGCCGCGCAGTTCCTCGGTGAGCTCCTCGCGCAGGTGCTCGTGGCCGTGCCAGGCGGCGGGCGTGGCCTGGAACAGCGAGATCCGCCACCGGCCGCGGCCCTCGTCGACGGCGACCAGCGTGTGGACGGTGTGCAGGTCCGGGTCCAGGTCGTTGCCGCCGGGCGGGATCATCCCGGCGTTCGCGATGAGCACCGCGACGTCCGCGGCCACGGGACGGACCGAGCGCACGACGGCGACGTACGCCGCCGTCTGGTGGCTGCCGAACACCGCGCGCAGGTCGGCGGCGATGGACAGCCGGCCACGGTGGTGGGTGCCGTCGAAGCCGATGATGTCCCCGTCGTCGGCGAACCCGGCGGCGACGGCCGCTCCGCTCCGCCGGTTCCAGCCGTCCAGGAACGAGGCGTAGAGCGCCCGGATCTGGGCGTCGTGCGGGTGTGCTGCGGTCACATGTCCTCCTCGCTGGCGCTCGTCGGACATGTGCCGACGGTGCTGTGCTTGATGCGTGACCTCGCCAGCTCGGTCACGGTCTCGGACTCCTCTGCGGATGCTGGGACTGGAGTGACGGTAGTGCTCCGGCGGCCTGCACCGTTCGACGCTCGCCGTCCGCGGGGTGGGTCGGCCGGCCGAACGGAGAACCGCTCCCGAGCGCCCGACACGCTCCGTACCGGCGCGCCTCCGTCGAGCGATCACTCCCGCTCGCCGCGGAGATTCAGGCGGCGTCGACGGTACGGCTGCCGCTGTCCGCGAACTGCGTGCGGTAGAGGTCCGCGTACCGGCCACCCAGCGCCAGCAGCTCCTCGTGCGTCCCGGTCTCGATGATGCGGCCGCCGTCGACCACCAGGATCTGGTCGGCGCTGCGGATCGTGGACAGCCGGTGCGCGATGACCAGCGACGTGCGGCCCGCCAGCGCGGTGTCGAGCGCGTGCTGCACGGCCACCTCGGACTCGCTGTCCAGGTGCGCCGTCGCCTCGTCGAGGATCACGACTCCCGGCCCCTTGAGGAGCACGCGGGCGATCGCCAGCCGCTGCTTCTCGCCGCCGGACATCCGGTAGCCGCGGTCACCGACGACGGTGTCGAGGCCCTCGGGGAGCGACCGGACCAGATCAGCGATCCGCGCGCCCTCCAGCGCCGTCCACAGTTCCTGCTCCGACGCCTCCGGCCGGGCGTAGAGCAGGTTGGCCCGGATCGAGTCGTGGAAGAGGTGCGCGTCCTGGCTGACCACGCCGATCGCGTCCTGCAGCGAGCTCAGGGTCGCGCGGCGGACGTCGACGCCACCGACGCGCACGCTGCCACCGGTCGTGTCGTAGAGCCGTGAGACGAGACCGGCGATGGTCGACTTGCCCGCTCCGGACTGCCCCACGAGAGCAACCAGGTGGCCCGGCTCGATCCGGAACGACACGTCGTGCAGGACGTCGACCGGCCCGCCGTGCTCGGGCAGCGACACCTCCTCCAGTGACGGCAGCGAGACGTCACTGCCGGAGGGGTAGCTGAACGACACCGAGTCGAACTCGATCGATCGGTCGCCGGCCGGGAGGGGCACGGCGTCGGGGGCCTCCTTGATCATCGGCTCGAGATCCAGCACCTCGAAGACGCGGTCGAAGCTCACCATGGCGCTCATGACGTCGACACGGACGTTGGCCAACGCCGTCAGCGGCCCGTACAGGCGGGACAGCAGGAGGGCCAGCGCCACGACGTCGCCCGGGCTGAGGGAGCCGGTGAACGCCAGCCAGCCGCCGAGCCCGTAGACCAGGGCCGTGGCGAGCGCGGCGACCAGGGTGAGCGCGGTGAAGAAGGTGCGGCCGTACATGGCCGAGAGCACGCCGATGTCGCGGACCCGGGCGGCCCGGCCGCGGAAGGACTCGGCCTCGGCGGACGGTCGCCCGAAGAGCTTCACCAGCAGGGCGCCGGCGACGTTGAACCGCTCGGTCATCGTGGCGTTCATCGACGCGTTGAGCTCGTAGGACTCCCGCGTGATCTCCTGCAGCCGCCGCCCGATCCGGCGGGCCGGCAGCACGAACAGCGGCACCATGACCAGCGACAACAGGGTGATCTGCCACGACAGCGCGATCATCACGCCGGCGGTGAGCACCAGGCCGATCACGTTGGACACCACGCCCGAGAGCGTCGAGGTGAACGCCCGCTGCGCACCGATGACGTCGTTGTTGAGCCGGCTCACCAGCGCACCGGTCTGGGTGCGGGTGAAGAAGGCGACCGGCATCCGCTGCACGTGCTCGTAGACGCGGGTCCGGAGGTCGAAGATGACGCCCTCGCCGATCCGCGAGGAGTACCAGCGCGTGGCCAGGGAGATGCCTGCGTCGACCACCGCGAGCCCCGCGATGAACAGGGCGATCCGCACGATGCCGCCGGGCGTGCCCTCGAGCCGCGCGACGCGGTTGACGATGTCACCGGCCAGCAGCGGCGTCACGACACCGATCACCGAGGAGCCGACGACGAGCAGCAGGAACCAGATCAGGTCGCGCCGGTAGTTCCGGGCGATGCCCAGCACCCGCTTGACCGTGCCCTTCGGGAGCTGGCGCTCGGTCACCGACGGATCCCGCCGGTAGGACCTCATGGCAGCCATGGAGGTCATGGGATGGCTCACGTCCACACCGCCTCCCTCACACGCCCGGCCGGCTCCACGTCGAGCCGACACCGCGTCGGGCCAACACCGCGACGGGTCGGGCTGTTCCGGGTCAGTCTGTCAGCGGCCTCCGACGAGTTCCCGGAGCCGGCGCACCTGGGCGGCCCGTTCGGCGGCGTCCTGCTCGGCCGGGTCGTTGCGCACCGCCGAGCGGACCAGGGCGGCGGTCGCCCGGCTGGCGCCCACGGGGACGGCGGTGATCGCCGCGATCAGGTCGGCGACCGTGGCGTCCAGGTCGGCGGCGGGGACGACGAGGTTGGCCAGCCCGATGACCCGGGCCTCGGCCGCGCTCACGGCCCGCCCGGTGAGGCAGATCTCCAGCGCCCGCGAGTACCCCACGAGCTCCACCAGGGTGCTCGTGCCGGTCAGGTCAGGCACGAGGCCGAGCGTCGCCTCGGGCAGCCGGAGAGCGGCGTCCTCGGTGAAGACGCGGAGGTCGCAGGCGAGCGCGAGCTGCGCGCCGGCGCCGATGGCGTGCCCCTGGACGGCCGCGATGGAGACGACGCCGGGCGACCGCAGCCACCGGAAGCCGGCCTGGAACTCCCGGATCCGCTCCTGCGCCTGCTCCTCGGGCAGCCGGCCGATGTCGCCGAGCCCGTCCTCGGTGCCCGGGGTGGGGTCGAACAGGCTGCGGTCCAGGCCGGCGGAGAACGCGCGGCCGGATCCGCGGACCACCACGACCCGGACGTCGTCGGGCAGCGAGCGGCCGATGTCCGCCAGCGCCGTCCACGTCTTCGGGGTCTGGGAGTTCAGCCGCTCGGGCCGGTCCAGGGTGACGGTGAGGACGGCGCCGTCCTGCCCGGTCCGTACCCAGCCGTTGGAGGAGTCCGGGTTCACGCCTTCTTCTTGCCGTTGCGGTTGGCCCCGCCCCGGCTGCGCAGCGTCGCCCCGGACTCGGAGAGCAGCCGATGGACGAAGCCGTAGGAGCGGCTCGTCGACGTGGCCAGTGAGCGGATGCTCTCGCCCCCGTCGTAGCGCTTCCGCAGGTCGTCGGCCAGCGACGACCGGTCCCCACCGGTGATCCGCTTGCCCTTGCCCAGGTCCGCAGTGCCCGCCTCGGCCATGACTTCCCTCCGTGTCAGCCGCCGGCCCATGTCAACCCCGGGCGGAGTCGTCCGACGCGCGCCCGGTGGTGGCTGTCCGTCTTGCTGGCGCCGCCGTCCCGCTGACCGCGACATCCCGGCCCATGATCACCCACGCTCCCCGCGTCGGCCACGCGAGAACCGTCGGTATCCACAGGTGAGTGGAGCGGCTCGTGCCGAGTGGGGCCCGCAGGGTCCCGGGCAGGCACGACGCAGCGGCTCGGCCCAGGCCGGGGACGCCTCCTGGTCGCGGTGTCGGACGGAGGCCGACGAAGTGCAGCGCCCCAAGTCCTTCCCAAGTACGGCTCAAGTCGTGCGTCCGACGCTGTCGCCACCGGAGGACACGACGTCCTCCCAGCCCGTAGGAGAGGACTCCCGTCGATGACCACCACCACCCGGCCCGCGACCGGCCCCCTGATGGACCTGCCCGGTCAGGCGCACGTGGCCGAGGGACCGCTGGACCTCAACGGCATGTACATGGCGCACCACGCCTTCCGCCGCGACCTGGCCCGCTTCGCCGTCGCCGCCCGGGAGACGCCGATGGACGCCACCGAGGTCTGGCGCGCACTGGCGGTCCGCTGGGAGCAGTTCAGCGGGATCCTGCACCACCACCACACCACCGAGGACGACGTCCTGTGGCCCCAGCTGCTCGAGATCGTCGACGCGGCCGGGGACGCCGAGGGCCGGGCGACGCTCGAGGCCATGGAGGCCGAGCACGACCTCATCGACCCGTTGCTGCAGGCGTGCGCCGACGGCTTCGCCGCGATGGCGCAGGGGCCGGACGCCGCGACCCGCGACCGGCTGGCCGCCACCACGGAGACCGCCCGCGACACCCTGTCCCACCACATGGGGCACGAGGAGACCGAGGCGCTGCCGCTGGTGCAGCGGCTGCTGTCCGCCGAGGGGTGGGAGCGGGTCGAGAACGCGGCCGGCTCGGGCAAGAGCGCCCGGGACCTGCTCTTCCTCGTGCCCTGGGTCGCGGACGGGCTGACGCCGGAGCAGCTGGAGGCCGCGTTCCGCTCCGTCGGCCAGAGCCTGCGGGTGATGCTGGTCCTCACCCGCGCCCGCCACGCCCGTCGTGAAGCAGTGGCCTGGCGCTTCGCGATGTGATCTGTCGGGCTGTGACATCGTCGGCCTATCGGCCGACACCGCGGCCACGAGCCGTCCCGGCCTGAGCGGAGCCGCTGCGTCGCGCCTGCGCGGAGACCCTCCGGGCCTCCACTCGGCGCGACAAGAACTACGGCACCACTAGAACTACGGCGCCGCTAGAACTACTAGGCGAGGCTCACCAGGTCGGCGAAGTCCTCGCTCCAGGAGTCCTCGGTGCCGTCGGGCAGCAGGATGACCTTGTCGGGGTTGAGCGCGTGCACGGCGCCCTCGTCGTGCGTGACCAGCACGATCGCGCCGGCGTAGGTGCGCAGGGCCTCGAGCACCTGCTCGCGGCTGGCCGGGTCCAGGTTGTTGGTCGGCTCGTCCAACAGCAGCACGTTGGCACCCGAGACCACCAGCGTGGCCATGGCCAGCCGGGTCCGCTCCCCGCCGGACAGCGTGCCCGCCCGCTGGTCCACGGTCTCGCCGGAGAAGAGGAAGGCGCCCAGGATCCGGCGCAGCTCGGTGTCCGTGCTGTCCGGCGCCGCGGACCGCATGACCTCCAGCAGGCTGCGGTCCATGTCGATCGTCTCGTGCTCCTGGGCGTAGTAGCCCACCCGCAGCCCGTGCCCGGCCTTGACCTCGCCGGTGTCGGGACTCTCGGTGCCGGCCAGCATCCGCAGCAGCGTCGTCTTGCCGGCGCCGTTGAGTCCGAGCACGACCACCCTGGTCCCCTTGTCCACCGCGAGGTCGACATCGGTGAAGATCTCCAGCGAGCCGTAGCTCTTGGACAGCCCCTCCGCGGTGAGCGGGGTCCTGCCGCACGCGACGGGGGTCGGGAAGCGCAGCTTCGCGACCTTGTCCTGCACGCGGACGTCGGCCAGCCCGGAGGCCAGCCGCTCGGCGCGCTTGTCCATGCTCTTGGCGGCCTTGGCCTTGGTGGCCTTCGCCCGCATCTTGTCGGCCTGGGCGTTGAGCGTGTCGATCTTGCGCTCGGTGTTGGCCCGCTCCTGCTTGCGCCGGCGCTCGTCGGTCTCCCGCTGCTGGAGGTAGCGCTTCCAGCCCAGGTTGTAGATGTCGACGGTGGCGCGGTTGGCATCGAGGTGCCACACCTTGTTGACGACGGCCTCGAGCAGCTCGACGTCGTGGCTGATCACGATGAGCCCGCCGCGGTGGCTGGTCAGGAAGCCACGCAGCCAGGTGATCGAGTCGGCGTCCAGGTGGTTGGTCGGCTCGTCGAGCAGCAGCGTCTCGGCGTCGGAGAACAGGATCCGGGCCAGCTCGACGCGGCGGCGCTGACCACCCGAGAGGGTGCGCAGCGGCTGGGCCAGCACGCGGTCGGGCAGGCCGAGGTTGGTGCAGATCCGGGCCGCGTCGCTCTCGGCGGCGTACCCGCCCATGGCGGCGAACTGGTCCTCCAGCCGGCCGTACCGGCGGACCGCCTTGTCGCGCTCGTCGTCGTCGGCCGGCTCGGCCATGGCCACCTGGGCCTTGGTGAGCTGGTTCTTGAGGACGTCGAGGCCGCGGCCCGACAGCACCCGGTCGCTGGCGGTGATGTCGAGGTCGCCGCTGCGCGGGTCCTGCGGCAGGTAGCCGATCTCGCCGACGACGTCGACCTTGCCGGCGTGCGGGACGCGCTCCCCGGCCAGGGTGGTGAGGGTGGTGGTCTTGCCGGCCCCGTTGCGCCCGACCAGCCCGATGCGGTCGCCGGGCTGCACGCGGAGCGCGGCGTCGCTGATGAGGATGCGGGCGCCGGCACGAAGCTCGAGGCCGGTCGTCGTTATCACTGAGCCCAGGGTAGGCGTCCCCGGGGCGCTACCACGCATGCATCGGAGGTGATGTCGGCGGCATCACCCGCCCGAGGGCTTATCGAGCGGAACTCCCCCGTGCAGGTTGGCGTCCCGCGAGGATGAGCTCATGACCGCGCAGGAGGGTGGCTGGCGACCGCCCTGTCCGGTCTGCGGGCGGCCGGTGGACGACCTCGGCCCCCGCCCCTGCCCCGCCTGCGGGCTGCCGGGCGCCGGACAGGCCGCCGTCGTCGTGGCCCGGATCGGCGCGACCCTGACGGACCTGGCCCGCGACCGGGACGCCCTGCTGGCCACCCTGCGTGCGGCCGCCCCCGGTGCGGCACCCGCCGGCACCGCCACTCCCCCGACCGCGCCGGCTGCGCAGCCTCCCCCGCCGGCCCCCGGCCCCCTCCCCTGGGTCCCCCCGGCGCCCGCCGGCCCGGGACGGCCCGGCCCCCCGCCTCCCTCCCCGTTCCTCCCTGGCTGGTCACGCCCCGCGCCGCGGCGGCGGCTCAGCCCGCAGGAGGTGCTGCTGGGTCTCGGCGCACTGCTCGTCGTCGCCGCCGCGATCACGTTCGTCGCGGTCGCCTGGACCCGCTTCGGCCTCGTCTTCCAGGCCGGCGTGATGCTCGCGGTGACCACCCTCCTGTGCGCCTGCTCCGCCTGGACGGCGCGCCGGGGCCTGCGCGCGACCGAGGAGGCCCTCGCCGCTGCAGGCGCGGCCCTGCTGGCCGTGGACCTGGGTGCCGCGCGGGCGCTCGGCCTCTTCCGGCTGGAGGACGTCTCCCTCCGCCTCTGGTGGGCGGTCTCGTGCGCCGTGGTCGTGCTCGCCGGCGTGGCCCTCGGCCGGCTGACCCGCAGCACGGTGACCTGGCCCCTCGTGGCGCTGCTGGCGGCGCAGCCGCTGCCCTTCCTGCTGCTGACCGGGGAGCTCGTGACCGGCCCCGCGGGCGTCGCGGTCGCCCTCGCGCTGGCCGCGGCCGACGTGGCGGCAGCCCGGCGGATCCGGCGGTTCCTCGAGCCCATGACCAGGGTCCTCGCCGGCTTCTGGGCCGTTGCCGGCGTGCTCGCCGGCCTGTCGACGGCGGCCGGGTCCGATCCGGGAGACTCCTGGACCGCGAGCGCGGTGCTCCTCGTCGCGGGGGCGGGCGCGCTCGCCCTCGGCCATCGCTCGGCACGGCCTGCCCGCTTCCCGGAGGTGGTACCCGGCGCGGTCGGCGTAGTGGCCGGACTCGCGGTGGCCCTCTCGCTTCGGACCGTCGGCGATCCCGGCTCCTGGATCGCCAGCGGGCTCGGCCTGGCGCTGCTGACCGCCGCCGTCCTGCTGGCCGGACGGCTGGGACCGGCCGTCGGTCTGGTCGCGTCGGGCGCGGCCCTGGTGGGTGTGCACGCGATCGTGCTGGCCGAGGACCTGCGGCTGGACGAGCTCGCCGTCGTGGCTCTCGCCGCCGCGGTGCCCGCCGTCCTGGCTGCGGTGCGACTGCCGGTGCTCCGCGCGCAGGCCACCGGCGCGGCACTGCTGGGACCGTGGGCCGCCGTCCTCCTGTTCTGGGCCGAGGGGGTGCTCTCGGCGCCGGTCGCCGGCCTGCTGCTGGCCCTGCTCGCGGCCGCGGCATTCGCCGCCGCGACGGCGCGTGCCGGGCAGCCCGAGGAGTGGGTGCTGGCGGCGGGTGGCGCGGTGTCGGGTCTCACCGCCGGCCTCACCACCGGCAGCGTGGGTGCCTGGGGACAGATGGCCGTCCAGCTGGCCGTCGCCGGGGTGGCGGCGGGCTGCTACGCGGTGGTCGCCCGCCGCGGTGCGGTGGCGGTGGCGGCGGTCGCCGACCTGGTGGTCGCGGTGTGGATCGCCGTCGGCGGTGCCGGCATCGAGACGGCGGAGGCCTACACCCTCCCGGCGGCGGCCGGGCTGCTGCTGATCGCCGTCCCGCGTCTGCGGGCCGGCGCCCGCTCGTGGGCGGCGGAGGGCGCCGCGGTCGGCGTCGCCCTCGTGCCGTCCGCCGTGGTCGTCGTGGCCGAGCCGACCGCCCTCCGCCTGGTCGCCGTCGTCCTCGCCGCCGCCGCCCTCACGGTCACCGGGACGCTCCGGCACCGGCAGGCACCGTTCGTGATCGGCGCCGCCACCTTGCTCGTCGTCACGGTCGGGCGCCTCTCCCCCTACGCGCCCCTCCTCCCGCGCTGGGTCACGCTCGGCGCCGTGGGCCTGCTGCTGCTCGTCGTGGGCGCCACGTACGAGCGCCGGCGCCAGCAGGCCCGCGAAGCCGTCGCGTGGGTCGCCCAGATGCGCTAGACCGGACTCCCCACCGGCTCCCTCGGTCGGGACGTGCCGCCGTCGTCCCCGCCGATGGACTCCAGCTCGCGCCGTGACTTGCCGAAGCGCAGGTAGAGCGACGGGATGACGAACAGGCTGAGCAGCGTCGAGGTGAACAGCCCGCCCAGGATCACGATGGCCAGCGGGTGCTCGATCTCCTGGCCCGGCCGCTCGCCGAGGACGACCAGCGGCACCAGCGCCAGACCGGTCGCCAGCGAGGTCATCAGGATCGGCGCCAGCCGCTCCTTGGCCGCCCGCAGCACCAGGTCGACGCCGAAGGGCTGCCCCTCCTCCCGCTCCAGGTGCTGAGCGTGGTTGATCAGCAGGATGCCGTTGCGCGCGGCGATGCCGAACACGGTGAAGAACCCGACCAGGGATCCGATCGAGAGGATCCCACCGGTGGCGAAGGCGGCCAGCACACCGCCGACGAGGGCCAGCGGCAGGGTGACGAAGGCCAGCAAGGCGGGCCGCCAGCTGCCGAGCGAGACCTGGAGCAGCAGGAAGATGACCGCCAGGGCGATGGCGCCCGTGGTGAACAGCCTCGTCTGCGCCGCCTGCTGCTCTTCGAACTCGCCGAGCAGCTCCACGTGGTAGCCGCGGGGGAAGTCGTAGGCCTCGAGCTGGTCCTCGAGCTCCTCACCCACGGTGCCGATGTCGACCCCCTCCACGTCGGCGAGGATGTCCAGGTGCCGTGACCCGTCCTCGCGGTCGATGGAGTTCGGGCTCGGCTCCAGCTCCACCGTGGCCACGTCGCTGAGCCGGATCTTCTGCCCGGCCGGCGTGTCGATGAGCAGGTTCTGGATGTCCGGCACGCTGTCGCGGGCCTCGGGCACGGTCCAGACCACGACGTCGTACGCCCGGTTCCCGCGGAAGATGTCGCCCACCTCCTCGCTCGCGACCATGACAGCCGCCGCCCGCCGCACGTCACCGGGCTTGAGCCCGTACTGGGCGGCCCGCGCGAGGTCGACCGTCACGTTGAGCTGCGGGACGTCGGTGTGCAGGTCGACGTGCTCGTTCACCACGCCGTCGATGCCGCCGAGGATGTCCTCCATCTCCTGCGCCCGTTCCCCGAGCGTGTGCAGGTCCGGGCCGAACAACCGGATGACGATCGGGTCGCTGCCGCCGGCGACGACCTCCTTGGTGCGCTCGTCGAGGTAGGTCTTCCGGTCGCGGAACAGGCCCGGATAGTCGGCGACGACCTCGTCGATGGCCGCGATCGTCTCGTCGTAGTCGACGTGCGGATCGATGCTGATCCAGTTCTCGCCGAAGTTGATGCCGTACGGCTCGTCGCCCTGGAACGCCTGGCCCAGGTGCGCCGTGAAGTTGCGGATGCCCGGGATGGCCATCAGGTCCTCGCTGGCCGCGAGGGTGATGCGTTGCATCTCGACGGCGGACGTCCCGGGCTGGGCGACCCAGTGCATCAGGAAGTCCCGCTCCTTGAAGTGCGGGAGCAGGGCCTGCCCGAGGGTCGGGAGAACTCCCAGGGCGAGCACCAGCAACAGACCGGTGGCGGCGTACACCCGCCGCGGCCGGTGGATGATCTTCACCAGCAGGCTGGTGTATCGCCGCTGCAGGCTCCGCACGACCGGCGACTCGCGGCGCTCGATCGGTGCCTTCCGCAGCATGATCAGGCACAGCGCAGGGGTCACCGTCAGGGCGACCACCAGCGAGGCGAGGATGGCCAGCGTGTAGGCGAGCGCCAGCGGCTGGAAGAACGCCCCGGTGAGCCCCTGCAGGAGGAACACCGGCACGGACGCCGCGACGATGATCAACGTCGCGTACACGATCGGGCTCCGCACCTCGAGCGAGGCGTCCAGGATCACCTTCGCCGTCGACACACCACTGCTCGACAACCGGTGTTGTCGCAGCCGCCGGACGATGTTCTCGACGTCGATGATGGCGTCGTCCACGAGCGCGCCCAGGGCGATGACCAGCCCCGCGAGCGTCATCGTGTTGATCGTCTGGTCCTGCGCATACAGGACCAGCAGGGTCGCCGTGATCGACAGCGGGATCGTCAGCAGGCTGATCAGCGCCACCCGCCACTCGAACAGGAACAGCGCCAGGATGATCACCACGAGCAGGAAGCCCAGGATGATCGCGTCGCTGAGGTTGTCGATGGCGGTCTGGATGAAGTTCTCCTGCTGGAACATCGTCGCGTCGAACTTGATGCTGGGCAGGCTGGGCTCCAGCGTCTTGACGACCTCCTCCACGTCCCGGGTCAGCTCGACGGTGTCGGCCCAGGGCAGTTTCTCGACGATGAGCATCAGGCCGAGGTCGTCGTTGACCGCGCCGTCGCCGAGCAGCGGCTGGTGACCCTCCACGACGTCGGCGACGTCACCGAGCCGGACGATCGGTGCCGGCTCTGCCGGTGCGTCCTCCGCGTCGGGGTCCTCCGCCGCCGGGTTCACCGGTGGCGGAGGAGTCTCGATCGGCACCTGCGCCAGGTCGTTGGGCGTGATGATGGGCAGCACCGTGCGCACGTTGAGCCGTTGGTTCTGCGTCTCGATGATCCCGCCGGGGCCGATGATCGAGCCCTCGTCGTGCAGCAGCAGCCCGGAGTCCACCGCCTCCGCGGTGGTCTCCATGACCTGGTTCAGGCTGATGTTCCGCTGGGCCATGGCGTCGGGCCGGACCTGCACCTGCAGCATCTGCAGCCGCTCGCCCCACAGGGTCACGTTGGCCACGCCCGGCACCTGGAGCAGCCGCGCACGCACCGTCCAGTAGGCGGTCATGGACATCTGGATGAGCGACCCGTCGTCCGAGCTCATCCCGATCTTGACCGCGCGGCTGGTCGCCGAGGCCGGCGCGAGCATCACCGGTGGCGCCGCCCAGGTGGGCAGCGTCGCGCTGACCGCGGTCATCCGCTCCTGCACGAGCTGGCGGGCCTCGATGAGGTCGGTGCCCCGGTCGAAGATCAGCTCGACGCTCGACAGCTGCGGCGACGACTTCGACCGGAGGATGTCCAGGTCGTCGACGCCGTTGAGCGCCTGCTCGAGCGGGACGGTGACCAGTTCCTCCACGTCCGCCGTCGACAGCCCGAGGCAGACCGTCTGCACGATGACGCGCGGCGGAGCGAACTCAGGGAAGACGTCCAGCCGCGACGACGGGAGGACGACGATGCCGACGGCCATCATCAGGACGCCGAGCGCCGCCACGAGGTGCCGGAACCGGAGGCTGGTCGCGACCGTCCAGCCCATGAGCGTTCCCCGCTGGCCCGCCATCACTCGCCACCGCTGATGCCGGCCTCCACGCCGACCAGCTCGGCAGCTGCCACGGTCACGACCTCGGTGCCGGGTGGCGGACCGGCGCTGAGCCCGACGGTGTCCCCGCTGACCGACGTGATCGTGATGGCCTGCCGCTGGTAGACCCCCGGCTCGAGTTCGACGAAGGCCCAGGTGGCGCCGTCGGCGTCGTAGATGACCGCGGCGTAGGGCACCGTGAGCGCGCCCGCGCTGCCCTGCACCGGCGACGTCTCCAGCCGCAGGCGCTGGACGGCATCCTCGGTGAGGGTGAGCGTCGCGGCCCCACCGCCCGGATCGAGCTCCACCGACGCCGCCGCGGCGATGGCGTCCTCGGCCTCGGAGCCCGAGGCGGAGACCTGGCAACCGGCCAGGCCGAGCCCGGCCGCCATGAACAGCGAGGCGATGCCGTAGGAGCGGGCGGTCCTCATCGCTGTACCTCCCTTTCCGAACGTGACGTCGTCGTGGTGGGTGATTCCGGCCGGGACCGTGCCGCGCGCCGGCGCCGCCGGGGCCTCCAGGGGCTCTCCGTCGGGGGTGTCCGGCCCGACCACGGGGGTCGGCCGCAGCCCCCCGGCCGCCGCGAACAGGGACGGCACGAGGAAGAGCACCACGAGGGTCGACGTGATCAGGCCGAACAGGAGGGCGACCGCGAACGGCTGGAGGATCTCCAGCCCGGCCCCGCCGCCCATGAGCGCGGCCGGGACGAAGAGCGCTGCGGTGACGAGGACGGCGATGATCACCGGAGGCGCCTGTTCCCGTGCCGCGGACCGCAGCGCGTCGGCCGGATCGCTCCCCCGGCCGGTCCCGAACAGGACCTGCGCCCGCCGGACGAGCACCAGCGACTGGCGGACCGCCAGCGCCACCACGGCGACGATCGCGGCCAGCACCGGGATCGACCAGGAACCGCCGACCAGGTAGCCGCCGATCAGCGCGCCCCCGGCCGCGAGCGGCGCGGAGATGAAGAGCGTCGCGGCCCCGCGCCAGCTGTTGGTGCCGGCCTGCAGCAGCAGGAAGGCGACCACCGCCGCGGCGATCGCCGCGAGCACGACGTTGCGCTCGGCGTCCGCCCGTTCCACCGCGTCCCCGAGCACCTCGGCGAGGTACTCGTCCTCGAAGGTCATCTGCCGCAGCCGCGCCGTCGCGTCGGCGGCCACCTCCGCCGCGTCGCGGCCGCGGACCTCCGCGGTCACGTCGAGACTCCGCCGGACGCCGTCGTGCGAGACGACCGTCGGCGTCGGTGAGACGTCGATCGCCGCCACGTTCCCGAGGCGCACCGGCACACCGCTCGGCGTGTGGACGAGCATCTCCTTCATCTGCTCGACGTTGTCGCGCGTCTGCGGGCCGCCCCATATGACGACGTCGAAGATCGCCTGCTGCTCGTACAGGCTGCCCACGGTCAGTCCCGAGACCAGGGCGCTGACCTCGCGCCGCACGTCACCGGGCCGGAGCCCGTAGACCTGCGCCGCCGCGAGGTCCACCTGCACCGACACGGTCGGCTGGCTCACCAGCGCCTCGACCTGGGGCGAGATGACGCCCTCGACGGTCTTCAGCGCCTCCTGGACGTTCTCGGCGGTCGCCTGGAGCGTCGGGTAGTCCTCGCCGGAGACCCGCACCACGAGCTGGTCGCCGGTCGTGGCACTGACCTCGGCCACCCGGTCCTCGGCGTAGGTCCGGACCGTGCTGCGCAGGCCCGGGTAGCCCGCGACCGCCGACCGCACGCCGGCGAGCGTCTCCGCGTAGTCCGCGGCGTCGTCGACGGTCAGCCAGATCTCGCTCGCGTCGACGTCGACCACCTCGTCGGCTCCGACCGCCCGGCCGACGTGTGTGGCGACCGACGCGACGCCGGGCTGTTCGCTCAGTTCGGCGGCCGCGATACCGGTGATGCGGTCCATCTCGGCCAGCGACGTGCCGGCGGCCGCCTCGAGCCGGACGAGGACGTTGCGGTCCTCGAGTCCCGGCAGGAGCGAACCCGAGCCCAGGCTGGGCAGTCCGGCCAGCACGATCCCCACCAGGACGACGAGGCCGACGACTGCGGGCACGACGCGCCCCACGCTGGGCCGCACCACCCGGTCGTGGGCCCGCCGCACCCAGCCGCTGAACGGTGCGGCACGGTGCTCCCCCTCGCCGTGCCGGGCGAGCAGGACGGCGAGGACGGGCGTGACGACGAGCGCCACGACGAACGAGGCGAGCGCCGCGAGGACGAAGGTCAGCAGTGCGGGCCGGGCGAAGGCGCCGGCCGGTCCGGTCAGGAACAGCAGCGGCACGAGCGCGACGAAGGCGATGAGCGTCGCGTAGGCGAGCGGACCGCGACGGCCGACGACCGCGGCACCGATCAGTGCCGTGAGGGCGGAGTGCCCGGCCGCGCGGCGCTCCCGAGCCCGGATGTTGACGGCGGACACGTCCCCGACCACGTCGTCCACGACCAGTGCGGCCACGGTGGCCAGCCCCAGCAGGGTGATCGTGGTCAGCGGTGTGTCGCCGAGGCGCAGGACGTACAGCGCTGCGGCCATCGAGGTGGCGACCGAGCCGAACGTGATCAGCGCCATGCGCCAGGACCAGGTGAGCAGGCCGACCGCGATCAGCATGAGGACCAGGCCGACGCCGGCGGCGATGCCGAGCCGAGCCGTCGCGGACTCCAGGTAGCTCGCCGGCCGGTACACGTCGGTGTCGACGGTGATCCCGGTGAGGCCGGCGGACATGGCCTGCAGGGCCTGCTCGACGTCAGCGGTCACCTCGGCCACGTCCGCGTCGGGGAAGCGCTCGATGACGAGCATGAGGCTGCGCTCGCCCTGCTGGGTGGCGTCACCGATCAGCGGCTGGTGGTCCTCGAGCACGTCGGCGACGTCACCGAGCCGCTTCGGCGCCCCGGCCGTTCCCTCGATCGTGACGTTGGCGAGTTCGTCGGAGGTGGTGATCGGCGACACGTGCTGGACGCCGATCCGCTGATTCGGGGTCTCGACGAAGCCGCCCGTGCCGGGGGTGGACGCCTCGACGAAGCTCAGCGGCGAGACCCACAGGGCGTTGCCGGTCGTCTCGATCAGCTGGGTGAGGGTCACCTGGTTGCTCTGCAGGCGCGCGGGATCCACCTGCACCTGCAGCTGCCGCTCGCGCTGGCCCCAGATCGAGACCTGCGAGACGCCGGGGATCGCCATCAGCCGGGGCCGCATCTGCCAGCGGGCGAGCACCGACATCTCGACCATGGAGACGTCCTCCGAGCGCATGGCCACCATCGCGACGCGGCTGGTCGACGCCGTGGGCTGGACCATGACCGGCGGGGTGCCGACGTTCGGCAGCGCGGCGGCCTGGGTCATCCGCTCCGCCACCATCTGGCGGGCGAGGTACAGGTCGGTGCCTTCCTCGAACGTCATGTCGATCGCGGAGAGTCCCGGCATGGACTGCGACTCGATGGTCTTCAGCCACGGGATGCCGTTGAGCAGGTCCTGCTCCAACGGCGTCGTGATGAGTTCCTCGACCTCCTCGGCGGACAGGCCGAGGGCCTCGGTCTGCACCTGGACCGCCGGCGGTTCGAACTCCGGATAGACGTCGAGCGGAGCGTCGTCCAGTTGCACCACCGTGAGCGCAAGGAGGGCGACGACGCCGGCCACCACGAGTCGCCGCATCCGCACCGCGGAATCCACCAACGCACCCACCACTGGGCACCTCCCCGTTCTCTGGCGCATGTCTCCGCAGCCCCGCCAGGCGGAAAAGGCATGCTCGCCGCCGCAACAGTTCTGCTGGTACGGCGCCGAACCGTATTGACCTTCGTTCCCGGCCGCGTCACCCTGCGGGCCGGTCGGGACCACCCGTTCGGACCTGTGGACCGGTACCACAGGGGGAGATCGGCCTCCCCCTGCGAGGGGAGGTGAGCGTGGCGACGCAGCATCCGGAGGAGCGCTCCGTCCTCGCGCACGACCTCCGCCTGGCGTTGCTGGTCGCGCTGCTGCTCCTGGTCGGCTCCGGGGTCTCCCTGGACGACGACTTCGAGGTGTCGCTGACCGCGGACGACGGCTGGCCGGGGGTCCCCCGCCCCGACGTCGTACTCCTCGTCCTGGCGGGGTCGCTGCCGCTGACCCTCCGCCGGATCGCCCCGCTGACCGTGCTGGGCCTGACCGCGGGGGCGTCCATGGCCTACCAGGCACTGGGCCTGCGACCGGAGCCGCTTCCGGTGGGCGTGCTCGTCGCCCTCTACACCGTGACGGTCCTCCGGCGGCCGCTGGTCGCCAGCCTGGCCGCGACCGCATACGTGGTCGCGTTCACCGTCGGGGCGTTGACGGGGTGGGCGCCGCTGACCGACGACCAGTTCTACATCGATCTCGTGTCGGTCGTGGCCACCGTGATGGTCGGCTACGGGGTCGCGCTCGGGCACGCGCGCGCAGGTCTGGCCGAGCAGCGGGCCGCCGAGCTGGCGCGGGAGCAGGAGGGGCGGACCCAGGCCGCCGTGGCGCAGGAGCAGGCGCGCATCGCCCGCGAGGTCCACGACATCGTCGCCCACGACGTGAGTGTCATCGTCGCGCAGGCGGCAGCCGCCCGGCGCGTCTTCGAGACCAGGCCGCAGACGGCTGCGGTCGCCCTCGGGGCGATCGAGGCCGTCGGCAGGGATGCTCTCGACGGTCTCCGCCGGCTCGTGACCCTGCTGCGGACGGACGTGGAGCAGTCGGAGAGGTCACCTCAGCCCAGCATGGAGCGGCTGCCCCTGCTGCTGGCCCAGGTCCAGCGCGCCGGCCTGCCGGTCGACCTCACGATCCGCGGCCGGCCACGCGCGCTGTCGGCGACCGTGGAACTGAACGCCTTCCGCATCGTGCAGGAGGCGCTGACGAACGTCCTCAAGCACGCGGGCCCCACGAGGGCGACCGTCGTCCTCGACTACGCGGACGACCACCTCCGCGTCGTGGTGCGAGACCAGGGCCGCGGAAGCGCCGCGAGCCCGTCGGCCGGCTACGGGCTCATCAGCATGCAACAGCGTGCGGCGATGCTCGGCGGACGGCTGATCGCCGAGCCCTCCGAGCCCGGGTTCGTGGTGTGTGCCTGGCTGCCGATCCCGGAGGAGGACCACCCGTCGGTGACGCCGGACCTCGAATCGTCGATGGACGAGGCGGTACGGCCGCCGGCCGAGAAGGCGGCCTTGTCATGATCACCGTGGTGATCGCCGACGACCAGCCACTCATGCGGGGAGCGCTGCGCACCTGCCTGGAGGCCGAACCGGACATCGAGGTCGTCGGGGAGGCCGCCGACGGCGCGGCGGCGGTGCGGCTGGTCCAGCAGTTGCGGCCGGCCGTCGTGGTCATGGACGTGCGCATGCCCATCATGGACGGGATCGAGGCCACCCGGAGGCTCGCCGAGCTGCCCGGGGAGATGCCACGGGTCCTCGTGATGACGACCTTCGACCTCGACGAGTACATCATCGGGGCCCTGCGCGCCGGGGCCAGCGGCTTCCTGGTGAAGGACTCGGCTCCACAGGAACTGGTCCACGCGGTCCGGCTCCTCGCGGCCGGGCAGGCCCTGCTGGCACCGTCGGTGACCCGCCGCCTGTTGGACCTCCGCGCGCGGACCCTCCTGCCCGTCCCCACCGCCTCGCGGGACTCGGCGCTCTCGTCGATCACGGCCCGCGAGATGACGGTCCTGAAGCTGGCGGCCCGCGGACTGTCCAATGCCGACATCGCCATGGAGATGGACCTGGCGCCGAGCAGCGTCAAGACCCACGTGGGACACCTGCTCGCGAAGCTCGGGTTCACCGACAGGGTGCAGCTCGTCGTCTTCGCCTACGAGCACGAGCTCGTCCGGCCCGGGACGGCCGACGCTCCCCCGGCCCAGGACGCGGGCCCCCGTTCCCTCCGGTCGACCCGCCTGGACGGAGGGGCGCGGTCCGCACCCTGAGTCCGTCCCGGGCCGCCCGCCCCGGCGACCCGGAGCCGGCCCCCTACTGTTGAGCCGGCGCCGGATGGGGGAGGAACGCCATGGGCCGTCGGCCGGTGCTGCTGTACTGGGCCAAGCCGTTCCAGGTCCTGCTCGCCGTGGGCGCGGTCCTGCTCGTCAGCGCCGGGGTCGCGGTCGCGTCCGCCTACGGTGGCGCGCCCCTCCGGTGGCTCCTCCTCGTCGTCGCCGCCGCTGCCGCCGTCTGCTCGGTCCTGGCCGCGTGGGCCGGGCTGCGCAGCTCGGAGGAGATCCTCGCCGTCTCGGCTGCCGGGCTCGTCATCGCCGGGAGCGACCTCGGCGGCCCGGTCCTGGAGGGTGACCCGGGGACCCCCGCCGTGCTCGCCGTCGTCTTCCTCGCCCTGCACCACCGACGCCTCGCGCCGACGACCGCCGTCTGGCCGCTCGCGTCCTGGGCAGCCCTCCAGCTCGCGGTGCTGCGGGCACTCGACTCGGTGCCCGATCAGCTGCGCACCGCGACCTGCCTGGCCGTCGCCCTCGTCGGTCTGGGCATCGCCCTCTCGGGACGGCCCCTGGTGGCGCGGGTCGCGTTGCTCACCGCCGCGCCGTGGTGGCTCGTCGGGGTCTTCCGGGGCTCGACGAGCGCCTGGACGGCATCCGGCGCCGAGCGATGGCTGGCCGCGGGGCTGATGATCGCCGCCGCCTTCGGTCTGCTCGTCGCCCGGCTGCGCGAGGAGCTCGATCCGCTGCTGGGCCCGCCCCGGGTGGTGCCCGTGGTCGCGGGACTGGTGGCCGGTGCGGCCACGGCAGGGGCGTTCTCCTCCCTGGGTGCGCTCGCGACGACGCTGACCGGCTACGCCGGCGTGCTGCTCGCGACCCTGTCGGCGGCCTACCTGACCGGCTGGCGGCGGGGCCTGCTGCTCCCGGTGGCGCTCACCGCCGGGATCGTCATGACCCTGCTGTGCGTGGTGCAGCTCGTCGCCGCCGAACGGTGGTCGCAGCTCTGCCTGCTGCTCCTGCTCACCGCCCTTCCCACCGTGGTGGTCGCCGTCCGGCATCCCGAGGACCAGCCGGTCGCGGTGCCGACGGCGGTAGGCTGCCTGGCCGGGGCGATCCTGCTCGCGTTGCCGGACGGGCTGCTCACACCGGTGGCGGCCGCCATGTGGCTGACGGCGCTCTACGGCGCGGCCATGGCGGTCGGGTCGCGGCTGGACCCGCCCTCCCGGCTGGCGACGGCCCGGGCCGCGGCGGTGTGCGCGGTAGCGGCGGCCGTGCTGCTGCGCGCTCAGGGCGAGCAGGGCCCGCTGGCGGCCGTGCTCCTCGCTCTCGGGGCGTTCACCCTGCTGTGGGCGTGGCGGACCCGGCGCCGTCCTCGCGCGGCCGGCCTGCCGTCGGTCGCGTGGCGGGTGGGAGCCGGCCAGCTGGTCCTCGGCCTCTGGGTCGCCGGGGCGGCTCTCGACATCACCCAGGTCGAGTGGTACTCGCTGACGGCGGCGGTCGGGCTGCTGATCGCCGCCGGGCCGAAGCTGCTCCGCGGCGCCTCCGGGCCGGCCTGGGGACCCGGCCTGCTGACGGCGGCCGTTCCGTCCGCGCTCATCGCGGTGGTCCGGCCGGACGCCGGGCGGGCCGTGGGCGTGATCCTCGTCGCGGCGCTCGCGATGGTCATCGCCTCCCGGACGGGGGTGCGGGCGCCGCTGGTGATCGGTGCCGCGACGGAGCTGTGGATCGCGTTCGGCTTCACCGTGCGGGCGCTGCCCTGGCCGCTCGCCACCGCCCTCGTCGTCGGTGCCCTCCTGGCGGCGCAGGGGATGCGCCGGGAACGCCGGCCGGTGCCCTTCTACGGGACCCGGCTAGCCGCCCTGCGCTGACCCGCCCTACCCGGAGTCGAGGACGGCGCCGGGACCACTCTCGAGGTCACAGCGCCGTCATCGGTGCGGGGAGAACTGTCAGACGCGGAAGCCGAGCGCCCGGAGCTGCTCGCGGCCGTCGTCGGTGATCTTGTCGGGACCCCACGGCGGCATCCAGACCCAGTTGATCCGGATGTCGTCGACCAGCCCGGGACCGGGGCCGCCGGTCAGCGCCTGGCGGCACTGGTCCTCGATGACGTCGGTCAGCGGGCAGGCCGCCGAGGTCAGCGTCATGTCCAGGATGGCGACGTTGGACTCGTCGACGTCGATGCCGTACACGAGGCCCAGGTCGACGACGTTGACGCCCAACTCGGGGTCGACGACGTCGCGCATGGCCTCCTCGAGGTCCTCGAGCAGCGCCGACTTGTACGCCGGCAGCTCCGCCGGGGTCTCCTCAGCGGGAGCAGCGTTCTCGGTGGTCTCACTCATGACTGGCCTCCAGCCGTCGACAGGGCTCGGGCGCTGGCGTCCTTCAAGGCCATCCAGCTCATCAGCGCGCACTTGATGCGCGCGGGGTACTTCGACACCCCGGCGAACGCCACGGCGTCCTCCAGTTCGTCCTCGAGCTTCTCGGCGACCGACAGGTCGCCCTTCGCCTGCATCAGCGTTCTGAAGTGCTCGCCGGTCTCCAGCGCCTGCTGCACCGTCCTGCCGATGACCAGGTCGTACATCGCCGACACCGACGCCTGGCTGATCGAGCAGCCCATGCCCTCGTAGGAGACGTCGGCGATCGTGTCGCCCTCGAGGTGCACGCGCAGGGTCACCTCGTCGCCGCAGGTCGGGTTGACGTGGTGCACCTCGGCCTCGAACGGCTCGCGCAGGCCGCGCCCGTGCGGGTGCCGGTAGTGGTCCAGGATGATCTCCTGGTACATCGACTCGAGCTGCATCAGCTCACCCCGAAGAACTTCTGGGCCGCACGGACGCCGTCCGCCAGCGCATCGATGTCGTCGTAGCCGGTGTGCACGTAGAACGTCGCGCGGGTCGTCGCCGGGACGCCGTAGCGGCGCACGACCGGCCACGCGCAGTGGTGCCCGACGCGGACGGCGATGCCGAGGTCGTCGAGCACCTGGCCGACGTCGTGCGGGTGGATGTCCTCGACGGTGAAGGAGATCGCTCCCCCGCGGGCGATGGTGTCCGGCGGGCCGATCACGGTGACGCCGGGGATCTCCGCCAGCTTCTCCAGCGCGTAGCCGGTGAGGGCGTGCTCGTGCGCCTCGACCTTGTCCATGCCGAGCGCCCGCAGGTACTCGACGGCGGCGGCGAGGCCGATGACCTGCGCGGTCATCGGGACGCCGGCCTCGAAGCGCTGCGGCGGGGCGGCGAAGGTGCTGCCCTCCATCCGCACGACCTCGATCATCGAGCCGCCGGTGAGGAACGGCGGCAGCGCGTCGAGGACGTCGTAGCGGCCCCACAGCACGCCGACGCCGGTCGGACCCAGCATCTTGTGCCCGGAGAAGACGAGGAAGTCGGCGCCCAGCTCGGCGACGTCGATCGGCGAGTGCGGCACCGACTGCGCGCCGTCGACCAGCACCAGGGCGCCGACCTCGTGCGCGCGGGCGACGATCTCGCCCAGCGGGTTGATCGTGCCCAGGATGTTCGACTGCTGCGTGACCGCGACCAGCTTGGTGCGCTCGTTGACGACCGTGGCGAGGTCCGAGAGGTCCAGGCGGCCCCCGTCGGTCAGGCCGAGCCAGCGCAGGGTCGCCCCGGTGCGCTCGCACAGCTGCTGCCAGGGCAGCAGGTTGGCGTGGTGCTCCATCTCGGTCACGACGATCTCGTCACCCTGGCCGACGGCGTACCGGCGGAACTCGGGCTCCTTCGCCGTCGCGGCGTTGGACAGCGCGTAGGCGACCAGGTTGATGCCCTCGGTGCTGTTGCGGGTGAAGACGACCTCCCGCTCGGGGGCGCCGATGAACGCGCCGATGGTGGCGCGGGCGGCCTCGTACGCGCCGGTCGCCTCCTCGGCGAGCTGGTGGGCCCCACGGTGCGGAGCGGCGTTGACGTTCTCGTAGAACCACCGCTCGGCATCGAGCACCTG
The DNA here is from genome assembly GCF_004570385.1 of Blastococcus sp. CT_GayMR19. GTDB lineage: Bacteria > Actinomycetota > Actinomycetes > Mycobacteriales > Geodermatophilaceae > Blastococcus_B. The sequence continues at coordinate 92,401 of NZ_SPQL01000009.1, read as the reverse complement.
GCGCGGCTTCTGCGAGGTCGCGCCGGAGTCGAGGTACACCAGCCGCTTCCCGTCGCGCACGGTGCGCGTCAGGATCGGGAAGTCCGCCCGGATCGCCTCGACGTCCAGCGGGAGGGGCGTGCGCGCCCCCGTGTCGGGACGCGAGACGGTCACGGTCATGCGGATCCGACCTCCAGGGCGGCCCGCTCGGCGCTGGCCTGCTCGTTCGAGTCCTTGACGTAGGCCGCGTAGCCGTCGCTCTCCAGCTTGTCGGCGAGCTCGGGGCCGCCCTCCTCGACGATCCGGCCCGCGACGAAGACGTGCACGAAGTCGGGCTTGATGTAGCGGAGGATCCGCGTGTAGTGCGTGATCAGCAGGACGCCGACCTCGCCCTCCGCGCGGGTGCGGTTGACGCCCTCGGAGACGATCCGCAGCGCGTCCACGTCGAGGCCGGAGTCGGTCTCGTCGAGGATCGCGATCTTGGGCTTGAGCAGCCGCATCTGCAGGATCTCGTGGCGCTTCTTCTCGCCGCCGGAGAAGCCCTCGTTGACGTTGCGCTCGGCGAACGCCGGGTCCATCTCCAGCGCCGTCATCTCGGCCTTGACGTCCTTGACCCAGGTGCGCAGCTTCGGCGCCTCGCCCTTGATCGCGGTCGCGGCGGTGCGGAGGAAGTTGGACACCGAGACGCCGGGCACCTCGACCGGGTACTGCATGGCCAGGAACATGCCGGCCCGGGCGCGCTCGTCGACCTTCATCGCGAGGACGTCCTCGCCGTCGAGGGTGACGGTGCCGGCGGTGATCGTGTACTTGGGGTGGCCCGCGATCGAGTAGGCCAGGGTGGACTTGCCCGAGCCGTTGGGGCCCATGATCGCGTGGGTCTCGCCCGACCGGACGGTCAGGTCGACGCCGCGGAGGATCTCCTTCGCGTCGTCGCCCTCACCGACGCTGACGTGCAGGTTGCGGATCTCGAGCACCGAACCGGTGCTCGGGGTGGCGGCGCTGACGCCGGCCTGGGTGTCGACGGACACTCGCTCTCCTCAGTTGCTGGCCGCGGCGGGGAGGCTGTCATCGATGGCGACATCGACGTACACGTCCTCCCCCTCCACGCGGACCGGGTAGACGGACACCGGCTCGGTGGCCGGCAGGTTGGTGGGTTCGCCGGTGCGCAGGTCGAAGCACGACCCGTGCAGCCAGCACTCGATGGTCGGTGCGCCCTTGAACTCCTCGACGTCGCCCTCGCTCAGCGGCACCTCGGCGTGCGAGCAGAGGTCCTCGATCGCGTAGACCTCGCCCTCGTACCGGACGACCGCGATGTCGACGTCGGCGAGCTCGACCCGCAGGGAACCGGGCTCCGTGACGTCGGAGAGTGCGCAGACCCGCTCGAAGCTCATGAGGCCTGCTCCACCGGCTGTTCCTCCAGGCCCGGCAGGGCACCGAGCCGGGTCTCGATGACCCGCATCAGGCGGTCCTGCAGCTCCGGCAGCCCGATCTCCTGGACGACGTCGGCGAAGAACCCACGGACGACGAGGCGGCGGGCGGTCTCCGCGTCGATGCCGCGGGAGCAGAGGTAGAAGAGCTGCTCGTCATCGAACCGGCCGGTGGCGCTGGCGTGGCCGGCGCCGACGATCTCGCCGGTCTCGATCTCCAGGTTGGGCACCGAGTCGGCGCGCGCCCCGTCGGTGAGCACCAGGTTGCGGTTGAGCTCGTAGGTCTCGGTGCCGGTGGCCGCCGGGCGGATGCGGACGTCGCCGATCCAGACCGTGCGGGCGTCCTCGCCCTGCAGCGCGCCCTTGTACTTGACGTTGCTGCGGCAGTTCGGCACGCCGTGGTCGACCCAGAGCCGGTGCTCCTGGTGCTGGGTCTCGTCGGCGAAGTAGACGCCGAAGAGCTCCGCGGACCCGCCGGGACCGGAGTACTGCACGTTGCTGACCAGCCGGACGAGGTCGCCGCCGAGGGTGACCACGACCTGCCGATACGTCGCGTCCCGGCCGACGACGGCGTCGTACTGCGCGCCGTGGACGGCGCCGGGGGCCCAGTCCTGCACGGAGACGAGCGTGACTGACGCGCCGTCCCCGATCAGGACGGCGACCCCGCCGGCGTAGCGCGCCAGGCCGCTGTGGTCGAGGACGACCGTCGCCTTCGCGAAGTTGCCGACCTCGACGACCAGCTGACCCCAGACGACCTCGTCGCTGCCGGTGCCCGACAGGCCGAGGGTGACGGGGCGGTCAAGCTGCGCCTCGGCGGCGATCCGGATGACCGCGGCACCGTCGCTGCGCTGCCGGGCCAGCGCCGCCAGCCGGTCGGCCGGCTCGGGCAGGCCCTTGAGCAGCGGGTCGTCCGCGTCGACGCTGGTCAGCTCGACGCCCTCGGGCAGGTCGGTCACCCAGGTGAGGTGCGCGTCGGAGGCGGCGCCGTCCAGGAGCGGACGGATCCGCTTCATGGGCGTGAAGCGCCAGGTCTCCTCGCGGCCCGTCGGCACGCCGAAGGCGTCCGGGTCGAGCGAGGTGAACCGCTCGGCCGGCGACCCGGTCGGGACTGCACCTGAGGGCGCAGCACCGCCGTGCGAGTGCGCGCCCGGCGAGGCCTGACCGGCGCTGCCGGTACCGGCGGCCGGGGTGGTCGGGGGGCCCGCCTGGGCGCCCACGCCGGGGGCGAAGAGCTCCCCGGCGAGGTCGGCCGAGTCGGTGGTCAGGTCGGTCGTGCTGGTGGTGGTCGTGCTGGTGGTGTCAGGACTCATCAGCCGACGGCACCTTCCATCTGCAGTTCGATGAGCCGGTTCAGCTCGAGGGCGTACTCCATGGGCAGCTCGCGGGCGATCGGCTCCACGAACCCGCGCACCACCATGGCCATGGCCTCGTCCTCGGACAGGCCGCGGCTCATCAGGTAGAAGAGCTGGTCGTCGCTGACGCGGGAGACGGTCGCCTCGTGGCCCATCGACACGTCGTCCTCGCGGACGTCGACGTAGGGATAGGTGTCGGAGCGGCTGATCGTGTCGACCAGGAGCGCGTCGCACTTGACCGTCGACTTCGAGCCGTAGGCGCCCTCGTCGATCTGCACGAGCCCGCGGTAGGACGTGCGGCCGCCGCCACGCGCCACGGACTTGCTGATGATCGTCGAGGAGGTGTGCGGCGCGGCGTGCACCATCTTGGCGCCGGCGTCCTGGTGCTGGCCCTCGCCGGCGAAGGCGATCGAGAGCACCTCGCCCTTGGCGTGCTCGCCGGTCATCCAGACGGCGGGGTACTTCATCGTCACCTTGGAGCCGATGTTGCCGTCGACCCACTCCATGGTCGCGCCCTCGTGGGCCACGGCCCGCTTGGTGACCAGGTTGTAGACGTTGTTCGACCAGTTCTGGATGGTCGTGTACCGGCAGCGCGCGTTCTTCTTCACGATGATCTCGACGACCGCCGAGTGCAGCGAGTCGCTCTTGTAGATCGGCGCGGTGCATCCCTCGACGTAGTGCACGTACGCGCCTTCGTCGATGATCATCAGGGTCCGCTCGAACTGGCCCATGTTCTCGGTGTTGATCCGGAAATAGGCCTGCAGCGGGATCTCGACGTGCACGCCCTTCGGCACGTAGATGAACGAGCCACCGGACCACACGGCCGTGTTCAGCGCGGCGAACTTGTTGTCGCCGGACGGGATCACGGAGCCGAAGTACTCCTTGAAGATGTCCTCGTGCTCGCGCAGGGCCGTGTCCGTGTCCAGGAACAGGACGCCCTGCTCCTCGAGGTCCTCACGGATCTTGTGGTAGACGACCTCGGACTCGTACTGGGCCGCGACGCCGGACACGAGGCGCTGCTTCTCCGCCTCGGGGATGCCGAGCCGGTCGTAGGTGTTGCGGATCTCCTCGGGGAGCTCCTCCCACGACGCGGCCTGCGCCTCGGTCGACTTCACGAAGTACTTGATGTTCTGGAAGTCGATGCCGGAGAGGTCCGAGCCCCAGTCGGGCATGGGCTTCCTGCCGAAGAGCTTGAGCGCCTTGAGCCGGCGCTCGAGCATCCACTCGGGCTCGCCCTTGCGACGGGAGATGTCGGTGACGACCTCCTCGTTGATGCCACGGCGGGCCGACGCGCCGGCGGTGTCGACGTCCGCCCAGCCGTACTTGTAGCGGCCGAGCTGGTCGATCTGCTCGTCCTGCGTCAACGGCGTGCTGGTCACCGGCTGGGTGGTGGTCATGCGGGCGTCCTCTCCCGGTCGATCGTGGGGGTAGAGCTCGTGGACGGTGCGGTGCGGGTTCCGGCTGCGGTCCGGTGCGCTGCACGCTCACCGAGTACAGGTCGTGCGGGGGCCGTTCTGTTCCCCGGCACGTGGGGTCCGGGGATGTGTGTGGTGCAGATGCCGTCGCCGTGGGCGATGGTGGCCAGCCGCTGCACGTGGGTGCCGACCAGCCGGCCGATGACGGCGGTCTCCGCCTCGCACAGCTGCGGGAACTCGGCGGCGACGTGCGCCACCGGGCAGTGGTGCTGGCACAGCTGCCCGCCGCCGGAGAGCGCCGAGGCCGTGGCAGCGTAGCCCTCGGCCGTGAGGGCCGCGGCCAGGGCCTGGGCGCGGTCCACGGGCGCCCCGGCGCGGCCGGTGACGGCCTGCTCGACGGCGGTGGAGCACCGCGCCTCGAGGCCGGCGAGCTGCTGCTCGGCCACGGCCCGCACAGCGTCGGGACCACCGGCGGCGGCCACGTAGCGAAGCGCGGTCAGCGCGAGGTCGTCGTAGGCGTGCGGAAAGGCCGAGCGGCCGGCGTCGGTGAGGTGGAACTGCCGGGCGGGACGGCCGCGACCGCGGTGCGCGTCGCGCGTCGGGCGCTCCTCGAGCCGGCCGGTCGCGACCAGGGCGTCGAGGTGCCGGCGGACGGCGGCCGGCGAGATGCCCAGCCGTCCCGCGAGCTCCGTCGCGGTCTGCGGGCCGTGCTCCAGCAGCAGGGCGCTGACGCGGTCGCGCGTGCGCCCGTCGTCGGCGACCGCCGACGGGCGGGACTGCACCGCGCTTGTTTCCACAACACGAGTGTGTCCTATTTCGGCGGAGTCGCAAGCACGGGGGTCCGGAATCCCGCCTCCGACCGCCGATCCGTGACCGACCTCACCACCGCGGCCACCACCTAGCATCGGGGCGTGCCGGTCCTGCCCACCGCCTTCTCCCCCGCCACCGCCTCCCGGGTCGCGCTGCCCAACGTCGTCGCCAACGGCGCGATCGTCGTCACCGGCGGGCTGGTGCGGCTCACCGGATCGGGCCTCGGGTGCCCGACCTGGCCGCGCTGCACCGACGAGAGCTTCGTGGCGACTCCGGAGCTCGCCGCGCACGGGGCGATCGAGTTCGGCAACCGCCTGCTGACCTTCGTGCTCACCGCGGTCGCGATCGCCACCGTGATCGTGGTCTGGCGATCGGCCCGCCGGGACCTGCGGCCGCTGGCCGTCGTCAGCTTCCTGGGCATCCCCGCGCAGGCGCTGCTCGGCGGCATCACCGTGCTGACCGAGCTCAACCCGTGGACCGTCGCCGCGCACTTCCTGGTGTCGATGGTCCTGGTCGCCGTCGCGACGACGTTGTGGCTGCGCTCCCGCGAACCGGGCGTCGGGCAGCCGCTGCTCCGGCGTCCGTTCGAGCTGCTGATCCACGGCATCGCGGCCGTGACAGCCGCGGTCCTCGTCCTGGGCACCGTCGTCACCGGCGCCGGACCGCACAGCGGCGACAGGAACGCGGCCGACCGGATGGACTTCGACCCGGAGACGGTCAGTCAGCTGCACGCCGATCTCGTCTTCCTGCTGGTCGGCCTGACCGTGGCGCTGCTGCTCGCCCTGTCCGCGACCGACTCCCCCGGGCGGATCCGGCGGGCCGTGCGCGACCTGCTGATCGTCCAGCTCGCCCAGGGCGTCGTCGGCTTCGTGCAGTACTTCACCGACCTGCCGATCGCGCTGGTGCTCGTGCACATGCTCGGCGCGGTCCTGATCACCGCGTTCACGGCGCGGCTCGTGTGGTCCGTGCGCGGCGCTGTGACACTGCCGTCCTACCGGACGGCACCGCGGCCACGAGCCGTCCCCGAGCTTCGTTGAGCCCAGCCGTCCCTCCTCGGGGAGGCCTCCGGCCCCCCACTCGTCGGAACCCGGCTTCCGTCGGCAGCGATCCTCAGTCGTGCCAGACGAGCACCACCGCGAGCGATCCGTCCGGTGACTCCCACCGCCCGCCGGTCACCGTCTCCGCCGCACTCCGCGCGTCGGCCCAGGTCGGCCAGGCGTCGTCCTCGTCGTGCCAGACCAGCCGCCCGCCCGGGAAGTAGGTGACGACCGGGCACCCCGACTCGATCAGCGCCTCGACCTCGGCGACCTCGATCCGCGGCGTGCGAATGGCGTAGGTGCGGCCGTCCCATCCGACCAGCTGCCCCATCCGTGCGTTGGCGAGATCCCTGCGCACGCCCCGGACGCTACCGGCGGGGCGGGGCGCCGAGATCCGGGTGAGGCCGGTGTCCGCGCCGGTCGACACCGGCCCGGGGCGGATCTCGACGGCGACGTGCTCAGACGATGGCGTCGACGATGATCGCGACCGACAGCAGCGCCAGGTACGAGATCGAGACGTGGAACAGCTGCATCGGCTTGGTGTCGCCGCCCCGCGCGATCCGGCGGAGCAGGCGGTGCGCCTCGACGATGAACCAGGCGCCCAGCGCAGCGGCGGCAACGGTGTAGCCCAGGCCGATCCCCTGCCCGTACCCGACGGGCCAGAGCAGCAGCGAGACGGCGACGGTCACCCAGCTCCAGGCGACGGTCTGCCGGCCGACCGAGAGCTCCGAGGTGACCACCGGCAGCATCGGGACGTCGGCCCGCGCGTAATCGGCCTTGAACCGCATCGCGAGCGCCCAGAAGTGCGGCATCTGCCAGCAGAAGACGATCCCGAAGACGACGACGGCCGGCCAGTCCAGCGACCCGGTCACCGCCGCCCAGCCGATCAGCACCGGCGCCGCCCCGGGCACCCCACCGAACTCGGTGCTGCGCCGGGTGTGCCTCTTGAACACCATCGTGTAGAGGACGGCGTAGTAGAAGATCGCGCCCGCGGCGAGAGCCGCGGCGAGCAGCGTCGTCGTCGCCGCCAGCAGCGCGATGGAGGACACGGTGAGGACGGCGCCGAACATCAGGGCCGACCGCGGCGAGATGACGCCCATCGGCAGCGGCCGCTTCTGGGTGCGGTGCATCAGGCGGTCGATGTCGCGGTCGAAGTAGCAGTTGAAGACGTTGGCCGCGCCGGCCGCCAGCGTGCCCCCGAGGAGCGTGAGCAGGAGCAGCGAGAGGGACGGCCAGCCGCGGGCGGCCAGCATCATCGCCGGCACCGTGGTGACCAGCAGGAGCTCGATGATCCGGGGCTTGGTGAGCGCGACGTAGGCACCCACGCGCGCACGGAGCACGGCGGGCAGGCGGCGAGCGGGTTCGGTCTGGCGCTCGGACAGCGCCGTCACCGGGCGACCCCGGGCGCGGAGGCGCTCGTGCGGCAGGGCACTGCCGGGCAACTGAACAGCACGGGGGCCCTTTTCCGACCGGGGACGAGAACGTGGGCAACTGTAGCCCGCGGGGCATCCGGCGACCGTCCCCCCTCGGGCGCGGATGACTAGGGTTGATCACGTTGATGCCGCGCGTGCAGCGGGTAGGGCCGACGTCGACGACGACGGTGCCCTCGGGCCGGCGCCGGTCCGGGCCGACCGCTCAGCCGCACGACGCAGGGCCTACTTCTGAGGAGCACCAGCACATGACGCAGAGCACCCAGCCCGAGGCCCCGGCAGAGGCCGCGAGCGACGCGCCCACCGGCAGCCCGGCCCAGCCGAACCCGACCCTCCCCGAGGGCTTCGGCGACCTCGACCGCCGGGCGATCGACGTCGCCCGGGTGCTCGCGATGGACGCCGTCCAGAAGGTGGGCAACGGCCACCCGGGGACGGCGATGAGCATGGCGCCCACCGCCTACCTGCTCTTCCAGAAGTGGCTCCGGCACGACCCCAGCGACACGAACTGGGTCGGCCGCGACCGGTTCGTGCTGTCGATGGGGCACTCGAGCCTCACGCTCTACGTCCAGCTGTACCTGTCGGGCTACGGCATGGAGCTCGACGACCTCAAGGCGCTGCGCACCTGGGGCTCGCAGACCCCGGGCCACCCCGAGGTCAACCACACCCCCGGCGTGGAGACGACGACCGGTCCCCTGGGCCAGGGCGTCGGCAACGCGGTGGGCATGGCGATGGCCGCCCGCCGGGAGCGCGGTCTGCTCGACCCGGACGCGCCGGAGGGTGAGAGCCTCTTCGACCACACCATCTGGGTCTTCGCCTCCGACGGCGACCTGGAGGAGGGCGTCAGCGGCGAGGCGTCGTCGCTGGCCGGCACGCAGCAGCTCGGCAACCTGGTCCTCGTCTACGACGACAACAAGATCTCGATCGAGGACGACACGAACGTCGCCTTCACCGAGGACGTCGGCAAGCGGTACGAGGCCTACGGCTGGCACGTGCAGCGGGTCGACGACGGCGAGGACCTCGCCGCCCTGGACGCGGCGTTCGCGGCGGCCAAGGCGGAGACGGGTCGCCCGTCGTTCATCCAGCTCAAGACGATCATCGCCTGGCCGGCCCCGAACAAGCAGAACACCGGCGCGGCCCACGGCTCGGCGCTGGGCGACGACGAGGTCAGGGCCACCAAGGAGATCCTCGGCCTGGACCCCGAGAAGACCTTCGACGTCGCCCCCGAGGTCATCGAGCACGCCCGGAAGGTCGTGGCGCGCGGCCAGAAGGAGCACGCGGCCTGGCAGGACCGCTTCGACGCCTGGCAGCAGGGCAAGGCGGACGCCGCGGCACTGCTGGAGCGCATGACGACCCGCACGCTGCCCGAGGGCTGGGCGGAGACGCTGCCCAGCTGGGACGCCGACCCCAAGGGCGTCGCCACGCGCAAGGCGTCCGGCGAGGTCCTCGCCGCCATCTACCCGGCGCTGCCGGAGCTCTGGGGTGGGTCGGCCGACCTGGCGGAGAGCAACAACACAGCCGTGAAGGGCGAACCGTCGTTCCTGCCGGCGAACCGGCAGACGAAGATGTGGTCCGGCGGTCCCTACGGCCGCACGCTGCACTTCGGGGTCCGCGAGCACGCGATGGGCTCGATCATGAACGGGATCGCGCTGCACGGCGGCACCCGCGTCTACGGCGGCACCTTCCTCACGTTCTCCGACTACATGCGCGGCGCCGTCCGGCTGGCGGCGATCATGCAGCTGCCGGTCACCTACGTGTGGACCCACGACTCCATCGGTCTCGGTGAGGACGGGCCGACCCACCAGCCGATCGAGCACCTCGCCGCGCTGCGGGCCATCCCGGGTCTGGACGTCGTCCGGCCGGCCGACGCCAACGAGGTCGCCGTCGCGTGGCGGACGATCCTGGAGCACAACGACCGGCCGGCCGGGATCATCCTGTCCCGGCAGAACCTGCCGGTCTTCGACCGCGGCGAGTTCGCCTCCGCCGAGGGCGTCGCCCGCGGTGGCTACGTGCTCGCGGAGGCCTCGTCGGGCACCCCCCAGGTGATCCTCATGGGCACCGGGTCCGAGGTGCAGATCGCCGTCGCCGCCCGGGAGTCACTGGAGGCCGACGGCGTCCCGACGCGCGTGGTGTCGCTGCCCTGCGTCGAGTGGTTCGCCGACCAGGACGAGAGCTACCGCAACGAGGTGCTGCCGCCGTCCGTGCGCGCCCGGGTGAGCGTCGAGGCCGCGGTCCCGATGGGCTGGCGCGAGTTCGTCGGTGACGCCGGGCGCATCGTCGGCCTCAACCACTACGGCGCCAGCGCCGCCTACACGGTGCTCTACGAGGAGTTCGGCCTCACGGCGGACGCCGTCGTCGGCGCCGCCCGCGAGAGCCTGGAGGCCGCCGCGTCCGACGCGGCGGTCCCGGCCGGTCCGGGAGCGTCCCACGGGGGGCTCGACAGTCCCACCGGCGACCGCTGACGCGGTCGTCGTCCCGATCCACCCAGCCTGAGAGGCACTTGCCATGGCACAGAACGAGAAGCTGGCCGAGCTGTCCGCCGCCGGGGTCGCCGTCTGGCTCGACGACCTGTCGCGTGACCGCATCCGCAGCGGGAACCTGCAGTCGCTGGTGGACGAGTCCGGCGTCGTCGGCGTCACCACCAACCCGACGATCTTCGCCGCGGCGATCCACGGCTCGGAGTCCTACGACCACCAGCTGCACGCCCTGGCGATCCGGGAGGTCAGCGTCGAGGAGGCGCTGCGCACCGTCACCGCCACCGACGTCCGCGACGCCTGCGACCTGCTGCGGCCGGTGCACGAGCGGCAGCCGGGTGACGGCCGGGTCTCCCTCGAGGTGGCGCCGGGCCTGGCGCACGAGACAGAGGCCACCGAGGCCGAGGCCGAGCACCTGTGGTGGCTGGTGGACCGGCCCAACCTCTACATCAAGATCCCGGCGACCGAGGCCGGCCTGCCGGCGATCAGCGACACCATCGCCAAGGGCATCAGTGTCAACGTCACCTTGATCTTCAGCCTCGAGCGGTACCGCGCGGTCATGGACGCGTACCTCTCCGGCCTGGAGAAGCGGGTGGCCGACGGCGGCTCGCTGGAGGGCATCGCCTCGGTGGCGTCGTTCTTCGTCTCCCGCGTGGACACCGAGATCGACAAGCGGCTGGACAAGGCCGGTGCCGACCCGTCCCTGAAGGGCAAGGCCGGGATCGCCAACGCCCAGCTGGCCTACCAGGCCTACGAGGAGGTCTTCTCCTCCGACCGGTGGCGGGCCCTGGAGGCGAAGGGCGCCGTGCCGCAGCGGCCGCTGTGGGCGTCGACGGGCGTCAAGAACCCCGAGTACTCCGACACGATGTACATCAGCGAGCTCATCGCCCCCGGCACCGTCAACACGATGCCCGAGAAGACGATGAACGCCTACGCGGACCACGGCGAGGCCGGCACGCCCGTGCAGAAGTCCTACGACGACGCCGCCGCGGTCATGCAGGCGGTCGCCGATGCCGGGGTGGACCTCGACGACGTCTTCCGCGTCCTCGAGGACGAGGGCGTGCAGAAGTTCGTGGACTCGTGGGACGAGCTCACCGAGTCGGTGCGCACCGAGCTGGAGGCCAAGAAGTGAACGAGCCTGCGCGTTCACGGATGGGCAGGGCGGCCCCGCGCACGCGGCCGGCGAGCGCCGGCGAGGAGGACCAGTGAGCCTCTCGGTCACCAGCGCCGGCCTGGAGATCCCCGACGCCGCCCGCAGCGAGCTCGGCGCGGACGACGTCGCGGCCCGGCTGCTCCGCAAGGACGCGACGCTGTGGGGCCCCGAGGCCGAGGACGAGGCCGCGGTGCGGCTGGGGTGGCTGGACCTGCCCGCGAGCTCCCGGGAGTTGGTCGGCCGCCTGGCGGAGCTGCGGGCCGAGCTGGCCGCCGAGGGACTGGACCGGATCGTCCTCTGCGGCATGGGCGGCTCGTCGCTGGCTCCGGAGGTCATCTGCCGGACGGCAGGGGTGCCCCTGGTGGTCCTCGACACCACCGACCCCGGGCAGGTGAGCGCGGCGATGACCGAGCTCGGGCGGACGGTCGTCGTCGTCAGCTCCAAGTCGGGCGGCACGGTGGAGACCGAGAGCCAGCGCCGCGCCTTCCTCGCCGCCTTCGCGGACGCGGGGCTCGACGAGAAGGAGGCCGGGGCGCGCTTCGTCGTCGTCACGGATCCCGGGTCCCCGCTGTCGGAGACCGCCGCGGCGATGGGCGCCCGCGCCGTCTTCCTGGCCGACCCCACGGTCGGCGGTCGCTACAGCGCCCTCTCGGCGTTCGGCCTGGTGCCGTCGGCGCTGGCCGGCGCGGACGTGGGCGCGCTCCTCGACGAGGCCGAGGAGCTGGCCGAGCACCTGAACTCCCCCGACAACCCGGCGCTGGAGCTGGGGCTCGCGATGGGCGCCGCCGCGCAGGCGGGCCGGGACAAGCTCACGCTCGCGGACGGCGACTCCGCGATCACCGGCTTCGGGGACTGGGCCGAGCAGCTCATCGCCGAGTCCACGGGCAAGCAGGGCGTCGGGATCCTGCCCGTCGTCGTGGAGTCGGTCGACGCCCCGGGCGCGACCGCGGCCGACGCGGTGCTCGCGGTCGTGGGCGGCCCGGCGCCGTCCCCCGGCCCGTCGCTCGGTGCGACCGGTCCCCTGGGCGCGCAGTTCCTGGCCTGGGAGTACGCCACCGCGGTGGCCGGCCGCATGCTCGGCATCAACCCCTTCGACCAGCCGAACGTCACCGAGAGCAAGGAGAACACCTCCCGCATCCTCGGCGAGGGCCTGCCGGACGAGCGGCCGGCCGCCGTCCAGGGTGCGATCGAGATCCGCGGGAGCGGTGGCGTCCTCGACGGGGTCGACCTGTCCCGCGTCGACGGCGTCCGGCTGGCCCTCGACGCGCTGCTGGCGGCGATCCCGCCGCGGGGCTACCTCGCGCTGATGGCCTATCTCGACCGCGAGCGGGACGCCGACGCCCACGCGCTGCGCGCCGCGCTGGCCCGCCGCACCGAGCAGGCCGTCACCTTCGGCTGGGCCCCCCGCTTCCTGCACTCGACCGGCCAGTACCACAAGGGCGGCCCCCAGACCGGCGCGTTCCTGCAGGTCACCGGCGCCGTGGCGACGGACCTGCAGGTGCCCGACCAGGCCTACACGTTCGGCACCCTGCAGGCCGCCCAGGCCGCCGGGGACCGGAAGGCACTCGCCGACCGGGGCCGGCCGCTGCTGCACCTGCACCTGACCGACCGCTCCGCCGGCCTCGAGCAGCTGCTGGCGGCGCTGGCCTGACCCCGCGACCGGGCCCGAACCGCACGAACCGCGTCATGATCAGTCCCGCCGTCCGGCCCCGCACCCGGGCCGGACGGCGGACTCTCTCCGACCTCGAGGACGGACCATGATCTCCAACCCGCTGCGCGATCCGCGGGACCGACGGCTGCCCCGGGTGCCCGCGCCGTGTGCTCTCGTCGTCTTCGGCATCACCGGCGACCTGGCCAGCAAGAAGCTGCTGCCGGCCGTCTACGACCTCGCGAACCGCGGCCTCCTGCCGACCAACTTCGCGCTGCTGGGCTTCGCCCGGCGCGACTGGGAGGACCAGGACTTCGCCGAGCTGTCCCGCACGGCCGCACAGAAGCACGCCCGCACCCCCTGGCGCGAGGACGTGTGGGAGCAGCTGGCCGCCGACATCACGTTCGTGCAGGGCGCCTTCGACGACGACGACGCCTTCGACTCCCTCGCCGACACCCTCGGGCAACTGGAGAGCAGCCACGGGATCGGCGGCAACGCGGCGTTCTACCTCTCCATCCCGCCGTCGCTGTTCCCCGTCGTCCTCAAGCAGATGCAGCGCACGGGGATGGCCGAGAGCACCCCCGACCGGTGGCGCCGGGTCGTGGTCGAGAAGCCCTTCGGGGAGGACCTGGCCTCCAGCCGGGAGCTGAACGAGCTGGTCGACTCCGTCTTCGGCGCCGACGACGTCTTCCGGATCGACCACTACCTCGGCAAGGAGACGGTCCAGAACCTGCTGGCCCTGCGCTTCGCGAACACGCTCTTCGAGCCCATCTGGAACGGCCACCACGTCGACTCGGTGCAGATCACCATGGCCGAGGACGTCGGCATCGGCGGGCGGGCGGCGTTCTACGAGAAGACCGGCGCGGCCCGCGACGTGCTGCAGAACCACCTGCTCCAGCTGCTGGCGCTGACCGCCATGGAGGAGCCGGTCGAGTTCTCCGCCGAGGAGATCCGCACCGAGAAGCTCAAGGTCCTCCGCGCGATCTCCGTGCCCGAGGACAAGGAGACGTTCGCCGTCCGCGGCCAGTACGAGCCGGGCTGGCTGGCCGGCCAGCGGGCCAACGGCTACCGGCAGGAGGACGGCGTCGCCGACGACTCCACGACCGAGACCTTCGCCGCGGTCCGGCTCGGGGTGGAGACCCGCCGCTGGGCGGGCGTGCCCTTCTACCTGCGGACCGGCAAGCGGCTGCCCCGCCGGGTCACCGAGATCGCCCTGGTGTTCAAGCGGGCTCCGCACCTGCCCTTCGCCGACACCGACACCGAGGAACTGGGCAACAACCAGTTGGTGATCCGGGTACAGCCCGACGAGGGGGTCACGCTCAAGTTCGGGTCGAAGGTCCCGGGCAGCGTGATGGAGGTCCGCGATGTGTCGATGGACTTCCTCTACGGCGAGCAGTTCACCGAGACCAGCCCCGAGGCCTACGAGCGGCTGCTGCTCGACGTCCTCCTCGGCGACGCCACGCTCTTCCCGCGGAACGCCGAGGTCGAGGCCTCGTGGGTGGTGATCGACCCGCTGGAGGAGTTCTGGGAGGGGACGACGCCGCAGCCCTACCGGGCCGGTGAGTGGGGGCCGCGCGCCGCCGACGAGATGCTGGCCGCCGAGGGCCGCCGGTGGCGGCGACCGTGACCGGCCCCACCGCCACCCCGACCCGCATCCGAGCAGAGGACACCCCATGACCACCCTCTGGGACACCACCGGCTCGGCCGTGGTGAAGGAGCTGGCGGCCCAGCGGCGCACCGGCGGCGCGGTGCTCTCCGGTGTGGCGCTGACGCTGGTGGTCGTCGCCGACGAGGCCCGGGTCGGCGAGGCCGAGGAGGCCGCGACACAGGCCGCCGAGTCCCACCCGTGCCGCATCCTCGTCGTCGTGCGCCGGCAGATCGACGCGCCCGCGCCCCGGCTGGACGCCGAGGTGCTGATCGGCGGCCGGCTCGGTCCGGGCGAGGCTGTGGTCATGCGGATGTACGGCCGGCTCGGGCTGCACGCGGAATCCGTCGTCCTGCCGCTGCTCGCCGCCGACGCCCCGGTCGTGGCCTGGTGGCACGCCGCTCCCCCGGACAAGCTGGCGACCGACGCGCTGGCCGTGTTCGCCGACCGGCGGATCACGGACAGCTCGATCCCCGAGGACTCCCTCGCCGCACTGCGCACCCGCGCGACGGACTTCGCCCCCGGGGACACCGACCTGGCCTGGACCCGCTGCACGTCGTGGCGGGCGATCCTGGCCTCCACCGTCGACGCGGTCGCCGGCCGCCGGGGCGAACCCGTGGAGATCACCGGCGGGCTCATCGAGGGCGATCCGGCGAACGCGAGCGCCCAGTTGCTGGGCGGCTGGCTGTCGTCGCGGACCGGGCGGCCGATCGCCGTGGAGGCGGGTGGACGTGTCCCGGGGGCCAGCGGGGTGGATTCCGTCGTCCTCCAGCTGGACCAGAAGGAGGAGGTCCGGATCCAGGCCGACCGGCGCGGTGGCGCCACGATCTCGCAGCCGTTCCGCCCTGACGCGACCGTCGCGCTCCCCGACCGCGCGCTCGGCGACCTGCTCAGCGAGGAACTGCGCCGGCTGGACTGCGACGAGCCGTACCAGGAGGCGCTGGAGGTCACGACCGGCGTGACCGGGCTGGCCAAGCGCTCGCCGGAGCGGGAGCACCAGTGGTTCGACCCGGCCGAGGAGGACAACGGCGCCCGCCCGAGGAAGCGGGCGGCCAAGGGGGGCAAGGACTCGTGACCCGTCCCGCGCCCGACGTCGTGGTGGAGCCGGACGCCGACTCGCTCGCCCGGACCGTCGCCGCGGAGCTCGTCGCGCAGCTGGCCGCGGCCCAGGCGGCCCACGGCAGCGCCTCGGTCGTGCTCACCGGCGGGGGTGTCGGGACCGCCGTCCTCGAGCAGGTCGCCGCTCTCGCGACCGGATCGGACGGTGCGGGCGTCGACTGGACGGCGGTGGACGTGTGGTGGGGGGACGAGCGTTTCGTGCCCGCCGACTCCGACGACCGCAACGAGAAGGCCGCCCGACGGGCGCTGCTCGACGTGGTCGGGGTCCCGGCCGCGCGCGTGCACCCCATGCCCCCGTCGGACGGCGGGTTCGCCACGCCCGAGGAGGCCGCCGCCTGGTACGCGGACCAACTCGGCGCCGCGGCCGCACCGGGCAGCGACCTCCCCCGCTTCGACGTGCTGCTCCTGGGCATCGGCGCGGAGGGGCACACCGCCTCGATCTTCCCGGCGTCGCCCGCCGCGCACGACGAGCGACCGGTGTTCTCCGTCCGGAACTGCCCGAAGCCACCCCCGACCCGGGTGAGCCTCGGGTTCCCGGCCATCAACACGGCCGAGGAGGTGTGGCTGGTGGTCGCGGGGGCGGAGAAGGCACCCGCGGTCGCGCGCGCCGTGGCGGGCGCGGACCCGGTGGAGCTCCCCGCCGCCGGGGTGCACGGCCGGCGGGCCACGCGGTGGCTGCTCGACGCCGCCGGGGCGGGCCGGCTGCCGGTGCCGCCGCCCTGACCGGGCGCCGCTGCTAGTCGTTCGCAAGTCCGCCGCAAGGACGGGCGCCCACGATGACGCCGTGACCCAGAACCTCCGCGCCGGCGAGCGCGACCTCCTGCGCGACGTCCGGCCCGGCGACCGGTGGCTGGTCGCCGTCGCCCATCCCGACGACGAGACCTTCGGCTGCGGTTCGGTGATCGCGCGGGCCACCTCGCTGGGCGCCGAGGTCACCGTCGCCTGCGCGACCCGGGGCGAGGCCGGCGAACCGACGCCCGGTTCGACGGGGGACCTCGGGGCCGTCCGGGAGGCGGAGCTGCACCGGGCCGCCGCGCTGCTCGGCGTCACCCGCGTCGAGCTGCTGGGCTACCGCGACTCGGGCTTCGACGGCGCACCGCCGCCGGGCTCCCTGTGCGCGGCACCCCTGGACGCCGTGGCCGGGGTGCTGGAGCGGCTGATCACGGACCTGCGCCCCGCGGTCGTGGTGGTCCTCGACGGCAGCGACGGACACCGGGACCACCGCCATGTCCGGGCCGCCGTGCACGCGGCCCTGGCCGCCGCCCCGACCGGGGACGGGGCGGCGGAGGGGACCCCGCAGCTCTACGAGCACTGCCTGCCCAACGCCCTGATGCGCCGCTGGCTGGACGAGATGCGCTCGCTGCGGCCCGGCACGGCCTACCACTCCCTCGACCCTGCCGACCTGGGCCGGGCCGACGAGGACATCACCGACGTGGTGGACGGCAGCGGCGTGCTGGCGCTGAGGGAGGCGGCGATGGCGGAGCACCGCTCGCAGGCCTCACCCTTCGACGGCCTCAGCGACGAACTGCGCCGGGCCTTCCTGACCGCCGACCACCTGGTGCGCGTCGCCCCCGGGTCGGCGCTGCTCACCGGGGGTCGCGCGGACGGGCACGCGACGTGAGGACCAGCCGGGGCACGTCCGTCCGTCCGCATCCGTATCGCGGCCTGCGCACTCCTCCGGAGCGGAACGGTCGACCATCCGTCCGTCCGGCAGCTCCACCAGCCGTCCCGACGACCCGGTCAGGAGACCTCCGATGAGCGCTTCCGACGCCCCCCCTGCGGTCAGCAGCCCGCCGATCCCTCGCCCTCGCGCTGCCGGGACGGACGCCGCCGCTGCGCCCGCCGGGCCGGCGCGCACGCAGGCAGCGTTCCCCTGGCCGGAGCCGTGGCGGTCGGCCGACGGGGCCCGCCCCCGGACGGAGTACTGGGACCTCACCACCGCGTGCTGGCACTCGCACGCACCCCAGGAGCGCGCGGGCGACTGAGGTCGCGAGGAACCCCGCCCGGGATCAGACGCCGCGCCGCCGGTGCAGCCGGGTGAGGGCCTCCTCGAGAAGCGCGTCGCCGTCGGCGTCGCTGCGCCGTTCACGCACGTACGCCAGGTGGGTCTTGTAGGGCTCGGTACGCGGCGCCGCGGGCGGATTCTGCTGGTCCTGCCCCGCGGGCAGCCCGCACCGGGGGCAGTCCCACAGCTCCGGGACGTCGGCCTCGGAGGCGAACGCCACCCGCGTCTCGTGCAGGTTCGCGCACCAGAAGGGGATCCGGTTCCGTGGTGCGGCCTCACCGCGTTCTGCCTCACCCATCGGACCTGCTCCGACCCGGGTCCCCCGGATCGCGTTGCCACCTGCCACGAGCGCCCCTTGAATCAGCGGTCCGGGTCGTGCGGCAGATCACCGCCGCGCGGGCAGTCTAGGGCCTGGAGGTGCGATCTCCGGTCACGATTTCGCGCGGGTTCGAGCGGTCGCTCAGGGAGCCGGTCAGGTGGTCGCCTTGAGCAGGATGCCCAGCCCGATGATGCAGATCGTCCAGATGAAGGCGATGAGCACCGTCAGCCGGTTGAGGTTCTTCTCGACCACGGAGGAACCGGACAGCGACGAGGAGGCGGCGCCACCGAACATCGAGGACAGGCCCCCACCCTTGCCACGGTGCAGCAGGATCAGCACGATGAGTAGCGCGCTGCTGATGACCAGCAGCACGTTCAGGACCAGCTCGATCATGACCTCTCCTGCCCCGCGGCAGCGGGTTTCGGTTCGTGGACTCCGCCCCGCGGGGCGGACCGGGATGCCCGGCGGCCGGCGACGGACGCCGGGCTCTGGACTACGAGCCTAACCGACGTCCACCGTGCAACCCGCGCTACGCGTGGCTCGCGGCGCTCAGCGCACGCCGGCCGTGGCGAGGTCGTACCCGATGTAGGGCCGCATCACCAGGCCGTTGCGCAGGCGCTGCCCGCTGACCAGCTGCACACGGGTCTCCGCGAGCGGCACGTACACGCTCGCCGAGCCGACCGTCACGGCCACCTCGCGCCAGGCGGCGTCCTCACCGGTGGCGCGGGCGGAGTCCACCAGCGAGTTGATCCCCGGGTCGTTCAACCGGGCGTAGTTGGTGTTCCCGGCAGAGCTGATGGTCCGTCCGTCGACGAGCGGCGCCAGGAACGACCCCGGCGTCGGGAAGTCCGCCGTCCAGGTCGTGAGGATGATGCCGTAGCCGTTGGCCGCCACGTTGTCGGGATTCCCGACGTCCGTGGCGTAGAAGGTGGAGCCGTCCAGCGGTCGGACCTCCGCCCGGATGCCCACCTCGGCGAGCTGGCCCGCCACCTCCTCGGCCACCTTGACGCTGAGCTGGCTGTCCAGCACGGCGAGCACGGTGTCGAAGCCCTCCGGCTGCCCGCAGTCAGCGAGCGCGGCGCGGGCGGCAGCCTGGTCCGGCCGCGGGTCGCTCTCCTCGGGCCCGTCGCCGAGAGCCCGTGGCCACAGCCGTGAGCTGCGCACCGCGTTGCCCTGGCGGCTGAGCTCCTCCTGCACCGCGTGCCGGTCGACCGCGGCCGCGACCGCCGTCCGGCAGGCCGGGTTGTCCATCGGGGCCACGTCGGTGGGCAGCGCCAGCATCCGGATCGCCCCGGTGGTCAGGTCGTCGGCGCGCTCGCGCAGCGGGTTGTCGTCCTCGATCGCCAGCCGGGACGTCGTTGCCGGCTGTACTCCCGTCCCGGAGAGGTCGATGTCGGCGGAACCGGCGAGCACCGCCTGGTCCCGCTCGAGACCCGACATCCCGGTGCGGACGACGACGCGGTCGGGCAGGGCGGTCCGCACGCCGTCGGTGGCCGGGTCCCACTGGTCGTTGCGCTCCAGGAGGATGCCGGTCGCCGCGTCGATCGACGTGATGACGTACGGGCCGGAGGAGATGGGGGCGTTCCCGTACGCCTCGCCGGTGTCGGACTCGATGGGCACCGGGCTGCTCGAGGGCAGCGCCAGGACGAAGGGGAAGTCCGACTGCGGAGCGCGGAGCCGGAAGATGATCGTGGCGTCGTCGGGGGTCTCGACCGAGGCAAGGCCGAGCCGGTCCGCCGCCTCGTCCTGGTACGGGCCGGCGTACTGGTTGGCCGGGTCGTCGAGCAGGTCCACGACGTAGGTCGGGCCGCCGACGATCACGTCGGAGGCGAAGGTCCGCTCGATCCCGTACTTGACGTCGCGAGAGGTGATGGGCCGGCCGGTGTGGAAGCGCACCCCCTCGCGGAGGGTGAAGGTCCAGCTCAGGCCGTCGTCCGACGGTGTGCCGAGGTCGGTCGCCAGGTCGGGGACGAGCTGGTCGGTCGCCCCGGGTTCGGAGGAGTAGGTGACCAGCGTGCGGGCGTAGAGCCGCATCAGGTTCCACACGCCGGGCGTGTAGGACCGCTGCGGATCGAGGCTGTCGATGACGGGCGCCGCCACCCGCAGGGTGCCGCCGGCCCGCTCCGACGGCGACCGCACCCCGGTCACGCCGACGTCCGCGCCGTCGGCCAGGACGGGCACGTCGGCCCGCCCACCGGCACCGCCCCCGAAGCTGACCGCGAGGACGACCACCAGCACGACGACGGCCGCGACGGCGACGATCCGGCGACGGGACCAGCCGCGGGCCCATGCCGGGCCCCGGCTCGTCGACCGCTCAGAACTGGTTGCCACTGCCTGCTGCTCCGCCCCCACCCGTGCTCGGCCGGCGGCGGTCAGCGGGAGTTCAGCTGCCGTCGGCGGCGGTCCGACAGATCTGCGCGAACTCGTCGGCGTCCAGGCTGGCACCGCCCACGAGAGCACCGTCGACATCCGGCCCGGCCAGGATCCCGGCCGTGTTCGCGGCCTTCACCGACCCGCCATAGAGGATACGGACGACGGCGGCCGTATCCGGGCCGAACCGCTCGGCGAGCCGCGAGCGCAGTGCCCCACAGACCTCCTGCGCGTCCTCGGGGGTCGCGACCTCGCCCGTGCCGATCGCCCAGACCGGCTCGTAGGCGATCACGACGCCACCGCCGTCGCCCGCGGCCAGCTGCTCGGCGGTCACGCCCTCGAGGGCGGCGTCGAGCTGAGCCGTGGTGTGCGGTACGTGCTGCCCGGCCTGCCGGATCTCCAGCCCCTCCCCCACGCAGAGGATGGGGACCAGGCCGTGCCGCAGCGCGGCCTGCACCTTGGCCGCGACGACGGCGTCGTCCTCGGCGTGCATCGCCCGTCGCTCGGAGTGGCCGACGACCACGTAGGAGCAGGCCAGGGCGGCGAGCATGCCGCCGCTGACCTCACCGGTGTACGCGCCGGCGTCGTGGGCCGAGAGGTCCTGCGCGCCGAAGCCGATCGCGAGCTTGTCGCCGGTCACCAGGGTCTGCACGCTGCGCAGCGCCGTGAACGGCGGCAGCACGACCACCTCCGCCGCGTCCAGCTGGGCCTCGTTCAGGGAGAAGGCCACCTTCTGGACCAGCCCGATGGCCTCCAGGTGGGTCATCTGCAGCTTCCAGTTGCCCGCGATCAGCGGCCGCCGGCCCTCGCGGGGAGCGCGCGTCCGGTCCTTGCGTGCCATCTCAGGTCCCCGATCGATCGGCGAGCACCGCGAGGCCCGGGAGCTCCCGGCCCTCGAGGTACTCCAGCGACGCGCCGCCGCCGGTGCTGATGTGGCCGTAGGCCTCCTCGTCGAGGCCCAGCTGGCGGACGGCGGCCGCGGAGTCCCCGCCCCCGACGACGGAGAGCCCGTCGACCGCGGCGACCGCCGAGGCGACCCCGCGGGTGCCCGCCTGGAAGGGGGCCAGTTCGAAGACGCCCATCGGGCCGTTCCAGAAAACGGTCCGGGCGTTGCCGAGCGCCGAGCCGAAGACCTCGACCGTGCGGGGCCCGACATCGAGGCCCATGAGCCCGTCCGGGATCTCCTCCACCGGGACGACGCGGGTCTCCGCCTCGGCGCTGAACGCCGTCGCGGCCACGATGTCGACCGGCAGCACGATGCGGTCCCCGGCCTCGGCCAGCAGCCGGCGGCAGGTGTCCACCTGGTCGGCCTCCAGCAGGGATCCGCCGACACCGTGGCCCTGGGCGGCGAGGAACGTGAAGCACATGCCGCCGCCGACGAGCAGCCGGTCGACCTTCGGCAGCAGCGCCTCGATGACCGCCAGCTTGTCGCTGACCTTCGAGCCGCCGAGGACGACGACGTAGGGCCGGTCCGGGTCGGTGGTGAGCCGGGTGAGCACGTCGAGCTCCCGTGCCACCAGCCGGCCGGCGGCGTGCGGCAGCCGCGCGGCGACGTCGTAGACCGAGGCGTGCTTCCGGTGCACGGCCCCGAACGCGTCGTCGACGTAGAGCTCGGCGAGGGCGGCCAGCCGTTCGGCGAGCTCGCCCCGCTCGGCGTCGTCCTTCGACGTCTCCGCCGCCTCGAAGCGGACGTTCTCCAGGAGCAGGACGTCGCCGTCGGCCAGCGCGCCGGCCTTCGCCCGGGCGTCGTCGCCCGCGACGTCGGCCGCGAGCGGCACCGTCGTCCCGAGCAGCTCGCCCAGCCGGGCCGCGACCGGCGCGAGGGAGAACTTCGGGTCGGGGGCGCCCTTCGGACGGCCCAGGTGGGCGGCGACGATCACCCGTGCGCCGGCGTCGCGGAGGGCCTGCAGCGTGGGCAGGCTGGCGCGGATCCGGCCGTCGTCGGTGATCGCGCCGGTCTCCTTGTCCAGCGGGACGTTCAGGTCGGTGCGCACCAGCACGCGCCGGCCGGAGACGCCCTCGGCGATGAGGTCGTCGACAGCACGCATCAGAGCGACTTGCCGACCAGCGTCGTCAGGTCGACCAGGCGGTTGGAGTAGCCCCACTCGTTGTCGTACCAGCCGAGCACCTTGGCCATGGGGCCGAACACCTTGGTCAGCTTGGCGTCGTAGATGCACGACGAGGGGTCGGTGACGATGTCGGAGGAGACGATCGGCGCGTCGGTGTAGGTCAGGTAGGGCGCCAGCGGGCCGGCGGCGGCCTCGCGGTAGGCCGCGTCGATCTCCTCGGCCGAGGCCTCGCGGGTCAGCTGGACGGTGAGGTCGGTGGCCGAGCCGGTCGGTACCGGCACGCGCAGGGCGTAGCCGTCGAGCTTGCCCTTGAGCTCGGGGAGGACGAGGCCGATCGCCTTGGCCGCGCCGGTGCCCGTGGGCACGATGTTGAGGGCGGCGGCGCGGGCCCGGCGGAGGTCGGAGTGCGGACCGTCCTGCAGGTTCTGGTCGGCGGTGTAGGCGTGGATCGTGGTCATGAGGCCGCGCTCGATGCCGAAGGCGTCGTGGAGCACCTTGGCCAGCGGCGCCAGGCAGTTCGTGGTGCAGGACGCGTTGCTGATGATCGTCTGCGAGCCGTCGTAGAGGTTGTCGTTGACGCCCATGACGATCGTGATGTCGTCGCCGGTCGCGGGCGCGGAGATGATGACCTTCTTGGCCCCGCCGGCGTCGATGTGCTTGCGGGCGTCGGGGGCCTTGGTGAAGAAGCCGGTCGACTCGACGACGATGTCCACCCCGAGGTCGGCCCAGGGCAGGGCAGCCGGGTCGCGCTCGGAGAGGACCTTCATCGTCGAGTCGCCGATCGTGATGGCCTGACCGTCGGCGGCGACGTCCTGGGGCAGCTTGCCCAGGATGCTGTCGTACTTGAGCAGGTGGGCCAGCGCCTCGGGGCTGGTGAGGTCGTTCACCGCCACGATCTCGATGTCCTGGCCGCTGGCTGCCGCCGCCCGCCAGAAGTTGCGCCCGATGCGCCCGAAGCCGTTGATGCCCACCCGAACCGTCACGAAAGACCTCCACGCTGCGTGTCGTGGGCCGCGCGTCAGGGATGCGGCCTCGCTCGCGGAAACCCTATCGGTCGCGGGCGACTCCGGCTCCCGCCGCCCGCAAGGGGCGGACGGGAACCGGCGGTCAGCTCTGCCCTACTGCGCGAGCATGTCGTCGGGAACGACCATCGCCTTCGCCTCGGCAGCCTCCGTCGTCACCGGTCACCAGTGCCCTACTGCGCGAGCATGTCGTCGGTGACGACGGATTCTGTGTCCGGGATGCCGAGGTCCTTGGCGCGCTTGTCGGCCATAGCCAGAAGACGCCGTATGCGACCGGCCACCGCGTCCTTGGTCATCGGTGGATCGGCGCGCTGGCCCAGCTCCTCCAGCGACGCCTGCCCGAACTCCAGCCGCAGCCGCCCGGCGACGAGCAGGTGCTCCGGGGCGTCGTCGGCCAGGATCTCCAGCGCCCGCTCGACCCGGGCGCTGGCGGCGACGGCGGCGCGGGCGGAACGGCGCAGGTTCGCGTCGTCGAAGTTGGCCAGCCGGTTGGCGGTCGCCCGGACCTCGCGGCGCATCCGCCGCTCCTCCCACGCGAGGACGGCGTCGTGCGCGCCCATGCGGGTGAGCAGCGCGCTGATCGCGTCGCCGTCCCGGATGACGACCCGGTCGGCGCCGCGCACCTCCCGGGCCTTGGCCGGGATGCCGAGCCGGCGGGCCGCCCCGACCAGCGCCATCGCCGCCTCCGGGCCCGGGCAGGTGACCTCCAGCGAGGACGACCGGCCGGGCTCGGTCAGCGATCCGTGCGCCAGGAACGCGCCGCGCCAGGCGGCCTCGGCGTCGTTGATCCCGCCCGACACGACCGACGGCGGCAGCCCGCGGACCGGCCGGCCCCGCTGGTCGACCAGGCCCGTCTGACGGGCCAGCCCCTCACCGTGCTTGGCGATGCGGACGAGGTACCGCACGCCGCGGCGGATGTTGCCGCCCGCGAGCACGCTCACGCCGCTGGTGTAGCCGTAGACCTCACTGATGTCGCGGCGCAGCCGACGGGCCACCGAGCCGGTGTCCAGCTCCGCCTCGATGACCACGCGCCCGCCCACGATGTGCAGGCCGCCCGAGAAGCGCAGCAGGGCCGTCACCTCGGCCTTGCGCTCGGAGGTCTTGGTGCACTCCACCCGGGACAGCTCGTCCTTGACCATGGCCGTCATCGCCACGTCGTCCACCCCCACGTTCCCCCGGGGCAAACCGTCCCCGACCTTCGGGTCCTCGTCGTCCACACGGCCGCGCACTCGATCGTGCGCGCTGTGCTGCACGCTGCCATGTCAGGCGCCATCCTGCGGCGTCCCCTCTCCCCCTCGTACCGATCAGGTGCTTGATCGTTCCGGTACCCGACCGGTCCTCCGTTCTCTCTCAGCGCATTCCGACCACGGAGGCCAGTGCGGCGGACAAGCGCACGGGATCGTGCCGTGCTGAGCCCGTGGCCTCGGCCACGGGAGCCAGGACCAGTTCGGCCCCACACCCACGTACCGCTGACAGCAGACCACGGCGGTCAACCACCGATCCCGCGTCGGCAATCACCGTGTGCAACGCCACTCCGCCCAGATGCGCCTGCAGCACGGTGACATGTTCCTCCGGCGAGAATCCGTCGGTCTCGCCGGGCTGCGGCTGCAGGTTGAGGACCGCGACCACCCTGGCCTGCGAGGCCGTCAGGGCCGCCCTCAGCCGCGGGACGAGCAGGTGCGGGAGCACCGACGTGTACCAGGAGCCGGGGCCCAGGGAGACGAGGTCCGCGGCGGCGATCGCGTCGAGGACGGCGCCGTTCACCGGGGGGTCCGGGGGCGAGAGCTCGATCTCGCGGACGTGCCCCGGCGTGGTGGCGATCGCCACCTGACCGCGGATCGTGCGGGTGCGCTCCGGATCGTCGGGATCGGTGCTCTCCACGCGGGCGACGAGATCGAGCGGGACGTCGGCCATGGGCAGCACGCGTCCGTGGCAGCCGAGCATCGCCCCGAGCGCGTCGAGGGCGGCGACGGCGTCCCCGCCGTGGATCTCGGTCAGCCCGGTGAGCACCAGGTTCCCCACCGGGTGCCCGGCGAGGACGCCGGTGCCGCCCAGCCGGTGCTGGAGCAACGCGGCGAGTTCCCGGCCGCGCTCGCCGTCGCCGGTCAGCGCGGCCAGGGCCATGCGGAGGTCACCGGGGGGCAGGACGGGCATCTCGCGGCGGATCCGGCCGGAGGACCCGCCGTCGTCCGCGACGGTGACCACGGCCGTCAGCGCGGGCGTGATCCGCCGCCAGGCCGCCAGGGCCACGGCGAGGCCGTGCCCTCCGCCGAACGCGACCACCCGCGGCGGACCCCCGGCACTGCTCTCCGGGTCCACCGGCTCGGAGCCCACTACTCGCGGCCCAGGTCGCGGTGACGAGCGGCTGCGGTGAGGCCTTCGACGGACAGGCGCCGGGCGAACTCCTCGGCGATCGCCACGCTGCGGTGCTTCCCCCCGGTGCAGCCCACCGCGAGGGTGAGGTACCGCTTGCCCTCGCGCCGGTAGCCGGGGATCAGCAGGCGCAGCACGTCGGTGTACCGGTCGAGGAACTCGTCGGCGTCGGGCTGCCCCAGCACGTAGTCGCGGACGTCCGGGTCCTGCCCGGTGCGCGGCCGCAGTTCCGGGATCCAGTGCGGATTGGGGAGAAACCGGGCGTCGACCACGAGGTCGGCGTCCAGCGGCAGGCCGTACTTGAAGCCGAAGCTCATGACCGTGGCGGTCAGGGGCGGGGTGCGGCCCTCCCGGGCGAACGCGTTCTCCAGCGTGGCGCGCAGCTGGTGGACATTGAGGTCGCTGGTGTCGACCCAGAGGTCGGCCTCGCCGGCGATGCCGGTGAGCAGCGCCCGCTCCTCGCCGATCCCGTCGGTGAGCGTCCCGTTGCCCTGCAGGGGGTGTTCCCGGCGGTTCGACTCGTACCGGCGGACAAGCACCTCGTCGCGGGCGTGCACGTAGACCACCCGCGGGCGGTGACCGGCCTCCGACAGGACCCGGATCGCCTCCTGCAGGTCGCTGGAGAAGGCGCGGCTGCGGACGTCGACGACGGCGGCGAAGCGGCGCAGGTCGCCGCGGGCGCCGAGCTCCACCATCGGCTGCAGCAGCGCCGGTGGCAGGTTGTCGACCACGAACCAGCCGAGGTCCTCGAGCACCCGGCCCGCGCTGTTCTTCCCCGCCCCGGACAGCCCGGTGACGACGACGACCTCGAGCGGCTGGGTCTCCGTCGAGGTCGGGTCCAGGCTCGGCGGGACATCGCGCTGCGGCCCGGCGCCGCCGTCCGCGGGCCGGCCGTCGTCCGTCGTCACTCGGGCCCCCCGTGAACGCCGGGACGGCGGCTCACGAGGCCACCAGCCCGACCTCGGCGGTCTCCCCGGTGCCGGCGCGCGGCGTGCCCCGCTCCGCCGGTCCCTGCGGCGCGGTCACCGACCCTGGGGCGGGCGGCTCCCCCTCCCCCGGCCGGGGCTCGACGGGCTCCGCGATCGCGGCCTGCACCGCCTCGGCCGTCCGCCGGCCGATGCCCGGGACGGTCATGAGCTCCTCGGTGGTCGCGGCCCGCAGCCGCTTGAGGGATCCGAACTGCTTCATCAGTGCCTTCCGTCGCGACTCCCCGAGCCCGGGGACGTCGTCCAGCAGCGAGACCAGCATGCCCGTGGACCGCTTCTGCCGGTGATAGGTGATGGCGAAGCGGTGGGCCTCGTCCCGGACCCGCTGGAGCAGGTAGAGCGCCTCGGAGGTGCGCGGCAGGATCAGCGGGTCGGGATCGCCCGGCAGCCACACCTCCTCCATGCGCTTGGCCAGCCCGCAGACGGCGACGTCGCCGATGCCCAGCTCGGCGAGCGACCGGCTGGCCGCCGCGACCTGCGGTGCGCCGCCGTCGACCACGAGGAGGTTCGGCGGGTACGCGAAGCGGCGCGGCCGGCCCGCCTCGGCGGCGACGCCCTGCTCGTCGAGGCGGTCCGCCTCCTCCTTGAGGTGCCGGGCGAACCTTCTCCGCACCACTTCGGCCATCGCCGCGGTGTCGTCGGTTCCGTGGGTGACGGAGAACCGGCGGTAGTCGGACTTCTTGGCCAGCCCGTCCTCGAACACGACCATGCTGGCGACGACGTTGGTGCCCTGGACGTGCGAGACGTCGATGCACTCGATCCGCAGCGGCGCGTCGGGCAGCTCGAGGGCCTCCTGCAGCTCGGCCAGTGCCAGGGAGCGGGCGGTGAGGTCGCTGGCGCGCTTCACCCGGTGACGGGCGAATGCCTCCTTGGCGTTGCGCTCGACGGTCTCCATCAGGTTGCGCTTGTCGCCGCGCTGGGGCACCCGCAGCGAGACCTTGCCGCCGCGCAGCTCCTCGAGGAGCTCGGTGTAGACGTCGGCGTCCTCAGGGAGCTCGGGGACGAGCACCTCGCGGGGCACCGCCTCCCCCGCCTCGCCGACGCCGGTCTGCTCGTCGACGCCGCCGTAGACCTGGAGGAGGAACTGCTCGACCAGCTCGCCGGTGGTGACGGCCTCGACCTTGTCCACGATCCAGCCGCGCTGGCCGCGCACCCGCCCGCCGCGGACGTGGAAGACCTGGACGGCGGCCTCCAGCTCGTCCTGCGCGAAGGCGACGACGTCGGCGTCCGTGCCGTCGCCGAGGACGACCGCCTGCTTCTCCATCGCCCGCTTGAGGGCGCCGAGGTCGTCCCGGAGCCGGGCGGCCCTCTCGTACTCGAGCCCTTCGGCGGCCGCGGCCATCTCCCGCTCGAGCCGCTTCATCATGGCCTCGGTGCGGCCGGCCATGAAGTCGCAGAAGTCGTCGACGATCTTCCGGTGCTCCTCGGCATCGACCCGGCCGACGCACGGGGCCGCGCACTTGCCGATGTACCCGAGCAGGCAGGGCCGGCCGATCTGGCCGGCCCGCTTGAAGACGCCGTTGGAGCAGGTCCGGGCGGGGAAGACGCGGGTCAGGGTGTCGAGCGTCTCGCGGATGGCCCACGCGTGGGCGTAGGGCCCGAAGTAGCGGACGCCCTTCTTCTTGGGCCCGCGCATGACCTGCAGCCGCGGGTACTCCTCGTTGAGCGTCACGGCGAGGCTCGGGTAGCTCTTGTCGTCGCGGTAGCGGACGTTGAACCGCGGATCGAACTCCTTGATCCAGTTGTACTCGAGCTGGAGGGCCTCCACCTCGGTGCCGACGACGGTCCAGTCCACGGCCGCCGCCGTCGTCACCATCTGGCGGGTTCGCGGGTGCAGGCCGGCGACGTCGGCGAAGTAGCTGTTCAGCCGCTGCCGGAGGCTCTTGGCCTTGCCGACGTAGATGACCCGGCCGGACGGGTCACGGAACCGGTAGACCCCGGGCGACTCGGGGATGCTGCCGACCGCCGGGCGGTACGTCGACGGATCGGCCATGGCTCCAGATTAGGTCGGGAGACCGACAGACCGCCGTGCCCCGTCGCACCACCGGTCACGGCAGCCTCAGCAATTCTCGGTTGACCACACCGGCGACCCTGGAGGCGTGCGGATCACGTTCGAGCGGATGGCGGACCGGCGACCCGTCGAGACGCTGGTCGAGCGCGGCGACGGTGTCGTCTTCCGGATGCGGGGCGCGGGCGGCGGCGCCGACCTGCCGCACGACCTGGTGCATGCGCTGGTCGAGCAGAGCCTCCGGGTGACCGACGGCATCTGGGGCTGCGTGGCCGACGGGGTCGTCTGGGGAAGCATGCGGCACGTCTCGGGCCGGCAGCCGCCGCACGCCGCCGAGCGGTCGGCGCGGCTCAAGAAGGAGCGCGCCGCGGCGATCCAGGCGGCCGAGCACCTGGCCGACCTCGTGGGAAGGCTCGCGCGCGGCGACGACGTGCTGCCCGGGGAGCCCGGCCGCGCCGGCCATCCGGTCGAGGCGCTGCGCGCCGCGGCCGCCGAGCTGGCGTCCGCGGCCTCGCGGTGGGCGCGGCTGGCGCCCGGCGACACGTGGGCGGTGGACTGGAAGGCGCCGGCCCGGAACGACGGCCGGCCGCGTCGACGGGCCCGGTAGCGCTCCCTCCAGCCGAGAAGGGGCTGCTCAGCGGGCCGGCGCGCCCACGCGCCGGTCGAGCCAGGTCAGCAGGTCGCCGGTCACCTCGTCGCGGTTGGTCTCGTTGAACACCTCGTGCCGGGCGTCGGGATAGACGTGCTGCTCGACGGGGAGGCCGCGGGCGCGGAGCAATTCGGCGAGCGCGGTGACCTGGGCCGCCCCGGCGCCGCCCACGGGGTCCAGGTGGCCCGAGAGGAGCAGCACCGGCAGGTCGTCGGGCAGCCGGGTGATCGCCTCGGGGGTGGCGCTCCCGACCGCGAGCCGGAACACCCCGGCCGCGTAGCCGGCGGTCAGCGGCATGTCGTCACCGCAGAGCGGGTCGGCGATGTAGGCGTCCACCTCGGCCGGGTCGCGCGAGAGCCAGTCGAACCGGGTGCGGGCCGGCTCGAACGGCTGGTTGAACGCGCCGAGCGCATCGAGGGCGTTGTCCCCCGCGCCGGCGGCCACGGCCTCGTCCAGTGCGGTGACTGTGTCCGCGAGGTGCGGAGCCGCCCCGATCGGGCCGGAGAGCACCAGGCCGACGAGGTCGCCGCCCGCCCGCTCGGCGGCCGCCAGCGCGATGATCGACCCCATCGAGTGCCCGAGCAGGACCCTCGGCACGCCGGGGTGCGCCTCCTCGATCAGGAGGTTCATCTCACGGACGTCCTCCAGGACGGCGTCGACGCCCCCCGGTCCGAACCGGCCGACGCCGGTGCTCTCCGCCGTCCGGCCGTGACCGCGCAGGTCCATCGCGTAGGCGGCGAGCCCCCGGCCGGCCAGCGCCGTCGCCAGCCGGCCGTAGCGTCCGGAGTGCTCGGACGCGCCGTGGACGATCTGGACGGTCCCCCGGACCGCGCCGTCCGGCAGCCAGCGCAGGAAGTGCAGCCGCGTGCCGTCGGGACGCTGCAGCAGCCTCGGTTCGCCGGACGTGGCGGTCATCGCGATACCTCCCGAGCGGGTGGGCGTCCGCCCCGGCGTACCCGTGCCGGGGCGGACGGTCGAGCGGATCAGCTGGCCTTCTTGCGGACCCGCTTCTTGGGCGCGCCCGCCGCGGCGACCGCGTCCGGGTCGAGGATCTTCGCGAGGTACCGGCCGGTGTGGCTCTCGGGGACCGTCGCGAGGAACTCCGGCGGGCCCTCGGCCACGATCGTGCCGCCGCGGAACCCGCCCTCGGGACCCATGTCGATCAGCCAGTCGGCGCTCTTGATCACGTCGAGGTTGTGCTCGATCACGATCACCGAGTTGCCCTTGTCCACCAGGCCCTGGAGCACCAGCAGC
The DNA here is from genome assembly GCF_004570385.1 of Blastococcus sp. CT_GayMR19. Taxonomy (GTDB): domain Bacteria; phylum Actinomycetota; class Actinomycetes; order Mycobacteriales; family Geodermatophilaceae; genus Blastococcus_B. The sequence continues at coordinate 61,860 of NZ_SPQL01000009.1, read as the reverse complement.
AGCTTGCGGATGTCCTCGAAGTGCAGGCCGGTGGTCGGCTCGTCGAGGACGTAGATGCTGCGGCCGTTGGACCGCTTCTGCAGCTCGCTGGCCAGCTTGACCCGCTGCGCCTCACCGCCGGAGAGCGTGGTCGCGGGCTGGCCCAGCCGGACGTAGCCGAGTCCGACCTCCGTGAGCGTCCGCAGGTAGCGGGAGATCGCCGGGATGGCGGCGAAGAAGTCCGCCCCCTCCTCGATCGGCATGTCGAGGACCTCGGCGACCGTCTTGCCCTTGTAGTGCACCTCGAGGGTCTCCCGGTTGAACCGGGCGCCCTTGCAGACCTCGCAGGGGACGTAGACGTCGGGCAGGAAGTTCATCTCGATCTTCAGCGTGCCGTCGCCGGAGCACGCCTCGCAGCGTCCGCCCTTCACGTTGAACGAGAAGCGGCCGGGCATGTACCCGCGCATCTTCGCCTCGGTGGTGCTGGCGAACAGCTTGCGGACGTGGTCCCAGACACCGGTGTAGGTGGCCGGGTTCGAGCGCGGGGTGCGGCCGATCGGCGACTGGTCGACGTGCACGACCTTGTCGAGGTGCTCGAGGCCGGTGACCGTCCGGTGCCGGCCCGGGACCATCCGCGCGCGGTTCAGCTGGTTGGCCAGCGTCGTGTAGAGGATGTCGTTGACCAGGCTGGACTTGCCCGACCCGGAGACGCCCGTGACACCCACGAAGCAGCCCAGCGGGAACGTGACGTCGACGCCCTTGAGGTTGTGCTCGCGGGCCCCCTTGACGACGAGCTCGCGGCCCGGCGTCGGCTCGCGGCGGACCTTCGGGATCTCGATCTGCATGCGGCCGGAGAGGTACGCCCCGGTCAGCGAGCGCTCGCTCTTCATCAGGTCCTCGAGCTGGCCGCTGACCACGATCTCGCCGCCGTGCTCGCCCGCCCCGGGGCCGATGTCCACGATCCAGTCGGCGACCTTGATCGTGTCCTCGTCGTGCTCGACGACGATCAGCGTGTTCCCCATGTCGCGCAGCCGGACCAGGGTCTCGATCAACCGGGTGTTGTCCCGCTGGTGCAGGCCGATCGAGGGCTCGTCCAGCACGTAGAGGACGCCGACCAGCCCCGACCCGATCTGCGTGGCCAGCCGGATGCGCTGCGCCTCGCCACCGGCGAGCGTCGCGGCCGGCCGGTCGAGCGAGAGGTAGTCGAGGCCGACGTCGACGAGGAAGGACAGCCGCGCCTGGATCTCCTTGAGCACGCGGTCGGCGATGGCCCGCTCCCGCTCGCCGAGCTCGAGGCTGTTCAGCCACTCGGAGGCGTCGCCGATCGACAGGTTGGTGACCTCGGCGATCGACCGGTCGTTGAGCTTGACGGCGAGGATCTCCGGCTTGAGCCGGGTGCCGTGGCAGACGGGACAGGGCACGTCCCGCATGTAGCCCTCGTACTTGTCGCGGGCCCAGTCGCTGTCGGTGTCCTCGTGCCGGCGCTCGAGGAACGGCATGACGCCCTCGAAGGCGGCGTAGTAGCTGCGCTCGCGGCCGTAGCGGTTCTTGTAGCGGACGTGCACCTGGTCCGGCGACCCGTGCAGCACGGCCTTCTGCACCTTGGCGGGCAGCTTCTCCCACGGGGTGTCCATGGAGAAGCCGAGCTGCGAGCCCAGGCCGGAGAGCAGGCGGAGGAAGTACTCGTTGGTCATCGAGCTGGCCCACGGGGCGACCGCGCCCTGCGCCAGGCTCTTCTCCGGGTCGGGGATCACGAGGTCGGGGTCAACCTCCTTGCGGGTGCCGATGCCGGTGCACTCCGGGCAGGCGCCGAACGGTGAGTTGAACGAGAACGACCGCGGCTCCAGGGCCTCGAACGAGAGCCCGTCGTCGACGCAGGCGAGGTGCTCGGAGTAGGTGCGCTCGCGGTGCGGGTCGTGCTCGTCCATGTCGACGAACTCGAGGACGACGAGACCGCCGGCCAGGCCGAGCGCCGTCTCGACCGAGTCGGTGAGGCGGCGCTTGGCGCTCTCCTTCACCGTCAGCCGGTCGACGATGACCTCGATGGTGTGCTTCTCCTGCTTCTTGAGCTTCGGCGCCTCGGTCAGCGAGTGGACCGTGCCGTCGACCCGGACCCGGGAGAAGCCCTGGGTCTGCAGGGAGCTGAACAGGTCGACGTACTCGCCCTTGCGCGCGCGGATCACCGGTGCCAGGACCTGGAAGCGGGTGCCCTCCGGCATGGCCAGCACCTGGTCGACGATCTGCTGCGGCGTCTGGCGCGAGATCGGCTTGCCGCAGTTCGGGCAGTGCGGCTGCCCCGCCCGGGCGTACAGCAGGCGGAGGTAGTCGTAGACCTCGGTGATGGTGCCGACCGTCGAGCGCGGGTTGCGGTTGGTGGACTTCTGGTCGATCGAGACGGCCGGCGAGAGGCCCTCGATGAAGTCGACGTCGGGCTTGTCCATCTGGCCCAGGAACTGGCGGGCGTAGGCCGACAGCGACTCGACGTACCGGCGCTGCCCCTCGGCGAAGATCGTGTCGAAGGCGAGGCTGGACTTGCCGGACCCGGAGAGCCCCGTGAACACGATGAGCGCGTCGCGGGGCAGGTCGAGGTGGACGTCCTTGAGGTTGTGCTCGCGGGCGCCGCGGACGACGAGGCGGTCCATGTGATCCCTGTCAGTCGCTGTGGCCAGATGCATCAGTGGAGCCAAGGGCCCCGGTCGGAGAGCTGTTCCCGTTCCCCGGCGTGCCCCGCTGTCGGACCCGTCACGCATGCGGAACGGCGCGCCGCCGTCGGGAACGAGGGCTCAGACGGGCGCCGCGGCCGGCGTGGCGGTGGGATCGAACACGGGCGCGTAGCGGCGCCATGGCTGCTGACGTTCCAGCTCTCCGGCCAGCAAGAGTAGTCGCCCTTCGGCTCCCGGGGGGCCGACGAACTGGACCGCCAGGGGCAGCCCCTCCGGCCGGATGCCCGCAGGCAGGACGAGCGCCGGGAGGCCCGCCAGGTTCCAGGCGGCGGTCCAGGGCGCCCAGCGGGCGTTGGCCGTGATGTTGGCCAGGAAGGAGCGCTCGTGCCACGGCCGCGCGGGCAGCGGCGGGCCGGTGGTGACCGGGCTGAGCAGCAGGTCGACGTCGCCGAACCAGGCGACCATCCGCTCCCGGAAGCGCTCCGCGGTCCGGGGCCGCACCAGGCCCGCCCGCCGGACCAGGCGGCCCACCCGGGCATGCGCCCGGCTGCGCGGCTGCAGCGCGGTGCGGTCGATGCCGAGGTGCTGCGCGTCGTCCTCGGCGCCGGCCATCCACCGGGCGAGCGCCCCCGCGGCGGCGCCCATCGTGATCGGCGGGTCCCGCCGCACGACGGTGTGCCCGGCGGCGGTGAGCAGGGCCACGACGGCGTCGACCGCGGCGAGCGATGGGCCGTCGGCACGGACGCCGGGCACCGGTGAGCGCGTGGAGACGGCGATGCGCAGCGGCCGGCCCGACGCCTCCGGGGAGGAGGGCTCCTCCCCCGCCATGACCGCGTGCGCCAGGGCGACGTCGGCGACCGTCGTGGCCAGCGCCCCGTTCACCGCCATCCCCGACCAGTCGTCGAACCCGATGTCCGCCGGGACCACGCCACGGCCCGGCTTGAGGGTGACCAGCCCGCAGGCGGCCGCGGGAAGGCGCAGGGACCCCAGCCCGTCGTTCCCGTGCGCGAGCGGCACGCTCCCCGAGGCGACGGCCGCCGCGCTGCCCCCGGAGCTGCCGGCCGACGACCGGGCCGTGTCCCAGGGGTTGCGGGTGACGGTGCCCGGCCCGTCCGTCGCGGCGTAGAGGCAGAGCTCGGGCGCGCGGGTGATGCCCACGACGACCGCTCCCGCGGCGCGCAGCCGGGCGACGACGGGATGGTCGGCGGTCCGTGGCTCCTGCGGGGCCGCCGGCGATCCGTCGGTGCAGATCTCCCCGGCCACGGCCACGTTGTCCTTGATCGCGATCGGGACCCCGGCCAGCGGCAGGGAGCCCCGGTCGGGAGCCGCGTCGACGGCGGCCGCCTCGATCAGCGCCGCGGCCCGCCGGACGACGCGGAAGGCCCCGACCCGGGCGTCGACCGCCGCGATGTGCTCCAAGTGGGCGCGGACGACGTCGACCGCCGAGAGCTCCCCCGCCCGCACCCGTGCCGCGATCTCCGTGGCCGGCAGACCGACGACCGAGGTGCTGACGCCGGATCCAGCCCCGAGACCTCCACTAGCGTCCATGCCTGGACCGTAACGACCCCCTCCGACAGTCTCGATGGGAGACCTCCGTGAGCGCTCCGGCCTACACCGGCGACGTCGAGGTGGGCGGGCCCGCCGCCGTGCGGGACCTGCCCGGCCTGACGATCCGCAAGCTCGCCGTCAGCGAGATGGCCAACAACGCCTACCTGCTGCGGTGCACCGCCACCGGGGAGGCGCTGCTGATCGACGCCGCCGCCGAGCCGGAGTCGCTGCGGGCCCTGATCGGGGACGCCGACCTCCGCACCGTCGTCACCACGCACGGGCACTGGGACCACCACCGGGCGCTCCCCCAGGTCGTCGAGGCGACCGGCGCGCAGACCGTGGCGCACCGGGCCGACGCCGCCGACCTCCCGGTGCCCGTGCAGCGCACCGTCGAGCACGGCGACGCCCTGACCGTCGGCGAGCAGACGCTCGAGGTCGTCCACCTGCGGGGGCACACCCCGGGCAGCATCGCCCTCGTGTGGCGTGGGCCGGACGACGCCGGGGTGCACGTGTTCACCGGCGACAGCCTGTTCCCCGGGGGCGTCGGCAACACGCAGCAGGACGCCGCCCGGTTCGCCCGCCTGATGGGCGACGTCGAGGAGCGGCTGTTCGGCGCGCTACCGGACAGCACCTGGGTCTACCCCGGCCACGGCGGGGACACGACGCTGGGCGCCGAGCGCCCGCACCTCGGCGAATGGCGCGCGCGGGGCTGGTGAGCCGACTGAGACGAACCCGTCCGGCCAATCCGGCGATTCGTCCGAACGACGTCGACAGCCCTCATTACGGTCCACTCGTGATCGAAGAATGAGTGGACAGGGCAAGGTCGTGGCCGGGCACTACATCGACTCGACAGTGTCGACCGGCTTCCGGGGCGACCTCGTCGTCCAGACAGGGCTGATGGGGCGAAAGCTGACCGCCGCCGAAGTCGCGGAGTGGGAAGAGGTTGCCGCCGAGGCCGGCGGTGGCTATGCCGTCGCCGGCGCCGTCGGCAAGATCGTCGCGGGCGCGGTCCTGCCCGGTTTCATGGGGAAGGTGGCGGGGGCAGCGCTCGATGCCACCGTGAAGTCGGCTTCCCGTCCACCGCGCACCGTCCGCGTCGACTGGTCGGATGGCAAGCAGTCCCTCATCCGGCTGCCGGAACAGCTCTTCACCCACCTCACGGTCGTCCTCAGGGACCGCCGGGCCGCCGCGCCTCTTCCGCCCGACGCCGTCGCGCAGTCGGCACCTCAGCTGGACGTCGCGGAGCAGCTCGGGAAGCTCGCGGGGCTCCGTGACCTGGGTGTGCTCACCGACGAGGAGTTCGCGAGCAAGAAGGGCGAACTGCTCGCACGGCTCTGACGAGCAGCAACGTCAGCAGAGAGGCACCGTCCGACGACGGGGCCTCTCTCGGTTCGGTGAGCCGGCTCAGTCCTCGTCGAAGAGGGTGATGAGCTCGTCGGCGGGCTCCGGCGCGTAGAGCGGGACGACGGAGACCGACCACTCGGGACGCCGGCTGTCGACCGCGATCGCGAGGTCCCACGCCTCGCGCGCCGTCAGCGGGCCGAAGCACCCGTCGTCGCCGTCCTCGCTCACGGCGACCTCGACCAGCCACTGGTCCGACAGGTCCGTCTCGAGCTCGGCGAAGTCGGGGGCCGAGCCCTCCTCGGGCTCCGGGGAATCGGCCAGCACGGGATAGATGAGCGCCATGCGGACGAACGCTAAACGCAAGGCCGGGCGTGCGGCCGGTCGGGGCGCGTCACAGCTGGATGCCCCGGGTCAGCGCGCCGTCGACGACGAGGTGGGTACCGGTGGTGCGGCTCGACACCGGGCTGGACAGGAAGACGGCTGCCTTCGCCGAATCGTCGGGCGTGCCCATCTGCCCGGTGGGGTTCAGCCCGACGGCGAGCGAGTAGAGCTCCGGGTTCCCCTGCTCGATCTGCTGCCAGACGCCACCCTCGAAGTAGGTGTTGCCGGGCGAGACCACGTTGGCCCGCACACCCCGGCCGGCCAGCTGGAAGGCCAGCCCCGAGATGTAGCCGATGATCGCCGTCTTCATGGTCCCGTAGGGCCCGGCGGCGAAGTCGGCCTCCCGCCCGGACACGCTGGAGATGGCCACGATCGAGCCGTTGCTGCTCGCCTCGAGGTACGGCACGGCCGCTTGCGACAGGCGGACCGTGTGCATGAGGTCGACCTCGAAGGACGTGTACCAGTTCTCCTCGGTGTCGGGGATGGCCAGCGCGCTGACGTTCGCGACGACGGCGTCCAGACCGCCCATCCGCCCGGCCGCGGCCGCCACCCACGACGTCAGAGCCGGCCCGTCCCGGACGTCGAGCTGGACCCCGGTGGCCCGTCCCCCGCCGCGCCCGGCGACCGCCTTCTCCGTCGCCTCGATCTCCGCCGCGTCCCGGGCGCAGAACTCCACGACGGCGCCCTCGTCGACGAACGCCTCGACGATCGCCCGGCCGATGCCACGCGTGCCGCCGGTGACGAGCACGCGCGCGTCGTTCAGCTGTAGGTCCATGACCGGTTCTCCCAGGAGGTCAGAGCAGGGACGCTGCGCGGCTGCGCAGCTCGTCGTGCAGGCCGCCGTAGGCGGTGGCGCGGGGCAGCAGTGACTTGCGTGCCTTGACCACGGCGCTGTAGTTCGCGTCGACGACGTTGGCGATCGGCGCCTGCGTGATCTGCGAGAGCAGCTGGTAGGCGTCCATCGCGTGCAGGCCGTACAACTGCCCGAACCAGCGCACCAGCTCCACCTGGGCGATCCGCCACGCGTCCTCGAGGGGTCGGCTCGACCCCACGGTCATCCAGTGCGTGTCGTCCTCCAGCCGCGGCCAGGCGGGCGCGGCGCCCTTGATCAGCTCCACGATCAGCGTCGTCGTCATGGCGCCCTCGACGGCCGTGCCGCAGGCCTCGCCCTCGCCCTGCCGGTAGTGGCCGTCACCGATCGAGAACAGCGCCCCCTCGACGTTGACGCCCAGGAAGCAGGTGGTGCCGGCCCGCATCTGGGGCGTGTCCATGTTGCCGCCGAAGCGCTCGGGCACCAGGGAGCTGCGCACCTCGCCACCCGGCGGGGCGACGCCGACCGTGCCGAGCATCGGCTCGACCGGCAGGTCGATCCGCAGGTCGCTGTGCTGCGCGGCGAAGGTGACCGTGTTCCGGGCCCGGTCCAGCTCGTAGATCCAGGTGGTGTCGGGCAGCGGATCCTGCAGGGTGGCGACGCGGTCGGTGCTGGTCAGGCCGCCGAAGAACGGGATCGCCGCGGAGGCACCCCAGTCCCGGGCCGGCTCCACCGCGACGAAGTGCAGGGCGAGGGCGTCCCCGGGTTCGGCGCCCTCGACGTAGAACGGACCGGTCTGCGGGTTGACGAACCGCAGGTCGACCTTCTCGCTCGCCAGGTCCTTGGTCGAGCGCAGGGCCCCGCAGAACGCGTCGTCGGACCACAGACGCAGCGCGGTCCCGGGCGCGATCCGCCGCAACGGGGCGACGCCGCCGAAGGTGAACGCGTACTGCTCGAACGTGGGAACGACCTCGACGACGTCCATGGCGCACCCTAGGAACTCGCCGGTCCCAGGGGCAATGACCTCAGGAGCGGAGGCGCACCCGGTCCGGGGTCAGCTCCGCGACCGAGGTGACGCCGAGCAGCTGCATCGTGCGGGCCACCTCCTTGGCGAGGATGTCGGCCGCCCGCTGCACGCCCCGTTCGCCGCCGGCCATCAGCCCGTAGAGATAGGCCCGCCCGACCAGGCAGGCACGGGCGCCCATGGCCACGGCGGCGACGACGTCGGCGCCGTCGAGGACGCCGCCGTCGAGGTAGACCTCGGCCCGGTCACCGACCGCCTGCACGATCGCAGGCAGCTGCTCGAGCGGTGTCGGTGCGCGGTCCAGCTGCCGGCCGCCGTGGTTGGAGACGAGGACGGCGTCGGCGCCGGCGTCGACCACCGCGCGGGCGTCGGCCACCCCCTGCACGCCCTTCACCACCAGCGGGCCGCGCCACGTCTCGCGCAGCGCGCGGACGTCCGCGATCGTCGCGGCCGGCTCGAAGACGCGGTCCACGAGCTCGGCGACGGTGCCTTCCCAGGAGCGCAGCGAGGCGAACTCGAGCGGCGGGGTCGTGAGCAGGTCCACCCACCACCGGGGATGGACGGCGGCGTTGGCCACGGTGCGCAGGGTGAGGGCCGGGGGGATCGTGAACCCGTTGCGCACGTCGCGCAGCCGGGGTCCGGCGACCGGGGTGTCCACGGTGAGCACGAGCGCCTCGTAGCCGGCGGCGCGGGCCCGCTCGACGAGGGCGGCGCTGGCCTCCCGGTCCTTCCAGAGATAGAGCTGGAACCACTTCCGCGCACCCGGCGCCGCCGCCGCCAGGTCCTCCAGAGTGGTGGTGCCCATGGTCGACAGGGCGTAGGGGATCCCGACCCGCTCGGCGACGCGGCCGACCGCGGTCTCCCCCTCGGTGTGCATGAGCCGGGTGAACCCGGTCGGCGCGAACGCCAGGGGCAGCGCCGAGGGAGCCCCGAGCAGCCGCGCCGACGTGTCGACGGCGGAGACGTCCCGCAGGACGCTCGGGCAGAACTCCACCCGCTCGAACGCCTCCCGCGACCGGCGGAGGCTGATCTCCGCCCCGGCCGCGCCGTCGGTGTAGTCGAAGACGGCCCGCGGCGCGCGCCGCCGCGCGATCTCGCGCAGGTCCGTCACCGTGGGCGCCGCGGCCAGCCGCCGGTCGGTCGAGTCCCCGGTGAGCGGCCGCGGCCGGGCGAGTTCCCGCAGCTCGGACCAGCGCGGCAAGCGGCGCTCCACCACGGGGCGACCTCCTCCGGAGACGGGGAATGCGGAACGGGCAGGACGACGCTAGCGGCTGTCGAGCAACCGGACGTCGTGGAGCCGGCCCGGGGCGAGGAACTCGAGCAGCCGTCCGCCCTCGCCGGCCACGTCGGTCCGGTCGGCGGCCGGCAGGGGAACCGAGGGCCGGACGGTGAGCACGGTGGTGTCGCCGTCCCGGCGGGCCGCCCACGTGGCCCGCATCCGCCCGTCGACGAGCACCGTGCCGGTCCAGCCACCGGAGCCGCCCTGCAGCAGGACGTGGTCGCCCTCCTCGACGACCCGGGACCGGTCGGCGTAGGACAGCAGCGCGTTGTCGTACTCGGCGAGGAAGCGGACCGGTGCGGGGGTGTCCGGGTCCGGCAGCGGCCCGCCGGGGACGTCGACCAGCGCGGCGCCGTCCTCGCCGCGGAACCGCCGCAGCCGCGGACCCAGCCGCTCGACCACCTCCCGCAACCGCGTCAGCCCGCACCAGACCTGGACATCGCGGACCGTCGCCGGCCCGAAGGCGGTCAGGTACCGGTGCACGAGGTCCTCCGGGGTCATCGGGGCGCCGGTGGAGGGCCCGAGCTCCGCGTCGACCGTCGTCATGACCGCCGCGCCGGACGCGCCCCACAGCCCGCGGGGCGGCGGCTGCACCCACGGCACCCAGTAGCTGACCCCGAACGCGACCGCCTCGGCGTCCAGGCCAGGGTGCCGCAGCGCCAGCTCCCGCTGCAGCGCCGCCCGGCCCAGCGGCCGCTCCGCCAGCAGCCCGGCGGCCTCCGCCACCACGGCGCCGACGTCCTGACCGCGCAGCCGCTGCCCCCACGAGGTGCTCGCGAACGTCCGGTTCAGCACCGGCTGGAGCAACGGGCGCAGGGCGAGCGCGTCGGCGGCCGTGACCGTGTGGATCGTCGTCCGCATCAGCTGGGTCCGGACCACCCGACGGGAGGTCATGAGCCGATCCAGCTCGCCGGGGTCGTAGCCGGCCAGCCGGTCCCACAGCGCCAGGTGCGGCACGAGCGGGACCTGCGCCTGCAGTCCGACCAGGTGCTCCAGCACCTCGTCCACCGGCCGCCCGACCCGGTCCAGCAGCAGCTGACGGGCCAGCGTGGCCCGGCCGAGGGCCCGGCGGCTCAGGACGGGGATCACCGGCCGGCCCCGCTCACTCCACCCGGGTGGCGCGCACGGAGAGCGGTTCCGCGCCGGCAGGCTCCGGGAAGGTCGCCTCCGCGTCCAGGGCCGGCCCGGCGGGCAGCTCGGCGCCTCCCGGCCCGGGGTTGTCGGGGGTGGGCAGCCAGCGCGCCCACCACCGCAGGATGTGCTCGAAGCGGGCCATCCGGTGGCGCGGCCGCCCGGAACGGGACAGTTCGTGCCCCTCCCCCGGGAAGAGCAGCAGTTCCGTCGGGACGCCGCGGCGCTTGAGCTCGACGTACAACCGGGCGCCCTGTTCGACGGGGCAGCGCCAGTCCTCCTCGGCGTGGATCACCATCGTGGGCGTGGTGATCGCGCCCGCGGCGGCCATCGGACTCTGGGCCGCGATCCGGTCCGGGTCCGTGCCGAGGTACGCGTCCGGGAAGCACCACCCGATGTCGGAGGACCCGACGAAGCTGACCGGGTCGGTGAACGCGCGCTCGCTGATCGCCGCGGCGAACCGGGTCGTCCGCCCGAGGAGCAGGGCCGTCAGGTAGCCGCCGTACGAGCCGCCCATGATCCCGACCCGGCCGGCGTCCAGGGCCGGGTCGTCGAGCGCCGCGTCGAGGAAGGCGAGGACGTCGGCCGCGTCGAGCTCGCCCCACGCGCCCTGGATCACCCGCCCGTGCGCCGACCCGTAGCCCGACGAACCGCGCGGATTGCACTGCACGACCGCGTACCCGGCCGAGACGTAGACCTGCGTCTCGTCGAAGAGGCTCCAGCCGTACTGCGCGAACGGGCCGCCGTGCACCGTCAGCAGGACGGGGTGCGGCCCGGGGCCGGGCGGCACGGTCACCCAGCCGTGCACCGGGTAGCCGTCGGGTGCCGTGGCCGTGCGCTCCCCCGTCCGGTGCACCCGGTCGGTCTCCCCCAGCGGGCGGCCGAACGCCGTGAGCAGCCGCCGGCGGCCCGGGGTGATCGCGATCAGCTCCCCCGCGGACCGGTCGTGGGCGACGCAGGCGACGACCACTCCCCCGGCGGCGGCGAAGCCCCGGACCGTGAACGGGCCGTCCACCAGCGCCTCCGGCTCGCTGCCGTCCAGCGGCACCCGCAGCAGCTCCACCGCGCCTCGTCGCTGCACCCCGGCGAGCACGGCGCCGTCGGCCAGGACGGTCGCCGGCGTCTCGTCCCCGCGGTGGTGCTGCGCGGGATCCAGCAGCGGCTCCAGCTGCCCGCCGACGGCGTCGACGCGGCAGGGCACCGCCTGCCGGGCGACGAAGTCGAGCCCGTCGGGGCCGAGGTCGGGCACGGCCGTGACGACGAGCGTCCGCCCGTCGGGTGTGAAGGCGGGCAGCGCGCAGTCGCCGCGGGACCCGGTCACGCGCCGCAGGCCGGATCCGTCGGTCCGGACGACGTACACGTCCCGGACGAGATCGCGGTCGGCCCGCTCGTGCCGCGCCGACACGAAGGCCAGCTCGCTGCCGTCCGGGCGCCAGGCCACGTCCTCGGCGTCGGCGTCCCCGGCGGTGACCTGGACCGGCTCGGGAAGGGGGGCGGTGTCGTCCTCGAAGTCCGCGGGCAGGTCGAGGAGGAACACCTGGCTGCGACGGTCGCCGAGGAACCCGACGTCGTCCAGCCGGTACTTCAGCGTGGTGATCAGCCGCGGCGGCTCGGCGGCGGGGCCGACGCCCTCGACCGTGCCGTACCGGCCCGGCTCGGGCACCCGGGCCGTGTAGGCGAGGCGGCGGGAGTCCGGGGACCAGACCGGCGTCCCGGCGCCGAGGTGGTGGCCGGTCAACCGGCGCGCGAGCCCGCCCGCCGTGGGCAGCAGGTGGACCTGCGGCCGGCCGCCGGGCTCGGCCCCGAGGTAGGCCAGCCAGCGGCCGTCGGGCGAGAAGGCCGGCGCGGTGTCGCGGGCACCGGAGGTGATCGGCCGGGCCGGCGCCGAGCCGTCGGTGGGCACCGCCCACAGCTGGCTGCGGTACTCGTCGGCGTCGAGGTCGAGGCGGGAGACGGCCACGACGGCCATCCGGCCGTCCGGCGACACGGTCGGGACTCCCGGCGTCCGGAGGAGCTCGAGGTCGTTCGGCCGCATGAGGGGCGACGCTATCCGGGCCGTGGACGCCCGGGTTCCCGGGGATCCGCCGCCGGGGTCAGGACCCGACCTGCTCCGCCCGGATCGTGCCCACGAGCGCCAGGCAGCCGGCGAGCGGCAGCGCCGCGAGGAGCAGCAGGCTGCGGTCCAGGCCGAGCACCTCCCCGACCCCGCCGACGACGGCGGACCCGACGCCGCCGCCCACGAGGAACACCAGCGTGGCGATGCCGAGCGCGACACCCCGCACGTCGGGCGGCACGGCCCCGCCGACGGCCGCCATCAGCGCCGGCTGGCCCAGGCCGAAGGCGAAGGTCACCAGGACGACGGCGGTGACCAGGACCGGGGCCGATCCGACGGCTGCCCCGAGGGCGGCGACGCCGAGCGCGACGGCGGCGGTGATCCCGGAGGCGACGAGCGACCGGGCCGGCCGGAGCCGGGCCAGCAGCGGCCCGGCCAGCCGCGGCGCGAGGAAGCCGGTGACCGCGCTCGGGACCAGCGCCAGCCCGACCTGCAGCGGCGTCCACCCTTCGGCGGCGAGCACCGCGGGGACGGCGATGAGCAGGGCGAACCAGGCCGCCGGGACCGCGGATGCCGCGAGGGCGCTGCGCACGACGACCGGCTCGTGGAGAACCGCCGTCGGCAGGAACCCCTCCGGCCGGCGCCGGACGCGGGCCGCGACGGCGGGGACGCCCAGGCCCAGCAGGACGGCGCCCGCGGTGGCGACGGCGGCTCCCCCGGCCGGTGACTGGACGAGCAGCACCAGCCCGGCGGCCGTGCCGGCGACCAGCACCGCGCCGAGGACGTCCAGGCGCGCCCCGGTGCCCTGCGACGGGACCGCTCGCCACAGCGCCGGGACGACCATGAGCCCGAGGGCCGGCAGGGCGACGACCGCCCGCCAGCCGACGAGGTCGGCGACGAGCCCGCCGGCCAGGGGGCCCAGCGCGCTGACCGCGGCGGCCATGCCGGCGACCCGGCCCAGCGCCGAGGTGCGGACGGTCCCCTCGTACCGGGCGCTCACGATGGCCATGCCGAGCGTGGGCACGGCGGCGGCACCGAGCCCCTGCAGCAGCCGGGCGCCGAGCAGGACCTCGAACGACGGGGCGAACGCACCGAGCACCGCCCCGCCGGTCATCAGCCCGACGCCGACGAGCAGCGGCAGCCGGATCCCGGCGAGGTCGGCGACCCGGCCGTAGACGGCGGTCGCGACCGCCAGCATCAGGGCGTAGAGGCTGATCGCCCAGGACGCGCCGCCGGTCGTCAGGCCGAGATCGGCCGCGATCTCGGGCAGGGTGACGGCGACGGCCGCACTGCCCATGCCGGCGAGGCCGAACAGCAGCCCGACGAGCGCGGCGACGCGGCCGGCGTCGGAGGAGGGGCCCACGAGATGCGGTCAACCGCCGCCCGGTGGGGTCTGTTCCGACGCCGGCACCGGGTCAGCGCCGGGAGCGCTCCTCGTCGGTCTCGTCCTCGAGCCGCGGCTCGGCCTCGGCCAGCGCCTCCGGCCCCCGGGACGGGATCTTCTCCGCCTCCTCGGGCGTCACGACCGGCTCGTCCACGCTGATCATCTGACCCTTGGTCTTCACCAGGCTGGCCACCGTGGCGATCACCAGCGTGCCCAGGATGATGCTCAGCGACAGCCAGATCGGGATGGTCGGGACGGCGTCGATGTGCTCGCCGCCGTTGATGAACGGCAGCGTGTTCTCGTGCAAGGCCTCCATGATCAGCTTCACGCCGATGAAGGCGAGGATGACCGAGAGCCCGATCGACAGGTAGACCAGCCGCTTGAGCAGGCCACCGAGCAGGAAGTAGAGCTGCCGCAGGCCCATCAGTGCGAAGACGTTCGCCGTGAAGACGATGAACGGCTCGCGGGTCAGCCCGAAGATCGCCGGGATGCTGTCGAGGGCGAAGATCAGGTCCGTCGTCCCGAGCGCCAGGAAGACGATGATCATCGGCGTCCACAGCTTCTTGCCGTTCTCAGTGACCCGGATCTTGGCGCCGTGGAAGTCCTGGGAGATCGGAAGGATCTTGCGCATCCGCCGGATGAACGCGTTCTCCTCGAAGTCGTCCTCCTCCCCGCGGTGCTTGAGGAGGTTGATGGCGGTGTAGATGAGGAATGCGCCGAAGATGTAGAACACCCAGGTGAAGCGGGAGATCAGCGCCGCACCGGCCAGGATGAAGATGCCGCGGAGGATCAGCGCGATGATGATGCCGACCATCAGGGCCTCCTGCTGGAGGTACCGCGGCACCCGGAAGCGCGCCATGATGATCACGAAGACGAAGAGGTTGTCCACCGACAGGCTGTACTCGGTCAGCCAGCCGGCGTAGAACTCCGTCGCGAACTGCGCGTTGGTGACCGCGAGGATCACCAGCCCGAAGATCAGCGCCAGGCTCACGTAGAAGCCGACCCACAGGCCCGCCTCCTTCATGGAGGGCTCGTGCGGGCGGCGGACGACGAGGGCGAGGTCGGCGAGCAGCAGGAGCGTGAGCCCTACGAACGTCGCGATCTCGAACCAGACGGGGAGCTCCACGGAGCCTCACTTTACGGGCGGTGCCCTGGTCCCGCTCGGGGCCGAGAGCCGGTGGATGGATGGGGTGCTGCGGTGGTGCGCGGGCTGCCGGCACCGGCGCGGAACCGGCGCCGGCAGCCCGTGGATCAGCGGGACGAGGGCGCCCCGACGGGTTCGGCCGACATCGTCGTCGGAGCGGTCGTGGACGGGTGGACAGGGTCGGCCTGGAGGTCGCCCGGGGCCGCGGGCGAGTGGCCCGCACGGTCCCGGCGGCTCTTCGCCAGGCTGGCCACCGTGGTGATCAGCAGCGTGCCGAGGATGACGGCCAGCGAGAGCCAGGTCGGGATCTCCGGGATGCCCGTCACGTGCTGCCCGCCGTTGACGAAGGGCAGCTCGTTGGTGTGCAGGGCGTGGATGACCAGCTTCGCGCCGATGAAGCCGAGGATCACGGCCAGCCCGTAGGCCAGGTAGACGAGCCGGTCGAGCAGGCCGTCGATGAGGAAGAACAGCTGACGCAGCCCCAGCAGCGAGAACGCGTTGGCCGCGAAGACCAGGTAGGTCTCCTGGGTCAGGCCGAAGATCGCCGGGATCGAGTCGACGGCGAAGATCACGTCGGCCGTGCCGATCGCGATCAGGGCGACGGCGAGCGGCGTGATGAACCGGCGCCCGCCGAGGCGGACGGTCATGCGGTCGGAGTGGTACTCCTGCGTCGTCGGCAGGACCCTGCGGGTCAACCGCAGGACGGCGTTCTCCTGGTAGTCCTCGTCGCCGCTGTGCCCACCGCTGCGCGCCTGCGCCCAGGCGGTGGACAGGAGGATCGCGCCGAAGAGGTAGAAGACCCAGCTGAAGTTCTCGATGGCCGCGGCGCCGACCAGGATGAAGATCGTCCGCAGCACGAGCGCGAACGTGATCCCGAAGAGCAGCACCTTCTGCTGCAGCTGCCGGGGCACCCCGAAGCCGGCCATGATCAGCACGAAGACGAAGAGGTTGTCCACCGAGAGGCTCTTCTCGGTGATGTAGCCGGCGAAGTACTCGCCGCCGTATTCGGGCCCGTAGAACCAGAGGATCAGCAGGCCGAACGCGACCGCGATGCCCACGTAGAGCGCCGACCAGACGGCCGATTCGCGCAGGGACGGCGCGTGCGGTCTGCGCACGTGGCCGAGGAAATCGACGAGCAGCATCCCGACGATCGCGGTGATCGTGAGAGCCCACGCCCAGAAGGGGACGTCCATGCAACTACCTCCGGAGACTGGCTTGCGTCAGTGACCGGAGGTCTCTCCCGCCGCCCGGAAACGGGCGACCGGCGGGGCCGGAGGTCGTGGGACCTCGTATTGACGACTCCGCCGCGCAGGGATACTCCCCTCCACGAACGAACCCGGCTGCGCACTGCGCAGGTCGGATCCGTCCGGTGCAACGTACCCGGTGCGCTGTTGCTTCCGATACCGGGTGGCCGGGTTGCGCCGCTCACACCGCCGGACGCCGGAACGACTCCGGCAGACCCGGCCGGCCGCGGTCAGCCCGGCGGGCCCTGCGGACGGCGGCTCTTGGGCAGCGCGGCGACCGCGGCGTCGTAGGAGGCGTCCACCAGCTCGCGGACGTCGTCGTCGGGCACCGGGCCGGTCCAGTCGACGGTGTTCCAGCCGTACCGTCCGACGTAGTGGCTCGTGGTGACGGCCTTCGGGTAGCGGTCCAGCCACTCGGCCGCCTCGGCGGCGTCGCGGCCGCACTTCACGCTGACCGGCCGCCGTCCAGGCCGATGAAGGCGAACCCCTTGCCGCCCACCTTCGCGACCAGCTCCCCCTCACCCCAGGGATAGGTCTCCTCGGCGCCCGGCTTGCCGAGGCAGTAGGCGACCAGCTGGTCCCGATCCATCGCGGTCGTGCCCCGCGCTCAGGCGTGCGCCGCGTCGAACTGGCGGAGTTCCTTCTTCAGCTCGGACAGCTCGTCGCGCAGCCGCGCGGCGACCTCGAACTGGAGCTCCCGAGCAGCCGAGAGCATCTGCTCGTTCATCTGCGCGATGAGGTCGGCCAGCTCGTTCCGCGGCAGGCCCTGCACGTCGATCGAGCCCGCCTTGCCGGCCTTCTTCGAGGACAGGCCGGGGACCGGAGCCTTGCCACGGGACTGCTGACGCCCCGAGCCGCCGACCAGCGTGGCCGTCTCGGAGTCCTCCGCCTCGCGGTAGATGCCGTCGAGGATGTCGACGATCTTCTTCCGGAGCGGCTGGGGGTCCAGGCCGCGCTCGGCGTTGTACGCGACCTGCTTCTCCCGGCGCCGGTTGGTCTCCTCGATCGCGTGCGCCATCGACGGTGTGATCTTGTCCGCGTACATGTGCACCTGGCCGGACACGTTGCGCGCCGCCCGGCCGATCGTCTGGATGAGCGAGGTGCCCGACCGGAGGAAGCCCTCCTTGTCGGCGTCCAGGATCGCGACCAGCGACACCTCCGGCAGATCGAGGCCCTCCCGCAGCAGGTTGATCCCGACCAGGACGTCGTACTCGCCCTGGCGCAGCTCGCGGAGCAGCTCCACGCGGCGGAGGGTGTCCACCTCGGAGTGCAGGTAGCGCACCTTGATGCCGAGCTCGAGCAGGTAGTCGGTGAGGTCCTCGGCCATCTTCTTGGTCAGGGTGGTGACCAGGACCCGCTCGTCCTTCTCCGTGCGCAGCCGGATCTCGTGGACGAGGTCGTCGATCTGGCCCTTGGTCGGCTTGATCACGACCTCCGGGTCGATCAGCCCCGTCGGCCGGATGACCTGCTCGACGAACTCGCCGCCGGTGCGACCCAGCTCGTAGGGACCCGGGGTGGCCGACAGGTACACGGTCTGCTTGATCCGGTCGGTGAACTCCTCCCACTTCAGCGGGCGGTTGTCCATCGCCGACGGCAGCCGGAAGCCGTGCTCGACCAGGGTGCGCTTGCGGCTCATGTCGCCTTCGTACATGCCGCCGATCTGCGGCACGGTCACGTGCGACTCGTCGATGACCAGCAGGAAGTCGTCGGGGAAGTAGTCGATGAGGCAGGCGCCGGCACTGCCCGGCGCGCGGCCGTCGATGTGCCGGGAGTAGTTCTCGATCCCGGAGCAGAACCCGACCTGACGCATCATCTCGATGTCGTAGGTGGTGCGCATGCGCAGCCGCTGGGCCTCCAGCAGCTTGCCCTGCCGCTCCAGCTCGGCGAGCCGTTGCTCCAGCTCCGCCTCGATCCCGCGGATGGCTCGCTCCATGCGGTCGGGCCCGGCCACGTAGTGCGTCGCCGGGAAGACGAAGAGCTCCTCGACCTCCCGCACGACCTCGCCGGTGAGCGGGTGCAGGTAGTAGAGCCGCTCGATCTCGTCGCCGAACATCTCGATCCGGACCGCGAGCTCCTCGTAGACCGGGAAGACCTCGATCGTGTCCCCGCGCACCCGGAACGTGCCGCGGGTGAAGGAGAGGTCGTTGCGGGTGTACTGCTCGGTGACCAGCGTCCGCAGCAGGTCCTCCCGCTCGCGGGACTCCCCCACCCGCACCTTCAGCGCCCGGTCCACGTACTCCTGCGGCGTCCCGAGGCCGTAGATGCACGACACCGACGCGACGACGACCACGTCCCGCCGGGTGAGCAGGTTGTGCGTGGCGGAGTGGCGGAGCCGCTCCACCTCGTCGTTGACCGAGGAGTCCTTCTCGATGTAGGTGTCCGTCTGCGGGACGTAGGCCTCGGGCTGGTAGTAGTCGTAGTAGGAGACGAAGTACTCGACCGCGTTGTTCGGCAGCAGTTCCTTGAACTCGTTGGCCAGCTGCGCGGCGAGGGTCTTGTTCGGGGCCATGACCAGCGTGGGCCGCTGCACCTGCTCGATCAGCCAGGCCGTCGTCGCCGACTTGCCGGTGCCCGTCGCGCCCAGCAGGACGACGTCGGTCTCCCCCGCGTTCACCCGCTCGGCCAGCGCCGTGATCGCCGCCGGCTGGTCCCCCGCGGGCTCGAACTCGCTGATGACTTCGAAGCGTCCCTTGGTGGGCCTGAGGTCGGTGGTCGCGCGCACGGGACGACGGTACGACGAGGGTCCGACAGAACGGCGCGGTGCGAGCTGCGGACGGCTGCCGCTGCGGCGTTCCCGCGGGACGGGATCGCCTCTTGTCCTCCGTTCCGGTGACCCCTAGCGTGCCTGGACGCAGGAGCGCGATCCGCGGCCGGGTCCAGCGCCACCCGGGGAGATCTCCTTGGGCGAGGTCGGACCCGTCCGCCCCTGCGTCCGACGCCCCCCGCGGCCCCGCCGCGGGGGGCGTCGTCGTCCCGTCATTCCCTCCGGACGGGAGTGCGGTCTCACACCGGTATCAGGTGTGCGGAAGCATGGACGCGGGCACCGGAGCACCGTCGCCGCACCCCGACCCCCGCCGAACGTGCGCGGGAGGCCACCGGCCCCTCCGTCCCCGGAGGGGCCCACCGCAGAAGGAACACCGCAGATGACCCAGGTATGGCCCGGCGCCGCCTACCCCCTCGGAGCCACCTACGACGGCACCGGCACGAATTTCGCGATCTTCAGCGAGGTGGCCGAGAAGGTCGAACTTTGCCTCTTCGACGACGCGGGGAACGAGGAGCGCATCCAACTCCCCGAGATGGACGGCTACGTCTGGCACGCCTTCCTGCCCGGCATCCATCCCGGCCAGAAGTACGGCTTCCGGGTGCACGGCCCCTACGACCCCGGCCAGGGCCACCGGTGCAACCCGAACAAGCTGCTGCTCGACCCCTACGCCAAGGCCATCGACGGGCAGATCGACTGGAACCCTTCGGTGTTCGGCTACGACTTCAAGACCAAGAAGCGCAACGACGCCGACTCGGCGGCGCACATGCCGAAGTCCGTCGTCGTCAACCCGTACTTCGACTGGGGCGTCGACCGCCCGCCGAAGACCCCGTACCACAAGACGGTGATCTACGAGGCCCACGTCAAGGGCCTGACGATGACCAATCCGCGGATCCCCGAGGAGCTGCGCGGTACCTACGCCGGCGTGGCCCACCCGGCGGTCATCGAGTACCTCACCGATCTCGGCATCACCGCCATCGAGCTCATGCCGGTGCACCAGTTCGTGCAGGACGACACCCTCCAGCAGAAGGGCCTGCGGAACTACTGGGGCTACAACACGATCGGCTTCTTCGCGCCGCACGACGAGTACGCCAGCGACACCACCGCCGGGCAGCACGTCCAGGAGTTCAAGGGCATGGTCCGGGCCCTGCACGAGGCGGGCATCGAGGTCATCCTCGACGTCGTCTACAACCACACCGCCGAGGGCAACCACCTCGGCCCCACGCTGTCGTTCAAGGGCATCGACAACCGGACGTACTACCGGCTGGTCGAGAACGACAAGCAGTTCTACATGGACTACACCGGCACGGGGAACACCCTCAACGTCCGGACGCCGCAGTCGCTCCAGCTGATCATGGACTCGCTGCGCTACTGGGTGACCGAGATGCACGTCGACGGCTTCCGTTTCGACCTGGCCTCCACCCTGGCCCGCGAGCTGCACGCCGTCGACCGGCTGGCCGCGTTCTTCGACCTTGTGCACCAGGACCCGGTCGTCAGCCAGGTCAAGCTCATCGCCGAGCCCTGGGACGTCGGCGAGGGCGGCTACCAGGTCGGCAACTTCCCGGCCCTGTGGACGGAGTGGAACGGCAAGTACCGCGACACCGTCCGGGACTTCTGGCGGGGCGAGGACGCCACCATCGGCGAGTTCGCCAGCCGGATCACCGGTTCGGCCGACCTCTACCAGCACTCCGGACGGCGCCCGGTCGCGAGCATCAACTTCGTCACCGCCCACGACGGCTTCACCCTGAACGACCTCGTCTCCTACAACGAGAAGCACAACGAGGCCAACGGCGAGGGCAACAACGACGGCGAGAGCCACAACCGCAGCTGGAACGGCGGGGTCGAGGGCGAGACCGACGACCCCGCGATCCTCCAGCTCCGCGCGCAGCAGCGGCGCAACTTCATCGCCACGCTGATGCTGAGCCAGGGCGTGCCGATGCTCCTGCACGGCGACGAGCTCGGCCGCAGCCAGGGCGGCAACAACAACGGCTACTGCCAGGACTCCGAGCTGACCTGGATCGACTGGGCGAAGGTCGACGAGGGCCTGCTCGAGTTCACCAAGAAGGTCACCAAGCTGCGCACCGACCACCCGACGTTCCGGCGCCGCCGGTTCTTCCACGGCCGGCCGATCCGCCGCGGCCACGGCGACCCGGTGCCCGACATCGACTGGCTGACGCCGGCCGGCGAGCAGATGACCGACCACGACTGGGACGCCGGTTACGCGAAGTCCCTGGCCGTCTACCTCAACGGGCACGGGATCCGGAGCACCGACGAGCGGGGCGAGGAGGTCGTCGACGACCACTTCTACCTGGCTTTCAACGCCTCGCACGAGCCGATCGACTTCGCCCTGCCCAGCGACGACTACGCCTCCACCTGGACGACGGTGCTCGACACCGCCGAGATGGACGAGGTCGAGCCGGTCGAGGTGAAGCCCGGCGCCACCGTGACGGTGCAGGGCCGGGCCGTCGTGGTGCTGCACGCTCCCGCGGTGGAGGCCGGCGCCGCATGACCGGACCGATCAACGTCCCCGGCGGCGAGCGCCGCCGGGGCGTCCCGGCCTCGACCTACCGCCTGCAGGTGCACGCCGGGTTCCGCCTGCAGGACGCCGCCGGCGTGGCCGGCTACCTGGCCGACCTGGGGGTGACGCACGCCTACTCCTCTCCCCTGCTGCGCTCGGCGGAGGGCAGCAACCACGGCTACGACACCGTCGACCACGCGCACATCGACGAGGCGCGCGGCGGGCAGGCCGGCTTCGACCGGTTCGTCGCGTCCCTGCACGAGCAGGGGCTGGGGCTCGTCCTCGACCTGGTGCCCAACCACATGGGCGTCGCCGACCCCGTGGCCTCGCCGTGGTGGTGGGACGTCCTGCAGCACGGGCGCGACTCCGCGCACGCGTCGGCGTTCGACATCGACTGGGAGTTCGGCGGCGGCAAGGTGCGCCTGCCCGTGCTGGGCTCGGCCGACGACGTCGAGAAGCTCGAGGTGGTCGACGGCGAGCTCCGGTACTACGACAACCGGTTCCCGCTCGCGCCGGGCACCGGAAGCGGAACCGCGCAGGAGGTGCACGCCCGGCAGCACTACGAGCTGGTCGACTGGCGCCGCGCCGACTCCGACCTGAACTACCGCCGGTTCTTCGCCATCAACACCCTGGCCGGGCTGCGCGTCGAGGACCCGGCGATCTTCGACGCGACGCACGAGCTCGTCCTGCGGCTGGTCCATGACGGTGCCGTCGACGGGCTGCGGATCGACCACCCCGACGGGCTGGCCGATCCGAAGGGCTACCTGGACCGCCTGGCCGAGGCGTCGGGCAACCGGTGGACCGTGGTGGAGAAGATCCTGGAGCCCGGCGAGGACCTGCCGGACTCGTGGGCGACCGCCGGCACCACCGGCTACGACGCCCTCGCCGAGGTGGACGACGTCCTCGTCGATCCCGCCGGCGAGGCGGCGCTCACCGCGCTGGACACCGAGCTCGCGGGCCGGGCGGTCGACTACGCGGAGCTGGTGCACGGCTGCAAGCGCGAGGTCACCGACGGCATCCTCGGCTCCGAGGTCGCCCGGCTGGTCCGGGTGATCGGCGAGCTGCCCGGCATCGATCCCGCGAAGCAGACCGAGGCCCTCGCCGAACTGCTGGCGAGCTTCCCCGTGTACCGCAGCTACCTGCCCGACGGCCGCGAGCACCTCGACGCGACCGTCGCCGCGGTGCGGGAGCGCCGCCCCGACCTGACGCCGGCGCTCGACGCGCTGCACCCCGTGCTGTCGCAGGCCGGCACCGAGGCGGCCACCCGGTTCGAGCAGACCAGTGGCCCGGTCATGGCCAAGGGTGTCGAGGACAGCGCCTACTACCGGTGGGCACGCTTCGTGGCGCTCAACGAGGTGGGCGGCGACCCCGCGGAGTTCGGCAGCACCGTGGCGGAGTTCCACGAGGCGCAGGTCCGCCGGGCCGAGCGCCGGCCCGAGTCGATGACGACGCTCTCCACGCACGACACCAAGCGCAGCGAGGACGTGCGGGCCCGCCTCGCCGTCCTCGCCGAGCTGCCGAGCGAGTGGGCGGCGCTGGTGCGCGGGCTCCTGGCCCGGCACCCGCTGGGCGACCGCCCGCTGGCCCATCTCGTGTGGCAGAACCTGGTCGGCGCGTGGCCGCTGTCCCGCGAGCGGGCGCACGCCTACGTGGAGAAGGCAGCGCGGGAGGCCGGGACGTCCACCACCTGGACGAACCAGAACGAGGCGTTCGAGGAGCAGCTGCACGCACTCGTGGACGCCGCGTTCGACGACCCGGCGACCGCCGCGGAGATCGACGCGTTCGTCGCGCGCATCGCGCCGCTGGGCTGGTCGAACTCGATGTCGCAGAAGCTGCTGCAGCTGACGATGCCCGGCGTCCCGGACGTCTACCAGGGCACGGAGCTCTGGGACTTCTCGCTGGTCGACCCCGACAACCGCCGGCCGGTCGACTACGCGCTGCGCCGGAAGCTGCTGGCCTCGCTGGACACCGGCGAGGTGCCGGCGGTCGACGAGTCCGGCGCGGCCAAGCTGCTCGTCGTCTCCCGGGTGCTGCGCGCGCGCCGGGACCACCCGGAGTGGTTCGCCGGGTACGAGCCCGTGGCGGTCACCGGCTCGGGCGCCGACCACGTGGTCGCCTTCGACCGCGGGGGCGTCGTCGCGGTGGCCACCCGGCTGCCGGCAAAGCTCGCCGGCGACGGCTGGGGGGACACCGCGCTGCAGCTGCCGAACGGCGCCTGGCGCGACCTGCTCACGGGCGCGCGGTTCGTCTCCGACGTCGCCGGCATCGCCGCCGACGTCCTGCTGACCCGCCTGCCCGTGGCCCTGCTCGTCCGCGACTGAACCGCTGCTCGGTCGACGCCCGCCTCACGAGGCGGGCGTTGACCGGCATCGGTCGTGACCTGAAGACTCGCGTGATGCCCTCGCCGGAGACCGCGCCAACGACCGGGTATGCGCCGGTCAACGGCCTGCAGATGTACTTCGAGATCCACGGTTCGGGCGGAACGCCACTGCTCCTGCTGCACGGGGGGCTGTTCGACATCGACCAGCAGTTCGGGAAGCTGATCCCCGGGCTGGCGGCCACCCGGCAGGTCATCGCCGCCGATTTCCAGGGTCACGGGCGGACCAACGACATCGACCGGCCGCTGCGGAGTGCGGACCTCGCCTCCGACGTCGTCGGCCTGCTCCGGCACCTCGACGTCGCACGGGCGGACGTCTTCGGATTCAGCGTGGGGGGCGGGACGGCGCTCCACCTGGCCATCACGCAGCCGCAGCTGGTCCGGAAGCTGATCGTGTCGTCCGCCTCGTTCCACCCGGACGGGGACCGCCCCGAGAACACCGACGCAGTTCCCGAGCTGACCGTGGAGCTGATCGCCGGCACGCCGATGGAGCAGGAGTACCGGGCGAAGTCTCCGCACCCCGACAGGCTGCAGGGCCTGCTCGACAAGCTGGGCACGTTCGACGAGGGATTCCCGGGCTGGTCCGACGCCGTCATCCAGGGGATCGCCGCCCCGACCCTGATCACGGTGGGCGACTGCGACGCGGTCACCCTCGACCATGCGGTCCGGCTCCTGCGGCTGCGGGGCGGCGACGTCAACGGCGACTTCGCCGGCGTACCGTCCTCGCAGCTGGCGGTGTTCCCGGGAACCACGCACTTCTTCGGGCTCGCCCGGACCGAGCTGGTCCTGGACGTCGTGACCTCCTTCCTGGATGCACCGACGTCCGACCGGAGCTGGGACAACCCGGTCCTGGACGCGGCGACCTAGCACCGGCCAGGGAGCCTCCGGCCCCCGCTCGTCGCGGTCAGAACCGGATCGCGTCGATCACCTTGGCGCGGACGGCGATGATCGCGGGGAGCAGCCCGGCCAGCGCGCCGACCGCGGTCGCGGCCAGCAGGCCCTCGATCGCGGCCGCCACCGGGAAGGCGGGGACGTCGAGCAGCGGCTGGCCGCCGTTGAGGATCTGGTCCAGGGGCAGCGCGCGCACCAGAGCCACCGAGCAGGCCACCGCGGCCAGGCCGGCCAGGAACGTGGCGACGACGCTCTCCAGCATGATCGCGGCGAACACCCGCCCCGAGGTGGCGCCGAAGCTGCGCCGGACGCCGATCTCGCGGATCCGCTGCCGCACGGTGACCAGCCCTACGTTGAGCACGCCGAGGGCGCCGAGGAACAGCACCAGCAGGCCGGCGCCGCGGACCACCCAGCGCAGGACGTTCTGGAACGACTCCTGGTCGCCGGCGTCCTGCCGGAACACCTGGACGTCCGCGTCGTCGAACACCGCGGACAGCTGGGCCTGGACCGAGGCGATCACCGCGTCGGCGTCCGCGTCGGGCACCCACAGCTCGAGCATCGGCGGTCCCATCGGGGACATCGGCGACACCTCCTGCTCGCCGGTGTCCCACGGCCCCGCGGAGGTGTCGATCCGATAGGCGACCGGCTGACCGCCGAGGTCCTCGTTGATGACGCCGACGATCGGAGCGACCACGGGTGTGGTGCCGCC
Source organism: Blastococcus sp. CT_GayMR19 (assembly GCF_004570385.1). GTDB lineage: Bacteria > Actinomycetota > Actinomycetes > Mycobacteriales > Geodermatophilaceae > Blastococcus_B. The sequence goes on along the minus strand of NZ_SPQL01000009.1, from coordinate 36,619 downwards.
GATGACCACCGTCGGCCGACCGGAGAGGTCGGGGACCCCGAGCATGGTCAGGAAGTCCTCGTTGACCACGAGCGACGGGGCGAGGTTCAGCCGGTCGGCGTCGCGAAACCACCGGCCCTGCACCGGCTGGATGCGGTGCAGCTCGGCGTAGGACGGGCTGACCCGCGTCGTCTGGATCTCCTGCGTCCCGCCCGGCATCCGGTAGAGGCCCGTGTCGTAGCTGATGACGGCGTACTGGCTGATGCCGAACCGCTCGACCAGGTCGGCGACGGCCTCGTCCCACTGGTCCGCCGGGAAGGGGGTTCCGGTGCGGGCGTCGTACGGCTGCACCGAGAGGGTGGCCGGGCGGCCGCCGTAGCGCTCGCTCTGCTCCTGGGACGCCTGCGCCGTGAGCTGACCGAGCGCGGTGACCGTGGTCATCGCCAGCACGGCGAAGAAGACGCCGATCAGCGAGAGGACCACCCGCGACTTGTGCACCCGCACCTCGCCCCAGGCCTCGGCGATCGCGCCCAGGAAGCCGGTCACGAGATCCCCCCGGCCGGGCGGCTGGCGGTCAGCGCGCTCAGCTCGGCGTTCCCGCCGGCGCCGTCCAGCGGGGACAGCCGGCCGGAGTCGAGCCGGTGCCGGCGCCCCGCGAGCGCGGCGACGTTCAGGTCGTGGGTGATCGTCACCAGCGCGGCCCCGGTCTCCGTGGTCACCTGCTCCAGCAGCGCCATCACGGCCGCACCGGTCTCGACGTCCAGGGCTCCGGTGGGCTCGTCCGCCAGCACCACCTGGGGACGACGGACCAGCGCGCGGGCGATGGCGACCCGCTGCTGCTCGCCACCGGAGAGCTTCTCCGGGGTGGACTCGGCCCGCGCCGAGAGCCCCACCCGGTCGAGCATCTCCAGCGCGCTGCGCCGCCGCTGGTAGTACGCCTTCCCCCGGGCGTACAGCAGCGGCGCGGCAACGTTCTCCACCGCGCTGCGCCGGGGCAGCAGGTTGAACTGCTGGAAGACGAACCCGAAGGCCTCACCACGCAGGCGGGAGCGGCGACGGGCCCGCAGCCGGTCGGTGGGCTCGCCGTCGAGCAGGTACTCGCCCCCGGTCGGGCTGTCCAGCAGACCCAGCAGGTTGAGCAGGGTGGACTTGCCCGAGCCCGACCGCCCCACGATCGAGACGTGCTCGCCGGCGTCGACGTCGAGGTCCACGCCGGTGAGGATGTGCAGCAGGTTCCCGTCGGGCAGGACGACCTCGCGGCTCACTCCGCGCAGGTGCAGGAGGCTCATCCGCCCGGCCCGTACATGACGAACCCGTCGCCCTCGACGACCTCGTCGTCGGCCACCGGCACGAACTGGAGGACCATCTCGCCCTCGGTGAGACCCTCACGGACCTCGATCTGCTCCCCGTCGGTCAGCCCAAGCGTGACCGGCCGTTCCTCCGGCTCGCCCCCCTCGGCGACGACCCACACGATGCCGTTGCCCACCGCGCCCTGCACCGCGGTCACCGGAACCACCAGCACGTCCGTCGCCTCGCCGGCCGCGATCGCCACCGAGGCCGTCATGCCGGCGAACACGGTGGTCCCCGGCGGGATCGAGCACCGCGCCGTCGTGCCCCCCGTGGCCGGCGCACCCCCGGGGCCCATGCCGGGGTCGACGGGGGCGTCGCCACCGGGGTCGGTGCCGGCGGGTTCCGCGCCCAGGGTGAGGCCGGTGCACGTGAACGGTGCGGGACCGCCCTGGACGACGATCTCGGCGGTGGCGGGCGGGGTGAGCAGCCGGAACTGCTGCGCCTGGGTCAGGGTGGCGGTGATCGACAGGGTGCCGGGCGAGATCGACCCGGCCGCGTCACCGACGGCCACGATCTGGTCGACGAGCACACCGAGCGAGGTGAGCTTGCCGGCCACGGGCGCCGGGACGGTGGTGGTCTTGACCACCGGCTGGCGTTCGGTGACGGTCGGATTGCCCTCGGCGTCGGTGCCCGTGAGCGGAGGCCGGGGCGTCTCCGAACGGATCTCGATCAGCGGCTGCCCCTGGGCGACCGTGGCGCCCTGGGCGACCAGCAGCCGCCGGACGGTGCCCGCGGCCGTGGCCTTGACCGGCACGGCCGGGTCGGCGGCGACCACGCCGTCCACGGTCACGGTGTTCAGGACCGTTCCGCGGGTGACCGGCACGGCGGGGTCGGTGAGGGTGACGGTCGGCACGGTGGGACCGTCCAGCGGACCGTCGCTGCCCCCGCCGCCGCCGAAGGCCAGCACCGCCAGCGACACGGCGATCACCGCCCACACCAGCAGCCGCAGGACAGGGAACACGATCGTGCGGGCCGTGCTCATGGGCGTGCTCCGACTGTTAGGGCACTCGGCAGTGCCGGTTCGGCGGCACGGTAGCGGTCCTTCTCGCGGAGCGGTGCCACGGCACCCGCGGCGCGCCGTACAGGCCTGTGGTCAGCGGGTCGCGGCACGTGTCCGAGGGTGTGCCACGCCGCAGTCCGCGCTCTCGATCGAACGGTTCGGCCGCTGCGCTCCGGGCATGATCGGGCGGTCACCCCCGCACCGATTCTGGAGGCCCCTGCATGTCCGCTCCCGCCGAGTTCGCCGTCTGGGCGCCCCTGCCCGAGAAGGTGCAGCTCCAGGTCGACGGCGTCGTCCACGACATGCGCCGCGACGACGAGGGCGGCTGGTGGCGTGCCGAGGTCGAGGCGGGCGCCGAGGCCGACTACGGCTTCCTCCTCGACGACAACGGGACGCCCCGCCCCGACCCGCGTTCCCGGCGCCAGCCCGAGGGGGTCCACGGCCTCTCCCGGCGGTTCGACCCGGACTCCTACGAGTGGGGCGACCGCGCCTGGACCGGCCGGCCGCTCGCGGGCGGCGTCGTCTACGAGCTGCACATCGGGACGTTCACGCCGGAGGGGACGCTCGACGCCGCGATCGGCAGGCTCGGCCACCTGGTCCGCCTCGGGGTGGACTTCGTCGAGCTGCTGCCGGTGAACGCGTTCAACGGCACCCACAACTGGGGCTACGACGGTGTCCTCTGGTACGCCGTGCAGGAGGAGTACGGCGGCCCGGCGGCGTACCAGCGCTTCGTCGACGCGTGCCACCAGCAGGGCCTCGGCGTGATCCAGGACGTCGTCTACAACCACCTGGGGCCGTCGGGGAACTACCTGCCCGAGTTCTTCCCGGTCTTCGCCGAGGGCGGTGCCAACACCTGGGGCAACTCGATCAACCTGAGCGGCCCCGACTCCGACGAGGTGCGCCGCTACATCATCGACAACGCGCTGATGTGGCTCCGGGACATGCACGTCGACGGGCTCCGGCTGGACGCCGTCCACGCGCTGGTCGACGAGCGGGCCACCCACGTCCTCGAGGAGATGGCCCAGGAGGTCGACAAGCTCTCGGTCGCCGTCGGCCGGCCCCTGACGCTGATCGCGGAGAGCGACCTCAACGACCCCCGCATGGTCACCCCCCGGGTCGCCGGCGGGATGGGCCTGACCGCCCAGTGGAGCGACGACTTCCACCACGCGCTGCACGCGACGCTGACCGGCGAGGGGCAGGGGTACTACGCCGACTTCGCCGCGGCCGGGCTCGGTGGCGTGGCCAAGGTGCTGACCGACGCGTTCTTCCACGACGGCATGTGGTCGAGCTTCCGCCGCCGGCACCACGGCCGGCCGGTGGACACCGCGAGCCTGCCCGGCTGGAAGTTCCTCGGCTATCTGCAGGACCACGACCAGATCGGCAACCGCGCTGTGGGCGACCGGATCTCCGCGACCGTCTCCCCCGGTCTGCTCGCCGTCGGCGCCACCCTCGTCCTGACCAGCCCGTTCACGCCGATGCTCTTCATGGGCGAGGAGTGGGGCGCCGCGACGCCGTGGCAGTTCTTCACCAGCCATCCCGAGCCCGAACTGGGGAAGGCCACGGCCGAGGGGCGGATCGGTGAATTCGCCGAGCACGGCTGGGACGCCGACGTCGTCCCCGATCCGCAGGACCCGGAGACGTTCACCCGCTCGAAGCTGGACTGGTCCGAGCTGGAACGCGAGCCGCACGAGCGGCTGCTCGCCGTCCACCGGGCGCTCCTGGCGCTGCGCCGCGCGCACCCCGACCTGGTCGACGCCGACCTGTCGGGCATGGAGGTCAGCTGGGACGACGCCGACCGCTGGATGGTCGTCCACCGCGGCTCGCTGCGGGTCGTCGTCAACCTGGCCGAGCAGCCACGGGAGATCGACCTCGACGTCCCGGCGACCGACGTCCTGTTCGCCACCGGCGAGCCCCCGGCCCTGGACGGCGAGACCGTGACCCTGCCCGCCGAGAGCGCGGCCGTCCTCGCCACGCGCTGACATGCGCCGGCTGCTCCCCGACCCCGGGCCCCTCGACGACGCCGGCCTGGCGGCGGCCTACCGGCTGCCGCCGGGCCGGTCGCTGCGGGTGAACTTCGTCGCCTCGCTGGACGGCGCGATCACCGTCGCCGGCCGCAGCGCGGGGCTGGGGACGCCGGGCGACAAACGGATCTTCGACCTGCTGCGGGCGCTGGCCGACGTCGTGCTGGTCGGCCACGGGACCGCCGCCGCCGAGGGCTACGGGCCGATGACGCCCGAGTCGGCGGTGGGCCGGCTCCGGACGTCGCTCGGGCGACCCGCGACGGCACCGATCGCGGTCGTCTCCCGCCGGGCCTCGCTCGACCCGGGCAGCCGGATGGCCGCCGGGGACGACTTCCCCACGATCCTGATCACCTGCGAGGCGGCCGACCCGTCGCGCCGGGCCGCGCTGGCCGACGCCGGCGTGACGGTGATGGTGTGCGGGGACGACGACGTCGACCTGCCCGCCGCCGTGGACGCCCTCGCCGACCGCGGCCACGAGCAGGTGCTCTGCGAGGGCGGACCGCACCTGCTGCGCGCCGCGCTCACCGCCGGGGTCGTCGACGAGCTGGACCTCTCGATCGCACCGGCACTCGTCGGCGGCGAGGCGCGACTCCTCCAGGCCGCGCTGCCGGACGTCGTCCGCCTGGAGCTCCGTCAGGTGCTCGAGGAGGACGGCGTCCTGTTCACCCGCTACGGGCTGCGCTCCGGCTGAGCCGGCAGCGCCTCCGCCCGCTCGGCGGCCTGCGCGAGCGCATCGGCCACGGCGACCCGGTCGGCTGCCGACAGCTCGATGCCGGCCAGTTCCTCTTCGCGGCCTGCTCCACGTCGCCGTGCGAGTCGGCGAGGACGACGGCGTCCGCCAGGCTGCGGGCCAGCCGCCCCTCGGATCCGAGCGCCGCGAAGTCGGCGATCCCGTCGATGTCCGCGCAGGGCAGCATCGGGATCAACCGTTCGCCGGTCACGCCGCCGATGCAAGCACGCACCCGGTCCCGGCGGACCGCCCGGCTGCTTGACTGACCGGCATGGATCTCCCCGTGCAGCCGCCGGTCAAGCCGATGCTGGCCAAGGCCGCGACGAAGCTCCCCGTCGGCGACGGCCTGTTCTACGAGCCCAAGTGGGACGGGTTCCGCTGCGTCGTCTTCCGGGACGGCGACGAGGTCGAGCTCGGCAGCCGCAACGAGCGGCCGCTGACCCGCTACTTCCCCGAGGTCGTGGCCGCCGTGAAGGCCAACCTCCCCGAGCGCTGCGTGGTCGACGGCGAGATCGTCGTCCCGCGCGGCGACCGGCTGCACTTCGAGGACCTCCTCCAGCGCATCCACCCGGCGCAGTCGCGGGTCGACCTGCTGGCCGGGCAGACCCCTGCCTCGTTCGTCGCCTTCGACCTGCTGGCGCTCGGGGACGAGTCGCTGCTCGAGGTGTCGTTCGGCGAGCGCCAGGCGCGGCTGCGCGCGGCGCTGGCGGACGTGCAGGCCCCCGTCTACGTCAGCGCGATCACCCAGGACGCCGGGACGGCGCAGCGCTGGTTCGAGACCTTCGAGGGCGCCGGCCTGGACGGCGTCGTCGCCAAGGCCGCGGACCTCCCCTACGGGCCGGACCAGCGGCTGATGACCAAGGTCAAGCACGTGCGCACCGCGGACTGCGTGGTCGCGGGATTCCGCTGGCACAAGAGCGGGCCGATCGTCGGCTCGCTCCTGCTGGGCCTCTACAACGACGCCGGCGACCTGCAGCACATCGGTGTCGCCGCGTCGTTCCCGATGACCCGGCGGGCCGAGCTGGTCGAGGAGCTGGCGCCCTACCGGGCCGAGGCCCTCGACGGTCACCCGTGGCAGGACTGGGCCAACGCCCAGGTTCAGGAGAACGGGGAGAACCGGATGCCCGGCGCGGTCAGCCGGTGGAACGCGAAGAAGGACCTGTCGTGGGTGCCGCTGCGTCCCGAACTCGTCGTGGAGATCAAGTACGACCAGCTCGAAGGGCGTCGTCTTCGTCACACGGGGCAGTTCCTCCGCTGGCGGCCCGACCGCGAGCCGGCGAGCTGCACGTACGACCAGTTGGACGTCCCGGTGCGCTACGACCTGGCCGAGGTCCTGGCGGGATGAACGTCCCCCGTTCGGGAACGGGCCCCTGCACCCGCGCCGACCCGCTCCTAGTCTCGTGATCATGCGTCTGCACCACGGGCTCCCCGCCCTGCTCACCGTCCTCCTCCTGGCAGTGGTCCCCGGGCTGGCCGGTTGCACCTCGTTCGCGGAGACCGCGGCCGACGAGCCCTCGGCGCCGGAGAGCTCCGCGCCCGCCGAGCCCGAGGTGCCCGAGATCGAGTGGAGCGACTGCAACGAGCCGATCCAGAAGCTGATCGCCGCCCAGCCGGGCAGCGACCGGAACCTGACCTTCTCCTGCGGCAACACCGCGCTGCCGATCAGCTACGACCAGCCGGGCGGCGACAAGCTGCCGATCTTCCTCATCCGGGTGGTCATGGCCGGGCAGACCGACCGCATCGGCTCGCTGATGGTCAACCCCGGCGGGCCGGGTGCCTCCGGCGCCGACGCTGCGATCAGCCTCGCCCTGAGCCTGCCGGTCGAGGTGCTGCAGCGGTTCGACCTGGTCGGGTTCGACCCGCGGGGAGTGACGGGCTCCACGCCCGTGGAGTGCATCCCCGACGAGCTGAAGGAGCAGGTCCTCGCCGCCGAGCCGCGGCCGACCACCGACGAGCAGCTCGACGACGTCTTCGCCCTGAGCCAGGAGGTGGCCGACGCCTGCGCCGAGGAGTACAACGCCGCCTCCCTCGGCACCTTCAACACGGTGGACACCGCGCGGGACATGGACCAGCTCCGCCAGGCAGTGGGTGACGAGCAGCTCAGCTTCCTGGGCTACTCCTACGGCACGACCCTCGGCTCCACGTATGCCGAGCTCTTCCCCGACAAGGTGCGGGCCATGGTCCTGGACGGCGTCGTGGATCCCGATGCCGACGAGGTGGCCCACGCCGAAGGGCGGGCGGCCGCCCTCGAGGCGGGATTCGACGCGTTCGCCGCGGGCTGCACCGGCCTGATCGCCGGCTGTCCGCTCGGTGCCCAGCCGCGCCAGTTCGTGGAGGCGCTGCTGGGCCAGGCGGAGCAGACCCCGATCCCGAGCTCGGAGGCCGCGGCGGTGCCGAGCGCGGCGGCGGGCACGGAGACGCCCTCGGCGTCCCCCACGGCGTCTGCCACGGAGACGCCCGAGCCCGCCGAGCCTCGTCGGGCCACCCCGGGCGTGGTCATGGCCGCGATCCAGGCCGGCCTGTACGACACCCAGTCGTGGCCGCAACTGGTCCAGGCGCTGGCCGCCGCGCAGCAGGGCGACTCCGCGGCCCTGTTCTCGCTCGCCGACACCTTCTCGGGGCGCCTCGAGGACGGCAGCTACTCCAACTTCCTCGACGCGAACCTGGCGGTGAACTGCGCCGACAGCGAGGAGACGTTCGAGGAGGCCGAGGTCCGGGAGCTGGCCGGCGAGTGGTCCGCCAAGTACCCGCTGTTCGGCGCGGGATCGGCGGTCAGCCTCTACCGCTGCTCGGTGTGGGAGGCCGAGCGCACGCCCGTGCCGGAGCGGGACGCCGCGGACAGCGCCCCGATCCTGGTCGTCGGCACCTCCGGCGACCCGGTCACGCCGCTGCCGGGCGCCGTCGAGCTGGCCGAGAACCTCGAGTCCGGCGTCCTGCTCACCTGGCAGGGCCAGGGGCACACGGCCTATCCGAAGACCGAGTGCGTGACGACCGCCGTCAACGCGTACCTCATCGACCTGGTCGCCCCGCTCGACGGTCTCACGTGCCCCGCGTGAGAACCGGCGTCCCCCTGCCGTAACGGAGCCGACATGGCAAGCAGCAAGGACGCCGTCGTCCTGGACATCGACGGCCTCGAGGTGCGCGTCTCCAACCCGGAGAAGCCGTACTTCGGCGACCGCGGCATCCGGAAGATCGACGTCGTCGAGTACTTCGTGGCCGTGGGTCCCGGGATCCTGTTCGCCCTGAAGGACCGGCCGACGACCCTGGAGCGCTGGCCCGGCGGGGTGTTCGAGGGCGCCCGGATCTCCACGCGGGTGGACAACACCGGCGACGCGTTCTACCAGAAGCGGGTGCCCAAGAACGCCCCGCCGTGGGTGCCGACGGCGCACATCACCTTCCCCAGCGGGCGGACGGCGGACGAGATCGCCCCCGACTCGGTGGCGGTCGTGGCGTGGTGCGCCAACCTGGGCACCCTGACGTTCCATCCCTGGCCGGTGGACAAGACGGACGTCGAGTCGCCCAACCAGATCCGCATCGACCTCGACCCCCAGCCCGGCACCGACTTCTCCGACGCCGTGTGGGTGGCTCCGCACGTGCGTGAGCTGCTGGCTGAGTTCGGCATGCAGGGCTGGCCGAAGACGTCCGGCGGGCGCGGCGTGCACATCTACGTGCCGATCCTCCCGCGCTGGACCTTCACCGAGGTCCGGCACGCGGTCATCGCCTTCGGCCGGGAGCTGGAACGGCGGATCCCGGACCGCGTGACCATGTCGTGGTGGAAGGAGGAGCGGGGCGAGAAGATCTTCATCGACTACAACCAGATGGCCCGGGACCGCACGATCGCCTCGGCCTACTCCATCCGGCCCAAGCCGCACGCCCCGGTCTCCGCGCCGCTCGACTGGGACGAGCTGCCCGACGTCACCCCGTTCGACTTCGACGTCCTGACGATGCCGGCGCGGTTCAAGGAGGTCGGGGACAAGCACGCCGGGCTGGCCGACCACGCCTTCGGCATCGAGCCGCTGCTGGAGCTCTTCGAGCGGCAGACGAGGGACGACGGGCTGGGCGACCTGCCCTATCCCCCGGAGTACCCGAAGATGCCGGGCGAGCCGATGCGCGTCCAGCCCAGCCGGGCGAGGAAGCCCGACACCGAGGACGCCTGACGCTCCTCCCGGCTCCGGTGGTCAGCTGCCCAGGCCGTGCGCCCGGAACGCGACCGGGCCGGACTGCCCGATGAGCCGGGCCAGCGCCGTGGCCGTGGCGAACGCCGCGAAGGTGTCCATGGGGACGCCGCCGTAGCCCTCGGCCAGCTTGTCCGCCACGACGGCGTCGAGGTCGGCGTCGTGCAGGTCGTCCACTTCGCGCAGGAGGACCGGGGTGGGACGGCGCCGCTCGACGAAGTCCACGCCCCGCGGGGCGACCGAGTGGGGACGGCGCCGCTCGACGAAGGGGCGGGGCGGGGCGATGGTCTCCATGACGTCTCCTGGCTCGGTGGGGCCGCCGGGTCCTCCCGGCAAGGGAGACTCTCCGGGCCCGGCCGCACGTCCCCGTGGGGAAAGCCGCAGGAAATCCGCAAGACGCCGGCGAAGGGGCGGGGCCGCCCGGAACGGGGCGGACGAGGGCTCCGACGCGCCGATTTCGGCGATGTTCGCCGTCCGCTTCCCCAGCACTGGACACGTACCACTAGTGTTGTGCCTGTCGGGAAGGCCCTGCGCTATGGCAGGACCCCGACGCACGACCTCAGCTAGGAGCGAGCAATGCCCGAAGGAACAGTGAAGTGGTTCAACGCCGAGAAGGGTTTTGGCTTCGCCACACCCGATGGTGGCGGCCCGGACGTCTTCGTCCACTACTCGGCCATCCAGTCCAGCGGGTACCGCTCGCTCGATGAAGGCCAGCGCATCGCGTTCGACATCGAGCAGGGCCAGAAGGGCCCGCAGGCGGCGAACGTCACCCCCCTCTGATCTCCTGATCAGCACAGCGCCCCCGTCCGGTTCTCCGGGCGGGGGCGCTGTCGTTCGTCGGGCAGGCCTGCGTATGTCTCAGCGGCGCCGGGGCACGTAGCCGCCGACCAGCGAGGACATCAGCAGCGCCCCGTCGTCCGGCCCGATCGCGGCGGCCGCGTCCGCCATCGCCCGCCACCGCTGCCGCTCGACCTCGGTCGGTGCGTGCTCGGCCCGCACCGTCAGCTGCTGGAGCAGCCGGTCCCACTCCCCCTGCGGCGTCGGCCAGAGGCCGGCCAGCCGACGGGCCTCCGCCGAGATGCCGGTGCAGCGGACGATCTCCCCGGCGTGGTTGGTCAGCACCTCCACGTACCCCGCGCCCGCCAGAGCCTTCGCCGCGGCGACGACGTCGGCCTTCGGCAGCCCGCTCGCCGGCACGACCGCCCCCAGCAGGTACGGCGAGCCACCGTGCTCCCCCTCGTCCACCAGCCGCGCGATGGCGCGGAGCACCGGCAGGTCGCGGGTGAACCAGACGTCGGGCAGGGCTCGATCCGGGGAGGTCACCGGCCCAGTCTCCCCCGGGCATGACAGCGCCCCGCCTCCCGGTGCGGGAGGCGGGGCGCGGAGCGGTGCGGTGTCAGATCAGTCGCGGGCCCCGGTGAGCTCCGGGCGGCGGGCCAGGATCACGCCGAGCAGCACGTAGCCGATCAGCAGGTGCGCCGCGCCGACGTACTGCGCGAACGCGGGAACCAGGAACGACGCCGGGACGGCGACCGGCGCCCAGCTCTCGGCGACCATCGGCCAGAAGCGCGCCGCGCCCTTCCAGCGACCGGCGATCGCGATGCGGACCCCGATCGCGGCCATGCCCAGCATCGACAGCGGCCAGAAGACGTCCAGCGCCATGAACCATCCGGTCTCCTGGTAGTCGCGGAGGAACATCCACGTGAACGTCGAGGTGATCGCCAGGCCGAGCAGGACGTGCTCGGCGTGCAGGAAGCCGCGGGCGAGCTTGCCGGTGCCCGTGGCACCCGTGCGCAGCTGCAGCCAGACGAGCGCGACCAGGCCGAGCTGGAACATCAGCGCGGTCACCTCGTACACGTAGTGCTGCACGGTGCCGGCCGTCGGGGTGTTGGTGAACGCCGCCATGCCGGCGGCCCAGGCCACCGATCCGGTGGTGACGGCGATCCCGACCCGGCGGGTGAGCCCCGTGCTCACCGGGGCGGCGGGGGTGGTGCGAGGCGCCGCGACGTCGGTGCGGGCCGTGGCGGGGGTGGTGCTGAGAGACATCGGATTCTCCGTATCGGGTGTCGCGGTGCCCTGCGCACCGCCTGACCAGAACCTTCCGGGGACGGCGTCCCGGGCACCCAGGGCCCGCCGCCCTCGATCCGGTCCCGAGAAATGTCCCGGGTGACACGGGACAGCTGCCTCGTTCCCTCCGGGACGCCGGCAGGCGAAGATCCCCGGGTGCAGGCGCAGCTCCCGGTGACCGGACCGGCCGTCCCCGAGCCGGAGGCGGCCGTGGAACCCGGCCGTGCGCGGCCCGCGCGAGGTGCCCGGGCGGTCGCCTGGGGATCGCTGACCGTCAGCCTCCTGGCCACCGTCGCGACGGCGGTGCTGGACGCGGTCACCTCGGACGCCGCCCGCGCCGCGGCCGACGCCACCGTCGGCTGGATCATCGGCCTGCCGGGGTTCGCTCTCGCCGTCCCGGGTGCGGTGCTGCTGCACCGCGCCCCGCGCAACGCGGTCTCCTGGGTGCTGGCCGCGACCGGGATGCTGTGGGCCCTCGACGGCCTGGCCCAGTCGTGGATGGTCTTCGCGGTGCAGTCGGATCCGCCGCTGCCGGCCGCCAGCTTCTCGTTCTGGTTCGTCCAGCGGTTCGGTGCCTCGCTGCTGCTGGGGCTGCCGCTCCTGCTCCTGCTCTATCCCGACGGCCGGCTGCCCGGCGGCCGCTGGCGGCCGCTCGCGGTCGTCAGCCTGGTCTCGACGGCGCTGCTGCCCGCGCTGCTGAGCGTCGTCCCCTCCGAGATCGCGATCGCGCGGTCGGGCGAGCCGCTGCCGGAGGTGTTCGCACCGCTCGACCTCGACCCGATCAGCCTCCCGCTGCCCGCGGGGGTAGCCCTGCCCCTGCTGCGGATCGCGTTCCCGATCGCCCTGCTGGGCGTCCTGGTCCCGGTGGCCAGTGTCGTGGCGCGGCTCCGGCGGGCCGACGGCGACGACCGCCGCCGCATGCGCTGGCTGCTCTGGGCCGGCGTCGTCGATGTCCTGGTCATGGTGGCGGCCCTGCTCGTGCCGGGGGATGCGAGCTCGACGGGCCTGTCGGTGGCCGTGGCCCTGACCGGCGCCGCGGTCACGATCGGCATCCTCCGCCCGCGGGCCGTCGACATCGACCGGCTGCTGGGCGGGACCGTCGTCTACGGCGTGCTCGGTGTGGGTGTGGTCCTGCTGGATCTGGCCGTCCTCGCTGCGGCCGGCGCGCTGCTCGGCGACCGGTTCGGCGAGCGGGACGCCACGCTGCTCACACTCCTGCTCGTCGCCGCGGTCTACGTGCCGCTGCGGGCCCCGCTGTGGCGGCTGGTCCGCCGCTGGGTGCTGGGCGAGCGGGAGGACCCGTACCGCGTGGTGTCGGGGCTGGCCGAACGGCTGGAGCGCTCGGACGGCGCGGACGAGCAGCTCATGGCGATCGCCGCCGCGGTCGCCGAGGCGTTCCGGTCCCCCTACGTCGGGGTGGAGGTCGACTCCGCCGGGGGCGGGCACCTGGTGGCCGAGCACGGGAGCCGCCCGGCGGCAGTACGTGCCCTGCCGATCGCGTACCGCGGCGAGGAGGTCGGCCGGCTGCTCCTCCCCCGCGACGGCGTCCGCGCCCACCTGGTCACGCGGGACGAGCGCCTGCTGGCCGACGTCGTGCGGCAGGCCGCCGCAGCCGCGCGCGCGAGTTCCCTGGCCGCCCAGCTGCAGGCGAGCCGCGAGCTGCTGGTCGCGGCGCGCGAGGAGGAGCGCCGCCGGCTGCGCCGCGACCTGCACGACGGGCTGGGCCCGAGCCTCGGCGCCGTCGTCCTGCGCATCGACACGGCCCGCAACCTGGTCGGCAGGGATCCCGCCGAGGCCGACCGGTTGCTGCGCTCCGCGCGCAACGACGTGGCCGCCGCGCTGGCCGACGTCCGCCGCCTGGTGCACGACCTCCGACCACCGGCCCTGGACGACCTGGGTCTGGTCGGCGCCGTCCGGCAGCAGGCCGAGCGGCTGCTCGCGCCCCGGGTGGCCACCGAGGTCGTCGCGGGTCCCGGCACGGACGATCTCCCGGCCGCGGTCGAGGTCGCCGCCTACCGGATCGCGTCGGAGGCCCTGGCCAACGTCGCCAAGCACGCGTCGGCAGCGACCTGCCGCGTGGAACTGGCCCGGGACGCGGATGCCGCCCTCGTGGTCACCGTCGCCGACGACGGCACCGGCATCCCGCCGGGCGCACCGGCGGGCGTCGGGCTGGTCTCGCTCCGGGAGCGGGCCGCCGAGCTCGGGGGCCGCTGCACGGTGGAATGCCCGCCGTCCGGCGGCACGGTGGTACGGGCGATCCTGCCCGCCGACGGAGGAGGAACGTGAGCGGACAGGGCCGTGAGCATCGCAGCGAGGCGGCCGCCGACAGGGAGGGAGCATCGCAGCGAGGAACGAGCGAGGAGCGGACCGACCGCGGAGGCGGCCTGGACCTCGGAGCGAGGAGCGGAGCGGGCCGCGGGAGCGAGGAGAGACGTGGTGCGTGAGCAGGACGAGCCGCTGCGGGTGGTGGTCGCCGACGACCATCCGGTCTACCGCGAGGGTCTGGCCACGCTGCTGGCCTCGGTTCCCGGGCTCACGGTCGTGGGGACGGCGGCCGACGGCGTCGAGGCGGTCCGGCTCGCGCGGGAGGAGCAGCCCGACGTCGTGGTCATGGACGTGCAGATGCCCGGCCTCGACGGCATCGAGGCGACCCGCCAGGTGACGGGCGAGTCGCCGTCGGTGGGCGTCGTCGTCCTGACCATGAGCGAGGACGACGGCACCGTCTTCTCCGCCGTCCGGGCCGGTGCCCGCGGCTACCTGCTGAAGGGGGCCGACCAGGAGGAGGTCGTGCGGGCGATCACCACCGTGGCCGCGGGGGGTGCCGTCTTCGGGGCCTCGCTGGCCCGGCGCATCGCGGAGTTCTTCGCCGCCGCGCCGGCCGGACCGGCAGCGGCGTTCCCCCAGCTCACCGCGCGCGAGCGGGAGGTGCTGGAGCTGGTGGCGGCGGGCCGCAACAACGCGCAGATCGCCGCCACGCTCTACCTGTCGCCGAAGACGGTGCGCAACAACGTGTCCAACGTGCTCACCAAGCTGCAGGTCGCCGACCGCGCCGAGGCGATCGTCCGGGCCCGGGAAGCGGGACTGGGCAGGTGAGCTGGTGGCGGCGCGGTCGTACCGTGGGGCGCATGACCACCTCCGCGGACAAGCAGCCGGCCGTCAGCAGGACCGACGAGGAGTGGCGGGCGCAGCTCTCCCCCGAGGAGTACGCCGTCCTGCGTCAGGCCGGCACCGAGCGCGCCTGGACCGGCGAGTACGTCGACACCAAGACCGTCGGCGTCTACGAGTGCCGGGCCTGCGGCGCGGAGCTGTTCCGGTCGGAGACCAAGTTCGACTCGCACTGCGGCTGGCCGTCGTTCTACGAGGCCTCCGCCGAGGACAACGTGATCCTCCGCGCGGACCGCAGCTACGGGATGCTCCGCACCGAGGTGCTCTGCGCGACGTGCCACAGCCACCTGGGTCACCTGTTCGACGACGCCCCGCAGACGCCCACCGGCGACCGCTACTGCATCAACTCGGTGTCCATCCGCCTGCAGCCCGCGGAGTAGGTCAGAAGGGCGCCGGGTCCAGGTCGTGCGGGACCGGTCGTCGTTCCGAGTACGTGCGCAGCTGCTCGAGGATGCCGGACCGCAGACCCGGTGGCCGACTGGTGCGGGTGACGCCGGTCGGCGTGGTCACGGCCAGGACCCCGTCGGACGTCATGACGTAGTACCAGCCCGCGGCGTGGGTCTTCAGCCGGTGATGCCGGCGGCACAGGCAGCACAGGTTGGTGCAGTCCGTCTCCCCGCCGCAGGCGTACGGGGTGACGTGGTCCAGGTCGGCCAGACCGGCCCGGTTGGGACAACCGGGGTGCCGGCAGGTGCCATCACGGGCCTCGACGAAGCGTCGCTGCGCCGGAGCGTGCTCGTACCGGTCGACCCGCGGGGGCATGCCGAGCACCGGGCACCCGCACTCGCCATCGGGATGATCGCCGCAGCCGCGGCGGACGACCCGCTCCAGCTCGCCTCGCGTGGCCGTCGCCACCAGGCGGCCCTCGGCGTCGGTCATGCAGATGCCGAGAGTTCCGCCGGTCGGTGCCCGGAGCCCGCCGGGACACAGCGCGTCGAGCCGTTCCAGGAGCTCCCGGGCCTGTGCGGCGGTGACCGGCTGCCCGTCGACGGTGGCCGGCTCGAGTCCCGTACCCGGCGCTCCGGCGGCCGCCGACTCGAGCGTGTCCAGCGAGGCGACGACGGCCACGTGCGCACTGACGGCCGGCCACTCCTCCCAGGGGCGGGTCACCAGGTCGTGCAGCACTACCGCCCTGAGCATGCCGAGCGGCCGCTCGTCGCCCGCGGCCTTCAACGCGCGGGCCCGGGCGTCGGCCGCGGCGCGAACCGCTGATGCGGCCGGTGCCGGCATCAGGCTGCGCACCTCGCTCATGCCGTCGCCCAGCGAGCGGACGGTGACATCGGCCGCCCGCTCCGCCAGCCGTCGGCGGGTGTCGGCCGCGGCGGCGTCGGCCTTCAGCAGTTCCGCGCGCACCAGGGCCCGTAGCCGGGTGATCGACAGACCGGCGGCCCGCGGCAGCACCACCGCCTCCACCGCAGCCAGGACCTGCGGCGTGGAATCGCGTGCCGGCCACCCCAGTTCCGCGGCGATCACCCGCGCCCTCGGCCAGTCCAGCGTGCCGTCGGCGAGCGCTGCCCACGTGTGCGGCAGGCGCCGCCGCAGCGTGCTGCACCGTTCCCACAGCAGGGTTGCCTCGGTCCGCGAGCAGTTCAGGATCAGCGCCAGCTCGTCGGGGAAGAACTCCGACACCGACGCGTCGAGCAGCTCGGCGGCCCACTCCCCGGACGCCGCCCCCGGCGTTCCTGATCGGCGGTCGTCGCTCGCGGGCCGGTCAGCAGCCAGCCCCACGACGAGCTCGGCCTTGAACGCCGCCAGCTGCGCCTCCGCCTCGGCGACCAGCTCCAGGTTCGCCGCCTTCTGCTCCGGCGTCATCCGATCCACCGGCAGCAGCTCACCCAGCCGGGACGGCCGGTCGACCACCCGGGGCGGCAGCGACAGGCCCTCGGGCAGGTCCGGGTACAAGGCGGCGACCGTCACGCCGACACCGAACGAACCCGGAGGGAACATGCCCCGAAGCTACGGGAGGGGTACGACAGTTCCCGGAGCTGACCTGCGGCTTTGCCAGGAATGCCTGCTCTGTCGCGCCGAGTGGGGCCCGGCGGGCTCCGCGCAGGCGTGACGCAGCGGCAGCGCGGCGGGGCAACGGCACCTGCCCGCGGTGTCGTCCGGAGGACGACGATGTCATCGGTCAGGCCAGGTCGGCGACCAGCTCGGCGATCGGCTTGCGGACGCCGGTGTAGAACGGCACCTCCTCGCGGACGTGCCGCCGCGCGGTCGAGGCCCGCAGCTCACGCATGAGGTCGACGATCCTGTGCAGCTCGTCGGCCTCGAAGGCGAGCATCCACTCGTAGTCGCCCAGAGCGAACGAGGCCACGGTGTTCGCCCGGACGTCGGGGTAGCCGCGGGCCATCTTCCCGTGCTCCGCGAGCATCGCGCGACGCTCCTCGTCGGGCAGGAGGTACCACTCGTAGGACCGCACGAACGGGTAGACGCAGACGTAGCGCCGCGGCTCCTCGTCGGCCAGGAACGCGGGGATGTGGCTGCGGTTGAACTCGGCGGGCCGGTGCAGGGCCATCTGCGACCACACCGGGTCGAGGTGCCGGCCGAGCGCGGTGCGCCGGAATCGGGTGTAGGCCTCCTGCAGCGCGTCGGGCGACTCGGCGTGCCACCAGACCATGACGTCGGCGTCGGCCCGCAGCCCGGCGACGTCGTACACCCCGCGCACGACGACGTCCTTGCCGGCCAGCTCGTCGAGCAGGGCCTGCACCTCGTCGGCGGCCGCCGTCCGCTGGTCGTCCCCGAGCGGGCGGGCCAGCCTGAACACCGACCACATCGTGTAGCGGATGGTGGCGTTCAGCTCGTTCGCCCGCTTGCCCAGGCTGCGCTCGTCGTCGCTCATGCGCCCATTGTCCCGCGCCGCACGCGTCCACCGTCGCCGCGGGGGATGTGAGACTGCCCCGGTGGCCGACCGGACGCCCACCGTCGTGGAGCTGATGGCCGAGCACACCGATGCCTTCCTCTGGAACCGGTCGCCCGACCAGCAACCCGATGACGACTACGTCGTCGACCCCGCCGCCCTCGGGATCTCCCCCGAGCTGGTCGCGCGCCTGGCCACCTGGAACGTCGAGTGGAGCCGTCGGGCGCTGGACCTGGGAGGGCCGGGCGACCGCGTCGTCGAGGCTGCTGCCTGGGCGCGGGAGGGGCTGCGGCTGGCCCACCGGTTGCAGAACGAGTTCGACGCGCTCGGCCACGACATCGACGTCCGGTGCGCCCACGACGACGACCCGCGACCCCTGCGCGAGCGCCGCGGCCCCTGACCGGACCGCGATTGCGCAGGAATCGACGTATCAGAGCTCCGCGACAGGTGCTTTCTCGCGCAATCGCACGGGTCAGGCGAGAAGAGCGTCGACCGCGTGGTGGGCGTCGCGGATGCAGGCGGGGACGCCGACCCCCCGGAAGGCGGCGCCGGCGATCGCGAGGCCCGGTACCCCGCTCACCGCGGCCCGGATCGCGTCGACCCGTGACTGGTGACCGACCAGGTACTGGGGCAGCCCGCCGCCCCAGCGCACCAGCCGCGTCTCCACCGGCTGCGGCCGCGACAGGCCGAGCAGATCCGCCACGTCGCCGACGACGGCGGTGGTGAGGTCGTCGTCCGACCGCTGGAGCTCGGCCTCGCCCCGGAAGCGGCCGACGGACGCGCGCACGATCAGCGCCTCCCCGGCCAGGTGCCGCCACTTGGACGACGACACGGTCACCCCCTTGACCAGCCGGCCGGCGACGGGCGGGACGAGCAGCCCTGACCCGGCGTCCACGTCCTGAGCGGGGAAGGCCATCGCCACGACCGCCATCGACGCGTACGGGATCCCCTGCAGCGGCTCGACGGCGGCCGGCACGATCCCGCTCAGCAGCCGGGCGGCCTTGGCGGCGGGCGCGGCGACGAGGACGGCGTCCGCGGTCAGCAGCTCGGGCGCGGCGGCCGGGCCGATCGACAGTTCGAAGCCGTGCGGGGTCCGCCGGAGCCCGTGCGCCGGGGTGCGCAACCGGACCTCGGCGCGCGCGGCCGCCACGAGCGCGGCCGGGAGCGACCCGAGGCCGGCGCGCACGGTGCGGAACACCGGACCGTCCACGTCCCCCCGGCCGCGGGCCCCCACCTCCCGGGCCGCCGCCGCGGCGGCGAGCACCGACGGCGCTCCCGGCAGCTGGGCGGCGAGGGCCGGCATCGTCGCGGCCAGGGAGAGCTCGTCGGCCCGGCCCGTGTAGACACCGCCGAGGAGCGGCTCGACCAGCCGGTCGACGACCTCGTCGCCCAGCCGCTCGCGCAGCAGGGTGCCGACGGCGACGTCGCCGTCGAACCGCACCGGGGGCAGGTCCGCCTCGGCGCGCACCCGCGCGACGCCATCCGCCGTGAGCAGCCCGTCCAGCCCCTCGGCGGAGGCCGGCACCCCGAGCACCGTGCCCGCAGGCAGCGGGTGGCGCCCGTCCGGCAGGACGACGGAGGCCTGCAACGTGGCCGGCTCCACCAGGTCGTCGGCGAGGCCCAGCGCCTCGATCAGCGCGACGGCCTCGGGCACCCGGGCCAGCACCGCCTCGGCCCCGGTGTCGTACCAGTGGCCGGCCAGTTCGACGCGGTGCAGCTTCCCTCCGATGCGGTCGCCCGCCTCGAGGACGACGATCTCGTCGTCCGGCCGCCGGCGCCGCCACTCGAAGGCGGCGGCCAGGCCGGTGATCCCGGCCCCGACGACGACCAGCCGGCTCATGTGCTGGTGAGCTCGTGCACCAGGTCGGCGACGTGGGTGAGCGCCCCCGGGTCGGTGTCGGGCAGCACGCCGTGGCCGAGGTTGAAGATGTGCCCGTGGGCGGCCCGGCCCTGCTCGACCACCCGCCGCACCTCGCGGTCTACCGTCGCCCGGTCGGCGAGCAGCACGGCCGGGTCGAGGTTGCCCTGCAGCGACCGGCTCGGCCCGACCCGGCGGGCGGCCTCGTCCAGCGGGATCCGCCAGTCGACCCCGACGACGTCGGCGCCGGCGTCCCCGATCAGCGGCAGCAGCTCCCCGGTTCCCACGCCGAAGTGGATGCGCGGCACGTCCCGGTCCCCGAGCCCGTCGAAGACGGCCCGCGAGTGCGGCAGCACCCGCTCGGCGTAGTCGGCCGCCGAGAGCACGCCGGCCCAGGAGTCGAACAGCTGGACGGCGGAGGCGCCCGCGTCGATCTGAGCACGCAGGAACGAGGCGGCCGAGACGGCCAGCTTGTCCAGCAGCCGCCCCCACGCCTCCGGCTGGGCGTACATGAACGCCTTCGTGCGCGCGTGCTCCTTCGACGGCCCGCCCTCGATCAGATAGGTGGCGAGGGTGAAGGGGGCGCCCGCGAAGCCGATCAGCGGCGTGGCGCCGAGCTCGGCGACCAGCCGGCGGACGGCGGTCTCGAGGAAGGCGAGCCGCTCGGGCTCCAGCGGCGGCAGCGCGTCGACGTCGGCCACCGAGCGCACGGGCGACGCGACGACGGGGCCGACACCGGGCTTGATCTCGACGTCCATCCCGGCGACCACGAGCGGCAGCACGATGTCGGAGAAGAGGATGGCGGCATCCACCCCGTGCCGGCGGACGGGCTGCAGGGTGATCTCGGTGACCAGGTCGGGGTCCTGGCAGGCAGCGAGCATCGCCGTCCCGGCCCGCAGCGCCCGGTACTCCGGCAGCGAGCGCCCGGCCTGCCGCATGAACCACACGGGCGTCCGGCTCACCGGCAGGCCGCGGGCGGCGCGGACCAGGTCCGAATCGGCGGGAGAGCCCGCAACGGGCGGGGAGGCCGGGGAGACCGGGTCGGGAACGGCAGTCACGACTGGCCATCCTCCCAGACGTTCCGGGCGGCGCCGCCGGTCCCGGGCCGTGCGGACACGCGGGCGCGTGCTGCGGCGCGTCGGGCGCGGTGTGCTAGGTGGCGGCCTACCCTGCGGACGTGGAGCCCACCAGCCTGGCCGGCGCCGGCGACCGAGGCAGGAACGCGGGCGGGGACGAGCCCCCCGCCGCGTTCCGTGCCGCCCTCGCCGCCCTGGACGGGGTCCGGGCCCGGCCGGAGATCACGCTCGAGCACATTCCCGCACCGCAGCGGCTGGCGCCGTGGGCCCACGCGATCGGCGCGCTGGTGACCGAACCGGACGGGGACGACGACGTCGAGATCGCCAGTGCCCGCTTCATCGTCCTGTTCGACCCCGACGGGCACGAGGCCTGGAACGGCACGACCCGCTGCGTGGGCTACCTCTCGGCCGAGACCGACGAGCAGCTGGTCGACGACGAGATGTTCTCCGAGGTCGCCTGGAGCTGGCTGACCGACGCGCTCACCGACGCCGGCGCGGCCCACCACGCGGTCGGCGGCACGGTCACCCGCACCGCCTCGACCCGCTTCGGTGACCTGGCCGGGCCCGAGCACAGCGTCGACGTCGAGATGCGTGCCTCCTGGACGGCGGAGGACACCGCGCTCGACCGGCACCTGCTCGCCTGGCTCGAGGTGCTCGGCAATGCGGCGGGGCTGCCTCCGCCCGGGGTCCGCCTGCTGGGTCCCTCCGACCGCCCCGGCGGCGAGACTCTCTAACATCGTCACCGACAGCCGGGCTTCCGCCCGCTGAGCCGGAGCTCCTTTCCCCGTCCTGGTGCGGCACGCCCGCGGACCGGACGGAGCCCGGCGGCCCGAGCGACGCGACCCGGCAAGAAGGTGGACGGCAACTGAGCACCGAGCCCACTCCTCAGCCGGACGCCGCCGTGGACGTCCCCGCCGCGGACACGGCCGCCGTGGAGACCCCCGCGCCGGAGGACACCGCCCCGCCCGCGACGCCGCTCCTCGCCCCGCGCGACGGACTGCCGCCGGTGGTCGAGACCTCCACCCAGCTCGTGGACTACGCCGCGGCGCTCCGCGCCGGGACCGGGCCGGTCGCCGTCGACGCCGAGCGCGCGTCGGGATACCGCTACGGGCAGCGCGCCTACCTGGTCCAGCTGCGCCGCAACGGCTCGGGTACCGGGCTCATCGACCCCGTGCCGCTGCCCGACCTATCGGTGATCCAGGACGCGATCGGCGACGAGGAATGGGTGCTGCACGCCGCCAACCAGGACCTCCCCTGCCTGGCCGAGATCGGCCTGGTGCCACGGCGGATCTTCGACACCGAGCTCGCCGCCCGCCTCGCCGGGCTGCCCCGCGTGGGCCTAGGGGCGGTGGTCGAGTCGCTGCTCGGCTACTCCCTCCAGAAGGGCCACTCCGCCGCGGACTGGAGCACCCGGCCGCTGCCCGAGGAGTGGCTGGTCTACGCCGCCCTGGACGTCGAGGTCCTCGTCGACCTCCGGGATGCGCTCGCCGCGATCCTGGACCGGCAGGGCAAGACCGAGTGGGCCCGCCAGGAGTTCGAGGCGATCCTGGCCGCCGGGCCGCCCCCCGCGAAGGTCGACCCGTGGCGCCGGACGTCCGGGGTGCACGGGCTCCGCAGCCGCCGTCAGCTCGGCATGCTCCGCTCGCTGTGGCAGGCCCGGGACGACATGGCCCGGCGCCGCGACGTCGCCCCCGGCCGGGTGCTGCCCGACTCGGCGATGGTCTCCGCGGTCCACGCCGACCCCACCGACGAGGCGGCGCTGCTGGAGCTGCCGGTCTTCCGCGGGCGCGCGAACCGCAAGCTGGTGAGCACCTGGTTCGGGGCGCTCACCCGCGGCCGCGCCGTCCCCGAGGCGGACCTGCCGCTGCACAGCAAGCCGGGCGACGGCCCCCCGCCGGTCAACCGGTGGGCCGACCGCGATCCCGCTGCGGCAGCACGGTTGCAGGCCGCCCGCGCCGCCCTGGCGGAGGTCTCGGAGAAACACTCGGTCCCGGTGGAGAACATCGTCTCCCCCGACCTGGTCCGCCGGATCATGTGGAGCCCGCCCGCACCAGCGGACGCCGCTACGATCGGCGCGGCGCTCCGCGCCGGCGGCGCCCGCGAGTGGCAGATCGAGCTGACCCTGGACCTGCTCACCGAGGCCGTCGCCGGAACCTGACGGCCCCGGGATCAGCTCCAGGCGACGTAGAGCTGCGGTTTGTTGGTCGCCACGGCACGGGAGTTGAACTGCTGCCAGGCCCCGGTCCCGGTCTCGTCCTGGTCGCGGACGACGAAGCCGTTGTTGCCCAGGGTGTAGAGATCCTTCACCTGCGACGTGACGGTCCACGAGACGTACTGGTCGGTGGCCGGCATGACCGCCGTCGCCGCGGGCACCAGGGCCGCCGGCTGGTTGTTCCAGTTGAGTGCGGCCTCGGTCCAGGCGGCCACGTTCGGATCGGCCCGATAGGCCCCGAGCGTGCGTCCGGCGACCAGGGTCTCGGCGAAGATCTGCAGCGTCGCGGTGGTGACCGTGCACCGGGCCGGGACGGTCGGCAGCGGGTCGAACCGCACGAGGATGCGCCGGGTCGCAGCGGCCTGCGGCGTCACGACCAGGAAGGTCGCGCTGCCCCCGGAAAAGCTCGTGGGGCTGCCCAGGTCGACGAAGGAGTCCGCAGTGGCGGTGACCGTCGAGTTGCCCGGGGACGCGCAGAAGGTCGTCGCGGTGCTGACCTGGTTGCCGGTGGAGTTGGTACTGCCGTTGAAGGCGCCCCGTACGGGCTGCTGCGCCAGGACCAGGGTCAGCGCGACCGCCGCCAGCGCCACCGCCACCTGGACCCGGCGGGTCCTGCGTGCCCAGATCCAGCCACCATCGCCCCGGCCGTCCCCCATGCATGGTTCATCGGACGGACAGGAGCCGGAATCAAGTCAGGCCGGGGCCTTCTGCGTGGCCACGGAGCCGGCGCCGTCCGTCCGGCCGGTCTGCTCGGCCCGCTCGGGGCTCGAGAAGGGCCTGACCCGCAGTCGCGACGGCCCGGGTCCCTCGGCGTGGAGGGGCCCGGGCCGTCATCACCAGCGCTCAGCCGGCGAGGACCGACCCTGTCTCGAGCAACGACTTCAGGTCGCTGAGGATCCAGGCCCAGCCGCCGCCCCCGCCGCCGCCCTGGTCCTCGTACGCACCGGCCACGACCGCGGCCAGGTTCGGCGCACCCGTGACGTCGTGCGTGACGGTCAGCCGGCTGACGCCCGGGGCCACCTCGGCGATCTCGTAGGTGAGCCGGGTGAAGCCGTCGGCGGCGGCGTCCGGGCTCATGAGCATCCGGAACGTCTGCACCAGCCTGCGCGGCGGGTCGGCCTCGAGGACCTCACCGTCGACGACGACGTCCGGGATGCCGTAGCCCATCTCGTCGGAGACCTTGCGCATCTCCTCCGACGCCGTCGAGCGGTAGCTCCCGCCCGGGCGCAGCTCGAAGAACTGCGGCGCCCCGTAGCCGTAGCGCCCGTTCCACTCCGGGTCGGTGATCGCCTGCCACACCTTCTCGGGCGCGACCTTGATGTAGACCCGGTAGACCTGCAGGGTCCGCTCGTCCTGGGCCGTGTCGGTGGTCTCGGTGGTGGTCATGACTGTTCCTCCAGCTCGTGCTTCAGGTCGACGAGCGCCGCGACACGGTGCTCGGTGTACTTGTCGATCCACCGGTCGTGGATCAGGCGGATGGGCACCGGGTTGAGGAAGTGCAACTTCTCCCGACCCGACTTCCGGGAGACGACCAGGCCGGCCTCCTCCAGCACCCGGAGGTGCTTCATCACGCCGTAGCGCGTCATCTCCACTGCCGACTCCAGCTCGGTGAGCGTCTGCCCGTCGCGGACGAACAGCCGGTCGAGCAGGAGACGGCGGGTCGGATCGGCGAGCGCCTTGAACACGCGGTCGTCGTCCATGGCGAAAAGATAGGTGACCAAAAGGTCACATGTCAACGGATCACGACACGGAAACGCGACCACGACTGTCGGCCCGAGTGGGCCCGGTGGGTCCCGCGCAGGGACGCCGCAGCGGCTCTACGAGAGGGGGAACGATTGTCCTGTCGGGCCGAGTGGGGGCCCGGAGGGTCTCCGCGCAGGCACGACGCAGCGGCTCAACGACACCGGGGAACGGCTCCTGGCCGCGGTGCGATCCGGAGGATCGCAGTGTCATCGCGGTGCGATCCGGAGGATCGCAGTGTCATCGCGGTGCGATCCGGAGGATCGAGATGTCATCGCGGTGCGATCCGGAGGATCGCAGTGTTATCCCCGGAACTTGTGGGTGAGGCTGTCCATCGTGCGGTCCACCGAGGCGACCTTGAGATGCGAGAGGCCGGCGGTGGCTCCGGCCGCCAGCATCGCCTCGTGCGCCGCACGCAGCGTCGCCCAGACGGCGTCGTCCTCGCCCTCGATCGTCGTGCCGAGGGCACCCACCTCGTAGCGCAGGCCGGACGCCTGGATGACCGCGATCGCCGCCTCGACGTGGGCGTGCGGATTCTCGGCCGTCCCAGGGGGTGACGGCGCGACCTGGATCTCCGCGATCACGGTGCCTCCTCGCGGGCGCTCGTCGTCACCGTGCACTGCGCCGCTGCGGACCTCGCGAGCCCGGTCACGACCGGCCCTCGACCGCCGTGTTCTTCTCGGGGTCGCTCACGACGCCGTCGGCGCGCTCGGCCAGCACCGCGGTCCACTCGGCGATCCGCCGGGCGATGTCCTGCTCGGTGAGCCCGGCGTCGGCCAGCACCTGGCCGCGACTGCCGTGGTCGAAGAACTGCTGCGGCAGGCCGACGGCCCGCACCGGGACGTCGCAGTCGCGGTCCTGCAGGGCCTGGGTCAGCGTCGTGCCGACGCCGCCGGCCCGGCCACCGTCCTCGACGGTCACCACCAGCTTGAAGCCGGCGGCGAGCACCACCAGCTCGTCGGCGACGGGGAGGACCCAGCGCGGGTCCACCACGGTCACCTCGATGCCGTGGTCCGCGGCCCGCTCGGCGACCGCCAGGCACATCGGCACCATCGAGCCGACGGCGACGAGCAGCACGTCCGGCCGGGATCCCCGGCGCAGGACGTCGACCGGCCCGCGCCGCTCCAGCGACGGGATGTCGACCGGCGGCACGCCCTTCGGGAAACGCACGACCGTCGGGCCGTCAGTGACCGCGACCGCCTCGCGCAGCGCCTCCCGCAGGGTCGACTCGTCCCGCGGCGCGGCGAGCCGCAGGCCGGGGACGATCGGGAGGATCGACATGTCCCACATGCCGTTGTGCGACGCGCCGTCCGTTCCGGTGACCCCGGCCCGGTCCAGGACGACGGTGACCGGCTGGCGGTGCAGCGCGACGTCCATGAGCAGCTGGTCGAAGGCCCGGTTGAGGAACGTGGAGTACACCGCGACGACCGGGTGCAACCCGCCCATCGCCAGGCCGGCGGCCGAGGTGAGCGCGTGCTGCTCGGCGATGCCGACGTCGAAGGTCCGCTCCGGGAACCGCTCGGCAAAGGCGGCCAGGCCCGTGGGATGCAGCATCGCGGCGGTGATGGCGACGACGTCGGAGCGTTCGGCACCGATCCGCACCAGCTCGTCGGAGAACGCGGCCGTCCAGTCGCGGGCCGCCACGCTGCCCACGCCGCTGTCCGGGTCGAAGACGCCGGTGGCGTGCCAGGCGTCGATCTGGTCGGTCTCGGCCGGCGGGTAGCCGAAGCCCTTGGTGGTGACGGCGTGCACGATCACCGGCCCGCCGAACGCCCGGGCCCGGCGCAGCGCCGACTCCATGTGCTCGATGTCGTGCCCGTCGACGGGGCCCATGTACTTGAGCCCCAGGTCCTCGAACATGCCCTGCGGCGAGAGGACGTCCTTGAGGCCCTTCTTGATCGCGTGCAGCGCGTCGTACAGCGCCGTCCCCACGACCGGCGCGCGGTGCAGGGCCTGGCGGACGGCGTTGAGCGCGTCCTCGTACCCGGGCCGCAGCCGCAGGGTGGCCAGGGCGTCGGCCACTCCCCCGATGGTCGGCGAGTAGGAGCGGCCGTTGTCGTTCACCACGATGACGACGGGGCGGTCGTCGGCGGCGGCGATGTTGTTCAATGCCTCCCACGCCATGCCCCCGGTGAGCGCGCCGTCGCCGATCACGGCCACGACGGGCCGCTTGTCACCGCGGACGGCGAAGGCCTTGGCCAGCCCGTCGGCGTAGGACAGGGACGTCGACGCGTGGCTGTTCTCGACCCAGTCGTGCTCGCTCTCGCCACGGCTCGGGTAGCCGGAGAGCCCGCCGCGCTGACGCAGCCGCTCGAAGCCCTCGACCCGCCCGGTCAGCATCTTGTGCACGTAGGCCTGGTGGCCGGTGTCGAAGACGATCGGCTCGCGCGGCGAGTCGAACACCCGGTGCAGCGCGATGGTCAGCTCGACGCAGCCGAGGTTGGGACCGAGATGCCCGCCGGTCTTCGCGACGCTGGTGACCAGCGCGTCGCGGATCTCGGCCGCCAGGGCGGGAAGCTGGTCGGCGGGCAGCGCGCGGAGGTCCGCAGGACCCCGGAGCGATCGCAGTGACGGCACGGCTCGACGGTGTCCTTTCGATCGGCGGCAGCTGTGGAGCAGCCGCCGATCCACTGTAGCTGCGGTTTCCCAGCTCTTCCGGTCGTGAGCGGTCCGCGGATGCAGCTCACAGCGGCCTGGGCCCGCGGGGCGCGGTGCTCACAGCCGCGGAACCCAGCGCTCCCCCCGCAGCGCACCGGCCACGACGTCCACCCCCCGGGCGGCGGCCCCCAGCCGGGCCCCCTCCCGTTCGTAGGCGACCATCGCCGCCTCGATCGCGTCGGCGGGCAGCTGGTCGGCGAGCTCGACGCGCACCGTGCGCCAGCCCTTCCGCGCCGCCTCGAGCCCGGCTGCCACGTGGTCCCCGGCGAAACGGGCCAGCAGGACCGGGTAGCGGCGCAGCACGTCGTGCGCCCGGTAGTCCGGCGGCACGAGGTCGAAGAGCCAGGCGACCGCGCTCTGCTCCCAGTCGGGGGCGCCCGGCGGTCGCACCTGCTCCGGCCAGCCCGGCGGCAGCGTCCCGTCCACGCGGCTCAGTCTGCCCCCGACCCCTGACGACTCAGCCCGCGACGGCGAACACGGAGTGCCTCAGGAGGCTGACTGGCGCTTGAGCCAGAACTGCTCGTACCCCCAGCTGCCGGCGCCGCTGGAGTGGTAGCTGACCAGCTCCCAGCCCTCCGCGCCCAGCTTGTTGAGCACGGAGCTCGTGTCGCCCTGCTGGCGTTCCGACTGGCCGCCGGGAAGCTTGACGCTGACACCGGCGCGCTGTGACTCGGCGTCGTTGGCGGTGATGACCGAGGCGTATTCCCACGTGGGCACCCCCGAACGGTAGCGGGTGGGCCTCCGCGGGCCCGCCGCGACCGCCGGGCTCAGGCGGGGACGAGCAGGGCGACGCATTCGACGTGGGCGGTCATCGGGAAGGCGTCGAAGGCGCGCAGTCCCCCCAGCCGGTAGCCCGCCCCGCCGAAGGCGGCCACGTCCCGGGCCAGCGCGGCCGGGTCGCAGGCGACGTAGACGACGGCCCGCGCACCGGTCGCCGCGAGCAGCCGGCTCACCCCCGGCCCGGCACCGGCCCGGGGCGGGTCGAGGACGACGACGTCGGGCCTCCCCCCGAGCTCGTCGAGCAGCCCGGCGAGCCCCTCGGCGTCGACCTCTCCCTCCCACACCTCGGCCTGCGGGAGGTCGGCGAGATTGGCGTCGGCGGCCGCGCAGGCCGCCGGGTCGGCCTCCACGCAGACGACCCGGCCGCCCGGTCCCGCCGCGGGCGCCAGCGCGCCACCGAACAGCCCCACCCCCGCATAGAGGTCCAGCACCGTCTCCCCCGCCGTCACCCCGGCGAAGCCCGCCACCGCCGCCACCAGCGCGTCGGCGGCCGCCGGGTGCACCTGCCAGAAGCCGGTGCCCTCGACCTCCCAGTCACGTCCGCCGGCCCGGCGCTCGACCCGGCCGACCGGTTCCTCCGGCAGGTCCCCTCCCGGGCGCACCACCCGGCTCGAGGTGGCCTGTCCGCGCCGGTCCAGCCGGCTGGTCGTGACCGCCCCCGTGGAGTCGATCGAGACGTCGACCGCGCCCGCGCCGGGCCACCGGCGGGCCAGGACCGCCTGGGCGGCCGGCTCCACGGTGATCGGGCAGTCGTCGAGGACGACGACGTCGTGCGAGCGGTGCCGCCGCAGCCCCGGCGCCCCGGAGCGGTCGACGGCGAACCGCGCGCGGGACCGCCACCGCAGCGGCCCCCCGGGCAGCTCCTCGACGGTCACCTCGACGTCGGGCAGCCCGGCCAGCCGGGCCAGCTGCTCGCCCACGACAGAGGCCTTGAGCCGCCGCTGCTCGGCGGGGTCGACGTGCTGCCAGTCGCAGCCCCCGCACCGCCCAGGGCCGCTGTAGGGGCAGGGCCGCTCGACGCGGTGGGGCGAGGCCTCGAGCACCTCGATCGCATCGGCCCGGCAGAAGCCCGGGTGCCGGTCCTCGGTCACGTGGACGACGACCCGCTCCCCCGGCAGCGCGTGCCGGACGAAGACCACCCGCCCCTCGTACCGGGCCACGCAGTGCCCGCCGTGCGCGACCGGGCCCACGATCACCTCGAACTCCGACCCGGTCCAGCCCTCGCCGCGGTCGACCGGTTCACGGCGGGTGGGCCGCCCGCGGCGGCCGTGCGCGCGACGCCGCTCAGCCATAGGGGCTGGCGTCGACCTGGTCGTCGGTGAGCCCGCGGCGCAGATCGCCCGGGGCCGGACCGCCGTTCGCGTCGTCGTCCCGGCCGACGGAGCTCTCCAGCTGCCACGGCACCGTCGTGATCATGACACCGGGCTGGAACTGCAGCCGCGCCCGGAGGCGCAGCGCGCTCTGGTTGTGCAGCACGTTCTCCCACCAGTGGCCGACGACGTACTGCGGGACGAAGACCACGACCAGCTCGCGCGGGCTGTCCCTCCGGATGCCCTTCACGAAGTCGACCACCGGCCGGGTGATCTCGCGGTAGGGCGACTCGACCACGGTGAGCGAGACCGGGATGTCGTAGCGCTCCCAGTCGGCCTGCAGGGCGCGGGTGTCGGCGTCGTCCACGTTGACCGTCAGCGCGGTCAGCTCGTCGGGCCGGGTGGCCCGGGCGAACGCGAGCGCCCGCAGCGTCGGCTTGTGCACCTTGGACACCAGGACGACGGCGTGCACCTTGCTCGGCAGCAGCCGGGAGTCGGTGTCGGGGACCAGCTGCTCGGAGACGTGCGAGTAGTGCCGGTTGATCCCCCTCATCAGCACGAAGAGGATCGGCATCGCCACCAGGACCAGCCAGGCGCCGTGCGTGAACTTGGTCAGCACGATGATCACGAGCACGACGGTGGTGAGGCTGCCGCCGATGGTGTTGATGATCTGCGACCGGCGCATCCGCCGCCGCGCCACCGCGTCCTGCTCCGACCGCATCTCGCGGTTCCAGTGCCGCACCATCCCCCACTGGCCGATGGTGAAGCTCGTGAAGACGCCGATGATGTAGAGCTGGATGAGCTGGGAGACGTCGGCGTCGAACGCGACGATCAGCAACATCGCGAAGCCGGCCAGCAGCAGGATCCCGTTGCTGAACACCAGCTTGTCGCCGCGGGTGTGCAGCTGACGGGGCATGAACCGGTCCTGCGCCAGCACCGAGCCCAGGAGCGGGAAGCCGTTGAAGGCGGTGTTGGCCGCCAGGACGAGCACGAGCGCGGTGGCCGCCTGGATGAAGAAGAAGCCGACCGACGCGTCCCCGCCGAAGACGGCCGCCGCGAGCTGCGCGATGACGGTCCGCTGGGGCTCGGTCTCGCAGTTCGCGAACCCGTTGAGATCGCAAGGGTGCTCTACGTACTTGACGTCGGCGAGCAGGGCCAGCGCCGTCACGCCGGCGAACATGGCCGCCGCGACGCCGCCCATGAGGGCCAGCGTCGTGGCCGCGTTCCGGCTCTTCGGCGGCTTGAACGCCGGCACGCCGTTCGCGATGGCCTCGACCCCGGTCAGCGCCGTGCACCCCGACGCGAAGGCCCGCAGCGCGAAGAACAGCAGCGCCAGCCCGGCGACGCTCTCGTACGCCGGCTCCGGGGTGACGGTGTACTGCGCCGTCTCCGAGACGATGCCGGCGTCGGTGAAGAAGTACCGGATCAGCCCGGTGACGATGAGGACCGCGATGCCGCTGATGAACAGGTACGTCGGAACGGCGAACGCCTTGCCCGACTCCCGGACACCGCGCAGGTTGGCCGCGGCCAGCAGCGCCACGAGGCCGACGGCGATGGGGACGCGGTACTCGTTGAGCGAGGGGAACGCCGAGATGATGTTGTCGGTGCCCGCCGACACCGAGACGGCGACCGTCATCACGTAGTCGACCAGCAGGGCGCTCGCGACGACGAGGGCGGCGAACTGCCCGTGGTTCTTCATCGCGACCTCGTAGTCGCCGCCGCCCGACGGGTAGGCGTGCACGACCTGCCGGTAGGACAGCACCACCGTGATCAGCAGCAGCACGACGGCGACCGCCAGCCAGGGCGCGAGGTAGAGGAACGCCGTCCCCGCGAGCGTCAGGACGATCAGGATCTCCTGGGTCGCGTAGGCCACGGAGGAGAGCGGGTCGCTGGCGAAGATGGGCAGCGCGTAGCGCTTGGGCAGCAGGGACTCGCCGAGGCGGTCGCTGCGGACGGCGCGGCCGAGGACGAGCCGTTTGGGGAGTTGTCCGAGGTCGGACAGGCTGGGCACGGCGGCGATGGTACGGACGCCCGGGGGCGGAGCGGCGTTCCGGACGGCGCGCCCCGCCCGTGAGAGGGAACTCTGCGGGTGATGCCTCCGCGCTGACCGCCGGACCCCCGCCCCGGGTGTAGCTTCGCGCCGGGAATTGCGCGGGCGGACGGTGCCCGTGCTCCGGATCGCGGGGAGAGTCATCCGTGCACGTGGTCGTGATGGGCTGCGGTCGCGTCGGCTCCGCCATCGCCCGCAAGCTGGAAGAGATCGGGCACAGCGTCGCCGTCATCGACCAGGACCCCGAGGCGTTCCGGCGGCTCGGTCCGGAGTTCGGCGGGCGCCAGGTGACCGGGCTCGGCTTCGACCGGCAGACCCTGCTCGACGCCGGCGTCGACTCCGCCGGCGCCTTCGCGGCGGTCAGCAGCGGCGACAACTCCAACATCATCGCGGCCCGCGTGGCCCGCGAAACCTTCGGCGTCCAGCACGTCGTCGCCCGCATCTACGACTCCAAGCGGGCCGAGGTCTACGAGCGGATGGGCATCCCGAGCGTGGCCACCGTCCCCTGGACGGTGAACCGGCTCCTGCGCGAACTGCTCTCGGTCAACGTCAGCGAGCTGTGGCGCGAGCCGACCGGGAAGGTGCTGCTCATGCGGATCACCGTCACCGAGCCGTGGGTCGGCAAGAAACTGTCCGGCCTGGAGGCCGCCTCCGGCGCCCGGGCCGCCTGGCTGGTCCGCTTCGGCGACGCCCAGCTGCCGACGTCCGGCACCGTCCTGCAGGACGGCGACCAGCTGATCGTGGCCGTCACCGACGAGATCACCGCGCGCGTGCACGAGGCCGTCGAGCACGGCCCCGTGGGAGGTGGGCACTGATGCGGGTCGCCATCGTCGGCGCCGGCGCCGTCGGCCGGTCGATCGCCGGGGAGCTGCTGGGCAACGGGCACACCGTCATGCTCATCGAGAAGGACGGGCGGAAGGTGCGCACCCGCGCGGTGCCGGGAGCCGAATGGGTCCAGGCCGACGCCTGCGAGGTCTCCTCGCTCGAGGAGGCCCAGCTCGCCACCTGCGACGTCGTGGTCGCCGCCACCGGTGACGACAAGGCCAACCTCGTCGTCTCGCTGCTGGCCAAGACCGAGTTCGCCGTCAACCGCGTCGTGGCCCGGGTGAAGGACCCCCGCAACGAGTGGCTCTACACGGAGGCATGGGGGGTCGACGTCGCCGTCTCCACCCCGCGGGTGCTCGCGGCCCTCGTCGAGGAGGCGGTGACCGTCGGCGACGTCGTCCGGCTGATGAGCTTCCGCAAGGGTGCGGCGAACCTGGTCGAGATCACTCTCGCCGAGGACACACCCTGGGTCGGCAAGCCGCTGCGCGAGGTTCCGCTGCCCCGGGAGACGGTGCTGACGGCCATCCTGCGGGGCGACCGGGTCATCACCCCGACGCCGGACGAGCCGCTCGAGGCCGGCGACGAGCTGCTGTTCGTGACGCACGCCGAGGTCGAGGACCAGCTGAAGACCGTGCTCGCGCCCAGCTGAGGTTCGTTCAGCGGGCCTGGAGGTCGTCGTCCGCAGCCGGCTCCGGAGCCGCCTCGGGCGGGGCGGAGCGGGCGCGGTGCAGGCGCGACAGGACGACCAGGGTCGCCACACCCACGACTGCCGTCAGCGGCAGGCCGAGCACGAGCGACGCCGTCCCCAGCAGCTCCACCTCGTCGGCCAGGTACAGCGGGCCCTGCACGACCACGCGCAGCAGGAAGGTGGCCGCCCAGAGCACCGTGAGCCAGCCGTAGACGCGCAACGCCCGCGGGTCCTCCCGCCAGTGCAGCTCGGGGGCGGGGTCCGCCCCCGGCGTCCGCACGGTGGCCTCGCGGACAGCCCGGGAGACGCCGGCGCCGCGCGACAGCCACGGCAGGGAGTGCGCCGCCATGCCGCCCATGTGGCTGGGGGCGAGGAACTCGGCAAGGTAGCCGATCAGCGGGCGGCGCAGCGCGACCGACCCCAGCAGGACCACCCCGATCGCCGCGTTGCGGACGATCCCCAGGACGAAGAAGTCGCGCGCCTCACCGGAGTTGGCGGCGATGGCCACCGCGATGCCGACGGCGAACAGGCCGCTGACGGCCTGCTGCACGCTCTCCCGCCGGACCAGCCGGACCAGGAAGATGAGCACGGCGGCGCCGAGTGCGGCCCAGATCCCGGTGCGCAGGCCGGCGGCGGAGTTGGCCACGATGAAGGCCACCGTGGGGAGAGTGGCGTCGACCATTCCGCGCCAGCCACCCAGCTGCTCGAGCACCAGGTGGCGGTCGAAGCCGACCGTCCCGTCGTCCCGCGCCGGTGACGAACCGCTGCCCTGCTCGCCGCTCATCGTCGCCTGTCCCCCGGTCCCTCGCTCGCCGGGGAGCTCCCCCGGACCCTGCACGCCGCCGGTGACGATCAGCCCGCGCCCAGCTCGTACCAGGGGTTGTAGATGACCCGCTTGCCGTCGAAGGCCGCGAACCGGCCGCGTGCGGTCACCGTGCGGCCCGGCTCGATGCCCGGGATACGCCGGCGACCCAGCCACACGAGGGTGACCGAGCCCGACCCGTCGAACAGCTCCGCCTCGAGCGTGGGCACCGTCTCCCGGGGCGTGTAGACCACGGACTTCAGGCGGCCGGTCACGGTGACGACGGCACCCTTGCGGCACGAGCTGACCGGCTCGCAGCCGGCGCTCACCGCGTCGGCGCGCAGCTCCTCGGCGTCGATGGAGTGGTCGTCGGCAGTGAGCCGCTGCAGGCTCCGCGACAGCCAGCCGGGTGCGCGCGTCTCGGTCACGGGTCAAGCGTACGGCGCGCCCGCCCGCCCGTGGGCCAGCCAGTCGCGCGTCGTGGCCCACGCGCCTGACGCCGGGTCGATCAGCGTCATGTGGTCGCCGGGGACGACGCGGAGCTCCACGCGGTCCCCGACGGCGAGGGCCGCGGCCGCGTACCGCTGGCTCTGCTGCACGGGGACGTCGTCGTCGGCGGCGCCGTGCACGCACAGCACGGATGTCCCGGTCGGCAGCAGTCGCACCGGGTCCGCCGCCGCGTAGCGCTCCGGCACGTCCCTGGGGGCACCGCCGAGGAAGGCGCGCACGGCCCCGTCGCCCAGGTCCTGCTCGTCGGCCGCCGACAGGTCGAGGACGCCCGCCTGGAGGACCGCCGCCGTCATCCGGACGCGGGGCGCGCCTCCCGGCGCTCCCGGCGGCAACCGGTGCCGTCCGGCCAGCCAGGCGGCCAGGTGCCCGCCCGCGGAGTGGCCGACGACGGTGACATCGGTGAGGTCGAGGCGGGTGGCGTCGGGGAGGTCGGCCAGGCTGTCCACCGCCGCCGCGACGTCCTCGAGGGTCCCGGGCCAGCCGCCGCCCGCGCCGACCCGGCGGTACTCCACCGCGACCGCGGCGAAGCCCGTCCCGGCGAGGTCGGCCGCGAGCGGGCGGGCCAGCTCGATCCCGTAGGCCGGCCGCCAGAACCCGCCGTGCAGGACGACGACCACCGGCGCCGGCCCCGCGCCCTGCGGGAGCGTCAGTTCGAGGAACCGGTCGGGCCCCGGCCCGTAGCGATGGACCCGGGGCACAGGTCCGCTCATCCGGGCGCCGGGGAAGGACCGCCCGGCTGCGCCGGTCCCCGTGGCCCCGGTGCGGATTGTGCGGCCGCCTGCTGGCGGGCGAGCTGCGCGGCGGCCTGGGGCGGCAGGGTCAGCGGCAGCTGCTCGCGGACCGGCATGGGCTCGGACCCGCGGACGACGACGATTCCCCGGAAGGCGGCCTCCAGCGGTCGCGCCGCCTCGGCGTCCTCGGCCGCGGGGCCGCTGAGCATGCCGCGCAGGAACCACCGCGGCCCGTCGACGCCGAGGAAGCGGGTCGCGCGCCGGACGGGCTGCGGCGGCGTGGTCGCGCCGGGCTGCGGAGGCGGCGCGGCGAGGATCGTGCCGGCCAGCTCGGGACCGAAGGGACCCTCGACCTCCCGGAGGGAGCCGCCCTGGCCGGAGGCAGTCGTCGCGAGCTCGGCCCGGACGTCGTCCCAGATGCCGGCGGCGCGCGGTGCGGCGAACGCCGACACCTGGAGCGTGGAGCTCCCCGCGCGGAGCGTGGCGCCGATGACCTTCTGCTGCGGGCTCAGCTCGACCCGCAGATCCATCCCGGGGAGTGCGGGCAGCCGGATCGAGCCCAGGTCGATCCGCGAGATCCCGTCGGCCGGGGCGTCGGCCTCGTCGTAGGGGCCGGTGGTGGCCGACACCTCGCGGACGCGGTGCTGCGGCTCCGGGGGGACGCCGCGCTCGCGCAGGCTGCGGTCGATGCGGTTCCGCCGCCGTCCGAACGGCATCAGCTCCGCCCCCCGGTCAACGCCGTGTCGCTCTCGGCCCGCCCGCCGGAGGCATGGCCGCCCGTCGAGCCATGGCCGCCCTCGCCCCGCTCGCTGCCCGGGAGCTCCTCGACCGGCACGAACCGGGCGCGCACCACCGGCTGGACGACGAGCTGCGCGATCCGGTCCCCGCGGTGCAGGACGATCGGTCGGGTGGGGTCGAGGTTGATCAGGTTCACCTTGATCTCCCCTCGGTAGCCGGCGTCGATGGTGCCCGGGGCGTTGACCATGCTCAGACCCACCCGGTGGGCCAGCCCGGAGCGCGGGTGCACGAACCCGGCGTACCCCTCGGGGATGGCCACCGCCACCCCGGTGCCGACGAGGGCCCGCTGGAACGGCGCCAGTTCGACGTCCTCCGCGGCGGTCAGGTCGGCGCCGGCGTCGCCGGGGAGCGCGTAGCCGGGCACCTGCCCCTCGGGTGTCAGCCGGACCGGCACGTCCAGCTCGGGCGGGGAGGACTGGGGCACGCGAGCGACCCTAGCGGCGCGGGCCGGTGCCTTCGGGACCCACCGGGCCCGACCCGCGGAGGTCGGCCAGGACATGCCCGGCGAGCCCCTCGGTCGCCCGGCGATTGCCCCGGCCGGCGAGGGCGGCCCCGAGCAGGAAGGGGGCGGCGGTCGTGACGTTCCCGGCGAGCCTGCGGGTCACCCTGCGCCGGAGGGCGCGGACGCCCGCGCTGCCGAGGAGGGAGCCCAGGCCCGCGGCGCCGGCGCCCCTGACCGACCGCTGCGCCGACCAGCTGGCCAGGTAGGCGGCCGCGCGGTCACGCGCGTCGCCCGTGGCCGGTTGCCCGTAGAGCTCGTGCAGCTCCCCGATGAGCACCACCTCGACGGCCGCGATCAGCACGGTCTCGGCGCCCAGTTCCAGGGGCAGGGCGAGCAGCGAGGGCGGGGCGAACCAGTGCGCCGCGGAGAGGCCACCGGTGGCGGCCCCGATCCCGCCGGTCATCCGGGCTGCCCGGGCGACCAGCTGGTCGGCGATCTCGGCGTCGGAGGCCCCGGGGTAGGCCCGGCGGAGCCGGCTCCCGTCGCGGATGGGCAGCCGCGGCGCCGCGGCGGCGAGCAGGTCACCGAGCAGGGCGCCCGGAGTCCGCTCGCCCCCCGCGGTCGGCGCCCCGACCGGCCCCGGCGGTGGGGGCCGCGTATCCGGCCCGGACGGACCGAACGCGGCGCCCACCGCCTCGGCGACGGCACCGACGACGTCACGGAGCCCGGTGGCCGCCGACCGGCGCGGCCCGTTGCCGGGCACGTCGTCGGCCGGGCCGGCCCCGACGAGAGATC
>NZ_SPQL01000008.1 GCF_004570385.1 Blastococcus sp. CT_GayMR19 | reverse complement strand
GCGACGGCGCAGCCGGCCACCGCCGCCGCAGTCCTGGCCGATCCGGCGGTGCGCGCGGCCGTCGAGACGTCGATGGACGCCGTCGACGACGCGCCGCCCGGCGCCCCCCACCCCGACGAGCTGGCCGGGGCGGTGCTCGCACTGGTCGGGGCGGCGCGGCCCGCCGTCGGGGAGCTGCCCTGGCTGGCCGACCTGGCGCTGCCCGACGAGGACGGGGGATGGGCGCCGGCCGGGGAGCTGGTTCTGCCGGGCTCCCTCCTGGACGCCGTCCTCGAGCCGGGTTCCCTCGGGACGCTCGATCGGGACTTCGCGGCCGGGGTCGACGGCGACGCGCTGCGCGCCGTGGGCGTGCTCGACTCGTTCGCCGTCGTGCGCGCCCAGGACCCCGACGAGCTGGACGTCGACGGCGCCGAGTCCTGGGCCGATGCCGTCCTGGACCGGCTGCCGCACGACGCGCCGCCGCCCGAGTGGCCCGCGCTCGTGGCGGTGCGCGACCTGGAGCTGGTCGCGGACTGGCCCCGGGCGCTGCCCCTGCTCGCCACTCTCCCGGCCGAGGCGCGGGCGGACGTCGTGCTGGGCGGAGTCACCGTGCCCGGTTATCTCCGGTGGTGGCTCTCGACGCACCGGGTGCTCGGCGGCGCCCGCCCGGATCGGCTGCGGCACCCGGACGGCACGGAATTACAGGGACTGTACGAACCCGCGCCGGACGATCCGGAGCTTCTCGGGCTGCTCCGCCCACCCGCCACGGTCGACGACGTGCTCCTCGACGTGGACAGCGCGATCGACCTGCTCGACCGCCTCGGCGACCCCGCCCGCAGCGTCCGCCCGGCCGTGCTGCGCACGATCTACGCGCGGCTCGCGGCGGCGCTGGACGGCATCGACGTCGCGCCTCCGGACCGCGTCCGGGTCGCCCCGGACCGGGTGGCCGGCGAGGCCGTCGTCCTCGATGCGCCCTACCTGCAGCCACTGGTCGATTCGCCCGTCGTGCCGGCGGGCGGGGCACCCGGGGCCGTCGCCGACCTGCTCGACCTGCCGCTGGCCGGCGAGCTGGTGCGGGCGACGGTGTCCGGCCGGCCCGACCGGCAGCTGCCATGGGCACAGCTGCCGGGGGCCGCACTCGCCGCCGCGCGCCTGGGCCGGTCCGAGCTCTCCGGGGACGTGGCCGTCCATGCGTCCCTGGTCGTGGGCGGCCGGCCGGTCTCCTGGTGGCCGGGCGGGGACATCGACCACGTCGACGGCAGCCCGGAGGCCCTCGGGCGGGCGCTGGCCTGGCGGGCGGGGACGTGGTCCGCCCGCCAGGCGCTCGCCGAGGCGTTCGCGCATCCCGACCGCGCCGACGCACTGACGGCCGAGGACGGGGTGGGGGACTAGGGCCTACTGGCCCCAGCGCGGGATGGACAGGGCACCGGGCGCGTGGCCGTGCGCCGACGGGCGACCGCCGGTGCGCCGGCCGTCCGGCCCCCCGGACGCCGCGATCCGGTGCTCGGCGCTCCAGCACCGGTACAGCGACAGCCAGTGCGCCGTTGTCAGCGCGGCGGGACGGGCCGTCGGCGGCAGGTTCTCCTGACGCAGCCACCGGACGCCGGCGGTGCCGGGCAGCTGGGCGCGCAGGACGGGACCGAGCGGGGCGCGCGCCGACGCGAGCACGGCAGCCGCCAGCCGGTCGAAGGCGTGCGCGTCGCTGTCGGCGAGCTCGGCGCGGGCCGCGGCGGCGGCCTCGGGTACGGGACGTGACATGGGGGACCTCCGGACGAGGTGCGGAACGGGACCCGCCGGCTCGGGGAGCCGGGCGGGCAGCGAGGGAAGGACGGCGCCCGGACGAGCCACGGGCGCGGACGGCGGGGCGCAGTGGGCGCCCGCGGGCGTCAGACGGTGCGCGTGCGCACGGAGAACCGCATGGCGACGACGGTAGGAAACCCCGCTGCCGGTGTCGAACGGATTAGCCGGCGCTCTTCTTCGCCCGGCGGGCCTGGTGGGCCTCCCAGCGGGCCCGGTCGCGGGCGCGGACGTCCTTGTTGCGCTCCCACTTGGCGGCGCGCTTCCGGGCGCGGGCCAGCTCGCGCTCCTCGAAGCTGGGGTGCCGGTCCCAATCGCGCGCGACGGCGGCGATGACCACCGCGGTTCCCGCCAGGATCACCAGGAAGGCGGCGATGATGGGGTCGAGCTCGAGGAAGGCAAGGACCGACGCACCGGCCCAGACGGCGGCACCGAGTGCGAGCCCGACCGAGCGGCGGCGTCCTGATGGCGGCCTCGCGTCCGTCGTCCCCTCGTGCGTCACGGGACCAGTATCTGCCACCTGCGACGACGGGTCGGACGCGGTTACGGGCCGCGCACGGGCGGGGGCAGATGGGTCACAGCCCCTTGCCATCCGGGACTTCGGTCCCTACCGTTCGGTATGCGGTTCAACAGCCAGCCGCCACCAGTGCCCGGTATCGCAACAGCACCGCGCGCCTCCACCACTGGTCCGGCAATGCGCCTGAGAGGCAGCCCGTGACCGCATCCCCGATCCACCGCCCCACCACCGATCTGCTGACGGTCGAGGTCAGCGAGCCGGCGCCGACGGCCCGACTCACAGTCGTCGGTGAGATCGACTCCTCGTCCGCACCCCTGCTCCGCGAGCACATCGACACGTTGCTCGACAGCCCGCTCAGCGAGCTCACCATCGACCTCTCCGGGGTCACGTTCCTCGACTCCGCCGGGCTCTGCGTCCTGGCGGCCGCGCACCGCCGCGTCGGCAGCGACGTCCCCCTGCGGGTGCTCGCGTCCTCGCGCGCAGTCATCCGGCCCCTCCAGATCACGGGTCTGTGGCAGCTCCTGCACGCCGAGCAGGTCGGGGAGACCGCCGGCAGCACTGCCTGATCCCTCCTCTCTTCGCCCGCGCCCGGGTGCCCGTACGGTCCGATCCGGACCGGAGGACACTCGGGTGACGTGTGTCCGGGCCCGTGCCCGGGCCGCTGACGAACAGGGAGGACCACCGTGCGAGATGCGGTCATCTGCGAGCCGCTGCGGACCCCCGTGGGGGGCTTCGGAGGATCGCTCCGGGACGTGACCCCCCAGGAGCTCGCGGCCACCGTGATCCGCGCGCTGATGGACCGCACCGGCCTCCCGCCGGACTCGGTGGACGACGTCCTGCTCGGCCACTGCTACCCGACCATGGAGGCCCCCGCGATCGGCCGCGTCGCCGCCCTCGACGCCGGGCTGCCGGTCACGGCGTCGGGGCTCCAGATCGACCGGCGCTGCGGCTCCGGCCTGCAGGCGGTCGTCTACGCCGCGATGCAGGTGCAGTCCGGCGCCTGCGACGTCGTCCTCGCCGGTGGCGCGGAGTCGATGAGCAACGCGCCGTTCTACTCGACCGCGATGCGCTGGGGCGTCAAGGCCGGCCCGGGTGTGCTGCTGCAGGACGGGCTGGCCCGCGGCCGGGTCACCGCCGGGGGCCAGCACCACCCGGTGCCCGGCGGCATGCTCGAGACGGCGGAGAACCTGCGCCGCGAGTACGGGATCGGTCGCGAGGAGCAGGACGAGTACGCCGTCCGCAGCCACCAGCGCGCGGCCGCTGCCGTCGAGGCGGGGCGGTTCGCCGACGAGATCGTCCCGGTGACCGTGAAGGGCCGGAAGGCCGACACCGTCGTCGACCGCGACGAGCACATCCGGCCCGATTCCAGCGTGGAGACGCTCGCCAGGCTGCGCCCGATCATGGGCCGGGACGACCCCGAGGCGACCGTCACGGCCGGCAACGCCAGCGGCCAGAACGACGGCGCCGCGATCGCGATCGTCACCCACCCCGACAAGGCCGCCGAGCTGGGCCTGCGCCCGCTGGCCCGGCTCGTGTCCTGGGGCGTGGGCGGCGTCCCGCCGAAGACCATGGGCATCGGGCCGGTGGCGGCCACGGCGAAGGCGCTGGCGCTGGCCGACGTCAAGCTCGCCGACGTCGACCTCATCGAGCTCAACGAGGCGTTCGCCAGCCAGGTGCTCGCGGTGGCCCGCGAGTGGGGCTTCACCGAGGCCGACTGGGAGCGGACCAACGTCAACGGCTCCGGCATCTCCCTGGGGCACCCGGTCGGCGCGACCGGTGGGCGCATCCTGGCCACCCTGCTGCGCGAGATGGACCGCCGCGGGGCCCGCTACGGCCTGGAGACGATGTGCATCGGCGGCGGCCAGGGCCTGGCCGCGCTGTTCGAGCGGGTCTCATGACGGGCCGCGTCGCGATCGTCACCGGGGCGGCCCGGGGCATCGGGGCCGCCACCGCGCAGCGGCTGGCCGCGGACGGCTTCGCCGTCGCCGTGCTCGACCTGAGCGAGTCGGACGCCAAGGACACCGTCACCGCGATCGAGGCCGCCGGCGGGCGCGCGCTGGCGGTCGGGGCGGACGTCGGCGACGCGGAGCAGGTGCAGGCCGTGGTCGACCGGATCGCGGCCGAGCTCGGTCCGCCCGTGGTGCTGGTCAACAACGCCGGCGTCACCCGCGACAACCTGCTGTTCAAGATGACCGACGAGGACTGGGACCTCGTGATGCACGTGCACCTGCGGGGTTCCTTCCTCATGACCCGCGCGGCGCAGAAGCACATGATCGAGGCGCAGTGGGGCCGGATCGTCAACCTGTCCAGCACCTCGGCGCTGGGCAACCGCGGCCAGGCCAACTACGCCACCGCGAAGGCCGGCCTGCAGGGCTTCACCAAGACCCTGGCCATCGAACTCGGGAAGTTCGGCGTCACGGCCAACGCGATCGCCCCCGGCTTCATCGTCACCGACATGACGAAGGCGACCGCCGCGCGGATCGGCCAGGAGTGGGAGCCCTACGTCGCGGCCCGCGCCGCCGCGATCCCGGTCGCCCGCGCGGGCCGTCCCGAGGACATCGCGCACACCGTCTCGTTCCTGGTGAGCGAGGGAGCCGGCTTCGTGTCGGGCCAGGTCCTCTACGTCGCCGGCGGCCCGAGAGCCTGAGTCAGGACGACGGGTCGCGGTCGGGGTAGCGGGCGCGCGCGAGCGCGTAGAGGCCGAACGCGGCGAAGCCGACCGCGACGCCGGTGAGCAGCCAGGGCCCCGCCGCGGCCACCCCCGCGATCGCGGTCATGGCGCCCTCGAGGCCGGTCGCCGTCGACACGTCGGCGGAGGTGGCCGCACGCCACAGCAGCACACCGACCAGTCCGAACGCGATGCCCTTGGCGACGTAGCCCACGCGCCCGAGCGTCTCGATCAGCGGCTCCCACCGGTCGGGGGCGGCCGGCAGGTCGATGTCCTTCATGAAGCCGCCGGTGACGCCGCGGATCAGGGTGTAGATCCCGACGGCGACCACCCCTCCGGCCACGGCGCCCACCAGCAGGGCACCACCGGGGACGCCGAGGGTGGTGTCGGTCAGCTCCCGCAGCCGTTCGTCGGCCTCGTACTCGATGCCCACCGCGAAGAGCAGCGCCGTGATCCCGAGGACGGCGTAGACCAGCGCCTTGGCCAGGCACTTGGCGCAGACGAGCGCGGTGCGCTGCCGGTGCTCGGGGTCGAGCAGTCCGTGCCACCAGAGCAGCACCTCGCCGGCCTGCCAGAGCGCGAGGGCGAGCATGCCCAGCC
Source organism: Blastococcus sp. CT_GayMR19 (assembly GCF_004570385.1). Taxonomy (GTDB): domain Bacteria; phylum Actinomycetota; class Actinomycetes; order Mycobacteriales; family Geodermatophilaceae; genus Blastococcus_B. The sequence goes on along the minus strand of NZ_SPQL01000008.1, from coordinate 221,105 downwards.
CGATCGCCCAGAGCAGGGTCGAGCCGCCGGGGCCGTCGGCGACGGTCTGCAGGGCGCCGGTCTGGTCGGCGTCGGCCCCGCGGGCGCCCCAGGCCAGCCGCGCGGCCAGGTAGCCGATGAGCAGGTGCATCACGCCGTAGGCGATGAGACCGACCCGCGCGACGTGGGTGAGGACCGGGTGGTCGGTGACCTCGCGGGCCCGGCGGACGACGCCGTGCACGCGGTCGAGCAGGGAGCGGGAGGCGACCACCGGCCTAGGTGCGCTCGGGATAGCGGGCGCGGACGAAGCAGAAGGCGCCGAAAGCGGCGATGCCCACCGCGACGAGCGTGAGCAGGATCCGGCCGAACGGCAGCTCGAGCACCCCGCGCAGGGCACCGTCGAGCCCTTGGGCCTTGGACGGGTCGAAGGTGACGGCGGCCCAGATCAGCAGCCCCCCGACGCCCGCGAGCCCGATCCCCTTGCCCGGGAAGCCGATCTGCCCGAGGCGCGTGACCAGGCGGACCGCGCCCGGGTCGCAGCCGGAGGTGTCGATCTGCTTGAGGAAGTGCTTGTTGAAGCCCTTGCGGACGTGCCAGACGCCCACGCCGATCAGGATCAGCCCGGCGGCCCCGACGAGGAACTGCCCGCCCGGCCAGCCGAACACGCCGGCCGTCGTCTCCTGCTGGGACGAGGAGCTCGACTTCCCGGTGCCGGTGGCGTAGCGGATGGCCAGCACCGCGAGGACGACGTAGATGACCGCCTTGACCAGCGAGTTCCCCGACTTCCGGAGCGCCTTGGTGCGCGCCTTGCCCGACGCCGACCAATCGCTCCGCCAGCGCAGCACCTCGGCCGCCTGCCACACGGCGAGCGCGATCAGCCCGATGGCCACGACCCACAGCACCGGTTTGCCGACGGGCGACTCGGCGAGGGTGGCCATCGCGCCGGACTGGTCGGCGGACTCCCCGCCACCAGGGAACCAGGCCAGCTGGATCGCCAGCCAGGCCACCAGCAGATGGACGACGCCGTAGGCGATCAGCCCGACCCGCGCCAGGTGCTCGAGGGCATCGCTGTTGCCGGCCCGTCGGGCGGCGTCCTGCGCACTCACGAGCGGCTCCTTCGACAGTGGGACGGTCAGCGGTTCAGCGTCGCACGCCTCGCCACCGCGGCGCCTGCGGAGCCGCCGCGCGGGTGAGGGAGAATGGCCGCGTGGCGAACGGCGGAATCGGCATCCTGACGGCGCAGGCGACCCCGGAGACGGCCCGGCGCATCTGGCCGTGGTGGCTCGCGCTCGGGTTCGGCGCGATCGCCGTCGCCGTGGCCGCGCTCTTCCTGGTCGGCGACGGCGCCCGCCTGCTGCTCGGGGCGGCCGGTCTGGCACTGACCGTCCGTGGTGCGCTGCTCCTGCGTGCGGCCACCGCGAAGACCCTGGCGCCGGAGCTGGTCGCCCGGGCCCGCGGCCTCGGAACCGCGGCTCTCGCGGCGGGTGTGGTGGCCGGCGTCGCCGCGCTCGCCTCCTCCGCCGCCGACCGCGTGCTGCTGGTCGCCGTCCCGCTGGTGCTGCTGGCGGCCGGCGCCGGGCAGCTGTCCGGCGGCCGCGACGGACGCCGCGGCGGCCGGTCGCTGCTGGTCGTGGCGGTGCTGGTGACCGGTCTGCTCGTCGCCCTGGGGATCGCGCAGGACTGGGACCGGGCGGCGGACACCGCCACGGTCCTCACGGCCCTGATGCTGGCCGGCCTGGGCGTTCCGCTGCTGGTCGCCGCCCTCCACCTCCGGACCATCGCCGCACGCCCGCTCCCGGCCGCTCCTGCCGGGTGCGCGGGCTGCGCCTGCGGCGCCGGGGGCTGCGGCAGCTGACCCGTTCTCCCCGTCCGGAGCTGATGCGGCGCTACGGTCGGCGGATGGGTCCGGGTGTCCTGTTCGCGTTGACCTTGCCGGGGCTGGTCGTGCTCCTGGTGGGCGTGGCGGCGGCCGAGCACCTCTGGTCGCGCTTCGGCCGGCGCAGTCCGCTGTACCGGCGGGAGCGGCATGCGCTCTCCGCGGGTGGGATGGACGTGTTCTCCGCGGCCCTCTTCCCTGGGAAGTCGATCGACCTGGAGCAGCAGCGGGTGCGCGAGCTCACCCGGGACGACGTCGAGAGCGGGGCGCCGCCCAACACCCGCATCGACCTCGACTCCGGCGTCGTCTACGTCGAGCGCAGGTAGCCCTCCAGCCGGTCGGCCAGCTCGACCGGGCGGCTCAGGGCCACCAGGTGGCCGCCCGGTACCTCGTCGACTCCCACGCCGAGCCGCCCGGCGGCCACCTTCCGCTGGAAGTCCGCGGGGAAGAACCGGTCGTCGCGCCCGGCCACCACCCCGGTGGGGACGTCGGGCCAGCGGCGGAGCGGCCACGGATCGGCGAACGGGCGGTCGGCCTGGGCGAAGGGCTGCGACTGCGCCGCGGCGGCGACGTCGGCCGGGACGTCGTGGAAGAACGCGGCGGACAGGTCCCCCGGCTCGTGGGGCAGGCCGTGCCGCTCCGCGTGGTCGGCCATGGCGCGGGCCTGCCCGGTCACCGACCACCAGTCGCCGCCGGTCTCGCCGGGCAGCGGGACCATCGCGTTGACCAGCACCAGCAGCGCGACCGGCACCCGCGCGCACACCAGCGGCGCGGTGAGACCGCCCATCGACTGGGCGACCAGGACGACCGGGCCCCGGTTCCCGATGGCCGCGACCACCGTGTCCGCATACGCGGCCAGCCCGGCGGACTCGTCGTCGGCCGGCAGGTCCACGGCCACGGCCTCGTGACCCCGGCGTTCGAGCTCGGCCACCAGCCGGTGCCAGTACCAGGCCTGCCCGCCGGCGCCGGGCACCAGCACGAACGTCGTCATGGTGCGTCCGACCGGAGCGGCGTCCCGAACTGAGCGGTCCAGGCCGTTCCGGAAATGCAACTCTCAGGACACCTTCGCGTCATCGGCGCTTCCTACCGTCGGACGCGAGGGATCGACGAAGGGGGAGCGAGCCATGAGCACCAGCACGCAGGAACGCCCGGCGCGCGAGCGGGCCACCTGGGTCTGCGACAACTGCCACAGCCGTACGGCCGGGCTGCGCAAGCGCTGCGCGGACTGCGGCACCTCCCGCTACTGATCCGAGCCGGTCAGCGCGCCGGCGGCGCACCCCGCAGCCGGACGACGGCCGCCCGGTAGCGCCGGCCGCCGAACAGCCGCCAGGCGGAACGGGTGGCGGGTGACAGCCCGTCGAGCAGCCGCGCCCGATCGGCGGCGGAGGAGTCCTCCATGGCGAGGCCGAGCACGAGGAGTTGTTCCCGGGCGCTGAGCCGGCAGTCGGCGGACTGCGCGATCGCCGCCCAGTCCTCGGGCTCGAGGTGGGTCTCCAGCAGCGGCAGGAGGGTGTTCTCCTCGTCGTCGGTCTGGGCGTCGACGGCGTCGGCGAGCGCGCGGCACGCGGTCGCGAACGCCCGCCGCGCCGGGGGAGTGGCAGCGACGCCCCACTGCCGGGCGGCCGTGGCGACGTCACGCAGCATCTGGTCGATCCGCGCGCAGCGCGCGGTGCACTCGGCCAGCTCGGCGCGCACGTCCTCGAGTGCGGCGTCCGGCACGGTGCGCAGGAGTGCCGGCCAGACGGCGTCGCGCTCGACCCGATGGTGGTGCAGCAGCACCTTGCCGACGAGTTCGGCGTGCCGGGCGAGCGTGGCGGTGCGCTCCGCCTCGTCGTCCGGCGCCCAGGCAGCCAGATCGGCCAGCAGGCGCAGTTCACGCCGGACCAGCCGGTGCACCACGCGCTGGTAGGCGACGGCCCGGCAGGTCGTCCCGTCACGGAGCGACGGCGTCGTTCCGGAGCCGGGGGCGTCGTCGCCCGCTGGGCGCGGGGCAGGGATGAGGGCGGTCGAACGGACCGCGGCTGCGGTCATGCGTACACCTCGTTCGGCGGTCGTGCCGGGGGACACCGGCGGTCCTGCCGGAGCTGATGCCGGGCAGGGTAGGGCTGACCGGAGGAGGCGCGACAGGGGTTTTCGGATACCGTCCGGGTGCCGGATCGCCCGGCGCCCGGCGAGTCGTACCCCGCTGTGTGCGGCCGAGCCGGACCAGTTCGTGATCTTCGGACCGGCGACAGGCGGGCGGGCGTCCCCTAGGGTCTTCGCGTGGGAACAGTGCTCGAGCGCAATGCCGTACGGGTCACCGGCGTGCCGGGCGGGCGGCCCATCGTCTTCGCCCACGGATTCGGGTGTGACCAGGGCATGTGGCGCTTCGTGGCCCCCGACTTCGAGGTGGACCACCGCGTCGTCCTCTTCGACCAGGTGGGTTCGGGCAACTCCGACCTGTCCGCCTACGACCCGGAGAAGTACGGATCCCTGAGCGGCTACGCCTCCGACCTCGTCGAGATCTGCCGCGAGCTCGAGCTCTCCGACGTCGTGTTCGTCGGCCACTCGGTGAGCGCGATGATCGGCGTCCTCGCCGTGCAGCAGGCCCCTGAGCTGTTCGGCGTGCTCGTGATGGTCGGGCCCAGCCCCCGCTACGTGAACGACGGCGACTACACCGGCGGCTTCTCCCGTACCGACATCGCGGGGCTGCTGGACTCGCTGGAGAGCAACCACCTCGGCTGGTCGGCCCAGATGGCGCCGGTGATCATGGGCAACCCGGACCGGCCGGAGCTCGGCGAGGAGCTGACCAACAGCTTCTGCCGCACCGATCCCGGCATCGCCAGCCAGTTCGCGCGGGTCACCTTCCTGTCGGACAACCGCAAGGACCTCTCCGCCGTCACGATCCCGACGCTGGTGCTCCAGTGCAGCGACGACGTCATCGCCCCTGAGGTCGTCGGCCGGTACGTGCACGAGGCCATCCCCGGCAGCGTGTTCACCAAGCTGGCCGCCACCGGGCACTGCCCGAACCTGAGCGCCCCGGAGGAGACCACCGCCGCCATCCGGGCCTTCCTCTCGCCGTGAGCTCCGCGGGGACCGACCCGTCCGGAGTCGACCCGCCGGGACCCCTCGACCGGCTCCTCGACGAAGATCCGGCCGACCTGTACGAGAACGCGCCGATGGGGTACCTCTCGACGCTGCCCGACGGCCGGATCGTCAAGGTCAACCGCACCTTCTGCGCCTGGACCGGCCGGTCGCCGGACGACCTCCTCGGGGCGCGGTTCCGGGACCTGCTGACCGTCGGCGGCAAGGTCTTCCACGACACCCATCTGGCTCCGTTGCTGCGCATGCAGGGAGCGGTGCGGGAGGTCGCGCTCGACGTGCTGCGCGCCGACGGCTCGATGCTGCCGTGCCTGGTCAACGCCGTCGAGCTGCGCGACGAGGACGGATCGGCCGTGCTCGTGCGGGCGACCCTGTTCGAGGCGACGGCGCGACGGCGCTACGAGCGCGAGCTGCTGGCCGCGCAGCGGGCCGCCCAGGAGTCGGAGGCACGGTCGCGGACCCTGCAGCAGGTGGTGTCCGACCTCGCGGCGGCGTCGTCCGCGGAGGACGTCGCGACGGTGATCGTGGAGCGCAGCCGGGCGGCGCTCGACGCGCGCGGGGCGGCCCTCGTGCAGGTCGACGAGGCGCCCGACGGCACGGACGGGCTCCCCGGACTGCGTCCCGTGCGCTCTCTGGGCCTGCCCGCTGCCCTGCTGGCGGCGCTGCGGGAGGCAGCGAGCGGGCAGCTCGCGCTGGAGCTGGCGCAGGGCGTCCGATCGGTGCCGCTGGACGAGCGACTGCGTGCCGCGCAGCCCGGGGTCGCCGAGGCGATGGCGGCGGCCGGGTTGGTGTCCCTGGTGATCGTGCCGGTGACGGCCGACAGCCGACGGCTGGGCGTGCTGATCCTGGGCCTGGGTCACGGGGGGCCGGGCGACCTGATCAGCCTGACCGAGCCGGACGCGCGCCTCGGCCTCACGGCCGCCGAGATCGACCTGCTCTGGACCTTGGGCCGCCAGGCCGGGCAGGCGCTGGAGCGGGCCCGGCTGCACGAGCAGACCGTCCGGCAGGCCGAGCGCGCCGCCTTCCTGCTGGACGCCGCCCGGCTGCTCGCCGCCGCCTCGGACGTCACCGACACGGTGGAGCGGGTGGCCGAGCTCGCCGTCGACCGGCTCGCCGACCTCTGCGTCCTCGACCTGGAGTCCGAGCAGGGCCCGCACCGGGCCGCCGCCCGGCACCGGGACCCGGCGCGCCAGCACCTGGCCGACGAGGTGCGGGAGCGGCACCTGCCGCAGCGCGCGGCGACGCATCCGAGCACGCGGGCGCTGCAGCAGGGCGGCACGCAGTGGGTCCGGGTGGTGGACGAGGCGTTCCTGGCGGGGGTGACGTCCGACGAGCGGCACCTCGAGGCGATCCGGGCCATGCAGCTGAGCAGCGTGGTCGCCGTGCCGCTGATCGCCGACGGCCGCCGGCTCGGGGTGCTGACGCTGGCGACCGACCGGCGGCGGACGCCGTTCACCGAGGCCGACGTGGAGGTCGCCGAGCAGCTCGGCCTGCAGGTGTCGCTGGTCCTGGCCAAGGCGCAGCGCTACGAGCTCGACGTCCGCACGTCGCACACCCTGCAGGCCAACTTGCTCCCGCCGCCCCCGCCCGAGATCGCCGGACTGGCGACGGCGGTGCGGTACCTGGCGGCGACGCAGGGCGTGGAGGTGGGCGGCGACTTCTACGACGTCGTTCGGCTGCCGAACGGCCAGGTGGCGCTGGCGGTCGGGGACGTCGTCGGCCACGACATCACCGCCGCGGCGACGATGGGCCAGCTCAACAGCGTCTTCCGGGCCCTCCTGGTGGACGGGCCGTCGCCGAGCGCGATGATCGACCGGCTGCAGGCGAGCTGGTCGCTGCTGGGACTGCAGCGGATGGCGACGGCGCTGTTCGCGGCGCTGGACCCGGCGACCGGGCAGCTGGCCATCGCCTCGGCCGGGCACCTGCCGCCGCTGCTGATCACCGCCGGGCATGCCGAGTTCCTGCCGGTGCAGCCGAGCCGGATGCTGGGCGCGCCGCCCGCCCCGGCGCCGGCGCTGGAGTGGGCCGGTGTCCTGCCCGTCGGGGCGACGATGGTGCTCTTCACCGACGGGCTGGTGGAGAGCCGGACCGCGGATCTGGACGAGGGGCTGGCGCACCTCCTGGAGGCCGCGACGAGGTGGGCGGCGTTCGGTCCCGACGAGCTGTGCGACCGGCTGCTGGCCGACCTGACCGGCGCGCACCGCGCCGACGACATCGCCCTGCTCGCGCTGACCCGGCTGCCCTGACTTCTCGCGCGGCCCTGTTGCGTCCGCCGCCGTGGGGGGACGATGCGGAGGGGACCGGCGTCAGGGGGAGGGCATGGACGCGGCAGAGAATCCGGTGGCCCAGGCCATCGACGGCGCGACGGGTGACTGGTCTATGTCGGGGGACGCGATGCGGTGGTCACCCGAGCTGGCCGAGCACGGTCCGGCGGGCAGCGAGCTGCCGGGGCTGGACGCCGCGGCCGGGATCGGGGCCGGGCTCGGGCTCGACATGGACTCGGTGCGCCGGCTGGTGACGGGTGCACTCACCTCGCTGGGGACGGTGGCGAACGACGTCGTCACGGAGTTCCGTTCGCTGACCCGCGGCCCGGCCGAGGACGACGCCCCGGACGGCGGGGGCTGACCCCGGCACCTACGCTCCGGATCGGTCGGGAATCCGCCGTGGAGGAGGCCGTGTGGAGCCGGAGGACGTCGTCGGTGTCCTGCTGCGGGAGACGGTCTCGCTGACGGTGGCGCAGCAGCCGCCAGCGTCGGGTGGGGCGCCGTCCGAGCCGGGGCTCCACGTCTGGTGGGCGCCCTGTACAACCGTGCGGGGAACCACCACAACGACGTGGGGAGTCACATGAGCAACTCGTTGACCCTGGCGCCTGCGCCCCGGTCCGACGCCGCCGAACAGGTACGGGCGGAGGTGCGCGAGTTCCTCGCCGCCGAGCTGGCCGCCGGCAGCTTCGAGACGCACGTCGACACCTGGCTCGGCGGCGTCGACCCGGCGTTCTCGAAGAAGCTGGGCGAGCGCGGCTGGCTGGGGATGACCTGGCCCAAGGAGTACGGCGGTCACGAGCGCTCGGCGATGGAGCGCTACGCCGTCACCGAGGAACTGCTCTCGGCCGGCGCCCCGGTGGCCGCGCACTGGATCGCCGACCGGCAGTCGGGGCCCAACCTGCTGAAGTTCGGCACCGAGAAGCAGCGCCGGGAGATCCTGCCCCGCATCGCCGCGGGGGAGTGCTTCTTCGTCATCGGGATGAGCGAGCCGGATTCCGGCTCCGATCTCGCCTCGATCCGCACCCGCGCCGCCCGCAACGGGGACGGCGACTGGGTGGTCAACGGCGCGAAGGTCTGGACGTCGAACGCGCACCACTCGCACTACGGGATCTTCCTGGTCCGCACCTCGCCGTCGGACTCCGCGAACCGGCACGCCGGCATGTCGCAGCTGCTCGTCGACCTGTCGCTGCCCGGGATCACGATCAACCCGATCCGGATCCTCGACGGCGGTCACCACTTCAACGAGGTCGTGTTCGACGACGTCGTCGTCCCGGGCGACATGCTGCTGGGCGAGGAGGGCAACGGCTGGCACCAGGTGACCGCCGAGCTCGCGTTCGAGCGGTCGGGACCGGAACGGTTCCTGTCGACATATCCGCTTGTCGCCGAGTTCGCTCGTCGAGTCGGCGACTCGGGCGACCCGGCGGCCGTCGCGACCCTCGGCCGCATCTCTGCCCGGCTGCTCGCGCTGCGGCAGATGTCGCTGCGGATCGCCGCCGCCCTGGACCGCGGCGAGCTGCCGAACATCCCGGCAGCCCTGGTGAAGGACGTGGGGACGACGTTCGAAGCGGACGTCATCGAGGAGATCCGCAAGGTCGTCGACGTGACGCCGTCCCTGGACTCCCCGGACCCGCTGGGCCGTGCGCTGGCAGAGGCGCAGCTGCACGCGCCGGGCTACACGCTGCGCGGCGGGACGAACGAGATCCTGCGGGGAATCGTCGCTCGTGGATTGGGGCTGCGCTGATGGCGAGCGATCAGGACCTGGTGGTCGAGACCGTCCGGGACATCCTCACCGGCTTCGAGCCGTTCGTGCTGACGCCGGAGCGGCGCTGGGACGAGGGCCTCTGGAGCGCGCTCGCCGAGGCCGGGCTGACCGGTGTGGGTCTGCCGGAGGAGGCGGGCGGCTCCGGCGGCGAGCTGGCCGACGCGGTGGCGATCGTGCGGACGCTGGCTGCGGGCGCCGCTGCCGTGCCGGTGGCCGAGCAGCTGCTGGTGGCCGGGCCCGCGCTGGTGGCCGCCGACCTCGACCTGCCGTCGCCGGAGGAGCCGATGACCTTCGCAGTCGCCGACGCGGTCACCGTGCACCCGGTCGACAACGGCGACGGTCCGGGCCGGTTCACCGTGAACGGGACGGTGACCGACCTGGCGTGGGCCGGCGTGGCCAGCCACGTCGTCCTCCTGGCGCCGGCTTCCGCCGGGTCGGACGGGGCGCTGCTGGCGCTGGTCCACGTGGCGGACCTCGAAGCGACCGACGCCTTCAACCTCGCCGGTGAGCCGCGCGGCTCGCTGGTGCTGGACCAGGTCGCCGCGACCGGGGCTCTGCTGAGCGCCGCGCAGGCGCAGGAGCTGCGGGCGCGCTTTGCGCTGGCCCGGGCGGTGCAGCTGGCCGCGGCGCTGGAGCAGGTGCTGGCGTGGACGGTGCAGTACGCGGGGGAGCGGCAGCAGTTCGGCCGGCCGCTGGGCAAGTTCCAGGCGATCCAGATGGAGCTGGCCGAGATGGCCGGCGAGGTGACCGCGGTGACGGCGCTGACCGATGCGGCCGTCCAGGCCCTGGACCGCGGGTCGGCGGACGTCGTCCTGGCCGCCGCGGCTGCGAAGGTGCGGGCGGGGGCGGCGGTCGAGGTCGTGGCCCGGCTGGCGCACCAGGTGCACGGCGCGATCGGGTTCACGCAGGAGCACAAGCTGCATCACCTGACCCGGCGGCTGTGGTCGTGGCGGGACGAGGCCGGCAGCGACCTGGCGTGGTCGCGCGTCCTGGGCGCCGGGTTGCTGGCCGGCCCGGACGACTTCTGGCCGGCGCTGACCCGCGTGGTCTGACCGGTGACCTCGCCCCGGGGTCCGCTGGCCGGCCTCACCGTCGTCGAGCTCACCTCGACGTTCCTGGGTCCCTACTGCGCGCTGCTGCTCGCCCAGATGGGGGCGCGGGTGGTGAAGATCGAGCCGCCGGAGGGCGACATCATCCGGTACGTCGCGGACGAACGGCAGGTCGGACTGGGGTCGGCCTTCCTGAACTTCAACCGCGGGAAGGAGTCCGTCGTCCTGGACCTCGCGTCGCCTGCGGGCCGGGAGACGCTGGATCTGCTGATCGACTCCGCGGACGTCTTCCTCCACAACATGCGGCCCGCGGCGATGCGGAAGCTGCGCATCGATCCCGACACCGTCCTCGGGCGCAATTCCCGCGTCGTGTACTGCCACGCGGTCGGCTACGGCTCCGGCGGCCCCTACCGTGACGAACCCGCCTACGACGACGTCGTGCAGGGGGTGTCGGGCCTCGCCGCGGTGCAGGGCGGCAGTGCCGAGCCGCAGTACGTGCGCACTCAGGTCGTGGACAAGACGGTGGGCGTGATGGCGGTCGCCGCGATCCTGGCCGCCCTGCACGAGCGGTCGGTCTCGGGTCGGGGCCAGGCCGTCGAGGTGCCGATGTTCGAGTCGATGGCGAGCTTCCTGCTCATGGAGCAGCAGGGCGCCCGGGTGTACGCCGGCCGGCGCGGCGGCACGGGGTACGCGCGCACCGCGTCGCCGTACCGCAAGCCCTATCGCACCGCCGACGGGATGATCGCCGCCCTGCTCTACACCGACGCGCAGTGGCGGTCGTTCTTCCGGCTGATCGAGCGCCCCGACCTGGCCGACGATGCCCAGCTGCAGAGCATCCGGGGCCGGACGGAGCGGATCGACGAGCTGTACCGGCTGGTGGAGGAGGAACTGGCCAGGCGCACGACCGCGGAGTGGCTCGAGGTGCTGCGGAGCAACGCCATCCCCTCGATGCCGGTGAACAGCATCGAGGACCTCTTCGACGACGAGCACCTCCGTGCCGTCGGGTTCTTCGAGGACGTCGAGCACCCCAGCGAGGGCCCGCTCGTGCACGCCCGGCTGCCGTGGACGTTCTCCCGCAGCGGCGTGCCCTCCGTTCCGGGTGCGCCCTCGCTCGGGCAGCACACGGAGGCGACGCTGGCCGCCCTCGGCCTGGACGACGCGGCGGTCCGGTCGGCGGCCGGCCGGCCGCACCACCCGCCGGAGCCGCAGGCGGGCCCACCCGCCTGAGGGGTCACCCCCGCGTCGTCCCTCTCCGGCCAAAATGGCCATCTTGGCCATCGTCGGCGTCCGCCGCCCGTTCCGAGGCCACGAGCAGGACGGCGGCGACGAGGGCGCAGCCGGCGATCACGGTGAACGCGGCGCCGTACCCGAAGCCGGTGATCAGGGCGCCGGCGGTGATCGGTGCGACGACGCGGCCGAACTGCCCGGCCAGCGCCTGGTGGGCGGACACCGAGGCGAAGACGCCGGCCGGCACGTAGGCGCCCAGCAGCACCGGGCGCGAGATGTTGAGCACGCCGAAGCCCACGCCGAACAGGAGCACGAAGACCACGGTGGCCGCGGGCTGGGGCAGCAGGAAGAGCATCGCCACGCCGACGGCCTGCCCCGCCACCATCGCCGCGGTGACATGCCCGATGCCGAGCCGCGCGGCGAGCACGGTGAGGACCACGCGCCCGGTGACGGACAGGGCACCCAGCCCGCCGGCGGCCACCGCGGCCAGCCCGGGCGGCGCGCCCGTCTCGAGCAGGTAGGCGACCAGGAACACCGCGACCGCGGCGTTCGAGATCATCTGCAGCGCGCTCGCCAGCGTCAGCCAGCGGACCGGCGGCCGTCGCCACGCCGCGCCGGGGCCGCGGTAGGGGGAGAGGTCGCCGTCGTCGTCGGGATCGGGCGGCGCGGCCGCCGCGGTCGGGAGGAGGTCGTCGTCCGGTCGACCGTCGGGCACCAGGCCGAGGTCGGCCGGCGACCGGCGCAGCAGCAACGCGTGGGGCAGCGCACAGGCGGCGACGACCCCGGCCAGGACCAGCAGCGCCGGCCGCCAGCCGACGACCTCGATGAGGAGCTGGGACGCCGGCAGGAAGATCGTCGAGGCGAACCCGGCCACCACGGTGAGCGTGAACAGCGCCTTGTGCCGGTCACGCCGGAACCACGTGTTGATGACCGCGTAGGCCGGCTCGTACAGGACCGCGGCGCTGGCCAGCCCGATGCCGGTGAAGGCGACGTAGAGCTGCAGCAGGCCGTGCGCCTGCGACCAGGCCACCACCGACGCCGCACCCAGCAGGCTGCCCGCCGTCATCACCCAGCGCGCACCGAACCGGTCGAGCCACCGGCCGACCACCACGCCGCCGATGCCGGTCAGCGCCAAGGCGAGCGTGAGCGCACCGGACAGCTGGGCGGTGCTCGCCCCGAGCTCCTCGCGCATCGGCACGAGGAAGACGGCGAACGAGTAGTACAGGACGCCGTAGGAGACCGTCTCGGTGACCGCGAGCGCCCAGACCATGCGCCAGCCGGGGAACTCCCGGCGGCGCACGGCGACCGGCCGCTCCCGCGACCCGGGGCGTCCGCCCACGGTCAGCGGGGGGTCAGGTACGCCGGGCGAGCTTGCCCGAGCCGGCCTGGTCGAGCGGATAGACCAGGACGTCGGCGATCACGACGTGCGGCGGCTGGTTCGCGATCCAGGTGACGACGTTGGCGATGTCGGCCGCCTGCAGCGGGGTGACGCCCTGGTACACCGCGCCGGCCGCCGCTTCATCGCCGTGGAACCTGACGACGGAGAACTCGGTCTCCACCATGCCGGGGTCGACCTCGCTGATCTTCACGCCGCTGCCCAGCAGGTCCATGCGCATGCCGCGGGTGATCCGCTCGACCGCGGCCTTCGTCGCGCAGTAGACGGTGCCGCCGGGATAGACCTCCCGGCCGGCGTTCGACCCGATGTTGATCACGTGACCCGCGCCGCGCTCGACCATCCCGGGCAGCACCGCGCCGGAGACGTTCAGCAGCCCGCGCACGTTGGTGTCGAGCATCTGGTCCCAGTCGTCGGGGTCGTCCTTGTGCAGCGGGGTCTTCCCCCGGGCGAGCCCGGCGTTGTTCACCAGGACGTCGATCGGCGACCACTCGTCGGGCAGGGAGCCGAGAACCTCGTTGACCTGGGCCCGGTCGCGCACGTCCAGCACCAGCGGCAGGACGTCGCCGTCCTGCTGCGCCTGCAGCTCCTGCAGGCGCTCCGTGCGGCGGGCGGCCGCGATGACGCGGGCGCCCTGCGCGAGGAAGGCATCGACGCACGCGCGCCCGATGCCGCTCGATGCGCCGGTCACCAGCACTACCTGATCCGTGGCCATGGGTCTCCTCGTTCGACGTGGGGCGGGCGTGGGCGGAACGGTCTGCTCAGTGTGTGCCGACGTGCGGAGGCGCGGCAGCGGGCGATCTGGGAGCGGGCGGCAGGACGGCGTCCGGTCGGTCCGAGCCCCGCGTCTCGAGGTAGGCGTCCCGCGACATCGAGATGTGCGCGTGCATGGCCAGGGCGGCCGAGTCGGCGTCGCCGGCAGCGATCAGGCCGGCCACCTCGCGGTGCTCGATCCAGGCCTTCGGGGCGAGGGTCGCGACGAGCGGGGCGAAGAACCAGCGGCTGCGGAGGGAGAGCTGCTCCCCGAACTCGAGCAGGATGTGGTTGCGGGCGGTCTCCAGCACCCCGCGGTGGAAGCGGGCCGTGTGGGCCCCCATCCGCTCGGGGGAGGCCCCCCGGCCCAGGTCCTCGTCCGCCTCGTCACAGATGCGCACCAGCGCGGCGGCGTCCTCCGGAGTGCACCGCTCGGCGGCGAGCCGGGCCGCGGACCGCTCCACCAGTTCCCTGGCCTCGAAGAACTCGTGCACCTGCTCCGTCGTGGGCTGGTTCACGAAGGCGCCGTAGCGGGGCCGCAGCGTGATCCAGCCGTCGCGGTGCAGCCGCTGCAGCGCCTCGCGCACCGGGCCGCGGCTCACCCCGAGCTGGGCGGCGAGCCGTTCCTCCACGAGGTGGTCACCCGGGGCCAGGACCCGGCTGATCAGCATCTCCTGCAGCCGCTCGTGGACCAGCTCGCGGAGGGGAAGGGCACGGATGGGCTGCTCGTCCGACACGGTCAGTGACCTCCACGGCTCGCACCGGACCTGCCTCGCTACCAACATCGTAAACAGTAGACAACGAAAAGTGTGAAGTGGTTCACTCCGGTCACTGGTTCATAACTTCAGCCGCCCCGACCGGCACGAGCGCGGATGGCGTGCCACGGTGCGCATGCCGACTGTGGCCCCACGGCGGTCCGGACGCACTCCCAGGAAGGCCGACGATGACTTCCAGCTCACCCGTTGCCCCACGGCAGCGACCCCGTCTGCTCCTCGCCGCGGGGGTCGCCGCGAGCGTCCTCCTCGCCGCCTGTGGCGGAGGCGACGCCGACGAAGGCGGAGGCGGCGGCGGCGAGCCCGCAGCCGAGGAACGCAACGAGAACCTCACCTTCGCCACGGGTGGCACCGGCGGCGTCTACTACCCCTACGGCGGCGGCATCGCGAACGTGATCAGCGCCGAACTGCCCGGCGTGGTGGTCACCGTGCAGGAGACCAACGCCTCGGTCGACAACATGAAGCTGCTCGAGTCGGACCAGGCCCAGCTCGCGCTGGCCCTCGGCGACGTGGTCTCCGACGCCGTCAACGGCGAGAACACCTTCACGGAGCCGATCGACGTCTGCTCCCTCGGCAACCTCTACAACAACTTCGTCCACTTCTTCACGACCGCCGACACCGGCATCGAGACGATCGAGGACCTGAAGGGCAAGCGGGTCTCACCCGGTGCCGTGGGCTCGGCCTCCGAGGTCACCGCCGACCGCATCATGCAGGCGGCTGGCCTCGACCCGCAGACCGACATCGAGCGCTCGCAGCTGGGCGTCGCCGAGACCGTCGCCGCCATCCAGGACGGCACGGTGGACGCCGGCGCATGGTCCGGCGGGCTGCCGACCGGCGCGATCGTCGACCTGGCGAGCACCGACGAGCTGGTCCTGATCCCGACCGGTGAGTACGCCGAACAGCTGGCCGAGGAGTACGGCGACTACTACTTCGAGGAGGAGATCCCGGCCAACACGTACGAGGGTCAGGACGAGGCCTCGCCCCAGGTGGTCTCGCCGAACATCCTCGTGGTCCGCACCGACATGGACGAGTCGCTGCAGGAGGACATCACCCGCGTGATCTTCGAGAACAAGGAACAGCTCATCACCGTGCACCCCGCGGCCGAGGAGCTGGATCCGGCGACAGCCGGTGAGGTCTCGTTCATCGAGACCTGCCCCGGCGCCCAGACCTTCTTCGACTCGGCCGGCTGAGCCGGCCGGTCCGAAGGTCCGTGGACGTCGCCGTGCTGCCGGGCGCCGGAGTTCGCTCCGGTCCCGGCAGCACGGAGGGCAGGGGCCGGCCGTCGGGCCGACTGCTCCAGCTGGTCGTCCTGCTCGTCCTCACGACGGTCGTCGCGGGCCTCGCATCAGCGGTCGCCGCCAGCGGGAACGGGGAGCAATCTGTGACCGTGCGCGCAGCGGACGGCCAGCTCATCGCGCGGGTACCGCTACGCGGTGACCGGTTCGCCGTCAGCTACCGCAACAGCGTCTACGGAACGCTCGCCGAGGAGCGCTACCGGGTGGACCCGGACGGCCGGTTCGAACTGGTGGAGATCGCCGCCGACCAGACGGCGGTGCTGGAGGAGTACTACGCCGTCCCGGGCGCACCCCGCCCGGCCCCGGACGGGGACCGCCGGGCCTACGTGGCAGCCCCCGACCCGGAGCGGCCCGCTGTCTTCGACGACCTGAACATCGCTGCCACCGATCTCGGCGAGCGGACGCTCTGGGTGCCCGGCTCGCCACCCGTACCTGTCTGGAAACGCGTCGTCAGTGACAACCCGACCGTGCTGCTGGAAATCGAGGAGACGAAATGAAGCTGCCAGGTCTCAGGCGGGCGTCAACTCCCGAGGACGAGCAGCAGGAGGTCGACGCCCGGCAGCACCACCTCGCCCACTCCGCCGGCCACCGCCCCGGGGGCATCGTGGACGTCGCCACCCTCGACAAGTCGCCGAACGCCCCCAAGCTCGACGACGCCTCGGCGATCGACGAGGAGGCACTGCTCGCCGAGTTCGAGGCGGAGAAGCCGGCGCGCGTGCTGTCGGGCATCCCGTACATGATCACGGCGGTCTTCGGCATCGGGTTGTCGCTGTACGCCCTGTACTGGGTGTTCAACCCGATGCCGCGCCAGGTGTACCTGCCGAGCTTCCTGAGCGTGGGTCTGTTCCTGACGTTCCTCACCTATCGCGGCTGGGGACGCTCGGAGAAGTCGAAGGCGGCGGGCGGCGCGGACCACCCCAACGTCCTGGACTGGGCGCTCGCCCTCGTGTCGCTGGTCCCGGCGGTCTACATCGTCTCGGACTGGCAGGCGTTCTTCCGGCGGGCCGTCGTCCCGACCGACCTCGACCTCATCATCGGCATCGGCCTGGTGCTCCTGTGCCTGGAGGCCGCGCGCCGGACGGTCGGGATCCTGGTCCCCATCGTCGTCGTCGGCTTCATGATCACGGCCTACTTCGGCTCGAGCCTGCCCCGTCCCTTCACGACGTCGGACTTCGGCGTGCCCCGGCTCATCGGGCACAACGTCATGGGCACGCAGGGCATCTTCGGCACCCCGCTGGACGTGGCGGCCACCTACATCATCCTGTTCACGATCTACGGCGCGGTGCTCGCCGCGTCCGGCGCGACCCGGTTCTTCATCGACCTGTCCTTCGCGGCGTTCGGACAGTCGCCGGCCGGCCCGGGCCGGACCGTGACCCTGTCCGGGTTCCTCCTCGGCACCGTCTCCGGCTCGGGTGTCGCGACCACCGTCACCCTCGGTGGCATCGCCTGGCCGCTGCTGAAGAAGGCCGGCTACCCGGCCGAGCACGGCGGCGGTGTGCTGGCCGCCGCCGGCATCGGCGCGATCCTGTCGCCCCCGACGCTGGGTGCGGCCGCCTTCCTCATCGCCGAGCTCCTCCAGGTGTCCTACCTGGAGGTCCTCGTCTGGGCGACGATCCCGACGATCCTGTACTACCTCGGGATCATCCTGGCGATCGAGATGGACGCTCGCCGGCACAAGACCCACACCGTCGAGCTGGAGACCCAGTCGCCCTGGAAGCTGCTCTTCCGCTTCGGGTACCACTTCAGCTCGCTGGCGGCGATCGTCTTCTTCATGGTGCTCGGCTACACGCCGTTCCGCGCCGTCGTCTACGCCACCGCGCTGGCGTTCCTGCTGAGCTTCCTCGACCGCCGCCAGTGGATCACCCCGAAGCGGGCGCTCCACGCGCTCCGGGAGGGCGCCATCGGCGCGCTCTCGGTCATCCCGGTGATGGCCGTCGCCGGCATCATCGTCGGCGTCATGACCCTGACCGGGCTGGCGCTGCGGCTGGCCGGCATCATCGTCGACCTCGCCGGCGGCAGCCTCGTCTTCACGGCGGTCCTGTCGGCCGCGGTGGTCGTGCTGCTCGGGCTCGCGGTCCCGGTGACGGCGAGCTTCATCATCTCGTTCGTCGTCATCTCGCCGGCGCTGCAGCAGGTCGGCGTCGAGCCGTTCGCCTCGGCGATGTTCATCTTCTACTACGCCGTCCTCAGCGAGGTCTCGCCGCCGACGGCGCTGTCCCCGTTCGCGGCCGCGGCCATCACCGGCGGCAAACCGGTGAAGACGATGTGGCTGACGTGGAAGTACACGCTCCCGGCCTTCCTGGTGCCCTTCATCTTCGTGCTGTCGGAGAACGGCGTGGGCCTGCTCTTCGAGGGCGGCGTGACCACCGTCCTGATCGCCTTCGTCACCTCGGTCTTCGCCGTCAGCGCGCTGGCCGTGGTCACCGGGTCGTGGCTGCTCGGTCCCGCGAAGATCCCGGAGCGGGTGCTGTTCCTGGCCGCGGCGGTCGCGTTGCTGGTGATGGAGCCGCTCTGGATCGGGATCGGTGCCGCCTTCCTGGCCGCCGGTGTCGTCGTGCACCTGATCGGACTCAAGAAGGGATCGGGGGGGAACGGGTCGGCGCCGGACGGGGAACCGGCAGCGGACACCGCTGCCGTGACCACGCCCACCGCGACCACGCCCACCGCGACCACCCCCACGACCGGCGCGGCCAGCACCGCCGCCGAGGACTCCTCGCCGACCGACCGGAACCAGGGCCGCTGACGTGGCGGCCGGACCGCAGCGGGCGAGGTCGTGATCTCGGGAGTCGCCGACCTGCACGTCCACGGCGCGCCCAGCCTGGTGGAGCGGCACGGCTTCGACCACGAGGTGCTGGGCGCACACGGGTCGGTCGGCGTCGACTTCGCGGTGCTCAAGGCGCACGAGGGCTCGACGGTCGAGCGCGCGGTGCTCGCGGGGCAGCGGAGCGCGGCCGCCGGCGTCACGGTCGCCGGCGGGATCGTGCTCAACTCGCCCGTGGGGGGCGCGAACCCCGACGCCGTCGAGGTGGCCGCGCGTCTCGGCGGGCGGGTGGTGTGGATGCCGACGGTCTCGGCACCCGCCCACATCGCGTCGGCCGCCAACCCGGAGCTGTCGGTGCACAAGGGGCTGGCGTTCCGGCAGGTGGACGTGCTCGACGACGCCGGCGCGCTCCTCCCCGCGTGGCAGGACGTCCTCGACGTCGTCGCCGCGCACGACCTGGTCCTGGCCTCGGGTCACCTGACCTGCGCGCAGTCGCTGGTGCTGTTCCGCGCGGCGACGGCGGCCGGCGTGACGCGGATGCTGCTCAACCACCCCCGGATGCCGTTCCTGCAGTGGGACGACGCCGCCGCGCCGGAGTTCGCCCAGCTCGGCGTGGTGCTCGAGCTCGGCATCCTGCCCGACATCCTGACCACGGACGGTCCGCCGTCGACGACGCTCGGGGACGTCTACCCCCACGACATGCTGGCCTTCGGGGGCGATCTCGGGCACGCCCACTACCCGACGATGGAACAGGCCCTCCCCGGCTGGCTGGCCGACCTCGAACGGTGTGTGGGGGAGTCCGACACCGAGCTGATCATGACCACCGTCGGCCGGCGGCTGGTGCAGCGGTGATCCGGATCGCGCTCCTCCCCGGCGACGGCGTCGGGGAGGAGGTTCTCGAGGGCCCGTCGCGGCTCCTCCGCGGGCTGGCCGACCGGGGGCTGCTCGAGGTGACCGGGCCCTGGCCGGTGGGTGCGCGAGCTGCCGCCGCGACCGGAGGGGTCCTTCCGGAGGAGACGCTCGCCGCCTGCGACGACGCGGACGCGATCCTGCTCGGCGCGGTGGGCGAGGACCCCACGGTGCCGCCGGAGGTCTGCCCGCGGCCCGAGGTGGCGCTGCACCGGCTCCGGGCGCGCTACGACCTGCGCATCTCGGTGCGCGACATCCCGGTCGACGAGCACAGCGACCTCACCGTGGTCCGCAACCTGATCGGCGGCTCCTACGGCACCGGGCCGGCCGACCGCACGTACTCCCAGGACGGCGGGGAGGCGGTCGACGTGCTGCGGCTGACGCCGGAGCGCATCGCCGAGGTGGTCGAGCTGGGCGTCGACCGTCTGCAGCAGCGCCCTCCCGGCTCTGGTGGCGGCGGGCTGGTGTCGGTCGACAAGGCCAACCTCTACGCGACCGGACGGCTGTGGCGGCAGACCGCCGAGGCGGTCGCACGCGCACGGGGCGTGCCGGTCGAGCACCGCTACGTCGACCGCGCCGCCTTCGAACTCGGCTCGGGAGCCGAGGTTCCGGCGGTGATCGTCACCGAGGGGCTGCTCGGCGACATCCTCAGCGACCTCGCCGCCGGCCGCGCGGGGTCGCCGGCGCTCTGCGGCTCGGCGTCGATCCACCCCGGCCCGCCGGTGCAGGGGCGATGCCAGGGGTTGTTCGAGCCGGCCCACGGCTCGGCGCCCCGCCGGGCGGGCCTCGGCCGGGTGGACCCCCTCGGCGGGTTCCTCGCACTGGTCGCGCTGCTGCAGCACTTCGACGAGACCCGCGCGCTGGGCGACCGGTTGCGGGCGGCCACGCACACCGTGCTGCACCAGGGGCCGTGGACCTACGACCTCGTCCCGGAGGGCGTCGCGCCGGCCGCCACGACGGAGGTCGCCGACGCCGTGCTCGCCGCCTTCGAGTCGGGCGCGCACGCCGAGGACGCACGGGTCGAGCCCGCAGGGGTCGAGGCGGTGCAGGTGCTGCACGAGCCGGAGGTCCGGGTGCCGGCCGACGTCCTGGAGTCGTGGACGGTCGGCGTGCTGGAAGCCGTCGGCGTCCGCCCCGCGTACGCCCGCGACGTCGCGCGGGTGCTCGGCTACGCCGACCTGTCCGGCATCGACTCGCACGGCATCGCCCGGCTGCCGGCCTACGTCACGCTGATCGGCGCCGGGGTCATCGCCGCGGACGGCGAGGCGACCGTGCACTCCGACGGCGGTGCCGTCGCGCTGATCGACGGGCACGACCTGCTCGGCCACCCGGTCACCACGCTGGCGCTCGGGGAGGCGGTCGAGCGGGCGCGGCGATTCGGCGTCGGCTGGGTCAACGTGCGGGGCAGCAGCCACCACGGCGCGAGCGGCTCCTACGTCTACGACGCCGCGAAGCTCGGGCTGGTCGGCCTGGCCGCCACCAACACCGGGCCCGTCGTCGCGCCCACCGGGGCCACCCGTCCCTGGTTCGGCACCAACCCGCTGGCGCTCGGCATGCCGGTGGCGGGGGAGGAGCCGATGGTGTTCGACATGGCGACCTCCGCGGTCGCCGGCGGCAAGTTCGAGATCGCGCTGCGGCTGGGCAAATCGATCCCGCTGGGGTGGGGCCTGACCCCAGAGGGACAGCCGACCACCGACCCGAGCGCCGTCTACCCCGGCAAGGGCGCGCTGCTCCCGCTGGGCAGCGACCGCGAGCGCTCGAGCCACAAGGGCTACGGCCTGGCGCTGCTGGTCGAGCTGCTCACCGCCGTGCTCGCGGGTGGGCCCATGGGACCGGGCGTGGGCAACCTCACCGCCCGGGCGGCGACCGGTCCGCCGCGGACCAGCCACCTCGTCGTCGTCCTCGACCCGGCGCGTCTCGGCGACCCGGCGCGCATGCAGGCCGAGACGCAGCGGATGCTGGCCGAGCTGCGGGCGCTCGACCCGGTGGAGGCGGACCTGCCGGTCCGGACGCCGGGCCAGCGCTCGGCGGCCGAGCGGGCGCTGCGCCGGGCCGAGGGCGTGCCGCTGGACCGGGAGACGCACCGGGCCCTGGTCGCGCTGGGCCGACAGGTGGGCCGGCCGCTGGAGACCGCCGGCCGTGCCTGATCCGCGGCCGGGGCGCACGGCCCGGTCGACGACGATCCGGGCCACGCTGCAGGCCGTCGCGGTCTCTGTGCTCGGCGTCCTGCCCGCGTTCCTGACCGGTGCCCTGGCCGTGCAGATCCGGGCCGACCTGGATGTGGGCCTCGGCCTGTTCGGCTTCGCGGCGGCGACCCTCTTCGGGGTCTCCGGGCTGTGCGCGCGGCCGGGCGGCCGGCTGGTGCAGCGGCTGGGGGCGCGGAAGGGGACGGCGCTGGCCGCGGTCCTGTCGATCCTCTCGCTGACCGCGGTGATGCTCGCGCAGTCGCCGGTGTG
The DNA here is from genome assembly GCF_004570385.1 of Blastococcus sp. CT_GayMR19. Classification (GTDB taxonomy): domain Bacteria; phylum Actinomycetota; class Actinomycetes; order Mycobacteriales; family Geodermatophilaceae; genus Blastococcus_B. Next base: position 199,527 of record NZ_SPQL01000008.1, on the reverse strand, counting down.
GCTGATGGCCGGCCTCGCCATCGGCGGCCTGGGCAACGCGGTGGCGCAGCCGTCGGCCAACCTCGGCATCTCGGAGTTCGTGACCGAGCAGCGCCTGGGCGTGGCGTTCGGCATCAAGCAGTCGTCGATCCCGGCGGCGACGCTGCTCGGCGGGCTGGCAGTGCCGGGCATCGCGCTGGTGTTCGGCTGGCGCTGGGCCGTGGCCGCCGCGGTGGCCCTGGCGGTCGCGCTGCTGATCTGGTCGCAGGTCAGCAGGCGGGACGCCCCCGGCCCGGCTCGTGCGGCCGAGACCGGGGAGCCCGACAAAGGACTGCCGCGCGGTGGCCTGGTCGTGCTGACGCTGGGCGGTTTCCTCGGCTCGGCGGCCGCCACGCCGACCGGCGTCTTCCTCGTCGACTCCGCGGTGTCCTCAGGTGTGGCGCCGGGGACGGCGGGTCTGCTGTTCGCCGCCTGCTCCGTCCTCGGCATCGTCAGCCGGGTCGGGTTCGGCCTGCTGGCCGACCGGCACGCCGAGCGCAGCCGCTACCTCTTCATCGCGAACCTGCTCGCCGGCGGGGCGATCGGCTACGGGCTGCTGGCCACCGGCGAGGTGCCGATGGTGGTCGCGGGCTCGGTCCTCGCCTACGTCATGGGCTGGGCCTGGACGGGCCTGTTCCACTTCGCGGTCATCAAGGACAACCGCGCCGCGGCAGCCTCGGTCACCGGCTTCGTGCAGACCGGTCTCTCCCTCGGTGCGGCGACCGGACCGCTGTTCTTCGGGATCGTCGCCCAGACCTTCTCCTACACCGCGGCCTGGCTGACCGCCGCCGTCCTGAGCCTGCTCGCCGCCGTCACCATCCGGGTCAGCCGCCGGATGGTGCGGCGCGCCCGCGGGCTCCCGATCGCCGGGCTGTGGCGTCGCCCCCCGGTCCAGGGCGCCGGCATCCAGGCGCCCACCTGATCCGTACCTCCACCCCGACGCGAGGAAGAAGGCCTTCATGAGCACCTGCCGGCTGTACCCGCCCGGCCCCCGACCGGATCCGGCCCTGCTCGAGCAGTGCCGGGACCTGCCGACCAGCATCCTGTCCGACAGCATGGAGCGGGTGGGCGGCGTCCGTGGCGTCCACTGGGTGCCCGGTGGCCGCTGGCCCCGGGTGGCCGGCCCGGCCCTGACCGTCCGCACCCGGCCCGGGGACAACCTCGTGGTGCACCGGGCCCTGGACCTCGCCGTGCCCGGGGACGTGCTCGTGGTCGACGGGGGCGGGTCCCAGGAGCGGGCGCTGCTCGGCGAGATCATGGGGCGCTACGCCGTCACCTGCGGGCTGGCCGCGCTCGTGGTCGACGGTGCCGTCCGGGACGCCGAGGGCCTCGCGGCGGGACCGATCCCGGTGTTCGCGCTCGGCATCAACCACCTCGGCCCCTACAAGGACGGGCCCGGTGAGGTGCACGGGCCGGTGCAGGCCGGCGGCACGGTGGTCCGCTCCGGCGACGTCGTCGTGGGGGACGGCGACGGCGTCGTCGTCCTCCCGCACGAGCGGGCGGCGGAGGTGGTGGCCGTCGGGCAGGCACGCCTGCGCGACGAGGAGGAGCAGTTCGCGCAGATCGCCGCGGGCACGTTCGACCGGGCGTGGGTGCTGCGGGCGCTGTCCGAGGTGCACGTGGTCGGGGAGGGACCCCGATGAGCCGGCGCTGGGGACTGATCGGCTTCGGGGAGGCCGGCCGGATCATCGGCGGGGCGCTGGCCGCGTCGGGGGTGGACCTCGCGGTGCACGACCGGATGCTGCTCGACCCGGCGCGGGGCGCGGCGGTGCGCGAGGCGGTCGTCGCCGCCGGCGCGACCCCCGTCGACGACCTCGCGGAGTTCGCCGATCGCGACGTCGTCGTCTCCCTGGTCACGCCGGCGACGGCGGTTCCCGCGGCCCGGGGGTTCGCGCCGCACGCGGCCGACGGTGTCCTCTACGTCGACCTGAACTCCACCGCGCCCGGCGACAAGCAGGAGGTCGCCGCCTCGCTCCCGGGCGCCCGGGTGGTCGACGGCGTCATGACCGGCGGGGGCATCCAGCTGGACGCCCAGCGCATCCCGATCTCGCTCGCCGGTCCGGACGCCGCCGAGGCGGCGGACCTGCTGAACGGCGCCGGCCTCAACGCCGCCGTCGTCGGGGAGGAGATCGGTGCCGCCGCGGCGTTGAAGATGCTGCGCAGCGTCGTCATCAAGGGCATGGAGGGGCTGTGGGTCGAGGCCCTGCTCGCCGCCCGGGAGCGCGGGGTCGTGGAGCCACTGCTGGCCATGATCGAGGAGACGCTGGACCGCTACTCGGCCCGCGACTTCGCCACGATGCTGGTCACCACCCACGTCGGGCACGCCGGCCGCAGGCAGGTCGAGGTGCGCATGTCCCGGGACACGGTGGCCGGCACCGGTGTCCCGCCGCTGCTGTCCGACGGGATCGTCGCCCGCTACGAGCAGGATGCGCGGGGGCTGGCCGCTGCGGGTGCGGAGCCCGGCGTGGTGCCCCCGACCCTGCACGCCGCCCTGGAGATCCTCGGCACCCTGCCGGGCGCCCCACCCGGCTGACCCGGATCAGCGGCGCGCTGCCTTCCGCTGCAGCTGGGCGGCGACCAGTCGGGGGCGCTCGCGCATGAGCATCCGGCGGCCCTGGACGACGACCACCCCGGCGAGCAGCGCCATTCCCGCGTTGGCGTACCAGGCGACCGAGTAGGAGGTGGCCGAGGCGACCAGCCCGAACACGAGCGGACCGAGGGCGGCGCCGGCGCCCATCCCGCCCTGCGTGATCGAGGTGGCGCGGGCGGCCATGCCCGGGTGCATCCGGGCGACCGCGAACGTGGACAGCCCGGCCCACGCCCAGCCGGTGCAGTAGCCGATGACCGCGCCCGCCGCGATGAGCACCTCGACGCCCGTGCCGAGCAGCGCGTAGGCGAACCCGCCGAGCACCATCTGGGCGGCGACGACGTTCAGCCACTTCGTCCGGACCTTGTCGGCCAGCCAGCCGAACGCGATCCGGGACGCCGCCCCGGTGCCGCTGGCCACCGCGGCGAGCACACCCGCGGTGGCCGGGGAGATGCCGCCGTCCACGGCGGTGGCGACGAAGAACGACCCCAGCGCGTTGCCGGAGCCGGCACCCAGCATCACCCCGGCCGACAGCACGAGGAGCGGGGCCCGGCGGAAGGGGCCGGCGGCCTCCGTGGGCGTGGCCGTGCCGGACGGCGGCAGCCGGTGGCCACCGGGCACGGTCAGCACCACGAGCAATGCCAGCCCGGCCCCGATGGCGAACGCCGGCCGCCAGCCGAGCGGGATCGCGACGACCGGTACCGCGATGCCGGCGATCATCGTCGACAGCGGGATCGCCGCCTGCTTGGTACCGAAGGCCAGCCCGTGCCGGGTGGCGGACACCGCGCGGGCGATGAGGTCGTTGCTCGCGGGCTGCCCGACGCCGTTGCCCCAGCCGGCGACCACGAGCGCCGCGACCAGGGCCACCGTGTGCTGCGCCGCCAGCGCGATGACCAGCATCGAGGCGGCACTGATCACCGCGGACAGCCGCACCACCGGCGACGTGCCGAAGCGGCGCACGACCATGCCCGCGGTGAACGCCGCGAGCCCCGAGGTGAAGAAGAAGCAGGCCACCAGGGTGCCGAGGAGGGAGACACCGAAGCCGAGGTCCTCCCGGATCTGCACCCACAGCACACCGACCATGTAGACGGGGAGGACCCCGACGGTGGTCACCGTGACGGCGGCGCCGCCCGCCGAGAGGGAGGACGCCGGCCGGTCGCGGCGGCTCGTGGACACGGGGTTCAGACCGGCCCGCGGGAGCCGTCGACGGGCAGCAGCACGCGGGCGGGACGCTCCTCGAGCGCCCAGGGCGTCGGGACGGTGGTCACGAGTCCGCGACGCGGCCGAGGAGGGTGTCGACGATGTGCTCGGCGATGGCCAGGGACGACGTGGCGGCGGGCGAGGGGGCGTTCCGGACGGCGACGACCGCGCCGGTGCGGCTGATGCGGAAGTCGTCGACCAGGCTGCCGTCGGTCTCCAGCGCCTGGGCGCGGATGCCCGCGGCCGCCGGCACCATGTCCGCCACGGTCAGCTCGGGCACGTAGCGCTGGGCGGCGGCGGTGAAGGCACGCTTGCTCAGCGAGCCGCGCATCTCGGCGACGCCCGTCCTCCAGTGCTGCCGGGCGAAACGGCGGAACCCCGCGTAGCGGACGATCTCGGCGAGCTCCCGCACGGACACGTCGCGACGGCGGTACCCCTCCCGGGCCAGGGCCAGGACGGCGTTGGGCCCGACGAGCACCTCGCCGTCGAACCGTGGGGTCAGGTGCACCCCGAGGAACGGGTAGCGCGGATCGGGCACCGGATAGACCAGGCCGTTGACCAGCGAGCGCTTCTCCGGCACCAGCGCGAAGTACTCGCCGCGGAACGGCACGATGCGGGGCGCGTGCGCGTCGCCGGCCAGCTCGGCCAGGCGGTCGACCTGCAGCCCGGCGCACAGCACGACCTCGTCCACGACGAGTTCCTCGCCCGAGGGCCCCGCGGACCACCACGGTCTCGTCGGCGGTGCCGGTGGTGTGCTGCAGTCCGGTGACCGGAAAGCCGGTGCGGACGGTGGCGCCGCGGGCCTCCGCGTCGGCCGCGAGCGCCCGGGTGATCGCCGGGTAGTCGACGATCGCCGTCGTGGGGGAGTGCAGGCCGGCGATGCCGGTGACGTGCGGCTCGAGCTCCGTGAGCTCGGCGCGGTCGATGACGCGGATGCCCGGCACGTCGTTGGCCCGTGCCCGCTCCGCGATGGCGTCGAGCCGCTGCTGCTCCTCGGCGTCGAGGGCGACGAGCACCTTGCCGATCTCGTCGTAGGCGATGCCCTTCTCCGCGCAGAAGTCCTTCAGCAGTCCGACGCCGCGGCGGCACAGTAGGGCCTTGAGCGAACCGGGCTGGTAGTAGAGGCCGGCGTGCACGACGCCGCTGTTGCGGCCGGTCTGGTGCGCGGCGAGGCGATCCTCCTTCTCCAGGAGGGTCACCTCGGCATCGGGGCGGAGCTCGAGCAGCCGGCGGGCCACCGCCGCGCCGATGATCCCGCCGCCGACGACGGCGTAGCGCTGGGCGGCCATAGTCCTCCGATCGTGTCGTGGCCGGAGCCTCCCCTCCGGGAAGCGGGCTGCCTGAGCAGGCCGTTACGGTGGGCCGGTGATCACCATCACGGACCTCGGGAGAGCCGGCCGGGCCTCAGTGCAGGGTAGTTCCCGATGAGCGACCTCCAGGGCGTGCTACCGATCACACTGACCCCGTTCACCGACGACGGGGACGTGGACGAGGCGAGCATCGACAGCCTCGTCGAGGACTACCTCGGCGCCGGGGCCCACGGACTGACCATCCTCGGCATCATGGGCGAGGCGGCCAAGCTGCTGGACGACGAGCGCGAGCGGGTCCTGCGCCGTTACGTCGGGGCGACCGCCGGGCGGGTGCCCGTCGTCGCAGGGGTGTCGGCCCGCGCGACCCGCATGTCGCTGGACTACGCCCGCCGGGCCGAGGACGCGGGGGCAGCCGCGGTCATGCTGGCGCCGCCGGACAACACGAAGAACCTCGACCTGGTCTTCGAGCACTTCCGCCGGGTCGCCGACGCCGTCTCGGTGCCCGTCGTCGTCCAGGACGAGCCCGTGAACACCGGCGTGACGATGCCGGCACCCTTCCTCGTGCGGCTGCTCGACGAGATCGAGGGCTGTCGCTATCTCAAGCTGGAGGAGACGCCGACCCTGCCCAAGATCACGGCGGTGCGGAACAAGGTGAGCTCGCCGGTGGGCATCTTCGGCGGGCTCGGCGGGGTCTACCTCTACGAGGAGCTGCTGCGCGGGGCCGACGGGATCATGACCGGATTCGGCTTCCCGCAGGTGCTCGTGCGGACCTACGAGCTCTTCGCGGCCGGCAACCGCACCGAGGCGCAGGAGTACTTCTTCCGCCACCTGCCGCTGATCCGGTACGAGGCGCAGCTGGGCGTGGGCGGGGTGACGATCCGCAAGGCCGTGTTCGCCCGGCGGGGGTCGATCAGCTCCCCGCACGCGCGCTTCCCGGCCCCGCCGGTGGACGAACTCACGCTCGCCGAGCTCGACGACCTGATCACCGCCGTCGGTCTCTGACCGGCGCGACCCGAGAGGTAGGACCTCTGTGCGACTCACGTCCCTGCGGCTGGACGGCGCCGAGCCGGCCGCCCTGGTGCGCCCGTCCGGCGCCGTGCTGCTGACCGCGGTGAACGAGGCACTCGGCACCACCTGGGCCTCCACCGTGCAGGAGCTGCTCGAGCTCGGTCAGCTGGATGACCTGCGGAGGTGGGTGGGCGGCGCTCCGTCCGGGCTGCTGGACGAGCTCGCGATCCCGCAGGACCAGCTGGTCTACGCGCCGCTCTACCGCCATCCCCGCAAGATCTGGGGTATCGGGCTCAACTACGTCGAGCACGCGTCCGACCTCTCGGAGAAGGCGCCGTCGACCGAACCGGCCAGCTTCATGAAGCCCGACACCACGATCATCGGGCCCGGCGACACGATCCGGATCCCGCCGCAGTCGCAGCGGACGACCGCCGAGGGCGAGCTCGGCGTGATCATCGGCAAGCAGTGCAAGGACGTGGACGAGGCCGACGCCGCCTCGGTGGTCGCGGGGTTCACCACCATCGTGGACATGACCGCCGAGGACATCCTCGAGAAGAATCCGCGCTACCTCACCCGCTCGAAGAGCTTCGACACGTTCTTCAGCTTCGGGCCGGAGCTGGTGACCGTCGACGAGGTGGACGACGTCGATGCGCTGGAGGTCGCGACCCTCCTGAACGGCGAGGTCCACCGGCGCAACGCCGTCTCCAACATGACCTTCCGCCCATGGTGGCTGGTGGCCTTCCACTCCCGCGTCATGACCCTGCTGCCGGGCGACATCATCTCGACCGGCACCCCCGGTGCCGCGCACATCCGGCCCGGCGACACCGCCGGCGTCTCGATCGCGGGCTTCCGCGACCTCTCGAACCCCGTGGAGTGAACTGATGGATCTGGAACTGACCGGCCGGGTCGCGCTCGTGACCGCCGCCAGCAAAGGACTGGGCCGGGCGATCGCGACCCAGCTCGCCGCCGAGGGCGCCCGCGTGATGATCTCCAGTCGTGGCGAGGAGCAGCTGGCGAAGACGGCGTCGGAGATCGCCGAGGCCACCGGCGCCCAGGTCGAGTACTGCGCGGCGGACGTGTCCGACGCGGCCGACATCACGCGCCTGCTGCAGGAGACCGAGCAGCGCCTCGGGGGTGTGGACGTGCTCGTGAACAACGCCGGCGGCCCGCGCGCCGGCGGCTTCGACGCCCTGGACGACACAGCCTGGCAGGAGGCCTTCGAGCTGAACCTGCTGTCCGGCGTCCGGCTGATCCGCGGTGCGCTGCCGCACATGCGGCAGCAGAAGTGGGGTCGGATCGTCACGATCGCCTCGTCGTCGATCAAGCAGCCGATCCCGAACCTGCTGCTGTCCAACACCTACCGGGTCGCGATCCTCGGGCTGGCCAAGAGCCTGGCGGTCGAGTTCGCCCCGGACGGCGTGCTCATCAACACCGTGGGCCCGGGGCGGATCGCCACCGAACGGACCGCCCAGCTGGACGCCACCAACGCGGAGAAGGCCGGCGTCCCGATCGAGGAGGTGCGCGCGCAGACGGAGCGGAACATCCCGCTGGGCCGCTACGGCACCACCGAGGAGTTCGCCAAGGTCCTGGCCTTCGTCGTCAGCGGCGCCAACACCTACCTCACCGGCCAGCACTTCCTGGTCGACGGCGGCATGGTCAAGGCCATCTGATGCGGATCGCCCGGTACACCCCCGCCAGTGGCGGGCCGGCCACCTACGGCGTGATCGAGGACGACGCGGTCGTCGCGCTGGACGGTTCGCCCTTCGACGGTCTGCGGCAGACGGAGGAGCGCACCCCGCTGTCGGAGGTCACCCTGTTGGCTCCGGTCGAGCCGAGCAAGGTGCTGTGCTTCGGTCGCAACTACGCCGAGCACGCGAAGGAACTCGGCAACGAGGTCCCCGAGATCCCGGTCGTGTTCAGCAAGTTCTCGACGGCGGTGGTCGGGCCCGATGCCGAGGTCCCGTACCCGGAACTGACCAGCAACCTGCACTTCGAGGGCGAGCTGGCGATCGTCATCGGCCGTCGCTGCACGCGCGTGCAGGCCGACGAGGTGGCCGACGTCGTGTTCGGCTACACGGTCGCCAACGACCTCACGATGCGCGACATGCAGCGCGCGGAGAAGCAGTGGACGCGGGCCAAGGGCTTCGACGGGTCCTGCCCGCTGGGCCCCTGGGTGGAGACCGAGATCGACCCCGGCGCGCTGTCGCTGCGGACGACGGTCAACGGGGAGGTCCGGCAGGACGGCACCACCGCCGACATGCTGCTCGACGTCGCCGCGTGCCTCGCCTGGGTCAGTCAGACCATGACGCTGCTGCCCGGTGACGTCGTGCTGACCGGGACGCCGGCCGGAGTGGGCGCCCTTCAGCGTGGCGACGAGGTCGCGGTGACGATCGAGGGCATCGGCACGCTGACCACGCGCATCGCCGCGGACTGACCCGCGGCGGCCCCCGGTCGCCGGTCAGCGTCCCCCGGCGCGCTCCACGGTGGCCTCGACGGCCGCCGGCGTGGCGCCCAGCGCTTCGGAGACCAGCCACGCGGTCTCCTTGACCCGTCGACCGAGCTCCTCGGCGCGGGCGTCGGCCATCCGGATCTCGGGCACCGAGAGGCCGAGCGCGCCGATCACCCCGCCCGTGTGGTCGAAGATCGGTGCGGCGACCGCCCGGATGCCCGGGGTCCGCTCGGACACCGAGCCGGCCCAGCCGCGCGCGCGTGTGGCGGCGAGCTGTGCCCGCAGGGCCCCGGCATCGGTGATCGTCCTCGGAGTGACGGCATCGATCGGCCGGGACAGCCACGCCTCCTGCTGCTCCGGCGGGAGCACGGACAGGATCGCCTTCCCGGGCGCGCCGTGCGGCAACGCGATGGGCACACCGATCTCGGTGTAGGTACGCCTGAGTTCCTGGTGGCTCTCGACCTGGTCGACGACGGCCCGTTCTCCGCTCGGCAGCAGTTCGTGCAGCCCGACCGTCTCGTCGACCTCGTCGCGCAACGCCGTCATCAGCGGCAGTGCGGCGTCGCGCAGCGTGGTCGGTAGCGCGCCGCTGCGGGCGAGCTGCACGAGCAGGGGCCCCAGGCCGTAGCGGCGGTCGCTGGTCTGGCGGATGAGCCGGTTCGCCTGCAGGGCGACCAGCAGCCGATGGGTGGTCGTCGTGGACAGCCCGGTCGCCCGGGCGATGTCGGTGATCCCGAGAGCCGGACGGCGGGCGTCGAAGCACCGGAGGATGGCCACCGCCCGGTCGATTGGGCGAATCGGCCACGGTGGCCAGCACCTTCGACGGCTATCCGATGGCCAAGCAGGGCCGAGCGGGACCGGCGCTCGTGATGGCCGCGGTCGCCTCGTTCGTCGCCGGGACCATCGGCGCGGTCCTGATCAGCGTCGCGGCACCGTTGATGGCGTCGGTCGCCTCGAGCTTCGGTCCGCCGGAGCTCTTCCTGGTCGTCATCCTGGGCCTGCTCACCCTCATCGTGATCGTGGGCAAGAACCGCCTGCTCGGAGCGCTGTCCGCGCTCCTGGGGTTCGGCCTGGCGACGGTCGGCATCGACATCGGCGGCGGCCAGCAGCGGTACACCTTCGGCTCGACCGAGCTCATCAACGGGATCGACTTCATCCCGGTGGCCATCGGCCTCTTCGGCGTCGGGGAGGTCCTGCACACGCTGTGGCGCGGCGGGCACCTGGAGAAGCTCGGCTACTTCAGCGTCAGCTCGCGCAGCAAGGGCTTCTGGCCGACGAAGCAGGACCGGCGCGAGTCGCGCGGCCCCATGGTCCGCGGCTCCTTCCTCGGATTCCTCGTCGGCACCACGCCCGGGGCCGGCGCCACCGTCGCCTCGCTGATGTCCTACAACCTCGAGAAGTCCATCTCCAAGACGCCCGAGAAGTTCGGCAAGGGCCACATGCCCGGACTGGTCGGCCCCGAGGCGGCCAACAACGCCGCGTCGGCCGGCGCGATGGTGCCGCTGCTGACCCTGGGCATCCCGGGCTCCGCGGCGACCGCCGTCCTCATCGGTGGGTTCCTGATGTGGGGCCTGCAGCCCGGCCCCCTGCTGATGGAGCAGAACCCCGAGTTCGCCTGGGGCCTGATCGCCAGCATGTACCTGGGCAACATCATGTTGCTGATCGTGAACATCTTCTTCATCCCGGCGTTCGCCAGCATCGCCCGGGTGCCGTTCCGGATCCTCGCGCCGATCATCCTGGTGGTCTGCATCGTCGGCACGTACACGGTGAACGGCAGCATGATCGAGGTCGGCGTCATGCTGGCCTGCGGCGTACTGGGCTTCTTCATGCGGCGTTACGGGTTCTCCCCGGCCGCCCTGATGATCGCCCTGGTGCTCGGTCCGCTGGGTGAGGAGACGTTGCGGCAGACGCTGCTCATCTCCGACGGAAGCTGGGGCATCTTCGTCGAGCGGACGACGTCCATCGTGCTCCTCGCGGTGATGGCGTTCATCGTGCTGGTCCCGGTCCTGGCGCCGATGATCCGGAACGTGGTCCGGGCCCGGCTGGCCGCCTACGGCCGGCGGCGGGCCGAGTCGAAGGCAGCCCGGGAGGACGACAAGGCCGGGGTCTGATGCCCCTGTCCCTGGTCACGACCCTCGTCGAGACCAGGGACAGGGCTCAGGGTGCGGCGGCGAGGCCGAGCGACCGTGCCCAGAGACCGGTCATCGTGGCGACCAGCCGGTCCTCATCGAAGTCGGCCCCGAGCACCAGCCAGTAGTGCACCAGGCCGTTGACCATGGCGACCAGCGCGTGTGCGCTGTACTCGGCGTCGAGGTCGGCGGCGACCAGGCCGTCGGACTGCAGTTGCTCGATGCTGTGCCGGACCCGGCCGACCATGCGCTCCCGGGCTGCCTGCCGGAGCGCGCGCACCTCCGGGTCGAAGGTGGTCACCTGCTCGAAGAGCGCCATCAGGGCGGTGTTCTGCCGGTACATCGCCACGAAGCGGCGGTTGGCCCGGTCGATGCGCAGCACGGCGTCGGACGTCGAGGAGGGGGACCTCCGCGCGCCGCCCGGCTCACCGGCGCCGCCGCCGAGGGAGGCGTACAGCTCGTCCATCGTGGCGGCGACCAGCGCGCGGAAGATCTCGGTCTTGCTCCCGAAGTAGGTGTAGAAGCTGCCGTGGGCGGCCCCGGCGGCGGCCGAGATGTCGGTGACCCGCGCGTCCAGGAAGCCGTCGCGCTCGAAGACCTCGCGGGCCGCGGCCAGCAGCCGGGTGCGCATCCGGCGGCCGCGCTCGGTCGTCGGGAGCGACGGGTCGGGGGACCCCACCGCGCCGTCCACGGGGTCGGATCCCGGGCCTGGGGTGGGCACCGCGCGCATCCCTCCCGCAGAACGCCCGGCGGACTGCCCGGGCCAGGTTGACACTGACGTCGGTGTCAACTTAGCTGCTGGGGACCCCTCCCGTCGCCCTCCCGGAAGGCGCTGCCCGATGACCGAGCCGCCGTCGGGATCCGCCCCGGAACCGCCGCAGGGGGCCCGGCCCGACGGCCTGCAGGCGCTGCTGCGGCCGCGCGGCATCGCGTTGCTCGGGATCTCGGGTCGCTCGGAGAACCTGATGGCGCGGCCGCTGCGCTACCTCGTCGAGCACGGCTACGCGGGCGGCATCTACCCGGTCAACCCGAACTACCAGGAGCTGGTCGGGCAGAAGTGCTACCCGACGCTGGCCGACGTGCCCGGCCCGGTCGACCTGGTGCTCGTGCTGGTCGCCGCGGAGCGGGTCGAGGACGCCATCCGGCAGGCGGCGGCGGTCGGGGCGAAGGCCGCCGTCGTCTACGCGTCCGGTTTCGCCGAGGTCGGCCCGGAGGGCGTGGCCCTGCAGCAGCGGCTGACCGCGGTGGCCCGCGAGACCGGGGTGCGCGTGCTCGGCCCCAACTGCCAGGGCTTCCTGTACGCACCGACCGGCGTCGTCGCGACCTTCACCGCCGCGGCCGACCGGCCCCTGGCGCACGACAGCGGGGTGGCCTACGTCGGGCAGAGCGGGGCGGTCGGCGGGTCGGTGCTCGACCTGGCCACCGACATGGGCCTCGGGCTGGCCGCGTGGGCGAGCACCGGCAACCAGGCCGACCTCGACCTGGTGCAGGTGTCCGGTGAGCTGCTGGCGGACCCGGCGGTCCGGGTGCTCATGCTCTACGTCGAGGCCGCCGACGACGGCGTCGCCTACGCCGCGCTGGCGCGCCGGGCGCGGGAGATGGGCAAGCACCTCGTGGTGCTGCGCTCGGGGCGCTCCAGCGCCGGCCGGCGCGCGGTGGCCAGCCACACCGGGTCGATGCTGGGTGACGACGTCGCGTTCGTGCTGACCTCCCAGGAGCACGGCGTCGTCCTGGTCCACGACATCGACGAGCTGCTGGCGGTCGCGGCCGTGCTGGCCACCGGCAAGCGGTCGGAGGGACGGCGGGTCGCCGTCGTCACCACCTCGGGCGGCGCGGGGAGCCTGGCGGCCGACCAGTGCGAGGACCTCGGCCTGGAGATGCCGGAACTGGCCGCGGCGACGCAGGACCGGCTCCGCCCGCTGATCCCGGCCTTCGGGGCGCTCACCAACCCGGTGGACGTGACCGCCCAGCTGTTCAACCGCGGCGCGCACGCCTTCGGCGACGTCTGCCGGATGGTCGCCGACGACCCGTCCGTCGACGTGGTGGCCGTGTTCGTCACGATGGTCGTCGGCGACGCCGGCGCCCGGCTGGCCGAGGACCTGGTGGCCACGGCCGGCAAGCTGCCCGTCCCGCTGCTGGTCGGCTGGATCGCCGGCCAGGAACTCACCACCGAGGGCCGTGCGGTCTTCCGCGAGGCCGGCATCCCCATCTTCGGCTCGGTCGGCGACGTCGCCCGGTGCGCGGCCCGCATGGCCCCACCCCGCCACCCCGGCACCGTCCCGGCGCTGCCGCCGGCGCCGGCGCCGCCGTCCGCGGAGATCCGGGAGCTGCTGCAGGCGCCGGTCGTCGACGGGTCGGCGCTGCTGCGCGCGATCGGGATAGCGCAGCCCTCCTCGACGCTGGTCACCACCCCCGAGGCGGCCCGTGAGGCCGTCGCCGCGCTGCCCGGCCCGGGCGTGCTCAAGCTGGCGGCGGGCGAGCTGGCGCACAAGAGCGACGTCGGGGGGGTGCGGGTCGGCGTCCCGGCGGAGCAGGCCGCGGCGGTCTTCCGCGAGCTGCTCGACTCCGCGAAGCGGCACCACGTGCCGGACGTCGAGGGCGTGCTGGTGCAGGAGCTGATCCCGCCCGGCACCGAGCTGATCCTCGGCGCCACCGCCGGGCGGGACGGCTTCCCGCCGGTGATCACGGTCGGGCTCGGCGGTGTGACGACCGAGCTCTACCGGGACATCGCCTCCGGGCTGGCCCCGGTCACCCCCGAGCGGGCCTGGGCGATGCTGCGCAGCCTGCGCGCGTGGCCGCTGCTGGCCGGGTTCCGCGGTGCCGAGCCGGCCGACGTCCCGGCCGCCGTCGACGCCGTGATGCGGCTGTCCCAGGCCATCGTCGCGGGCGGGGACCGGCTCACCGAACTCGAGGTCAACCCGCTCATCGTGGCAGCGCGCGGGCGCGGTGCCACCGCCGTCGACGTCCTGGTCAGCACGAGCGGGCGCGGCGTTCCGCTCGGCGAATGAGGCTGCAACGCACCCCGCCCGACCCGACCCCTAGAGAGGCAGGACATCCCCCGTGGGACAGATAACGCTCGAGAAGCAGGGCGGCGTCGCCGTCTTCACCGTCGACAACCCCGACGTGAAGAACGGGCTGACCCCGGAGATGGGGCTGCAGCTGTCGGCGCTGTGCGACGAGGTGGACGCCGATCGGGCCGTGGGCGCAGCCGTGGTCCGGGGTGCCGGGGGCATGTTCTGCTCGGGCGCCGACCGCCGCCGCTGGAACCCGGGCGCGGACCAGGCCGAGGACCAGAACTACAAGGAGCTCGGCGCGGTCTACACCGCCTTCAAGCGGGTCGGCAGCCTCTCGATGCCGACGATCGCGGCCGTCCGCGGGGCGGCCGTCGGGGCCGGGATCAACCTGGCGCTGGCCACCGACCTGCGCGTGGTGGCGGAGAACGCCCGCCTGCTGGCCGGCTTCCTCCGGATCGGCCTGCACCCCGGTGGCGGTTACTTCACCATCTCCTCGCGCACGGCGGGCCGCGAGGCCACCGCCGCGATGGGGCTGTTCAGCGAGGAGATCGACGGCGTCCGGGCGGCCGAGATCGGCCTGGCCTGGAAGGCCGTGCCGGACGACCAGGTCGAGGACCTGGCGCTGGAGCTGGCGGGGCGGGCGGCGAAGGACCCCGAGCTCGCCCGCGAGGCGGTGCGGTCCTTCCGTACCGAGGCCGGCCCGCCCGGGATCGGCTGGGACGCCGGGCTGCACTTCGAGCGGGCCACCCAGATGTGGTCCATGCGGCGGCGCGAGACGGCCTGATCCCCCCGGCGACCCAGGAGCTCCGCATGCAGTTCGGTCCCACCCCGCTCAGCCCCGCCGAGGCGGCGCTGCGTGCCGAGGTGCGCGAGTTCCTGGCCGCGGAGCTGCCCCCGGACCACCGGCCGGCGCTCGGGTTCGCCGGCCGGCACGACCCGGCGTTCTCGCGGAAGCTCGCCGCCCGCGGGTGGGTGGGGATGGCGCTCCCGCCCGAGTACGGCGGGCACGGGCGCAGCGCGGTCGAGCGGTTCGTCGTCGCGGAGGAGCTCCTGGCTGCCGGCGCCCCGGTCGGCGCGCACTTCGTCGCCGACCGGCAGACCGGCCCGGCCCTGCTGCACTACGGCACCGAGGAGCAGCGGCAGCGGTTCCTCCCGGGCATCTCGGCGGGGGAGATCTACTTCTCCCTCGGCATGAGCGAGCCCGACTCCGGCTCCGACCTCGCCTCCGTCCGCACCCGCGCGACCAGGGTCGAGGGCGGCTGGACCGTCACCGGCACCAAGGTGTGGACCAGCGAGGCGCACAACAACCACTTCTTCGCCGTCCTCTGCCGGACCTCCCCGATGGAGGAGGGGAAGAAGCACGCCGGGCTCTCCCAGCTGATCGTCGACCTGCACGCCGACGGGGTGCGGATCTCGCCGATCCCCTACATCGACGGCTCGCACCACTTCAACGAGGTCGCGCTCGAGGACGTCTTCGTGCCCGACGACATGGTGCTCGGCGAGATCGGGTCCGGCTGGCAGCAGGTGACCAGCGAGCTGGCCTACGAGCGCAGCGGCCCGGACCGGTGGCTGTCGACCTTCCCGGTGCTGCGCGAGTTCCTCCGCGAGAAGGCCGGCACGGGTGTCTCCGACGAGGAGGCGACGGTCGTCGGGCGGCTGGCCGCGCGGTTCTGGGCGATCCGCCAGCTGTCGCTGTCGGTCGCCCGGGCGCTGGACGCCGGTGCTGCGCCGGCGATCGAGGCGGCGCTGGTCAAGGAGGTCGGGACCCGGTTCGAGCAGGACCTGGTGGAGGCGCTGCGGGTCGCGGCCGAGACCGAGCTCGACCAGGGCTCGGGGTCGCTGTTCGGCGAGCTGCTCGCCGAGGCGGTGCTCACGTCGCCGAAGTACACGCTGCAGGGCGGGACGACGGAGATCCTGCGCTCGGTGGCGGCGAAGGGGCTCTCGGCATGAGCGACGACCGCGCGATGCTGACCGACGTCGCCACCGGCCTCTTCCGCGATCTGTGCACCCCCGAGGACGTCGTCGCCGCCGAGGCGACCGGGTGGAGCGAGCGGCTCTGGTCGGCGCTCGCCGAGTCCGGCTTCCCGTACGTGTCGGTGCCCGAGGAGGCCGGCGGGTCCGGGGGCGACATCGCCGACGCGTGCGCGCTGCTCACCGTGGCCGGGCGCTTCGCCGCGCCGGTGCCCCTGGCGGAGACCGGTCTGCTGGGCGGCTGGCTGCTGGCCGCGGCGGGCCTGGAGCTCCCGGAGGGCCCGCTCTCGGTGGCGGTCGGCCGGCCCGGGGACGCCGTCGAGCTCGCCGGCGGGCCGGGCGCCTGGCGGCTGACCGCGCGGGTGCAGCGGGTGCCGTGGGGCGGCCGCAGTGAGCGGGTCGCGCTGCTGGCCGACGCCGGCGGCGACCGGTACGTGGTGTCCGCGCCGGTCGCGTCGGCGGGCGTGACCGGGGGCCGCAACCTGGCCGCCGAGCCGCGGGACACCCTGGAGTGGACCGACGCCGGACTGCCCGACGACGCCGTGGGGGTCGCCCCCGCCGGCGTGACCGGCGATGCGCTGCGGCTGCGGGGTGCGCTGAGCCGGGCCGCACTGATCTCCGGGGCACTGGCGCGGGTGAGCGAGCTGACCGTCCGGTACACCGGGGAGCGGCACCAGTTCGGCCGTCCGATCGCCCGGTTCCAGGCGGTGCAGACTCACCTCGTGACGATCGCCGAGGAGGCGCAGATGGCCGGGCTGGCGACCGAGGTGGCCACGCTGAACGCCCGGCCGGAGCCGGGCTTCTTCGACGTCGCCGCGGCCAAGGCGGCGGCGAGCGAGGCGGCGACGATCGCGGCGCGCGCCTCCCATCAGGCACACGGGGCGATCGGGATGACCAAGGAGTACGAGCTCGGCCAGCTCAGCCGGCGGCTGTGGTCCTGGCGGGACGAGTTCGGCAGCGAGCGCTACTGGAGCCGCGAGCTCGGCCGCCAGCTGGCGGAGGCCGGCGCGGACGAGCTCTGGCCACGGATCTCGACGGGACTGGGCAACGCATGAGCACCGAATGGGAGATCGCCGTCGTCGGCGGGGGTGTCGCCGGGCTGACCGCGGCGCGGGTGGCGGCGGAGGCGGGCCGGCGGGTGATCGCCTACGACCGGCTGTCGCCCGGCGGTCAGCTCGTCAACCTGACCACGCTGCACGACTACCCGGAGCCGGGCGGCTCCGCGGAGCCCTGGGCGCTGATCTCCGAGCTGGTCGCCCGGGCGGAGGCGGCCGGCGTCACGATGAGCTTCGACGAGGTGACGCGCGTGCACGCCGGGGCGCCGGCGCGCCTGGAGACGTCCGGCGGCGAGGTGACGGCGGGCGCCGTGGTGATCGCGACCGGGCTGACCAACGGGCGCCTCGGGCTGCCCGGCGAGGAGGCGCTGGTCGGCCGTGGCCTGTCGACCTGCGCCGGCTGCGACGGTCCGCTCTACCGGGGCAAGGCGGTCGCGGTGGTCGGGGACGACGAGTGGACCGCGGAGGAGGCGCTCGAGCTCGCGGAGCTGGCGTCCTCGGTGACGGTGCTGGTGCCCGGGACGCCGCGCTGGTCACCCGAGCGCGACCAGCGGCTGACGGCGGCCGACCGGGTCGAGGTGCTGACCGGCGCCATGGTGACCGGGCTGCGCGCCGACGGCGTGCTGCAGGGCGTCACGGTCCGGACCGGCGACGGCGAGCGCGAGCTCCCGGTGCAGGGCGTCTTCCCGTACGTCGGGCGGAGCGGGCCGGTCGGGCTGGTCGACGGCCTACCGGCGGACGCGGAGAAGCGTCTCCTGACCGAGGACGGCGTGCGCACCGCCGTCCCCACGGTGTTCGTGGCCGGTGACGCGCGTGCCGGCGCCGCCCAGACGCTGCTGTCCGTCGTCGCCGACGGGGCAGCTGCGGGCCAGGCCGCCGTCGCGGCACTGAGACCGGCGGGTGGGGGGCCGGCGGGCGGCGGGCTGCGCATCGTCGATCCGACGTTCGGCGTGCTGCCGGACGACGCCGACGTCGAGGTGCGGGCGGGCGGGACCGCCGACTGGACCCAGGTCGCGCTGTTCACCAACTCCAAGCCCAACGCCACCGAGCTGCTGCGCGGGGTGGGGGAGCGGCTGCAGGCGCACTGGGACCTGCGGGACCTGGGCTTCGCCAGCAAGGACAACGCCTCGGCGGCGGCCGACAAGGACACCATCGACTGGCTCTCGCAGAACTACAAGATGGTCGTGGTGGCGGTCGGTGATTAGGGCTCGTGCTCGTCGTGGAG
Source organism: Blastococcus sp. CT_GayMR19 (assembly GCF_004570385.1). Lineage (GTDB taxonomy): Bacteria > Actinomycetota > Actinomycetes > Mycobacteriales > Geodermatophilaceae > Blastococcus_B. The sequence goes on along the minus strand of NZ_SPQL01000008.1, from coordinate 181,561 downwards.
TCTCCACGACTCGGTCGAACTGGAGAAGCGTGGCGTCGTGGCACCGCTGCTGGTGACCTCGACGTTCCTGCCGCTGGTGGAGGCGCAGGCGAAGGCCCGGCGGGTGTCGCCGCGGCTGATCGTGGTGCCGCACCCGGTGGGCGGGCTGAACGAGGGGGAGCTGGCCGCGAAGATCGAGACCGCCGCGGCGGAGCTGCTGACGCTGGCCGACGAGGCGCGGGGGGCCGAGTGACCGCCGGGGGGACGACCGAGGTGCTCGAGCTGCCGGGCGTCACCGAGGAGAACTGGCACGAGGTCGCCTGGGAGCGGGGCTGGGGCGACGGGCTGCCCACGGTGCCGCCGACCCCGGCGCGGGTGTCGGCGGCGCTGGCCGCGCTCGAGGGCATCGAGCTCGAGCTGGGGCCGGTGCCGCCGTCCGGGCTGGTGCCGACGCGGGAGAGCTTCGCGGCCAACGCCGTGATGGCCGGGTGCCGGCCCGCCGACCTGCCGGTGGTGCTCGCGGCGGTGCGGGCGATGCTCGCGCCGGAGTACAACCTGCACGGCGTGCTGGCCACGACGCACCCGTGCGCGCCGCTGGTGATCGTCAACGGTCCCGTGCGCCCCGCCCTGGGGATCAACTGCGGGACGAACTGCTTCGGACAGGGGACGCGGGCCAACGCCGTCATCGGGCGGGCGGTGCAGCTGGTGACGACGCACATCGGCGGCGCGCGCCCCGGCTCGATGGACCGGTCGACGCAGGGCAACCCGGCGAAGTACTCGTGGTGCTTCGGTGAGAACGAGGAGGAGAGCCCGTTCGAGCCGTTGTCGGTGCGCCGCGGGTTCGCGCCGGGTGAGTCGGTGGTGACGGTGGCGGCCTGCGAGGGGCCGCACAACATCAACGACCACGGCAGCACGACCGGCGAGGGCCTGCTGATGACCATCGCCGGGACGATGGCGCAGACTGGGTCCAACAACCTGTACGTGAAGGGCCCGCACTTCCTGGTGCTCGGGCCGGAGCACGCGGCGACGCTGCACCGCGACGGGTGGACGGCGGACGAGCTGCGAGAGACGTTGTGGGAGCGGGCGCGCGTGCCGGTGTCGAAGGTGTCGGAGGAGAACCACCGCCAGTTCGAGGACTGGGGTGTGAAGCCCGACGGCGACTTCTTCCCGGTCAGCACCGGCCCCGACATGCTGCACGTCCTGGTCGCCGGGGGTGCGGGGAAGCACTCGGCGTGGATCCCGTCGTTCGGGGCCACGGCGGCGGTCTCGCGTCCCGTCCCCGTGCGCTCGTGACCGCCGTCGCGCGGCCGCCCGCACTCGCTGCTGACGGGGACCGCCGGTGACGGTCGCCGGCACGGTGTCGCTGCGGTCGGTCGCACCGACCGTGTTCCTGCCGTCGATGCTCTATGGGCTGGGTCAAGGGGCGATCGCGCCGGTCATCGCCCTGACGGCGCTGGATCTAGGTGCCGGTGTCGGGGGCGCCAGCGTCGTCGTCGGCGCCGTCGGCCTCGGTCACCTGCTGGCTGACATCCCGGCGGGCCAACTGACCGCGAGGATCGGCGAGCGCCGCGCCATGCTGTGGGCGACGCTGCTCGTCTCGGCCGCGCTGGTCGTGTGCGTCCTGGCTCCGGCGGTGTGGGTGCTGGGTGTGGCCGTCGGCCTGACCGGCGCGGCCACCGCGGTGTGGCAGCTGGCCAGGCAGGCCTACCTCACCGAGGCCGTCTCCCCGGACATGCGGGCCCGGGCGCTGTCCACCCTGGGCGGGGTGCAGCGGATCGGTACGTTCGCCGGCCCCTTCCTGGGTGCCGGTGCCATGGCGCTGGGCGGGACCGACGCGGCGTACGGGGTCCACATCGCCGCGGCGGCCGCCGGTGCCCTGCTGCTGCTGTTCCTGCCGGACGTCCCCGGACACGGGGCCGGGACGTCCTCGGCCAAGGTCGGGCTGGCCGACGTCGTCCGTTCGCACCGCAAGGTCCTGCTCACCGTGGGGACGGCGGCGTCGTTCGTCGGCGTGGTCCGGGCCGCGCGGCTGGCGGTCATCCCGATCTGGGGCCAGAGCATCGGGTTGGACGCCTCGACCACGGCGCTGATCTTCGGCCTCAGCAGCGCGGTCGACATGCTGCTGTTCTATCCGGCCGGCAAGGTGATGGACCGCTACGGCCGGATGTGGGTGGCCGTTCCGGCCATGCTGCTCATGGGCCTGGGGTTGATCGCCGTGCCGTTCACCTCGGGGGTCGTGACGTTCGCGCTCGCCGCGGCCCTCATGGGGCTGGGCAACGGCATGAGCAGCGGCCTCGTCATGGTCCTGGGTGCCGACGCCTCGCCCAGCGCGGGCCGGGCATCCTTCCTCGGCGTTTTCCGGTTGCTCGCCGACCTCGGCCTCGGTGCAGGTCCGCTGCTGCTCGGCGGGGTGGCGGCGGTCGCCGGGCTCGCCAGCGGGGTGTGGTTCGTGGGTGGCGTCGGGCTGCTCGGTGCGGTGGCGATGTGGCGGTGGGTGCCGCGCCCGGACCGCGCACCCGAGCCGCGGGTCGAACAGCCCGTCCCGTGACCTCGTCGGACCCGCCTCTCGTGGCGGCCGACGCCGACCCGTCGGTGGTGCTCGACGACCTGCTGGCGACCGGGCACGGGGACGGGCTGCCGGTCGTGCCGCCGACCGCTGGCCGGCTCACGGCGATGCTGGCCGGCGTCCGTGCTCCGGACGCGGTGCTCGGACTCGTGCCGCCGCTGTTCGGCGAGCTGACGGTGGGCGCCGTCGGCTGGTACGCGGTGCTGGCCGGCTGCCGGCCGGTGCAGCTGCCGGTGGTGGTGGCCGCTTGCCGGGCGGCGCTGGACGACGCGTTCAACCTGCTCGGCATCGCGACGACGACCGGTGCGCCGGCGGTGGCGGTGCTGGTGCACGGTCCGGTCGCGGCGCGGGCGGGCCTGACATCGGGTGCCGGTGGGCTGGGCACCGGCAACCGGGCCAACGCGTGCGCGGGCCGGGCCGTCTCGCTGGCGCTGGCCGGGATCGGCGGCGCGACGGCGGGCCTGACCGACATGGCGACCATCGGCTCGCCGGCGAAGTACACATGCTGCACGGCGGAGGTCCCCGGCGGGCCGCTGCCCTCGCTCGCCGTCCGGCGGGGGTTCGCGGCGGACGCGGACGCCGTGACCGTGGTGGGGGCCGGGAGCGTGGTGGAGGTGCTGCCGGCCGAGGGCTACCGCGACGTGCCGGACGTCCTGGCGCCGGCCGCGGCGGCGATGGCCGGGGTGGCCCTGGCCGCGGGCGATCCGCGCCGGGCCCGCCTGGGTGAGCAGTTCCTGCTGATGCCGCCGGAGCTGGCGGCCTACACCGCGCAGCGCGGATGGGACACCGAGCGGATCGCGGGATTCCTGTTCGAGCGGGGGAGCGCGCTGCTGAGATCGGGTGCGGCCGGTCTGGTGGCGGCCGATGCGCTCGGCGGGTTGACGGTGGCCGCCTCCGCGGCGGACGTGCACGTCGTCGTCACCGGGGGAGCGGGCGTGAAGATGCTGCTCCTGCCCGGGTGGATGGGCGGAACGCGTTCGGTCTCGGCGCCGGTACTGCCTTTGTGAGAGCTGGCCGGTCCCCGTGCTGCGACGGGGAACCGGCCGGGAACCCCCTCAGACTGTCTCGGGTACTCGCAGGTGGGCGAGGGCCAGGTCGAACTCGGCGATGTCCAAGACCTCCATGCCGAGCTGCTGGGTGAACTCGTCCCGCATCTTCGAGACCGCCTCGCGCGATCCGCTCATCGCGTCCCGGGTCATGTAGGTCGCGGCGAGGGCGCACATGCCGTTGTCCCGGTTGACCATCACGCTGACGCTGCAGAACCCGTCCAGGTCCTCGAGGCGGGGGAGCAGCGCCATGCGGACGGTGTCGACGACCCGGTCCATCTCGGCCGGATCGGCGCGGGTCCAGGTCACGCGCGTACAGGCGCCGTCCGGTGCCTCGTGCATTCGGTGCAGGATCGCGATCTCCCACTCGTTGATCTCGCGCTGCCCGTCGTACATCTCCGCCAGGCGCTCCCGCATCGGGCGGACGGCCTCCTCGGTCGCGTGCATCGCGCTCTCGTCGGCCCAGGCGGTCGTGACGATGCAGCGGCCGGATTCGCGGTCGCAGAGCATCGACAGGCCGACGCAGCCGCTCATCTGCTGAACGGCCGGCATGACTTCGTCACGCACGTACCTGACCGCGTCGTCGATCTTCTGCGGATCCCCTCGGACGGTGGTTGATCGGGCGTACATGCCACCACTCCTCTCGGTTGCCGGCGACGCCCCGCGGCATCGCCGCGCCGTCCACCGTCCTCGCCGGACGCACCGGTGGCAACGCTCCCGGGCGTGCCGGAGTGGGGCGTCCTGGCGTTCCGAAGGGGCCGCTGAGGGGCAGCCGAGGGAACCAGCAGCTCAGGCGGGCGCGGCGACCGGTTCCTCGACGCGGGAGGCCTCGATGAAGGACCGCAGGACGGGGTAGACCTCGGCCTCCCAGCGGGATCCGCTGAAGACGCCGTAGTGGCCTACACCGGACTGCAGGTGGTGGTGCTTGCGCTCCGCCGGGATCCCGGTGCACAGGTCGTGCGCCGCCAGGGTCTGCCCGGGGGAGCAGATGTCGTCGCGGGCGCCCTCGACCGTGAGCAGCGCGGTGCGCCGGATGGCACCCGGGTCGACGTGCTGGCCACGCCAGGTGAACCGGCCGGTCGCCATGTGGTGCTCCTGGAAGATGCGCCCGACCGTCTCCAGGTAGAAGTCGGCCGGGACGTCCATGACGGCGCCGTACTCGTCGTAGAAGTCGCGGATCGCCGCCGCCCCCACCTCGTTGCCGGCCACGAGCTCGCGGTAGAGCCGCGCGTGGGCGGTCAGGTGCCGCTTGGGGTTCATCGACATGAAGGCGGTCAGCTGGACGACGCCCGGGTAGACCCGCCGGCCGGCGCCGGGGTACCGCGCCGGGACGGTGGAGATGAGTCGCTTCTCGAAGAAGGAGAGCGGCTTGGTCTCGGCCGCGGTGTTGACCCGGTTGGGGTTCACGCGGGTGTCGACCGGGCCGGCCATGAGCGTGACGCTGCTCGGCTGGGCGGGGTCGTCCGCGGCGGCGAGCAGGGCGACGGCGGCCAGCACGGGGACGGCGGGCTGGCAGACGGCGACGACGTGGGTGTCCGGCCCGAGGTGGCGAAGGGCCTCCACGACGTGCTCGATGTACTCGTCGAGCCCGAACTTCCCCTGGTCGGCGGGGATGTCCCGGGCGTTGTGCCAGTCGATGACGTAGACGTCGTGGTCGGACAGCAGGGTCGTGATGGTGGGCCGGATCAGGGTCGTGAAATGCCCGGACATGGGCCCGACGACGAGCACGCGGGGCTGGCCGTGGACCGACGGCTTGGCGAAGTGCAGGAGGGTGGCGAACGGGGTCGTCGTCGCCGGGCGCTCGAACACGTCGACCGACTGGCCGTCGACGCGCACGGTCTCGATGCCGTAGGCGGGGCGGTCGTGCGTGGGCCGCGCCTTGGCGACGATCTCGCACGCGGCCCGGAGGTGCCGCACACCGGGCGTCCGGGCCAGCGGGGCGGGCAGCGCGTGCAGGGCGCGCGCGGTCAGCTCGGAGGCGGCGACGACAGGCGCGCCTGCTCGACGGTTCATTTCGTAAGCGGTGTAGAGCACGGGACCTGCCTGTCGTCGGCGCGGAGAGCTGAGCGTGACGCGCGTCACGTGGATGAAACTTAACCGCCGTTCACGAGAAACGCGCGGAGGACCCCCCTCCGTCGACGGGGAGACACCTCGCACGGCACTGTCGCCCGGGGGGCAGCAGGCGCCCCACGCGCCCCAGCCGCACCCGGGTCACCCCACGCGGGAGTCGCACGCCCTGCCCCCGGCGGCGGCGGCCGGGCACGCATCACCGGGCGGCACGGTCGGCTGGAGCCTCCTCCTCGAGCCAGGGCGGGTCGGGTTCGGGGTCCCACGTCCAGCTCGGGGGGCGGGTGACGCGGGAGACCCCGCTCGGCGTTCGGACGAGCAGTCGTCCGTCGGCGAGGAGCTCGAAGCGCCAGCCGCGGGCGAACGTCTTGATCCGGTGATGCCGCCGGCACAGGCAGCAGAGGTTCCAGCAGGCGGTGGCCCCGCCGTCGGCATGGGCGACGGCGTGGTCGATGTCGCAGCGCCCGGCGCGTCGCCGGCAGCCGGGCATGCGGCAGTGCCGGTCGCGCACCTCGGTGAATCTCTGCTGCGGAGCGGTGGGGCGATATCCATGGCTCGGTGGTGGTGGCCGCAATCCGGGGCCGTCCGCCGGCCGATCGGGGTCTCGGTCGTGGTGTCCGCCGGCCCGTGGCCTGTCACCTGGGGGCGAGGAGGTCGTGGGCCGGCGGCCCCGGCGCTTCGAGCGCCGGGCGGTGCCGAAGGCCCCGCGGCGGAGCTCGTTGCGGGTGGCAACGGCGACGAGCCGGCCGGTCACCGGATCACCGATGGCGACCCGGACGCATCCGCCCGCGGGAGCGGATCGCACACCCAGCATGTCCAGCTGCTCGAGCAGCTCCCGGCACTGCGCGGCGGTGACCACCTCGCCGGCGATCTCGGCTGGGGGCGGGCACGGGGAGTCGGCCGACAGCGCAGAGAGGGGCGCGTGGATGTCGAGCCGGGCGGTGACGGGCGGCCGGGTCGTGTCCCACGGCCGGAGGATCAGGTCCTGGGCTACCGCGGCGCGGATGACCCCGATCGGACGCTCGTCGCCGTCGGCACGGAGCAGGTCGGCGTACTGGCTGATCGCGTCGACGCACGCGGCCGCGCCCGCGACGGACAGATCGACGATGAGCTGGCTCATGCCGTCGCGGGTGGGCTGGTGACAGACGCCGGCTCGGCGGGCGGCCTCGGCTCGCCGCTTGTCCATCGCCTGGGCGTCGAGCCGCGCGAGGACCCGGCGAACCCTGGCTCGAAGCTGAGCGACGGTGAGGTGCTCGGCGTCGGGAAGCACGCGCTGCTCGATCGCGGTGGCCACCTTCGGCGTGGCCGGACCGAGCAGGTCGACCATGGCACGCATCTTGCGGACGTCGATGCGCCCGGCGTACAGCTCGCTCCAGGTGCCCCTGAGCTTGGTGGTCAGCAGGATCGACTCGATGGCCAGGAGTTCGGCCTCCCGCTCCGAGCAGCACCGGATCATCGCCAGCTCGGTCACGAACGTCTCCGACACGTCGGCGAGCACCGGCGACTGCCGCAGGCGGGAATCGAGCCCGGGACCACCGAGCTGCCTGAAATCCTTGTCGCGCTCGATGCTGCGGCGCCGGGCCAGGGCGGCGACGGAGGCGGCACGCTCGGCGACGTGGCGGGACTCGCGGGCGTCGGCGGCCCAGATGTCGGCCACGAGCTCGAGGTCGCTCAGCGGCGCGGCGACGTCGTCCGGTCGGTCGTGGATCGGGTCGCCGTCGTCCGGGATCGGAGGTGGCTGACCGTCGAACACACACCGCACGTTAGAGGCGCCCTATGACAGTTTTCGCCCTCCAGGGCACCATGCAGGCGTGACCAGCGAAACGGACCGGCACGGCCACACCCACCGCCTCGACCTCGCCGACTCCACGGTGCGCGAGTGGGACGCGACCGTGCTCGCCGCCGACCCGGAGCAGGGGATCGTGCTGGACCGGTCGGCGTTCTATCCCGGCGGCGGTGGGCAGCCGCCGGACGAGGGCGTGCTGCTGTGGGGCGGGGTGCGCACCCGCATCGCCGGTACCCGCAAGGGCGACGAGCTGTACCTGATCCCGGTCGAGGGCGACCCGGTCCCGCCTCCGGGAACGGCGGTGCGGGGAGCGCTCGACGACGAGCGCCGGACGGCCCTGATGCGGACGCACTCCGGGCTGCACGTGCTCACCGGCGTCGTCTTCCGCGACTTCGGCGCACTGGTGACCGGCGGCAACATGGAGCCGCTCACCGCGCGGATGGACTTCGACCTGGCCGAGGTGCCGGCGGACTTCAAGGAGCGCGTCGCTGCCGCCGTCAACGAGGAGATCACCGCGGACCGGCCGATCGAGGTGAAGACGCTGCCGCGGGACGAGGCCTACGCGATCCCGGACATCATCCGCACGGCGACCGACCTGCTGCCTCCGGACATCGACGTGGTGCGGATCGTCGACATCGTCGGCCTCGACACCCAGGCGGACGGCGGCACGCACGTGGCGTCGACGGCGATGGTCGGCCGGATCGAGGTCGTGAAGATGGAGAACAAGGGGCGGGGCTTCCGCCGGCTGCGCATCAGGATCGTCTAGTCGCTGTCGCCCGGGCCCGTTACCGGGAGAGAGGACGTTCCGTTCCGAGACGGCCGGTCCTAGCGTGGCGGGGTCATGACCCCGACCGCGGTCGGAGAGCCCGCCGGCCGCTCGCCCCGAGGAGCGCCCATGTCTTCTTCCCTGCGCCGGCGGGTGGGTCTTGTCGCCATGGTGGTGGTGGCGGCCGTCGGTCCGGTCGCCGTGAGCACCCCGGCGCTCGCGACGCCGGCAGGGAAGGACGACTCGGAGAGTCGGGACCGCACCTACCTGGCCCTCGGTGACTCGGTGCCGTTCGGCCTCATCGGGAACGCAGTGGAGCTCTACCCGGACCCCGACAACTTCGTGGGCTATCCCGACCTGATCGCCGACGACTGGGACCTGCGCCTGATCAACGCCAGCTGCCCGGGGGAGACCACGGCCAGCTTCATCGACGCCGACGCCCAGAGCAACGGTTGCGCGAACTCCCTCGACCCGTCCGGCCTGGGTTACCGGGATCGGTTCCCCCTGCACGAGGACTACGAAGGCGCACAGCTCGACTACGCGCTCGAGGTGCTGGACGACTCGCCCCGCGTCCGGCTCGTCACCATCCAGCTCGGCGCGAACGACCTGTTCCTCTGCCTGGGCACCGGTCAGTGCACGACGCCGGCCGAGGCGGAGGTCATGGCCGACCAGCTGGAGGAGAACCTGGACGTCATCCTGGACACACTGCGCGACGAGGGGGACTACCGCGGGCGGATCGTCGTGCTGACCTACTACGCGCTGGACTACACCAACGTGGTGGAGGTCGATGGCTTCGTCCGGCCACTGAACGAAGCCATCGCCGAAGCCGCCGACGACAACGATGCGGTCGTCGCGGACGCCTTCGAGGCGTTCGAGTCGCGTGCCCTCGAGGCCGGGGGCAGCACGATCGCCGCGGGGCTCCTGTACCCCGACGACGTCCACCCGACGGCCGAAGGCCATCGCCTGCTGGCGCGAGCCGTGGAACGGGCCGTCGGGCACTGACGAGCATCCGGAAGAGCGGGTGCCCCCCGACGGACCTAGCCCTTCTTCGCAGCGAGCTCCTGCTGGTAGCGCTCGGTCATGGTGGCGACCGCCTGCATCTGCTGGGCGGCGTAGTCCTCCCGCTTGCCCATGGCGTGCTCCTTCGCCTGGAGGCTGGCCTGGGCATGCGTGGTCTGACCGCCTTGGAAGTGCGGCATGACGTGCTGGGCGATGAGCTCGTAGGAGCGCCTGGTCGCCTGCGGGTTGGCCCACTCGTGTGCGAGCAGGAGCATGGCGCCGAAGCCGCCATGGGACTGGTCCCACAGCCGCTGGACCTGGGCCCGGGCGTCCTCGACGGTGCCGATCGCGCCGACGCCGGCGTCGTTGATGAAGTCGATCATCTCCTTGACGTCGCCGCCCTCGACCGCCATCTGGGGAAACGCGGCGGTCTTCTGGAAGTAGCGGAACCACGTCTCTATGCCGTGCTCGACGTCGCGATAGGCCTGGTCTCGGGTCTCGGCGATGTGCATGAGCCCGACCAGTCGCCAGGCCGCGCGCGAGATGGTCTGGTGGTGGGTCTGCGCCTGCTCCTCGACCACGCCCCAGTGGTGCGCCAGCGCGTCGAAGCCGTCCTTGGTGAGGGTGGCGCCGATCGACAGCAGCCCGATGCCGTGCCGGCCGGCCATCCGCGGTCCCGTCGGGGACGCCACGGCAGCCACCGCGACGTCGAAACACGGCTGGGTGTAGGGCCGCAGGTGCAGCCTGGCGTTCACCAGGTTGTGGGTCTTGGTCTGCTGTGTCACCGTCTCGCCGCGCAGGAGCCGCATGATGATGTCGAGGTTGACCTCGAGCAGTTCCCGCGTATCGGTGGGGTTGAGACCGAGCATCATCGAGTCGGTCGGCAAGGACCCCGGGCCGCAGCCCAGCATGGCCCGGCCGCGGGTGAGGTGGTCGAGGAGCACCATGCGCTCGGCCACCCAGAGCGGGTTGTGGTATGCGATCGAGGTCACTCCGGTGCCCAGCTTGATCCGCCGGGTGTGCTGGGCGGCGGCCGCGATGAAGATCTCCGGCGAGGCGATGATCTCGGTGCCGGCCGAGTGGTGCTCGCCGATCCAGGCCTCGTCGTAGTCCAGCCGGTCCAGGTGGGCGACCAGGTCGAGGTCGCGCTGCAGGGCCGTGGTCGGGTTCTCCCCGGCCGGGTGGAACGGGGCCAGGAAGATGCCGAAGCGCAGGCGGTCCACGGGTTCTCCTCAGGTCGGCGGTGCCCCGAACGTAAGCCGCGGCATACCTCGACGCGAGGGGTTCGGGAGTCGCACGGTCCGAGGCATCCGCTGGCGGTCGGCGCGTCGCAACGACGAGGTCTCAGCGCCCTACCGGGGCGCTGCGGTCGTGGGCGGGGACCGCTCGCGTTACGGGACTGGAGATCGTCGATCGCCCGGACGGTCGGTCAGTTGTACGGGTCGGTGAGAACCGGGCGGGCCTGGAGGACGTCGAACGTGACCGGCGGGCCGTCGGTGGTGGTGGTGCCCGGGACGTTCTGCGGCGCGCTGCCGTTGATGCTGAACGTCGCGCCCCAGGTCACGGTCAGGGAGGCGGTGTACGTGCCCGAGCGGTAGTCGTGCTCGACGGTCTCGTTCGGGTAGGGCCGGCCCGGGTCGGTGCTGACGACGGCCGGGCTCGCGGGGTCGCCGGTGTGCCAGGTGTACTGCGTGGCCCTCGCCTCGATGACGACAGTGAAGCCGCGCACGTCGACGGTGAACGTCTGCGTCGTCGGGGAGTCGGTGTAGAAGATGACCGGCAGTCCGGAGAGCCCGTTCCCCGGTGGCTGGTGCTGCGTCGTCAGGGTCGGCAGCGGCAGCCGCTCGAAGTAGCTGAACACCTCGCCCGGGGAGGGCGGTGGGTTGAGCGGCGTGATGTCGAAGCATCCCTCGCGGAAGTAGCTCCAGTCGCCAATCGGATCGCCTGGCCCGAAGCCGTTCGGGACTGGCTCGACGGCGGGACCCTGGCTCGGAACGATCGGACGACGGTCAACGACGAAGTAGCCCATCACACGGTCGGGCTGCTCAGGGCATTCCCGAACGTCGGTAGGGGAGCAATAGCCCCTGGTCTCGGCGGCTGCAAGACAAGGGTCGAGCAGTCGATACGCGTATTGGAAGTATTCGGGACCGCCGACGCCCACGACCTCGGAGACGCCCGCCCCCTCAAAGCCCACTGTCGCCGCGCTATCTTCGAGCTCCACTCGGCACTCGGTGTCATAACCGCAAGCGGCCGCGGGTGAGGCGACGAGCAGCGCACTCAGGAAAGTCGCCGCGATGAGGAGTCGGCGCAGGGCCCTCGTCATCCGAGCGTCATGCTCAGCACCAGCCAAGACTTGTCCGGCTCCGACCAGGCGAGCGTAATTCCGGAACCCAAATTCGGCTGCATCGGTAGCCCGTCGTCCACGGGTGCGCCGGCCGCATCCATCAACACGACGGCTTCTCGTCGGATTCCGAAGGTGATTGACACTTCATCACCGCTGAATTGGGGCTCTGTGACATCGTTGAGTGATAGTTCGCCGCCCTCGAAGTGGCGGCCGGCGGCCGCCGCTTCGTCGTAATTGTTGGCGATACGCAAGCAGTCACGACACTCCGGACCGAGGTCGCGCAGGGGCTGACCGGCCAACAGCGAACGTTGACGGTTAATCAGGTCGATCCAGTAGCGGAGAAAGGCCTCGGCGCTGGCGGCGTCCTTGGTGCGAGCTTCGTTGGGGACGGGGAAGTCGGCCGGTCCGATCGGCGGCAACGCCTCGGTGGTGGGGGCCGGGCTCGCCGAGGGCAGCGTGTCGTTGGCCTCCGTCGCCTCTGAGCAGCCGCTCAGCAACGCCGTCCCCAGGACGAGCCCGGCGACCACGCCCCGAACCTGGCCGCCCCTCCGAAGATCACGCACCGTCGGAGAGTACGCAGGTCCGAGGCGTGGCCTTACCGGAACTGTGGACATCCCGGCCCCGTTCGCCGCAACGGGTGAACTCAGCCGCGAGCCCAGATGCGGATGGGTGGGGCGACGAGCTGGGACACGCGGCCGCCTGCGGCCAGATGCAGGCTCCATGTCCCGTCCAGGCCGTCGTCGAACGCGGCGCGCAGCCCGGCGGCCCATCGCTCGTCGTCGGAACTCGCCTGGGGCCGCCCCGGGCGGCACAGCGCGAGCGCCAGGTGACCCTCGCCGCCCAGGTGGTCGGCGACCACGCCGGCGTGCACCTGCAGCAGTCCGGCCGCCAGGGCCTGGTCGGGGAGCGGCGGCAGGTCGTCGACCGGGACGATGATCGGCAGGACCAGGCCGTCGGTCCCCAGCCACATGAGCCAGAGGCTGCGCGCGCCGAAGATCGGCGGATCGAGCACCGTGGCCCACCGGTCGGTGAGCTCGGCGGCGGAGCGGATGGGGACCTCGGCAAGCGACGGCTTCGTCATGCCGCCCACCGTGGCAAATTCGGAGCGACGGCGAATCCGTCGTCCACAGGCCTCAGCGGTGCGGTATGCCACCCGGACCGTGCTCGGCCGGGACCTCCTCGTCGGGGAAGACCGGCCCGGGCGGCGTGCCGTCGCCGAACGGTGAGCCGCCGAGCGACTCCCGGCCGTGGGGCGTCAGCCAGTTCGAGGTGTCCGGGCCGCCCGGGATCACCTGCGTCGGATTGATGTCGGTGTGGACGACGTAGTAGTGCTCCTTGATCTGCGGGAAGTCGATCGTGTCGCCGAATCCCGGTGTCTGGAACAGGTCGCGCGCGTAGGCCCACAGCGCGGGGAACTCGGTCAGCTTCTGCCGGTTGCACTTGAAGTGGCCGTGGTAGACGGCGTCGAAGCGGGCCAGCGTGGTGAACAGCCGGACGTCGGCCTCGGTGATCGTCTCGCCCATCAGGTACCGCTGGTCGGCGAGGCGGTCCTCGAGCCAGTCGAGCGTGGTGAACAGCCGGCCGTACGCCTTGTCGTAGGCGTCCTGCGAGCCGGCGAACCCGCACCGGTAGACCCCGTTGTTGACCTCGGTGTAGACGCGCTGCATGACGTCGTCCATCTCGTCCCGCAGCTTCTCCGGGTACAGGTCCGGGGCGCCGTCGCGGTGGTGCGCCGTCCACTCGGTCGAGAGGTCGAGGGTGAGCTGCGCGAAGTCGTTGGTGACCACCTGGCGCGAGGGGACGTCGACCATCGCCGGCACCGTGATGCCGCGGTCGTAGTCGGGGAAGCGGGCGAGGAAGGCCTCCTGCAGCCGCTCGTACCCGAGCACCGGGTCGCGGCCGCCGGGGTCGAGGTCGAAGGTCCAGCTGCGCTCGTCGTGGGTCGGCCCGCACATGCCCATCGAGATGGCCGGCTCCAGGCCCAGAAGGCGGCGGACGATGACCGCCCGGTTCGCCCACGGGCAGGCCCGGGCGGCGACGAGGCGGTACCTGTCCGGCTCCACCGGCCAGCCGTCCGCTCCGTCCGCCGTGATCCGGTCGGGGATGTAGTTGGAGTCGCGCTTGTACTCGCGCTCGACGTAGCCGGATCCGCTGTTGTCCTCGCTCACGGCCCCAGCGTGCTCGATTGCAGGAAATCGCGCCGCGCGGGGCGACTGTGGGGGTGGCGTGGGTCTGCTGTGGGTGTAGCGGGACGGCGGCCGCCGACAGGGTCGAGCCATGACCCAGACCGCAAACACCCCGCTCACCGACGTGCACGACATGGTGGTCGTGCACCGCGCCTTCCGCCGCGAGTTCCGGCTGATCCCCGAGCTCGTCCGCGCCGTCCCCGCCGGCGACACCGCCCGCGCGGCCGTCCTCGCCGGGCACGCCCGGATGGTCCTCACCGGGCTGCACCTGCACCACACCGGCGAGGACGTCCTGCTCTGGCCGAAGCTGCTGGAGCGGTGCACGCCCGACGCCGCCCTCGTCCACCGCATGGAGGCCCAGCACGAGCGGGTCGACGCCGCGATCCAGAAGCTCGGCCCCGCGCTGACCCGCTGGGAGGCCGAGGCCCGCCCCGCCGTCACCGAGGAGGTGGGCGCCGGTTTCGACGAGCTGCGCACCGCCCTGCTCGAGCACCTCGACGACGAGGAGCGGGAGATCCTGCCGCTTGCCGCCCGCCACATCACGCAGGCCGAGTGGAACCAGCTCGGCGAGCACGGCCAGAAGGAGATGCGGATGAAGGACCTCCCGATCCTGTTCGGCGCGGTGTTCGAGGAGGCCACCCCCGAGGAGCGTGCCGAGATGCTCGGGGTCGTCCCGGCCCCGGTGCGCTTCCTGCTGCGGACGGTGTTCGCCCGCCGGTACGAGCGCTACATCAGGCGCGTGCGCGAGGGCCGCTGATCGTGCCGGCGAGCCGGGGGACGTCGTCCGGGCGCAACCCGCGCCCGCGTTCCCAGGCTCGCCGGAACGCGTCGTTCCCCAGCTCGGTGCGGACGGCGGCCAGCCACTGCCGCGCGAACTCCAGGTCGGGCGGGAAGGTCACCGCCACCGACCCCGCCTCCGCGGTGGCCGACCCGGCCGCGAACAGCTCCGCCGCGAGCTCGTGCTGCCCCCGCCGGGCGGCCACCACCGCGAGCCCCGGCACCGTGTAGACCAGCGTCCAGGTGGTGCCGACGTCGGCGGCCAGCGCAGCGGCCTCGGTCCACTGGTCGAGCGCGGTCTCCTCGTCGTCGGTGAGGAGGGCGAAGCTGGCCTGCACGTTGAGGACCGTCGCGAGGGTGAACGGGCCCCCCAGCTCCCGGGCCAGCGTCTCGGCCTCGGTGAGGGCGGCGATCGCCGCGGCGGGATCCCCGGCCTGGAAGAGCAGCTGGCTGCGGGCCAGGGCCGCGTGGGCGCGCACCCAGCCCGTACCGGACAGCGCGGCGACCTCAGCCAGCCCGGCTTCCGCCGTGGCGAGGTCGCCCAGGAACGCCGCGGCCGAGGCCGACAGCACGAGCGCCTGGGCGAGCACGTCGTCGTCCCCGATCGGCCGGGCGGCGTCGGCGGCGGCCGTCGCGGAGGTCAGCGTGCCGGGGACGTCGCCCGACGCGAACCGCAGCCCCGCCACGGTCAGGTGCAGCGCGGCCCGGTCGGCGAGGGCGTCGGCGTGGACGCGCGACATCCAGCCGAGGCCCTCGACGGCGTGGGCCCGCAGTGCCCAGTACAGCCAGGTGTCCGCGCCGAGCCGGGCCGCCGTCCCCGCGTCGCCGCGCTCGATCAGCCGGCGCAGCGCGGCGCTCAGGTTGTCGTGGTCGCGGTCCAGGCGCGCCAGCCACTCCGCCTGGTCGGCAGTCCGCAGCCCGTCCCGGGCCGCCGCGGCGAGAGCGGCGAAGAAGTCGGCGGCACGGTCGGCGAGCGCCGTGGCCTCGCCCGCCTCCTCGAGCCGGGACGCCGCGTACTGCCGGACCGGCTCGAGCATCCGGTACCGGTCGCCGTCCTCGGGGATGACCAGCGACTGCTCGACCAGGGCGGACAGCGCCGGAACGACGTCGGCGCCCTCGCCGGCCACCTGCTGCGCGGCGTCCAGGGAGAAGCCGCCGGCGAAGACCGACAGCCGGCGCAACAGGCGCTGCTCGTCCGCGGTCAGCAGCTCGTGGCTCCAGTCGAGGGTCGCCCGCACCGTGCGCTGGCGGGCGGGGAGGTCGCGGCTCAGCGGGGAGCTGATCGCGGAGTCGAGCCGGCCGAGCAGTGCCGCAGGGGACAGGAACCGCGCGTGCGCGGCGGCCAGCTCGAGGGCCAGGGGCAGCCCGTCGAGCCGGCGGCAGATCGCGGCGACGTCGGCGGCGGTCGCGGAGGTCAGGGCGACGGAACGGCCGGCGTCCCGGGCCCGGTCCAGGAAGACCTGCGCCGCGGCGGAGGACGCGACGGCCGCGGGATCGGACCCAGCCGGCAGCGACAGGGGCTCCAGCGGCCGGTCGCGCTCCCCGCGCACCCGAAGCGCCGCCCGGCTGGTGGCCAGCACGACCAGCCCGGGGCAGCGGGCGAGCAGCCCGGCCAGGTCGGCCGCCGCGTCGAGCACGTGCTCCACGTTGTCCAGCACGAGCAGCTGCCGGCGGCTGCCGAGGAACGAGGGGAGCGAGTCGACGAGTGGCGGAGCGAGCTGCGTCGCGCCGAGGGCCCGGGCCACCGTGGGCAGCACCAGCCTCGCCTCGGAGACCGGCGCCAGCTCGGCGAGGGCCACGCCGTCGGGGAAGTCGGCCGCCAGGGCGCGGGCCACGTCGAGGGCCAGGCTGGTCTTGCCCACGCCGCCGGGTCCCGTGAGCGTCAGCAGCCGGGTGGCGCCCGACCGCAGCAGCTCCACGACCTCGGCCCGCTCGGCTTCGCGCCCGATCAGCGGCGTGGCGGGAGCCGGGATCCGCGCAGTGGGGACGGCGGTGCGGGAGTCGCCGGCCCGTGCGGCGGCGGTGAGGGCGTCGCGCTCGCCGTCGTCCAGACCGAGGGCGTCGGCCAGCGCCCGCACCGTGTGCGGATAGGGACGCCGCCGTTCACCCCGCTCGAGGGCGCCGACCGCCTTCCCCGTGAGGCCCGCGCGGGTCGCCAGCTCCTCCTGGCTGAGGGCACCGCGCTCCCGGAACCGGCGGAGCAGCTCGGCGAACTCCGCGGGGCCCTCGCTCACCGGCGGAAGATAACGGACCTCAGGCGGCCGGCGGCGCCCCCCGCAGCCGGACGACGGCGGTGCGGAAATTGCGGCGGCCGACGACGCGCCAGGCGGTGCGGGCGGCGGGGGAGAGACCGGCGAGCAGGCGGGCCCGGTCGAGCGCGCAGGCGTCCTCGAGGGCGAGGCCCAGCACCAGCATCTGCTCGCGGCCCGACAGCGTGCTGACGGCCGCGCGGCGGACCGCCGTCCACTCGCCGTCCGGCAGGTACCGGGCGAGCAGCGGCAGCAGCTCCCTCTCCTCCGCGGCGGTGTGCGCGTCGACGGCGGCGGCGACGCGGGCGCAGGCGCGGACGAAGGCATCCCGGGCGGGGAGCGTCGTGGCCACGGCCCACTGACGCCCGACCGTGGACAGGTCGCGGAGGCCGTGGTCCAGCAGCGCGGCCCGGGTCGTCCAGTCGGCGACGACCACGCGGACGGCGTCCTGTTCCCAGGCGGGCACGGAGGCGAAGAGCGCCGGCCAGAGGTGCTCGCGCTCGGCGGCGTGGTGCTGGATCAGGACGCGGCCGATCAGGTCGGCGTGCCGGGTGAGCTCGGCGGTGCGCTGGGCGTCGTCCGCCGGGGCCCAGCTCGCGAGCTCCGCGAGCAGCCGGAACTCGCGGCGGACGGTCCGGTGCAGGACCTCCTGGTAGCCGACCGCGGCGGTCCGGCGGGGCAGCTTCTCCGTCGACATCCGGGGCATCGGGATGAGTGTCTTGGCGGAGCGGGGGAGGACCGCGGCGGTCATGGAGGCACCTCGGGGGCTCGGCGGAAGCGGACGGCTCACGCTAGGAAGAGGCGCGTCCCGCCCGACAGGTACAGATGTCCCGAGAATCCCGGGAATCCGTCCCGGCGACGGGCCGTCAGAGACGGCTCGTCGTCCCCTCGTCGAGGACGCCGTCGAAGTACTGGTCGAGCACCGCACGGAAGACCGGCTGGTCGGGTGCCGCCTGCGCGAACAGGGTCATGGACGACTGCAGCTTCTGGGCGTCCACCGGGCCGAACACGCGGACGGCGTCCGTCCCCTCCAGAGCGGTCAGCGCACGGGCGCACTCGACGAGCCGGTGGCCCAGCACCGGATGCGCCAGGTAGGCCCGGGCCTCCGCGAGGCCGGAGATCGCGTAGTGCTGGGCCATCGGGCTGCTGCCCAGGCCCTCCACCTGCGGGAAGACGAACCACATCCAGTGGCTGTGCTTGCGGCCGGCCTGCAGTTCGCGCAGCGCCTGGTCGTAGGTGCCGTCGCCGTCCTGCGCCGTGACGAAGCGGTGCAGGCCGAAGGGGTCGCTCACGCTCGCAGGTTGACGCCCTGGGTCATTGTCGGCAACCCGATGACTTCCCCGTCCGCCCGCAGTCTCAAGACACATGCAGACCAAGACTCCTGAGCTGGCCCCAGCCGCTGCCGAGGTCGCCCACGTGGTCGCCGGCGTCCGAGACGACCAGCTCGACGGTCCGACGCCGTGCGCCGGAACCTCGGTCGCCGGTCTGCTCGACCACCTCGTCGGCCTGACCCTGGCGTTCCGGATGGCCGCGGAGAAGACCCCGATGCAGGGCGCTCCGAGCGCCGACGCCGCCCAGCTGCCGGCCGACTGGCGGGAGCGGCTGCCGCAGCAGCTGGACGCTCAGGTCGCGGCGTGGGCGCAGCCGTCGGCGTCGGAGGGGACGGCGGAGGCCGGCGGAGTGGAGATGCCGGCACCGGTGATGGGCATCGTCGCCCTGAACGAGGTGCTGGTGCACGGCTGGGACCTCGCCGTCGCCACCGGCCAGCCTTACCGTCCCGATGCGGGCGCCGCGCAGCGATGCCTCGGGTTCGTCTCCGACTTCGAGAAGGAGGCCCCCGAGGCGCGCGACGGCATCTACGGACCCGTCGTGCCGGTGCCGGAGGACTCCCCGGTGTTCGACCGGCTGCTGGGTCAGACCGGCCGCGACCCGGGGTGGGCCTCCCGGTAGGTCCACCACTCGGCGCTGCGCCGGCCGAGCGCGACGGCGTGGGTCAACCGCAGGCCGCCGCTGAGCCACAGCAGGATGTCGTGCAGCCGCAGGACGGTCAGCGGGGGATCGCCGTCCAGCAGCTCGGCGGCACGCTCCTGCAGGAGCCCGAGCACCGCCTCGTTCGCCCGGACCTCCCGGCGGATCACCGCCTCCACACCGCTGTCGCCCTCCTGCACGTGCGGAAGGAGCTGTCGCCGGGTGCCGCGGCTCAGCAGCGGGAACAGCGAGGGACGGCGGTGGTGCAGGGCCGCGTTGACGTGCTGGGCCGAGACGGCCGGTGTGTCGGAGCAGCGCTCCCAGATGCGGCGGAGGCCGGCGCCGACCGTTCCGGGTTCGGCCAGCACGGAGAACTCGTCGTCCGGGAGCTCGGCAAACGGACGGCCGGCGGCGCGGTCGGTGGCGGCCTCCGCGAGGGGAGCGACGTCGTCCAGAGCCGCCCGCGTCGCCGCCCACGAGTCCGGATCCAGGCGGCCGTGCAGCCCCTCGGCGGGGAGGATGTCCGGCTCGCCGAGAGGCTCGGGAGAACCGGGGCGGCGGTCGAACCGCTCGTAGCCGAAGGCGGGGATCTCGACCCACCGGCCGGTGTGCGCGTTGGGTGCCCGGAAGTACAGCGGTCGCCGTCCCAGGGCGTACCCCAGGATGGCGGCCACCGCGGTGTCGAGGGGAAGCGGTTCGGGGCCGGCGCTCGGCAGGATGAGCTGGTCGTCGTCCACCGGCTCCCCCTCCCGATTCGGTGCGGCCATCGTCGCAGCTACCCCGCCGAGCGATATGCGCGCGAAACACCTATCGCTTTCAGTAGTGGAGTGACTACAGTGCGCGCCATGGAGGTCGAGGCCGTGGGCGCAGTGCCGTCCCCTCGGCGACCCGTCCAGCCGTTCGGCGTGACCGCCGAGCTGGCCGGGACGCGCACCAAGCTGCGCGAGGCGGCACCCCCGGACCGGTGGGACGCCGTCCAGGCGGAGGTGCACCGGCTGCAGTTCGAGCAGGGCATGTCGCCGCTGGCCGCGCTGCAGGCCGTCTACGCGAGGATCGCCTCCGGCTGGGTGCCGACCACCCCTCGCTGACCCCGGGTCAGGTGCGGGACGTCGGCGGCTGGTTCTTGGCCCAGAGCAGGAACTGCGTCGCCAGCTGCAGGTTGGGGATGTCGTTGCCGACCAGCGAGCGGAGCAGGTCGTTGCTCCAGGTGGCCAGGCGCCCGATCGTCCACGACGTCTTCGCGGCCGGGGGCAGGTCCAGGTCGAAGACCAGCTTGGCGATCTCCTTCTTGCCGTCCGCCGGGGCGGAGTACTTGAGAATCGGCAGCCACCGGTCGGGCTCGACGACGCAGAGCACCTTGGTCAGCAGCGGCTCCTTGTTGAACGAGGGGAAGCCGAGCCCCTTCTTGCCCTCGATCAGCTGGGTCAGCCGGTCCTCCAGGCGCAGGCTCTCGGGGCCGTAGAGCAGGTACTCGATCGACTCGCGGACCTTGTGCGCCGCCTTGTCCTGGCCCTGGGTCTTCCACGCGCGGTTGAGCCCGGACATGTTGCCGGGGGAGGCGATCGTGGCCGAGTTGGCGAAGTGCAGCAGGTCGTCGGCCGGCGCCGTCGACAGGTTCTCGCGGCTGAACAGCTCCTGGTAGCGCTTCCGGTAGTCCGCGACCTCCGGGTCGGGCTCGGGGCGGTTGAGCAGGAACTCGGACTCCAGGATCGCCACCCGCTCACGGATCTCGTGGCGGACGGCGGCGGCGGTCGGGAACTCGGCGTGCAGCGAGTCGATCGTCTGCACCGCCGGGCGGCCCGGGTCGCGGCGGGCCTCGCCGCGCAGCCACTCGGTGCCGCAGTCGTTGCAGTGGATCAGCAGCCGGCTGTCCGCCTGGGGCGTGCCGTTGATGTCCTCGCTGTTGCACTTGGGACAAGCGATCAGAGCCATGAAGTTCCCGTTCGTTCGGTGGGTCCGTGCACGAGCACCGGCCGGCCCAGTCGTGCCTCGGTGTCGTCGAGGCCGTTCGGGGAGGACGGCGAACCCTCGCCAGGGGTGCGTCGCCGTCGGTCAGCTGACTGGATCCTCCCACGCCGGGGCCGCCCGGCCGTCCCGCCCGGCTCACCCCGGAACGGCCGACGCGAGATCGGTCACGGCCGGAAGCGTCCCGTGATGCCGGGAAGGGTGCCGATAAGACCAGGGAAGGCGACGGTCACCGCGACCCCGTCGCCAGGGGGTGCACCGCATTGAAGTTCCGACGAGGGCGGATCGGCAACGGCCTGGCCGTGCTGGCCGGCGCGCGACCCGACGTGCTGGTGGCGGCGCCGGGTGCCCGCGCCAAGTTCGTGGCGCTGGGCGGTGTGCTGCTCAGCACGGGTGGGCTCGCCCTGGTCTCCATGGCGTTCGCGGTGCACATGGCCCTCGGTGTGTGGTGGCCGTTCGCGGTGCTGATCGGCCTGGGCTGGGGCTTCGTCGTCGTCAACCTCGACCGGATGCTGCTGGTCGGGATGGCCCACGACTCCTCGCTCAAGCGGAACCTGGTCCTCGCCGTCCCCCGGGTGGGGCTCGCCCTGATCCTCGGCGTGGTCATCGCGACGCCGCTGACGATGCAGGTGTTCTCGAAGGAGATCGACACCGAGATCGTGACGATGCAGTCCGAGTCGGCCGACGCCTATCGGGCCTCGCTGTCGGACGACGCGCGGTTCGCGCACCTCCCGGAGCTGGAGGAGCGGATCGCCCTGTCCGAGGCGGTGGTGGCCAGCGGCGGCCGTGCGGACGACGGCCTCGCCGTGGTGCGCGCCGAGGTGACGGCTCGCCAGGCCGCGCTGGACGCGGAGATCGGTACCGCGCGGGCGCTCGAGGCGAAGGCGCAGTGCGAGCTCGACGGGTCGTGCGGCACCGGCGACGCCGGGACGGGCCAGGCCTACGTGGAGGCCCGGGCCGCGGCCGACGCGCAGGCGGCGGTCGTGGTCTCGGCGCGCGCGGCCCTCGACGACGCCGTCGCTGCGGCGTCGGCGGCCGAGGGGCGCAGCGCCTCCCTGGCCGCCTCGTCGCTGGACACCGACCGGGCCGAGCTGACCCGGCTGACCGAGGAGCAGGACCGGCTGCAGGCGTCGTTCGACGCGTCGAACGAGGTCTCCGGCGGCCTGCTGATGCGGCTGGAGGCGCTGGACCGGCTCGGCGACCGGAACGGCACCCTGGCGGCGGCGCAGTTCATGCTCTCGCTGCTGTTCATGAGCGTGGAGATCCTGCCGGTGCTCATGAAGCTGCTGCTGAACTTCAGCCCGCCGACCGCCTACGACCGGCTCGCGGCGTTGCGCGACACCGGCGACGTGGAGATCGAGGAGCTCGCCCAGGAGTCGCGGAAGACGGTGGCGCGGGCGAAGGAAGAGCTGCTGGTGATGGCCGAGCGGGAGCGGATCGACCGGCAGAAGGAAGCGCTGCTGGCGCGGCGCCGGGCGGCGATCCTCAATCTCACCGCGCCGAAGGCCGAAGCCGCCGCCCCACCGGCTCCCTCGGAACCGTCGCGGCAGATGTGGGACACCGGCCCGATCCGGGAGCTGGCGCGCAACGCCGCCGTCCGGACCGTGCGGAGCGTCCGCCGCCGGCCGCAGGAGCGGGTGCCGGAACCCGTCTGAGGCCGGGCGGTGGTGTCAGGGGCCCGTCTCGTCCAGCTCGTCGGGCGGGAAGCCGAGCTCGTGCCGCACCAGCCGCCGGACGTTCAGCGAGATGATGACTGCGGAGTCGTCGTCCTCCTCGACGTCCAGCTCGAGCCTGTTCACGGCCATGGCGACCCAGCGCAGCGCCTGCTCGAGGTCGCCGGCGAGGTCGAAGTTCTCGGCCATCGCGGCGATGTCGACCAGTCGCGGTCGTGAGTGGCGGAGGTCGTCGGCGACCTGCCGCGCCTCGTCCGGCCGACCCGCCTGGAGCAGCGCCGCGTGCAGCGTGCACCGGGCGTCCGGCGTCGTCGTCCCTTCGGCGTCGAGCGCCCGGCGGTGCAGCGCGAGCGCCGCCTCGGTGTCACCCGCCTGATCGAGATGCCAGCCCGCCGCCGACAGCAGGTCGCCGGGGGTCACGTCGTCGGCCGGGTTCCGTTCCTGCGCCCACTCCACCAGCTGTGCCGCCGCCCGCCGGTGGGGCCTTCGGCGTCCGGGCGGAGGCTTCGACCCGCTCGACGTCGTCGAAGTCCAGCTCGTCGCGCATGCCGGCAACCGTAGGGATCAGGCGCACAGCAGGTCGAGGGCTGCCTGACCGTTCCGGCGGGCGTCCTCGGGGAGCGGCAGCCACGCCGGCGCGGTCGGATCCGCGAGGTGTCGGCGCAGGTGCAGCAGGCGCGACCGGTCGCTCCCGGATGGGGCCCGCTCCTCGAACGGGTCGACGCAGGCCAGCAGGACGGCGGCGTCGGTCAGGTGGCGGTCGCGGTCGCGGGCGTCGGCCCTGTGCGCTGCCGCTTTGAGGATCAGCGCACCGAAGGCGTCCGGCACGCTGACCGTGGTCGGTGCCGATCCGGTGATCCCCAGTTCCGCACGAACCGTCCGCCGGAGCGCCTGGGTCCCGCCCGCGACCTGCACGAGGTCGTATCCCCGGAACCGCTCGAGTGTGCTGGGCGGCGCGTGGTCGGCCGCGACCACGTCGACGACGGAGGGTTCGACGCCGGAGCCCACGAGGTCGACGACGGCCTGACCGCGGACGAACCGGTGCGCCGTGCCGGTGCGGGGATCGATGCTCGGAGCCAGCTCGTATCCCAGTTCCTCCAGACCACGGGCCACCTGCGCGGCGCGCCCTCGCCCGGTCTCGACGTGCAGCAGGACGTCGACGTCGTTGGTGGGTCGTACCACCGGGAGACCCGCGGCGACGCCGTGGAGCTGCACCATCAGTCCGCCGATCAACGTCCATGCGGCCACCGGTACGGCTGCGGCGAGCTCCGCGACGTCCGGCCACGGGCGGCCTCAGCCACCGGCCGGCGTCGGTGGCCGGAGGACCTCAGCCACGCAGTGCCCGCACGGCACGGTCGAGGATGCGCTGGCCGGCCGAGCGCTCACGGGGATCGGTCGAGCCGGCGAGGTCGAGGCCCGCGAGCACGTGCCGGCGGCCGCGCGCGACCTCGGCGACCACGTCCACCGGCATGTCCGTCGTCCGCAGGGTGACGTTGCCGGCCGGGTCGGCGCTCAGGCGGTAGCGCTGCACCAGACGCGGTAGTGCGGACGCGGCGACATATCCGTCGAGCCGGTCCATCGCTGCCGTCAGCCCGCCGACGCCCCGGGTGGCGCCGGACTCGACGATGTCCCGGGCCAGGCGGCCCACGGCCGACGGATGCGCGTGGAAGCGGTGGATCCCGGCCCTATTGCGGCTCCGCGCGGTGAGCTCGACCGCGCTGGTTCCGGCAATGGCGGTCTTCAGGCGGGACCGTTGCGCCTGGCCCAGCCACGTCGCCGCTTCGCCTTCCAGCAGTGCGATCGCGGCCCAGGCCGTCGGCTCCTCCCATGCGCGCAACCGGCTGCCCTCCCGCTGGGCCATCCACTGGGCGACGGACTCGGCGTCGATCCGGTCGGGGCCGATCGCAACCACGTCTCCACCGGCGACCAGTCGCTGGACGTGCCGGACCGATACGCCGAGCCGGTCGGCGGCCTGCTGGGTCGTCACGAGCGCCATACAGACAGTGTCGTCACAGCGACACTGTCCATCAAGTCGAATGTCGTCTCGGATCTGCTCCGGTTGGGGCTGCCGCAGTCCCGGGAGCTGATGCGGTGTCGCCGGGCCGCCGTCAGGGCGTCTCCTCGAGTACGCGCGGACGGGCCGGCACGGTGACGAGCAGGATCGCGGCCGCCACGGCGACGGCGCCGACCACCAGCCCGACGGAGAGCCGCTCGCCGAAGATCAGCACGCCGTAGACGGCGGCGAGGATGGGCACGGCGAAGATGTAGCTGCTCACCACGCCGGCGTCACCCCGCTCCAGCAGCGCGAACTGCAGCAGGTAGCCGATGGCCAGCGAGACCACCCCGGCGTAGAGGACCGACACGACCAGCGACCCGGTCCACCGCACCGGTTCGTCGGCGGTCGTCGCGAAGACGGCCAAGGGCACCGAGCCGTAGACGAACGCGAGCAGCAGCGCCGGCGGCAGGGGCACCGCGCGGGGCCCCGAGGTGACCGCCTTGACCACCACCGTGCCGACGGCGAAGCACACGGCCGAGCCCAGGAAGAGCAGGGCGGCCTGCCACACGCGCGGACCGGGGTCCGCGCCCGACAGCTCACCCAGGACGGCGAGCGCGATGCCCGCCCAGCCGACGAAGAGCCCGACGACCTGACGCGCACTCAGCCGCTCGTTCAGCGTCACGCGGGCGATCCCGGCCACGAGCAGCGGCTGCGCGTAGATGAGCACGACGCCGAAACCGATGCCCGAGAACTCCAGCCCCACCGTGGAGAGCATCAGGAAGCCGGCGACGAGCGTCGCGCCGAGCACCAGGCCGACCACGTGCACGCGGGGCCGGCGGAGCGCTCGGCCGAGCCCGGCCGCGTCCCGGATCAGCAGTGCCGCGAGCAGGACGGGAGCCGCGGCAAGGGCCCGCTGGGCGGCGAAGACCTCGGCCGGGGCGTCGCGCAGGGCCAGCTTGACGAAGATGAACGCCGAGCTCCAGACCAGGCAGAGCACCACGGCCAGCAGCGGAGTGGAGATGCGGGGTCGCACCCGGGCGTCGGCCACCCGGCCATCCAATCCCGAGGCCGTCGACCGACGTGGGCGGGGTCCGCGCTGCGCCCGGTGACCGGGGGAGCGCGGAACGTCGGCCGCCCGCCAACCGGCGCGTCGGGACGGGAGCACGCATTGACCGGGCTGCGCCGCCGTCGGGACGCTGGCGTCCCACGGATGAGGGGAAGCCATGAGCCGCAGCGACATCGACGCCCTGAACGCCACGTTCATGAAGGGGATGGAGACGGGCGACGCCGCCATGATCGCGTCGGTCTACGCACCGGACGCCCGGGTGATGCCGCCGGGCGCGCCGGTGGTCACCGGCGGCGAGATCGAGCAGTTCTGGCAGGAAGCCCTCGGGATGGGGATCACCGGAGGCGCGCTCGAGACGGTCTCGCTCGAGGAGCGCGACGACGTCGCGGTCGAGGAGGGGGTGTACGAGATGCGCGTGGGCGCCGACGTCGTCGACACCGGCAAGTACGTCGTCGTCCACCGCAGGCAGCCCGACGGCGCGTGGCGCCTGAACCTCGACATCTGGAACTCCGACTCGACGCCGCCGCAGGGGTAGCGCCCGCCCGGGATCCGGTCGCCGGACGGGCATGCATTAGACAGTTCGCATGACCGACGTGACGACGGCGACCGACGCTGGCTGGCTCGCACCCGAGGAGATGGACGCCGCCCGTGAGCGGCTGCCGATCCTCTACGTCGACGTGGTGCCCGTGCGGGTGGACGACCACGGCACCGTCACCAAGGTCGGCCTGCTGCTGCGGGCGGGCGGCGACGGGCAGATCAAGCGCGCCCTCGTGTCGGGGCGGGTGCTGTACCACGAGCGCGTGCGGGCGGCCCTGCTGCGGCACATGGAGAAGGACCTCGGTCCGCTCGCGCTGCCGCGGATCCCGCCGGCGCCGCAGCCCTTCACCGTCGCCGAGTACTTCCCGACCCCAGGCGTGACG
The DNA here is from genome assembly GCF_004570385.1 of Blastococcus sp. CT_GayMR19. Lineage (GTDB taxonomy): Bacteria > Actinomycetota > Actinomycetes > Mycobacteriales > Geodermatophilaceae > Blastococcus_B. The sequence continues at coordinate 155,208 of NZ_SPQL01000008.1, read as the reverse complement.
CCGTTCCACGATCCGCGGCAGCACGCGGTGTCGCTGGCCTACGTCGTGCCGGTCGAAGGGGACTGCGCGCCGCAGCAGGACGCGCTCGAGCTGACCTGGTTCTCGCCGCTCGAGGCCCGCGACCCGGCCGTGCTCGCCGAGTTCGAGAACGGGCAGAGCACGCTGCTGCTGCAGGCGCTGGCGCACCTCGGCGTCTGACCGCCACTCCCGCCAGGTCGCGTCAGCGCGGAGAGGTCGCGGCGCGGCCTCCGTTGAGCCGCAGCCGCCAGCACAGCAGGGCGAGGTCGAGCGCGGTGCGCGTCTCGCGCTGCTCCAGGTCGACCCCGCCCAGCAGCTGGCAGATGCGCTCGACCCGGCCGTAGAGGGTCTGCCGCCGCACGCCGAGCATGTCCGCCGCGCGGCTCTTGCTCATGCCCGCGACGAACAGCGTGTCGAGCGTCATCACCAGGCCGGCGCCGGTCCGGGCGTCGTGCTGCAGCAGCGGGCCCAGCTGCCCGGTGGTGAACTGCTCCAGCGCCGCGTCGTCGACCATGGTGCGGAGCAGCTGGTACAGCGCGACGTCCTCGGACAGCACCAGGTCCGACGCCGTCGCCATGCGGACGGCGAGGTCGGCGGTGTCCAGCGCCGACTGCAGCGACCCGGCCAGGGCGGGGACGTCGTCGACCAGCGGCCCGGCGCACACCAGCACGCCGCCCACCGCGCCCAGCCGGCCGTTCAGGTCGGCGGTCATGGCCGCCAGCTGGCGGCGCGCCGCCGCCGCCGGGACGGCGGCGCCGACGAGCACGTGTCCGTCCTGCTCGGCCACCATCGTGGCGCCGAGGTGGCGGGACGAGGTCTCCTGCACCGTCTGCAGCCACCCGGGCAGCGTCGAGCGCGACGACCGTGGCCGGACGACGCAGCCGACGACGGAGTGCCCCGGGCGGACGGCGAACCCGACGCCCAGCGCCCGCGAGGCGAGATCGCGGGTCGAGGGGTACCGGCCGCTGACCAGGTCGGAGAGCAGCTGCGCGGCGGACAGCCGTCGGCTGCTGGTACCCGCCGGCGAGCGCTGCACCTCCAGCGCGACGAGCGGACCGGCGGCCTCCAGGGTGGCCCGCGCGCGCCGGCCGGTCGGCCCGTGCAGCGTGAGCCGGCCCCAGACCCGCCCGCCGACGACGACGTCGACGCCCTTGTCCTCCCCGTCGTCCTGGCCGCTCTCCGGGACCGACGACCCGGCCACGAGCTCGCCGTCGGCGGTCACGAGGCTGGCCGGCTGCCCGGCCAGCCGGGAGCACGCACCGACCAGACCGACGACGCCGGGGCTCTCGGCCATGGCCTGCAGCAGCCGGGTGCGCTGCTCGGCGACCTCCCGCAGCGCGGTGACCTCCTGGGCGAGGATCGCGGCGTGGGCCTCCTCGGTCACCTCGATGAAGGGCACCACGCCGTGCAGCAGGATCACCGGCAGGCCGACTCGCGCGGCCTCGTCGAGCAGCGCCGGCGGCGCGGTGGGGAAGCTGCGCCCGAGCTCCAGCAGCAGCGCGGCCACCCCCACCCGGGCAAGCGCGGCGGCGTAGGCCCGGTGCCCCTCGGCGGGCAGGGCGACCAGGCCGAGCCCGGTGGTGAGCAGTGCCTCGCCGCCCTTGAGCAGCGGCGCGATGTCGTGGATCTCGCTGGTGTGCACCCAGCGGACGACGCGGCCGTCCAGGCCGTCCCGTGACCCGGCCGGCTCCGGGCGGGCGCTCTGCACCGACGGCAGCGCCAGCAGGTCGCTCAGCGTGAACGGCACGGGCGCACCGTACAGAACGTCCAGCCTTAACCGGCTGGTGATGACGCCGCGTCTCTTGGGTCGGATGCCCCTCGGGCCCTAGCGTGCTGACAGCCGACCGCCGGGGTCGCCTGAGGGAGGGAAGGCCATGTCCTCGATGTCCACCACGCAGCAGCCCATCGCTCGACGGCACCGGAGGACAGCGCTCGTGGCCGGCCTGGCGGCGTCGGCCCTCGTGCTCGCGGCCTGCGGTGGCAACACCGGCGAGGAGGAGGGCGGCGGGTCGTCGTCCGCCGGCGAGGACACGATCTCGGTCTTCGGCGCGTTCGCGACGCCCCTGGAGGAGCCCTGGGACGGCGCCATCCACGCCGCGCTGACCGCCGTCGCCGAGGACGGCGCGATCACCTACGAGCACGTCGACGACCTGGCCACCGCCGACGAGATGGAGCGGTCACTGCGCGACATCATCGCCACCGAGAACCCCGACGTCATCGTGGGCGACGCCTTCGCCGCCGAGGACGCCGTGCGCGAGGTGGCGAAGGAGTTCCCCGACACGGCCTTCGTCTTCGGCTCCGGCGGCAAGGAGCAGGCGCCCAACTTCAGCGTGTTCGACAACTGGCTGCAGGACCCCGCCTACCTCGCCGGGATGATGGCCGGCGGGCTGACGAAGACCGGCACCATCGGCGTGGTCGGCGCGATGCCCATCCCCGAGGTCAACCGGATCGTCAACGCCTTCACCGCGGGTGCCCAGGAGACCAATCCGGCCGCCAGGGTCACCGTCTCCTTCATCAACTCCTTCTTCGACCCGGCGACGGCGAAGCAGGCCGCCGAGGCGGCGATCGCCGGCGGCGCCGACGTGCTGTTCGCCGAGCGCGACGGCGTGATCGCCGCGGCCGAGGAGAACCAGCTGCCGGTGTTCGGGATGATGGTCGACCAGAAGGACCAGGCCCCCGAGTACGTGGTGTCGTCGCTGGTCTGGAACATGCGGCCGACCATCGAGGCGGTCGTCGCCGCGGTCGAGGACGGCAGCTACGAGGCGCAGAACCTGGCCGAGTACTCGTTCCTGAAGAACGGCGGCAGCTCGCTGGCCCCGATCAACACCGAAACGGCCTTCGAGATCCCGGCCGACCTGATCACCATGGTCGAGGAGCGGCAGGCCGAGATCGAGGACGGCAGCTTCACCACCCCGGTGAACGAGGAGGAGCCGGCCGGCTCCACCACGGTCGGGGGGTGACCCCGGCCGACGCGGCCCGGGGTGGGGAGCTCTCCCCGCCGCGGGGCGCCCCGCTGGTCGAGCTGCGCGGGATCACCAAGCGGTTCGGGTCGCTGCTGGCCAACGACGCGATCGACCTGTCCGTCGACGCCGGCGAGGTGCTCGCGCTGCTCGGGGAGAACGGCGCGGGCAAGAGCACGCTGACCCGCATCCTGTACGGGCTCAGCCGGGCCGACGCCGGTGAGATCCGCATCGCGGGGCAGCCGGTGACGGTGAGCTCGCCGGCCGACGCGCTGGCCGCCGGCGTCGGCATGGTGACGCAGGAGTTCACCCTCGTCGGGCCGATGACGGTCACCGAGAACCTGATGCTGGCCGGCTCGCCGCTGGGCCGGGTCGACCGCAAGGCCGCCCGGGCCCGCGTGCTGGCGGCCTCCGAGCGGCTCGGCGTCCCGGTCGACCCCGACGCCGTCGTCGAGCGGCTGTCGGTGGGGGAGCGGCAGCGGGTGGAGATCCTCAAGGCGCTGCTCGGCGACTGCCGCGTGCTGGTGCTCGACGAGCCCACCGCGGTGCTCGTGCCGGCCGACGTGGAGCTGCTGTTCGCCTCGATCCGCCGCCTCACCGCGCAGGGCATGGCGGTCGTGTTCATCTCCCACAAGCTGCACGAGGTGGTCGACCTCGCCGACCGGATCGGCATCCTGCGCCGGGGCAGGCTGGTGGCCGACCTGCCCGCCGAGGGGCTCGACCCGGCGGCGATCGCGGCCCTCATGGTGGGGGCCACGGCGGCGGCCGAGGTCGAGGACGAGGCGCTGGCCACCGCGGTGGGCCTGGACGTGGGGCTCGAGGGTTCCGGCCCCGAGCCGACGGCGCCGGCCCCGGTGGCCGACCGGTCCCGGCCCGCGGCCCTGGAGATCCACGGACTCACGCTGGCCGGCGACCCCCGCCCGCGGGTGGACGACGTCTCGCTGACCGTGCGCGCCGGCGAGATCGTCGGCGTGGCCGGCGTCTCCGGCAACGGCCAGACCGAGCTGGTCGCCCTGCTCTGCGGCACCACCCCGGCCACCGCCGGCACGGTGCACGTCGGCGGCAGCGACGTCACCCGGCTGGACGTGGCCGCCCGGCTGCGCGCCGGGCTGGGCCGGCTGACCGAGGACCGCCGGGGCAGCGTCGTCCTCGGGTTGAGCGTCGAGCAGAACCTGGTGCTGGAGGACCTCGACCGGTTCCGCACCGGCCCCTTCCTCAGCCGCCGACGTGTCCGGGCGCACGCGGAGTCGCTGATCGAGCGCTTCGACATCCGGGCCGCCCCTGCCGACCCGATCCGGTCGCTGTCCGGCGGCAACATGCAGAAGGTCCTGCTCGCCCGCGCCATCGAGCGCGACCCCACCGTGCTGGTCGCCTCGCAGCCCACCCGCGGTCTGGACGTCGGCGCCTGCGAGTACGTCTACGCCCAGCTGCGCGCCCTGCGCGAGGCGGGCAGCGGCGTGCTGCTGGTGTCGGAGGACCTCGACGAGCTGATCGGCATCGCCGACCGGATCGTCGTCCTCTCCGGTGGCCGACTGGTGGGCGAGGTCGCCCCGGCCGACGCGACCCGCGAGGCGCTCGGCGTCCTGATGACCGGCGGCCCCCGGGAGCCCGCGGCATGAGGTTCGTGCTGCGCTCCCGCGAGCCCCGCTGGCTGGCCCCGGCCTCCGTCGGCGTCGCCGTCCTGCTCACGCTGCTGCTGACCGCCGGGCCGATCCGGATGGCCGGGTCTGCGCCGGTGGCGGCGTTCGAGCGGTACGTCGTCACGCCGCTGACCACCCCCAACGGCCTGGCCGAGGTGCTGCTCGCGGCCACCCCGCTGCTGTTCACGGGGCTGGCGGTGGCCATCGCCTTCCGGGTCGGCTACTACAACATCGGTGCCGAGGGGCAGTTCCTCGCCGGCGCGATGGCGACCACCGCCGTCGCCCTCTCCCTGCCGGACCTGCCCACGGTCGCCGCGCTGCCGGTGGGGCTGGTCGCCGGCGCGCTGGGCGGCGTGGCGTGGGCGTTCCTGCCCGCGTTCCTGCGCCGGCGGGCCGGCATCGACGAGGTGGTCACCACCCTGCTGCTCAACCCCGTGGCGGTGCTGCTGCTCCAGGGGCTGCTGAACGGGCCGTGGCGGAACCCCGAGACCGGGTTCCCCGACTCCGAGCGCTTCGGGTCGGGCTACGAGCTGCCGTCGCTGTTCGGCACCCGGGTGCACGCCGGGCTGCTGCTCGGGCTGGTGCTGGTCGCGGTCATCGCCGTCGTCCTGCTCGCGACGCCGCTGGGCGTGCGGCTGCGCGCGGCCGGGCAGTCGCCGTCGGCGGCGGAGTTCTCCGGCGTCCCGGTGGGGCTGCTGCAGTGGCGCAGCGCGCTGGTCTCCGGGGCGCTCGCCGGGCTGGGGGGCGCCTCGCAGGTGATGGGCGTGCAGCACCAGCTGACCGGCAGCCTGGCCGCCGGGTACGGCTACACCGGCGTCGTCGTCGCCACCCTGGGCGGGCTGTCCGCGCTCGGCGTGCTGGCCGTCGCGCTGCTGCTGGGTGACGTCCAGGTCGGGGCGCAGAACGCCTCGATCAGGCTGCAGCTGCCCAGCCAGATGGGCGGCGTCCTGACCTCGGTGCTGCTGCTGACGGTGGTGGCGGCGCTGTCGGTGCGCCACTACCGGCTGGTCCGGCGAACACCCCGATCAGCCGAGCCCCTCCGAGCGGGAGGGGGCTGACCCGTGGACTTCCCGATTCTCGCGGTCCTCGCCGCGACCCTGACCATCGCCACCCCCCTGGTGTTCGGCGGGCTCGGCGCGCTGCTGGGGGAGCGGACCGGCGTCCTCAACCTCGGCATCGAGGGAACGCTGTACGCCGGTGCCTTCGTCGGCTTCCTGGTCGCCTCGCGCACCGACTCGCTGGCGATCGCGACGCTTGCGGCCGTCGTCGCGGGCGCACTGGCCGGTGCGCTGATGGCGCTGCTGACGGTGACGCTGGGGGTGAACCAGCACGTCGCCGGCATCGGCACCACGCTGCTGCTGGTCGCCGCCTGCGACTTCACCAACCGGCTGCTGTTCGGCGGCGGCGAGCGGACCGTCACGGTGAAGTTCGACCGGCTGTTCTCCGGCGGCGGGATCCTCGCCCAGTACCCGATGACGTTCGTGGCATTCCTGCTGCTGGCGCCGGCGGTGTGGTGGGTGCTCCGGTCGACCGGGGCCGGCCTGCGGCTGACCGCCGTCGGCGAGAACCCCGAGGCCGCGGACACCGCCGGCATCTCGGTGGCCCGCACCCGGTGGACGGCGCTGGTCGTCGGCGGGGCGCTGATGGCGCTGGGCGGGTCGTTCCTCACCCTCTCGGTGCTGGGCACCTTCACCCTCGACATCGTCAGCGGGCGCGGCTGGATCTGCATCGCCCTGGTCATCTTCGGCCGCTGGAAGGTGTGGCCGGTGGTGCTGGGTGCGCTGCTGTTCGGCTTCTTCGACGCGCTGCAGCTGCAGTTGGCCATCACGTCCGCCTTCGGCTCGGTCCCCAACGAGCTGCTCATCGCACTGCCCTACCTCGTGGTCATCGCCGCCCTGGCGATCCGCGGCCGCGGGGTGCGCTACCCGGGCTCGTACCTGACCCCCTACCGCCGGGCCTGACCCCTACCTCTCCAGGAGACCCCTCATGACGTCGTCCGCTCCCTCCGCACCCGGGCCGTCCCCGGCCGAGCTGCTGGCCGCCGCCGTCGCGGAGGCCCGCCGCGGTCGCGACGAGGGCGGGGTGCCGATCGGTGCCGCGCTCGTCGTCGACGGCTCGGTGATCGCCGTCGGGCACAACCGGCGGGTGCAGGAGGGCAGCGCCATCAAGCACGGCGAGACCGACTGCCTCGAGGCCGCCGGCCGGCTCCCCGCGTCGGTCTACGCGCGGGCCACGATGGTGACCACGCTGTCGCCGTGCGACATGTGCACCGGCGCGATCCTGCTGTACAAGATCCCACGGGTGATCATCGGCGAGAACCGCACGTTCCTGGGCGGGGAGGAGCTGCTCCGCTCGCGGGGAGTCGAGGTCGTCGTGCTGGACGACGCCGAGTGCATCGAGCTGATGGAGGACTTCATCGCCCGCGAGCCCGCCCTGTGGAACGAGGACATCGGCGAGGAGTGACCCCTGCGCCGCAGGTGGCGACGGGCGCGTCGAGCGCTACTTCCAGCGGTTGATGAACTCGACCGTCGCGGCGTTCACGGCGTCGGGGTCGGTGGCGCTCAGGAAGTGCTGGCCGCCGTCGACGACGCGGAGCTCGGCGCCGGCGCTGTTGACGAAGAGCGTGATCTCGTCCTGGGCGTTGGCCACCGAGTAGACCCGGTCCGCGGTGCCGTGCATCCACAGGACCGGGCACTGCACGCTGTCCAGCCGACCGTGCAGGCCGTCACGGTCACGGAGGTTGATGCTGCTGATCCGGAGCCGCGCACGTCCGTCGTCGCCGGTGTAGTTCTTCTGGTGCGTCTCGTGCCAGAACGCGCGGTCCTCGGCCGGCACGTCCTCGCCGAAGCCCTCCGCGAGGACGGCGTCGACGAGCTCGACCGGGATGACCCAGTCGTCGCTGACAGACGCGGCGAGCGCGTCGATGGCGGGCGTGCAGAACTCGACCCCGTCCCAGCACCCCAGATCGCGACTGCGCTGGCTCTCGAAGTCCATCGAGGTGCCGAGCGGGATGATGCCCTTGACGGTGCCGGGAGCGAGCATGGCCATGCGGGCCGCGATCCACCCACCTTGCGAGGTGCCCAGCACGAACGCCCCGGAGATGCCGAGCGCGTCGAGCACCTGCAGCCCCGCGATGGCCGAGTCCCAGTAGGTGAACTGCCCGTACGTGGCGCGGGTCCGGCCGTGCCCGTACGGCTCGAGCGCGAGCAGGTTGGCCGTGGCGGAGAGCTTCTCGTCGACGAACTGGGGCCGGTACAGCTCGACGGAGGTGCTGAACGAGTTGACCATCACCAGGGTCGGGAGCGACGCGTCGTAGGCCTTGCCGAACCGGTAGCCGATGGTCGAGCCACCGAGGTGGGGAATCTGGATCGTCTCCGTGTCGCTCATGGTCTCCCTCGTCGTCATCGACTGGCGGGCGCAGGTCCGTCGGCGACCTGGTGGATCCGGCCATCGTGGCGTCCAGCTCGACACGGGTCAATCGGCGACGGGAGGCAGCGAGCATCCCGGTGTGGATCAGGCGGTCCCCTCGGTGGCGATCAGCTCGGCGACGTCGTCGGGCATCTCCGAGCAGTCGTCGTCGCTCGCCGGCTGGTCCTGAGCGAGCCCTTCGACGCCGGCGTCCTCGACCGGGGTGAAGCCCTTCTCCTCCAGGTGCCGGGGCACGCGGTTCTGCGCGTTGATCACGTGCGAGCGGGACAGCCAGCCGAGGCCGTCGTCGACCTGGAAGTCGAGCCCGCCGCCGGGTGCGCGCCGGACGTGGCCGGGGGAGGGCAGCAGGCCGACCAGCTGCACGGCCTCGCCGACGGAGAGCGAGGACGGCGGGGAGTCGAAGTAGTACCAGCTGGCCGCGCAGGCGCCGTAGATCGTGGGGCCGAACTGCGCGTAGTTGACGTAGAGCTCGAGCATGCGGCGGTCGTCGACCATCATCGCCAGCTCCGAGGACAGGCCGGCCTCGAGCGCCTTGCGTAGGGCGCTCGGCTCGGCGGTCAGGAAGATGTTCTTGGCCACCTGCTGCGGGATGGTGGAGCCGGACGGGTCCTCGCCGCCGCGCAGGTGCTCGGTCGCGCGGCTGAACATGTCGATCCAGTCGAAGGCGCCGTCGCGGTAGGGGAGCTCGGCGTCCTCGTGAGCGATGACGGCGGCGAGCAGGTTGCGCGAGACGTGCTCGACCGGCACCGACTGCTGGATGGCGTCGCCGGGATTGGCGACCATGAACGCCGTAGTCGGCGGATCGATCCAGCGCAGGGACAGCATCAGGAGCGCCTGGACGAGGAAGGCGATGACCACCACCCGGGCGATGCGGAGCGACAGCCTCCTGCGGCGGCGGGGCTTCGGTGCCTCGGGCGGCGGTTGTTCCCGGCGGCGGCCGAGGAGCGGACGCCGTTCGGGCTGCGGCGGGCCTGGCTCGGCGGGCGGACGTTCCCACGGCTGGGGCTGCGCGGGCGGCCAGTGGTCGTCCGGGACCGGCCGGGGCAAGGGGCGCGTGGCAACCCGGTCGACCGGTGGCTCGGACGATTCCTGGCGACGACGTGGCGCGAAGCGCATGCGCTGCTGTCCCCCTCCGCCGAGAATTTCGAGTGGCCAGGGTACGGGCGGAACCTGTGAGAACCCGGCGCCGTGGCTGCAGCTCGCGGCTCCGCGAAGGTTCAGGCCACCTGGAGGTGGGCGTGCAGGAAGCGGGTCATCGCGCCGGCCAGTTCCTTCCGGGACGTCGTCCGGCGGAAGACGTGCCCCTCGCCGGACAGTTCCAGGTACTCCACCGTCCGGCCCAGCCCCCGCAGGGCCGCGACGACCTGGGAGGCCTCGCCGATCGGCACGTTGGTGTCGTGCTCACCGTGCACGACGAGCAGGGGGACGTCGATGTTGCCCGCCGAGGCCAGCGGTGAGATGTCCTCCAGCAGAGCGCGGTCGCGCTCGGGGTGCCCGTACTTCGTGACCGCGGCGGCGGCGATCCACGGCTCGGTGTCCCGGTAGAAGGTGACCAGGTCCGACATCCCGCAGATGTCGATGCCCGCGGCGAACACGCCGGGGGAGAACGCGAGCGACGCCAGCGTGAGATAGCCGCCGTAGGAGCGCCCGGTGACCGCGACGCGGTCGCGCTCGGCCAGTCCGTGCGCCACGAGGTGGTCGGCGCAGGCCGTAACGTCGGAGAACGCGGCGTACCGGCCGTGCAGGTCGTCGGCGTGCACGAACTCGCGCCCGAACCCGGACGAGCCGCGGATGTTGGGCGCGAACACGGTGATGCCCGCTGCGGCCAGCGCCTGGTGCTGCGGATCGAAGGTCGGGCGTTCCTGCCCCTCGGGGCCGCCGTGCAGGGCCAGCGCCGCGGCGCCGATAGGTGTCGTTGACCGGTACAGCCAGCCGGTGAGCGGCAGGCCGTCCCGGCCGGCGAACCGCTCCAGGGTCGGGACCACCAGCGGGCGGTCGGGCACCTTCGGTCCGTCGGTCACCCGGTGCCAGGCGTGCGTGCGGGTGTCGAGGTGCCACAGCTCGCGCGGCCGCTCCGGACCCTCGACGCCGAGGATCACGCTGGACCCGTCGCGGGAGAGCACCGGCGTGGAGGCGACCAGGCCGGGCAGGCCCCTGATCGGCGTGGACGACCTGGTCGCGGTGTCGAACAGCTCGATCTCGCTCGCGCCGGCCACGTTCCAGACGAGCAGCAGGAGCCGGCCGGCGTCGTCGGCGTCCACCCACTCGAGGTCGGCGTCGTCCCGGGCGGCGAGGGTCCGCGGCTCGCCGCGCCACCCGTTGGGTCCGAACGGCAGCCCGATCAGCACCTTGCGGGGCAGGCCGACGTCGGAGGCGAGGTAGACGTACACCGGGCCGGCGTGGTCCTCGGGGGCCGGCCGGATGAGCCCCTGGTCGGTCGAGCCGGTCGCGCCGTGGGTCAGCGCGCTGAAGTCCTCGTCCATCAGCCGGTCGATGACCGACACGTACTGCTGCCCGCGCTCGCCGTCCTTGAGCACGAGGAACCGCTCCTCGAGCGAGATGTCGAGGACGTGGATGAGGTGCCCCTCGGCGAGCGGGTCGAGCCGGCCGGTCAGCGGGTCGGCCAGGTACGACCTCGTCGGGTGCCCGTTGCTGAGGCCGGGGAAGGTGACCACGAAGCGGTGTCCGCTGCGGGTCCACGGGCCGAGCTCGACGTGGGTGTGGGCGTCGCCGGCGATGCGGCGGGCGTCGGAGCCGTCAGGCCGCACCACCCACACCTGCGTCCGGACGCCGCCGTCCGTCGCGATCAGGCAGGTGAGCCAGCCGCTGTCGGCCGCCCAGCGGACCGCGAGGACCGGGTCCTCGGAGAGCGGAACGTGCCGGGCGGGGGGCGGGGATCCGTCGAGCACGACGTCCTGGACCCACAGCTGCGGGATGCCGGAGCGGTCGCTGATGAAGGCGACCTGTCGCGCGTCCGGCGTCATGTTGGGGCCCCAGCTGCCCCAGGCGTCGACGAGTTCGGACGCGAGCTCGACCGCCTCCTCGACCGTGCCCGTCGCGACCTCTGCCGTCACCGTCCGACGTCCTCCATCTTCTGCAGCCACATCTCCAGCAGAGCAAGCTGCCACAGTGCGTTCGACCCGAGGGTGGTCCGGGTCGCGTTGGGGTCGGCGAGCATGGCCTCCACGGCGTCCGGGCGGAACAGCCCGCGCCGCTTGGCGGCGGGGTCGGTCAGGGCCTCGCGTACTCGCTCCAGGTACGGGCCCTCGAGCTGGCGGATCGCCGGCACGGGGAAGTATCCCTTGGTGCGGTCGATGACCTCGTCGGGCACGATCCCGCGGGCCGCCCGCTTCAGCACGCCCTTCCCGCCGTCGGCGAGCTTGAGTTCCGGCGGGATGCGGCCGGCCAGCTCGACCAGCTCGTGGTCGAGGAAGGGCACCCGCGCCTCCAGGCCCCACGCCATCGTCATGTTGTCCACCCGCTTCACCGGGTCGTCGACGAGCATGATCGTCGTGTCGTTGCGCAGGGCCGCGTCGACCGAGGTCTCGGCCCCGTGGCGGCCGAACTGCTCGGCGATGAAGGCGGTCGGGGCGTCGTCCGCGACCATCCACTCCGGCTCCAGAACCGAACCCATCGCGGCCCAGGGGCGGTCGAAGAAGACCCGGGAGTAGGCCTCGACGGCGCCGTCCCTCGGGACGCCGGACAGCGGCGGGTACCAGTCGTAGCCGCCGAGCACCTCGTCGGCGCCCTGCCCGGACTGCACCACCTTCACGTGCTGCGAGACCTCCTCGCCGAGCAGGTAGAAGGCGACGCAGTCGTGGCTGACCATCGGCTCGCTCATCGCGGCGACCGTGGCGTCCACGGCTGGGAGCAGGCGGGCGCTGTCGATCCGGATGCGATGGTGGTCGGTGCCGAACCGCTCGGCGACCAGGCTGGAGTACTCGAACTCGTCGCCGGACTCGCCGCCCGCCGACTCGAAGCCGATGCTGAACGTGCTCAGGCCCGTCTGGCCGGCCTCGGCCAGCAGCGCCACGACCAGGCTGGAGTCGATGCCGCCGGAGAGCAGCACCCCGACGGGCACGTCGGCGACCATCCGCCGGTCGACGGCGACGCGCAGCTTGTCCAGCAGCGCCTCCTCCCAGTCGCGGGCGGTCCAGCCGCGGCGGTCCGGGTCGCGGGTGAACTCCGGCGTCCAGTAGACGGTGTCGCGGCTGGCGCCGTCCGGTTCGACGACGCGCACGGTGGCCGGCGGCAGCTTGCGGACGCCGGTGAGGATGGTGCGCGGCGCCGGGACGACGGAGTGGAAGGTCATGTAGTGGGCCAGCGCGACGCGGTCGATCGACGTGTCGACGCCGCCGCCCGCGAGCAGTGCGGGCAGCGTCGAGGCGAAACGGATGCGGTCGCCGCGCTGGTCGACGTAGAGCGGCTTGATGCCGAGCCGGTCGCGGGCCAGCACCAGGCGCCCGGTGCGGTGCTCGAAGACGGCGACGGCGAACATGCCGAGGAAGCGGTCCACGAACGCCGTGCCCCACTCGGCGTAGGCCTTGAGCACGACCTCGCTGTCGGACGTCGAGAAGAACCGGTGCCCGGCCGCCTGCAGCTCGGCGCGCAGCTGCTTGTAGTTGTAGATGATCCCGTTGAACACCACGGTGAGCCCGAGGTGCGGATCGACCATCGGCTGGGCGCCGTTGACCGACAGGTCGATGATCGACAGCCGCCGGTGGCCCAGTGCGACGGGGCCGCGCGCCCAGGTGCCGGAGCCGTCGGGGCCGCGTCGCTCCAGGCACCCGGTCATGCGCTGCAGCGTGGCGACGTCGGCGACGGTGCCGTCGAAGCGCAGCTCACCGGCCAGTCCGCACATCAGTGGCCTCCCTCGGTCGGTCCGGTCACGATCCAGGTGTCCTTGGCGCCGCCACCCCGCGAGCTGTTGACGATCAGGCTGCCGGGCGGGGCGACGCGGGTCAGCGCGAGGGGTGCCAGGCGGTAGTCCTCGCGGCGAGGCCCGGTGAGGTAGACGAACGCCCGCAGGTCGACGCGGCGGGGTTCCATCCGGCCGGCCTCCAGGCAGGGCAGCGAGGACAGCGAGACGACCTCCTGGGCCACCCAGGCATCCGGACCGGCCGCGATCTCGGCCCGGCGCTGCGCGACCTCGGCGGCGGTCGCCGCGGGGCCGATCAGCACGCCGGCGCCGCCGTAGCCGTCGACCGGCTTGGTCACCAGCTCGCCGACCCGCTCGAGGACGCCGCGCCGCTCGATCTCGTCGGCGGTGCGGTAGGTGGGCACCGACTCCAGGGCGGGATGCTCGGCGAGGTAGTACGTGATGAGTTCGGGGACGAGGGGATAGGTCGACTTGTCGTCGGCGATCCCGTTGCCGGGGGCGTTGGCGAGGACGACCCGGCCGTCGATCGCGACGTCGAGCAGCTGCTGCCCGATCGGCCGGCCCGATCCGTCCACCAGGTCCCGGAGCTCGACGTCGATGCGCAGGTAGAGGACGCCGATGGGATCGCCGCCGTCGCGGTGCACCACCCGCCCATCAGTGACGTCGAGGTCGTCGGGGAGGACCAGCCCCAGCCCGGCACCGTCGGCGAGGCGGCGGTGCTCGAACCAGGCGCCGCTGCCCGGGCCGCTGGAGAGCAGCACCGCCCGGGTGCCCGGCTGCGCGGACGACAGCAGGGTCGAGCGCAGCAGCTCGTAGGCCGCTGCCGGGTGCGCGAGGCCGGGCGGGCGGGGAAGTTCGGGCAGGACGGCGTCCATCAGCCCCCGGAGCGCGACGGCGTACGCGACGCCGCTGGGGGAGCGCAGGTTGTCCTCGAGCACCCGCCAGCCGCCGTACTCGTTGCGGACGAGGTCGAAGCCCATGACGGGGGCCCGCACGACCCCGGGGGGCAGCCGCGTGGCCTCCTCCGCCCAGCCGGGGCAGCGCCGGACGACGTCCTCGGACAGGACGCCGTCGCGGAGGATCCGCTGCTCGCCGTAGACGTCGCGGAGGAAGGACTCGAGCGCCCAGGCGCGCTGCGTCAGGCCGGTCTCCAGCCCGGCCCACTCGTGCGCGCCGATGACGCGGGGGAACAGGTCGACGGCGAACGGGCGCTCCTCGCCGTCCCGGGCGTACGTCAGGCCTTGCCGGGCGACCCAGTCGTCGCGAACGGAGTCGCGGTCCCGCAGCTCCGCCGGCCCCAGCCCCTGGAGCGTGGCGACGATCCCGCGGTAGGCCGGGCGGGGCACGGATCCGGGCCCGAGGGCCTCGTCGCCGGCCCGGGCCCGGTACCGGCGGAGAGCGGGGGGCGCCTCGTCGGGCCGGACCTCGGAACCGCCGCTCTCCTCGACGACGAGCCGCATGACGTCCTCGAGGCTGCCGCGTTCGGCGTAGGCGGCGCGTTGCCGGTCGGCGGAGTTGCCGCGGGCCAGCACCGTCTCGGTGAGGTCGCTGACGGTCTCCCAGTCGCCGAACTCCTCCAGCTGCGGACGGAGCCGGGAGACCAGGTCGCGGACGACGTCGTGCGCGGGCCGCGGTCGCGGCCGGCCGGTGCCGTCGACGAGCTGCCGGGACAGCCCGCTGCGGGCCGCCTGCCAGATGCCGGCGCGGTGCAGCGGCGCGAGCGGGGCGACGTACGGGCGGCCGGCCTCGATGTCGAGCTCGGCGGCGCGGGCCATGCCGCGGAAGAGGCCGGCGATGAGGACGGCGTCGTCGACCAGGGGGCAGGCGTCGGCGACCCGCAGTTCCAGGGTGGGCGCGTGCGCGGACGGCCGGACGTCGAAGTAGGCCATCTTGGCGTCGGCGATCACGCCGGAACTGATCAGGTCGCCGATCAGCTGGTCGTACTCGGCGGCGGAGGTGACCCGGCCGGGGGAGCCGGCGCTGGGCCACCGCTGCCAGATGATCGTGCGGATGCTGGCGTAGCCGGTGTCCTGGCCGTTCCAGTACGGGCTGCTGGCCGACAGCGCGAGCAGGACGGGGAGGTCGCGGGCGATCCGCTGGCCGATCTCGACGGCCACGTCGCGGTCGGCGACGCCGACGTGGATCTGCGTACCGCAGATCAGCTGCTCGTCGACGAGCAGGCGGTACTGCTCCTGCATCCGGCTGTAGCGGCCGGTGCTGGTCAGCTCGAAGTCGGCGTAGGTCGAGCGGGGTGCCGTGCCGACCGCGGCGACGCCGAGGTTCTCCTTCGCAGCCACTTCGATGACCCCGGCCCGCAGGCGCAGGAGTTCCTCGCGGAGATCGCTCAGGGAGCGGACGACCGCCGTATTTGTTTCAACTGTCGTCCGCTGTATTTCGGCTGAGTAAAATTCGCTGGGCAATCGCGAGAGAATCTGCGGGGCCCTGGCGGACAGTTCCCATCGATCCAGGTCGATGAGGTGCAACTCTTCTTCCGCGCCGAGGGTGAATTCAGCACCCATTCCGAAAACCTAACCACGAAACGGTGCGTTGGCGACTGTCCGCGCTGCTGAAATCTGGCGGGCTGTCGGCCGACGACGTCGCGGCCCGAGACATCGGTCAGACAGTTCCCATGACCGAGATGACGGCGGCGACCGACGCGGGATGGCCGGCCCCGGAGGGGATGGACTCCGGCCGTGTGCGGCTGCCGATCCGCTACGTCGACGTGGTGCCCGTGCGGGTGGACGACCAGGGCACGGTCACCGCCGTCGGCCTGCTGCTGCGGGCGGGCAGCGGTGGGCGTCGGTACATGACGGCCGCTGAGTACGACGACGGGTCCGCCCAGTGGTGGGGAGAATGCAGCTGCCCGGTCGGCGCCGACTGCAAGCACGCCACGGCGGTGCTCATCGTTGCCAGGGAGGCCCTCGACGCAGCGCCCGAAGAGGCTCCGCCCGCCTCGGCCTGGGAGCTGGCGATGGCCGACCTGGCGGAGTCCGCCCCGTCCGCGCACGGCGGAGGCGCCCCGCTCGGGCTGCAATTCGACATCGAGCCGCCGGGCCGCGGCTCCGCAGCCGGGCAGCAGTCGGTGCGCCTGCGTCCGGTCGTGCCGGGAGCGAAAGGCCGCTGGATTCGCACCGGCGTGTCCTGGCGAGGACTGCAGTACGACTATGACCAGCAACGGGATCCCATGCGGGCAGCCGCGCTCCGCGGCCTGTACCGGGCACACGCGGCCGGCGACGACGGTCCCGGCTACTACCACGGCGCCGGCGACGCGCCGGTACGGCTCGAGGACTTCGGTCCGCCCTGTGGCCGGCCCTGCAGCAGGTGATCGACGACGGTGTGCCTCTGCTGACCACGCGCGGCAGGCGGGTGCGCGTCGTCGTCGAGCCGGGAGCGCTCGCCGTCGACCTGCGTGGGGACGGCGACGCCGACCTGCGGGTGGAGCCCGTGGTGGAGCTGGGTCCCGACGATCGGGTCCCGGTGGGGTCGGTGCGGCTGCTCGGCTCCCGGGTCTCGAAGGCGGCTCGTCGTTCGAGCTCACGACCGAAGTTCTGGTGGAGCCGCACAGGACACCGGCTCGTCGGGCGCGGCGAGGCGAGGAGCCTCATCGACAGTGGTCAGCGCGCGGGCGCACTCGACCAGCCGTCACCCCATACGGGATGGGCCAGGTGGGCCGCGCCTCGCCGCGCGGATCGGGAAGCCTTGCGCCATGCCGCTGAGCCCGGGCCCGCGAGCTTGCGGGAGGACGTACCACAGCCGATGGGTGCGCGTGCGCCCGTCCCGCAGCTCGGCGCCGTACTCAGACCATCTCGGGCACCCGCAGGTGGTGGATGGCCACCTCCATCTCGACCACCTCGGTGATGTCGACGCCTATCCGGCCGGCGAACTCGGCGCGCATGCGCCCGGCCGCGTCGCGTGACGCGTCCAGCGCCTGCCGGGTGTCGAAGCACATGGTGCCGACGCCGCGACCGGCGGCGCGGTCGACCATCAGGCTGACGCTGGAGAAGCCGTCGAACTCCTCCATGCGGGGCAGGATGTTCGCTTTCCACGCCTCGATGACGCGGTCGGCCTGACCGGCGTCGTGGAGCCGGCTGTAGGTGAGGCGGGCCCAGGCCCCATCGCCCATGGCGTGGGCACGGTGCATCACCGCGATCTCCCATTCGTCGACGTCGAAGCGGCCACCCATCACGTCGGTGGCCTGCTCGCGCATGGCACGGACCGCTTCCCTGCTGGCGCTCATCGACTCCTCGGAGTCCCAGCTCGTGGTGACGATGCACCGGCCGGAGTCGCGGTCGGAGAGCATGGACAGCCCCATGCAGCCCGGCATGCCCTGCACTGCCGGCATGACCTCGTCGCGGACGTAGCGGATGCCCTCGTCGATGCGCTGCGGGTCGGCGTGGACCGTGGTGGTTCGGGCGTACATGCCGCCCTCCTCTCGGGATGGCGGGCGGCGCCCCAGCGGCGTCGCCGCGAGGGTCATGGTGCTCGCACAGGGGACCCCTGCCCAGTGCCCCCGGCGCGCCCCTCTCGGTCGGTCGCCGGGCCGCTGCCTCCTGGGGTCAGGCCATCTCGGCAGGTCGGAGGTGGCCGATGAACGAGGTCGAACGGCCACCTCCACGACGTGCGGGCCCGCGGTCGAGGAACTCCGCGCGGATCGTGACGGCCTGCCCTTGACGCGGTTCATGGTCTGGCGGCTCTCGTACGTGGCGGCGGTAGCGCTGCCGCCGCTGTCGTGGTCGACCAGGAACCGACGCGGTAGCAGCCGAGCAGCAGCTCGGCTGGGGGAAGACGATGGCACGGAAGCCCTGCACGGTGGAGGCGTGGGTCATCGCGGAGCTGATGCCGCCGCTCGGCCAGTCGGCCAACTCTGCCGCCCGTTCGGCCGTGTCCGGGAGGCTCGGCGGCGGTGGCGGACGGCCACAACGGAGGCCCGGGGCTTGAGTGCGACGAGCCAGGGTCGCTGATGCGAACCGTCGTGGCGTCGCTCCCGGACGTCGACTGGATGAGGTCGCTCGTCCGGGTGACGCCCCCGGCTCCGGGACCGGCTTCGTGTCAGAGGCGTCCGGAACCCTGCTCGCGAGGCATGGTGGTCCGGACGTCATCCGGCCGGACGACGGAGATCGGGAGGCACGGGGCGATGCAGCGACTCGACGGGCAGCTGGTGCTGAGCCCGACCGACCTGACCCACCATCAGGAGTGCCGGCACCTCACCCGGCTCGACCTCGGGGTGGCCACGGGGGAGTGGACGGGGCCGGACGTCGAGGTGTCCGAGGAGCTGCAGTTCGTCTTCGACCGTGGCATCGCGCACGAGGAGAAGTACCTGGCCTCGCTGGAGGCAGCGGGCCGCACGGCCGCGCGGATCGACACCGTCTTCGACGCCGAGGGACGTCGCCGGGCGGAGGAGCAGACCGTCGAGGCGATGCGCCGCGGTGTGGACGTCGTCTACCAAGGCACGTTCTTCGACGGGGCCTGGGGCGGGCAGGCCGATTTCCTGCTGCGCGTCGAGACACCGTCGGACTTCGGTGATTGGTCGTACGAGATCGCCGACACCAAGCTCGCCCGCAAGCTCAAGGTCGCCGCGCTGCTGCAGATGGCCACCTACGCCGAGCGGCTCACCGTGCTCCAGGGGGTTGCGCCGGAGTTCATCCACGTCGTCACCGGGGACGGCGTCTCACGACCGTGGCGGCTGATCGACGTCGCGGCCTACGCCCGCCGCGCGCGGGCTCGGCTGGAGACCTTCGTCGACGCGCCGCCGTCGACGGGCCCGTCGCCGATCGGCTACTGCGAGCAGTGCCGCTGGGCCGATCGGTGCAACACCGAGCTGCGGGATACAGACGACCTCGGCCTGGTCGCCTTCATGCGCGGCGACCACCGGGACCTGCTGCGGGCGGTGGGCATCGCGACCCTGTACGACCTGGCGACAGCGCCCCCGGAGCTGCTGAAGGCATCCGGCATCGGCGCCGACGCGCGCACCCGGCTGCAGCAGCAGGCCGCCGAGCAGCTCAAGGAGCGGACCACCGGACAGCAGTCGTGCACGCTCCTCGCCCCGCAGCCTGGCCTCGGGCTGCTGCGCCTGCCGCCGCCGAGCCCCGGCGACCTCTACCTCGACTTCGAGGGCGATCCCTGGTTCGAGGACGGCACGGGCATCGAGTACCTCGCCGGCCTTGGGGATCGGCTGGGCGGGTTCACGGCGCTGTGGGCGCACGACCGTCCGGCGGAGAAGCAGATGGTCGCCGACCTGATCGACCGGCTGGTCGAGGCCGTGAAGGCCGACCCGGGGATGCACGTCTACCACTACGCGCCCTACGAGGTGACGGCGCTCAAGAAGCTGACCGGCGGCTACGGCGTCCGCGAGGCGGAGCTGGACCAGCTGCTGCGCGAGGAGCGGTTCGTCGACCTCTATCCCGTCGTCCGGCAGTCGATGCGGATCAGCAAGGAGTCGTACTCGATCAAGGAGGTCGAGGCGTTCTACGGCCGGTCGCACGAGGGTGCGGTGGCCAGCGGGTTCGGCAGCGTGCTCGTGTACGAGCAGTGGCTGGCCGACCGCGACCAGCAGAAGCTCGACGACATCGAGTCCTACAACAAGGACGACGTCGACTCGACCCGTGAGCTGCACGACTGGCTCGAGCAGCAGCGGGCCGAGCTGGTGGCGCTGCACGGCCCGCAGCCGCGTCCTTCGTCGAAGGCGGACGAGCCGGTGCAGCCGGTCAGCGACGTCGAAGCCGCGGAGCTGGCGCTCGCGGCGCGGTTGCACGACGCCGGGCACCAGTTGCTCGGCGACCTGGTGGGCTGGCACCGCCGCGAGGACCGCCCGGCGTGGTGGGAGGTCTTCCGGCTGAGCACGCTGGATCAGGAGGCGCTGATCGAGGACGGCGCCGCGCTTGGTGGCCTGTCCGAACCGGTCGACCGCGGCGCGGAGAAGCGCAGTCATCTGTACGAGTACGCGTTCCCGGTGCAGGACACGAAGCTGTCCACCGGGGACGACGCGCTCGACGTCGACACCGCGAAGAAGGCCGGCACGGTCTTCGAGCTGGACGCGGCGGACGGCCGCCTGGTCCTCAAGACGACGGCAGTCTCGCCCCGGCCGCGGGGTCTCGGGCCGGGCGGACCGCTCAACACGAAGAGCCTTCGCGAGGCGATCCAGGCGACGGGGGAGGACGTGCTGGCCGATCGCGACTGCCTCGGGCAGGCGCTGGTCGAGCGACGCGTCCCCGCGGGAACCCAGCTGCGCGAGGGCGAGTCGACGACCCAGGCGATCGTGCGCCTCGGGCTCGCGCTCGACGGCGAGGTGCTCGCGATCCAGGGCCCGCCCGGGAGCGGCAAGACGACCGCCGCCGCTGAGTTGATCCGGCAGCTGCTGGATGCCGGCAAGAAGGTGGGAGTCACGGCGACCTCGCATGCGGTCATCGGCAACCTGCTGAAGGCGGTGGGACGGCCGGCGCTGCAGAAGTGCGACGAGAGCCAGCACTGCGGTTGGGACGACGTGGCGTGGTCTGCCGACAACGCCGTGGTCACGAAGAAGCTGGTGGACGGCGACGTGAACCTCGTGGGTGGGACGGCGTGGTTCTGGACGCGTGCGGGCCTGGCGCAGGCCGTCGACGTGCTGGTGGTCGACGAGGCCGGGCAGTTCTCGCTGGCCAACGCCATCGCGGTGGCGCGGGGCGCGCAGTCGATGGTGCTGCTCGGCGACCCGCAGCAGCTGGCCCAGCCGAGTCAGGCGGTGCATCCGGGCGAGTCGGGCGCCTCGGCGCTGGAGCACCTGCTCGACGGGCACGCGACGATCCCTCCGGAGCGTGGCGTCTTCCTGGATCGGTCGTACCGGATGCATCCGGACCTGACGTCGTTCGTCTCCGACCTGGCGTACGAAGGGCGACTGCGCTCGGCGGACGGCCGCGAACGGGTGACGGTGCTGGGGGAGGGTCCGATGTCCGGTAGCGGTCTGCGCGTGCGCCCGGTCGTGCACGA
This sequence comes from Blastococcus sp. CT_GayMR19, assembly GCF_004570385.1. GTDB lineage: Bacteria > Actinomycetota > Actinomycetes > Mycobacteriales > Geodermatophilaceae > Blastococcus_B. Next base: position 134,320 of record NZ_SPQL01000008.1, on the reverse strand, counting down.
GCTGACGGCTGCGGACAAGAGCCAGCAGGAGGCCGGCATCGTCGCTCAGCTGTGGCACTCGGTGCAGGGATCGACGTGGCGGAACCACCTCGGCGAGGAGGCGCTGATTGGCCCGGAGCAGGTGCTGGTGGTCGCCCCCTACAACGCCCAGGTTGCCCTCATCAAGGCGGCGCTGCCCGACGGCGCCCGCGTCGGGACCGTGGACAAGTTCCAGGGCCAGGAAGCGCCAGTGGTCATCTACTCGATGACCAGCACAAGCGCTGACGACGCGCCTCGGGGTGTCTCGTTCCTCTACGACCTCAACCGGCTGAACGTCGCGGTGTCGCGCGCGCAGGCCCTGGCATGCGTGGTGCTGAGCCCGCTGCTGCTGGATGCGCCGGTACGCACGCCGGAGCAGCTGCGGCGGGTGAACGCGCTGTGCCGGCTGGTGGAGTCGGCGACGGTCGCGGCGTAGTTCCGACCGCGTGGGCGGGCTTGTCTTGGCGCGTGGTCTGATGCCGGGCAGAAGCGATGGACCGGCGTCGGGGCCGGTCCGCTCGGCAGGAAGGTGGGCTCGCCGCCGGATCCGGTGAAGTGCTGCTCGAAGGTGGACGGCGGCGTCGCGATCGTGACGCTGAACGCCCCGGACCGGCGCAACGCGCTGACTCCCGCGATGGCCGACGAGCGATCGCCACGTTCGACGAGGTAGACGCCAAGCCGGAAGTCGGCGCTCTGGTGGTCCGGGCGGTCGGAAAGTCGTTCTGTGCCGGCGGGGACATCGCGACGCTGACCTCGGCGGGCAAGGACCCGGCGGCGCTCGAGGCCTACGAGGGCATGGGCAAGATCTACGACTCCTTCTACCGGCTCGGGCAGGTCCGCGTGCCCACGGTGGCGGCGGTTCGCGGCTCCGCGGTGGGTGCCGGGATGAACATGCTGCTGGCGGCGGACCTGCGGATCGTGGCCCGTGATGCCCGGCTGCTGTGCGGCTTCCTCAAGCGCGGGATGCACCCGGGCGGCGGGCACTTCGTGATTCTGTCGCGGCTGATCGGCCGCGAGGCGGCGGCCGCAATGGCGTTCTTCGGCGAGGAGATCAACGGCGACAAGGCCGTCGAGCTCGGCCTGGCCTGGGAGTCGGTAGACGACACGGGGGTTGAGGACCGGGCGGTCGAGTTGGCCCAGCGGGCGGCGAGTGACCCCGAGTTGGCGCGAGTCGCGGTCGGCAACTTCCGCAGGGAGGTCGTTAACGGTGCAGTCGCCTGGGACGTCGCCATGCAGTCGGAGCGCCCGGCGCAGATGTGGTCCATGCGAAGGTCAGCCTCCTGATGTGCCGTCCGGGACAAATGCCGTGGACTGCTCAGGAGAAAGCGCACCCCGCCGCAGAGGAATCCAACCCGGACGCCTATCGGCCTGTGTGGGCAACCCCTCGCCCGGCACGGTCGACGGGCCGCTCGGAACACCCGGACACGAGGCACCGACGGTGAGACTGTAATTCGTTAGGCAAGCACTCACCTGCCGCGATGGTCGCCCATGTCGTGATCTTCTAGACGCCAGCCAGGCCTAAGCTCGAGCGTATCCCTGGCCGACACACGCACGCGCATCGACAACCAACCCGGCTCGCGAGCCTCGGAGCGCGTACATTGACACGAACGGTAGCTGTAAGCACGGCGACGGAGGCCAGGGTTGTCCGAAGACGTTCTCGACATTACGCCAGATCCCAAGGTCCTTATCGCTCTCACCCATACGCCCCTGAAGCCCCTGGACGCGTTGTGTGAGCTCATCGATAACGGCATCGATTCCTACCGGGCCGCAGCGATTCAAGGCCTTCCCGTCGCGCATCCACTCATCGACATCCTAGTACCAGGGGCGGGAGAGGCTCGAAGGGGAGAGGGTGCCCTACGACTATGGGACAACGGGGCTGGCCTTGACCGAGAGGGTCTGAGGAACGCCCTCAAGGCAGGCTTCAGCGGAAAGAACCGCTACGACAATCTCGGCTTGTTCGGAATGGGCTTCAACATCGCGACCGGAAAGCTCGGCCGACGGACCACTGTAATAACAGCGCGCAAATCAGATGAACGCGCACTCAGAGTCGTAATTGATCTTCCCACGGTTGTGAACAATAGGAAGTTCGAAGTTCCGGTCGAGACCATCGATAAGCCGGCCAACTTCTCTCACGGCACAATAGTCTCTATCGACCACTGGTGGCCCGAAGGCGACCCAAATGCTGGCTTTATCGTGCAACTGGCTTCAATAGCAAAGCCGAGGCTGCGCGAGCAGATTGGCCGGCGCTACGCCAGTATTCTGCGAAGTGACGATGAGGGACGCATTCGTATTCTTGTAAACAGCGACCCAGTTGTCGGTTTCGAGCACTGCGTTTGGGCATCAGAACGCTTCGTAGAACGCCAGTCCTGGGGCCGTATCCCCGCGCGGATTGACTTCGACGAGGTGATCCACTCCCAGCGCAGATGCGTTTACGATGGGACCGCGGCCGACGATAATGCCGACGAATGCTTGGCGTGCGGCCGGAATGAATTTCGCACACTTGAGGAACGGGTTCGCGGATGGGTTGGCATTCAACGATTCGACGATAACAATCAGTTCGGCATCGATCTGATTCGGAATGGACGCGCGATCCGCGTCGGCGAAAAGGATGCCTTTTTCAATCACCCAGATGATTTGGGTGGAGCTGTAAAGGAGTACCCGACCGATCAGCAAACAGGCAGGATCGTTGGCGAAGTAAACCTGGACCACGTTCCCGTCGACTTCCAGAAGCAGGACTTTCAGCGAAGTGGGGAAGAGTGGCACCGCGCCCTGGACTACTTGCGTGGGGGTTCTCTGCTACCCAGCAACTGGAATGCGGGAGAGAAGAACTCGACTCCGGTATCTAAGCTGTTTCAGGGGTATCGTAAGGTCCGCAACTACGGTCGCCAGGACATGTATATGGGCCGTTTTGATGAGACGCAGCAGAAGGCCGTCCGCATCGCACGCGAGGTCGAAAAGGACTACTATGAACGGTTCCTCAAGAGAGAGCCTGGTTACTATGACGACGCTCGCTGGTGGGAGCTAGTCGAAGAAGCTAATGTGCGGCCGGTCATGGCACTCGAGGAATGCCCGGATTGCGGGTTCCAGAACCGCTCCGGGGTCGAGGTCTGCGAGGACTGCGGTCGCATCCTGCTCGGCAAAACTTGTGCCAACTGTGGCACCGAGATTGTTGCTTCTGCCACCTCATGTTCTGACTGCGGCAGCTCGCAAGTGCCAGAGGTCGTCGAGCCGTGGCGCTGCCTTGTCTGTTCAGCTGTAAACGATGTAGAGGATGAGCATTGCCGCGGATGCGGAAGCGTACGAGGGGCCGAGAATCCGGTGACGCGCGAAGTGCTCTTCAGGGATGCAGAAAAGCTTCCCGAGCTTTCCTTGGACAACAAGACGTTCACGCTGTCCGACGGGCGCCGAACTGAACCTATAGACGTGTCCGTTTATCGCACGGGTCCCCTGCGGCCCGTCTGGAACGGCCAGCCCGTACCCACTATCTCCTACCGTTCGCCAGGCAGCATAGAAGTATTCGTCGATACCGACCATGCGCTCTATTCGCAGATGGGTATCCACCCTCAGGAGTCAGTCGCGATCGAGGTGGCCCAGTATCTATATGTCCTTCATCCTGATCTTCAAGGTCAGCCGGGTCACTCGGTTAACTCAATCGCATGCATCGTGCTCGCTGATAGATGGGGAGACGAACTCACCATCAGGCAGGACCAGTTGAAGGAGGAAATCTCGGGAACATTTGACCGCATTCGTGACCGTCTAGCCGGCAACGTGGACGGCGACGACTTCTTTGACACTCTCGACCAGTTCGAGCAGCGCGATCTTGCCGACAGACTGATAAATGAGCGGCTTCTGGAGCGTCTGTCCGATATGCGTCCTTCGGGGGAGTATCTCCGTTACGTAGCACCGGGGGTGCTCGCGCGCTTCTTCGCCCATGCCCCTGAGGCATGGTTCGGCCTTGTCTGGACGGATCACCTCCCTGATGAGTTGGTCGTCGGGGCCCCCGCCGCAGAGAGCGCGCGCCAGCATCTGGTGGGGGCGTATCGCAGGTGCCTGGAGGACTGCGCGGAGTACTTGCGGTTCCCCGACGAGGAGCCCACAGGAGTCGCGCGCGCTAGGGCCGCATCGGACTATCTCGAGGCACACCTTACGTGACATCCTTCTTGAGCGACTTTTCGCTAAGTGTGAGTTCATGGCAAGCGTTCGAACGACTAATATCTCGCTTGCTCGTCGTCGAGGGCTATAGCTACGTTGCCGTTGTGGGCCAGTCCGGTGACGGTGGTGCCGATGTTCTGGCTACGAAGGCCGGCCGCCGCTGGTTGTTCCAGGTGAAAAAGCTGTCGACGCCGGTGGGTGCAGATGTGGTGGATCGTACAATCGCTGCGGCTCGAAGTTATCGGGCGGATATTCCGGTAATCGTGAGCAAGTCAGGATTCACGAGAGGGCTGCTGGACCTTAGAGCGTCCCTGGCGACCGAAGGTCTTAGGCTGCAACTATGGGATCACGACAGTCTGGTGCGTCGAGGTCAGCGTCTTCCGCGCGAAAGCTTGCGCTTACGAGAGCCCGACCGTTACACGCCGCGTCCCTATCAAGAAGCGGCCGTCCAGAGCCTCGTGAATAGTTACCTGCAAGATCGCGCCGGGAGTGCGCTAGTCGTTCTCGCGACAGGTCTCGGGAAGACCTGGGTAGCGGCTGAAGCGGTGCGCCGGATATCGCAGCTGTCCCAGGGCGGGCGAGTCCTGATCCTCGCCCATACAAATCCCCTCGTGTACCAACTTGAGAGGGCGTTCTGGCCCTTTCTGTCGTCAGATAAGCTTTGTGCAATCGTGAACGGAGACGAGCGCCCTCCCTGGGGCGATCTAGAGCGCTTCGATATGGTCGTCGGTTCGAGGGACACCTTTGCTAACGCCGTAGCATCAGGAGTGTCGTTGCCGGAGTTCCGTGTCGTTGTTGTGGATGAATGCCATCATCTCGGTGCCGATACATACGAGGCGGTGTTAGACGGGCTCAACGTTGGTGGATCCGATGGTCCATTCCTCATCGGTCTTACGGCGACACCCTGGCGTCCTGGCGGTGGAGATCTCGATCATCGGTTTAGTGAGCCGGTAATCTCGATTGACCTAATCAAGGGGCTGCAATCGGGGTACCTGTCCAACGTCGATTATCGTATGTATACGGATAACGTCGACTGGGACGCTCTTAGTCATCTGAAAGGCTCCAAGTTCAGTCCCAGGGCAATCAACCGAACAATGTTCCTTAATCAGTGGGACGACGCGGTCGTCCATCGCACCCAGGAGGCGTGGGCCGAGCTGGGGGAGGGTGCCCGGGGGATCGTGTTCTGCGGAACGGTGGCCCATGCCGAGACAGTGGCAGCCCGCATCAACGCGTTGGGGTTCACGAACGCTGCGCCGATATACTCGCGATCCTCGGCTGGTGTCACGATGAGCCCAGTTGACCGGAATAGTCTGCTCCTTGACTTTGCGGATGGACGAATCGGCATCCTCTGCGCGGTAGACGTCCTCAATGAGGGCGTTGACGTGCCAGACGTCAATCTGGTTGTCTTTCAGCGAGTCACGCACAGCAGGCGGATCTTCGTTCAGCAGTTGGGCCGTGGTTTGCGGCTGGCTGCCGGAAAGACCAAGGTTGTGGTCCTCGACTTCGTATCCGATGTTCGTCGATTCGCCGCCGGCCTGGAGCTTCAGCAGGGCCTTGACCAAGCGGGCCCGCGCCCAGGAAGGCCTGTCCGGCTGGATTTGCCTTCTCGGGTGACGTTCTTGCGGGCGAACGAAGAGGACAGCGATAGTGCGACATTCCTGCGTGAATGGCTGGGCGATCTCGGGGCCGTAGAGGACGCTGGCGAAGACGTCAGTATTCTTCGCTACCCGCCCAAGATCGCATCCGCCCCAAAGGGAAAGAGAGTTAAATGACCGGTGGTTGGCATAAAGCCCGTCAAGAAGCTCTTGAGTCAGTCACATTGCTCGCGGATCTCCTTGCGGATCAGTCGACCGACGAGCATAGGCTAACCCGCGGGTACCTGGAGACAAAGCGGGCTCTGGCGGCGGCCTTCTCGGAGCTGGGCGCCGAGAAGTACTCTGGGGACGAGAGAATGATGGCCGCCAAGGCTGCGATCGAAGTGGTGATGAGAGAGGCGTATCCGCGCCTTAGTAGCCGATACGCATCCGTTCGCGGCTTTGGTCGCATCCACGAGCGCATTCTCAACTTGTTGAGTGAGCGCATTGGCACCGACGTGGGTGGGGACGAACTGCGCCTTCTAGCAGGCGACGCCGTTCACACGGAGCGGCGGGCGCGCGAACTTAGGGATCTCGGCTTCAATCTGGTCACCCGAGACGGAGGCGCGGGCACGGTGTACCGCCTAACTGACGCAAGGCAAGATGTGCTTAGCGCTGCGGCACGCCTGGTCGCACGGAACATTCGCGAAGATAAGAGTCTGTCCGAGGCGGATCGTCGTGAGCTCCTCCTCGGACTTGAAGGGTGATCTGCTCGGTCCCGAAGGGTGGCACGGGCTAAGCTGGGCTCGCTACGGTGGTGTGCGCGCTGACCGCGCCTTCCGTCGGCGTCTGCTTAGGTCGATGCCGCTGCCCATGGGGCGCGAGGGGTGCGAGGGGTGTCGTCGGTCGGGAATGTCGCTGGGGCGGGGATCCGTCGCTTACGGTTGGCGCGCCCGGGAGGCGACGCCATCACCTGGAGGTGTCAGACCCCTCTCTTAGGTTCTTGGCGTGATCGACGGCATGGAGGACAGCCTGCAGCGCATCTTCTGGGGCTTCATGCTCCCAGACCCGCACGACTGTCCAGCCGGCATGGCGGAGGGCGCTATCGGCCCGTCGATCTCGCTCGACGTTGCGCCGCAGCTTCGGGGTCCAGTACCACTCATTTCGCGTGGGCTCCCGCCCATGAGCAGGGCAGACGTGCCAGAAGCAGCCGTCGACGAACACCGCCACCTTGAGGCGGGTGAAGACCACGTCCGGGCGTACGCGGACGTCATCCAGGTCGAGTCTATGGTCCTTCCGGAAGCGGTATCCGAGCGCGTGGAGCGCGGAGCGAAGCCGAACTTCCGGCTTCGAGTTGACCCGCCGGTTCGCCTGCATGTTGCGCGCCCGGCCCGCGTTGAGGGGTTGCGGTTGGCGCTGTCTTGCGGTGACCGCATCGCGTCTCGCCACAAGGGCAGTGTGCGCGAGTTGCACAGCCGGGTGCCAGGTGGGCAGTGAGGGACGCGTCGGGGCCGCCGCGCGGCAGAACCACACAAGGGGGAAGCATGACCGACCTGAACGTCGTTGAAATCTGCGCCGGCGCTGGCGGGCAATCGCTTGGCCTGCATTTGGCCGGGTTTCGTCACAGCCTTGCCGTCGAGCTTGACGCGACAGCAGCGGCCACCCTCCGCTCGAACCTCGCACGGCTTCAGCCGGAGGAGGATTCGGCGAACATCGTTGCCGTGGGCGACGTTGCTAGTGAGGTCACCTGGCGGCCTGAGGACTACAGAGGGAAAGTCTCCCTGCTCGCTGGCGGGGTCCCTTGCCCGCCGTTCAGCGTGGCCGGGAAGCAGCTTGGGGCTGGTGACGAACGGGACCTGTTCGCGTGGGCAGTCAATCTGACCGGCCGTGTGCGGCCCGAAGCGCTACTCCTTGAGAATGTCCGGGGGTTGAGTGACGCCAGATTCGGTGGTTATCGGCAGGCTGTCGTGGATCAGCTCGAGTCTCTGGGATATCGGGCGGACTGGAAGCTCCTTCACGCAAAGGACTACGGCGTCCCGCAGTTGCGCCCCCGCATGGTACTCGTGGCGTTGCGCGAAGAGTGCGCCGACTACTTCGAGTGGCCGGATCCCAAAGAGACTGCGATGACAGTCGGCACCACCCTCGCACGCCTTATGGCAGTGAATGGCTTCCCATACATCGATGAGTGGGTTGAGCGGGCGGACTCCATTGCGCCCACCATCGTGGGAGGCAGCAAGAAGCACGGAGGAGCGGATCTGGGGCCGACTCGGGCGAAAAGGGCTTGGGAAAGTCTCTGGGTCGACGCGCACGGTCTTGCCGATCATGCGCCGGACGAAGCTTGGGACCGTGCTGCCAACCCGCGCGGGCCCAAGCTCACGACCGAAATGGTGGCGCGACTGCAGGGGTGGCTCGACGAGCCCGAATATGAATGGCACTTTACGGGTCTGAAGACAAGCCGATACCGCCAAATCGGCAATGCATTCCCACCTCCCGTGGCAAGGGCCGTTGGCGACAGCATTGCTCGGGCGCTTCGCAAAGAGCGTGCGACTCTTGTACCTCGACCTGACCTGGCAATGCACGACGAGGTTTACCGGGTCCTGCGGGATAGCGGCGAGCGGTTGACTGCATACCGGATTTCTCAGCGGCTGGGTGGCCGCCTCTCGATAGTTGATGTGGAGAAGCGCATCCAGTTGCTCAAACATGATTTCGAGGTGCACGAGTCCGGTGGTAGAGGGCGACGCACCTACATGCTTGGCGACTGGCGGGCCTTCCAGGGGCAGGCTGACCACCTCCGGCATGAAGCTTTTGCAGAGCGCAAACGTCGCGGCCGCATCAGCTAGCTGGCTGGCGTTAGGTGGTCGTGGGCCCCGCTGGCATCCCTGATGTCAGGGGAGTCAGTCTCTAGGGAGGCGCATTCGTTCTAGGGCGTCGGTGAAGCTGACGTTCCAGAGGCCCAGGTGCGGCCAGCGCTCGGCGACGTGAGTCGTCGCCTCGTCGGCCGACATGCCGTCCGTCCGCATGAGCCAGGCCCGCAGCACCAGGCCGGTGCGCGACGCTCCGCCGTGGCAGTGCACTAGCAGCCGGTGGCCCTCCGCCCGTAGCGCCGCCATGTCGTCGAGGACGTCTTCCAGGACGACGTCCAGGTCGCTGTTGTGGTCGTTGTCGGCGATGTAGGCCATGCGCTGCAACTCGTGCGGGAACGGCTCACCCAGCCGGCACAGGGAGATGACCGCGAAGTCGGTCTCGCTGTACCGCGCCCCGTCGAGGTTGGCCGCCCAGATCCCCGGCAGCACCTCCGTCGGACCGATCCGCGGGATCACGCCGGGGTCGTAGCTCTGCAGCGGCTTCCCGTCCAGCGCAGTGGCGAGCTGCTGCAGGTCGGCCACGCGCCACATCTTGTCGCCCTGCCCCGGCACCCGGCCGTGAACCACCGATGCCCACCGACTCGGGATCCCGCCCATGCCGAACACCGCCCCGGCCAGCCCGCCGGCGACGCACGCCACCGTGTCCGTGTCCCCGCCGAGGTCGATGACAAGCCGCATCACCTCGGCGAAGTCGTTCCCGTGCCGCAGCGCCCACACGGCGGAGCCAAGCGTCGGCCACACGGCGCCGTTCGACTCCGTGGCGTCAGCCGGCGTCCAGTCCTCAGCCAGCACCGCCGCCCACCGGTCTCGGTGCTCGTCAGCCACCAGGTCCAGCGCCGACGGAACAGCCGCCAGCGGGTCCTCGCCGTCCAGTGCCACCCGCATCAGCTCGTGGAAGATCGCGCAGCCCTCGCCGGCCGCCGGGTCGCCGTGGGTCAGTGCCGAGAGCCGGCGCGCGGCGTCCATCGTCGTCTCGGTGCCGAACCGCGAGAACCAGATTGCCGCCGGTGTCGTCCGCATCAGCGAGCCGTTGCCGGCCGCCCGGCCGGTCGACCCGAAGTGCTCGGCCGCCGCGACGTCCCAGGGAGGGCCGGACGTCAGCACCGCTCGCGTCTGGCTGCCGACGTCCGGCGGATCCGCCGCTGCCCAGCGCACGAACCGGTCGAACAGGTCCGCCTCGTCCAGCCCGCCGCGCTCCACCAGCGACGCAGCCACCAACAGCGCCAGCTGGGTGTCGTCGGTGAACTCGCCCGGCTCCCACCCCAGCGACCCACCGCCGCACATCTCCGTCCACGAGCCGCGCGCCGGCACCGGGAAGCGCGCGGTGAACTGACCGGCCGGGCCGAATTCGAAGGGCGCGCCCAGCGCATCTCCGACCGCCGAGCCGACCAGCGCACCCGCCACCCGGTGCGAGCGGTGCATGCGAGAGGTCACGGCAGGCCGGTGTGGGGGACCTGGACCTCCGTCGTCACCAGTACGGCCTCGCGCAACGGCGCCCGCGTGTGCTCGTAGAAGTCCGGTGCGCAGCACATCAGCAGCTGGCGGCCGTCGTCCCCACCCAGCGCGCAGGCGTAGACGCCCCTTCCGTCCGGCCCGGCGATCTCGTCGACGATCGCGCCCCCCGGCGCCACCCGCAGCGCCCGCCGCCCGAACCCGTCGGCCACCCAGATGTGCCCCTCGGCGTCCAGCGTGCAGCCGTCCGGCGCGACGACGATCTGCCCCAGCAGCTCGTCCACGGTGGAGCCCACGGGCTCCGGTCCGAACGCGCCCCACACCCGCCGGTTGCCCAGCGAACCGTCGGCGGCGATGTCGAACGCGCTGAAGCGGTTTCCCCACGTCTCGCCGACGATCAGCGTCTCGCCGTCCGGGGTGATCACCGAGCCGTTCGGGAATCGCAGATCGCGAGCCACCACGGTCACCGTGCCGTCGGGGTCCACCCGCTTCACCGAGGCCGACGCCGGAGCCCCGCCGCCCATCAGGTCGAACCCGAAGTCGCCCACGAACGCCCGCCCCGACGCGTCGACCACCATGTCGTTGAGGTGCCCGCTGCAGACGTCGGACAGGTCGGCGTGCGTTGACACCGAGCCGTCGGCGAACCGCAGCACGCGGTGGTCCTTCGTCGAGACGACGAGCAGCGAGCCGTCGGGCAGCCAGCCGAGCCCCGACGGCTGGTGCTCCACCTCGAGTACGACGTCCTCACCGTCGCCGGGCGCCACCCGCGAGACCGTGTGCCGGTAGAAGTCCGACGCCCACCAGGCGCCGTCGTGCCACCGCGGGCCCTCGAAATACGAGCCACCCTCCAGCACCGTCCGGAATTCGCGAACACCCATGGCTCGGGACGCTAACCGTCCCTCCGGGTCGCCACGACGCGGAGCGGACGGAGGTCTTCCCTTGCCGTCTACGGCTGGCCGGCCGTACGCGCGCCGCGGAGCCGCACGCCGGCGCCCCAACGGCAGGCAGCGGGATCGCTCGCGACCGGAGCCAGGTTGCCCGTGTCGATCGCGATCACCTGATCCCACGCCGGCCCGACACCGAACCGGAGGACGTCGCCGAGGTCGCCGGTGAGTACGACGTCCCGGGTCGTCGCCAGCTCGTCCAGCACGGAATCGCAGTCGGCGGCTCCGCACGCGCAGCCGTCGTCGGCCGCGTAGCGCCCCCAGACCATGACGGTCACCCGTTCACCGGGAGCGGTTCCGTGCAGCCGGTGCTCCTTGCCAAACCTGCCGGCCGCAGCCTCGTCGAGCGTGCGGCCGTCCGTGGCCAGCACCTCGACCCGGCAGAGCACTCCCTCGGTCACGCCCATGCCGGGTCCGGGGCCGTGTAGCACCCGCAACGTGCCTGCGGCACCACTGTCGGCGAACCGGCGGTCATCGCCGTCGGTGTAGTCGTACGGGTATTTCCCGGCCTTCCGACGCCGGCCCATGGCTGCACCTCGCTCCGATCTCCCGAACGGAAGTCTGGCCCGAACTGGCACGCTTCGGAACGTGCGCCCCGACCTTGCCGAGCTGCTCGACGCGCTGCGCCGCTCGCGCCGGCCCCGGCTGCTCCGGCTGATCGAGGAAGCCGGACTCGACGCCGGGCCACCCGCTCCCGAGCCTGTCGTCGTGGAGCCCTACCGCTGGTTCCTCGCCCGCCTCGGAGACGGCGTGAAGCTCACCGGGGCGGGTCACCTTCCGCCGGCGCTCGTCGCCGACATCATGCGGTCGCTCGGCTGGGATGCCGACTGGCCGGGAACGAACACCCGCGAGCACCTCACCGTTCCCGTGGCCGAGCTGCGGGACATGGCACGACGACTCGGCCTCGTCCGCGTCCACCGGGGTCGACTGCTGCCGACCACCATGGGAAACGGCGACTCGCCGACGACCCGGTCGGCTTGTGGCGTCACCTGGCGGCGCGCCTGCCTCTGGCGCGAGATGACGCCGACCGCGTCGCGGGTTTGCTCTGGCTGCTCGCGGTCGCCGCCGGTCGCCACCACGCCGAGGACGTCGTGGCCGACGGCCTGACCGCGCTCGGCTGGGTCGCGGGTTCGGGTCGGCCGCTCGACCGCACGACGGCGTTCTTCGCCGTCCGCGACACCACCTGGGTGGTCTTCGCCCGGCTCGGCGTCCTCGGCACCCGGCGCGATCGCGACGCACCACCGACGCCGTCCGCCGTGGCCCTCGCCCGTGCCGCGCTGCTCCACGAGGAACCGCCGGCACCGGTCAAGAGCCTGCCCGCCGTCGAGCTCACCGTCCGCCTCCGGGACGTCGAGCCGCCGGTGTGGCGGCGCATCGTCGCTCCCGAGCGCACGACGCTGGCCGACCTGCACGGCATCCTCCAGGCCGCCATGGGCTGGCAGGACGCCCATCTGTGGCTGTTCGAGCTCGACGGCGTCCGCTACGGCGAGATCGAGAATATGGACGACTTCGGCGACCCACGAGCAGTCTCCGTCGGTTCTATCGCCGACGGCACCTCCTTCCGCTACGACTACGACTTCGGCGACGGCTGGGAGCACGACATCCGTGTCGAGAACCACCGGACAGCCGAGGCGCCGGCGTGCCTGGACGGCGCCCGCGCCTGCCCGCCGGAGGACTGCGGCGGTGCGCCCGGCTATGAGCACCTGCTGGACGTCGCCGCGGATCCTGGCCATCCCGAGCGCACCGAGCTGCTGGACTGGCTCGGCGGCCCGTTCGATCCCGAGGCGTTCGACGCTGCCCAGGCGACCGCACGCATGCGACGGCGGCGGACCCGGCGGTCCTGAGCCGAAAACTGGGAGATGTCGAGGGCTGCCGACCCGACCGCGCCTGTGGAAACACGCACCGCGGGGGTGTCCCCCGGTGTCACCCTCTCCGCGTGCATTCACCCCTTGGCCGGCCGCACCTCGGCGCCCTCCACTCGAATCGGCTGGCCGAGGTGGCCGTCCTGCCGGCCTCTGCTCCGCGAGCCTGTCAGCCCGGCCTGCTGCCTCCCGCCGGTCCCGCACGTCTCGGTCGGGTCGTGCTGGGTCCGGGTCGCCCGGTCCCCGCGAGCGGATCGCGAGCCGGGGGGCAGGCGGTTCTCTGGCTGTCCGACGCCGCCGTGACCGATCCCGCGTCGCTCTGGTGGGCCCTCGCCGAGCAGTTCCCGACCACGGGGCTGTGGCCGCTTCTGCTGCACTTCCTGGAGGGCGAATCCGGCAGGCCGTGGGAGGTCGGCGAGTTCGATCCAGTCGACGAGGCAGAGATCGATGCACTCGACCCACGCCAGGTGCTCGAGACCGGCTGGCACGACGGCGTCGTCCCGATCGACAACCCTTGGCCGCCGGGAACCGGGCCGCTGGCACCGTTCGGCTCGAGGTTCCCGGGGCTCGCGCCGCCGGGGCCCGAGACAGATGCTGTTGCGGTCGAGCTGCCGGCCGGTGGTCGGGCGCGCATCGCCCTGGTCAGCTGTCGGCATCCGGCGGACGCCGTGGCGCTCATCGGCTGGACCGGTGCCGTCAACGTCCGGCCGGCACCAGAGGTCTCCGTCGTCCTGCGCAGCTGGGAGGACCGGTTCGGCGCGATCCTGGTCGGCCTCGGCTTTGCCACGATGACGCTGCTGGTCACCCGACCTCCGACGCAGGCCAAAGACGCCCTCCACCTGGCGGCCGAAGTGGCGGCCTTCTGCCCGGATGCGCTCTGGCAGCCGGAGGAGCAGTGGCCGTACGAGCCACGGGACGCAACTCTCGCCGCACTGTGCCGTCTGGTGCGCGAGCCCGTCTGGCGGCTGTGGTTCGACTGATACCAATCTGATACCATCCGGCCGTGGCTATGACTCTGCGTACCGACGATGAACTGGACAAGGCGCTCTCCGCTCTCGCCGCCGCGGAGGGGACTTCGCGGCAGGAGATCGTCCGCCGCGCTGTCCTCGAGCGCTATGAGCGCAGCCGTCACTCCGCACGAGTGCAGCAGAGTTCCGAACGGCTGATGGACCGGTGGAGCGATGTTCTCCACCGCCTGGGCTCCGTGTGAGCGAGACCGAATATCTCGACCTGGAAGATCTGCTGGGCCTGGTTCGGGCACTGGACACCGGTCCGGTCCGGGATGTGGGACTGCTCGATTCGGCCGCGGGTCGTCCCCGGGCAGGAGCGTTCGGTGAGGACGCCTACCCGACCCTCGCGCTGAAGGCTGCGGCATTGCTGCACTCGCTGGCCCGGAACCATTCGCTCGTGGACGGCAACAAGAGGCTGAGCTGGTTGGCGACCGTCGTCTTCCTGGACCTCAATGGTCATGCCCCGGGAATCGGGGACGACGACGCCTTCCAGTTGGTCATGGACGTCGCCGCCGGGGCTGCGGATGTCGAGGAGATCGCCGACCGGCTCAGCATCGCCCCGAGCTGACCTCCCCTGGGCCGTCGCTCGGCTGCAGAGCTGCTCCGGTGCCGTCAGAACCTGCGTTCAGCCCGGAGCGATCAGGACCGGTGCCTCACGACACCGGGACATGTCCGCCGACACCGTGTTCCTCGGCCCCGGCGGGACGGACTCACCGGGCGAAGGAGTGGACACCTGATGACTTCACAGCCCGTCGCGACCATCAACGGCTCGACCCGCGACGTCCCCGTACCCCGCCCCGCACCGTTCGGACGGCGCACCGCCGTCGTCGCCCTCACCGTCGGCGCGACCCTCAACCTCGCCGAGGCGCTCGTCGGCCGCATTGTCGGTCAGAGCGCGTCGGTCGAAGGCACGCTCGCGGCCTGGGAGGCCAGCCGCACGCTCGCCACCCTCGGCCTCGTCGCCGGCACGCTGGCCGTGCCGTTCCTGCTGCCGGCCCTCGTCGCCATGGCCCAGCTGGTCCGGCCGCGCATGCCGCGACTCGGCACGAGCGCCATGGTCGTCGGCTACACCGGTGGCCTCGGCTTCCTCGGCATCCACGCCGCCTCGATCGTCGACCACGCGGCCGTCGAGCAGTCCGACCGGGAGGCGATGGTCGCGCTGCTCGAGTCGGCGCAGGGCAGCGGGCTCGCCCTGACAGCGGTCTGGACGTCGTCGCCGAGGCGGCCGACGGTCCGGCGGCCGTCGACGCCGTCGTCGCGACCCGCCCCGACGTGGCCCTGCTCGACCTGCAGATGCCGGGGCTGACCGGCGCGAGGTGACCAGGCGGCTGGCCGAGGTCGCGCCGGAGACGCGGGTGCTCGTGCTGACGATGATCGAGGCCGACGAGACGGTGCTGGCCGCCATCCGCGCCGGCGCCTGGGGCTATCTGCTCAAGGGCGCGGGCCAGGAGCAGATCGAGCGCGCCGTCCGCGCCGTCGCCGACGGCCAGGTCGTCTACGGGGCGGGCGTCGCCGAGCGGGTCATGGCCTTCTTCACCGCCCGGTCGAGCAGCGCCGTCACCCCGTTCCCACAGCTGTCCGAGCGGGAGCGGGAGGTGCTTCGGCTCGCCGCGGAGGGACGCGGCAACGCGGACATCGCCCGTCGGCTGTTCCTGTCCGAGAAGACGGTGCGCAACCACGTCTCCAGCATCTTCGCCAAGCTCGGCGTCACCGACCGCGCCTCGGCCGTGGCCCGCGCGCGACGCGGGCCTCGGGGGACCGACCACGGACGTCGGGGGCCGTTGACCCTCGGCCGTGCTCGCTCCACGGTCGCTGACCCGCCCGGCGGCGGTGGCGCTCCGGTCCGCCCACCTCACGGGGCGCGACGGCACGCGTGGTCCGTCGACCGCCGCAATCCCGTCGGCACACAAGCCCTTGAGCGAACCTCGCAGGTAACGAAAGCGTCACGGCCGTCCTGCCAATTTTCAAGTACCGCAGTCGAGGAGAGACCGATGAGCCGCCTGGGAACGATCCGATGAGGCGTTGGGGAGCGGCCGCGGTCGCGGCAAGCGTCGTCGCGCTGGGCATGTCGCCGTCGGTGGCGCTCGCCGACGAACACGACGGCGCCACGACCGTGGCCGAGGGCCTGGGCGGCCCCCGGCAGCTCAACGGCTACGAGGGCGACGACCTCGTCGTGGCCGAGTCCGACACCGGCGAGGTGTCGCGGGTAGGCCTCGACGGTGAGGTGGAGACGCTCCTCAGCGACCTGCCCATCCCGCAGGGCGTGGACTACCAGGACGGCAAGCTCTACGTCACTCTCGGCGAGGCCGGTCCCGACGAGAGCGGCGAAGCACCGCCGGAGCCGGTCGAGGGCGAGCCGCGCGGGTCCACGGTGGTCGTCGCCGAGCCGGGCGGGGACATCGAGGAGACCTACGACCTGCTCGAGTACGAGCTCGAGAACAACCCCGACGAGCAGCCGCAGTTCGCCGAGGACGGGACGCCCTTCGACGCGCTGTCCAACCCCTTCTCGGTGCTGGTGCAGGAGGACCGCATCCTCGTCGCCGACGCCGGAGCGAACGCCCTGCTGGCCATCGACCGGGACAGTGGCGAGATCAGCACCCTGTTCGTGCCGCCGGTGGTCACGCCGGAGGAGGTGCCGGAATGTGCCGAGGCGCAGGCCAACCCCGACGTGGAGGGCTGCGACCCCGTGCCCACCGGCATCGACGAGGAGAACGGCAAGCTCTACCTCAGCACCCTCGGTGCGGAGGCCCCTGGGGCCGCCCGGGTCTACGTGCTCGACCAGGACGGTGAGGAGATCCGGCGGATCGAGGATCTGACCAGCATCACCGGTCTCGCCGTGGACGACAACGGCGACGTGTACGTCTCCGAGCTGTTCTACAACGCTCCCGAGGGCGAGCCGGGGCCGGACTTCGACCCGACCCCCGTCGGCCGGGTCGTGCAGGTCGAGGCGGACGGCGACCGCGAGGCCGCGGCCGTCACCCTTCCCTCGGGTCTGGAGTTCGAGGACGGCGAGCTGTACGCGTCCGCGTGGAGCGTCGCCATCTTCCTGGGGCTCGAGGACAGGGGCGAGGTGGTCCACGTCGGCGACGACGCGTTCCACGACATCGAGGAGTGACCGAACGGCGTCCCCCCGGCGGAACGCCGGGGGGACGCCGTTCCTCGTCGAGCCTCCGACGCGGAACCTTCGGCCGCCGTCGGGCGTGCTCTGAGCAAGGGCGGCCGGACGCCGCCCGGACCTCGCGCGTGGCGCCGTCGCTGCACAGCGCCGTGCGGCCGTCGCCACGGACGGGTGCACAGTGGTTGGCGCATGTCCCTCCGGGGCACGGAAGCGTCCAACCGAACAGAAGGAGGCCGAACATGGCAGGGATGCTCAGGAAGCTGCTGGCGTCGGGCGTTGCGGCGAAGGTGATCCAGGAAGCCCGCAAGCCGGCGAACCAGGCCAAGATCAAGAAGGCCATCGCGGACTTCCAGAACAAGCGTGGCGGCGGCGGCACCCGCCCCGGCGGCACCACCCGCTACTGATCGCCGCCCTCGGCTCCGCGCCGAGGGACGAAGGACCTCGACCCCTGCCCGGACCCTCTGTCCGGGCAGGGGTCGGTCCGTTCCGGGGAGCGGGCGAGCGCCGTGTCGAGTAGACCCGAGCGCATGCACCGCATCGCCGTCCTCGACGACTACCAGTCCGTCGCGGCCACCTTCACCGACTGGTCGCAGGTCCCCGAGCCGGTCGAGGTCGTCGAGTTCTCCGACCACCTGGCCGACGAGGACGCCCTGGCCGCCCGCCTCGAGCCCTTCGACGTCGTCGTCGCCATGCGGGAGCGCACCCCGTTCCCGCGCTCCCTGCTCAGTCGCCTGCCCAACCTCAGGCTCTTGGTCACTACGGGCGCCAAGAACGCGTCCATCGACAAGGACGCCGCCCGCGAGCTCGGCATCACCGTCTGCGGCACCGGCGCGCATCCCACCGGCCCGGTCGAGCTGACCTGGGCGCTGATCCTGGCGGCAGCGCGCCACCTGCCGCAGGAGGACGCGAACGTCCGAGCCGGGGGCTGGCAGCAGACCGTCGGCACCGACCTCGCCGGCGCCACCCTCGGCGTCGTCGGGCTCGGCCGGCTGGGGGAGAAGGTCGCCCGCATCGGCGGTGCCTTCGGCATGGACGTCGTCGCCTGGAGCCAGAACCTCACCGCCGAGCGCGCCGCCGAGGTCGGCGTCCGGCGGGTCACGAAGGACGAGCTGCTCAGCACCTCGGACGTCGTCACGATCCATCTGCAGCTGTCCGACCGCACCCGTGGCCTGATCGGCGCGCCGGAGTTCGCGCTGATGAAGCACACCGCGATCCTCGTCAACACCTCGCGCGGGCCGATCGTCGACGAAGCGGCGCTCCTCGACGCGCTGCGCGACGACCAGATCGCCGGTGCCGCTCTCGACGTCTTCGACACCGAGCCGCTCCCGGACGACCATCCGCTGCGCCGCGAGCCGCGCGCCGTCCTCACCCCGCACCTCGGCTACGTCACCAAGGCGACCTACGAGGTCTTCTACCGGGGCGCCGTCGAGGACGTCGCCGCCTTCCTGGCCGGGGCGCCCATTCGGGTCATCACCTGACTCATGCCAGGCAAAGGGCCTGCTGAACTGCGTCAGTGTGGCCATCCCGTCCGCGATCGGACGACAAGGCGCGAGGGGTCTCTCCGATGGCGCGCGGGCTGGCGTGCGAGCCCACAGTGGTGCGCTGCCGGGTGGACGCCATCACCCCCGCGCATCGAGGAGCTCTCGGTCGAGCCCGCTGCGTCCGTTGGCACCTCTGTTCCGTGCTAGGGGCGGTGTCGTACGCGACCTGCGGAAGTGTGGTGCGACCTTCGACAAGGCGTGCCCAAGGGCGGTCTACGACCACGTCATCGGGAAGGTCGTCGGCTCACCTCTCACGCAACGTCGATGAGCACCTTCCCGACCGCGCCGCCCTCGACGGCGGCGTGTGCCTCCGCCGTGCGTTCCAGCGGGTACCGGTGCAGGGGCAAACCCGCCTCCGCGCCGACTCGCAGTGCGCCTGCGGCCAAAGCCGCCGTCACGTCCACGATCGCGCGCCGCTTCGCGGCTTCCGGCACCGTGTAGAGAAGGATGAACTGCCAGCGCACGTTCCGGAACATGAACGGGCGGATCGGGAGGGTCATCTGCTCGCCGCCGTTGTTTGCGTACACGGAGACGGTGCCGGCGTTTGCGAGGACTTGCTCGTTGAGCGCGGCGTTGATGCTCGGCGCGACCTCGACGACAACGTGTACGCCGTTGGGCGCGATCGCGCGGATCGCATCGGCGGCCCCCTCCTCCCGATAGTTCACGACGTGGTGCGCGCCTGCGGCCGCCGCGAGTTCGGCCTTTTGATCACTGGACACGGTAGTGATCACCGTGGCTCCGGCCCAGCGCGCGAGCTCGATCGCTGCGTGCCCGACCGCGCCTGCCCCGCCCGCGACGAGGACGGCCCTACCGTGCAGCGCGCCGGGGACGAGGTGCTCCGGCCCGTCCTCGGCGACGGTCAGACAGCGATGCGCGGTGATTGCCGGAACGCCGAGGCTCGCCCCGAGGTCGAACGACGCGCGCTCGGGCAGCGGCACGACGTTGCGAACCGGCAGCACGACGTACTCCTGCGCCGTGCCGTCCGCACGCTGCCACGCCGACTCCCACAACCAGACGCGCTGCCCCACGGCCAGGTCCTCGACCTCGGGGCTCACGGCGTCGACCACTCCCGCCCCGTCCTGGTTCGGCACGCGTGCCGAAGCCGGTGCCGCGCCGAAACCTGCGCCGGTGCGGGCCTTCCAGTCCGTCGGGTTCACCCCGGAGACGTGGACACGCACGCGCACCTCGCCGCTTCCTGGCTCGGGTATGGGCCGTTCGGTGAGCCGCAGGACCTCGGGTCCGCCGGTCTCTTCGAAGATGATCGCCTTCATGTCCCCTGCAATCCGTGGGCGTCGTTTCCCAGTGCGAGGAGCTTCTCATCGGGCCCGTCGGGGCTCACCACGAGGAGCAGCTGCAGCCGCCTGACCCGGGCCTGCCCCTCTTCCGCGACCCACGCTTATACGCACAGACGACACTGCCGTCGTAGACCGCCTGCCACCACAGGCTGCCCAGGACGGCTTCGTCGTCCAGAGCCCCCCAATCGTCACCGCCTCGCCTGCAGCTGGTCAGCGATCCGCCAGCGGGACACGCGCCCTCCGTGTCCGGACCGTATCGCGCTGTCACGGCGGCGACTCAGCGCTGCACAGGTGACAACCTGTGCAGTAGGTCGACGTCGGAGCCGTTGCGCCCCCTTTCGCGGTAGAGGGCGTCGATGTGCTGGGTACGGCGAGGAGAGGCGTAGCTCCGGCTGTCGGCGTCGATCAGCTCCGCGCGGGTGCGTTCCCTCACACGGACGTCGCGCCGGATTCGCTCTCGATACACACCGCCGCGGCGACTCTTACGTCCAGAACGATGCGTCGGAGGAAACCTCCGTCGCGCCGCGCTCCCGGGCCTCGCAATGGGTGGTGCACCTCGTTAGCGTCGACCGGGTCTATGTGCGGGAAGGAGGCGGGAGGATGGCCAAGTTCATGTGGCACGGGTCCTACTCAGAGCGAGGCGCCAAGGCGCTCGCCGAGGAGGGTGGGACGAAAAGGCGTGCCGGGGTCGAACAGGCGGTCAAGGCGATGGGCGGCACGCTCGAGTCGATGCACTTCGCGTTCGGCGACGACGACTACTACGCAATCGTTGATCTGCCGGACAACGTGTCAGGGGCCGCGATCAGCCTGGCAACGGCGCTCGCCGGCGCAGTGCGAATCAAGACCGTGGTGCTGCTGACGGCCGAGGACCTCGATGAGGCGGCGAGGCGGGCCCACGAGTATCGGGGGCCAGGCGCTCGCGGATGAACTCGTAGGTCTCTCAGCGTCACTGCGTGAAGGCAGATGAGGTCAGCGCCGTGGCCCGGTGGACCGGGCCACGGCGGAGAGCCGCAGCCCCTTCGACTGGGTGCAAACCGCCGGTCACCACGACGACGAGCTGAATCGACGCCAAGCTGGGCCAGGGGCGGCTACGTCTCCCGCGAGGATCATCGGGCATGTCCTCGGATGGCATCCCGGTCGTCAGGCTCACGTCCATCCGAAGACCTGCCGATAGAGCTTCGGCTACGACTCGCAACCGATTCCGTCCCCGTCCCGGTCGAGGTGCGTTCCGTAGCCGGGCTCGCCGCGTCGGACCGGTGCGGCTCCCGCGGCCTTCGCCGCTGTGCAGTTGGCATAGGCGGTCGCCACGGGCGCAGGTGCCGGCACGGGGGCAGGCGCCGGAGCGGGAACCGGGACCGGGATCGGGGCGGGTGCCCGTCGAGGGGCAGGCGCCGGAGCCGGGGCGGCCGCCGGAGTCGGGGCGGGTGCGGATGTCTGAACCCGCTCAGGAACCTGAGCGACGACGCCGCCGGGCAGCGGTTCGGCCGGGCAGGACGCGAGCACCGTGGCGATGGCGTTCTTCTCCGGCTGGGTCATCCAGAGCCCGTAGGTCACCTTGACCGCCACCTGGCGCGCCACGTAGGCGCAGCGGTAGGCCTTGTTCGGGGGCAGCCAGGTGGCCGCGTCGCCGTCCCCCTTCTGCATGTTCAGCGGACCGTCGACGGCGAGCAGGTTCAGCGGGTCGTTGGCGAAGGCGGTCCGGCGGGCCTTGTCCAGCCGCTGGGCGCCCTTCTGCCAGGCGTCGGACAGCGCGACGACATGGTCGATCTGCACGTCGTCACTGGTGTCCTGGCCCCGGAGGAAGCTGATCGATCGGGCCGAGTACGGGTCCGCCAGCAGACCGGTCAGGACGACGCAGTCGCGGGTGCCCGGCTTGAAGGTCTCGCCCGTGAGGTCGCGAGCGAGGACGTCGTTGCGGGTGTCGCAGCCGTTCCGGTCGGTGTCGACCCAGCCCGACCCGAAGTTGTCCCGGTCGTAGCCGGTCCGGGGCGCCCGGCCCGCGACCCCGACGGCCGCGAGGGCGGCGAGGGCAGTCGTGCGATCGGCGGCCTCGACGGCCGTTTCCGTCGCGCCGTCGCTCAGCAGTCCTGTGGTCGAACCGACCAGCGCGTCGGCCGCGGCTGCCGACTCCGCGGTCTCGAGGTGGGCCAGCACGGCCTCGGCGCGCTCGGCCTCCGCGTCGGGCGACAGGGTCGGCGTGGCCGACGCCGTGGCTGCGGTCGCGGCCGACGAGGCGGCCGTGGGGAGGGTCGGGGTGGCGGTCGCCGTCCCCACCAGGAGGGCCGCCAGCCCGGCGGCCGCCAGGACCCCGCCGATCCTGCGGGTGGAGATGAACGCCCAGCGGGCATGCCCGGCGATCGCGGCGCCGAGGCCCACGAGCACGGCTGCCACACCGAGCATCAGCAGGCCGCCGCCCACACCCGAGGTGGCGATCCCGGCGACGACGAGCAGCAGCACGACCGCTGCGACGACACCGATGACGGTCCATCGCGCCGTGGATCGACCAGCCATGAGCTTCCTCCAAAACCGGAACGAGAACGGTTCGGAAGCTACGGCGACCGGCGGTCGGACGGCCGGTGCGACACGGAGGGAACCCCCGTGCGTCACTCGCGGGCACGACAGTCACTCGTGACGCGGCTGAGTGCCCGGCAGGGTGCTCCGCCGCGCGCGCGACCGGAGCACCCTGCCGATCGGATCAGGCGAGGCGGCGCGCCCCCGAGAACGGCATGTAGCCGATGTCGGTGACCTTCACGACGTCACCGCTGGTCGGCGCGTGCACCATCTGACCGTTGCCGATGTAGATGCCGACGTGGCTGATCGGGCTGTAGAAGAAGACCAGGTCGCCGGGCTGCAGATCGCCGTGTGCCACCAGCGCCCCGACACCCGCCTGCATCCGCGAGGAGTGCGGCAGGCCGATCCCCGCGGCCCCGTAGGCGTACTGGGTGAGGCCCGAGCAGTCGAAGCCGTTCGGACCGGCGGCGCCCCACACGTAGGGCTTGCCGAGCTGAGCCAGGGCCGTGTCGACGGCGACCTGCGCGGCCGCCGTGGGGGCGACGACCGCGGCCGACTGCACCGCGACGGGTGCCGCGGCCGGCGCCGCGAGCGCGGGCAGGGGAGTGAGCGCCATACCGGCGCCGACGGTGAGGGCGATCGCCGCGCGGCGTCCCAAGGAAAGGGGACGACGAGCGGATGAGGACGTGCGTGTAGTCGTCACGGACGACGGTTCTCCTGTTCTCCACGAAACCGCCTACCGAGTTAGCTGACGGGTTCGGGCGGGGAGGACGCCCGGCGCTCCCGGCTCGTGCCGGTGCGCGCTTCACCCCAGTGCTGCGGTGGGTCCCCGGTCCGGGGCGGCTGAGGCCGCTGCCCGGTTCGGCGGTGGTCGGCGGGGTGTCACCCGTGTGCGGTGACGGTTGGGCCCCTGGCCGGTCCGCGACGACGGTATGTGCCCTGCGCGCGTGCTGCAGGACGACCGGAACGGCTCGACCAGCCCCGAAGATGCTGTGACCCGCCGTTCTGCCTTGGCACTTGTTGCGGGGATGACCTCGGCGGACTCCTGCCGACCGTTCAGACCCCTGCCCCCGGACCGACCCGCAAGGCCGGCCATGCTGAACTGCGCGTTCCCGGCGCGGCGGAACACCGCGTCACGGAGTCGGTGCGGTCACGCGCTCGCAGAGGGAGCAGCGGGCAGGAGCAGTGAGTGGTCAGGCCGGGACACGGTCGAGGACGTAGGAGCCCGGCGCCGACTCCAGCGGCGGGTGCTCGGCGCTGCCCAGCTCGGTCCGTGCGGGCACCTCGTCGCCGGACTTCTCGACCGTCCAGGGCGCCCACGATTCCCACCAGCTGCCGCTGTGCTTCTCGGCCGCCTCGCGCCAGGCCTCCGGGTCGGGCCCGGCATCCCCGCCCGTGTAATAGAACATCTTCGGGTTGCCCGGCGGATTGACCAGGCTCTGGATGTGGCCGCTCGAGCTCAGGACGAACGTCGACGGCCCGGACAGCAGCTGCGTCGTCCGGTAGCAGCCGGTCCACGGGGTGAGGTGGTCGGTGGTCGCGCCGGTGACGAAGGTCGGCACCGTGATCCGGCCGAGGTCGACCGGCGTGCCCAGCACCGTCATCTCGCCCGGACGGACCAGCTTGTTGTCGCGGAAGATCTCCAGGAACTGCTCGTGCAGGGCGGCCGGCAGATTCGTCCCGTCGACGCTCCAGGCGAGGATGTCGAAGGCGGGCGGGTCCTCACCCATCAGCCACTGGCGCACGAGGTAGTTGAAGATCAGGTCGTCGGGACGCATCCAGGTGAAGACGGCGCCCATCGACCGGGCGGTGATGACGCCCCGGGCGCGCGACGACCGCCGCGCGAGGCCCACCATGCGCGCCCCGGAGAACGCCCCGATCGGTGCCCGGGTCGCGAAGTCCAGCAGCGTGACGGCGTAGGCGGCGCTGTGCACGCTGTCGTCACCGGTGGCCGCCAGGTGGTTGAGCACCGTCGTCATCACGATGCCGCCGGCGCAGAACCCCAGCGTGTTCACGTCCGGCGACCCGGTGACCTCCTTCGCCACCCCGATCGCCCGGCGCACGCGCTCGGCGTAGGTGTCGAGGTCCCACTCGGCCTGTTGCGGCATGGGGTTCCGCCAGCTGACCATGAACACCGTCAGTCCCTGGCCGACGGCGTACTCGACGAAGCTGCGTCCCGGCCGCAGGTCGAGGAAGTAGAAGCGGCCGATCGGCGGCGGCACGATCACCAGCGGCCGCTCCCGCACCATGGGCGTCGACGGCGCGTACTGGATGAGCTCGATGACCTCGTCCCGGTACACCACCTGGCCGGGGGTGACGCCGAGGTCCTCGCCCACGGTGAACGCGGAGCGGTCGGTCTGCGACGGCAGCCCGCCGTTGTGCAGCAGGTCGCCGACCATGTTGCGGACGCCCCGGACGACACTCTTGCCGCCGGTGTCGATGACCTTCTTCAGCGCCGCCGGGTTGCCGGGCAGCGTGTTCGTCGGGGCGAGCGCACTCACCAGGGCGTTGGCGGCGAAGCGGGCCTTCTCCACGTCCCGCCAGTCGGCGCCGGCGGCCTCGTAGTCGTCGACCAGCCGGGTCAGCGCCCCGCCCAGGGTGACGTAGGCCTGCGCCACCCGGCGGTACGCCGGATTGGACTGCCACGCCGGGTCGGCGAAGCGCTTGTCGCGCTCCGACGGGCCGACGTCGTCGGTGCCGCGGACGATCTTCACGACGTCCCGGCCCACCCGGGCCGCCTCCCGGGCGAGGGGGCGCGGCCGGGCGACCGCGGCGAGCAGCCCGCCGGCCAGGCCACGCGCGGTCGGGACGGGCACGGGCTCGGCGCCGTCCAGCGGCACGTCCGGGTCGCGGTCGGCCACCGGCTCGGCCCGGTTCGGGTCGGCGCGGTCGGCGGAACTCTCGACGGCCGACATGGCGCCTCCCGGTGTGCACCCGCGTGGAGCCCGGAAGCTACCCCGATCGCCGGGCCGGAACCAGGCGGGATGGGGTGGTCCATCAGTCGGGGGGATGGACGGTCCGGTTCACGTCGTCCCTCCGTCTGCTCGCCGGGCCCGGCCAGGACGGACACAAGCGGCGTCACCGCCCCGCGCCGCCGCCTCCCGACCGGGTCGCCCGGACCATCGCATCGTCCGAGTGGGCGGTCCGACGCCCGCGTCACCTAGATTTCCCAGGCGTGACCGCACGAACGGGGACGACCCCGTGACCGAGCCCCAGGTGCTGCTCTGGTGGGCGGACAGCGAACTCGCCGTCGCCGGCCGCCTCGACGCGCTGACCGACGACGACCTGGCTGCTCCGTCCGGCCTGCCCGGCTGGTCGCGGGCCCACGTCGTCGCGCACCTGGCCCGCAATGCCGACGCGCTGGTCAACCTCCTGACCTGGGCGCGGACCGGCGTCGAGACGCCGATGTACCCCTCCCGGGAGGCGCGCGACGCCGGCATCGCCGCCACCGCGGAGGAGCTCCCGGAGGAGCTCCGCGCCGACTACGCGGCCGCCTGCGCTCGGCTCGCCGTCGCCATCGAGACGATGCCCGCCTCGGCATGGACGGCGGAGGTGCGCAACATGCAGGGCCGCACGGTGCCGGCGACCGACGTGCCGTGGTTGCGCGCCAAGGAGATGTGGGTGCACGGCGTCGACCTGCGCGCCGGGCTCTCCTTCGACGACCTCCCGCCCGCCTTCTGCGTCGCGCTCGTCGACGAGGTCCTCGGCCTGTTCGCCGGCCGCGGCGAGGCCCCGGACGTGACGATCGTGGCGATCGACGTCGACCGCACGTGGGGCTCCGGCACGGCGCGGGTCGAGGGCCCGGTGACGGCGGTCGCGGCCTGGCTCACCCGCGCCGACGCCTCCGGTCTGACCGGCGAGGTCCCGGCACCGCCCGCCTGGCTCTGACGAGCGGAATCCGCCCGACGGACCGAGGGTGCATCCTCCCCGGCTCGTCGCCGGTTTGGCTTGTCTCTCCCTGCCTCCTGCCGAAAACAGGATCGGGAGCGGCGCACGAGCTCGTGCGCCCCCACCCCGTCCGTACGGCTCGTCGAGGCAGGAGTGCGCCCCGTGGATCGCTCCGCCGCAGCACGCCCCGGCAGGGCCCGCCGCACGGCGAAGCCGTCCCGGCCTCGTTACCTCGCCGCGGCACTGATGCTGAGCCTGGCGCTGGGCGTCTCGGCCGCCTGCGCCGCGCAGGTCGTGACCCCGGACGCCGCGCCCACCCCGTCGTCGACCCCGAAGGCCACGCCGACACCCACGCCCGCTCCACCGCCCCCGCCCCCGCCCCCGCCGGTCTACTGGCCGCTGACCGGGATCGAGAGCGGCCCGGTCCCCGCCCGACCGGCGCTCGCGGTCAAGATCGAGAACTCCGCCGACGCGCGCCCCCAGACCGGTCTCAACGCCGCCGATCTGGTGTGGGAGGAGGTGGTCGAGGGCGGGATCACCCGCTTCGTCGCCGTCTACCACTCCATCCTGCCGCCGCAGATCGGCCCGGTCCGGTCGGTTCGGCCGATGGACCCCGCCATCGCCGCGCCGCTGCACGGGCTGTTCGCCTTCTCCGGGGGGCAGCAGCCCTTCGTCGACTCCGTCGCGGCCGCCGGGCTCCAGGTCATCAGCTACGACCAGGGCGCGGGCGGGTTCTACCGGCTGAACGGCCGGCACGCGCCGCACAACATCTACGCCGATCCCGCCGCGTTCCTCGCCCAGGCCGACGCCGCGCACCTGGCCGCCCCGGCCGCGCAGTTCACCATCGCCGCCCCGGACCAGCTGCCGAGCGCCATGGTCGCCGGCACCCCCGCCGCCGCGGTGCGGCTGAAGCTCTCCGGCCTCAGCTCGCCGACGTGGACGTGGAGCCCGCCCGACAACCGATGGCTGCGCGCCGAGCGCTCCACCCCGTCGGTCGAGGCCGACGGCACCCGGCTGCGCGCCGACAACGTCGTGGTGCTGCGGGTCGCCGTCGTCAACACGCGGTTCACCGACGCGGCCGGCAACCCGGTGCCGGAGACCCAGATGGTCGGTTCGGGCGAGGCGCTCGTCGCCTCCGGTGGCCACACGCTCGCCGCCACCTGGTCCAAGAACTCGGCCGGCGAGCCGGTGGTCCTGACCGGTGCGGACGGACAGCCCGTCCAGCTCACCCCGGGCACCACCTGGGTCGAGCTCGTACCGAACCGGAGCGGCTCGGTGGCCGTCGGCTGACGCGGTCAGGGCAGTCCGGCGTGCGGCACCTCGACGTCGACCGCCAGGAGCACGGCCTCCCGCACCGGCGCCCGCGTGTGCTCGAGGAAGTCCGGCGCGCAGCAGAGCAGCAGGGTCCGGCCGTCGTCCCCACCGAGGGCGCAGGCGAACACGCCGAGCCCCTCCGGCGCGGCGATCTCCTCGGCGACCGTGGCCCCCTCGGCCACCCGCAGCACCCGGCCGTTCTTCCCGTCGGCCACCCAGAGGTACCCGTCGGCGTCGAGCGTGCAGCCGTCGGGGGCGACGTCGAGCCCACCGAGGACCTCGCCCAGCGACCCGCCGGCCGGCTCCGGCCCGAACTCCGCCCACGTCCGCCGGTTGCTCAGCGACCCGTCAGCGGCCAGGTCGAAGGCGGTGACCCGGTTGCCCAGCGTCTCGTCGACGAGCAAGGTGCCGCCGTCCGGCGTGATCGCCATCCCGTTCGGCGTCCACATCCGCTCGGCGACGACGGTCACCGTGCCGTCCGGGTCGACCCGCTTCAGCGACGTCGGCTCCGGTGTCGCCATGGCCATCAGGTCGAAGGCGAGGTCACCGACGAACACGTGCCCGTGCGTGTCGACGACGAGGTCGTTGAGGTGCCCGCCGCAGTGCTCGGTCAGATCGGCCAGCGTGGTCGTCGAGCCGTCGGCGACGCGCAGCAGCCGGCGGTCCTTCATCGAGGTGACGATCAGCGCGCCGTCCGGCATCCAGCCCAGCCCCGACGGCTGGCCCTCCACCTCCAGGACGACGGATTCCGCGCCGTCCGGCGTCACCGTGCTGACCGTGCGCCGGTAGAAGTCCGACACCCACCAGGTGCCCTCGTGCCACCGCGGGCCCTCGAAGAAGCTGCCGCCCTCGAACACGGTCCTGAACTGCCGATTCGTCATGAGCGGACGGTAAAGGAGCTCCGGGCCGGCTGCTTGCATGCAGTTCGAGGCGACCCCTGCTATTCATGCATGGCGGTGTCCATGACCATCCACGACGTACCGGACCACACGCGGGACGTGCTCGCCGCGCGGGCCGGCATGTCGCTGCAGGAGTACGTGCGGGCCGAACTCAACGCGCTGGCGGAGCGGCCATCTCCCGACGAGTTCTGGGAGCGGGTGCGTACCACCGGCACTCGGCTGCCCGCCGACGTCATCCTCGAGGCGCGAGACCTCGACCGTCGATGACGCTCGTCGTCGACGCCTCGGCCGTCCTGGACGAGATGTCGCGGCGCTCGCCCACGAGGAGCTCGTCGACCTGCGCCACACCGCGTACGCGTTCGACCTGCTCACCACCCGCATCTGGGCGCTGCATCCGAGCGTCACTGCTTACGACGCGGCCTACGTCGCCCTCGCCGAGATGCTGGATGCGTCATTGCTGACACTCGATCGGCGGCTGACCCGAGCCGACGGCCCCAGGTGCTCGTTCCTCTTGCGTCCTGCGTGACGTGCCAGGCTGACACCGTGGTCGACGACCTCCTGGTGGCGCGCAACCCCGATCCGGCCTCCTCCCTGCCCTACCTCGTCCGCATCCCGCTCGGCCCGGCCGGCATCGTCGTCAAGGCCCGTGAGCCGTGGCCGAAGGCCTCGAAGGTCTACTGCCATCGCGCCGACGGCTGGCCGGAGGACGCCGAGATCGTGGAGCGGCACCCGGTGCGCTCGTGCAGCCGGCGTGGACCGGCCATCGACCTCGTGCTCCGGCGGGGCCGGCAGAACCGATCGCAACTCGTGCTCACCCAGGCACACGGCCGAGAAGTCATCTTCTGGCAGTCGCCGTCCACCGCGAAGCAGGCACGTCCCGGCGTGCACCTGCCGACCGCCCGTGCCTCCGGGCAGGTGCTGGAGATCCTGGTCGACAGCGGCGAGAAGTACGCGTATGCGTTCCGGCACCAGCAGGCCACCACCCGGCGGCGGCGGCTCGGTGCCGGCGACTACGCCGTCGAGCTGGACGGCGCGGTCGTCGCCGCGGTCGAACGCAAGAGCGTGAACGATCTCGCGAGCAGCCTGCTGTCCGGCAAGCTGACCTACGCCCTCTCGGAGCTGTCGGCGCTGCCGCGGGCGGCGCTGGTCGTGGAGGACCGCTACAGCAGGCTCTTCACGCTGGAGCACGTCTCCGGTTCCCGCGTCGCCGAGGCGCTGGCCGAGGCGCAGGTCCGCTTCCCGTCGGTCCCCATCGTCTTCTGCGAGACCCGGCCGCTGGCGCAGGAGTGGACCTACCGCTGGCTCGGTGCCTGCCTCGTCGAGCTGACCGCGGCCGCGCGTACGCGTTCGGTCGAGTCCACCTTCTCGCCGGGCGGTGCGGTGCCGCCCGCGCCTGCTCGCAGGCCACGTGCTTCCGCCGTCCGCGCGTGGGCCCGGGAACAGGGGATGGCGGTCAACGACCACGGCCGGGTCCCCGTCGACGTCGTCCGTCGCTACGAAGCCGCCCACGCCAGGGAGCCGGGCCCCTCATCGCCGAGGGTCTTGACCTGAGCGCCGGAGCGGGAGTTGGCTTCCGCCGGGCGGGGCGACCTCTCTGTCGCACCTCCGGGTGCTGACCTCACCGATGCAGCTCGGCTGCCGAGGCGCCCCGCCCCTCACGTCCGGAGGGACTTCGCCGCCTCACGCCGTTTGGCCAGAACTCAGGCTAGAAAAGGGCGCATGACGTCGATCCCGCTCAGTGAGGCCAAGGACAGACTGTCCGCCCTGGTCCAGGCGGTGGAGACGACGCACGAGATCGTCACGATCACCCGGCACGCCGTGCGGCCGCCGTGTTGATGGCGAAGGAAGACCTCGACTCCCTGCACGAGACGATCTTCCGGCTGTCGCAACCCGATGTCCGGCGGGACATCGACGCTGCCCGCGACGAAGCCGAGCGGGGAGACGCCGTGTCGGGCCCTGATCTGAGAGGCGAGTTCGGCCTGGCCGAGTGACCGTTCCGTTCGACGTGCAGGTGGCGTCGGCGGCGCGCCGCCAGCTTCGGCGACTGCCGGACAAGGTGGCGTCGGCCATCGTCGAATTCGTCACGGCAGTCTGCCTGAGAATCCGCTGCGCCTGAGCAAGCCGCTGACCGGGGCGTTGGCCGGCCTCCGTAGCGCCCGCCGGGGGGATTACCGCGTGCTGATCGACGTGAACGAGGACGAGCGGCGGATCCTCGTCGCGCGGATCGCGCACCGGGCTGCCGCCTGTCGTCCGCCGCGGCCGGATGGGCCGGACTGAGCTCAGCTGTCAGCCGTCAGCAGGCCCGAGGGCTGCTCGATGACCTTGCCGCGATCGAGGGCCACCTTCAGCGCCGCCTCGAGCACCGGCGTCACGGCGGCCGCCCGGCGTTTGTAGCCGAACACCGCCGCCGTCTGGGTCAGCAGCTCGTCGCGCCGCATGCCCGCACCCGCCCGGCACAGGGCCGCCATCGCGTTGCCGATCTCCTCCGGCGGCACGTGCTCGATCGGCCGGTCGGTGCTCGACATCTGCCGGCGGAAGCCGTCCCACGCGGCGGGGTCGACGCCCTCGGGCCACACGTAGCCGTCCACGACCGCCGACGGCGGCAGCGTCGACAGCAGCGCGTCCTTCCGCGCCTCGCTGGACCGGGTCAGCCCGAACGCGCCCACCGTCAGCTTCGCCAGCCGGTCGACGTGCACCGGCCCCTCGGCCTTGATCCCGGCCGCCAGCACCCGGCGCACCACCCGCGCGGCCTTGGCCGCCGGCAGCTCGTCGAGCACCGACTTCTCGCCCGCGGTCTTCGGGATCCACGGCACGAACGGCGCCTCGCCGTCCAGCGGCGCGGGTCCGGCCTGCTTCCGGGCAGCCGGCTTCGCAGCCGCCCGCGGGGCAGGAGCAGCGGGAACGGCCACGGACGACGTCACCGAACCCCGCAGCGCGGCCACGCCCTTGAACGACTCGAGGGCCGCCGTCGGCAGGATGATCGGCGCGGCGACCGCTGCCGGGGCCGCGTCCACCGCCGCCACCAGCCGGTCGACCACCTCGGCGGACGACGCCAGCCACGACGGCAGCCACACCCGCTCCACCACAGGCCAGCGCAGCATCTCGCCCAGCACCTCGACCGGCAGGCCGTCGCGGTCGCCGACGGTGCCTCGCTTCGCCCACGCCGGTCCGTCAAGCAGGACCGCCATCACCGGGGTCTCCGGATCGACGAGTCGGGAAACCGACAAGTCGACACGGAACTCCGACAGCCCCACGTCGGTCCGCACCACGAGCCCGCGCTCGCGCAGGGCCGCGGCGATCGACTCCCGGTGCCGGTCGATCACCGACGAGGACCGCGCGTCCCGCGGCAGCACGTCGGTGCCCTGCGCCGCCAGGTCGAGGTAGGCCCGCAGGTGCTTGATCCCGACCGACGACGTCTCCTCGGCCCGCAGCTGCTCCGGGTCGAACGAGGAGAACACGACGACCTGGCGCCGGGCCCGGGTGATCGCGACGTTCAGCCGCCGCTCGCCGCCCGTCCGGTTCAGCGGCCCGAAGTTCAGCGGCAGCGTGCCCGAGGCGTTCACCGAGAAGCCGGTGGAGAAGAAGACGACGTCGCGCTCGTCGCCCTGCACGTTCTCCAGGTTCTTGACGAACAGGCCCTCGCCGTCGGCCCGGTCCAGGGCGGCGGCCAGGCGGTCGTCGTCCGCGTCGCGGAGCAGCGCCTCGATGTAGGCCCGCTGCTGGGCGTTGAACGTCACGACACCGATCGACGGGGCGGCGTCCAGCGAGAGGTCGAACCGCCGGCGGATCTCCGCGACGATCGCCTTCGCCTCGATCGGGTTGGTGCGCAGCAGCCGCCCGGCGCCGGACCGGTGGAAGGTCCCCGGCACCCGCGCCAGCGAGACCCCGCGGCCGTCCGGCTCCGACGACGCCTGCCCGTGCGTGGGCGCCGGGAACGACGACAGCCGGTTCTCGTAGTACTGCGCGTTGCTGAACGCGATGAGCGACTCGTCCTGGCTGCGGTAGTGCCACGACAGCCACTGCCGCGGCACCCGCGCCTGCACGCACTCGCTGAGGATCGACTCCTCGTCCTCGACCGTGGTCTCGGGAAAGTCACCGGACTCGTCGCCGCCGGAGGTCGGCTCGGCGAACGACGTCGGCGGCATCTGCTTGGAGTCCCCGACGACGACCGCAGCCTTCGCCCGTCCCAGGGCCCCGACCGCGTCGGCCACCCGGATCTGCGAGGCCTCGTCGAACACGACGAGGTCGAACTGCCCGGAGACGGCGGGGAAGAACCGCGCCACGGAGTCCGGCGACACCAGCACGCACGGCATCACGCAGGTGATCAGGTCGCCGTACTGCGCCAGTAGCGCCCGCACCCCCAGCCCGCGGCGCTGCTTGGCCAGCTCCCGCTGCAGCGCGCCGACCTGACCCGACCCCGATGCCGCGTCGAACGGCCGTGAGCCGAGCACCCGTGCCGGCAGGGCCGCGGTCAGGTGCTCGCGCACCGCCTTCGACGCGGCGGTGAAGCGGCGGATGGCCTTCTCGTGGGCCTGCTCGTCGAACAGATCGAGCCCGGTCGCGTCCAGCCGCTCGGCGACGGAGGACACCGCGACCCCGCGGTCGAACGCCCGCACCGCGTCGTCGGCCCTTACAGCGCCTGTAACGAGCAGCGTGCGCGCGTCGAAGAGGCCCGCGTAGCGCAGCGGCTCGAGGGTGTCGAGGAACGAGACCCAGCGCCGCAGCGACATCAGCACCAGGTTGTCGACGCCCCGCTCGGGGCGGGTCATCGACCAGCGCAGGACGAAGCCGTCGTCCTCCGTCCAGGCCGCGAGCTGGTCCGGGCTGCTGCGGCAGACCTGCAGCAGCCCGACGAGGGCGTCCCGCAGCCGGGCGACGGCCGGTGCCGCACCGGTCGGGAGACCACGCACGATCAGCTTGCGCAGCTCGACGTGGAAGAGCGTCGACCCGTCGACGGCCGCTCCGGCCCGCCGCAGCCACTGGACCTGCTGCGCCAGCAGATCGGTGTCCAGAAACGGGTTCCAGTCCGACGGCACCGCCAGGCCCGGGATCGAGTCGGCCCGCGCGGCCATCGCGGCCACCGCGGTCTGGACCCGCCACAGCGACTCGACGAGCGCCGGCACGTCCTTGGGCTTCACCACCGCGCCGGGGCGCAGGTAGGGCGCGAGCCGGTCGCGGACGGCGGTCAGCCGGCGCTTGCGGCCGAACCACGACGACGCCGCCGCCGTCTGCGCGGCCACGTAGACCTCGGCCAGCGGGAGCTGCAGCACCTCCGGCGCACACACGTCGAGGCCCGGGTGGCGGAACGCGGTGAACGCGGCGATCTCCCCGAGCACGGCGCTGGTGGACGCCGTCCAGAGCTCGGTGAACGTCTCGTCGATGACGTCGAGGCCGATCCCGGGGCCGCTGAGCACGTGCACGAGGGCGTCGAGCTCGTCCGGCGTCCTCGCGCGGCGGAGCACGCCGGACAGCTCGGGGATCGCCGACACCTCGCGCACCGCGCCGTCCACCGCCGCCGCCGCGGCCTGCGTGGCGGGCAGGTCGATGGCGGGGGAGTCGACGAAGGCCCACGGGTGACGCAGCGAGGGACGGGTCAGGTCGGCGATGTCGGGCAGCAGCGCGAGGGAGCGGCGCACCGAGGTCAGCACGTCGGCCGGGGCGTTGGCGACGAACGGCAGCGGCACCGGCAGCGGGTCGACGTCCGGCCCGGCCGTCAGCTCCGCCGTCCGCGCCGAGTACAGCGACAGTCCCGCGGCGTTGGGATCGTGCAGCCGGTCGGCGTAGCGGGCGAGCAGGCGGCGGGCCGAGCGGAGGTCCTCCGCCGCCACCGAGAGCCCCTGCTCGTCGACGTTGACCGCGTGCTCCAGCGCCAGCCGGATCTGCGCGCGCACCGTGGAGGCGCGCGAGCCCTTGTCGTGCAGGTCGAGGGCGAACATGCCCATGCCGACGGCGTCCAGCCGACGGGCGACGACGTCCAGGGCCGCCCGCTTCTCCGCGACGAACAGCACCCGCTTGCCCTCGGCGACGGCCTTGGTGAGCAGGTTGGTGATGGTCTGCGACTTGCCGGTACCGGGCGGGCCCTCCAGCACGAAGGTGCGCCCGGCGGTGGCCTCGGCGATCGCCCGCAGCTGCGAGGCGTCGGCCGCGGCGGGCAGCTGCGCGCCGAGGTCGTCCAGGTCGACGAACGCGGCGGTGTCGCGGGCCGGGTCGATGAACGCCTCGGTGGGCTGGTGCACGAGGTGGGAGACCAGCGGGTTGTCGGTGAAGTCCGACCAGTGCTCGTCGAGGTCCTTCCACAGCCGGAACTTCGCGAACTGCAGGATCGCGAGGTCCGCGGTCGACTCGACCCGGTAGGGCAGGCCGTGCCCGACCAGGGCCACCCGCATCGCCTCGAACGCGGTGTCGAGGTCGAGCGTCGCGCCGTCGGCCGGCTCGGTCAGGCTCGGGACGACGAGGCCGTGCAGCTGGCGGAGCTTCTCCAGCAGGCAGTAGTTCGGGGTGCTCGTGCCGGCCTCGTCCAGGGTCACCCGGTATGAGCCGGTACGGCCCAGGGGAGTGAGCACGACGGGGATGAGCACCAGCGGTGACCGCAGCGGCCGGCCGTCCAGCTCCCACACCAGGCTGCCCAGCGCCAGGTACAGGTTGTTGGCGCCGGTCTCCTCCAGCACCGTCTTGGCCTTGTAGGCGATGTTGCGCAGCCGGGGGAGGTACCCGCCGGAGGTGACGTCGGCGTGCACCTCGCGGCGCTCGACGAGCAGCTCGGCCAGCTGCGCCTCGGGCAGCTCCCGGGCGCTGGCGACGCCCCGCTCCTTCTGGACGGCGGCCAGCTGGTCGGTCGGCAGCAGGGTGATCGGCGTCCCGTCGTGGACGAAGTTCTCCAGCACCCCGAGGGCGGAGTCCGGCACGGCCAGGGCCAGGCCCGACCGCTCCGTGTAGTTGATCAGCCGGTTGCGCAGGCTGAGGTCGAGCAGCGCGTTCTTCCACTGCTGCACGCGCGGGGGCGCCTCGGGCCTGCTGGACGGCGCGGGCGCCGCCGGCTCGGGCTTCGCGGGGGCGCTGTGCAGGGCGGGCCGGTACTCGACGACCTGCAGGACGCCGTCCTCGTCGCGGGCCCGGGCCGGCAGCGGGAAGATGCCGTCCTTGCGGGCGCGGTGGACGTCGGTGACGCCGAGGATCCGGTCGAGCTCGCCGGTCAGCCAGCCGGTGTAGACGGGCCGGTGCAGGTCGGCGCCGGGCTCGCCGTTGCCGGTGAGCAGCGTCGTCTCGACCAGGCCGATCAGCCCGAGGTCGACCAGGTTGACCAGCGGCGCGGCGTCCGTGGTGGCGGCGCTCTCGGCGCTGCGCTCCTCGCGCCAGTAGCCGAGGAACGCGTGCCCGTCGGCCAGCCACAGCAGCGGCCGGATGCCGGCCTGCTCGAGGGCGGCGGCGAGGACGACGACGGTGTCCAGCGGGGTGCCGACCCGCCAGGTGAGGACGTCGCCCGGCGTGCGCACCTGCTGGCCGAGATCGGACCAGGACAGCGGCGGCTCGCTGTAGCGGATGCCGCGGCGCTGCATCGCCTCGGCGATCGCCTGGACGACCTCGTCGACCCGCTCCGGGGTCGCGGCGTACCCGACGAGCGCGCCGCTGCCGGTCTTCTGCTCCAGGACGCCGGCCGCCTCGCTGACCAGCGCGGTCACCGCCGGGTGGTTGGGCATGACGTGGGCGGCGAGCATCTCCAGCGCCAGCGGCACCGGGGTGGCCAGCCACTGCTGGGCGGCCAGCACCTGGACGACGCGGCTGCCCTCGCCGAGCAGGACGCCGTCGGACTCGACCTCCACGTCGATGACGCCCGGCCGCTGCTCCTCGACGTGCAGCATCGCGGCCGGGTCCATGACCAGGCCCAGGTCGGTGAGCACCGTCGTCCGGCCCTCGTCCAGGTCGGCCAGCAGCTCGACCGGCTTCGCGATGGAACCCTCGGCGTCGCGGACACCCAGCCGGACCGTCGCCGCCCGCACCGGACCGCCGAGGTTGGTGATGGCCAGCCGGGAGACCACGGGGACGCGGTTGTGCGCCAGCGCGTAGCTCAGGACCGGGGTGGAGGTGATCTCGATGGAGACCGCCGGGCGGGGCGCGATCACGTCGCCCAGCTCGAAATCGGCAGTCGTCTCCATGTCACCTGTTTACCCCGTCGGGGGGTTCGGTCCTCCCATGGTCTCCGACGCGTGGGACACGTGTGACGGATGCGGCCACCCGATGTCCGGAATCACACATCGGCTCCCGGCGGCGGTCACGCGCGCCGCCGTGTACGCCGATGGCGTGCTCTTCCTCCTCGGAGCCGTTCGGGAGCGGCGCCGCGGGTTAGCGTCCGCCCGCCTGTCGATCACCTCTGGGGGAGCGCAGCGATGAGCACAGGACTGCCCACCATCCGGGAGCTGGTCGCCGAGGGCGCCGCGACCCTGCCCGAGCCGTTCAGCCGCGCTGCCCTGATCAACTGGATCCACGCCCGGCGGCCCGACGTCGGCGTCGCCTCGATCTCCACCCACATCCAGTCGGCGACGGAGAACTCGGCTCCCCCGACGTCTCCCACGCCCCGCTGCTGCAGCGCGTCGGCCGCGGCACCTACGTCCGGTACCGCCCGCACTCCGAGCACCGGCCCACGGTCGCCGTCGCCTCCCGGGTGGTGCTGATCGGCTCGGCGGGGGAGACCGCGTCCGGCCCCGTGCGCGTCGCGGACCTCTTCCGGAGCGCCGGCTTCGTGCGCGCCCGCGAGCAGGCCGTCCACTCCGGGGTGCCCTGGTTCGTGCTCAGTGCCAAGCACGGGCTGCTCGAGCCCGACGACGTCGTCGCCCCCTACGACCTCGACCTCGGCGACTCCTCGACGGTCTACCGGAGCGCGCGGGGCGAGTGGGTGGCGGCGCAGCTCGGGGAACGGGTCCAGCTCACCGGCGCCACGGTCGAGGTGCACGGCGGCGTCGACTTCGCCCAGCCGCTGCGGCAGCCCCTGGCCAGACGGGGCGCGGCGCTGGAGCTCCCGCTGCCGGGTACCTGGCACGAGGACGACCATTCCGACCACCGGCACGCCGACGGCGGTGGTCCGGCGGGGGCCCTCGGCCGGCTCCGCGATCTGCTGTCCCGCTCCCGGCCGACGGATTCCCGGCACCCGGGACACGACGCGTCCGCCTCGTGACGAATGGTTCCGGATGCGTGCGGCCGCGTGCGACGATCCGGCCCGGCGAGGTGTCGGCCGGACGAGGCGGAGGAGGCGGGATGAGCGAGCGACGCGAACTCCGGGTGTCCGACGACGAGCGGTAGGTCGCCGCGGAACGGCTCCGCGCGGCGCACGACGAGGGCCGGCTCGACCTCTACGAGTACGACAACCGGCTGGCCCAGGCGTACTCCTCGGTGACCTATGCCGATCTGGACCGGCTCTTCGCCGACCTCCCGGTGAGCACGCTCTCCGTCGCCGCCCCCACCACCGAGCCCGCCGTCCGGCCCCGCGGACGGAGGGTGCTCGCGGAACCCACGGTGGTCGCCGGGATGCCGACCGCGCTGAAGGTGCTCTGGACGGTCTGGGCGTCGGTGGTGGCGATCAACCTCACCGTGTGGCTGCTGGTCAGCCTCGGAGGCTCGGACCTCGCCTACTTCTGGCCGATGTGGCTCGCCGTCCCCGGCGTCGTCCTGCTCGGCGCCTCGGCCGCCGTCACCGCCGTGCGCAGCCACCGACGGGACCGCACCGAGGGCTGACGCGCGGTTGCCCGACCGGGCCGTGCACCGGAAGGTGCAGGGCATGACCCGCCACGAGTCCGGACTGGTGGTCGAGACCCAGGGGCACGTCCGCGTGCTGACGCTCGACCGGCCCGAACGCCGCAACGCGCTCTCGAGTGCGATCCAGGCCGACCTGATCGAGGAGCTGCTGCGCTGCGCGGAGGACGGCGTGCGCGCCGTCGTCCTCACCGGCAACGGTCCCGCCTTCTGCGCCGGCTTCGACCTCAAGGAGATCCGCGAGGCCGACCAGCGCGGCGAGCGCTTCCGGCCGCCGATGAACCGGACCACCCGTGCGCTGTTCGAGGTGGTCACCGAGACGCCCGTGCCGATCGTCGCGGCGCTGAACGGCGCGGCCGTCGCCGGCGGGTTCGAGCTGGCGCTGGCCTGCGACCTCCGCGTCGCCGCCCGCGGGATCAAGATGGGCCTGCCCGAGGCGGCGATCGGCATGGGCGCCAACTTCGGGTCCGTCGTCCTGCCCAAGCGCATCCCGATGGGCATCGCCCTCGAGATGCTCCTGACCGCGGAGTACGTCACGAGTGAGGACGCCGAACGGTGGGGCCTGGTCAACCGCCTCGTCGAGCCCGACGACGTCCTGCCGACGGCGCTGCGGCTGGCGGAGCGGATCGCGGCGAACGCGCCGATCTCCGTCCGCCGCATGAAGGAGACCGCCGTCAAGGGCCTCGAGCTGCCGCTGTGGCAGGCGCTGCGCCTCGACGTCGGGCCGAACCCCTACCTCAGCGAGGACCGCGTGGAGGGCATCGCCGCCTACCTGGAGAAGCGCCCGCCGAACTGGAGCGGCCGGTGAGTCCTGGCCTCAGGTCGCGATCGGCGGGAGGTGCAGGTCGAAGCCGAGCAGCACGGCCGGCCACAGCACGATCGCGATGATCAGCGAGAGGAACTCGGACACACCCGCGACGCTGTTGTAGCCGTTCGTCAGGGCGACGACGAGACCGATGGCCAGGTAGATCAGGCCGAAGAGCGAGATGCGCACGGGGTCCTCCTTCGTCCGCGGGCGCCGTCGTCCGGCCCGTCGGGACGAGTGAACCGCAGGAAACCGCCGGGACGGACCCTCCGCCCCGCGAACCACCGCCGCGTCAGCGTCGGGTGAGCGCCTCGAGCGCCGCCCCGATCCGCCGGTGGGTGTCCGCCGACGTCCATCCGGCCAGCACGGCGGCGTCGTCCTCGGCCGTGGTCGCCTCGATCGCCTCGTTCGCGGGGCGGTGCAGCTGTGCCTTGGCCAGCCGGTAGGCCTCGGGTGACCGGGCGGCCAGCTCGGTGGCGAGGGCGAGGCTCCGCGGCAGGAGCTCGTCGGCGCCCGTCACCTCGTCGACCATCCCGAGAGCCAGCGCCCGGTCGGGGCCCACCGTCTCCGCGCCGAGCAGCACGTAGCCGGCGCGGGGTCCGAGGGCGTGCCGCACGATCTCCAGCGCCGACGTCGGGAAGGGGACGCCGACGGCGAGCTCGGCCAGGCCGATCCGCCCGCCCGACATCAGCCGCACGTCGCAGGCCAGCGCCAGCACGCAGCCACCGGCGATCGCGTGCCCGTTGACCGCGGCGACCGTCGGCCGCGGATGGTCGAACACCGCGCGGAACATGCGGGACAGGGCGGTGAGGAACGCCTCGGTGTAGGGCTTGCCGCCGTCGAGGATCCGGCGCAGGTCCACGCCCGCGGAGAACGCCGAGCCGGTGCCGGTGAACACGAGCGCCCGGTCGGAGGCACCGACGGCGTCGGTGAGGGCGTCCAGCAGCTCGGCGTCCATGGCGCCGACCCGGCCGTGCTCGATGCGCACGACGGCGACGTCGTCCCGTTCCTCGATGCTCAGCATGGCGCCATCCTGGCCCGGGAGCGCCCGGCCGGCGCCGCCAGGTCCCTTCCCTGGGCGCCGTGTCGTCCGGGCGCTCGATCAGCTCCCCGTGAAGCGCTGCTCGAGCGACTGGATCTCGGGCAGCCCGATCAGGTCGGTGAACTGCCCGAAGGTCGGCACCGCGTCCAGCGCGGACACCGGCGTGCCCTCCGCCTTCAGCGTCGCCAGCAGCGAGCGGATGCCCGCCGTCGCCGCCAGCAGCGTGCCGATCGGGTAGATGACCAGCGCGAAGCCCAGCTCGGCGATCCGCTCCAGGGACAGCGGTGGAGTGCGGCCGCCCTCGGCCCAGTTGAACACCAGCGGGGCGACGCCGGAGAGCTCCTTCGCGACCCGCGCGATGTCGTCCTCGGACGTCGGCGCCTCGACGAACAGCAGGTCCGCGCCGGCATCGGCGAACGCGCGGGCCCGTTCGATCGCCGCGTCCAGGCCGTCCACCGCCACCGCGTCCGTGCGGGCGATGACCACCAGATCGGGGTCCTGCCGTGCCGACACCGCCGCCCGGATCTTGCCCACCATCTCGTCGGCGCCGATGAGCAGCTTGCCGCTCATGTGCCCGCACTTCTTGGGCATGACCTGGTCCTCGAGCTGGATGCCGGCCACGCCGGCCTGCTCGTACAGCTGCACGGTGCGGACCACGTTGAGGGCGTTCCCGTAGCCGGTGTCCGCGTCGGCGATCACCGGCACGTCGACGGCCGAGACGATCCGGCGGGCGTTGTCCACCATCTCGGCGCCCGACAGCAGTCCGACGTCGGGGCGGCCGATCAGCGACGCCGTCGTGCCGAAGCCGGTCATGTAGACGGCGTCGAAGCCGGCCTGCTCGATCAGCCGGGCCGACAACGCGTCGTACGCGCCAGGCGCCATCAGAGGCGCCCCCGCCGACAGCAGCTCGCGCAGGCGCGCTCGCGGAGCGCGACCGGTGCTCAGCAGATCCGCCACGCCGGCCTCCTCGTTGTATGCAAACGCCTGCGAATTTACGCCCGAACGGGTGGACACGGAACCGCGCCGTCCCTAGGTTTGCACACAATCTTCCGGGGAGTGTGACGGGTGACACGGTCTCTGACGTCCGCCGAGCGGGTGCTGCACGCCCTGCGCGAACTCATCCTCGGCGGTCAGCTGGTCCCCGGCGCGCGGTTGGGTGAGGTCGAGCTCGCCGACCGGCTGGGCGTCAGCCGCACGCCCGTCCGCGAGGCGCTCAGCCGCCTGGCAGCCGAGGGCATCGTCGAGATCCAGCCCAACCGTGGCGCCCGCGTCGCCACCTGGAGCGTCGCCGAGCTTGAGGGCGTCTTCGACCTGCGGTCGACGATCGAGCCGCAGCTCACCGCGTACGCCGTCCCGAACGCCGCCCCGGCCGACGTCGCCGAACTCGACGACCTCGCGCACCGGATGGCCGACGTCGGCTCGCCGGGTCCCCACCAGGACCTCGACGCCCTCGTCCCGCTCAACCGG
The DNA here is from genome assembly GCF_004570385.1 of Blastococcus sp. CT_GayMR19. GTDB lineage: Bacteria > Actinomycetota > Actinomycetes > Mycobacteriales > Geodermatophilaceae > Blastococcus_B. The sequence goes on along the minus strand of NZ_SPQL01000008.1, from coordinate 92,820 downwards.
GCCTTCCACGACCGGCTGGTGACCCTCGCCGACCACCCCACGCTGGCCACCGCGCTCGCAGGCGCGATCCACCCGCCGATCGTGCTGCGCAACTTCCACGCCTACGACGAGGCGTCGCTGCGCCGCAGCCTGGCCCACCACGTCGAGATCGTCGCCGCCCTGCGCGCCGGCGACGCGACGTGGGCCCGCGCGGTGATGACCGCGCACATCCACAACGCCCGCGCGGTCATGGTCCGCGCCGCGATCGAAGCAGCCGGTGCCGAACCGGCGGCTGCACCGCCCAGGAACGAGGAGGCCTCATGAGTTACCGGCTCGGTGTCGACGTCGGCGGCACCTTCACCGACGTCCTGCTGGTGGACGAGGACAGCGGCTCGACCTGGCGGGCCAAGACCGCGTCCACCCCCCAGGACCAGGCGATCGGCGTCCTCAACGGCATCGGCAAGGCCTGCGCCGAGGCCGGGATCGGGATGAGCGAGATCGCCCAGGTGCTGCACGGGACCACGGTCGCGACCAACGCCATCCTCGAGGGCAAGGGCGCCACGGTCGGCCTGGTCACCACCAAGGGCTTCCGCCAGGTGCTGCAGATCGCCCGCTCCTACGTGCCCGGCGGCCTGGCCGGCTGGATCATCTGGCCCAAGCCCGAGCCGCTGGCCGACCTGGAGAACACCGTCGAGGTCGACGAGCGGATCGCCACCGACGGCGCGGTCGTCCGGGAGCTCGACGAGGACGACGTCCGTGCGCAGCTGGCCAAGCTGGAGGGCCGGAACATCCAGGCTCTCGCGGTCAGCCTGATCAACTCCTTCGCCGACCCGGCGCACGAGAAGCGGATCGCCGCGATCGCCGCCGAGGTGCTGCCCGGCGTCCCGGTGTCGCTGTCGTCCGACGTGCTGCCGGAGATGCGCGAGTACGAGCGCACGCTGACCACCGTCGCCAACGGCTACGTCCAGCCGCAGGTGCAGAAGTACGTGCAGACCCTCTCGGCCAAGCTGGGCGAGGGCGGCGTCACCGGCGAGCTGGCCATCCTGCGCAGCGACGGCGGCCTGCAGTCGGCGGCCGCCTCCACCGCCGCCCCGGTCACGATGCTCATGTCCGGTCCGGCGGGCGGCGTCACCGGCGCGGTCTGGGTCGCCGAGCAGTGCGGCTACCGCGACCTGATCACCTTCGACATGGGCGGCACGTCGACCGACGTCGCGCTGGTCCAGGACCTGAGCGCGCGGATCGGCCGGGAGACCAAGGTCGGCGACCTCACCGTCCGCGCCTCCAGCGTCGACGTCCGCACGGTCGGCGCCGGCGGCGGCTCGATCGCGCACGTACCCGAGCTGACCAGGGCGCTGCGCGTCGGTCCGCAGTCCGCCGGCGCGGACCCGGGCCCCGCGTCCTACGGCAAGGGCGGTGTGGAGCCGACCGTCACCGACGCGAACGTCGTCCTCGGCTACCTGCCCTCGGCGCTGGCCGGCGGCGAGATCACGCTCGACGTCGAGGCCTCCCGGGCGGCGGTGGGCAAGGTGGCCGAGGCGATGGGGCTGGAGTCGCCGGAGGCCGCGGCCGCCGGCATCGTCGACATCGTCAACGAGAACATGCTCGGCGGCCTGCGGCTGGTCTCGGTGCAGCAGGGCTTCGACCCGCGGGACTTCGCGCTGGTCGCCTTCGGCGGTGCCGGCCCGCTGCACGCGAATGCGCTCGGGAAGCTCACCGGGGCCTGGCCGGTCATCGTGCCGCCGTCCCCGGGGGTGCTCTGCGCACTCGGCGACGCCACCACGAGCCGCCGCGACGAGTCGGCCCGCACGGTGCTGCGCCGGTTCGCCGACCTCACCGGCCAGGACCTGGTCACGATCCTGCGGGAGCTGGCCGACGACGCCGGTCAGCGGCTGGCCGACCAGGGCACCCCGGCGGAGGACCAGACGGTCCTGTACTCGGTCGACGTCCGGTACCACGGGCAGGGTTTCGAGATCCCGGTGACGGTGGACGCGGCCTGGCTGGACGACCCGGACGGGTCGTTCGCGCGGCTGGGGGAGACCTTCGACGCGGAGCACAGCCGGCTGTTCTCGTTCCTGCTCGACGTGGACCACGAGCTCGTCAACGCACGGGCGACCGTCACCGGCCCGCGGCCCGACGTCACCCCGGTGCACCTCGAGCGGGGCGACGGGGACCCGAAGGCGGCGCTGGTGACCGAGCACCCGATCCACGTCGGCGGCGAGCAGGTGACCGCACGGGTCTACGACCGGACGAGGCTCCGGGCGGACGACGTCGTCGAAGGTCCCGCGATCGTCACCGAGATGGACTCCACGACCCTCGTCCTGCCCGGCCACGCGGCCGTAGTGCACGCGTCCGGATCCCTGCTGATCAACCCCGGAAAGGGCTGAGCGACATGGCGCAGATCATCGAGACCGCGACCGGCACCGTCGAACGGGTCGAGGTCGACCCGGTGACCCTCGACCTCATCGAGAACGGGCTGCGCAACGCCCGCTACGAGATGGACGAGGTGCTCTTCCGGACGGCGCTGTCTCCGGGCATCCGCGAGCAGCACGACGAGTTCCCGCTGATCGGCGACCCCGACGGGAAGATGGTCGTCGGCCAGTTCGGGCTCTCGATCCCGGACTTCCTCGAGGGGTTCGACGACACCGTCGAGGAGGGCGACGTCCTGCTGACGTCGGACCCGTACGCCTGCGGGGCGGCGATCAGCCACGCCAACGACTGGCTGCTGGTCGTGCCGATCTTCAAGGACGGCCGGGTCGTCGGCTGGGCCTCGATGTTCGGCCACATGTCCGACGTGGGCGGCAAGACGCCGTCGTCCATGCCGACCGACGCGCGCACCATCTACGAGGAGGGCGTGGTCATCCCGCCCTTCAAGCTCTACCGCAAGGGCGAGCTCAACGAGGACGCGCTGCGGATCATCCTCAACCAGGTGCGCAAGCCCGACTGGAACCGCGCCGACCTCAACGGACTGGTCGCCGCCTGCCGCACCGCCGCCCGCCGGGTGGTCGAGATGTGCGACCGCTTCGGCACCGCCACCTACCTGTCGGCGCTCGACGCGCTGCTGCAGCGCAACTACGACGCCATGAAGGTGCTGCTGTCGATGGTGTTCGAGGAGGACCGCACGCTCTCCTTCACCGACTACATCTGCGACGACGGCATCGGCAACGGGCCCTACGAGCTCAAGCTGTCGCTGACCCGCACCGGCGACAAGGTGCACCTGGACTTCACCGGCTCCTCGCCCCAGGCGGCCGGGCCGATCAACTACTACATCAACGAGAACCTGACCCGGATGTTCTTCGGGATCTACATGATCACCGTCGCCGATCCGCAGATCCTCTGGAACGATGGCTTCTACCCGCTTGTCGACGTCACGATCCCCGACGGCTCGTACTGGAAGCCGAAGTTCCCGGCCGCGCTGTCGGGCCGCAACCACGGCATCGGCCGGGTGTTCGACCTGTTCGGCGGGCTGCTGGGGCAGACCAACCCGGCCCTGCTCAACGCGGCCGGCTTCTCCTCGTCGCCGCACTTCATGTACTCCGGGCACTACTCGACCGGGGAGCGGAAGGGCGAGTGGTTCCAGCTGTACTCGATCGGCTTCGGCGGCATCCCGGGCCGGCCGCTCGGCGACGGCCCCGACGGCCACTCGCTGTGGCCCTCGTTCGTCAACATCCCCTGCGAGTACCTCGAGTCCTACTACCCGCTGCGGATCGAGAAGTGGGAGACGGTCGCCGACACCGGGGGCGCGGGCGTGCACCGCGGCGGCAACGGCGTCGACGTCGCCTACGTCTTCGAGGAGCCGGGCACCATCGCCATCCACGACGACCGCTGGCTGACCTATCCGTGGGGCGTCAACGGCGGGCTCCCCGGCGCCCGCGGCACCAAGTGGGTCGAGCGGGCCGACGGCACCCGGCAGGTGCTGCCCAGCAAGTGCCACGACGTCCCGGTCTCGCCGGGTGACGTCCTGCACTTCGTCACCTGGGGCGGCGGCGGCTGGGGGGATCCGCTCGAGCGCGATCCGGAGTTGGTGGCCCTCGAGGTACGGCGCGGCCTGGTGACGGCGAAGGGCGCGGAGCGCTACGGGGTCTGCGTCGACGAGGACGGCAGCGTGAACGCCGAGGCCACCGAGAACCTGCGCGACCAGATGCGCGCCGACCGCCCCGCCGAGCTGCCGGTCTTCGACATGGGCCCGCCGATCGAGCAGCTGCTCGAGCGCTGCGAGGAGGAGACCGGGCTGCCCGCGCCGAAGCGCCCGGTCTGGGTGTGACGACGGTGGGCCTGGTGGGGGAATGACCGGCCCGCACGGGTCGGCGTTCTCGGGCCGGGTCGGGTGGGGCTCGACGCCGGCGGTGGTGGTGATCGACCTGGTCCGGGCCTACATCCACCCGGACGGGCCGTTCGCCCTGCCCGGCGCCCGGGCCGCCGTCGAGGCCGCCGCGGAGCTGGTCGAGACGGCGCGGGACAAGGACGTCCCGGTCGTCTGGACGGTCGTCCGCTACGCACCCGGCCTGGGGGACGGCGGCCTGTTCGTGCGCAAGGTGCCGGCGCTGGCCTGCTTCGCGGAGGATGCGCCCGGCGACTGGGGCGAGCTCGCGCTCGAACCGGAGGCCGGCGAGGTCGTCGTCGTCAAGCAGTACGCCTCGGCGTTCTTCGGCACCTCGCTGGCGCCCACGCTGCACACCGCGGGCATCGACACGGTCGTCCTCGCCGGCGTCTCGACGTCGGGCTGCGTGCGGGCCACCGCCATGGACGCGATCAACTCGGGCTTCCACCCGATGGTCGTGCGGCAGGCCTGCGCCGACCGGACGGCCGGGCTGCACGAGAACAACCTCGCCGATCTCGACGCGAAGTACGCCGACGTGATCGACCTCGCCGAGGCACTCGACAGGCTGTGAGCGGTGGCGGACGACGTCCGGCTCAGGGGCCCAGGAACCAGAGCATCTGCGTCCGCGTCCGCGGGCTGTTGCACTCGCCGATCAGCAGGGCGCCGTCCCCCGCGGCGACCATGCTGCGGACGTCCTGGCCCGCGCAGCCGACGTCCACGGGCCCACGGATCTCCCCGGTGGTGAGATCCACCGCCCGCGCGCCCTCGTAGGCCGGCAGCAGCGCCCACACCTGCGCCGCCTCGACGGACAGGGCGTAGTCGTAGAGGTGGTCGGCGAGCTGCACCAGGACCGGACCGGCGCCGCCGGCGTCGGGCACCGCCATGATCCAGGCGCCCTCGGTCACCTCGACGACAAGGAAGACGGTGCCGTCGGCCCCCGCCGTGACCGCCTGCGTCTCCCCGCCCTCCGACAGGGTGGTGACCCCCACGGGTTCGCCCACCGGCGCGAGCTGCGCGTCGAAGGTCAGCAGCGTCGGGACGCGGTCCCGTCGGGTGGCCTCGGGTGTGGCGTCGAAGGCCAGCGTCACCCCGCCGCCCGGCCGCGCCACCAGCCCCGCCACCTCGTGGCCGACGGGCACCTGCGACACGGCGGCGACGTCGTCCCCGAGATCGCGCTCGGCGAGGACGCCGCCGCCGGCCGGGTCGACGGCGAGCAGTCGCTCCCGCGACGCCGCCTGGGTGTTCACGGAGAGGAAGAGGTAGAGCGTCCGGCCGTCCGCGGCGAGCGCCGACCGGCCGAACGCGGTGACGGCGCCGTCCCCGTACGGCACCGGGGTCGTCCGCGCCGTGCCCGCCGCAGGGTCGACGACGTGGAAGCCGTAGCCGCCGCCCGGCACGCCGGCGGACTGCAGCCGGCCGGTGACCGCCACCGTGCCGTCCGGGAGCAGGTGCAGGGCCGAGACGTCCTCGATCGCGGGGATCGGCACCGACCGGACGATGCCGAACCCGCCGGCTGCCCCGGAGACCGTGACCAGCTGCTGCTCGGGGCCGGGTTGCTCGGGGCTGACCACGACGAAGGCGCCGCCGTCGGGTCCGCCCACGACCGCCTCGGCGCGGGTGAAGTACCCCGGGATGGCCCGGCTCACGTCCACCGCCCCGCGCACCGAGGTCAGTGGTCCCGCAGTGGGCGGCGCGCCGGGCGGAGGACCGGCGTAGACCGGCGCCGGCGGTGCGGTCGGGCGTCCCGGCAGCTCGCTCGCGGACGACGTCGACGGCGCGGCGACGGACGGCGGGGACGCGGGGCAGCCGGTCACCAGGAGGAGCAGCCCGGCCAGCGCGCCGGCCCGCAGCCCGGGCGCGACGCATGGACGGCTCACTGCGCCGCTGCCAGGACCCACAGCGTCGGGTGCCCGCCGTCCGGGGTGCTGCACCGGCCCAGTATCAGGGCGCTCGCCGCGCCGCGGCCCGGCAGCAGCTGGGTGACCTCGACCGGGCAGCCCAGGTCGACCGGAGTGCTGCCGCCGGTGGCGAGGTCGACCGCCCGGGCACCTCCGGCGGCCGGCAGCAGCACCCATCCCAGCGCGGGGTCGACGACGATCGCGTCGTCGGCGTCCTGCCCGCCGAGGTCCAGCAGCTGCGTGCCGGACGAACCTCGCGGCGCGAGGGCGAGCAGCCAGTTGCGGGCCTGGGCCTCGACGCGGGCGAACACCGTCCCGTCGGGAGCCCCGGCGACCGCCCGGAGCTGGGCGCTGGCCGCCTCCCGGGTCAGCGCGACGGGTCCGCCCACGGGTTCCAGCAGCTCGTCGTAGCGGACCGCGGTCGGCACGCCGAGGATGCCCGCACCCGGCGGGTACGCGTCGAAGACGACGGTCACCCCGCCGTCCGGGCGGGCGAACAGCCAGGTCGACCACGGGCCGATCCCGGACTCCGAGACGGCCCGCACCTCCTCGAAGAGATCCCGCCCGCCGAGGATCCGCCCGTCCGAGGTCGCCGCGGACATCAGGAGGTCGAGCCGCCGCCCGTCGACGAAGCTGCTGAGGAAGAGGGTGACCGTCTCTCCGTCGGGTGACAGCACCGACGAGCCGAACGCGAGGTCCGTCCCGTCCTCGAACGGGATGACGACCGTCGCCCTGACCTCGCCCCCGGCCGGGTCCACCGAGAGGAAGCCGTAGCCCGGTTCCTCGCCGCGGAACTGGCCCGAGACCAGCGCCGTGCCGTCCGCGAGCGCGTGCAGGTCCCAGATCGGGCGGAGCCGGGGGACCGGGACCGAGCCGGTGACCGCGTATCCGCTGCCGGTGCGGGCGACGGTGGCGAGGTAGTGGGGAACAGCGGGATCGGGCGGGCTCAGCAGCACGAACGCACCGCCGTCGGGTGCCCCGACAGCCGCGGCCGCGGTCGTCGGGACGCCGGGGACGGCGGGGGAGAGGTCGACGGCCCCGAGGAGCGTGGTCAGCGGCCCGGGGCCCCTCGGCGCGTCCGCCGTGGGGGCGGCGACGACGGGAGGACCGGCAGCGGGATCGCCGGCGGTGCACCCGGTCAGCACGCAGAGGGCGACCGCGAGGCCCGCCGCGAGGCGGCGTCGGTGCCGCATGCGACTGGTCTAGCACCGGGGAGCCGACCGTGGCGCCCGGCCGGTCGCGAGGATCCGGTACGTCTCGGTCCGGTCACATCTCGTCCCAGCGCCACCTTCACGTAGCGGCGGCGCGATGCCGCCTGCGACTCTTCCGCGCCCGCACCGGCGGGCCAGTTCAGCTCGGGGAGGCACACCATGACGTGTTCGCACTGCAGCGCCGCCGACCAGCGGGGCCGCTACTGCGTGGGCTGCGGCACGCTTCTGCCGCCGTCGTCGACGCCGCCCCGCCGGATCCACGTGGCCCCCCGGCCGGCCCTCGACGACACGCAGCCGGTGCTCCGCTTCCGCGCGAACGGCCGTCCGCTGGTCCGTGCCCGTCAGGAGCCGGCGTCGGCCTGATCGCCGCTCGGACGTTCCGCGCCGAGAGTCCCGCGCCCCCGGGGACTTTCGGCGCGGAAGGTCGCGGGGGAGTACCGCCCGCCGTCCCCGTGAGCGGCGGCGCGGTCGGCGAGAGCCGCGGCGCAACCGCGAGAGCCGCGCTACGGGGCGGCTCCGGCGCTTGCGCGGCGGCCCCGACCGGCGCCGGCGTGACGCAGTTCACTGCTTGCAATCCGCTTGCTGGAGTTAGCACGACGGATCCATGGGCATAGAGAGCTCATGGCTCACAACACAAAGATCATCAACCAGTTGCGCGCCCTCGTCCTGCTCACGCAGACCGAGGAGCAGGTCGCACGGACGCGGATCTCCCAGGCCCGTACCGACGCCGTGCGCCGCGAGCTGACCCAGAACGCCGACAACGCCGCCAAGCGGTCGCTCGAGATCACCGAGCAGCTGCGCTCCCTCGGGGGCGTGCCGGACGTCGTCACCCCGGCCATCGGCCGGCTCGGCGCCATCCTCAAGGCCACCTTCGAGCAGGCCGCCCCGTTCGAGGAGGCGCTGCTGAGCGACCTCGCGCTCGAGCACCAGCTGCTCGACCGCGCCACCTACGTCAAGGTGCTCGCCGACCAGGCCGAGCTGACCCAGGTCCGTCAGCTCGCGGAGAAGCTCATCACCGCCCACGAGGCGACCGTCGAGTGGCTGACCGTCGTCCTCGCCGAGGAGGCCCTCGGTGGCCCCGCCGCGCTTGTTGCGACGCCGCTGCAGAAGGTCGCCGGCGGTGTGGCCCGCGCGGCCAACGCCCCGGTCCGCTTCGTCGCCAACACGGTGAACAACGTCGTCGACACCGTGCAGAACGCCGGTGAGGAGACCTCGGACACCGTCCGCGGTGTCGTCGGCCGGGTCGGCGCTCTCGCCGACGCCGCCCGCGAGACGCTCACCGCCGGCCGCAGCGCCTCGCTGCGTCGCGCCGAGCAGATCGCCCGTCGTGAGGGCAACAAGGACGCAGCCGAGGCGGCCAAGACCGCCCGCGAGGAGCTGGGCGACGTCTCCGCCGACGAGCTGCCGATCAAGAACTTCGACCAGCTCTCCGTCGGTGACGCCGTCAAGGCGATCAAGAACCTCAAGGACGCCCACGAGATCCGCGTGGTCATCCGCTACGAGGAGACCCACAAGGACCGGTCGAACGTGGTCAGCGCCGCGCAGACCACCCTGGCCGACCTGGCCAAGGACGCGGTCGGCGTTCCCAGCTGATCCCGCACCATCCCTTCGGAGGGCCCGCATCCCACTCGGGGGTGCGGGCCCTCCGTGCGTTCCCGTGTCCGTCGCGTCGCGGCACGCGCGGCGCAGGGACGTCGTCGGTGTCACGCCGCCGGGTCGTTTGGGGTTACGGGGGCCGACGGGTAAGGCTCAGGACATGAGCATCACCCCCGACGCCCTCGAGCCCGAGTTCTCGTTGACCACCGCCGCGACCCGGCTGGACTTCCTGAGCCGCCGGGACAACGGGGACACCGCGCTGAACGTCGTCCGGGACGACGACGAGGACTCCTGGCGCTCGTTCCGGGTGGCCGAGACCTCGCTCGACGTCGACGAGGCGCTGGAACTGCTCGCGCTCGGCGAGGTGGTGTCGCGCAAGGCCCACGGCAGCCGCCTGGTCGGCATCCGCGCCGCGCTGCGCGGCGGGGCCGGCTGGGAGCAGATCGCCGCCGCCCTCGACGTCACGACGCAGGAGGCCTGGGACGCCTATCAGGAGTCGATCGCCGGACAGCTGGACGACGACGCCGCGACCGCCGCCCGGGACCTGGCCGGCTCCCGCCCGAGCTGACCCTCGTCGTCCCGCCCGGCGTCGGTGGCAGCATGCCGGGCGTGACATCGCCGCCGGCAGAAGGCCCAGGTCCCCGGCTCAACGCCACCGCCGCCGCCCTGCTGGGTCTCCTGCTGGAGAAGGAGATGACCGGCTGGGACCTCATCGCGGCGGCGCAGGAGCGGATCGGTGAGTTCTGGTCCCTCACGCAGAGCCAGGTGTACCGGGAACTCGCCGCCATGGCCGAGCGTGGACTGGTCAGCGCCGGCCCGCCCGGACCCCGGGAGCGCAAGCCGTACGCGGTCACACCCGCCGGCCGCTCGGCGTTCGCCGAGTGGCTGGACGGCGAGCCCGGCGCCGACCAGGTGCGCATCCCGCTCCTGCTGACGATCGCCTTCGCCGGCCATCTGGCCCCGGGCCGCCTCGGCGAGATCGTCGACGCCCAGCGGGCCGTGCACGCCGAGCGGCTGGCGCGTTATCGCGCCGCTCAGGAGCAGCTCGCCGGCGCGCGGACCGTGGATCCGGCGCGGCTGGCGACGCTCGAGTTCGGGCTCCGCCACGAGCAGGCGGTGCTGGACTGGTTCGCCGCGCTGCCGGGGATCCTCGCGCCGCACCCTTGACATCCCACTGTGGAAGGTCGAGCCTGGCGACCACACGCCGGCCCCGGGGAGCGCACATGGCCAACACCCTGTTCATCACCCTGCACGCCGTCGCCGCGACCCTCGCGTTCGGGGCGGGCGTCCTCTCCGCGGAGTCGGGCCGGTTCCTCGGCGTCTACCGCGCCGCCATGGCGGTGATGCTCGCCGCGCTGGTCCCGGCGGTCCTGGTCGACTGGGCGATCACGGACACCACGGCGCGGGCGGTGTTCGCCGGCCTGATCGGCCTCGCCGGCGTCATGGTGGTCCGGGCGGAGCTCGCCGTCCGCCGGAGCCCCGTGCGGACCGGCGGGCCGACCGCCGCCTACCTGGAGCACCTCGGCTTCACCCTGATCGCCCTCGCCGACGGCTTCGCCGTGGTCGCGGCGGTCCGGGGCGGGGCGCCGGGATGGGCCGTCGGTGTGCTCGCGGTGGGCGTGGTCGCAGTCGGCCACCTGACGCTGCAACTCGCGAAGCGGCGGCTGGTCTGCCAGGCGGTGGCAGTCGGCGCAGCCTGATCCCCGTGTGGCTACCGGACCTCGACGCCCTTCCAGAAGGCGACCCGGTCGGTGATCTCCGTGGCGGCGTCCTTCGGCTGGGGGTAGTACCAGGCGGCGTCGCGGTTGGTCTGCCCGTCGACCTCGAGGTGAAAGTAGGAGGCCGTGCCCTTCCAGGGGCACAGGGTGTGCGTGGCTGAGGGCCGCAGGACGTCCTCGCGCACGGCAGCGCGCGGGAAGTAGGCGTTCCCCTCGACGGTCACGATGTCGTCGGACTCGGCGATCACGGCGCCGTTCCAGATTGCTGTGGTCATGCCCCCGTGCAACGAAGGGCGGCGCACGGGTAGTCCTGCATCACCAGCGGAGGGGGTACATCTCCCGCGACTGGGCGGTGCGGCACGCGCGGCAGTGGCCCCAGCTGACGATGCTCAGCGGCGTCGTCGACGCGCCGCACTCGGGGCAGTCGACCGACTCCTGGGAGTGGGACCGGGCCTCGCTGATCTCCTTCGACCGCTCCTCGTGGATGGTCCGGTCACCCCGGCAGGGGCAACCCAGATGTGCTTCTGCGCAGCGTCCAGGCCATGTGGTGACGGGGTGCCTCCTCGGGAAAACAGGTGTACGTGTCGACGCTACTCGGGTGCGCCAGCCCCACCGGGCTGTTCGCGAACCGTCGAGAGGGCCGACGGGTCGACATGTCGGCCTGTCGAGACGGCGACCCGGGGGTCCGGGCTTGACCTCGACACGCCGCTGACCTGCGGGTTCCCGGCGGCTGACGAGAACGAACGGCCACGAAGGTTGCTGATGCGCTCCGTCCGGGCGGCGCCCCCGTCAGGAATGTCATCGGCAGCCGAGGGGCCCGCTGCCACCCGGTCGGGTGACGCGGGCGACTCCGGAGCGCTGCGATCCGGCGTCAGTGGTGCAGGAGGGCGAACGTGGCGACGGCGTGCACGAGGCTGCGGTCGTCCTGCTCGACGTCGGCCTCGCAGACCGTCAGGTGCTCTCCCCGGGTGCGGACCTTCGCGGTCACCTCCAGCCGGCCGGGCCGTCCCGGGCGGAGGTAGGTCACGGTCAGCTGGCTGGTGGCCGGGACGTCGCCGTCGTCGGTGGTGCTGCGCACCGCCGCCCCCATCGCGGTGTCCACCAAGGTGGCCAGCACCCCGCCGTGCAGGGTGCCGGCCCCGTTCAGGTGCTCCTCACGGGCGGTGAAGCGGACCCGCGCCGAACCGTCGTCGGCGATCTCGACCTCCGCACCCAGTCGCTCCGCGAATCCACCGGTGCCCTCGCTGTCCGCCACGGCAGCTTCCTACCCCACTCGACGGCCGAAAAAATCTTGTGGAGTCGTGTCGATCCGGGCGAAGGTCGTTCGACGTGTGAGTAGAGCGGGCTCCGCGCCGGTCAGGACGACCGGCCCCCGCCACGGAACAGCACACGACAGGAGACTCAGCGATGCGCTTCATGGTGATCGTCAAGGGCAGCGAGGACTCGGAGAAGGGCGTTCTGCCCACCGAGCAGGAGCTCACCGAGATGGGTGCGTACAACGAGGAGCTCGTGAAGGCCGGCGTCATGCTCGCCGGCGAGGGGCTGCTCCCCAGCTCCAAGGGGGCCCGCGTCCGGTTCGACAAGGACGGCAGTTCGACCGTCGTCGACGGGCCGTTCGCCGAGACCAAGGAACTGGTGGCGGGCTTCTGGATCCTGGAGGTCTCCTCCCGCGAGGAGGTGCTCGAGTGGGTCAGGAAGGCGCCGTTCCGCGACGGCGAGGTCGAGGTCCGGCAGGTCGCCACCGCCGACGACTTCGGCGACGCGATGACCCCGGAGCTGCGCGAGCAGGAGGACCGGCTGCGCGCCACCTCCGAGGCCCAGCACGGGGCCTGATGCCCATCGTTGTTCCGCCCGGACGGCGTCGATGAGCGCGGACATCACCCGCGTCGTCGACGCCGTCTGGCGCATGGAGTCGGCGAAGCTGATCGCCGCCCTCACCCGCGTCACCGGCGACGTCGGCCATGCCGAGGAGCTCGCGCAGGACGCATTGGTCGCGGCGCTGGAGCGGTGGCCGGAGACCGGCGTGCCGGCCAAGCCGGGCGCCTGGCTCATGGCCACCGCCAAGTACCGGGCGATCGACGCGTTCCGCCGGTCCGAGCGGCTGGAGCGCAAGACCGCCCTGCTGGGCCGGGAGCTCGCCGAGGCCGAGGAGCCGGACTGGGCCGCCGCGCTCGACGAGGTGGTGGAGGACGACCTGCTCCGGCTGGTCTTCATCTCCTGCCACCCGGTGCTGTCCCGGGAGGCGCGGGTGGCGCTGACCCTGCGGCTGCTCGGCGGGCTCACCACGGAGGAGATCGCCCGGGCGTTCCTCGTCGCGGAGCCGACGGTCGCGCAGCGGATCGTGCGCGCGAAGCGGACGCTGACCGCCGCCCGGGTGCCGTTCGAGGTGCCCACCGGCCCGGACTTCACCGCCCGGCTCGGGTCGGTCCTGGAGGTCGTCTACCTGATCTTCAACGAGGGGTACTCGGCGACGGCGGGGGAGGACTGGGTGCGCCCGGCCCTGTGCCAGGAGGCCCTGCGGCTGGGCCGGATCCTCGCCGAGCTGACACCGGGGGAGGCCGAGGTGCACGGCCTCGTCGCGCTCATGGAGATCCAGGCCTCCCGGCTGCGGGCCCGGGTGACCCCCTCGGGCGAGCCGGTGCTGCTGCCCGACCAGGACCGTGGCCGGTGGGACCACGTGCTGATCCGCCGCGGCCTCGCGGCGCTGGACCGCGCCGAGCAGCTGGGCCGGGCGCTCGGTCCCTACGGGCTCCAGGCGTCCATCGCCGCCTGCCATGCCCGCGCCGGCAGCGTCGAGGACACCGACTGGGCACGCATCGCCGCGCTGTACGAGGCGCTCGCCGAGGTGTCGCCGTCCCCGGTGATCGAGCTGAACCGCGCGGTCGCGGTCTCCCGCGCGTACGGACCGCAGGCCGGCCTCGAGCTGGTCGACGCACTGCTCGACGTCCCCGCCCTGCGCGGCTACCACCTCCTGCCCAGCGCCCGCGGCGATCTGCTGGCCCAGCTCGGCCGCTCGGACGAGGCCCGCGCCGAGTTCGAGCGCGCGGCCTCGCTCACCCGCAACGAGCGCGAGCGGGCGCTCCTGCTCGACCGGGCCGCGGCGTGTGGTCCCTCCCGCGAACTGGGCACCTAGCGACCACAATGGCCATAGTGGCCGGTCGGGGCTCAGCTCCGGAGGAGATGCTCCGCGTGGTCGCGTTCCTCGGGCCGGACGGGGGAGGGGCCGGCCCGGAGCAGCCGCCACGACGTCCGGACGCCGTTGGGGTCCGCGCCCTCACCGCGGGCAAGTGCCTCCTCGATCAGCGCCCGGACCCGCGCCTCGTCGCCCGGTGCCGCTGCGAAGAGGAGGCGCAGGGTGAGCTCCGCCCCGGATCGCCGGGCACCGGTGTGGTGCGGGGCGAGCGGGCACGGCGGCTCGTGCGACCAGCTCCCGCAGAGCGCCACCGTGATCTCCCCGCCGGGGACCCGGTCGTCGCCGTCAGAGGCCAGCGCGAGGACGGCGTCGTGGGCGAACGCCTGGCGCCCGGTCATCGGCCGACGGCGTCCGACCGGGTCTCCGCGGCGGCGCGGAGGCGTTCGAGAGTGGTGCGCATCCCATCGCGCAGCGCCGCGCGGCGGTCGCCGCCCCGGAACACCCTCTCGATGACGAACCAGCCCAGCCGGCTGACCGGCCGCAGCACCTCGTAGCTCTCCACCACGCGCGTGCCGTTCTCGACCGGCTCGAAGCGGTAGCGCCAGGCGATCGACCCCGCGAACGGCTCGGTGCGGACGAAGGCGAACTCCCGGCCGGGGTCGGCGACGGTCACGACCGGCCGGTTCCGCCAGGTCTTCCCGGCCGCGCTTCCGTTCACCGCCTCGAACCGCGCGCCGACGGCGGGTCCGGCGGCCCCGTCCAGCCACCTGCAGCTCGACACCTCCGGACTGAACTCGGGGGTGCGGGTCACGTCCGCGATCAGCGCATAGACGGCCTCCGGCGGCGCGGCGACGACGGTGCTGACCTCGTCGCGGTCGAGCGTCTGCATGGCGACTCCTCAGGAGAAGTGGGGCGAGAGGAACGAGTCGATCGCGATCTCGGTGAGCCGGCTGAAGACGCCCTCGGCGTAGGTCGCGCCCGGCTGGTTGGCGAGCTGCTGGGAGATCAGGCCGGACAGGACGACGGTGTAGAGCCGGACGACCTCGTCGGAGTCGGCGCCGGGCGCGAGCTGGCCCAGCCGCACGGCCTCCGCGAACTCGGCGCGGACGTCGACCATCTCGCCCTCGGCGGGGGCGAAGACGCCGGGGGAGGGCTCGAAGCCGGGCACCGGCCGCCAGTGCAGGAGCTGTGCCAGGGCCGGGTGCTCCACCGCCCAGCGGACGACGGCCGTCGCGCCGGCCCGGATCCGCGGCACTCCGCGCGGCACACCGTCGACGGCGGCACGGACTGCCGCCTGCTGACTCGCCAGCCCGCGGGCGAACAGGGCGTCGTAGAACGCGTGCCGGGAGGGGAAGTACTTGTAGAGCGAGGGCCCGCGGATGCCCATCCGCCGGGCCACCTCAGAGACGCTCAGCGCGCCGACGCCCTGCTCGCTCATCAGCGCCACGGCGTGGTCGAGCGCTTCGTCCATCACGGCGGCCCGTCGGTGCCGCACGCGCGTCCATTGGCTGGAGGTCGTAGCCACGGCTAGAGGGTGTAGCCGTCTGCCCCCGGCGTCAAGAGGGATCAGTCCGGCTGCGCGTTCTCCTCGAGCTGGGCCAGCAGCCGGCGCAGCGTTCGCACGTCGTCGTCGTCCAGGCCCGCGCGCAGTCGGCCGTCGAACGCCGCCGCTGCCCGGCGCAGCCGCAGGAACAACTGCTCCCCGGCTTCCGTCACAGCGATTCGCTGCACCCGCCGGTTGCCCGGGTCGCGACTCCTCGTGACCAGGCCGGCCCGCTCGAGTCCGTCGAGATGGTGGGTCAGGGTCGGCTGCTTGATGCCGAGAACCGTCGCGAGTTCGCCCTGGGTGCCGACCTCCGCGGACTTCACCGCCCGGAGGACCAGCCAGCTCGGGGAGGACCCACCGACGGCGGCCAGCGCGTCGTCGAATGCCCTGCTCAGAGCCTTGGCGGACGCGGCGACGGCGAGGCCGATGGGAGGTTCGGAGGGCGGCACCGAGCAAGCTTAGCCATCGAAGCGTTAGTCATCTATGAAAGGTGACCAGGGGAAAAGCCTGGCCCTGACAGGGCGGTCAGGGCAGGCGGTCGAGCAGGGCTCGGGCCAACACCGTCGCCGCCGGGTCCACCGGGTGCACGGATGCTGCGGCGCGCAGCCAGGCGGCCAGTGGGGCGGCCAGCGCGGGGGAGAGGGCGGCGATCCAGGCGGCGGTGTTCGCCCGCGCCTCGGCGACGTGCTCGGTGCTCCCGTCGGAGCGGTGTGCCACGACCTCGGGGCGACTGGCCAGGAGCCCGCTCGCCCGCCAGTCGCCCGAGGTCGTGCGGGCGGCGAGGGCGTCCAGCCGGTCGGCGGCCGTCCGGAGCAGCTCCCCGGGGTCGGTGCTCACGCCGGCTCCCGCCGCATGGGCACGTGCGGGATGCCGTCCTCCACGTAGCCCGGCCCGCTGCGCCGGAAACCGAACCGCCCGTACCAGCCCTCTAGGTGGGCCTGGGCGCCCAGCGTGATCGGGAACCCCTCGCACAGTGCGATGCCCTGCTCCATCAGGCGGGCGGCGAGTCCCCGGCCGCGGGCGGACGACGCCGTCGCCACGCGGCCGATCGCCCGCGTCCCGCCGTCGTCCAGCACGCGGATCGTGGCCAGCACCACGCCGTCCTCCTCGAACCACACGTGCACGGTGGCGGGCTCGGCGTCGCGCCCGTCGAGCTCGGGATAGGGGCACTGCTGCTCGACGACGAACACGTCGACCCGCAGCCGGCACAGGCCGTAGAGCTCGAACGGCGTGAGGTCGGCGAAGCGGGCGCGGCGCAACGACGGCGGCGCGGGGGTCGCGGTCATGCCGGAGTTCTACCCAGCCCGGGCGGGAGCCCCGGGGGGTGGGGTGCCCGACGCGCCGATAGCTCTGGTTAGGTGTGCCTTGCCTATCTACGCTGTGGACATACCCACGGACGGGCCCATTCGCAGGAGGACCAGCACGTGACCCACCGCCTGACACTGCCCGGGCGGGCGATCGCCACCCTCGTGTCCGTCGCCGGCGTCACGACGGCGCTCGCCGCGTGCGGGGACGCCTCCGGTGCCGAGAAGCTGACGGTCTACAGCGCCCAGCACGAGAGCCTGGTCCGCGCGATGCTCGAGGGCTTCACCGACGAGACCGGCATCGAGCTGGAGTTCCGCGACGCGAACGACTCCGAGCTGGCCAACCAGATCGTGGAGGAGGGCGAGGCCTCGCCGGCCGACGTCTTCCTCACGGAGAACAGCCCCTCGATCGACGTCGTCGACAAGGCCGGCCTCCTGGCGCCGCTGGACGACGCGACCCTCGAGCAGGTCGGGGAGGAGTACCGCCCTGACTCGGGCACGTGGGTCGGGTTCGCCGCGCGATCCACCGCCCTGATCTACAACCCAGCGGAGATCCCCGAGGACGAGCTCCCGGCATCGATGCTCGACCTCGCCGACCCCGCGTGGGACGGGCGGGTCGGCATCGCGGCCGGCGGCGCGGACTTCCAGGCAATCGTCAGCGCCGTCCTGGCCCTGGAGGGCGAGGACGCGACGCGGGAGTGGCTCACCGGGCTGGAGCGCAACGCCGAGATCTACGCGAGCAACACCGCGATCATGAAGGCCGTCGACGAGGGCGAGGTCCCGGTCGGCATCACGTACCACTACTACTGGTTCCGCGACCAGGCCCAGAACGGCCTCATCGGTGACGACGCGAAGCTCCACTACTTCGGCAACGCCGACCCGGGCGCCTTCATCAGCGTCTCCGGGGCCGGGGTGCTCGCGTCCTCCGACCAGCCCGAGGAGGCCCAGCGCCTCGTCGCCTACCTGACCTCGCAGGTCGCTCAGGAGAAGCTGGCCGAGAGCTCCGCGCTGGAGTACGCCGTCGGCACCGGCGTGGCCTCGGCCGAGGCCCTGCCTCCGCTGGAGGAGCTCGGCGCGCCCGACGTCGACCCGGGCTCGCTCGACGCCCCGCTGGTCACCGAGCTGATGCAGGAAGTGGGCCTGCTCTGACGACGCTCACCCCCACTCCGGCCGTCAGCCCCGGGACCTCGCCGTCCCGGGGCTCCCGGCCGTCCGGGGGTCCGTCGGGGGCCCGGCTGCGCCGGTCGCCGGTGACGCTGGCGCTCGCGATCTGCGTGGCCGCGCTCGCGCTGCTGCCGCTGGGGTACATCGCCGCGTCCACGGTCGACGTCGGCTGGGCCGGCATCCGGGAGCTGGTGTTCCGGCCGCGGGTGGGTGAGCTGCTCTGGAACACCTCCCGGCTGGTGCTCGGCACCGTCGCCGTCTGCGCGGTGCTCGGCGTCGGCGCGGCCTGGCTCGTCGAGCGATCCTCGGTCCCGGCGCGGCGGGTCTGGCACGTGCTGCTGGTCGCGCCGCTGGCGGTGCCGGCGTTCGTGAACAGCTATGCCTGGATCTCGCTGCTGCCGGGCCTCGACACCTACGCCGGAGCGCTGCTGGTGGTGTCGCTGTCCTACTTCCCGTTCGTCTACCTGCCGGTCGCCGCCACATTCCGCGGGCTGGACCCGGCCCTGGAGGACACCGCCCGCGGGCTGGGCCTGTCCAGCTGGGCGGTGTTCCGCCGGGTGCAGCTGCCGCAGCTGCGGGTGGCCCTGCTCGGGGGCAGCCTGCTCGTGGCCCTGCACCTGCTGGCCGAGTTCGGCGCCCTGCAGATGCTGCGGTACCCGACCTTCACCACCGCCATCTACGACCAGTACCGCGCGACGTTCAACGGCGCCGGCGCCACCATGCTGGCCGGCGTCCTCGTGCTCTTGTGCCTGGGCCTGCTGCTGGCCGAGCTGCGGCTGCGCGGCCGGCGCGGCTACGCCCGCACGGGCGGCGGGGCGGCGCGGCCCGTCCGGCCGGTGGCGCTGGGGATCCTGACCCTTCCGGCGCTGGCCGGGCTGGCCGCGCTGGTCGCCCTGGCCCTGGCGGTGCCGCTCGCGAGCCTCGGTTACTGGATGGCGGCCGGGGCCTCCGCGGGGCTCGACCTGGGGCTGCTGGGCGCCACCACCGGGACGACGCTCGGCCTCGCCGCGGCCGCGGCGGTCGCGGCGGTCGCCATGGCGCTGCCCACGGGCTGGCTCGCCGTCCGCGCACGCGGCCGCGTGGCGACGCTGCTCGAGCGCAGCGCCTACCTGGGCAGTGCCGTGCCGGGGATCGTCGTCGCCCTGGCGCTGGTGACGCTGAGCATCCGGGCCACGCCCTGGCTCTACCAGACCGTGCCGGTGCTGCTGGCCGCCTACGCGATCCTCTTCCTCCCGCGGGCCATCGTGACGGTGCGCGCCGCCGTCGAGCAGTCGCCGCCGGTCTACGACGACGTCGCGGCCTCCCTCGGCGCCTCGGCGCCCGACCGGCTCCGACGGGTCACCCTCCCGCTGCTGGCGCCCGGCATCGGCGCCGGTGCGGCGCTGGTCTTCCTGGCCGTGGTCACCGAGCTGACGGCGACGCTGCTGCTCGCCCCCACGGGAACGACCACGCTGGCGACGGCGTTCTGGTCGGCGAGCAGCGCCCTGGAGTACGGGGCGGCCGCCCCGTACGCCGTGGTCATGGTGCTGCTCTCGGCCCCCGCTACCGTGCTGCTGTCCCGCGACGCCCGACGAGGTCTGACCACATGAGTTCGCTGACCGTGACGGACCTGACCAAGTCCTTCACCACCACCCCGGTGCTCACCGGGCTGGACCTGCACGTGCCGAGCGGCAGCCTCACGGCCCTGCTCGGCCCCTCGGGCTGCGGCAAGACGACCCTGCTCCGCCTGATCGCCGGCTTCGACGACCCCGACGCCGGGACGGTGGCGCTCGGGGACCGGGTGGTCGCCGGCGCCGGTCGGAGCGTGCCGGCCCGCCGGCGCGGCATCGGCTTCGTGCCCCAGGAGGGCGGGCTGTTCCCGCACCTCTCGGTGGCGGCCAACATCAGCTTCGGCCTCCCGCGCCGCCAGCGCCGGGACGGCGGACGGGTCCGCGAGTTGCTCGGCCTGGTGGGCCTCGGCCCCGAGCTGGCCGACCGGCCGCCGCACCAGCTCTCGGGAGGCCAGCAGCAGCGCGTGGCGCTGGCCCGCGCGCTGGCGCCCGAGCCCTCCCTCGTGCTCCTCGACGAGCCCTTCTCCTCCCTGGACGCCGCCCTGCGCGAGGAGACCCGGCTCGCGGTCGCCGAGGCGCTGCGGGCCTCCGGCGCCACGGCGGTGCTGGTCACCCACGACCAGGCCGAGGCGCTCTCGATGGCCGACCAGGTGGCGGTGCTCCGCGGCGGCCGGCTGGTGCAGCTCACCGACCCGCGCACGCTCTACCGCCATCCCCGGGACCTCGACGTCGCCACCTTCGTCGGGGAGGCGGTGATCCTCGACGCCGACATCCGCGACGGCCGCGCGGCCTGCGCGCTGGGCTCGCTGGCGCTGGAGCGGAGCTGCCCCGCCGGCCCCGCCCGCGTGCTGCTCCGACCCGAGCAGCTCCGGCTCTCCGCGCCGACGGAGACGGGCCCGGTCGCCCGGGTCCGCAGCGTCGACTTCTACGGCCACGACTCCCGGGTCTGGCTCGACCTGCCCAGCGGCGTCACGGTCAGCGCGCGGCTCGAGGGAACCGACGTGCCGGTCGTCGGGGACGCCGTCACGATCACCGTGCGGGGCGCCGTCCTGCCCTTCCCGTCGGATCCAGCGGGCCCCCAGCACAGTCGCGAGGGGACGGCGCCGGCCGGGACGTTCCTCGACGAGGACGTGTCGACGGAGCCCGCCCGCGTCTCCTGACGCGACGCGTCAACGGGGGTGTCTGCGGCCGCGTAGTTAGGAAAGCCTAAGCTGCCCTACCGTGGACCTCTTCCTCTTCACCGTGGACCCGCGCTGGGGCCGTGACGTCGTCGCCGCCGGAGCGGCGGGGATCGTCGTGGACTGGGAACGGCGCGGCAAGGCGCGGCGGCAGCTGGGGGAGGGCACCCAGATCAACGCCGACACCCCGGCCGACCTCGCGCGGATGCGCGCGGCCACGTCCGGGCGGCTGCTGTGCCGGATCAACGGCTTCGGGCCGTGGACGGGCGGAGAGGTCGACGAGGCCGTGCGGCGCGGCGCGGACGAGATCCTGCTGCCTATGGTGCGCACGGCCGAGCAGGTGGACCGCACCCTCGAGCTCGTCGACGGCCGGTGCGGGCTCGGGATCCTCATCGAGACCCAGGACGCCGTGGACGGCGCCGCCGGGCTCGCGGGGCGGCCGCTCTCGCGCGTCTACCTGGGCCTCAACGACCTCCGCATCGACCGCCGCTCGACCGAGCTCTTCCGGCCCCTGGTCGACGGCACCGTGGACGCCGTCCGCGCGGAGGTGGCCCAGCCCTTCGGCGTCGGCGGCCTGACCCTGCCCGGCCGTGGCTTCCCGGTGTCCAGCGACCTGCTGGCCGCCGAGCTCGTGCGCACCGGCGCGGACTTCACCTTCCTGCGGCGGTCGTTCACCGCCGACATGGCCGGCCGCGACCCCTACGTCGAGGTGCCCCTCGTGCTGGCGTCGGTGGACCGGTTGCGCCGCGCGTCGCCGGCCGAGGCGGTCGCCGCCCGCTCGGCGTTCGTGGCCGCCGTCGCCGGATCGGCGGTCCCGGCGCTCGTGGACGCGGTGGCGCTGCCCGCGTGAGGGCGCTGGTCACCGGCGCCGGCGGGTTCGTCGGCCGGCACCTGGTCGCGCGCCTGCGGGCCGACGGCTGGGAGGTCGTCGGGCTCACCCGGCGCGAGGTCGACCTGACCGATGCGGCCGCGGCGTCGGCCGCGGTGCGGGCCGCCGACCCGGACGTCGTCTTCTCCCTGGCGGCGGGCCGGGCCAAGGCGACGGCCGCCGAGCGGGCCGCGACGGTCGCGGTCAACACCAGCCCCTGGCTCGTCGACGCCCTGCCCGACCGGTGCCGCGCGGTGGTCCGGCTGGGCTCCTCGACCGAGTACGCCGCGGCTCCGCACCCCCTCGCCGAGGACGCCGCGCTGGAGCCGCGCGGGTTCTTCGGCGCCACCAAGGCCGCCGGGTCCCTGCTGCTCCAGGCGGCCGCGGCCGAGCGCGGGATCCGGGCCGCCGTCCTGCGTGCCTTCCAGGTCTACGGGCCGGGGGACCACCCCACCCGCCTGGTCCCCGTGGTGCTGGACGCCGCCCGCACCGGCGCGACCGTGCCCCTGCCCGCCCGGCTCAGCCGGCGGGACTGGGTCTGGGTGGGGGACGTCGTCGACGCCTGCGTCCGGGCGGCCGTGGACGCGTCGCTGCCCCCGGGTGCCGTGCTGAACATCGGCACCGGCGCGCAGACCAGCACCGAGGAGCTGGTCGCCACCGCCGAACGGGTCACCGGACGGCGGATCGCCACCGCCGCCGGCGCCCACCCCGGTCGCTCCTGGGACACCGCGGACTGGGTCAGCGATCCGCGGGCCGCCGCCCGGCTGCTCGGGTGGCGGCCGACGGTGGACCTCGCGGAGGGGCTCGCCCGCACCTGGGCGGCGACGTGACGCGGGTCGCCGTCGTCGTCCCGGTGTACGGCAACGAGCCGACGCTGCGGCCGCTGGCCGACCGGCTCGCCGCCGCGCTCGAGGGACGCGACTGGCGGCTGCGGCTGGTCGTCGACGCCTCGCCCGACAACAGCGTGGCGGTCGGCCGCGCGCTGGCGACGGGCGATCCGCGGGTCGCGGTCACCGAGCTGGCCGTCAACGTCGGCCAGCACCGCGCGCTGGCGCGAGGGCTCGCCCACGAGCCGCAGGCCGACGCCTGGGTGTGCCTCGACGCCGACCTCCAGGACCCGCCCGAGGCCGTGCCGCTCCTGCTCGACCGGCTCGCCCGCGGCGACGTCGGCGCGGTGTTCGCCGGGCGGCGGGGGAGCTACGAGTCGAGGACGCGGCGGCTCACCGGCACGCTGCACCGCCGGCTCGCCGCCCGGCTGACCGGGTTGCCGCCCGATGCGGGTGCCTTCCTCGCGATGGGGCCGGGGGTGCGGCGGGCGGTCGTGACCGCCGTCGAGGACGGCGCGCCCAGCGTGGTGCTGGCCGTCGCGCGGGCGGGGGAGCGGACCGTCAGCCTGCCGGTTCCGCGGGACGTCCGGCCGGCAGGGCGATCCGCCTGGACCGGGCGGGCCCGGCTCCGGCAGTCGGTGCGGTCGCTCGCCTGGGCGGTCCGCCGCCGCGAGTGAGCCCCCCGGCGTGCGGATGAGGCCACGAGCGTGCTTTCGGCCCCTGGGGTGAGCGGTTCTCAGCGCTCCCACAGCTGGAGGACCAGGTGGGTCTTGGTCGCGGGGAAGTCGTCCACGCGGGTGAGCGTCAGGCCGGCGTCGCGCAGGATCGCGTCGTCGTCGGTCGGTTCGGGCTCGCCGTCCAGCAGCCGGCGGACCACCCACACGCGCTCGGCATCGGCGGGGGCGTCGTCCGGCGGCAGCACCACGTCGGGGCGCAGCTGCGGCTCGAGCGTGCGGACGTAGTGGTCCAGGCCGATCGCCGAGCGCTGGTCCGCGGCGACGATCGGCTCGTCGTCGCCGTGCACCTGCGCGAGGTGGCGCACCAGGTCGTCCCCGCGCTCGCGTGGGCCGCGGTCGAGCAGCGGCGCGCTCGCCAGCAGGGTGCAGCCGAGGAGGAGGACGGCGACCGGGATGCGGGCGGGGCGGGGGACGGTCAGGGCACCGGCCGCGGCCAGCACCCCCAGCCCGAGGAGGCCCGCGAGCAGGTACCGGGGGAGGTAGACCGGCCGCACCAGCTCCGCGGTCAGGAGCAGCAGGAGGGGGACGAGCAGCCAGGCGATGCCGGCCACGCGCACCCCGCGCGCCTTCAGCCCGCCCAGGACGGCGAGGCCCACGGTGAGGTAGAGCACCGGCGTCAGGCCCCCGGTCCACGCCGCGGCCGCCCGCTCGGCGAGGGTGCCCTCGGTGTCGCGCAGGTGCTCGGCGTTGCGCGCGCCCGTGCCGTTGAGCAGGTTCAGCGCGACCATCAGCAGCGTCGGCAGCGCGGCCGCGGCTCCGGCGAGCACCACGGGCCACGCGCGCCGTCCGCGCAGCAGGAGCGCGGCGACGACGAACGCCGCCAGGACCGTCGCGGCGTACCAGTGGGCCAGGCCCATGCCGGCGCCGGCGAGGCCGAAGAGCAGCAGCCCCCGCCCGGGCTCCTGGAGCCACCGCACGAGGCCGAGGAACGCCCCGCCGGTGGCGAGGACCGCCAGGCCGTAGCTGCGCGCCTCCACCGCCTGTTCCAGGAGCAGCGGGCTGCCGGCCAGCACCAGTCCGGCCAGGATCCCCGTGGGACGTCCGGCCAGCCGGGCGACCCCGCGGGTGATCAGCGCCAGCCCGCCCGCGGTCGCGAGCAGGGAGAGCACCCGCAGGGAGGTGTCCCCGCCGAGGCCGGGCAGCGACGTCCAGGCGGCGACGACGAGGTAGTAGGGCGCGTTGTAGGAGGGCGGCACGCCGGCCAGGTAGGACGTCGTGCCGCGGCCGCTGGTGATCGCCGCGACGATCTCGCCCAGCGGCAGCCGGCCCACCTCCGCGGTGAACAGCTCGTCGAACCACAGGGCGTGCCCGGGCAGCAGGAGCACCGTGCCGAGGGCGACGACCAGGGCCACGGGGAGCAGTTCGAGCGCGGACCAGCGCGGAGCACCGGGGCCGACGGTGCCGGGCGCGGACGTCGCGGCCCGGTCGGTCGTCGCAGCTTCCACGCCCTGCAGGTTAGGCGACCCTTCGGTCAGGCCCGGTTCTCGCTCTGCAGGTCCTCCTGCGTGCTGTGGGCGCGCTGCCAGAACGGCACGACCACCCACCACCAGACGAGCAGCGCAGCCACCGCGCCCGCGGTGACCCACGCCTGCGTGCGGCTGAAGAGCATGTCGGTCACCAGCAGCACCGCACAGGTGATCGCGAACGCGAGGACGACCAGCCCGGCATAGGCCGACCGGCTGCTCCTGTGCAGCAGGCCCTCCTTGTCGTGCATGCGGAACAGCACCCGGTGCTGGGCGGCGGGGGCGATCAGCAGGCCCGTGGCGACGCAGACACCGAGCAGGGTCAGGAAGTACACGTCCCGCTGGAAGGCGTCGGTCCGCGCGGCCGACTGCTGGAAGGGGACGATGAGCAGGAACGCGAAGAGGATCTGCACCCCCGGCAGGGCCACCCGCAGCTCGTTCAGCAGTTCGAGGAGCTCCCGGTCGACCCGCTCCTTGCGGGTCTCACGGGCGGACTCCTCCGCTCCGGGGGCACTGCCGCCCCCGGTCCGTGCTTCGCTCATCCGCCTCACCGTCCCTCCGCCGTCCCACGTGTTCTTCCACACGGACGGCCCCGCCAAGCCCGGTCACGGCGGGCGAGGCCGGGGATCCACCGGTCCGGGTGTCCGGAGCGCCCCGAACCGGTGACGAGGGAACCCCCTCAGAGACCGAGCGCGGACCTTCCCCGGTCGACGAGGTCGAAGTGGCCGACCGCCCAGACCACGGCAGCCACCGCGGCCAGCCCGCCGACGGTGACCGCGGCCGAGCTGACCGGGTGCTGCTCGGCGTGCCGCCAGGCGTCGCGGCCCTTGCGCGCGAAGGTCGCGAACACCCGCCGGGCCCAATCGAACTCGGTCGACCACACCCACAACCCGACGAGGACGGGCGGGATGGTGAGCGGGCCGGGCAGCACCGTCAGAGCCAGGCCGAGCAGGATGAACAGGAGCCCCACGACGAAGACCCCGATGCGCCAGGCGAGCAGGCGCCCCGGCTTGCTGTGCACCTTCTCCCGGAGGGATCCCGGCTTCGGCGGCCGCCGCTGCCCCAGTCCGCCGGTGCTGTCGGGGGAGCGGGTTGCGCCACGGGCGGGAGGAGTCGAGGCCGTGCCGTCCGCGAGGCTGCGGGTCACTGGATCAGGTCTTCTGCCGTGCGTCGGGTGGTGGCGGGAACGGTGATGCCCTTGGCGACCTCACTGGGGCGCTGCTGCTCACCGGCGTAGGAGCTGACCGCCACCAGGGCACCGGTGAGCGCGGGGATGACCCACTGCAGGGTGTCCAGCTGCTCCTGGGCCGCGGCCACGTCGGGCGCGAGGGCCTTGGTCCGCCGGCTGGGCTTCGTGCCGCGCCGCGACGGCGGGTTCTCGGCGGCCGAGACCCGCTGGCCCAGGACGCGGCTGTAGGCGGTGGCGCCCAGGGCGGCCGCGGTCAGCAGCGTCTTGAGCGTCGACATGCCCGCGACACCCTGCTGCTGGGCGACGCGCTGCTTGTTGGCCCTGAGCTGGCCGACGCTGCCGACGAGGTGGGCGCCGATGGCGACGGCGTTGATCGGCGTCCACCGGTCCCAGCCGGCGTTGGCGACCCGGCCGGTGGCGGCGTCGGTGCCGGCCTCGGCGGCGGCGGCGTTCAGGGCGACGGCGTTGGCGAGGGTGCCGCCGAACCAGGCGGAGAGACCGAGGTCGTGCAGGGCGCGGGACATCGTGTTGCGGGCCACGGGGGCTCCTCGGATGGGTTCGCGGTGCCTGCCCCCTACCCGCATCTAGAGCGGGCCATGCCCGTTGTGCGCAATCGAACCGCTGGCGCCTACGTGCCGTACCGGAGGGCCGCGCGCTCCCGGGCCTTCGCCGCCTCGACCTCCCGGTCCTTCGGCGGCGCGGTGGTGACGAGGGAGTCGAGGAGCCGGGTCGAGGCCGCGGCCACCTCGGCGACCGCCCGGTCGAACGCCTCCGCGTTGACCCGTGACGGCTTCGTCACCCCCGCGATCTTGCGGACGTACTGCAGCGCGGCCGCGGAGATCTCGTCGTCCGTCGCCGGGGGCTCGAAGTTGGACAGCGGTCGGATGTTCCGGCACATGCCCGCAGCGTAGGAGCGCCCTGGGGGCCGGAACACCCCCGCCAGGACGCGACGCGGCCCCGGACAGCCAGGCTGTCCGGGGCCGCGTCGAGGCGGATCAGGCGGTGAAGCCGGCGCGGTCCACCTTGCGGTGGAAGTGCTCGCCGAGCTTGCCGCCGAGGACGGCCCCGAGCAGCGTGACGAGCAGGATCGCCACCAGCGTGATGATCCCCGCGGTCGTCGCGGTGCCCTCGTCGATCGGGATGCGCGGCAGGTTCAGCTGCTGCAGCACGTTGTACTGCGAGCCGAGGATGCCGCCGGCCGCGGCGAGCAGCAGGACGACGATCAGGCCGACGAGCCACACGGCGAGGCCCTGACGGGCGCCGTCGAAGCGGGACATCCGGCCGGCGACGTAGCCGCCGGCCAGGTAGGCCAGGAACAGGACGACGAGGATCGCGATGCCGCCGCCGATGCCGATCTCGTTCGCCTGGTCGACGGCCTCGTCGGGGGTGTTCACGCCACGGGCCAGCCCCAGGGCCAGGCCACCGGCGGACAGCAGCGCGACGAGGATGACCGCCAGGCCGTTGGCCGACAGCCAGCCGAAGAACGCCGCTCCCCACTTGATGCCGCCGAAGCGGTCGTGCTGCCGGGCCACGGAGTCCCGCTCCAGTCCGCGCGACGCGGAGGCGCCGTCGGTGCGCATGGTCGTGGTCTGCTCGCGGAGCGAGTGGTCGTCGTGCTGCGGGTCGTCGTGACGCGCCATGGCTGGGCTCCTTCGTGCGGTTCGGGTCCGCGGTGGTCCCCTGCAGATCAGGGAGTGGATGCCCTGAAGGGGAGGCAGCAAACGACGGGAAGATCGTTTCGCCCGTACGGGGGACGGCGGGAAGCCCTCCCCCTCACGTCAGGAGGACGCGGCGACGGTGCTGCTGGTCGACGCGGCCAATGTGGTGGGTGCCCGGCCGGACGGCTGGTGGCGGGACCGTGCCGGTGCGACGGTCCGCCTGCTGGCGCGGTTGGCCGGCGCGGAGCTGACGGCGCCGGACGGGAGCCGGTTCACCCAGGTCTTCGCCGTCGTCGAGGGACGGGCCCGCGACGTGCCCGCGCCGGACGGGATCCGGGTCGTCCGGGCCGAGGGCAGCGGGGACGACGCGCTGGCCGCCTCCGCGGAGGAGCTCGCCGAAACGAGGACGCCGTTGCTGGTCGTCACCGCCGACCGAGGGCTGCGCGCACGCCGGCCGGCCGGCGCCGTGGTGGCCGGACCCGGCTGGCTCCTCGGGCAGCTGGACGCGGCAGAAGGATCGGGCGCAACATGACCGTGCTCCGCATGAGTCCGGCCGCCCCGGGGTAGCCAGAGCCCGACGCCGAACCGAGGCGGGCGCGCAGCCCCTCTCACCGCCCCTCAGGAGCTGAGCACCTGCATGTCCGTTCCCGGCACGCCCCAGACCGTTCTCGTCACCGGCGCCTCGAGCGGCATCGGCCGCGCCACCGCCGTGGAGCTGGCCGGACGGGGCGCGCACCTGATCCTGGTCGCCCGCGGGAAGGAGGCCCTCGAGGCCACCGCCGACGAGGCCCGCGCCGCGGGCGCCGCCGAGGTGCTGGTGCACCCGGCCGACGTCGTCGACGAGGACGCGATCACGGCGGCCGTCGAGGACGCCGTCGAGCGGTTCGGCCGCCTCGACGCCGTCGTCCACGCTGCCCAGGTGATGGCCTACGGGACGATCGAGGAGGTGCCGCGGCGGGTCTTCGAGACCGTCGTGGAGACCGCCGTGCACGGCACCGCCGTCGTCGCCCGAGCGGTCCTCCCGGTGTTCCGTCGGCAGGGCGAGGGGCAGCTCGTCGTCGTCAATTCGCTGCTCGGGCAGGTCGCGACGCCGCTGCTGGGCAGCTACATCGCGGCGAAGTGGGGACAGCTGGGACTGGTCCGCGTGCTCCAGCAGGAGACCCGGGACGTCCCGGGCATCTCGATCTCGATCCTCCAGCCGGGCGGGGTCGACACCCCGATCTACTTCCAGGCGGCGTCCTGGGCCGGCAGCACGGGCCGCCCGCCGCCGCCGGTCTACTCGTCGCAGCGGCTGGGACGGCGGGTCGTCGCGCTGCTCGACCGGCCCCGGCGCCAGGTGCAGGCGGGCATCCTCAACCCGCTGATCACCGCCGCCTTCCGGCTGGTCCCCGGCGTCTTCGACGTCCTGGTCGGCCCGATGATCCAGCGGCTGGCGATCGCGAACGACGACGTGCAGCCCACCGACGGCAATGTGTTCGCCTCGCAACAGGACGGCAACGCGACCGCGGGGCGCTGGCGCAGCATCTGACGAGCACGATCCCTCCACTTGGCGACATGTGACGGAGGGCGTGGCCACTCTCACGAGATGGGGCGGCGAGGGGGCAAGCGCAGGCGACGCGACCCTGACACGGTGGAAGACGGGTGCCCGAGGTCGTGTGCTCTTCCCCTGCCCTCGTGGGCACCCGGCCGGGTGCCCGGCGTTCCCCCTGAGGTCTCGTCATGTCCACACCCGTCTTCCTCTCGCGTGCCCGCGTTCCGGTCGCCGGACTCGTCCGCTCCGCCGCGACGCGCGTGCCCCGAGTTCCCTCCCCGTCGGTCGCCCGCCTCCGGACGGCGGTCACCGCCCTGTTCGTCCTGGACGGTGCGGTCTTCGGCAGCTGGGCCTCCCGGGTCCCCGACGTCGCCGCCGGCGTCGGCGCCGGGCACAGCACCCTCGGCATCGCGCTGCTCTGCCTCTCGCTGGGGGCGCTGGTCTGCATGCAGGTCACCGGCGCGCTGTGCGCCCGCTTCGGGCCCGGTCCGGTGAGCACGCTCGCCGCCCTGGCCGTCTCCGCAGGTGCGGTGCTCCCCGGCCTGGTGTCCTCGGTGGCGGGTCTGTGCCTCGCCCTGTTCGTCTTCGGCGCCGCGACCGGCATGGTCAACGTCGCCGCCAACGCCCTGGGGGTCCAGGTCGAGGAACGGGCCGGGCGGCCGCTGCTCTCGGGCCTGCACGCCGGCTTCAGCTTCGGCGGGCTCGGCGGCGCCCTCGTCGGTGGCATCGCGGCGTCGGTGATGGGCGTGGCCTGGCACCTCGTCCTGGTGGCTGCGGCCGGCCTGTTCCTGACGGCATGGATGCTTCCCGCACTCATGGCGGCCGGCCGGCCGGACGCCGCTCCGCGCTCCGACGGCCCGGAGGTCGGCGGTCGGCGGAGGCCCACCGCCGTGCTCGTGGTGCTCGGCGCGGTCGCCGGCTGCACGGCGTTCGGCGAGGGGGCGCTCACCGACTGGGGTGCGCTCCTCCTGCGCCAGGACCTGGGCGCGCCGACCACTCTCGCCGCGGCCGGGTACGCCGGCTTCGCCCTGGCCATGGCCTGCGGGCGGCTCTTCGGTGGGCGCCTGCTGACCGGGCTCGGCGAGCGGCGGCTGCTGGTCGGCGGTGCCCTGCTGGCCGCCGCGGGCGCCCTGGCCGCGGTCACGACGTCGTCGCTGGTCGTCGCCCTGTCCGGCTTCGTGGTGGTCGGTCTCGGCCTGGCCAACGTCTTCCCCCTCGCCATCGCGCGGGCCGGGCAGCTGGGCGGCGCGCCGGGCATCGCGCTGGCCACGACCGTGGGGTACACGGGGCTGCTCGGCGGCCCGCCCGCCATCGGGCTCCTGGCGGAGTACGCCGGTCTCCCCGTCGCGCTCAGCTCGGTGGCCGCGCTGGCGCTCGTCGCCGCCGTGCTCGTGCTGACGGTCTCCGGCGAGCGGGTCCGGCTGCCGCGGCCGAGCGCCCTGCTCGACCGGGCCGTCGCGACCGTCGGCGGGAGGCTCCAGCCCGTCGTGTCCGGCTTCGGCCACGGCACCGGCGTCTACGTGCGGGACCTGCAGGCGCTGTGGCCGGAGCCCGCCGGCCGCTGACCCCCGGGCCCGATCGACGAGGGCCCCGTGCTCCCGTCCGTCGCCTGGGTGGCGGGGCGGGGGCGCGGGGCCCTCGATGATCGTGCGGTCCGGTCAGCCTCCGTCGCCGCCCCCGTCCGCGTCGACGTTCCCCGGGTTCCGGGAAGACGTGGACCGCCCGGGGTTGCGCGGGTCGTCCCCGCTGTGCCGCTCGACCGACACCGCGCTGGTCAGCCCGTGGTGGTGGTGCGCCTCCTCGATCTCGTGCGCTGCTTCGGCCAGCACCGGCACGACGGCCCTGCGGGGCAGGAACCGCCGGATCACCGGGTACAGCAGGATCAGCGCGAGGATGACGTAGATCACGACGGACATCGGGTCGACCAGGCCGCTGAGAGCGCCATTGCTGATCTGCAGGGCCTGCCGCAGCTCCTCCTCCGCGAAGGGGCCGAGGATCACCCCGATGATCGCCGGCAGCATGGGGAGGCCGTAGCGCCGCATCATGAACCCGAGCCCGCCGATGATCAGCAGCAGGAAGAGGTCGAACGTCGAGGCGTTCGCGGCGTACGCGCCCAGGCTGGAGAAGAACAGGATCCCGGCGTAGAGGTAGGAGCGGGGGATCCGCAGTAGCCGGGCCCAGACCGGCGCGAGGGGGAGGTTGAGCAGGAGCAGGGCGGTGTTCCCGATGAAGAGGCTGGCGATGAGCCCCCAGACGAGCACGGGCTCCGTCTCGAAGAGACGCGGGCCAGGCTCGATCCCGTAGCTCGTGATGGCGGCCAGCATGATGGCGGCCGTGGCCGTCGTCGGGATGCCGAGGGTGAGCAGCGGCACCAGACCGCCGGCGGCCGAGGCGTTGTTGGTCGCCTCCGGGCCGGCCACGCCCTCGATCGCACCCTTGCCGAACTCCTCGGGATGCTTGGAGAGCTTCTTCTCGGTGACGTAGGAGAGGAAGGTCGGGATCTCCGCCCCACCGGCCGGCACCGCGCCGAAGGGGAACCCGATCGCCGTGCCGCGCAGCCACGGCTTCCAGGACCGTTGCCAGTCCTCGCGGCTCATCCGGGGGGTGCCGACCGCGATCACCTCGACCGGCTTGCGGCGCAGGTGCGCGGCGGTCCAGAGCGCCTCTCCGACGGCGAACAGCCCGACCGCGACGACGATGACGTTGATGCCTTCGGCCAGCTCGGGGATACCGAAGGTCAGCCGCTGCTGACCCGAGGTGAAGTCGATGCCGATCAGGCCGATCATCAGGCCGAGGCCGAGTGAGGCGAGACCACGGACCCGTGAGCTCCCGAGCACCGACGTCACCGCGATGAACGCGAGCAACATCAGTGCGAACGTGTCGGCGGGCGACACCTCGATGGCCAGCTTCGCGACCGTCGGCGCCAGCAGCGCGAGCAGGAGGGTCGCGATCGTGCCCGCCACGAAGGAGCCGATCGCCGCGGTGGCCAGAGCCTGGGCGGCCCGCCCGGCCTTCGCCATCTGGTTGCCCTCGATGGCGGTCACCACCGACGCGCTCTCGCCGGGTGTGTTCAGCAGGATCGACGTCGTCGAGCCGCCGTACATGCCGCCGTAGTAGATGCCGGCGAACATGATCAGTGCGCTGGTCACCTCGACGCCGCGGGTGAGGGGCAGGAGCAGGGCGATGGTCATGGCCGGGCCGATGCCGGGCAGGACGCCGATCGCGGTGCCGAGGAGTACGCCGAGCAGGGCGAACCCCACATTGGTCGGCGTCAGCGCAGTGCCGAAGCCGCCGATCAGATCGGTGAGTGCGTCCATCAGAGGATCCCCTCCAGGATGCCCACGGGCAGGCTGGTGCCCAGGCCGAGGACGAACAGGTACCAGCTGCCCACACCCATGACGATTGCGATGGCGGCGTCGCGGACGTAGTGCCGGCTGCCCAGGGCGAAGGCGCACCCCCAGAACAGGATGGCCCCCGAGATGGGCCAGCCGAGGCTCTCGATCAGGAGGGCGTTGGAGAGGAATGCGGCCACCAGGATGGCGACCGTCTTCCAGTCGCTGCTGCCGGTGAGCTCGATGTCCTCGCCGCCCTCCGGCTCGCCGCGGCCGCCGCGCCACACGTCGACGGCGAGGAAGCCCGCGACGATGACGAGCAGTGAGCCGACCACGATCGGCACCGCGCCGGGGCCCACGGGACCGCGGGCGATCCGGCTCTCCGGCAGGAGCAGGGCCTGCACGATGACGAGGATCCCGAGAGCCCCGAGGAACAGGGCCACTCCGAGCTCGGAGCGGCCCTGCTCCTGGGTGCCGCCGGGGGCGGCGGCGCTCATACCAGGCCCAGCTCGCTCATGACGCCCTCGACGCGGTCGCTCTCCTCGGTGAGGAAGGTCCCGAACTCGTCGCCGGTGATGAACGCGTCGGTCCAGCCCTGGTCCTCGAGCACCTGCTGCCAGGCGTCGCTGCCGTGCATC
The DNA here is from genome assembly GCF_004570385.1 of Blastococcus sp. CT_GayMR19. Taxonomy (GTDB): domain Bacteria; phylum Actinomycetota; class Actinomycetes; order Mycobacteriales; family Geodermatophilaceae; genus Blastococcus_B. The sequence goes on along the minus strand of NZ_SPQL01000008.1, from coordinate 59,982 downwards.
TCGGTGAGCGTGTCGACGAACTTCTTGGTCTGCTCCTCGGAGATCCCGGGAGCCGCCACGATGCCGCGCCAGTTGGCGAAGACCAGGTCCACGCCCTCCTCGGTCAAGGTGGGGGCGTCCACGCCCTCGACCGGCTCCTCGCTGGTCACCGCCAGGATCCGGACGTCGCCGCTGGCGGCCGACTCGGCCACCTCCCCCACGCCGGTCGCGGCGAACGCCACGTCGCCGCCGAGCAGGCCGGCGAGCAGCTCGCCGCCGCCGTCATAGGGGACGTAGTTGACGTCGGTGGGAGTGACCCCGACCTCCTGAGCGAGCAGCATCGGGGTCAGGTGGTCCGGGCCGCCGGGGTTGGACGCGCCGCCGACGGGGGTGTTGCCGGGGTCGGCCTTCCAAGCGGTGACGAGGTCGTCGATGGTCTGGAACGGGGAGTCCGCCAGGACGACGATCGCCTCGGCCTCCTCGATCAGCTTGGCGATCGGCGTCGTCTGGTCGAGGGTGGCCTCGGACTGGTTGCTGAACTGCGCACCGACCACGCCGAGGCCCATCTGCATGAGCATCTCGGCGTTGCCCTCCTCGTTCACGAGGCGCTGCAGGCCGACGGTGCCGCCGGCGCCCTCGAGGTTGAAGACCTCGATGGATTCGGAGAGCTTCTCGCTCTCCAGGACCTTCGCGACCTCGCGGCCGGTGGTGTCGTAGCCGCTGCCGGCCGAGTTCGGGATCAGCATCCGGAGCCCGCTGATCGGACCTTCCTGGGCGGCGCCCTCGGCGGCGGAGCCGCCCTCGGCAGTGGTGCCGCAGCCGGTCAGCACGAGGCCGGCGGCGACGGCGCCGACGGTGAGCTTCCGCAGGGAAGCAGTGCGCATGGTGTCCTCCTGTGTGTCCGGCGGGTTCCCGCCGTCGAAAGGAAAGATGGAGAACGCAGTGGCCCGTGTCACGCTTGCGTGCGCAATGAGCTTTGTGGTCGTTGTGTCCACGGCTTCCGGGGACCACGCTCCGTGCTGGACTTGCCGCGTCCCGCCCACCGATGTCAGGAGACGTACGTGACCCGGCGGCTCTCGCTGGCCGGCCAGCTGCTGGCGCTGCAGGTGGTGATCATCCTCGTCGTCCTCGTCGGTGTCACGGCGGTGACGGTGGCCCAGTCGACGCTTCGTGCGCAGGAGTTCGAGGGCCGGCGGGCGCAGGCGGTCGCCGAGACGCTCGCCGGCTCGCGGGCGCTGCGGAACTCCCTGGCGGACGGCGGGGTCGCGTACGCCCCGATCGCCGCGGAGACCGCGCGCAGCAACTCGGGCTCGGCCTCGGTGGTGGTGGCGCTCCCCGACCGCACCGTCATCGCCAGTGCCGATCCCGGCGAGCTCGGCAGGCGCTACGACGTCGGCGACAGCCCCGTGCTCGAGGGGGACGGCTGGCTGGGCGAGCGGGAGGTCGACGGCGGTCATGCCGCGGTGGCCATGGCACCCATCCTGACCGCCCCGAAGGAGGAGATCGCCGGGTTCGTCGTCGTCACCCGGTTCTATCCCTCGGTGCTCGACGGACTGGCCGCCGCCGCACCCAACTTGCTGACCTATCTGGGCCTGGCCAGCGCGCTCGGGATCGGCGGCTCCCTGCTCCTCGCTCGCCGGGTCAAGCGGCAGACCCTCGGCATGGAGCCGACCGAGATCGCGGGCCTGGTGGAGCACCGCGACGCGATGCTGCACGGCATCCGCGAGGGCGTGGTCGGCCTGGACCTGCTGGGCCGGGTCACCCTGATCAACGACGAGGCGATCCGGCTGCTGCACATCCCCGGCGACGCGCTCGGGCGGACGCTGGAGGATCTGGGCGTGGGGGAGGAGATGCGCGACGCCCTGCTCCGCGGCGAGGTGGAGCGCGACCGCGCCGTCGCCAGCGCCGGACGGGTGCTCGTGGTCAACCGGCTGCCGATCGCCAGCCGCGGGCGGTCGATCGGTTCGGTGACGACGCTGCGCGACCGCACCGAACTGCTGGAACTGCGCCGCGAGCTCGACCTCACCCGCCACGTCACCGACACCCTGCGCGCCCAGGCCCACGAGTTCAGCAACCGGCTGCACACCATCGCCGGGCTGATCGAGCTCGGGGAGTCCGAGGAGGCGGTCCGCTTCGTGCACCGGGTGAGCTCCAGCCGGTCGGAGTTCAGCGAGACGGTGACGGCGGCCGTGCGGGATCCCTCCGTGGCCGCGCTGCTCATCGCCAAGGCAAGCCAGGCCGCCGAGCTCGGTGTCGACCTGCGCATCGCGCCGGAGTCGGCGCTCCCGGCACTGGACGACGAGCTGAGCACCGATGTCGCCACCGTCGTCGGCAACCTCCTCGACAACGCCATGGACGCCGCGGCGGAGGCGCCGCAGCGCTGGGTGGAGGTGTCCCTCGGGGTGGTCGACGGAGAGGTCGACGTCGTGGTGCGCGACTCCGGCGCCGGCGTGCCCCCGGGCATGGAGCGGGAGATCTTCCGCCGCGGCATCTCGACCAAGGACACGGCCGGGTCCCGTGAGCGCGGGATCGGGCTGTCCCTGGTGCACCTGGTGTGCACCCGGCGCGGCGGCGACGTGACCGCCTCCTCGGCCGGTGGCTCCACGTTCACGGCCACCCTGCCGGCCGCGAACCAGGTGGGCGTCTCGTGATCGGCGTGCTGATCGTCGACGACGACTTCATGGTGGCGAAGGTGCACGCCGGGTTCGTGTCGGCGCTGGAGGGCTTCGAGGTCGTGGGCACGGCGTCGTCCGGCGCGCAGGCACTGACGGAGATCGACCGGCTCGGTCCGGACCTCGTCCTGCTCGACGTCTACCTGCCCGACATGACGGGGCTGGAGGTCCTCCGACGGCTGCGGGCCGGCGGGTCACCGGTGGACGTCATCGTCATCAGCGCCGCCCGGGACGTCGAGAGCATCCGGAGCGCGCTGCACGGCGGGGTGCTGCACTACCTCGTGAAGCCGTTCGACCGCCGGGCCTTCGAGACCCGGCTGCGCGACTACGCGGCACTGCGCGGTGAGCTGGAGGACCTGGGGGAGGCGGCCCAGCCGGACGTGGACCGGATGTTCGGCATGTCCCGAGGGGGGCTGCAGCCGTCGTCGGTGGCGACCCCCAAGGGGATCGCGCCCGAGACGCTGGAGCTGGTGCGGAAGACCCTGGAGGAGGTGGGGCCGGACGGGCTCTCGGCCAGCGAGTGCAGCGAACGCACCGGGCTGGCCCGGGTGAGCGCACGGCGGTACCTCGAGCAGCTGGTGACACAGCAGGAGGCCGACGTCCGCCAGCGCTACGGCTCGGCGGGCCGGCCGGAGCGGCGGTTCACGCCCCGGTCGCCGCGCCGTCCCGGCTGAGTCCGTGCGACAGGGACGAAATGACCGAAACGTCCGTTAGGTCCGCAATGCTGACGTTCTCCGGCCGGTCGGCAAGGCTGTCGGCATGACCATCGTCGTGGGCTACGTCCCCACCCCCGAGGGCGAGGCGGCGCTCACCGCCGCGATCAGCGAGGCGCAGCTCCGCGAGGAGCCGTTGCACATCGTCAACAGCTCGCGCGGCGACTCCCTCGCCGACAAGCGCTACGCATCCGAGGACAACCTCGACGAGGTCCGCGCCCGGCTGGACCGGACCGGCGTCGCGTACGAGATCCACCAGATGGTGCGCGGCCACGAGGCGTCCGACGAGCTCGTCGAGGCGGCCGACCGGATCAAGGCGAGTCTCATCGTCATCGGGCTGCGCCGGCGGACGGCGACCGGCAAGCTGCTCACCGGCAGTCAGGCGCAGCGCATCCTGCTGGACGCGCACTGCCCGGTGCTCGCGGTGAAGGCCGCGCACTGACTCCCTGAGGGGCCATGAGCGTGCTTTCGGCCCCTCAGCCTCTAGTTCAGGTCGAGGCCGGCGCCGGGGCCGGAGGCCAGGTTGCGGAAGATCGTCGCGACGGACTGGGCCAGGTGCTCGGCGGTCCTGCGCGCTGCCTCGTCGGCGTCCCCGCCCAGCACCGCGTCGCAGATGACCAGGTGCTCGGCCACCGAGACGTCGACCCGCTGCGGGTCCACGTGCGAGAGGTTGCGCAGGCGGGCCGTGTGCGGCCGCAGCTCCGCGATCGTGCGCCGCAGGTGCTCGTTGCGGGTGGCGCCGATGACCGCCCAGTCGAACCGGTCGGCCAGCTCGTAGAACGCCCGGGAGCGCGCCTGCGAGGGGGCCCGCCGCTGGATGCGGACGAACTCGCCGCGCATGGAGGAGAACGCCCGCCGGAGCTCCGGGTCGGCGCCTGCCGCCTCGGTGGCCTGCCGGATGGCCGCCGGCTCCAGCAGGCCGCGGAAGTCGAACAGGTCCCGGACGCTCTGCAGGGACACGCGCGAGACCCGGGCCCCCTGTCGCGGCACGAGGTCCACCAGTCCCTCGGCGGCCAGCCGGCGCAGCGCCTCCCGGACCGGAGTGCGGGACGCCCCGGTGCGCTCGACCAGCGAGAGCTCCGACAGCGGCGTCCCGGGCGCCAGCTCCCCGAGCTCGATCTCCTCCTTGAGCCGGCGGTGGACGAGGTCGGCCTTGCTGAGGTCGGCGTCCGGGCCGTCGGGCACCGCGGCGGTCATCGCGCGTCTCCGACCGGGAACGGCACGTCGGTCTCCGCGGCCAGGTCGCGCAGGTCGGTCATCGACTGCTCGGCCAGGACGACGCCGCCGGCCGCGAGGTTCGCCGCCTCGGCGCGGTCCTCCACCTCACCGGGGTAGAACACCTCGTCGAAGCCCTGGGCGAGGGGGACGTCCTTCACCTCGGCGATCAGCTGCTGGACGCGGGCCTCGTAGCCCGCCCGGTCGCCGAACGCCTCCGGGTCGAGGGCGAGGAAGAGGTGGCCGGCACCGCTGCGCTGGTCGGCCTCGTACGGGCCGTGCACCCCCGTGCCCACGGCGCTGCCGGTCAGCGCACCGGAGAGCACGTCCATCAGGAACGTGATCGCGTAGCCCTTGTGGCCGGCCATCGGCAGGATCACGCCGAGCACTCCTTCGGCCGGATCGGTGGTGGGGGCCCCGTCCGCGGTGAGCGCCCAGGTCTCCGGGATGGGCTCCCCGCGGTTCTTCGCCAGGTAGATCTTGCCCCGGGCCACGGCGGTGTTGGCGATGTCGACGGCGACGACCCGGCCGTCGGGCCCCGGGGCGGCGATCGACCACGGGTTGGTGCCGAGCCGCTTCTCCCGACCGCCCCAGGGAGCCATCGCCGGGCTGGCGTTCGTGGTGAGGACGGCGACGCAGCCGTCGTGGGCGGCGCGGCGGGTGAAGTACATCGCCGTGCCGAAGTGGTTGGAGTTGCGCACACCCACCACCCCGACGCCGTGGGTCCGGGCCCGCTCGACGGCCAGCCTGCGGGCGCGCTCGGTCAGCACCTGGCCGATGCCGTCGCGACCGTCCAGCAGCAGCAGCGGTCCGGTGTCGGACAGGACCGCGGGGTCGGTCACCGCGCCCATGGCGCCGGAGCGGATCCGCGCGGCGTACCAGGGCAGCCGCAGGAGGCCGTGCGACTGGTGGCCCCACAGGTCGGCCTGCACGAGGCTGTCCGCGACCAGGGCCGCGTCCTCGTGCGGCACGTCGAGGGAGACGAGGACCCGCGTCCCGAAGTCCCGCATCGTGTCCGGCGAGATCCGTGCCTCTGTCATGACGAGCCTCTCGGTCTTGTGTTGTACTCGTTGATGTATACAGTATCGCATACAACAACCCCCACGGAATCGAAGGACGGCGAATGTTCAGCCTGGTGGTCCAGATGGATGTGCGGCCCGAGCATCGGGAGGAGTTCCTCGCCGGCATGACGGCGAACGCCGAGGCGGCGGTGCGCGACGAACCGGGGTGCCTGCGCTTCGACATCTCGTCGGTGGCGACCGACCCCAACCGCTTCTTCCTCTACGAGATCTACACCGACGCCGCGGCCTTCGAGGCGCACAAGGCGTCCCCGCACTTCGCGCAGTGGCGCCGGATCGCCGAGCGCGTGCTCGTCCCCGGCAGCCAGGTCAACACGGCCGGCTCGCTGCTCGTCACCCACACCGCCGAGGAGTCCGCATGAGCACTGAATCCGCTTCCACGCAGCCCGTCCCGCCGTCGATGGTCCTGCGCCCCGAGGAGATCGAGCGCTTCGACCGCGGCAACGGCGTCGCCACGATCCCGTTCGTCGGCAAGTGGAACTGCGAGCACAACAAGGTCACCACCGGGATGACCGTGTTCTCGCCGGGCACCGGGATCCCGCTGCACTCGCACGACGTCGAGGAGAGCGTGCTCGTCTTCGAGGGCGAGGCCACCGCCGTCGTCGGGGACGACGAGTTCGACCTGGTCGCCGGGCAGGCCACCTGGGTGCCGGCCGGCGTTCCGCACTGCTTCCGCAACCGCGGCGAGGGCTCGATGACCATCTGCTGGGTCTACGGCGGGCGCGACGTCACGCGCACGATCACCGCGACCGGCGAGACGTTCGAGCACCTGTCCGACAGCGACCGTGGCGCTGGACCCGTGCACCGTGGCGATGGTGCCGTGCCCTCGTCCGGCGAATCGGCATGAGCGCCGTCGTCACCGTGAACCCGGCGACGGGGGAGCGGCTCGCCGAGTACCCGGCCTTTACCGACGCCGAGGTGGACGCCGCCCTCGACCGGGCGGCCGAGGCGCAGTGCGAATGGGCCGCACGGCCGTACGCCGAGCGGGCCGCGGTCCTCCGCCGCACCGCCGAGGTCCTGCGGGCCGCGGCCGAGGACCTCGCCCTGCTCGTCACCCGGGAGATGGGCAAGCCGCTGGCCGAGGCCCGTGCCGAGGTGGAGAAGTGCGCCACGGCGTGCGACTACTACGCCGAGCACGCCGGCGAGTTCCTCACCGACGAGCCGGTGGCCACCTCCGCCGACCGCAGTTGGATCGGCTACGAGCCGGTCGGCGTGGTGCTCGCCGTCATGCCGTGGAACTTCCCGCTCTGGCAGGTGCTGCGCTTCGCGGCCCCGGCGCTCATGGCAGGCAACGCCGCGCTGCTCAAGCACTCGCCGAACACGACCGGCTGCGCGCTGGCGGTCGAGCGCGTGCTGGCCGAGGCCGGTGCGCCGAAGGGGTTGTTCAAGGCTCTGGTGGTCGCCGAGCCGGACGTTCCCGCCGTCACCCGCCGGCTGATCGACGACCCCCGGATCGGCGCCGTCACCATCACCGGCAGCGAGCGGGCGGGCCGGGCCGTCGGCTCCGCCGCGGGCGATGCGATCAAGAAGTCCGTGCTCGAGCTGGGCGGCTCCGATCCCTTCGTCGTCCTCGCCGACGCCGACCTGCCGCGCGTCGCTGCCATGGCGGCGCGCGGCAGGTTCCTCAACGCCGGGCAGAGCTGCATCTCGCCGAAGCGGTTCGTGGTCGACGCCTCGGTCGTCGACGAGTTCACCCGGCTGCTGGTCGCCGAGGTGGCGGCGCTGACCGTCGGGGATCCGGAGGCGGACGGCACCGACGTCGGGCCGATGGCCCGGGAGGACCTGCTCGAGGGGGTCAACCGGCAGGTGGAGGCGTCGGTCTCGAAGGGTGCCCGGCTGCTCGCCGGCGGGCATCGTCTCGACCGACCCGGGAACTTCTACGCGCCGACCGTCCTGGCCGACGTCGAGCCCGGTCAGGTCGCCCACGACGAGGAGACCTTCGGCCCCGTGGCCACGGTGATCGTGGCCGACGGCGACGACGAGGCCGTCCGGATCGCCAACGACACCCGCTTCGGCCTCGGCGCGAGCGTCTGGACGGCCGATCCCGAGCGCGGGATCGCCGTCGCCCGGCGGATCCGCTCCGGCGCCGTCTTCGTCAACGCCGTCGTCGCCTCGGACGTCCGGATGCCGTTCGGCGGCACCCGCGCCAGCGGCTACGGCCGGGAGCTGGCCGCCGCCGGCATCCGCGAGTTCGTCAACGTCCGCACCTGGTGGGTTCTCGACGAGCCCGCCGTCACCGCACCCACGTCCGAGTAGGAGAGTCATGTCGCACACGTACCGCCTGGGCGTGATGCTCGGGGACGGCATCGGCCCCGAGATCGTGCCCGCATCCGTGCGGGTGGTCGACGCCGCCCTCGGGGCCGCCGGCGCCGACCCGGTCGACTGGCAGGAGCTGCCGCTCGGCGCCTCCGCCATCGACGAGCACGGCAGCGCCATCCCGGCCGCCACCCTGGAGGCGCTGACCGGAACCGACGGCTGGCTGCTCGGGCCGCACGACAGCGCGGCGTACCCCGAGCCGCACCGGTCGCAACTGAACCCGAGCGGCGCCATCCGGAAGCACTTCGACCTGTACGCGAACATCCGGCCTGCCCGTGGCTTCGAGGGCGGGCAGGCGATCGCCCCCGACACCGACCTGGTGATCGTCCGCGAGAACACCGAGGGCTTCTACGCCGACCGCAACACCTACGCCGGCACGGGGGAGTTCATGCCGACGGCGGACGTGGCGATCTGTCTGGGGGTCTTCACCCGGCCGGCCGTCGAGCGGATCGCCCGGACGGCGTTCGAGCTGGCCCGCCGCCGGCGCAACAAGGTGACGATCGTGCACAAGGCCAACGTCCTGCAGCTGAGCTCCGGTCTGTTCAAGCGGGTCTGCCTGGAGGTGGCCGAGGCCTTCCCGGACGTCGAGGTCGACGACTTCCACATCGACGCGATGACGGTGCACCTGCTGCGCCGGGCCGCCGACTTCGACGTCGTGGTCGCAGAGAACATGTTCGGCGACATCCTGTCCGACATGGCCGGCGAGCTGGCCGGCTCGCTGGGCATCGCCCCGTCGATCAACGCCTCGGACGACCGGTGCATGGCGCAGGCCTCGCACGGGTCCGCCCCGGACATCGCGGGCAAGGGCCTGGCCAACCCGATCGCGATGATCCTCTCGTCCGGCATGCTGCTCGACTGGCTGAGCACGCGATACCGCGACGAGCGGGCAGCCGACGCCGCCGGGCGCGTGGAGGCCGGCGTCCGCGCGGCGGTGCGCGGGGGAGTGGCCACCCGCGACCTGGGCGGCACCGCCTCCACCGACGAGTTCACCGGAGCCGTGGTGGAGCACATCGCCGCGAACTAGAGCCGGCGGCTCCAGGGACGGCGTGCCGCGGGAACGTTGTGCGCGGATGAGCAGGTTTCTGGCGAGAGACTGCTGATCAGCGCCCACTGTTCGGTCGCTGGGTAAGGCTGTCCGCGGCCTAGGTGGTCGTGCCGCCGTCCACGGCGAGCCGCCGAGCCGCGACCCCGACGACCGCGAGCGCGGCGGCGGTCGCGGCCAGCACCCCGGCGGCGCCGACCCCGGCGGCGACCAGGCCGACCGCGCTGGGGATGAGCACCTGGCCGAGCCGGTTACCCGTGAGCCGCAGGGACATCGCCCGGCCACGGAGGCCGGGTGGGGCCACCTCGGCGAGCCAGGACATGGTCAGCGGCTGCCCGACCCCCAGGCCGAGACCGAGCAGCACGACCACGACCGCCACGGCCACCGGCGGCAGCGGCACGGCGACGACGGCCATGGAGACGGCTGACAGGGCGACGCTGACGATCATCAGCCGGCGTCGTCCGACCCACTGGACGAGGCGGCCGAGGAAGAACCGCGAGGTCATCGAGGCGACGGCGCGCAACGTCAGCAGCAGCCCGACGACGCCCGCGGCCAGGCCCCGGTCGGCGCCGAGGGCGGGCAGGTACACGAGGGTGATGTCGACCGCGGACAGGACGACGCAGCTGATCAGGAGTGCCCGGACGAGTCCGGGTAGGCGCAGCAGCGTGCCCATGCCGCCACTCGCGGCGTCGCCGCCCGGGCGGGCACGGGCCGGCATCCGCAGGAACGCGGTACAGACCAGGAGGACGACGCCGAGAACGGTGGCGGTCGCGAAGATCGGTGTGGTGTCGGGGAGCGCCCCGTCCCCGCCGAGCAGCGTGATGAGGGCCGGTCCCGCTGCCTGGCCCAGGGACGCGGCGAACGTGTAGTAGCCGAAGGCGGTGTCGAACCGGCCGGGGCCCGCGGTGTTCGCGACGGCGGCCTGCTGGCCGACGACCGACAGCAGGTGGCCGGTGCCGAGGACCACGCTGCCCAGGACCAGCCCGGCCGCGCCACCGCGTTCGGTCCAGAAGACCGCGCCCGAGGCGGCCATGAGCACGGCGCCGACGAGCATCACGCGTCGCTCGCCGAAGCGGTCGGTGGCCTGCCCCGAGGGCACGGCCAGCACGAGGGGAACGACGGCGAACGAGGCGGTGAGCACCCCCAGCCAGGCGGCTGGCACGTCCAGCTCGAGCGCCCGGTACGCCGACGTGGGGCGCAGGACGAACGTCACGACCTGGGTGATCGTCGAGTGGAGCAGCAGGAGGCCGAGCAGCTTGCGCCCCGGCCTGCCGGTGGCTTCCCCCGGGCCGCTCACCGGGGTCGTTCCGGGTCGGCCAGCCGGTCGGCCGACCGTGCGCCGAGGCTGGTCTCCACGTGGCGGCGCATCAGCTCTGCTGCGGTGTCCGCGTCGCCGTCCCGCACCGCCTCGAACAGCTGCCGGTGCTCGGTGACCCGGGCCGCACGCTCCTCGTCGCTCCGGCCGGCCTCGAGGCCGTGCCGGCGGTAGCGGTCGGTCTTCACCCAGAGCCCGTCGAGGATCTCGACCAGCAGTGCGTTGTGCGACGCGAGGTGGATGGCCGCGTGAAACCGGTGGTGGCTCTCCAGCTGCGCCGCGGAAGGACGAGTCGGTAGGGCGTCTAGCCCCTCGAGGGCGGCCCGGACGTCGGCGACATCGGCGTCGGTCCGGCGCTGCGCTGCGAGGGATGCGGCGAGCGGGTCGAGGCTCGATCGCAGCTCCAGCAGGTCGCGCGCCTCGGCGGCGTCCAGCGGCCGCACCCTGGCGTCCCGGTGGGCGTCGAGGTCGACGAGGCCCTCCTGCTTCAGCCGGCGCAGGGCCTCTCGCAGGGGAGTGGTGCTGATCCCGATCCGGGAGGCGAGCGCTCCCTGGGGCAGGACCGCACCCGGCGCCAGGTCGCCGGACAGGATCAGCCCCCGGAGCCGCGTGTAGGCGAGGTCGCTCTTCGTCGCGAAGCCGGGGTCGCCGGAGTTCGGGGCATCGAGCACGGTGTTCCTTCCGCCAATCGGTGGCTACGTTATAGGTTATAACCGTCCGCCCGTCGACGAGAGCGAGCCACTCCGTGACCAGTCCCGCGACCACCGATCTGTGCGACGCCCACCCGGAGGTCCAGGTCTGCGAGCCGGTGTTCCAGATCTTCGGCGGCAGGGTCCGGTTCAGTGGGCCGCTCACCACTCTCAAGGTGTTCGAGGACAACACCCTGATCAAGCAGGCGGTCGAGAGTCCGGGCGAGGGCCGGGTCCTCGTCGTGGACGGCGGGGGCTCGCAGCGCTGTGGGCTCGTGGGCGGCAACCTGGCCGTCTCCGCCGCGGCGAACGGCTGGGCAGGGATCGTGGTCTACGGCTACATCCGGGACGCCGACGAACTGGCCGAGCAGGCGCTCGGTGTCCGGGCGCTGGGGGCGTTCCCGCGGAGGAGCGAGCGCGGGCTGCACTCGGGTCAGGTGGGTCGGACGGTCGTCTTCGCGGGCGTGGTGTTCCGCGAGGGGGAGTGGCTCTGCGCGGATGCCGACGGCGTGATCGTGCTGCCGGAGGCGCCGGCAGCCGGCTGATCGGTGACGACGCGGCGCGCGATCGGGATCCCGGTCGACGCGCCGCGTCGTCGCCTCGTCAGCCGATCAGCTCGTCGAGGGCGTACTGGTCGGCGGACGCGGCGGTGAACTCGGTGACCCGGCCGTCCCGGAAGCGGAAGACGTGCACGTCGGTGATGTCCGCCCGGACGTTCCCGCGGTGTCCGGTCGTCCGGCAGACGGCGACCCCGGTCTCCTCGTCCGCGAGCACGGTCATCGGCTCGGTGGCGAAGCTGCCCTCCGTGACCTGCATGAGCCGGCCGAACATCTCGTAGACGGCGGTGCGGCCCTCGTAGGTGCCGGCCAGCTGGCTGCGCCCGGGCTGATTCCAGCGGATGTTCTCGTCGAACAGGTCGTCCAGAGCGGCGAAATCACCCTTCGCGAAGGCCACGTAGCCCTCGCGGAGACGCCGGGCGTTCGGGTGGTCGGACATGGCTGCCTCCTCGCAGTCGTTCCCCAGCGGGATGTGGACCGCGTCGGCCCGGCCGGATGACCCAGGGGCGCGACCGGCGGTGCCGGCGGGCGCGAGCAGTCTGACGCGCGCGGGGTACGGCCGGCACCCGATCCGGTACGGCCCGGGGTGGCGGTTGCGGAGGGTGGTTCGCAGACGTCAGCGGCGGCGGAGCAGGCGGGTGACGCGGTGCAGGCGGCCGGGCTTCGGTTCGGGGGGTGCCGCCGGCTCGGGGGCCTCGGTCAGCCCGGCGTGGCGCTCGTGCAGCCGGGTGCGCACGTCGTCGGGCGTGTAGGCGCGGCGCTGGCGCTCGTTGCGGGCCAGGACGGCACCGGTGGCGGCGACGCCGGCGAGGCCGGCCAGTCCGAGCAGCTTCCAGGGGCGCACGCTCCGTAACCTATCGCCCGTGGCAGAGCTGGCACTGGACGAGGCCGTCGAACTCACCCGCACCGGCGACGTGTGGGTCTTCCGCGGCGCCTCGATCGCCGATCGCGCGATCCGGGCGCTGACCAACGCGCCGGTCAACCACGTCGGCATGGCCGTCGTCCTCGAGGACATGCCGCCACTGCTCTGGCACGCCGAGCTCGGCCGCTCGCTGCCCGACGCCTGGACGGGTCAGCACCAGCGCGGCGTCCAGCTGCACGACCTGAACGACGCCGTCACGACCTGGCGACGCCGCTACGGCCAGCGGGCGTGGCTCCGGCAGCTCGTCGGGCCGGCGGAGGACGGCGGCGTGACCCCGGAGATGGAGGACGCCGTCCTGCGCACCATCGCCCGGCTCGACGGCCGGCCGTTCCCGACCACGCGCGGGCTGGTCCGCGGCTGGGTCAACGGCCGCCTCCGGCGCAGCACCTCCGCGGAGACGGTTTTCTGTGCGGAGCTGGTGGCGGCCACCTACACCGCCATGGGGCTGCTCCCCGGGGATCGGCCGCTCAACGCCTACGACCCGGGCAGCTTCTGGTCCGGCGACGATCTGGAGCTGCTGCAGGGCGCCCGGTTGGGGCCGGAGATTCCCGTCGAAATGTCTCTACCGGGTGGGACTCTCCCTCCTGAGGGATAGGGCATTCCCGAGGTGTTGCCCGTGTTGATCGGTGCGCGGGGAGGTCTGCACAGGAGGGCCGTCATGGACGAGGTACTCGCCCGCCGAGAAGCGTCGCCGGACCGGGCCGCACAGCACCGGCACTGGCGTCGACCCGATCCCGTGGGAGACATCCTCGCGACCGCTTGGAGCTCCGCTGCCGCAGAGCCGCGCGAGATCCGGGTGCGCCCCGAGGTCTACCACCGCATCCTCGCCGAGCTCGACCCGGTCGAGCGGGCGCTCGTCGAGGAGCGACGCCTGCTCGGCTCGCCCATCGCGCTCCCGCTCGTGGTCGACGCCCAGCTGCCCCTGCTCCCCGGGTTCGAGATCGTGCGTGCCCGGCCGCACGCGACCGCGGCCTGACGAAGGTCCGGGTCAGGCGTTCCGGCGCACCCGGTAGGTGGACTGCACCATGCCGCCGGGATAGGTCTGCGTGCGGACGTGCTCGAGCGGGATGTCGGCCGTCAGCTCGCCGAACGGCGTGTGTCCCGTGCCGATCAGCACCGGCACCCGGGAGAGCGTCAGGTCCACGACCAGACCCGCCCGCAGGAACTGGTGCACGGTGCGCCCGCCGTCGACGTACACCCGCCGGTAGCCGGCCGCGGTTCCTGCCGCCACCGCCTCGTCGAAGGAGCGGTGCACGGTGATGCGGGGATCGGCACCGACCTCCAGCGTCGTGCTGAGCACGTGCACCGGCCTGCCCTGGTACGGCCACTCGTCGAACGGTGCGATGACGTCGTAGGTGGCGCGGCCCATGACCAGCGCGTCGATGCCGCTGACGAACTCGCTGAAGCCGAAGTCCCCGCCCTCGCCGTCGTCGGGGCCGGCGTTCTCGTCCGCGCCGCCGGTGAGCCAGGCGATGTCGCCGTCGAGCCGGGCGATGAAGCCGTCGACGCTCATGCCGAGGAAGACATGAGCGGTGAAGGAAACGTCCATGCCGGACACCCTGCCGCAGCGGTACGACGCTTCGGGTTCCCTCGTGCGGCCGGACCGCGCTACTTCCCGCCGGGCCTCGGGACGACGGCCGGGAACACCGCGGCGGACACGGCCGCGACCCCGCCGCTGACCAGGGCGGCCCGGCGGTAGCGGGGCAGTCGGAGCAGCGGCACCATGCTCGCCGCGTGCAGCAGGTCGACCGCTGACGCGGCACCGACCAGCCGGGCCCCGGGCGCGACCAGCACGCCGGCGTGCTGGACCAGTAGTCGCGCCCCCAGCACGCGGACGACCCACACGCGCGACCGCGGGTACTCGGGGCACAGCGCGTCGACCAGCGTGCGCGGACGGGCGAGGAGCGCGACTCCCCAGGTCAGGCCCAGCGCCGCGAGCAGTCGGGTGAGGACCAGGCGACGCGTGCCGGGGCGAGCCATCGAGGTCCTCCGCGAGGTCGGGGGTGACGGCCGCCAACCTACGTCCCTGCTCCCAGGGGGAAGCGGAGACATGGGTCAGCCGCGGGCGGTCTCGGCCGGGCGGTCCGTCCGTGGCCGGCCGGCGGGTACCGGCGGGGCGGCGTCCCGGTTCTCCGCCAGCGGCGCGAAGCCGCGCAGCCGCAGGCTGTTCGTGACCACGAACACCGAGCTGAACGCCATCGCGGCCCCGGCGATCATCGGGTTGAGCAACCCGGCGGCGGCCAGCGGGATCGCGCCCACGTTGTAGGCGAAGGCCCAGAAGAGGTTCCCCTTGATGGTGGCCAGCGTCCGGCGGGACAGCCGGATCGCATCCGCGGCCACCCGCAGGTCACCGCGCACGAGCGTCAGGTCGCTGGCCTCGATGGCGACGTCCGTGCCGGTGCCCATCGCGAGACCGAGGTCGGCCTGTGCCAGTGCGGCGGCGTCGTTGACCCCGTCGCCGACCATCGCGACGGTCCGGCCCTCCGCCTGCAGCCGGCGGACGACGTCCACCTTCTGCTGCGGCAGGACCTCGGCGATGACCTGCTCGATCCCGACCTCGGCCGCCACGGACCGCGCGACGGCCTCGTTGTCGCCGGTCAGCAGCACCGGGGTCAGGCCGAGGCCGCGCAGCTGCCGGACGGCGTCCGCGGAGGTCGGCTTGATCGCGTCGGCGACGACCAGGACACCGCGGGCCGCGCCGTCCCAGCCGACCGCGATCGCCGTCCGGCCGGCGGCCTCGGCGGCCGCGGCCGCGGCCTCCAGCTCGGCCGGCAGGCGGAGTCCTCGCTCGGCCAGCAGCCGGCGGCGGCCGGCGAGCACGCTGCGCCCGTCGACGACGCCGGTCACGCCCAATCCCTCGACGTTGGCGAAGCCCGAGACCGCGGCCAGGGCGCCGGTCCGCTCGGCGGCGGCGCGGGCCACCGCCCGCGCGATCGGGTGCTCCGACGCCGCCTCCAGGGCCCCGGCCAGCCGGAGCACCTCGACGGCGTCCTCTCCGGCGGCCGGGACGACGTCGAGCAGCGTCATGCGGCCGGTGGTGACGGTGCCGGTCTTGTCGAGGACGACGGTGTCGACGGTCCGCGTGCTCTCCAGCACCTCGGGGCCCCTGATCAGGATCCCGAGCTGGGCGCCGCGGCCCGTGCCGACCATGAGCGCGGTCGGCGTCGCCAGCCCCAGCGCGCAGGGGCAGGCGATGATCAGGACGGCGACCGCCGCGGTGAACGCGGCCGGCAGACCCGCGCCCGTCCCGATCCAGAAGCCGAGGGTCGCGACGGCCAGCGCCAGCACCACCGGCACGAAGATCCCGGAGATCCGGTCGGCCAGGCGCTGCACCTCGGCCTTGCCGTTCTGCGCGTCCTCGACCAGCCGCGCCATCTGGGCGAGCTGGGTCTCCGAGCCGACGCGGGTGGCCCGCACGACCAGCCGGCCGCCGGCATTGACGGTGGCCCCCGCGACGACGTCGCCCGGACCGACCTCGACCGGCACCGATTCGCCGGTCAGCATCGAGGCGTCGACGGCGGACGAGCCGTCGGTGACCACGCCGTCGGCGGCGATCTTCTCGCCGGGGCGGACGACGAACTCCTCGCCCACCGCGAGCTCATCGACGGGGATCAGCCGCTCGACCCCGCCGCGCAGCACCGCGACGTCCTTGGCGCCGAGCTCCAGCAGGGCCCGCAGGGCGGCACCGGCCTGCCGCTTGGAGCGGGCCTCGAAGTAGCGCCCCGCCAGGAGGAACGTCGTCACCCCGGCGGCGGCCTCGAGGTAGATGTTCGCGGTGCCGTCGGTCCGCGCGATGGTGAGCTCGAAGGGGTGCACCATGCCCGGCTCTCCGGCGGAGCCCAGGAACAGCGCGTACAGCGACCAGCCGAAGGCGGCGAGCGTGCCCAGGGAGACGAGGGTGTCCATCGTCGCGGCCCCGTGCCGCAGGTTGGTCCAGGCCGCCCGGTGGAACGGTGCGCCGCCCCAGACGACGACGGGTGCGGCCAGCGTGAGGGACAGCCACTGCCAGAAGTCGAACTGCAGCGCGGGGACCATCGCCATGGCCACGACCGGCACGGTCAGGGCGGTGGAGACCAGCAGCCGGGTGCGCAGCGACCGCACGGGGTCGGCCCGGTCCGGCTCCTCGTCGCGGACCGGCTGGGGGAGCGCCGCGGTGTACCCGGTCTGCTCCACGGTGGCGATCAGCTCGTCGGTCGTCACGCCGTCGGCGAAGCGGACCTTCGCCTTCTCGGTCGCGTAGTTGACCGTCGCGGTGACGCCGTCCATCCGGTTCAGCTTCTTCTCGACGCGCGCCGCGCAGGACGCACACGTCATGCCGCCGATCAGCAGCTCGACCTCGCCGGGGCCGCCCGCAGTGGTGGTCATCGGCCCTCCTCGTGCGCGCCGGCCGCGACGGTGAACGCGGCGGTGCGGACGACATCCCCGTGCTTGAAGTCGAGGAACAGCCGGTAGGTGCCGGCGGACGGTGCGGTGGTGAAGAAGCGGACGTCCGGCCCCGCGTCGCCGTCGTCGGCCGGGTGGACGTGCAGGTAGGCGAGGTCGCCGCTGCGCAGCGCGACCAGGTGCCCGTACGCCCCGAGGTAGGGCTGCAGGTCGGTCACCGGCCGGCCGTCCCGGCGCACCGAGAGGGTCAGCTCCGACTCGGTGCCGGCGGTCAGCTCGCCGTCCAGGGTGACGGTGTAGCCGGCGACCTCGCTGGTCCGGGACGCCGCGGGCAGCGGGGTGGGCATGAAGCCCCCGGCGACCGACAGGTCGGCGCCGAGGATCCGGTTCTCCCCGTCAGCGGACGGGACGAAGTCGGCGAACACCCGCCACGAGCCGGGAATGAGGGCCAGGGGAGTGGTCCAGACGCCGTCGGCGCCGAGGGTCGGGTGGACGTGCTGGAAGCCGGAGAGGTCGCGTCGGACGGCGATCAGGTGGATGTCCTGTTCGTGGCTCTCCTCGTACGCGCGGACGGCGTGCCCGTCCGGCCCGACGACCCGGAACGTCAGTGCGGTCGCGTCCCCTGCCGGCACCGTGCCCGCAGCGAGGTCGAGGGTGTAGCCGTCCTCGGAGACCATCAGGCCCGCGGGGACCTCGGCGTCGGCCACCGGGGCCGCCTTCTCGCCGTCGTGCGCGTCCGCGCCGCCATGTCCGGCGTCCGCGGCCGGGGCCGAGGTCGGCCCGACCGGACCGACGGCCGAACCGAGCCCGGCGGCGGCGCCGAAGACGGCGACCAGGCCGAGGGCGAAGCCGGTGAGCCTGACGGGAACGTTCATGGGAGCGGCCTCAGGGAGATCCGGCTCAGCGGCCGGCGACCTCGTAGCCGGCTTCCTCGACGGCGGCGCGGACGGCGGCCTCGTCGACCGGTGCCTCGCTGGTGACGGTCAGGCCGCCGCTCTCCAGGTCGACGTCGACGGCGGTGACGCCGGAGACCTGCGAGACCTCCTCGGTCACGGCACTCACGCAGTGGCCGCAGGTCATCCCGGTGACGGTGTAGGTGGCGGTGCTCATGGGGGGTCCTCCGGGAGAGTGGGCAGTCAGGAGCGGACGAGGCGAGCGATGGCGTCGGAGGCCTCGCGCACCTTCTCGTCGGCCTCGCGGCCGCCGGTCCGCGCCGCCTCGACGACGCAGTGGCTCAGGTGCTCCTCGAGCAGGCCGAGGGCCACGGACTGCAGCGCCTTCGTCATCGCCGAGACCTGGGTGAGGATGTCGATGCAATACTTCTCGTCCTCGACCATGCGCTGCAGACCACGGGCCTGACCCTCGATCCGGCGCAGCCGGGTGAGGTAGTCGTCCTTGCGGTGGATGTAGCCGTGCCGGTGGGCGGCACCGCTGTCCTCGACGATCTCCACGCTGCGTCCTCCTGGCCTGTCCGTCGCCGTGCGGCTGACAGGAACTATACCCCCCTAGGGTTTTCAGGGCCAGTGGCGGTCAGGAGTCAGCGTCCGTCGCCGCGGAGCCGGTCGACGTCGGACCTCAGCGCGGCGGCGTCGGCCCGGGCGTCGGCGAGCTGGTCCTGCAGCCCCACGATCGTCTCCGCCGAGGCGAGGGAGTGGCCGTCGTCCAGGAGCCCGCGCATGCGGGCGGCGAGGGCGAGCTGCTGCCGGGAGTAGCGGCGGTGGCCGCCGGCCGACCGGTGCGGCCGCAGGACGCCGGAGCTGTCCAGGCTGCGGAGGAAGGCGGCCTGCACGCCCAGCAGTTCCGCCGCCTGGCTCATGGTCAGGGCGGGGTAGTCGGGGTCGTCGAGCCGACCGAGGGGATCGGTGTCCGCTGCGTCTGCGCTCATGACCGCACTCCTGGCTCGTCGGGGAAAGACGGAACGGGCCGGGCCCGAAGGACCCGGCCCGTTCCGGAAGGGCGTCAGCGCTCGACGGCCTTCGCCTCCTGCTGCTGGGGCTCGCCCTCGATCGTGCGGTGCTCCACCGACGCCGGGGCGTCGGCGCGGGTGACCGTGATCTTGCGAGCCCGGGCCTTCTCGGCGACCGGGATGCTCAGCGTGAGCACGCCGTCGTGGTAGCTGGCCTCGAGCCGGTCGGTGTCCAGGCTGCGGCCGAGGACGAGCTGGCGCGTGTAGCTGCCGAACGGCCGCTCGGCGATGCTCCACTCGGCGTTCTCGATCTGCGGTACCGAGCGCTCGGCGCTCACCGTGAGCGTGTTCCCCTCGACCGAGAGGTCGATGGAGCCGGGGTCGACCCCGGGCAGGTCGAAGTGGGCGACGAAGTTGTCGCCGACCTTGTAGGCGTCCATCGGCATGCCCGACAGGGAGCGGGCGGTCATCTGGCCTCCGCGACCGGTGAGCTGCTCGAGCGCGCGCAGGGCGGGGGAGGAGGGGAACGGGTCGTAGGCGGTCAGCATGGCTGGCAACCTCCTTGCGGGTCCTTCCGTGCGGGTCAGTGATGTCCAGCGCCTCCGGAAACCTCCGGTGACGACTGGAGATTACCTCAGTTGTCCGCTCCGGTAAACCTCGTGCCGCCCGGAATTTCCACGAAATTCCTGCGAGGGTGGACCATCGTGGCCGACGGGGGCTTGGGCGAGGGCGCAGGCGCGGACGGGCGGGGGACGTGAGCGGCACGGGCTGGGAGCGGGTGACCGTCGTCCGCGACGGCACGACGGTGCTGCGCGACGTGACCCTCCGGGCGGCCGACGGCGAGTTGCTGGTGGTCCTGGGTTCCTCCGGCAGCGGCAAGTCCACGCTGCTGCGCGTGCTCGCCGGCCTCGACGAGGTCACCTCCGGGGACGTCGTCATCAAGGGCCGCACGGTCACCGGGCTGCCGACCGACAGGCGTCGCGTGTCCATGGTCTTCGAGGCGACCGCGCTGATCCCGTTCCTGGACGTGTCGCGCAATCTCGGCTGGGGGCTTCGCACCCGGGGGACGCCGGAAGCCGAGGTGCAGGCGCGGGTCAGCGGACGGGCCCGGCAGCTGCGCCTGGGCCGGCTGCTGTCCCGCCGTCCCGCGGAGCTGTCCAAGGGAGAGCGTGGCCTCGTCGGGATCGGCCGCGCGCTCGTCCAGACCCCGGACGTCTACCTGCTCGACGAGCCGCTCGCGGGCCTCGACGCGGCGCAGCGGTCCACGGTGCGGCGGGAGGTCGTCGACGCCGTCCGCCGGCTGGGGGTGACCACGATCTACGTCACCCACGACCAGTCCGAGGGGCTCGCGGTCGCCGACCGGGTTGCCCTGCTGCACCAGGGCAGCGTGGTGCAGGTCGGCGGACCGAGGGAGCTCTACGAGCGGCCGGTGAACCTGGTCGCGGCCGGGTCCGTCGGAACGCCGTCGATCGGTCTGCTGCCCGCGCGGCTGGTGTCCTCGGGTCGGCAGGCCGGCTTCGTGGTCGGCCCGCGGACGCTGCCGCTGTGGCGGCCGGTCCCGCCCGCCCTGCGCGACCACATCGGCCGGGACGTGGTGCTGGGGCTGCGGCCCGAGGACGTGCACGACGCGGGGACCGGTGAGGCCCCGGAGGCGGTGGCGCTGGACGGCGTGGTGACCGAGGCGGCCTACACCGGCAGGAACACCGTGGTCTCGCTGGCCGTGGGCGCCCCGCCGGTCACCGCGCCCGGCGTCGAGCTGTCCGCGGGCAGCTCCTCGGGCGCGACGTTGCGCTCCTTCTTCCCCGCCGGGGCAGCGGTCCGGCCGGGCGATGCGGTGCGGGTGGCCGTCGAGGCGGTGCGCGCCCACGTCTTCGACGCGGTGACCGGTCAGGCGCTCTGGCACCCCGCGGACGATCGAACCGCCGGACCGGGGGAATCCTCCGACGACCTCCGGTGAGACCGCTCCACCCAGGGTGGTTCTGCGCCGGGGGTGGTGCGGGCACGGCGACGGCCGAGGCACGGTGGTCGGGACCGCAGGAGGCCGCCGTGGGATCGACGCAGTGCGTGGTGGTGAGTGGGCCGATGCCGTCGGCGGTCGCCGGGATCGTGCGGGACCGCTTCGAGGACGTCCGCATCTCCACGGCACCGGCCGGAATGGTGATCGAGTGCTCGATCCCCGACCAGGCGGCGCTCCGGGCGCTCCTGACCCAGCTCTGGGACGTGGGAGGCGCAGTCCTCCTGGTTGCCGTCCTGTCCACCGACAGCGAGAGGAATCGGCATGACCCCACGCATCACGGGTGACAGGGGTGCCGCGCCCCGCGGGGCGGACACCGAGCGCCGCTCTTCCAGCGTGTCCCCGTCGTACGCCGTCCCCCCGTGGTCGTGGCTGTGGCTGCTCGTGGGCACGGCACTGCTGCCGTTCGCGAACGTCCAGACCCTGATTCCCCTGACGGCATGGCTGGCGCCGGTGTTCCTGCTGCGCTTCACGCGCAGCCAGCGGCCCGCGATCGCCCTCCCGGCGCTCGTCGTCGCGATGGCCCTGGCGCTGCTCCTCGGGCTCCGGGACGGGTTCTTCCCGATCGAGGACGGCTTCGGCCACTACCTCTTCGTCGCGACCCTCGGCGCCGGTGGTGCGGTGCCGTTCGCGGTCGACCGCGCCCTGGCGCCGCGGCTGGCCGGCGTGTCCCGGACGCTCGTGTTCCCGGCGGCCGTGACGGTCACGGAACTGCTCGGGACGCTCGGCAGCGCCTACGGCACCGCGGGCAGCACGGCCTACTCCCAGTACGCCGGCCTTCCACTGCTGCAGCTGGCCTCCGTCACCGGGATCTGGGGGCTGACGTTCCTGGTCAGCTGGTCGGCGTCCGTGGCGAACGACCTGTGGGAACGCGGATGGGGCGCCGCAGGAAAGCCGCCGGCGGTGATCTTCGTCGTCGCCCTCGCTGCGGCGCTGCTGTTCGGCGGCGCCCGCCTCGCATTCGCGGCGCCGGCTGCCGAGACGGTGCGCGTCGCGGCCCTCGCCCCTGATCGGCAGCTGTCGGACCTCGCGTACTCCGCACCGGATCTCGGCGCTGCCGATACCGACGAGCGTGCCGCGGTGCGGGAGGAACACTTGCAGCCGGTGCTCGAGGAGCTGTTCGAGCGATCCGAGCGGGAGGCTGTCGCCGGCGCGAAGATCATCGCCTGGTCGGAGGCCGCGGTGCGGACCCTCGAGGAGGCCTAGGCCGGCGTCGTGGCGCGCGCGGCCGACCTGGCGCAGCGACACGAGGTCTACCTCCAGGTCTCGATGATGGTGCTGCTCGCCGGCGGGGACGGAGCGGGCGGAACCCCGGTGAACGAGAACCATGCCGTTCTCCTCGACCCGGGCGGCACGGTCGTCTGGGACTACCAGAAGTCCAAGCCGACGCCTGGCGACGGGCACGGTCCCGGCCCCGGCGTCGTCCCCACCGCCGACACGCCATATGGCCGGCTGGCCACGATCATCTGTCAGGACGACTTCTTCCCCGCCCTGGTGCGGCAGTCCGGCAGGGCGGGGGTCGACATCCTCCTGGTGCCGTCCAGCGACTGGCGCAGCATCTCGGCGTGGCATGCCCAGCAGGCGCCGTTCCGAGCCGTCGAGAACGGTGTCGCCCTGGTCCGCCCCACCCGCCAGGGGATCTCGCTGGCCACCGACGGGCAGGGACGGCTCCTCGGCCACAAGGCGGACTACTACGTCGCCTCGGACCAGACCCTCGTGGTGTCCGTGCCGACACAGGGGAGCCGCACCTGGTACTCCCGGATCGGGGACACCTTCGCCTATGCCAGTGGAGTGGTGCTGCTGGTCCTGATGGGCGCGGCCCTCCGCCCCGGCCGGCGTCGCACGGACACGACAGGGACGCCGGCACGGCCGGGCTCAGGTCAAGCCGAGCGCCCTGCCCCGCTCGACAGCCTCCCGGCGCGATGACGCGCCGAGCTTGCGGTACAGGCTCTTGGTGTAGCCCTTCACCGTGTTGACCGAGAGGAACAGGGCGGCGCCGATCTCCCGCTGGGTGGCGGAGCCGGACAACGCGCGCAGCACCGACAGCTCCCGATCGGTGAGGTTCTCGTGCAGGCGACCGACCCGTCGCGCGGCACGGACCGCGCCCCGGCCGAGCCTCGTCTCGACCGCCTGCAGTTCCTCCGCCGCGAGTCGTCGGATCGGAGCCGCGTCGGCGACCTCGCGGGCCCGGGTCGCCGCCTCGCGGGCCGCTTCCCGGTTGCCAGCGGCGAGTTCCGCCTCCGCCAGGCTGCTCAGTGCCCTCACCAGTTCGACGTCCCGCCCCCAGACCTCGGCGAGCTGGACCGCGCGGCGCAGGCGGTGCCGGGCGAGTGTCAGGTCCCCACTGTGGTGGGCGAGGCGGCCGGCGACGAGCCGGAGCCAGGCGACCGACCCGGCGGCGGCATCCCCCCACGCGCCCTCCACGGCGTCGGCGGACGTCGCGACCTCGTCACAGACCTCGCCCGCTGCCTCCAGGTCGCCCACGTGGACGAGATTCAGGGCCAGCAACCCCGCCGTCTGCAGCAGCGCGGACGTCGGCAGCAGCGCGCGCGAGGGTCGTCGCCAGGCGTCCGCGAGCAGGGCGACCGCGTCGTCGAACTGCTCGCACCGCATGTGCGCGCTCGCGAGCGCAGCGCGCGCCAGCACGTAACCGGGGCGCTCGGGATCGGTCTCGAGCTGCACGGCGCGACCTCCCTCGGCGAGGGCGGCGGAGGCGCGGTCGCTCTCCACGTGTCCGTACGCGGCTCGCATCGTCAGGAGGCAGGCTCGGGCGCTGAGCCACCCGTCGACGGACACGGCGCGGTCGTCGACCAGGGCCTCCGCAGCGTCGCACCAGTGACGCACGCGGTCGAACCGGCCGCTGAGGACCGCGGCGTACGCCAGCATCATGACGACCACCGCATCGGCCGGGCCGCCGGCCGACGCCGCGTCCTCGCCCAGCCGCAGGTAGGTCGCCGCCGCACCACGCTCGAAGAACCACCCCTCCGACGACCTCAGCAGGTCCGTCGCTCCGGCGACGTCCCCGGCGGCGATTCGATGCCGGACGGCCTCGTCCATCCGGCCTTCGCCGGCGTACCAGTCAGCGGCCCGGCCGAGCAGGAGCGGGACGGCGTCGGGAGAGGCGGCCTCGAGCTCGCGCCGCAGCACATCCCGCAGGAGGCCGTGGCACCGGTACCAGCGTCGACCGGGATCCAGGGCGGCCACGAAGAGGTTCGCGTTCTCCAGCTGTCGCAGGACCGCAGCCGACCCCGTGCGCTCGAGCACCGCATCACACAGGGGCCCGGACAGGCGCTCCAGGACGGAGGCCCGCACCAGCAGATCGCGCTGCTCGGGCTCCAGCCGATCCAGGACCTCGGCCGAGAGGTAGTCCAGGATGTGACGGTCGTCCCCGCGCAACCGGGCAAGCCGGGACTCGGGCCGGTCGGAGCCGCGGAGGGAGAGCGCGGCGAGCTGCAGCCCGACCGCCCAGCCTTCGGTGCGTCGCCACAGGTGGACCAGCGTCGAGGGCGGCAGCCCGATCCCGCCGACCGTGGCGATCATGGCCGTCGACTCCTCCGGCGTGAACCGCAGGTCCTCCGCGCGGATCTCGGTGAGCTCCCCTCTCGCCCGCAACCTGGCCAGCGGAAGTGGAGGATCCGCTCGTCCTGCCATCACCAGGCGCAGGGACGCCGGCACGTACGCGAGCAGGAACTCCAGCCCCTCCCAGACCCGGCTGTCGCGCAGGACGTGGACGTCGTCCAGGACCAGGACGTACCGGCCGGTGGTTGCTGCCAGGTCGTTGATCAGCAGCGGCAGGGCCACGGTCACCGGCTCCACTCCCGGAGCGGACAGCGCCGCCAGCGCCCGGCGACCCACGGTCGGGTCCACTCCGCCGAGCGACGTCAGCACGTAGGTCCAGAACCGGACCGGCTCGTCGTCCGACCGGTCGAGCGACACCCACGCCGTGGCCGGCTGCTCCTCGGGGTCCGTCGCCCACTGGGCCAGCAGGGTCGTCTTGCCCCATCCGGCCGGCGCCACCACCACGCACAGCCGTGTGCCGCGGGCGGCGCGAAGCCGGTCGTGCAGCCGCTGCCGGGGCACCGCCCCGGGGCGAGGAGGCGGCACCGCGTGCTTCACGGACAGGAGCGGTGAACTCGGTGGTCCCGCCACGACGACCTCCCGGACCGGCGCGCCGATGGTCCCAGACCGCTCGCTCCCCAGAAAGGCCCCGGCCGGCGACTACCGATCGGGTGCTGGGAGGTCGGGTGCATGCGGCAGGCCGGCGACGGCGGCCAGCGTGTCGGCCTCGTGGCGCAGTCGCCGAGCGCGCTCGTGCTCGCCTGCCTGCTCGTAGACCCGTGCCGCTCGTCGCCGCTCGTCGATCTCGTCGCGGACCAGGCGCTTCACGTCCTCGTCCGACAGGTCCCGGCGCGCCATCTCCCGGACACCGACACCGACCGGGGTCTCCTCCAGCGCGAGGCTCCCGTGGCCGTGTTCCGGCAGCGGGACCGCTTCGGCGTTGTCGAGAGCAGCAAGCGTGGCGCGCAGCACGGCCACCAGTGCCGCATCTCGCTGCTTGAGGGCCGCGGGGAGAGCTGTACGCAGGCGTTCCCGGACGTTCATGGACACCGCTCGGAAGATAGCGGTCACGGCCGTCCGGCACGGACTCTTCAGGGGACGCCGGCCGGGAGCACCCGGAACGAGGTTGCTAGGCGGCGTTGCTGCCGGCGGGCAGGTCGATCCCGGTGAGGGCCGCCGAGGCCTCCCAGAGACGGCGGGCGAGGTCGGGGTCACTGGCGGACGGCGTGCGACCGACGAGAGTCGGCGTCCCCCGCATCTCCTGGAAGCCGCCCGGGCCGAGGTAGCTGCCACCGGGGAGGTCACTCGTGGCCGCCGCGAGGATCGGCAGCGCTCCCGACGCGTCGGACTGCGCGACGATCCGGTTGGCCAGCAGTGCGGCGCGGTCGGCCAACCGGTTCCCCGTCCGGCCC
Organism: Blastococcus sp. CT_GayMR19; assembly: GCF_004570385.1. Classification (GTDB taxonomy): domain Bacteria; phylum Actinomycetota; class Actinomycetes; order Mycobacteriales; family Geodermatophilaceae; genus Blastococcus_B. The sequence continues at coordinate 34,210 of NZ_SPQL01000008.1, read as the reverse complement.
TGGAGGTTCGTCGCGGCCCAACCCGGATGCGCGGCCAGCGCCCGGACGCGGGATCCGTCGGCGGTCAGCCGGCGCTGCAGCTCGAGGGTGAACAGCAGGTTCGCCAACTTGGACTGGGCGTAGGCGCCGGTGGGCGAGTACGGCCGGCGCTCCCAGTTCAGGTCGTCCAGGTCGATGCGCCCGGTGCGGTGCATCATCGAGGCGACGGTCACCACCCGGTCGGTGACCTGCGGCAGGAGCAGCGCGGTCAGCGCGAAATGGCCCAGGTGGTTGGTGCCGAACTGCAGCTCGAACCCGTCCACCGTGACGCCGGGCGGCACCATCATGATCCCGGCGTTGTTCACCAGGACGTCGAGGTCGCCGGTCCACTCCGCGGCGAACGTCCGGACCGACGCCAGGTCGGCCAGGTCCAGGTGGCGGACCTCCACCTCCCCGTCGATCGACGCCGCAGCTTCCCCGCCGCGCGAGAGGTCGCGGACGGCGAGCACCACGCGCGCCCCGGCCCGGGCCAGCTCCCGCGCCGTGGCCAGGCCCAGGCCGCTGTTCGCGCCGGTGACGACGACCGTCCGGCCGGCCTGGGGAGGAATGTCGGCGGGGGTCCGGGAGGGGGTCATGCACCCGACTGTAGGCAGCGCCGCGGCCGGCCGGCTCCGGGTCGTCGGCCGGGCGAGGCGTGATCATCGGCCGTACCGGGCAGTGACACGGCGTGGAGGAGACGACGAGTTCCGCAGCGCCCCCGCCGTCGGGCGCGGGCCGCCCCGCCGAACCCGAGGTGGCCCACGCTGTCGACGGCGGCGTCGCCCGCCTGAGCCTGGCCGGGGAGCTGACCGGCGCCGCCCGCCGTCCGCTCATGCGCGTGCTCACCGATCTGCTCCTGCAGGTCCACTCGCTGCACCGGGTCGAGCTCGATCTGCACGCGGTGACGTTCATGAACTCCGCGGGCATGGCCGTGCTGGTCCAGGCACTGCGCATGACGTCGCCGCGGGCGATCGAGCTGATCCTGGTGGGGCCGACGGCGGCGGTGATCCGGCCCCTGCAGCTCAGCGGCCTGTGGCACCGGTTCACCATGCTCGAGAACCCGACCGAGGGCGGGGGCGGGGAGTGACATCGACCGGGTCGGCCACGCGGAGCCGGTGTCGGTGTGGAGCCGGGGCGGGCCTGCTCCTAGCCTGAGCCGGTGCCGCCCAGCCACGACCACAGCCACGGTCCCGATCCCGACGCGCCGCCGCCGAGCACCGAGACCCTCGGCCTCCGCAGGCGGGCCGTGTGGCTCATGCTGCTGCTGCTCGTGCCGGTCGGCCTGGCCACCGTCATCGGGCTGATCGCCCTGTGGCCCGACGGGGAACCCACCCGGGCCCAGCAGGTCGCCGCGACGTACTCGCCGCCCGGGACCACCTATCCCGACGCGAGGGTCGTCTCCGTCGAGGAGGTCGAGTGCGGCCTCGGCTCGGAGGGCCCCCAGCAGACCTGCGCGAACGCCGTGATGGAGGTTCTCGAGGGCGAGGGCACCGGGGACTTCTCGCAGGTCGAGCTCCCACCGGAGGTCGTCGCGGCCGGGGTGTCCGAGGGGGACACGCTGGTGCTCAGCCGCGACGGAGGCGCCGAAGGGGGCGCGGTCTACGTCTTCGACGACTACGCGCGGGACCTCCCGATCGTCGTCCTGGCGCTCACCTTCGCCGTCGTCGTCGGCGTGGTGGCGCGGCTGCGGGGTCTGGCGTCCCTGGTCGGGCTGGCGTTCGCCTTCTTCGTCCTGCTGCAGTTCGTGCTGCCGGGGTTGCTGTCCGAGGACTCCCCGACGCTGGTCAGCCTGGTCGGCTCCGCGGCGATCATGTTCGTCGTCCTCTATCTCGCGCACGGCTTCTCCGCGCGGACGACGACGGCGCTCGTGGGCACCCTCTTCGGACTCACCCTGGTGGCCGTCATGGGGTCGGTCGCGGTCTCCGTCGCGAAACTGACCGGCCTGACCAGCGAGGAGACGGTGACCCTGCAGGGCTACGACCCGACCCTGAGCTTCTCCGGCATCGTCCTCGCCGGGATCGTCGTCGCCGGGCTCGGCGTCCTGAACGACGTCACGATCACGCAGGCGTCGGCGATCTGGCAGCTGAAGGAGGTGTCGCCGGACATCACCTGGCGGGAGCTCTACACCCGGGGGATGGCGGTGGGCCGGGACCACATCGCCTCGACGGTCTACACCATCGTCTTCGCCTACGCGGGGGCCGCGCTGCCGCTGCTGCTGATCTTCGAGCTGTCCGACCGGTCCCTCTGGAACATCGTCACCAGCTCCGATCTCGCGGAGGAGGTCGTCCGCACCCTGGTCGGCGCCATCGCCCTCGTCCTCGCCGTCCCGGTGACGACGGCGGCCGGTGCGTTCTTCGCGAACGCTGCGGACACCGCGGCCGGGACGGCGACCGACCGGCGGATGACCTCGCTGAGGGCACGGTTCTCCCCGTGAGCGCCGAGCTGCTGACCGCCGCCCGCGCTGCGCCGGGGTTCATGCCGGACGACGAGGGGTCCGCGCTGTACGAGGCGGCCCGGACCGTCGCCGTCCCGGGGCCGTTGCTCGAGGTGGGCAGCTGGATGGGCAAGTCGGCGCTGTACCTCGCGGCGGCGGCCCGCGAGACCGGCCGTCAGGTGGTGACCGTCGACCACCACCGCGGCTCGGAGGAGCACCAGCCCGGCTGGGAGTACCACGACCCCTCGCTGGTGGATCCGCACGTCGGCCTGGTCGACACGTTGCCGTGCTTCCGCCGCACGATCGCCGAGGCGGGCGCCGAGGACGTCGTGGTCGCGGTCGTCACGCGCTCCGAGGTGCTGGCCCCGCTCTGGTCGACGCCGCTGGCCCTGCTGTTCCTGGACGGCAGCCACACGGAGGAGTCGGCCCGGCGGGACCAGGACGCGTGGGTCGCCAAGCTCGCGGTCGGCGGCACCCTCGCCATCCACGACGTCTTCCCCGATCCGGCCGCGGGCGGTCAGGCACCGTTCGGCGTCTACACCCGGGTCCTCGCGTCCGGGAACTTCGAGGAGCTGCCGGGGGCCGGCTCCCTCCGCCTGCTGAGACGGCTGTCGTGACCGAGCTTGCGAGGTCACGCAATGGTTCAGCACCCCCGGGCACGGCATCGACGAGCGCCAGCGAGGAGGTGTCGTGACCGACCCACTCGAGCAGGAGCAGGTGGCGGCCCTCGCCCAGATCGAGGCACTGACCCGGGAGTTCGACGAGGTGGTGGCGGCATCGCGGTCGTCCAACGCGGACGACGAGCACGACCCGGAGGGCGCCACCATCGCCTTCGAACGCCAGCAGGTGGTGGCCCTCCTCGAGCAGGCGCGGGCGCGGCTCGCCGACGTCGAGGCGGCGCTGGCCCGCCGCGCGGCGGGGGAGTACGGGATCTGCGAGACCTGCGGCAGGCCGATCGCACCCGAGCGGCTGGCCGCGCGGCCGGCCGCCCGCACCTGCATCGACTGCGCCCGCTGACCGCCGGTCAGTGCGCGCCCGGGCGCACCAGCCCGCGCTCGTAGGCGAAGACCACCGCCTGCACGCGGTCCCGCAGCCCCAGCTTCGCCAGCATCCGGGCGACGTGGGTCTTCACGGTCGCCTCGCTGACCACGAGCGTGGCGGCGAGCTCCGCGTTGGACAGCCCCTGAGCGACCAGGTGCAGCACCTCGAGCTCGCGCTCGGTCAGTCCGGCCACCTCCGGGGGCGCCGGTCCCGGGGCCGGCGTGCGGGCGAACTCCTCGATGACGCGGCGGGTGACGGCCGGATCGAGCAGCGCTCCACCGGAGGCCACCACCCGGATCGCCTGGACGAGCTCCTCCGGCGGCGCGTGCTTGAGCAGGAAGCCGCTGGCGCCGGCGCGCAGCGCGTCGTAGACGTGGGAGTCGACATCGAACGTGGTCAGGACGACGACCCGGGTCACGGCCGGATCCTCGGCGGTCAACCGGGCGGTCGCGGCGATGCCGTCGAGCCGCGGCATCCGGATGTCCATGAGGGTGACGTCGGGCCGCAGTCGGCGGGCCGCGGCCACTGCCTCGAGCCCGTCGGCCGCCTCGCCCGCCACGGAGATGTCCGGCTCGGCCGAGAGGATCAGCCGGAACCCGGCCCGGACCATGGTCTGGTCGTCGGCGAGCAGAACGCGGATCACGGCGCGCCCTCGGCCCCGGTCGTTCCGGCGGGCGCAGGGGCGGGCTCCGGGTCCGGCACCGGCAGGACGGCGTGCACTGCGAACCCGCCGGCCGGCCGGGGCCGCGCGTCCACGGACCCCCCGTACAGCGCCGCCCGTTCGCGCATGCCGACCAGACCGTGACCGCCCTGCCGCGGGGCAGCCGCGCCCCGACCGTCGTCCACGACCTGCAATTCCACGCAGGTCGCGCCGTAGTCGATCCTGCAGTCGAGCCGGCGGGCGGCCGCGTGCCGCAGCACGTTGGTGACCGCCTCCTGCACGATCCGGTACGCGGCCAGGTCCACGCCGGGCGGCAGCGGGCGCGGTACCCCGCCGATGGTCAGCTCGGCCTGCAACCCGGCCCGTCGGGCGGCGTCCAGGAGTTCGGGTACCCGGTCCAGCCCTGGGGCGGGCCCCCGCTCGCCGTCCTCGGACGAGCGGAGCACGCCGAGCATCCGGTGCATCTCCGCCAGGGACTCGCGCCCGGTCCGCTCCACCGCCTCCAGCGCCGATCGCTCCTCGGCCTGCTCCGGCCGCAGCAGCCGGCGGACACCGCTGACGTGCAAGGTCATCACGCTCAGGCTGTGGGAGACCACGTCGTGCATCTCCCGGGCGATCCGGAGCCGCTCCTCCGCCACGGCCGCGGCCGCCTGCCATTGCGCCTGCTGCTCCGCCAGCGCCGCTCGCTGCTCGAACAACTCCGCCCGCTCCGTCCGGCTGGCGACCGCCCGGCCGGCCAGCCAGGCGCCCGAGGCCAGCAGCCAGGCGAAGGCGATGTCGGCGAGGACGAACCCCTTCTCCAGGACGATCGAGACCGCGAAGCAGAGCAGCGCCGTCGCCAGGGCGACGACCGGCCGGGGCGCGTGGTAGCCGGCGGACACCAGGAGCCCGAGCACCGTGACGAACCAGCCGAACGAATCCGCCGGGTCCACGCCCAGCGCCCCCGGGATGACGACCAGTGCGCACATGGCCGTCACCAACGCGGTCAAGGGGGCGATGCGGTGCCAGGCGGCCGCCGCGGTGCCCACGGCGTAGGCCAGCGCGAGCAGCGGCCGCGGGCCGAACGTCGCCGGCGCGAGCCACAGCTCCACCTGGCTACCGGCGGTCAGCACCGCGGCGGCGGCCAGGTCCAGCGGGCGCGGCACCCACCTGTTCATGACGTCACGGTAGGGCCGGGTGGTTCCCGGCGGATCGCTCGCGAGAGCGATCTCCGGCCGAGGAAGGTCATCCGACCGGACGACGCCGATCGAGCCTCGGTGCCGACGACGCGGGCGGAACCCTCGAACCATCGTTTCCGGCGTCCGACCGGCGGGATGCGCCGGTCACCGTCGAAGGAGAACCGCCATGACGACCACCGGTACGAGGACCGCCCCTCTCTCCCGCCGAGTCCGCCGCATCGCTGCCGGCGGCAGCCTGATTCTCTTCTCCGCCGTACTCATCCCGCAGGCTCTCCTCGACCCGGCCGAGGGCGGCACCGGCGAGGTGATGTACCGCGCCGCGACCGAGCACAGCGCGGCGCTCACGGTGTCGGCGGTCCTGCTGATCGTCTCCGCCGTCCTCATGGCTCCCGCCGCAGCGGGCGTCCTGCACCAGGCCCGCGACCGCGGTGCCGGACTGGCCGACGTGGGGGCCGCCCTCGCCGTCCTCGGCGGCTTCGGCTACTTCGGGATCGCGCTGTTCTACGTGGTGTCCCTGTCCCTGGCGGGCGGGGACGAGGCGGAGATGATCGCGTTCATCGACCGGCTCAACGAGAGTGCGGTGCTCGGCGCCGTGGCCTTCCCGCTGATCCTGTGCTTCGGGCTCGGCGTCGCGCTGCTGCCGTGGGCGGCCTGGCGCGCCGGTGCGGTCGGAGTGTGGGCCCCGGCCCTGGCGACCGTGGCCGTGCTCGTCGGCCAGGGACTGCCGTTCAGCAACGACGTCACGGTGCTCGCGACGGTGAGCGCGCTGGTCGTCGTCTTCGTCCACCTCGGCGTCCGTGTGCTGCGGATGACCGACGCGGAATGGGACGGCGTCCCGCGTGTGGCTTCCTCCGCGGAGCCGACCCGCGTCTGAGCAGACACGGCCCGGCCGGTCGGCGGCCTTCGGGGTGCCGGCCGGTTCCGCTGCGCTCAGGGGAGGACGGTGCCGGCGCTCCCGGGCAGGTACTCGGCGTCGGCGGCGTGCGTTCCGGGCAGCGCCGCGGGGTCGCGGAACAGGCCGGACGCGGGCGTCGATGCGGACAGCGCGTCGGCGGCGAGCACCACCGCCCCCGCCGTCCACGTGGTCCGCTCGACCGGCCACCGGGCGTCGTCGGGGTAGACGAAGCCCGTCCAGTAGGACCCGTCCTCGTGCCGGAGGTGCTGCATCGCGGCGACCTGCTCGATCCCGGCGTCGATCCGCCCCGCTGCTGCCAGGGCCAGCGCGAGCTCGCAGGTCTCGGCGCCGGTCACCCACGGCCGGTCGGCCACGCAGCGGACGCCGAGGCCCGGGACGACGAACCGGTCCCAGTCCGCGGCCAGCCGCTCGTCGGCGTCGACCCCGGTGACCGCGCCGGCCAGCACCGGGTAGTACCAGTCCATCGAGAAGCGGGAGCGGTCGGCGAAGTCCGCGGGGCGGCCGCGGAGCGCGGTGCCGAGGTCGGTGACGGCCAGCTCCCAGTCCGGCTGGGGCTCCCCGCACAGCCCGGCGAGGGCGATCCCGCAGCGCAGTGCCTGGAAGAGGCTGGCGCTCCCGGTCAGCAGCGCGGTGTCGTCCGGGCTGCCGTCGGGCCGGAGTGCCCAGCCGATCGCGCCACCGGCCAGCTGCATCCGCGTCACCAGGTCCAGGCCGCGACGGACCACCGGCCACAGCTCCGTCACCAGGGGCTCGTCCCGGGACGACAGCCAGCTGTGCCAGGTGCCGACGGCGAGGTAGCCGGCGTGATTGCTCTCCGTGGCTGGTGCCGACTCCACGCCCCCGCGGTAGTCCGACGCCCAGGACCCGTCGACGCGCTGACGGGTGGCGAGCCAGCGGTACGCCCCGGCGGCGCGGTCGTGCTGCCCCCCGACGTCGAGGGCCATCGCCGCTTCCACCGAGTCCCACGGGTCGAGCTGGCCCGCGCGGGCCCACGGCAGCGCGCCGTCGCGTTCCTGCTGGGCGGCGATCCACGCGACGGTCTCCCGCAGCTGGTCACCGGTCAGGACGCCGGGCAGCTCGGGGAGGGTGCCCCGGCCGGCCCGGTCAGCGCGCCGCAGCGGTCCGCTCCTCCGCCGGGGGGACGTAGCCGCCGCCCGCGGCGGAGCTGCCCCGAGCGACCGCCGGCTTGTCGGCGTAGACGACGAGGCTCTTGCCGAACAGGGGGTCGAGCAGCCGCTCCGCGGTGCGCGTGATCCAGGGCCGCTTCGTGAGGTCCCAGACGAGCAGCCGGTGGTATGCGCGGACGGCGGCGGAGTCGCGCTCGACACCCACGGCGCACTTCAGCCACCAGAACGGGGCGTGCAGCGCGTGGGCGTGGTGGCCCGCCCCCGGCACCAGGCCGGCCGCGGTCAGCCGGGTCCGCAGCACGTCGGCGCGGTAGATGCGGACGTGGCCGCCCTCGTTGGCGTGGTAGGCGTCCGACAGGGCCCAGCAGATCCGCTCGGGCCCGTAGCGCGGCACGGTCACCGCCAAACGCCCGCCGGGCTTGAGCACCCGCGCGATCTCCGCGATCGCCGCGGCGTCGTCCGGGATGTGCTCGAGGACCTCCGACGCGATCACCCGGTCGACGCTGGCGTCCGGCACCGGCAGCGCGCACAGGTCGCCGCGCACCACCTCGGCGCGAGCCACCCTGCCGTCGCCCGCCCGCCCAGCCTCCCCGGCCTCGGCGATCGCGTCCAGCCACTGCCTCGTCGTCTCGACCTCGGGGACGCCCCAGTCGACGGCGAGCACGGAGGCACCGCGGCGGTAGGCCTCGAACGCGTGCCGTCCCTCACCGCAGCCGAGGTCGAGCACGGTCATCCCCGGCCGCAGGTCGAGGCGGTCGTAGTCGACGGTCAGCACGGCGACTGCCCTTCGACTCCGGGCTCGACCCGCTCCCCGGTCGCTGGGGCTCCCTCGCCCGTCGTCCTCATCGAACCCTTCCGGTCGAGCACCTCGCCGTACCAGTCGGCGGTGCGCTGCGCCGTCGACCGCCAGGTGTAGCGATCCAGGACCCGGCGCCGGCCCGCCCGGCCGAGCCGGCCGGCGAGGTCGGGGGAGTCCAGCACCCGCCGCAGGGCCTCGGTCAGCTCACCGACGTCCCCGGCCCGGACCCGCAGGCCCGCCTCGTCGCCGACCACCTCCGGCAGTGCCCCGGCATCGGTGGTGACCAGGGGAGTGGCGCAGGCCATGGCCTCGACGGCCGGCAGCGAGAACCCCTCGTACAGCGACGGGATGGCCACCACGGTGGCCCGCTGCAGCAGGTCGACGAGCTCGGCCTCGGGCACGGGCCCGGTGAAGTGCACCGCATCGCGCAGCGAGAGCCGGTCCAGGGCGGCCTCGGCCGGTCCGCCGGGCCGGGCGGTCCCGACGACGGTGAGCCGCACCGGGCGCTCGGTGCGCAGCTTCGCCAGCGCCTCGAGCAGGTTGACCAGCCCCTTGAGGGCGACGTCGGCGCTGGTGATCACGAGGACGGACCCGGGGTCCCGCGGCTGCCCGGCGGGCGGGGGCGTGAACTCCGCCGGGTCGATGCCGACCGGGATGACCGCCACGTTGTCGGCGGAGGCGCCCATGTGCGTGGCGATGTCGCGCCGTGAGTTCTCCGAGACGGTGGTGAGGCCGTCGAGCCGGCCGGCCACGCGCGCCTGCATGGCGGTGAAGGCGTACCAGCGCCGCAGGGTCAGCCGACGGCGCAGCGACGGTGCCGCCGCGAGCTCGAGCGCCCGGTCGATGACGATCGGGTGGTGGACGGTGGCGACGGTCGGGATCCCGGCCCGCGTGAGCCGGAGCAGCCCCCAGCCGAGGGACTGGTTGTCGTGCACGACGTCGAACTCCGCCGCCCTAGGCAGCAGGTGCCGCGCGGCCCGCAGGCTGAAGGTGAGCGGCTCGGGGAAGCCGGCGGTGCACATGGTCGCCCACTCCAGGACGTCGATCCGGTCGCGGAACTCCGACGGCCGGGGCGTGCGGAAGGGGTCGGGCTCGCGGTAGAGGTCGAGACTCGGCAGCGGCGTCAGCGGCACGCCGTCGGCCAGCTCGGGGTAGGGCTGCCCGCTGAACACCTCCACGCGGTGCCCGAGAGCGGTCAGCTCCCGGGACAGGGCCCGGACGTAGATGCCCTGGCCCCCGCTGTGCGGCTTGCTCCGGTAGGACAGCAGTGCGACGCGCAACGACCGTCCCATGCGGCGGACTCTAACGAGCGCGCACGACGCGCCGGCCGACCCGCCGGGCAGCGGGGTCGTGCGCCCGGCCGGCCGGGCGCCTGGCAGGGTGCAGGCCATGATCCGTCACGTCGTGGTCTTCACGTGGTCGGCCGCCGCCGATGCGCGTCGCCGGGCCACCAGCGTGCAGGCGCTGCGCCGGCTGCGGCAGGACGTGGGCGGGATGCTCGCCCTGGTGGTGGCCGAGGACGCCGGGCTGTCGGACGGCAACGGCGACGTCGTGCTGATCGCGGACTTCCCCGACGTCGAGGCGTTCTACCGCTACGCGCAGGACCCCGTCCACGTGGCGGTCATCGCCGAGCACGTGCGTCCGTGGCTCGCCGCGCGCAGCGCCGTCCAATACCAGATCTGAGGCCACCGGCCGGCAGGACGCTCGGCCGTCCACAAGTCGGGTCCGCGGATCGGCGAGGCCCCGTCCGGCGCCCAGGGTCGGTGCATGGACCCCCGTTCCGACCGGCATCCCGGCTCCGATCCCCAGCGGATCGACGTGCGGCTCTCCGACCCCGGGGAGATCGTCGCGTCGCTGCCCGCCCTGCTCGGCTTCCGGCCGCGGGAGTCGGTGGTGCTGGTCGGCCTCACCGGCGCGAGCGGCGGCCGGGTGGGGTTGACGGTGCGGGGCGATCTGCCGCCCCCGGAGGACGCAGCCGCCGCGGCGGCCGTTCTCACGCGGAGTGTGCGCACCGATCGGCCCAGCGGGGTGCTGGTCGCGGTCGTCACGGAGGCGCCCGACGTCCCCGAGGCGGGTGGCCCCGGGAGGGGGCCGGACGGCGGCGCCTCCGGGCTGCCGCACCGGGACGTGGTCCACGAACTGGTGCTCGCCCTCGCCCGGGACGGCGTCGCGGTGTGCGCGGCGCTCCTCGTCCGCGCCGGCCGGTGGTGGTCCTACGACTGCCCGCGGCCGTGCTGCGCGCCCGGAGCCGGGACGCCATTGCCGGAGGGCGTGACGACCCTGGAGGTCGCCTCCGTCGCCACGGGCGTGGTCGTCGAGCGGGACCGCAGCGACCTGGTCCGCCGGATCACCGGCCCGGTCGGCCCCGCACGGGACGACATGGCGGCCGTCTGCGCCCGGGTCGCGGTCGAGTGCTCGGCCCGGGTCCTCGAGACGGGGTTCGACGCGGTGGCGGAGGAGTCGTTCGCGGCCGTCACGGCGGCGGCTGCCCGGTGCCGCCCCGGTGCCCCCCGGCGCGCCCTGACCGACCGGGAGGTGGCACGGGTGGTGTGGGGGCTGCGCGACCGGGACGTCCGCGACCGCGCCCTCGGGCTGGCGATCGGCGCGGACGCTCCCGCCGCGGAGGTCCTCTGGACCGAGTGCACCCGGCGGGCGCCCGCCCCGCTGGATGCGGCGCCGGCCACCCTCCTCGCGGTCAGTGCCTGGCTGCGCGGGGACGGCGCTCTGGCCAACGTCGCCCTCGCCCGCGCGCTGGACGTCGAGCCGGCGTACGCGCTCGCCCGGCTGCTCGCCCAGGCGCTGGCCCGGTGCGTGCCACCGGCCGAGCTGCGCGCGATGATCGGGACCACGCTGGCTTCCCCCGGCGCCTCCCGGCCGGGCTGATCGGCCGTGGGGGACCGGCGCCGGTCAGAGGAGCTCGGGCCGCTGCCACTCCTCGCCGCGCACGTGCTCGGCCAGGAAGGCCAGCACCGTCTCGTACCAGACGATCGAGTTGCCCGGCGTGAGCACCCAGTGGTTCTCGTCGGGGAAGTACAGGAACTTCGACGGCACGCCGCGCTTCTGCAGGTCGTACCAGAGCCGGAGCCCCTCACCGATCGGGACGCGGTAGTCCTTGTCCCCGTGGATGACCAGCATGGGCGTCCGGATGGCGTCGGCGTAGCGGTGCGGCGAGTTCTGCTCGTAGCGCTTGGGCTCGCGCAGCGGGTCGCCCCACTCCTTCTCCCAGTAGTACGCGGCGTCCGTCGTACCGGTGAACGCGTCGAGATCCCACAGGCTGGCGTGCGTGACGATGGCCCGGAACCGGTCCGTCTGGGTGGCGATCCAGTTCGCCATGTACCCGCCGAACGAACCGCCCATCGCCGCCGTCCGGGTGCCGTCGACCTCCGGCCGCCCGACCGCGACGTCGACGGCGGCCATGAGGTCGGTGTAGGGCGCGCCGCCCCACTCACCCCAGCCGCGGCGGACGAAGTCGAGGCCGAAGCCCTGGGAGAGGGCCGGATTGGGCAGCAGGACGGCGTAGCCGCGCGCGGCCATCACCCAGGGGCACCACCGCCAGGACCACGAGTTCCAGCTCATCAGCGGGCCGCCGTGGACCCACAGCAGCAGCGGCGCCGGGGAGTCCGCCGAGGCGCCCTCGGGGAGCACCAGCCAGGACTGCACCCGCGTGCCGTCGGCGGTGGTGGCCTCGACCTCGTGCAGCGTGCCGGGCAGCCGGTCCAGGCTGCCGGGGCTGGGCAGCACGGCCGGCTCCTGGAGGGGTGCCGCGGGATCGAGGCGTACCGGCACCGAGGGGGAGTCGTATGCGGAGCGCAGCGCATAGAGGGCGCTGCCGTCCCGCGCGACGTTCAGGTCGCTGTAGGCACCGTCGCCGGTCAGCCGGACGGGCTCGCCGCCGTCCACCGGGACCCGGAACACCGCGTGCCGGCCGTCGTCGTCGGCCAGGAAGTAGACCGCCGAACCGTCGGCGCTGAACTGGGGCGCGCTCGGCCACCGGTCGAAGCCCGGGGTCAGCTCCGACGCCGCACCCGTGGCCACGTCGACCAGCAGCAGCGTGTAGTCCGGTGGCTCGGCGTAGGTCGCCAGCCTTTCCCGGACGCAGACCACGGTGGCGCCGTCCGGCGAGAATCGGGGCCGGTAGACGTCGGCGAGCGGATCGTCCACCAGCACCCGCGATCCGCCGCTCGCGGTGTCGGTGACGACCAGGCGCGACCGGCGCGACGCCGGGCCGTCGTTCACCTCCTCCGAGCGGGCCAGGGAGAGTCCGTCAGGGGACAGCGCGGCGTCGTCCCCGGAACCGGTGGGTGGCGCGGCCTGTGGGGTGAGGTCCCGCAGCTCGACGTCGTCCGTGCCGCCGGGCGATTCCTCGTCGGGCAGCTGCCCCGCCCAGAACAGATGGGGGAAGGCGGGACCGAGGTCGTGGTCCCAGTGCCGGATCGGGTAGCTCTCGTGGAGGATCGCCGACACCCCGGCGTCCTTGCGCTTGCTGCGCCGCTCCGCGTCGGCCTCCGTATCCGACCCGCCCGGCATGGTCGCGGAGACGACGACGACGTCGCCGCTGTCGGCCGCGAGGAGGACCGGGCCGACGCCTCCCGGCCGGGAGAGGACGAGGCGGGCCTCGCCGCCCCGCGGAGGCAGGCTCCACAGCGCCGGCTGGGGATCCCCGTTCTCCGCGGCGGCGGCCGGGTCCGGGCGCGCCGACGTGAAGAGGAGCGAGCCGTCCGGTGCCCACACCGGGGACGACTCACCCGGCGCGCTGCGGGTGAGGCGCCGCGCCGGGCGCCGACCGGCCGGGTCGACCTCCCACAGCGCCGATTGCCACTTCTTCTTCTCCGGGTCCAGCGTGTGCACCGAGACGGCCAGCCGGGAGCCGTCGGCGGACAACGCGAGCGCACTGATCCGGGGCAGCGCCACGAAATCGGCCAGCGACGAGAACGGGCTGCCGGAGGACCCGGCGGACGGCTCGGCGGGGGTGGACGGGGGCTGGCTCACCGTGGGTTCTCCCTGCCGGAGTGCGAGGTGGCGGACGTCCGGTCCACAGTAATGAGCGTCCCGCCGAGCCCGGCCCGCGCCCGGTCCGGCGCGCCGCGGCGCGGCCGACGGGCCGGACAGCTGCCCTCCGGTGCCCGCTCAGAGCCGGGGCGCGGCCTCCAGCGGGGTCAGGTCCTCGTCGACCGCGCTGACGAACAGGTGCTGGGCGACCCCCGCGCGCAGCGGCTGCCCGTCCAGGGTCACCGAGCCGTCGACGAGCCGGGCCACCATCGTCACGCCCGGCCGGACGCCCTGCTCGGCCAGCTCGCGGAGCAGCGCCGTGTCCTCCTGCAGCTGCTCGCTGATCCGCCGGACCACGACCGGACGCCCCTCGGCGGTCGCCGTCGAGGACAGCAGGGTGAGGGAGTCGAGCACCGCGGAGGTCTCGCCGCCCAGCAGTTGGTCGCCGCGCAGCGCCTCGAGACCGGGGATCGGGTTGCCGAACGGAGAGGTGGTGGGATTGCCGAGCAGCGTGAGCAGCTTGAGCTCCACGGCCTCGCTCATGACGTGCTCCCAGCGGCACGCCTCCTCGTGCACGTCGGCGTAGTCCAGGCCGATCACGTCCACCAGCAGGCACTCGGCGAGGCGGTGCTTGCGCATGACCGCCGTGGCCAGGCGGCGTCCCTCGTCGGTGAGCTGGAGATGCCGGTCGCCCTCGACGGTCAGCAGGCCGTCGCGCTCCATGCGGGCGACGGTCTGGCTGACCGTGGGGCCGCTCTGGTGCAGGCGCTCGGCGATCCGCGCACGCAGCGGGACGACGCCCTCCTCCTCCAGCTCGAAGATGGTGCGGAGGTACATCTCGGTGGTGTCGATGAGGTCGTTCACAGGCACTCCTCCGTGTCGAAGGCAGTCTACGGGGTTGCCCCTCGCCGCCCGGTCGATCGAGGGAGCGGTCCGGACGGGAAGCCGCCGGCCCGGCAGCGGGTAGCGTCGCTCCGCGGGCGGGGTGCCGACCCGCGCAGGGGACAGCAGGGCCGCTCGGGCGGTCCGGTACCGGCGAGGAGAGACCCGTGAGCGACTCGGTCGCGGTCGTCTGGGACGACTCGCTGCTCGGCTACACCATGGGCGGGGACCATCCGCTGCACCCGGTCCGGCTCGACCTGACCATGCGCCTGGCGGACAGCCTCGGCGTCCTCTCGACCGGCCGGCTCGAACTGCTCAAACCCACGCCCGCGGACGCCGAGCTGCTCACCCTCGTGCACGACCCCGCCTACCTCGAGGCGGTCCGGCGCGCCCCCACCGACCACGACGTAGGGCACGGCCTCGGCACCCCGGACAACCCCATCTTCGAGGGCATGTACGACGCCGCGGCGCTGATCACCGGTGGCAGCGTGCTGGCCGCCCAGCAGGTGCACAGCGGCAGGGCACAGCACGCGGTGAACATCTCCGGCGGCCTGCACCACGCCATGCGGGACGCCGCCTCCGGCTTCTGCGTCTTCAACGACGCGGCGGTCGCCATCGCCTGGCTGCTGCGCCAGGGCTACGAGCGGATCGCGTACGTCGACCTCGACGTCCACCACGGGGACGGCGTGCAGAACGCCTTCTACGACGACCCCCGGGTCCTCACCGTCAGCGTCCACCAGACGCCGCTCACGCTCTTCCCCGGAACCGGGTTCCCGGAGGAGACCGGGGACCCAGGGAAGGCCATGGGGAGCGCGGTGAACCTGGCCCTGCCCAACGGCACCGACGACTCCGGCTGGCTGCGCGCCTTCACCGCCGTCGTCCCCAGCGTCCTGCGCGCCTTCTCGCCGCAGATCCTGGTGACCCAGTGCGGCTGCGACGCCCACCACGAGGACCCCCTGGCCGACCTCTCGCTCACCGTCGACGGACAGCGCGCCAGCTACCGGGCGATGCACGAGCTGGCCCACGAGGTGAGCGACGGGCGGTGGATCGTCCTCGGAGGCGGCGGGTACGGCCTGGTCCGGTGCGTGCCCCGGGCCTGGACGCATCTGATCGCCGAGGTGAGCGGCGAGCCCCTCGACCCGGCCACCGAGATCCCGGAGGCATGGCGGGAGGACGTCGTGCGCCGCGGTCTGCGGATCCGGCCGCCCACCCACATGACCGAGGGCGGCTACACCGGGTTCTCCCGCTGGGACCCCTTCACCGAGTCCCGCGTGGACCGTGCCGTGTCCCGGACCCGGCAGGCCACCTTCGGCTACTTCGGCCTCGATCCGGACGACCCCCGTGACTGAGCAGACCGCCCCCGCCCCCGACGTCGCCGCGGACCCGCCACCCCCGCCGCCGCCGCACTGGGAGGCCGACATCGTCGCCGCCGACGGCGGAACGGTGCACCTGCGCCCGATCTGCCCCGACGACGACGAGGGCCTGGTCGGGCTGATGGAGCGGAGCAGCGACCAGACCCGCTACTACCGCTTCTTCGGGCCCATGAAGCGGCTCTCGGACCGCGACCTGCACCGGTTCACCCACGTCGACCACGTGGACCGCGTGGCCTTCGTCGTGCTCCTCGGGGACCAGGTGATCGGCGTGGGCCGCTTCGACCGCTATCCCGACACCGACGACGCCGAGATCGCCTTCCTGGTGGAGGACGCCCACCAGGGGCGTGGCCTGGGCTCGGTGCTGCTGGAGCACCTGGCGGCCGCCGGGCGGGAGCGGGGCATCAAGCGGTTCGTCGCCGAGGTGCTGTCGCAGAACAACAAGATGGTGCGGGTCTTCCAGGACGCCGGCTACCAGGCCACCCGCGAGTACGAGGACGGCGTCGTCCACCTGACGTTCCCGATCGAGCAGACCGAGGATGCGCTGGCCGTCGCCTACGAGCGCGAGCAGCGCAGCGAGTCCCGGTCCATCGCGCGGCTGCTCACGCCGTCGTCGGTCGCCGTCGTCGGCGCCAGCAACGACGAGGGCAAGATCGGCAACGCGGTGCTGCGGCACCTGCTCGACCAGGGCTTCGCCGGGCCGGTCTACCCGGTCAACCCCGGGGCCCGGCACGTGCGCGGCGTGCCCGCCTACGCCGACATCGAGTCGATCCCCGACGACGTGGATCTGGCCGTCCTCGCCGTGCCGGCCGACGAGGTGGCCGGGGTGGTGGAGGGCTGCCGGCGCAAGCGGGTCCGCGGACTGGTGGTCGTCTCCGGTGGCTTCGGGGAGACCGGGCCCGAGGGCCGCGCGGCCGAGCGGCAGCTGGTGGCTGCCGCCCGCGCATCGGGCATGCGTGTCGTCGGGCCCAACTGCCTCGGGATCGTCAACACCGCCCCGGACGTGCGGCTCAACGCCAGCCTCGCGCCGAAGATCCCCGGCCGCGGGCGGGTCGGCTTCTTCGCCCAGTCCGGGTCGCTCGGGGTCGCCCTCCTCGAGCACGCCCGCAGCCGGAACCTGGGTCTGTCCACGTTCGTCTCCGCGGGCAACCGGGCCGACGTCAGCGGCAACGACCTGCTCCAGTACTGGGCCACCGACCCGGCCACGGAGGTCGTCCTCCTGCACCTGGAGAGCTTCGGCAACCCCCGCAAGTTCGCCCGGCTGGCCCGGAGCGTCGGCCGGACCAAGCCGGTCGTCGCCGTGAAGAGCGGCCGGCACGTGAAGATCCGACGCGGCCTGGTCGACACCTCGGTCGCGGTGCCGGAGCAGTCGGTCGCCGCACTCTTCGCCTCCGCCGGCGTCATCCGGGTGGACACCGTGGCGCAGATGTTCGACGTCGGCACGCTCCTGGCCCACCAGCCGCTGCCGGCCGGGAAGCGGGTGGCGATCGTCGGCAACTCGACGGCCATCGGCGTGCTGGTCGCCGACGCCGTCCTGGACCAGGGCCTGGAGCTGGCGCGCGAGGAGCCGCTGGACATCGGCGCCGACGGCACGCCCGAGGACTTCCGCGCCGCCCTCCAGGAAGCCGTCGACGACGACGGCGTCGACGCGGTCGTCGCGGTCTTCCTGCCGCCGCTCATGGCCGGGTCGAGGGAGTTCGGCCCGGCGCTCCTGAACGTCGCCCGGGTCTCGGCGACGCCGATCGTCGCGAGCTTCATGTCCACCGACGGCGTCCCGCCCGAGCTCGCCGTCCTCGACGAGAGCGGCATGCCCTCGCGGGGATCGGTTCCCTCCTACTCGACACCCGAGCGGGCGGTCATCGCCCTGGCGAAGGTCGCCGAGTACGCCGACTGGCGCCGCCGGCCGGTGGGCACCGTGCCGGAGTTGCCCGGCTTCGACGAGGACGCCGCCCGCGACCTCGTGCGCGCCGTGCTGGCGGAGGCGCCCGGCGGGCGGGATCTCACCGACGACGAGTTGATCGCCCTGCTCGCCGCCTACGGCGTACCGCTGCTGGGCACGCGGACGGTCTCCGATGCCGACGCCGCCGTCGCCGCGGCGGACGCGGTCGGCTACCCGGTGGTGCTCAAGTCCACCGCGCCGTGGCTGCGGCACCGATCGGACCTGGGCGGTGTGCGGCTCGACCTCGCCGACGCCGACGCCGTGCGGGCGGCGTTCGCGGCCATCCCGTCCGGTGACCCGGTGATCGTCCAGGAGATGGCTGCGCCGGGGGTGGCGACGGTGGTGGAGATCGTCGACGACCCGTCCTTCGGCGCGCTGGTCAGCTTCGGCCTCGGCGGGGTGGCGACCGACCTGCTGGGCGACCGGGCCTTCCGCACGCTGCCGCTCACCGATCTGGACGCCGCGGAGCTCGTGCGGGCCCCCCGCGCCTGGCCGCTGCTCGACGGCTACCGCGGCTCCGAGCCGGTCGACGTCGCCGCCCTCGAGGACCTTCTCCTGCGAGTCGCGCGGCTGGCCGACGATCTCCCCGAGGTGCTGCGGCTCCGGCTGGAGCCGGTCATCGTCGGCCCGGCGTCGCCGTGGCACGGCGGGCGGTCGCTGGTCGTCGCCGGCGGCACCGGGCAGGTCGGTCCGCCGACGGCCCGGGTCGACCCCGGCCCTCGGCGGATGCGCAACCCGGTGTGACGAAACGGCGAGAGCCGGTTCCCTGCGGGGAACCGGCTCTCGTCGGATGTTCGGTCGCGCTCAGCCCAGGTAGTCCCGGAGTGCGTCGGCCCGCTCCGGGTCGCGGAGCTTGCTCATCGTCTCGCGCTCGATCTGCCGGACCCGCTCGCGGGACAGACCGAACTGCTTGCCGATCTGCTCCAGGGTGCGGGGCTGGTGGCCGTCCAGACCGAACCGCAGGACGACGACGTCGCGCTCGCGGTCCTCCAGGGTCGACAGGACCGTCCGGACGTCGCCCTTCATCATCTGGAAGGCGACGGCGTCCTCCGCGACGGCGGCGTCGGCGTCCTCGATGAAGTCACCGAGGCGGGACTCCTCGTCGGCGCCCACCGTCTGGTCCAGGCTGACCAGGTCGCGGCTGTACTCCAGCAGCTCGATGATCCGCGCCTCCGGGATGTCGAGCTCGAGGCCCAGCTCCTCGGCCGTGGGCTCGCGCTCCAGCTCCTGGTGCATGCGCCGCCGGGTACGGACGACCTTGTTGACCTGCTCGGCCAGGTGGACGGGCAGCCGGATGGTGCGACCGGAGTCCGCCATCGCACGGGTGATGGCCTGCCGGATCCACCAGGTGGCGTACGTGGAGAACTTGAAGCCCTTGGTGTAGTCGAACTTCTCGACCGCGCGGATCAGGCCGACGTTCCCCTCCTGGATGAGGTCCAGGAAGGTCATGCCGTGGCCGGTGTAGCGCTTGGCCACCGAGACGACGAGCCGCAGGTTGGCCTCCAGCAGGTGCGCCTTGGCGGCCTTCCCGTCGATGGCGAGGGCCTTGTAGTCCCGCTTGCGCGCGGGGGACAGGCCCTGCTTCTCCTTCAAGAGGCGGTCGGCGTACAGACCGGCCTCGATCCGCTTGGCGAGCTCGACCTCCTGCTCGGCGGTCAGCAGCGCGGTCTTGCCGATGGTGTTGAGGTACACGCGCACGAGGTCGGTCGACACCAGGCCGGTGGTGTCGGGCTCACGTCGCGGTGCACGCGTCTCGAGCGTGTCCGTGGGGGAAGACTGCAGCAGCGTCACGATGGGTCTTCGTCCTTGCCTTCGGTTCGGATGCATCGCGCCGCGTGTTGCGGTCTCGGTGGCGCATCCGGGCGTAAGTGCCGGGCTCTCCGGGGTGTCGTGCCCCGGACTCTTCTGTCCGATGTGGTACGTGATGCACAACGGTTCGTGGCCGGGACCTGTTCCGCCGCGGCCAGGTTCACAGGAAAACCGCAGGGAGTGTGTTCGGTCACCCTGTGATACCCCGCCGCGACGGTCTCAGACCTCCAGCAGCAGGGTCATCGGCCCGTCGTTGACCGACGAGACCTGCATGCGGGCGCCGAACGACCCCGTCTCGACCGCACAACCGCGCCGTCGGAGTTCGGCGATCAGCTCCTCGACCAGCGGTTCCGCCACGTCCGCGGGCGCCGCCGGCTCCCAGGACGGCCGGCGCCCCTTGCGCGTGTCCGCGTAGAGGGTGAACTGGCTCACCACGAGGATCGGCAGTGCCAGGTCGGCCGCGGACCGGGCGCCGTCCTCGGCCGGGAAGATGCGGAGCTCGTGGATCTTGCGGGCCAGGGCGCGCGCGGAGCGGGCGTCGTCCTCCCGGCCCACTCCGACCAGTGACAGCAGGCCTCGGCCGATCTGCCCGACGATCCGACCGTCCACCGTTACAGCGGCAGTATCGACCCTGCTCACGACGGCGCGCACCGGCACATCCTGCACGCGGCGCGACCGGTCGCGAGGCCAGGGTGCCCGCCGCTCCAGGGCACCCGCACGGGCACGGCCCGGGGCCCCCGCCCGGGCACGCGGGCGGCGTATCTTCCCTGGCGCGAACCCGTGCTGTGCACCGATGGCCGGTGGCCTCCTTCGCCGGCGGCCGCGGTGAGCGGGGCAGGAGGTGCACGTGCACACGTACCCCGAGCAACGGCCTCCCGCCGGGTCCATCACGATCGAGCACGAGGGCGCGGATCGCCGGGTGCTGTGCCTGCGCGGCGACGTGGACACCGAGGTGGCGGCGCGGTTCACGAGCTCGCAGGGCCGCGAGCGGGTCGCGGTCGACGCGATCGACGCCGGCGCCGTGACCTTCATCAGCTCATCCGGACTCGCCCTCCTGCTGCTCTGCGTCGAGGCGTCCCGCGCCGCCGGCCGGCACCCGTTGCTGCGCGCGGCGTCCCGGTCGGTCGACCGGGCCCTGCGGATGGCGGGCATCGACAGCGTCTTCCCGCGCCCGGAGCCGGACGAGGGCCCGGCCCCGCATGCGGGGAGCGCCGCAGGGAACGGCGACGCGGCGACCACCCCGTCGCAGGCTTCGGCGCCCGGCGCCCGGCGCCCGGCGCCCGGCGCCCGGTGATCGGCGCCGGTGTCCGTCCCGGCCGTGCGGAGCGCGAGGCTGCCCGGGACGGCGATGCGGCAGGATCGCAGGGGTGCCGAACCTTTCGATCGCCCAGGACGCCGCGGCCGACGAGCTGCTCGGCCGGGACCCCCTGGCGCTGCTCCTCGGGATGCTGCTCGACCAGCAGTTCCCGATGGAGCGTGCCTTCGGGTCCCCGCGCCTGCTGGCCGATCGCCTCGGTGTGCAGAGCCTCTCGGCCGAGGACCTGGCCGCGATGGACGCCGAGGACCTCGTCCGCGTGTTCCAGGGGCCGCCGGCGCTGCACCGGTACCCCGGCTCGATGGCCGCCCGGACCCAGGAGCTGTGCCGCCTGCTGGTCGAGCGGTACGACGGCCGCGCCGAGAACCTCTGGGCCGACGTCCCGGACGGGGCGACGCTGCTGAAGCGTCTGGGGGAACTGCCGGGCTTCGGGGCGCAGAAGTCGAAGATCTTCGTGGCGCTGCTCGGCAAGCAGTACGGCGCGACGCCACCGGGCTGGCGCGAGGCCGCGGGCGACTACGGCGCCGACGGCGCCCGGAGGTCCGTCGCGGACATCACCGGTCCCGAGTCGCTGGCCGAGGTGCGAGCGTTCAAGCAGGAGCAGAAACAGGCGGCCAAGGCCGCGAAGGCGTAGCGACGGAAAGAGCAGGATCCGGGCACGACAGGCACGGGCGCCGCCCCGATCGCGGTGGCACCATGGGGCGCGTACCGGGGCGTGCCGGGGACGATGTCCCCCGGACCCCGGTCAGCTGAGGGGATGGATTGCCCGTGGCGTCGAGCCAGCAGTTCCCGCGGCCGCGCACGCCGGAGCCGGTGCTCATCACCGAGGCCGAGCCGAGCCGGGCCGAGCAGCACGCCGCCCGGAAGAAGCGCTACGCGATCACGATGGGCATCCGCGGGATCTGCATCGTCCTCGCCGCGGTCTTCCACCAGATCCTGTGGCTGATGCTCGTCTTCGCGATCCTGGGTGCGGTGCTGCCCTGGATCGCCGTGGTCATGGCCAACGACGGGCCCCCGAAGAAGCGCCTGCACGTCAGCCACTACGACGCGCGCCCGGACCGGGTCCTGGAGCAGCGGCCCACCCGCGTCATCGACGGCTGAGACCGCCGGCTCAGCGGGCGCCGGGACGCCGGACGACCTCGGCGGCCAGCGCCAGGCCGGCGTCGAGTGCCGTGACCGGGTCGGGCTCGCGGCCCGCGGTGAGCCACGCCGCCAGCAGGCCCGCGGCGAACGCGTCGCCCGCTCCCGTCGTGTCGACCACCTCCGTCGCCTGGGCCGGCCGGTGGACCAGCGCCGTCCCGGCGGCCCACACCGCACCCTCGGCGCCGAGGCTCACCGCCACCACCGGGTGATGCACCGCGAGGGCTCGGGCGGCGTCGACGGCGTCCGTGCAGCCGGTGAGCAGGCACGCCTCGTCCGCGTTCGGCAGCAGCACGGTGGCGGCCGCGGTGTCCGCCAGCCACCGGTCCACGCCGTAGCGGCGCAGCGGCTCCGTGGAGGCTGGGTCCACCGAGACGGTGCAGCCGGCCGTGACGGCGGCCGCCAGCGCTCCGAGGCCGGCCGCCCGGGGACCGGGGTCCAGCAGCGTGTACCCGGACAGGTGCAGGTGGCCGCCCTGGGACAGGGGAGGGACGTCCCCGGGTTCCAGCTCGAGGTTGGCGCCCCGGTCGGCCAGCATGCTCCGCTGTCCGCCCGGCTCGACCAGGCTGACGACGACGCCGGTGGCGGCCCCGGCCACCGTCCGCAGGGCCGGCTGCACCCCGGCCGCGGCCAGCTCCGCGCGGAGGACGGACGCCGCGGCGTCGTCCCCCACGCAGCCGGCCAGCTGCACGGGAATCCCCAGCCGGGCGAGATGGACGGCGACGTTCGCGCCGGCGCCGCCGCCGCGGGTGCGGATCGACGCCGGGCGGTCCGAGCCCGGCGCCGGGTCGCCCGTCAGCGCGACCACCACGTCGGTGGCCACGTCCCCGACCACCACGACCGGCCGCATCGCGGGCTCAGGCGGCGCGTGCGGACAGCGCGACCGCGATCTGCCCGGCCAGCTCGGCGTTGCGCAGCACCAGGCGGACGTTGACCGCCAGGGTCGCGCCGGCACTGGCCCGGTGCAGGTGGTCGAGGACGAACGGGGTCAGCGCCTTGCCCCGGACCCCGGCCTGCTCCGCGGCGGCGAGCGCGCCGGCGATCACGCGATCGTGCAGCGCCGGGTCCAGCTGCTCGCCGGCGGGCAGGGGATTGGCCACGACCAGGGCGCCGGGGACGAGGTCGCGGCGCTCGGCGAAGACGGCGGCGGCCTGCTCCGGGTCCCCCACCGACCAGTCGAGGGTCGCACCCGAGTCGGCGACGTAGAAGCCCGGGAACGTCGTCGTCCGGTAGCCGACGACGCTGACCGACAGGCTCTCCAGCCGCTCGAGGGTGGCGGGCACGTCGAGGATCGACTTCACCCCGGCACACACGACGACGAGGGGGATCCGGGACAGCGCCGTGAGGTCCGCCGACTCGTCGAAGGTCTCCGCCGCCTCCCGGTGGACTCCGCCCAGGCCGCCGGTCGCGAACACATCGATCCCGGCGGTGGCGGCGAGCAGGGCGGTGCTGGCGACCGTCGTCGCCCCGCTCAGGCCGAGCGCGACCGCCACGGGCAGGTCCCGGATCCCGAGCTTGGCGAGGCCGGGGTCGGCGCAGACCCGGTCGAGCTGCCCGGAGGTGAGCCCCACGTGCGGCACGCCGTCGAGGACGGCGATGGTCGCGGGGACCGCTCCGCCGGCGCGGACCGCGGCCTCGACCTCGTCCGCGGCGGCCCGGTTGTCCGGGCGGGGGAGCCCGTGGGCGAGAAGAGTGCTCTCCAGGGCGACGACGGGCCGGCCGGCGTCCAGGGCGGCCCGGACCTCCGGGGACGGCACTGCTCGGGTGCCCCGTGGGGGAGCGGGGGAGTGGTCGGGCTGCACCCTGACATCATGAGGGCGGCGCGGCCGCGCCCCGTGCCCAGTCCTGTCCGGCGGGAGAGCGGGCGGCCGCCGGCATCCGTCCCGTCGATGCAGGGAGACCACCGTGAGCAGCAGCGACATCCTGGAGCGGCCCGATACCCGCGAGTCCGACACAGGCCGTGCGAACGAGGTCTTCCACTACGTCCGGAAGAACAAGATCGCCGAGAGCGCGGTCATGGGGACGATGGTGGAGGCGCTCTGCGGCGAGGTCTTCCCCGTCACCAAGACCCCGAAGCCGGGCAGTCCGGTGTGCCCGGCCTGCAAGGAGATCTACGAGCAGCTCAAGAAGGAGTAGCGCAGCGCTGTCGTCCCGAGTGGCCCCGGAGGGGTCCGCGTAGGGACGACGAAACGGCTCCGCGCGGCAGGGGGACGGCCCCTGGCCGCGGTGCGGCCCGGAGGATCGCCGTGTCACAACAGCCCGAGCCTGCGGGCCTCCTCGAGCTTGGCGGCCCGGCGCTCCCGGCGGCGGCGCTCGTGGCGCCGCAGGGGCGCCGGCCAGCGGGCCTGGATCGTGGCGTTGAGCTCCGCCCCGAGCAGCACGGCCATGCCGAAGAAGAAGCAGAACAGCAGCGCGCCGATGGGAGCGGCCAGGGCGCCGTAGGGCAGCGCCGTGGTGAGGATGTCGGCCACGTAGGTCCGCAGGAGCAGCGCGGCGAGCAGGAAGAACGCCACGGCGAGCACCGAACCCGGCAGGTGCCTGCGCCACGGCAGCCGGTGCGGCAGCACCACGTGGTAGAAGCTGGTCAGCGCCAGGAGCAGGCCGATCAGCACCAGCGGCCAGTAGACGGCGTCGATGAGCACCGTGGCCGTGTTCCGCCAGTCGCGGGGTAGCAGCCCGACCAGCACCTCGCGGCCGAGGACCAGCAGCGGCAGGGTCAGCACCGCCATGACCATGCCGACGACGAACAGCCAGAGCGCCTTGAGCCGCGTCCGGATCGGTCCGCGCACGTCGCGCTGGTCGTAGGCGATCACGATCGTGTTCATGAACGTGGCGGTGGCCGACGACCCCGCCCAGAGGGACAGCAGGAAGCCGAGGCTGAGCAGGTCGAGGCGCCCGGAGCCCAGGATGTCGTCCAGGGTCGGGGCCACCAGGTTGTCCACGACGCCGGGTGTCAGCACCTCGGCCGACGCCGTCAGGAGCCGTTCCTCGATCTCGCGCACCGACGCATCGCCGATCACCGAGCCGAGGTAGCCCAGCGACCCGAGCAGCCCGATCAGCAGGGGCGGCACTGACAGGATCTGCCAGAACGCCGCCTCGGCCGACAGCCCGAGAATGCGGTCGTGCCAGGCCTTGGCCAGCGTCTGGCCGAGCAGCCGCAGCGGTACGGCGAGCGCGGGCGGCAACGCGTCGAGCCGCCCCGCGGCCGGCTCGGCCGCGCCGGCATGCGGGGCGCCGGTCGCCTCGCCGTCCTCGGCCCGGGCCGGCTCGCGCGCACCGTCGAGCGACCCGGCGTCCTCGGCGCGTGCCGGGGGCAGGACGGTGCTCATCCGCCCAGTGTGCACGGCGGGAGGGCGCAGACGGGCCGGTGCAGCGGCGACCCGCAGGGCGCCTCCCTCCGTCGGGTGAGCGGCCCGTCGTGGGAACGGGGCCGGTCAGCCGCCCGGCGGGGTGCCCTCCGGCGCCGGTGCGGGCTCGGACGGCGGGATGCACCGGATGATGGCCTCCGCGGCGTAGCGGGTGTTGAAGGTCTCCCGCCGCAGCTCCTGGCCCGAGTTGAGGTCGCGGAAGACGCGCGTGACGCTCACGTCGAACCCGGGGATCCCCGGCTGCGGCGTGCAGTTGCCGTCGTCGACCTTCTCCTGCTCGGTCGGCTGCCGGGGATTGGTCCGCGGGCCCTCGATCGCCTCGATCTCGTAGCGCTTGGTCCCGTAGAAGGTGACCGTGAGGGAGCCCGGCGTCCAGGCGGTGTCGATGTAGACCCCGGAGTCGGTGTCGTTGCGCCACTGCAGGTCGATGGCACCCTCGTACACCGTCGCCTCACGGCCGGCCGGGTACCGGCTGATGTAGAAGCTGTGCGGCTTGTGGAAGACGTCCTCGAGCCCGGCGAAGAACACCGCGTTGAACATCGTGGTGGCGAACTGGCTGATGCCGCCGCCGACCGCCTTCGACAGCTCGCCGTTCTGGATGACCGCGGCCTCGACGTAGCCCTGGGCGGTGCCGCGGGGTCCGGTGAACGTGTTCAGGCTGAAGGTCTCGCCCGGCATCACCAGGGCGCCGTCCACCTCGGCGGCCACGACGCGGATGTTCGTTCCGCTGGCCGCGCTGGTGAACCGCGTGGTGAAGCTGCTGATCTCCTCCTTGATCCCGAGGGCCTGAGCCTCCTCGGTGGTGAAGTCGGCCGGCACCGGGCCGAGCTCGGCCGTCACCGACCGCGGCGCGGGGGTGGCGAGCACGGGGATCAGCTGCTCGGCGAGCTTCGCCGGGTCCACGCCGGTGCCGTCCACCGAGGGGACGACGGTCACCGCCCCGCCCGAGATCTCGAAGTCCGCGTCCTTGGCCGGCGTGCCGAACGCCGACAGCTCCTCACCCAGGGCGGTCTGGAGCGCAGTCGGATCGATCGCGACGGCGAGCTCGCCGTCGTCCTGGGGCGTGAAGGTCAGCGACGCGGCGATCGCCTCCGCCGGCACCTCGGCCGATGTCGCCCCGTCCCCGCTGACCACCGCCACCGGCGCGGACACCGCCGGGGTGACCGTCTCCGCGAGCACCCGCTCCGCCTCGGCGCGATCCACGCGGACCGGCGTGATCTCCACCGGCATCTCGATCGGCGACTCCGGGTCGCGCCCGGAGGCGAGCGCCCCGGTGAGCGTGTCGGCAGCGCCCTCCTGGTCCAGTGCCCGTCCGTCGGCGGCGTCCACCACGCTGGGCGTGGTGCCCTCGAAGGTGATCGTGGCATCCACCGGTGCGCGGTCGACCAGCGCGGCGATGCTCTCGATCTGCGCCGACAGCGCGGTGTCCTCCGTGGCGATGACCGGCCGCACCTCGCGGTCGCCGAACAGCGTGACGAGCCGGGTCCACGGGTTGAGCGGCTGGTCGTCTGCGGCGTCCACCGTGCCGTCGACGTCGAGCGTGAGCCCTGCGGCGGCGGGGGAGAGGGTCGCCTCCACGTCGTCGGCGACGACGGTGCGGTCGGCGGCGACCGTGGGTGCGAGTTCGCGTTCCAGCGTCGTGGCAGCGGCGGCGGGGGACAGTCCGCCGATGTCCACGCCGGCGACGACGGTGGACCTCGGGATGCTGCCCTGTGCAACGGCGAGGTCGACGCCGTAGGCGGCCGCGAGCACGGCGACGGCACCGGCAGGGACGAGCACGGCACGGCGCCGCCACCAGGGGGCGCGCGGTCCGGCCGGAGGCAGGTCGCCATCAGGCGGGCGGCGGCCCGACGTCCTGGGCGGCTGGTCGACAGCCGGGTCGGCGGCGGCCGGGCGGTCGGCGGCGGCCGGGCGGTCGGTCGGCGCCGGGGCGGCCGCGAGGTCAGACCTGGTCAGATCGATCTTCTGCGTGCCGTAGTCGTCCTCGCCCGGAAAGGGGGCACCGGGACGTTCGTCGCCGGCCGGCGCCCGGTCGGCTCCGGTCCCGACGGCGTCGTCGTCCAGGACGAGCCGCGCCGTCTCGTCGTCCGTGCTGGTCGGACCCGCGGACGACGCGATGGTCTCGGCACCGGAGGACGTCGTGCCGGACGAGGAGGGATCGGCGGCGTCGGGGACTTCCGGCGTCGAGCGCCCCGGCTCTCCGGCCTGGGGCGCGCCCAGCTGCCAGTCCCGGGTCACCGGGCGGGTGTCGTCCGCCTCGACCTCGCGCGCGGCGTGGGCACCGACGCCACCGCCCGGCGTGGCGCCGTTCGGCACCTGCGGGGAGTGCCCAGCCGGTTCGGCGGCGTGCTCGGGAGGGAGGGAGGTGTCCGGCCGGTCGTCGGCCTCGGCTGGTTGGCGTGCGGGTGCCGCGGCGGAGGGCCGTCCGTCCAGCGGCGGGCGCCCGTCGGGAGCGTCGCCGCGGAACCGCACGGTCTCATCCGGTGCGGGGGGGTGCTGGGACATGGGGGAATCCTCCGGTGGCCGTCGACCGGGGGTCCCCCGAGATGACGGAGCCGCCGGCCCGACGCCCGCACGAGGCGGGACGTCGGACGCGGCGGCGTCGTCGGGTGAAGCTTTCATCGCGGGCGAGACGATACGGGCTCGCTCAGTTGGTGACGCGCTGCTCGCCGTCCGTGTCGATGATGTGGACGGCGATGTCCCGGAGCTTGCTCTCGTACTCGCGGGCGTGGTGCCCGCAGAAGACGAGGTCGCTGCCGCTCGCGAGAACGACGCGAACCTTGGCCAGTGCACCGCAACGGTCGCAGTGGAAGGGCACGACCAGGTCGTCGGCGGGCGGGGTCGTCGTCAGCGTCTGTGTCATCTGGTCATCACTCGCTCTCTACCGCACGGACCCGCAGGTGCGGATCGGCCTCTTGCACAGCGCCAGGATGGACCCTCCGATTCCCGATCCGCTCCAGTGGTCGTCGGACTCGCCGGGGACGGTGAGGCCGGGGCCACTGGGGCTGTTGATGGGGCGCGAAGCAGAGGACTGTCGCTGGCTCGTACTGATCGGATGGAACTGATGGTGCGTGGTTCTGCCTTCGTCACCGGTAGTCGATCGCCGGCTGTGGGTCCGCTGCTTGTCTGACCTCGCCCACGCTACGCCGCTTACCCGGGGGGTGCGCCGCTGCAACCCGCACCTAGCGCGCACGAGTGAGATCGTGACCAACCCGATACAACGCCCAGCACTGCGGTGCGGGTGTTGTGCATGCATTACGCGTACTGCATCACCCGCAATGTCGGTACAACACCCGCACAGCGAGGGGTTGAGGACGTGACAGGACTCACTCAGTCCAGGTAGTCGCGGAGCACCTGGGAGCGGCTGGGGTGACGCAGCTTCGACATGGTCTTGGACTCGATCTGCCGGATCCGCTCGCGCGTGACCCCGTAGACCTGGCCGATCTCGTCGAGGGTCCGCGGCTGGCCGTCGGTGAGCCCGAACCGCAGCCGGACGACGCCCGCCTCCCGCTCGGAGAGGGTCTGCAGCACGCTGGTCAGCTGGTCCTGCATCAGGGTGAAGCTCACCGCGTCCACGGCGACGACCGCTTCGGAGTCCTCGATGAAGTCACCGAGCTGGCTGTCGCCCTCGTCGCCGATGGTCTGGTCGAGGCTGATCGGCTCCCGGGCGTACTGCTGGATCTCCAGCACCTTGTCCGGGGTGATGTCCATCTCCTTGGCCAGCTCTTCCGGAGTGGGCTCGCGGCCCAGGTCCTGGAGCAGCTCACGCTGTATGCGGCCGAGCTTGTTGATGACCTCGACCATGTGCACCGGGATGCGGATGGTGCGGGCCTGGTCGGCCATCGCGCGGGTGATCGCCTGCCGGATCCACCAGGTGGCGTACGTGGAGAACTTGTAGCCCTTGGTGTAGTCGAACTTCTCGACGGCGCGGATCAGGCCGAGGTTGCCCTCCTGGATCAGGTCCAGGAACGCCATGCCGCGGCCGGTGTAGCGCTTGGCCAGGGAGACCACGAGGCGCAGGTTGGCCTCGAGCAGGTGGTTCTTGGCGCGCTCGCCGTCGCGGACGATCCAGTTGAGGTCCCGGCGCATCTGCGGCGAGATCTTCTGGTTCTCCTCCTCGACCTGGCGCAGCCGCTCGGCGCCGTAGAGCCCGGCCTCGATGCGCTTGGCGAGGTCGACCTCCTCCTCGGCGTTGAGCAGCGCGACCTTGCCGATCTGCTTGAGGTAGGCGCGGACCGAGTCGGCCGAGGCGGTGAGCTCGGCGTCCTTGCGGGCCTGCCGCAGGGCCTCCGACTCCTCCTCGTCGTCCCACTCGAAGTCGCCGCCCTCGGGAGCGGCCTCCTCCTCGGCGGCGACGGCCTCGACCGCGGGGCCGTCGGGACCGGCGACGACCGTCTCGTCGAGCTTGAGACCTGCGGCGCCGGCGTCGAGCACGGCGACGGCGGAGTCCCCGGTGGCCACGGCGGTCAGCACGGTGCCCTCACCGGCTCCGGGTGACGGCGCGATGGTCGGCTTGGCGCGGGTGCCCTTCGCGGGCGCCTTGGCGGCCGCGGACTTCGCCGGGGCGCGCTTGCGGGCCGGGGAGGCGCTGCCGGCCGGTGCAGTCTCCTCGGCCGGTGCCGTGGGCACCGAGGCACTGGCCCGGGGGGTCCGGGTACCGGCGGCGACCGTCCTCGTGCGCTCGGGGGCGCTCGCGGTGGGTGCTTCCGGTGCTGGCTGGTCGGCGGGCACTCAGTTTCCTTCCCGTACTGGGTTCGTTCCCCGGAAGACCGTCTGGTCTCCGGGCAGCGGCTCCGGCCGTCGTCCTGAACAGGGGAAGATCCCGGCAGTCCGGCGCAGCGTTCGACCGCTGGACGGGCAGGGGATGCCTCCCCGCTGGTCGGCGACGGGCTGGGGCTCTCTCATTGTAACGACGTGCACCGGTGATTCCACCGCCTCGGATCCGCAACCTGCCTCCGAGGGGGCGTTCTGCCTGCCCAGCAGTGCGGGATCACCCTCTGTGCTGCATCGGCCGCGAAGCGCCCGCGCTGACGTGCGGAGTCGCACGGCTCACTCCGTGCTCACCCGTCACGGCGCTCGTGAGCAGCCAGTGCGGCCCCCACGATGCCGGCGTCGTTCTGCAGTTCGGCGGCGAGCACGGGGGTGCGGGTGGACAGCAGGGGGACCCACTTCGCTGCCTTCTTGCTCACACCCCCGCCGACGATGATCAGGTCCGGCCACAGGCCGGCCTCCAGGACGTCGAGGTAGCGGTCGACCCGCTTCGCCCATTCGGGGTAGCTGAGGTCCTCGCGCTCACGGGCGGCGGCGGAGGCGCGCCGCTCGCCGTCCTCGCCGTCGACCTGGATGTGCCCGAACTCGGTGTTGGGCACGAGGTGGCCGTCGACGAAGAGGGCGCTGCCGATGCCGGTGCCGAACGTGAGCATCAGGACGACGCCGCGCCGGTCGCGGCCCGCGCCGTAGCGCATCTCCGCGATCCCGGCCGCGTCGGCGTCGTTCAGCGTCTCGACCGTCCCGGGGATCAGGGCGTCCAGGCCGGCGTCGACGTCGGTGCCGATCCAGCTCTTGTCGACGTTGGCCGCCGTGTGGGCGACCCCCCGCTTCATCACGCCGGGGAAGGTGACGCCGACCCGGCCGGTCCACTCGAACTGCGTCACGATCTCGGCCACCGCGGCGTACACGGAGGCGGGCAGCGACGGCTGCGGCGTCTCCACCCGGATCCGCTCCCCGAGCAGCCGGCCCTGCTCGAGGTCCACCAGGCATCCCTTGATGCCGCTACCGCCGATGTCCACACCGAAGCCCTGCACGCCCTCAGCGTAGTGATCAACGGCACCGGCCCGCTCGCCTGCGGCAGGATCGCCCCGTGCTGACTTCCGCCGCAGGTACGCCCGACCCCCAGGACCTCCTCGCCCTCGCCGTCGACACCGCCCGGGAGGCCGCCGCGCTGGTCGCCCGTGGCCGCGCCGGCGCCGCCGAGCAGGTGGACGTGAAGAGCAGCCCAGTCGACGTCGTCACCGCCGTGGACCGGGCGTGCGAGGAGCTCGTCGTCGGCCGTCTGCTGGCCGCCCGCCCCGAGGACGGCGTCCTGGGGGAGGAGGGCGCCTCGCGGGAGGGCTCGAGCGGGGTGCGCTGGGTGGTCGACCCCATCGACGGGACGGTGAACTTCCTCTACGACCTGCCGGCGTACGCGGTGTCGATCGCCGCCGAGGTGGACGGCGTGGTCCTGGCGGGCGCCGTCCTCAACGTCGCGACGGGGGAGCTGTTCACGGCCACGACCGGTGGTGGCGCCCACCTGGTGACGCCGTCCCGCCCGCAGCCGCTGCGGTTGCGCGGCAGCCGGCCGGCGTCGCTGGACCAGACCCTCGTCGCCACCGGATTCGGCTACCGGGTGGAGCAGCGGCGGGCGCAGGGTGCCGTGGTCGCCGAGCTCCTGACGCGGGTGCGCGACATCCGCCGCAACGGCAGCGCGGCGCTGGACCTGTGCTCCGCGGCCGCCGGGAGGGTGGACGCCTACTACGAGCTGCACCTCAACCCGTGGGACCACGCGGCCGGCGCGCTCGTCGCGGCGGAGGCCGGCCTGGTGGTCACCGGCCTGCCGGGGCGCCCGTTCGCGGAGCCGATGGCGATCGCCGCCGCGCCGTCGGTCGCGGAGGAGTTCGTCGGCCTGGTGGCCGCGCTGCACCCGGCGTGAGATCCGGTCAGCAGGCGGCGGCGTCCTCGGGCGGCGCGAGCGCCGCGGCCACCTCTTCCGGGGTGGCGAGGCCGGTGAACTCCGGCCCGATCACCAGGTCGACCTGCGCGGTGGCCCGGGTGTCGGGGTACTCGCCGGCATCGGGCAGGAAGGCGCCGAGGAACGCGGCCGCGTCCTTCCCGCGGGCGCCGAAGCGCACCTCGCCGGTGCCGGTCACCTCGCGGTCGCTGGGGTCGTTGGCGTACTCGGGCACGTTGAAGCCCCGGGTCGTCAGCTCGTCCCGCACGGTCTTCGCCAGGCCCGGCTCGTCGGTCGCGTTGAAGACGCGGACCGTCACGGTCGTGGGATCGAGCGAGGGCGGGGCCGCCTCGGCCGACGCGCAGGCGGCGGCCTGTTCGGCCTTGCGCTCGCTGTCCTGCTGGAGCACGTTCCACCAGACGGCGCCCGCGGCCACGGCGAGCACGAGCAGGAAGATCAGCGGCGGCAGCGGCCGGCGACCGCTGCGCGGGCGCACCGGGGGGCGTTCGGTGCGCAGCGTCACGGTCTCTCCTCGGCGCGGGACCGGCAGCGGCGGGGTGCCCGGAGGTCCGGGATGGCGCAGCGTGCGGGCGGGGTCGGTCGGACTCGAGTTTAGGGCCGTGGGCAGGCCCTAGATCGCACCGTCGTCCAGCGCGGCGCGTCCCAGTTCGACACAGGGGTCGATCCGCTCGCCGTACCCCGACGTGTCCTTGCCCGCCATGGCGCCGGCAGCCGAGCGGGCGACGATCCCGGCCATGATCGCCGCGAACTTGAAGAAGGCGAAACCCACGTACCAGTGCAGGTGGGAGAGGTCGGCGCCGGTGCGGTCGGCGTAGCGCTCCGCGATCTCCCGGCGGGTGGGGAAGCCGGGCAGCGT
This sequence comes from Blastococcus sp. CT_GayMR19, assembly GCF_004570385.1. Lineage (GTDB taxonomy): Bacteria > Actinomycetota > Actinomycetes > Mycobacteriales > Geodermatophilaceae > Blastococcus_B. The sequence continues at coordinate 1,641 of NZ_SPQL01000008.1, read as the reverse complement.
GGTCACCGGGCTCAGCGTGGTCGCCCGCTCCTCGCCGGCCTCCGGCCAGTAGACGAACATCATCCCGAGGTCGGTGAGCGGATCACCGAGCGTGGACATCTCCCAGTCGAGGACGGCGCGGATGCGGCCCGGGGTCGCCGGGTCGAGCAGGCAGTTGTCCAGCCGGTAGTCGCCGTGGACGACGCTCGACCGCTGGGCGACCGGAACGGACCGGGCCAGCCGCGCGCCGAGCGCGTCGAGGGCCGGCCGGTCGCGGTCGCGGGTCGCCTCCCACTGCTTGGTCCACCGGCGCACCTGACGGGCGGCGAATCCCTCCGGGCGCCCGAACTCCGACAGGCCGACGGCGTCGTAGTCGACGGTGTGCAGGTCCGCGAGCACGTCGATGAGCCCCTCGCCGACAGCGCGGCGCTGCGCCGGCTCGTCCGCGTAGCCGGGCGGGAACTCCCGGACGACGTGGATCCCCTCCACGCGCTCCATGACGTAGAAGGGCGCGCCGAGCACCGACTCGTCGGTGCAGAGGTGCAGGGTGCGCGGCACCGGGACTGGGGTCGGCCCGAGCGCGGAGATCACCCGGTGCTCCCGCGCCATGTCGTGCGCGGTGGCCAGGACCGCCCCCGTCGGCGGCCGCCGCAGGATCACCGCGTCGTCGGGCGAGCCGCCGTCCGGGGTGACCACGTACGTGAGGTTGGACATGCCTGCCGCGATGAGCTCGACGGTCACCGAGCGCCAGCGCTCGTCCCCGAGAGCCCCGGCCAGGTACGGCCCGACGACGGTTGGATCAGCACCCACGGGAGTCGACACGGCGGCAGGGTAACCTCTGGCGCTTCGACGGCCCGGGCGTCACGACGGGTTCCCATGTGTCGCCTCTCCGGGGGCGGGCACAAACGGGGACTGCGCGGCGTTGGGGGGCTGCTGGTCCTTCACAGCCGTCCACCCGGACGGCGGAAGGGCCGGCGCGGACCCGGAACCGGTCGCCCCCGCGGGAGACGGCACCGGTTCCCCGTCCGGCAGCACCACCGGCGCCGGGAGCCCCTGGATCGGGCCTCCGGCTCCCCGACCCACCGGTCGCCCCCGCGGCCGGCCACGACGACGACGCCCCCGCGTCGCGTCAGACGAGCGGGCAGGACGCCCGCTGTACCCGGAGGAGGGGCACACCATGGCCACCGATTACGACGCCCCGCGCCGCAACGAGGCCGACGAGCTCGGCGAGGACTCGCTCGAGGAGCTCAAGGCGCGGCGTGCCGAGGCGCAGTCCGCGTCGGTCGACGTCGACGAGACGGACTTCAACGAGAACCTCGAGCTGCCGGGCGCCGACCTGTCCGGCGAGGAGCTGACGGTTCGCGTGCTGCCCAAGCAGGAGGACGAGTTCACCTGCTCGCGCTGCTTCCTGGTGCAGCACCGCAGCCGGCTGGCGGCGACCAAGGGCGACCAGCTGTACTGCCGGGACTGCGCGGCCTGACCGCCGCAGGAGATCCGGTCCCGCGCACACGACCGGCCAGGGGAGGGACCCGATGACCGAGGACGGCACGCGCACCGGCGCGCCGCGGGACGTGCCGCCGCCGCGCCCGGTGGCCGCGCCCACCACGACCGTTCCGGCCGAGGAGACCGGCCTCGGCCGGGCCGCGCGCGCCCTGGCCGAGG
>NZ_SPQL01000037.1 GCF_004570385.1 Blastococcus sp. CT_GayMR19 | reverse complement strand
CGTCCCCGAAGTTCCACGCCCACGACGTCGGCGACCCCGTCGACGTGTCGGTGAAGGCCACCGTCAACGGCACCGTCCCCGACGCCGGCGACCTCGTGAAACTCGCCACCGGAGCGGTCGGCCCCGGATCGGCCGGGTTCACCGTGACCGTCTGCGCCGCCGACGTGTTGGACCCGCCCGCATTGGTCGCCGTCAACGTCACCTGATACGTGCCGGCCGTGCTGTAGGTGTGCGACGGGTTCTGCGTCGTCGCCGTCCCGCTGTCCCCGAAGTTCCACGCCCACGACGTCGGAGACCCGGTCGAGGTGTCGGTGAACGACACGGTCAACGGCGCCGTCCCCGACGCCGGCGACCTCGTGAAACTCGCAGTCGGCGCCGTCGGCCCCGGCGGGGTGCCACCGGCCGCCGGCCGCAAGGCGCGCAGCCAGCCGGCAGCGGTGGTCGATGAGCCGAGCCGCCACGTCGCGGTGCCCGTGGCGCCCACGGTGGGCCGTGCCTGATAAGCCAACTCGGCCGTCTGTCCGCCCCTGCTCTCGATCGACTCGGTCCAGCTCGTCGGGGGGGTCACGGCCACGGAGGCGCTGTTCGGCCCCACGCCGCCGACGAGCATGGCGCCCGCGGTGGTCGTCGTGACCCCGGGGACCGCAACGGTGTTGCTGTTCGAAGTGTTGACCCTGGTGCGCGCCACCGTGTCGAACGGCGTCGTGGTGTCGACGCCGTGGAAGTCGGTCATGACCGCGTTCCACCGGACCGAGCTGGACAGGCGCCAGGTGTACGACGCCGGCTCGGCGCTCGCCGTGGGGATGACCCGGTAGTAGGCGAACACCCGCGCGCTGTTCCCGACCGCCAGCGGCGAGACCACCGTCGACCAGCCCGCCGGGGCGGCGCTGACCGACGGCGCCCCGTCAGCCGTGATCTGCGCGATGAGGATGTCCCCGTCGACGACCCCGGCCGGCTTCGGGACGACCACCGACGTGCCGGCCGTGGTGCCCGCCGCACTGGTCGACGCCCCCGCGGTCACCGGACCGGCTGCCCGCGCTGGGGGTGCGCCCACCAGCTGTATCGACAGCAGGCCGGCCAGGCAGGCGACCAGCACCCCTGCCGCGCGACTGCGCATCGCGCCCGCTGAGGCGCCCCCCCGTGTCACGGGTCAGCTGAGGGCGGGGCGTAGTGCGCGCAGCCAGCCGGTGGAGGTGTAGGAGCCGCTGAACGTCCACACCGCGTTCCCGGTGACGCCCGCCGCCGGCCGGGCCTGCCCGGCCACCTCGAGGTTCTGCCCGCCGGTCGGCTCCCCCAACTCCACCCAGCCACTCGGCGGCGTCGCCGTGGCGGCGGTGCTGTTGAAGCCCACCCCGCCGATCAGCATCGCCCCGGCCGTGGTCGTGGTCACCCCCGGCACCGTCAGCGACGTGGCCGCCGCCCCGGTCGCCCCCGACGCCGCCGAATCCCACGGATTCCCG
>NZ_SPQL01000007.1 GCF_004570385.1 Blastococcus sp. CT_GayMR19 | reverse complement strand
AGTTACGGCGGTCATGGCGAGAGGGAAACGCCCGGTCCCATTCCGAACCCGGAAGCTAAGCCTCTCAGCGCCGATGGTACTGCCCTGGAGACGGGGTGGGAGAGTAGGACACCGCCGGACAACCATTCCCGAAGGGGCCCCAGCACACTGTGCTGGGGCCCCTTCCGGCATGCCCACCCCGGGCCTTCCGGCGGGACCTTCCGCGCGGAAGGTCCTCTCGCTTGCGGTACCGAAAGCGGTCTTGGGTGCACGGGGTGGCGGGGGTGCCGTGATCCGTCACGTGACGGATCACGGCAGGCGCTGCGGCGTTGCGCGCCAGGAGTCAGAGGACGACGCGTCGGATGTCGGCGTAGGAGAAGGCCGCGAAGGCGACCGCCCGGGCTACCGGCAGTCCGACGGCCAGCGTGATCAGGGACTGCTCCGTGAGCCAGCTCCAGACGGCGGCCCAAGAGCCGAGCCAGCCGAACAGGACGGCCAGCAGATCGGTTCGGTACGCGCAAGCCCTCTGCCACGGGGCCGGCAACAGAGCTGTCACACGCCGGGGTTAGCGTCCGGGCTCCGCCGAGGTACCGGAGGTCCGCTCGCTGTGCACCTGTCCCCGCACGAGCAGGAACGGCTGCTGCTCTCCTACGCGGCCGAACTGGCCCGCCGCCGACGTGCGCGCGGTCTCCGGCTGAACCTCCCGGAGGCGACCGCGATCGTGACCGACCACGTGCTCGAAGGGGCGCGGGACGGCGTCCCGGTGGCCGAGCTCATGCAGTCGGGGCGCACGGTCCTCACCCGGGACGACGTCATGGACGGCGTCCCCGAGCTGCTGGAGGAGGTGCAGGTGGAGGCGACCTTCCCCGACGGGACCAAGCTGGTGACCGTTCACCACCCCATCCCGTGATCCCGGGCGAGGTGTTCCCGGCGGACGGCGTCATCGAGACGCTGCCCGGGGCGCCGCGGATCGAGCTCGAGGTGACCAACTCCGGCGACCGGCCGGTGCAGGTCGGCTCGCACTTCCACTTCGCCCAGACGAACCGCGCGCTGCGCTTCGATCGCGAGGCCGCGCACGGTCACCGGCTCGACATCGCGGCGGGTACCGCGGTCCGCTTCGAGCCCGGCATCACGCGGACGGTCACGCTCGTTCCGCTGGCCGGCGCCCGTCTGGTTCCGGGCCTGACTGCCGACGGGGGACTGTCCTGATGGTCCAGCTCAGCCGTGCGCGGTACGCCCAGCTCTACGGGCCGACGACGGATGACCGCATCCGGCTGGCCGACACGAACCTGCTGATCGAGGTCACCGACGACCTCTCCGGCGGGCCCGGGCGGGCCGGCGAGGAGGCGGTGTTCGGCGGCGGCAAGGTGATCCGCGAGTCGATGGGCCAGGGCCGGGCGACCCGGGCCGAGGGCGCCCCGGACCTGGTCATCACCGGCGCCGTAGTCCTCGACCACTGGGGTGTCGTCAAGGCCGACGTCGGCGTCCGCGACGGCCGGATCGTCGCGCTGGGCAAGGCCGGCAACCCCGACACCATGGACGGCGTCCATCCGGATCTGGTCATCGGGCCCGGTACCGAGGTGCTGGCCGGCAACGGGAAGATCCTGACCGCGGGCGGCATCGACTGCCACGTGCACTTCATCTGCCCGCAGATCGTCCCCACGGCGCTGGGCTCGGGCGTCACGACGCTGATCGGCGGGGGAACCGGGCCCGCCGAGGGGTCGAAGGCCACCACGATCACGCCGGGCGACTGGTACCTCGCCCGGATGCTCGAGGCGATGGACCCGCTGCCGGTCAACGTCGCCCTGCTGGGCAAGGGCAACACGGTGTCGCGGGCCTCGCTCGAGGAGCAGCTGAAGGCGGGCGCGAGCGGGTTCAAGCTGCACGAGGACTGGGGCTCCACTCCGGCCGCGATCGACGCCGCGCTGACGGTGGCCGGGGAGCAGGGCGTGCCGGTCGCGCTGCACAGCGACACCCTCAACGAGGCCGGCTTCGTCGAGGACACCCTCGCGGCCATCGCCGGGCGGAGCATCCACGCGTACCACACCGAGGGCGCCGGGGGCGGTCACGCACCGGACATCATCACGGTCGCCGGGCACCCGAACGTGCTGCCGTCGAGCACCAATCCGACCCGGCCGCACACGGTGAACACGCTGGACGAGCACCTCGACATGCTCATGGTCTGCCACCACCTGGACTCCTCCGTGCCGGAGGACCTGGCGTTCGCCGAGAGCCGGATCCGCCCGACGACGATCGCTGCCGAGGACCTGCTGCACGACCTCGGGGCCATCTCGATGATCGGGTCCGACGCCCAGGCGATGGGGCGGGTCGGCGAGGTGGTCCTGCGCACCTGGCAGACGGCGCACGTGATGAAGGCCAAGCGCGGGTCGCTGGGGGGTGACGGCGCCGCGGACAACGCCCGCGCCCGCCGGTACGTCGCCAAGTACACGATCTGCCCCGCCGTCGCCCACGGGATCGACGGCGAGGTCGGCTCGGTCGAGCCCGGGAAGCTGGCCGACCTGGTGCTCTGGGACCCGAAGACGTTCGGCGTCCGGCCGCACGTCGTCCTCAAGGGCGGGATGATCGCCTGGGCGCAGATGGGGGACGCCAACGCCTCGATCCCCACCCCGCAGCCGGTGCTCCCGCGCCCGATGTTCGGCGCCTACGGCCGGGTCCCGGCGAGAACGTCGGTGCACTTCGTGGCGCCGGCCGCCCTCGAGGCCGGGCTCGCCGACCGGCTGGCCGTCGACCGGCGGCTCCTCGCGGTCACCGACACCACCCGGCTGACCAAGGCCGACATGCCGGAGAACACCGCGCTGCCCGACATCCGCGTCGACCCGGACACCTTCACGGTGTCGGTGGACGGCGAGGTCTGGGAGCCGGAGCCGGTGCGGGAACTGCCCATGGCCCAGCGGTACTTCCTCTTCTGATGACCGCAGCGCTGCTCACCCTGGCGGACGCGCGGCTGCCGGCCGGCGGTCACGCGCACTCCGGCGGCGTGGAACAGGCGATCGCGGCCGGGATCGTGCACGACCCGGCGTCGCTCGGCACGTTCCTGCGCCGCAGGTTGGCGACCTCCGGGGCGGTGGCCGCCGGGCTCGCGGCCGCGGCCTGGGGTGCGGACGCGGCCGGCCTGGACGGACTGGACGTGGAGGCCGACGCCCGCACTCCCTCACCGGCGCTCCGGGCGTCGTCGCGGCAGCAGGGGCGCGGCCTGGTGCGCGTGGGCAGGCGCGCCTGGCCCTCGGACACCTGGGACGCGCTGCCCGCACTCCCCCACCATGCGATCGCACTCGGTGTCGCCGCCGCGGCCGGCGGTCTCGCCCCATGCGACGCGGCGCAGGCCGCCGCCTACCTGAGCGTCAGCGGGCCGGCGACGGCGGCCCAGCGCCTGCTCGCCATGGACCCCCTGACCGTCGCCGCGCTGACCGCCCGGTTGGCCCCCGAGATCGACCGGGTCGCCGCCTCCACCACCGGCCAGAACGGCGATGTCGGCCGGATACCGGCTGCCTCCGACCCGCTCCTCGACCTGCTCGCCGAGGTCCACGCCGCACGGAAGGACCGCTTCTTTGCCTCCTGACCACAACCTCGACGACTATGTGGACGCGCCCGCTCGACACCGGCACGGGGGACCGCTCCGGGTCGGGCTCGGGGGTCCGGTGGGCTCGGGCAAGACGGCGCTGGCCGCGGCGCTCTGCCGGACGCTCGGCGCGGAGTACGACCTCGCGGTGGTCACCAACGACATCTACACGACCGAGGACGCCGACTTCCTCCGTCGCAACGCCGTCCTGCCCGACGACCGGATCGAGGCCGTGCAGACCGGCTGCTGCCCGCACACCGCGATCCGCGACGACATCACCGCCAACCTCGACGCCGTCGAGCTGCTGGAGAGCCGGCATCCCGGGCTGGAGCTGGTCCTCGTCGAGTCCGGCGGGGACAACCTCACCGCGTCGTTCAGCTACGGGCTGGTCGACGTGCAGGTGTTCGTCATCGACGTCGCCGGGGGCGACAAGGTGCCGCGCAAGGGCGGGCCCGGGGTGACCGCCGCCGACCTGCTGGTGGTCAACAAGACCGACCTGGCGCCGATGGTGGGGGCGGACCTCGAGGTCATGCGCCGGGACTCCGCAGCCGTCCGCAACGGCAGGCCGACGCACCTGATCTCCCTGCGGGAGGACCCGTCGGCCGCGTCGGTGGCCGAGTGGGTCCGTGAACAGATCCGGGCCCGGACGGTGCAGCCGGCATGAAGACCGTCGTCGAGGTGGTCGCCCGGGCCGGCCCCGGGGGTCGGACGGTGCTGCCCGTCGTGCGGGCGAGCGGCCAGCTCGCCGTCCGCCGGACGGGTCCGTCGACGGTCCACCTGGTCGCCACCGCATTCGGGCCGCTCGGTGGCGACGACGTCGAGGTCTCCCTGGTCGTGGAGGACGGCGCGGTCCTGACCGTGCGGTCGGTGGCCGCCGCCATCGCGCTCCCGGCACGGGGGGAACCGCTGCCCTCGGTCCAGCGGATCCACGCCTCGGTCGCGGGTGCGCTGGACGTGGGCCTCGAGCCCACCGTCGTCGCCGCCCGCGCGCACCACGTGGCCGTGCTGACAGCCGAGCTCGCCGACGGCGCCGTCCTCACCGCGACCGAGCAGGTCCTGCTCGGCCGGACCGGTGAGCAGCCGGGCCGCTGGACCGGCACCACCCGGATCGAGCGGGCCAGCCGCCCGCTGCTGCACACGACGGTCGGTCTCGGCCCGGGTGCGGCGGCCTGGCTGCCGCCGGTGGCCCCCCGGGCCTATGCGACCACGGTGCACCTCGGTGACGGCGAGTCAGGGGTCGGAACGGGAGAGGACGCCGTCCGGCTGCCACTGCCCGGGGGCTGGGTCACGACGGCGTGGGGCGCGGAACTGCACCGGGTGGTGGCGGCCGTCGAGTCGCTGACGGACCCGGGTGCCAGGGTGACGGCATGAGTCTCGTCGTCCGGGCACGGCGCGTGGTGCTGCCCGAGGGCGAGCGGGCCGCCGCCGTGCACAGCGAGGACGGCCGGATCACCGCGGTCACCGCCTTCGACGACGCGCCCGCCGCCGCGGTCACCCTCGCGGACGACGAGGTGCTCCTGCCGGGACTGGTCGACAGCCACGTGCACGTCAACGAGCCCGGGCGCACCGAGTGGGAGGGCTTCGCCAGCGCCACCCGGGCGGCGGTCGCGGGCGGGGTCACCGCGATCGTCGACATGCCCCTCAACTCGATCCCGCCGACCACGACCGTCGATGCGTTGCACGTGAAACGCTCGGCCGCGAAAGGCCAGGTCGCCGCAGATGTCGCGTTCTGGGGCGGCGCCGTGCCCGGCAACGTGGACCAGCTGCGCGCGCTGCACGAGGCCGGCGTCGTCGGCTTCAAGTGCTTCCTGCTCGACTCGGGGGTGCCGGAGTTCCCGCCCCTGGACCCGGCCGGGCTCCGGGCGGCGCTCACCGAGCTCGCCACCTTCGAGGGCCTGCTCATCGCCCACGCGGAGGATGCCGACGTCATCGCCGCGGCGCCCGAGGCGGGCGGCCCCGACTACGCCGGCTTCCTCGCCTCGCGACCCGGAGCGGCGGAGGAGACGGCCATCGGCGGCCTGATCGCAGCGGCCCGGGCGACGGGGGCTCGGGCCCACGTCGTGCACCTCGCCGACGGTGACGCCCTGCCGATGCTGCGCCGTGCCCGCGCCGAGGGTGTGCGCATCACCGTCGAGACGTGCCCGCACTACCTCACCTTCGCCGCGGAGCAGGTGCCCGACGGCGCGACGGCGTTCAAGTGCTGCCCGCCGATACGCGAGGCCACGCACCGGGAGGCGCTCTGGGCGGCGCTGCGGGACAGGGACATCGACCTCGTCGTCAGCGACCACTCGCCCTGCACCCCCGAGCTCAAGCGGCTCGACGTCGGCGACTTCGGGCTGGCCTGGGGCGGGATCGCCTCGCTGCAGGTTGCTCTCCCGGCGGTGTGGACCGGCGCCCGCGACCGGGGAGCGGCGCTGACCGACGTCGTCCGCTGGATGGCGGAGGCGCCCGCCCGGCTCGCCGGCCTGCCGCGCAAGGGCGCGATCGCGGTGGGGCGGGATGCCGATCTGGTCGCGTTCGCGCCCGACGAGCGGTTCACCGTCGGCCGCCTGCACCACCGGAACCCGGTCACGCCGTACGCGGGCCGCGAGCTCACCGGGGTGGTCCGCCGGACCTGGCTGCGGGGGCAGCTCGCCGACGGGTCGCCGATCGGGCGGCTGATGGGCCGCGGCATGCCAGAGTGATCGCCGCCGACCACCCGAGGAGCCCGATGAGCGACGTCACCCGACTGCCCGACCTCGCCTCGCGCGCCCTCGGCGGGGCCGTCGTCGCCGCGAACGACGAGTTCTTCGCGGCGAAGGAGAACCTCGTGCTGCCGGAGCCGCCGGTCGCGCGCACGGAGTTCGGGCACAAGGGCAAGGAGTACGACGGCTGGGAGACCCGCCGCCGCCGGTCCCCCGGCTCCGACTGGGCCGTCGTCCGGCTCGGTGCGCCCGGCATCGTCGCCGGCGTCGTCGTCGACACCGCATTCTTCACCGGCAACTACCCGCCGCGCGCCTCGCTCGACGGCGCCGCGGTCGAGGGGCACCCGTCGGTCGACGAGCTGCTCAAGGCCGACTGGCAACCGCTGCTGCCGCTGTCGGACCTGGCCGGTGGCACGGCCAACGCCTTCGCCGTCACCTCCGACCGGCGGGTGACCCACGTACGGCTCGCCATCCACCCGGACGGCGGCGTCGCCCGGCTGCGGGTGCACGGCACGGTCGTGCCCGATCCGCGGCTGGTGGACGCCGGGCCGTTCGACCTCGCAGCGCTCGAGAACGGCGCCCAGGTGACGGCCGTGAGCAACGAGTTCTACGGGCGGCCGGACCAGCTGATCGGCCGCGGGCTCGCCCGCTCGATGGGGGAGGGCTGGGAGACCGCCCGCCGCCGCGACCAGGGCAATGACTGGGTGGAGGTGTCGCTGGCCTGCGAAGGCGTCGTCACCCTCGCCGAGCTCGACACCAGCTGGTTCCTCGGCAACGCCCCCGGCAGCGCCGCCCTGACCGGGATCGGACCGGCCGGCGAGGTGGTGCCGCTGCTGCCGCGCACCCGGCTCCAGCCCGACACCCGGCACCGCTTCGTGCTGGCGTCCGCCCCGGGCGTGGAACGGGTGCGCCTCGACGTCTTCCCCGACGGGGGGATGGCCCGGCTGCGGCTGTGGGGACGGCCGACGGCGGCCGGGCGGTCGGCCCTGGGACGCCGCTGGTTCGACGCGCTGCCCGAAGTCCAGGCGCTCGAGGTGCTCGGCTCTGCCGGCGTTCCCCCGGACGAGGCCGGACGCCTCGTCGGCGCCCGGCCGCTGACCGGCGACCTCCCCCCGGCCGTGCGCCGGCTCCTCGACGGGAACCGGCTCCTCGGCGGGGACCGGCTCCTCGACGGGGACCGGGTCTGAGCCGGCGGCGGGCAGCCGCCCGGCTGGTCGCCGTCCGCCTGCTCCTCGGCGGCCCGCTCGTCTTGGGCCTGGCCGCGTGCGCCAGCCCGCTGCCCGCGGAGAGGCTCGCCGACGCCGTGGCGGACGCGCTGGAGGCCCGCCTGGGGTTCCGGCCGGAGGTGACGTGTCTCGAGGACGTCGAGGCAGAGGTCGGCGCACAGGGGCGGTGCACCGCGACCGCCGAGGGCGACTCGACGGGGTATGCGGCAACGGTGACCGTGACGTCGGTGACCGGGGACGAGGCGGAGTTCGACGTCCGGGTGGAGCGGCAGCCGCGGGGTTGAGCGGAGCCGTCGCCGGGCCCGGCAAGATGCGCGGGGTGGAGAACCGCGCCGACCTGCTGATCAGCGACGCCGACCTCGTCGCCACCGTCGACGACGCCCGCCGGGAGATCCCCGGCGGATGGGTGGCGGTGACCGGGGGCGCGATCAGCGCGCTCGGCGGCCCGGGGGACCCGCGGCCGGCGGCCGACCGCACCGTCGACGCCCGCGGCTGCCTGGTCACCCCGGGGCTGGTCAACACCCATCACCACCTGTACCAGAACCTGACCAGGGCGTTCGCCCCGGCGCTGACCGGCGGGCTCTTCGACTGGCTGGTCACGCTCTACCCGCTCTGGGCCCGGCTGGACGAGGAGGCCGCCTACGTCAGCGCGTACGTCGGGCTCACCGAGCTCGCGCTGGGCGGCTGCACCACCTCCACGGACCACCTCTACGTGCACCCCCGCGGCGCCGGCGACCTGCTCGGGGCCGAGATCGCGGCCGCGCGGGACCTGGGCATGCGGTTCCATCCGACCCGCGGCTCGATGTCGCTGTCGGTCAAGGACGGCGGCCTGCCGCCCGACTCCGTCGTCCAGGACGACGACGAGATCCTGGCCGAGTCGCAGCGGCAGGTCGACGCGCACCACGACCGCGGGCCGCTGTCGATGACCCGCATCGCGCTCGCGCCCTGCTCCCCCTTCAGCGTCTCCACCTCGCTGATGACCCGCACCGCCGAGCTGGCCGAGGACCTCGACGTCCGCCTGCACACCCACCTGTGCGAGACGCAGGACGAGGACGCCTTCTGCCTGGCGACGTTCGGGCGGCGGCCGGTCGACTACCTCGCCGACGTCGGCTGGATGAGCGACCGGGTGTGGCTGGCCCACGTCGTCTGGCCGGACCCCGGCGAGGTGACCCGCCTGGGCGCCGCGCGGGTGGGCGCGGCGCACTGCCCGTCGTCCAACATGATCCTGGGCAGCGGGCTGGCGCCGGTCGCCGAGCTACGGGCCGCCGGGGCGCCGGTCGGGCTGGGGGTGGACGGCTCGGCCTCGGCGGACTCCGCGTCGCTGTGGCTGGAGGCCCGGATGGCGATGCTGCAGGGCAAGCTCCGCCACGGTGCCGGCTCGATGTCGGCGCGCGACGCGCTCGAGCTGGCCACCCGGGGCGGCGCCGCGTGCCTCGGCCGGACCGGCGAGATCGGTCAGCTGTCCGTCGGCGCCTGCGGTGACCTGGCGGTGTGGCCGCAGGACGGCGTCCGCTTCGCCGGGGCGCTGTCGGATCCCGTCGAGGCATGGCTGCGCTGCGGGCCGGTGTCCGCCCGGCACACCGTCGTCGGCGGGCGGCTCGTGGTGGAGGACGGCGTCCCCGTGCACGCCGGTCTGGACGAGCAGCTGGCCGTCCACCACCGGGTCTCCGAGCGGATGCAGGCGGCACTCGACTGACCCCCGGGGGTTGCGGAACCGACCAGATCCCCCGATCGGAGTGTCCTTCCTCGGATCGGGCCGGGCGCGGGCCGCAGAGCCCTAGAGTTCCGCTCCGCCCCCGCCCGTCCGACCGAGGAGAACAGCTGTGCCCTTGACCCTGCCGCGCCCTGTCCGGGGATCCCGGATCCTGGTCGGGGCCGTGGTCTCGCTCACCGTTCTCCTGGTGGCCGTCGTTCCGGGGTTCGCGTTCCTCTCCGGCTTCACGAAGGCCGACGGCGGGCACGTGATCGTCGTGCGCAACGGCGGGCCGTTCGACGACAACAGCATCCGGCAGGTCATCCAGCCGAACTCCAGCCTGACCTCGACCGGGCTGTTCTCGACCGACCACCCTTACCCCTCGACGCAGCGCAACTTCAAGGTCAGCGCCGCCGAGAACGCCGACTCCAACGAGGTCATCAACGTCCCCACCAAGGACGGCGTCCTCGTGGGCGTGGAGGGCACCTTCTACTTCGACGTCAACTACACCGACGAGAAGGTCATGAGCGCCTTCGACGACCGCTTCGGGACGCGGAGCTATCCGGTGCCGGGCGGGGACTCCCGGTACGCCTGGGACGGGGACGCCGGCTGGAGTGCCTTCCTCGAGTTCACCCTCGGCAACCTCGTGCAGAACGTGCTCCGCCAGGAGATCGGCGACGTCGAGTGCGCCGACCTGGTGGCGTCCTGCTCGCTCGCGGCCAACCCGACGGCCCGGGCCGTGCCGGTGGTCGACCCGACCGCCGACGGCAACCAGACGATCAACCGGGTGCAGGCGGCGGTGAACGCGGCCTTCACCGACGACGTCGACGAGGTCCTCGGCATGCCGGTCCTCATCAACCCACGGTTCGTGCTCAGCCGGGTGGAGCTTCCCGCGAACGTCCAGGACGCGATCAACCAGGCGCAGGCCGCCTTCGCGGGCGTCACCGAGTCGCAGGCCGCGCTGCAGCGGGCCCAGATCGACGCCGAGGCCAACGCCGCCCGTCAGAGCGGCTACAACGCCTGCCCGACCTGCGCACAGATGGACATCCTCAAGTCGCTGCCCGACGGGCTCACCACGTACGCCCCGGGCACCGGCTTCACGGTCGCGGGGCCGTAGCGCCGTGCGTCCGCTCGCGCTCGGCGCCGTCCTGCTGCTGGTCCTGCTCCTGGTGCTGGCCTTCGCCGCCTACCGGGCCCGCGTCGCCGGCCGGTGGGCGGCCGCGGAGGCCCGCGCGCAGTGGGAGGACGGCCACCACACCGAGGCGGGCGTGACCGTGGTGACCGTCCGGCGGGTGGCGCGACTGGGCCCGGGCCAGGAGCGCGTCCTCGGGGAGTCCGTCGTCGACCGCATCCCGGACGGCGCCCCGCTGTGGCACGAGCGGTTCAGCGCTGCCCGGCAGACCGCCTACGACCGGATGATCGACCTGAACACCCGCCCGCTGCTCGGCTGATCCCCCGCGCTTTCGGTACCGAAAGCGGATTCGCGGGCTTTCGGTACCGAGAGCGGAGGGGGCGTCAGAGGGCGGCGGCGAGGGCCGCCAGATCGTCGACCGTGGCGTCGAGGTGCGGCGAGATCCGCAGGACCGGACCGGTCATCTCGCCGGGCGCCCGCTCCGGCCCGATCGCGCTGGTGACGATCCCGTGCTCCACCAGCAGCCGGGTCCGCGTCTCGACGACGTCCAGGCCGCCCGGTGGCCGCAGCGTGGTGGTCGCGGTGGGCTCGTCGACCGGTTCGACGACCCGCCAGCCGCCCACGCCGTCGAGCAGCTCCCGCGTGACCCGGCCCAGCGCCGCGAGCCGCTCCCGTACCCGGTCCGGCCCGGCGGCGAGGTGGTCGCCGACGGCCACGACGAGACCGACGCGACCGGCCACGTGCGCCTCGCCCGACTCGAAGGCCCGCATTGGCGGCTCGCCCTCCGGCTCCGGCAGCACCGGCGTCAGCTGCGCCGCGAGAGCCGGCCCCACGAACAGCATCCCCACCCCGCGCGGCCCGGACAGCCACTTGCGGGAGGTGCCGTAGACGACGTCGGCACCGAGGTCGACGTCCACATGGCCCAGGGACTGGGCGGCGTCCAGCACCAGGGGAACGCCCGCGTCCCGGCAGAGCGAGGCCACCTCGTGGGCCGGCTGCAGCAGGCCGCGGTGGCTGCCGATGTGGGTCAGGTGCACGAAGGACGGCGGGTCCTCGGCGAGCAGCCGGGCGATCCCCTCCAGGTCCGCGCGCCCGAGGCCGTCCACCGGCAGGGGCTGGGGCCGCAGGCCGTAGGTGCGCAGCTGCGCGACGTTCGGTGCGTACTCGCCGGGCAGGCAGGCCACCCGCGAGCCGGACGGCAGGCGCCACCCGGTGAGCAGCGCGACCAGCGCCGCCTGCGCGGACTCGACGAAGGCGACATCGGCCGCGGCCATCCCGACCAGCCCGCCGAGGACCGACCGGCCCTGCTGGAGCAGGTCGTCGGCGGCCGCCTCGGCGACGTAGCCGCCGAGCTCGGCCTCGTGCCGGGCGTGGTGCGCCGCCGCCTCCAGGGCACGGGAGCTCTGCCGGCTGGAGGCGGCGCTGTCGAGATGCCGGCCGGCCGGGCGGGGGCGGGCCTTGCGCCAGGCGGCGCCCAGGTCCTCGTGCGGCAGGGGGGAGATCACGGGAGCACGCTAGGCGAGCCCGCCACCTCGGCGTCGGGCACTCAGGTGTCCAGCACCCCGCGGGCGACCGAGACGCCCGAGTGCGCCGGGTCGCCGTCCACCGGCTCCACCGAGACGTCGACGATCGGGAACCGGCCGAGATCGAGGCCTACCGGCAGCTCGAAGGTCACCGTGCCCGACCGCGCGACGCCCACCGACACCATGTCCTGGACGGCCTCGTCGATCAGCCAGACCTCGTAGTACCGGTCGTCGAGGTCGCCGGCCCGCAACTCGACCTCCAGCGCCCGTGTGCCGTCGGTCCGCTCGATGACCGACGCGCGCCCGGATGCGTCGTTGTCGGCCAGCGGGTCCAGCGCGACCGCGGCGACGGTGTCCACCACCGGCTCGCGCCCGATCGGCTCCGTCCCGCCGTCGCGCAGCACCGCGACCGCACCGGCGCCGATCGCCGCGCCGGCCACCGCGGCTGCCGCGACGAGCAGCAGCGGGCGGCGCCGGGGACGGAAGGGCAGGACGGAACCCCCGGACGCCGCCGCCGGATGCTCGACGACCGGGTCCTCGACGGCCGGAGCCTCGACGGCCGGAGCCTCGACGGCCCGAGGCGCTGCGGCCAGGGGAGGAGCCGGGGCCACCGACGCCTGCGCCGAGGCGGCGACGACCTCGGGCCGCGGAGCGGCGGTCACGCCGGTCGCGGCGGCGATGGCCGCCCAGACACCGGGCGGCGGCGCAACGGACGCCCCGGGGGCGGCCAGTTGCGGCACGGCGAGGGCGTCGACGGCTCGCTGGAGGGACGCCACCTCGGCCCGGCACTGCTCGCACCCGGCCAGGTGCGCGGCATCGGCGTCGGGCAAGGGCTCACGGAGCGCGGCCAGGCCCAGCTGCTCAGGCGTGCAGTGCTGCACCGTCCACCTCCAACCGGTTCCGCAGGCGCTCGAGAGTGCGCCTGATATGGGATTTCACCGTGCCGAGCGGCAGGCCGGTGCGCACGGCGATCTGCGCGTGCGTGAGGTCCTCGAAGAAGGCCAGCTCGATGATCCCGCGCTGGGGCTGGCCCAGGAGATCCAGCTCGTCGAGCAGCAGGACCCGGTCGGCGACAGCGGTGTCAACCCCCGCGGTGACCGGGCCGGCCGGCATCGACTGCGCTTCCGACATGGCCGCCTCGGTCTCCCTGCGTTGCCGGTCCCGCTTGGCCCAGGTGTCGGCGATCTTGTGGCGGCACACCCCGACGAGCCACGCGGGCAGCGGACCCTTGTCCGGGTTGTAGCCGCCCCGTCCGGTCCAGGCCGACATGAACGTCTGCTGGGTGACGTCCTCGGCGTCCGGCCCCGGCCCGAAGGCCCGCACCGCCATGCCGTGCACCTGGCCGGCCCACCGCTCGTAGGCCCACGCCAGCGCCTGCTCCTCACCCGCCGCGAACCGGCGGCCGACCTCCCGGTCGTCCGGTTCGGCGGTGACGCGCTGCGTCGGCACCGGCTCCACGAGCCCGACGCTACCCATCCGGCCTGGCCGGAGGGCAAGCAACCCGGTCACGGGACCGGCTCCGCGACCACGACCACGTTGTCGCGGTAGCTGCCGAACTCGGGGAGGAACGGTCCGCCGCAGGTGATGAGGGTCAGCCGCGGCGGTCCGTCGCGCGAGAAGATCCGGTCGAGGGGGAGCACCTGCTTGGAGATCAGCTCCCGGGCGACGACCCGCCAGCGGGTCGTGCCCCCGACCGCATCCGTGACCAGCACCTCGTCGCCGGGCGCCGCCTCGCGCAGCGGAGCCATGGCGCCCAGGCCCTGCGTCCGGCTGTCGACGTGCCCGGCGATCACGGCCGAGCCGGCGACGCCCGGAACCGGGCCGAAGCGGTACCAGCCGACCCGCTCGACCTCGGCGGGGACGGTCATCTGCCCGTCGGGCTCGACGCCCACCGCATCGACCGCGGCGTCGACGCCCAGGGTGGGCACGGTGAGCCGCGCCGGGGCCGGCGCGGCGGCGGGGATCACCTGTGGCGCGGCGTCCCTCACGGTGATCCCGCCCGCCGGAAGCGGCGCCGGCTCCGCCGTGTCGCTCCCCTGGCCGGCCCCCGGCGCCGGGGCCTGGGAGGACGGGGCCTGGGAGGGCGGCGCCGTCGGGGAGGACGGCACCGCCCGGGAGGTGGACGGAGCGGGAGCCGGGGACGTCGGCGCCGTCGGGGAGGACGACGGCGCCGTCGCCGTTCCGATGACCTGCTCCACCGATGCGCCCACCGACGCCGGCGGCCGGGTCAGGCCCCACGCCGTCGGCACGCCGACAGCGAGGGCCACACCCAGGACCGCGGTGGCGGCGGCGGGTCGCACGGTGGTCTCCTGCTCCGAGCCGGGTCAGCCGCGGCTGCGGGCGAGCCGGAGCGCGCCGGCACCGGCCGCGACCAGACCGGCGACCGACAGCGCCATCAGCGGCATCGGCAGCGCGGCGTCGTCCACCAGGCCGGCGGTGCCACCGGGCACACCGGACGGTGCGGAGTGCGAGGAGATCGTCTGGACGGCGAGCTTGAAGCCGCCCTTGTCCGCGGCACCCCACGCGTACACGATCGTCGAGGTGCCCTCGGCGAGCTCGAGGTCGGCCGGGCCGATCGCCACGGTGCTGGTCCCGGCGAGGACGACGTCGGCGCTGACCGTGCCGGCGGGCACCGTCAGCGTGGCCTCGTTCGGGTTGGTCAGCCCGGGGGCGACCGGCGTGCCACCGGCGCGCACGTCGACGGCCGGGGCCGCGGCGGTGTGCCGGACCGTGACCCGTGCCTGGCCGGCGGGCACGGCGGAGACGTCGTTCACGAAGGGCGTCAGGACGGGCGTGCCGTCCTCCTTCAGGTGGGCCACGACCGTGGCGTTGGCGCCGGCGGGCACCGCGACCCCGTTGGCCGACAGGAGCGGGGTGCCCGAGCCGTCAGCGGCGTCGGCCGGGAAGACGGCCAGGTCGTAGGAGCCGGCGGGCAGCTGCAGCGGGTCGGTCAGGGTGCCCGGCTGGAAGTCGTCGAGAAGACGCTCGCCGTTGGCGTAGACGTCCACCGGGGTGTCCGGGACGGCGTGCAGGACCGAGACGGTCGCGGTGTCCGCGGCCGCCGCAGGAGTTGCGACGAGGACCAGCGCGCCGGCGACGCCGACAGCTCCGGCAGCGCGGCTGAACGTGCGGATCGAGTTCACGGGTTCATGTCCTTCCAGGGGCGGGCGTGCTTTCACCCCCTCTTCCCGCCGCCCGTGCGCACCGGATGCAGTTGAGCATCGAACTTCTCGAGCGGGAGGATGTCGCGGTGACCAGCGACCGCGACCGGGACCCCGAGGGCCGCGCCCGCAACGCCCGCCCGCGCGACGCCCTGGGCCGCCCCCTGCCGTACGGCGAGCCGGGGGAGGAGCGCGCCCCGGAGGGACTGGTCCGGCCAGCGGGCCAGGCACTGCAGGAGGCGCAGGCGCTGCTCGACGCGGGCCGCCCGTTCCACGCCCACGAGGTGCTGGAGGACGCGTGGAAGTCCGCGCCCGACGCGGAGCGGCAGCTGTGGCGCGGCCTGGCGCAGCTCGCCGTCGGACTGACCCACGCCCTGCGGGGCAACGCCCGGGGTGCCGCCACGCTGCTGGAGCGGGGCGCGGGCAACATCGCCCCCTACGCGTCTGTCCCGCCGCACGGCATCGACGTGGCCGGGCTGGCGTCGTGGGCACGGGCCCTCGCGTCGTCCACGGGGGACGGGAGCCCGGTTCCACCCCGGCTGCGCGGCTGAACGCCGGCCGGTCGCGCGTCCCACCGGCAGATCGGTCGGCATTCCGCGGGGACCAGGTCGGCGGGTGACCGCCGTCGGTGAGAGCATGACCGTCGTTATGAGCAGCGACCTCGCGCCCGCCGTCGGCGCCGACGACACGTCCCTGGGCGAACCCGCCACCGCCCCCCGTGGCCTGGTGACGTCCGCCTCGTACTCGATCACCGTGCGGCTCACCGCCGACGGCGACCCGGCCTCGATCGGCCGGATCGCCACCGCCGTGGGCTCGGCCGGCGGGGCGGTGACGGCGATCGACGTCGTCGACTCGCGGTCCGACGGCCTCACAGTCGACGTCACCTGCTCGGCCGCGGACGCCGCCCACTCCGAGGAGATGGTCGAGGCGCTGCGCAACGTCGAGGGCGTCACCGTGCGGAAGGTCAGCGACCGCACGTTCCTGCTGCACCTCGGCGGCAAGATCGAGGTCGCGTCACGGGTGCCGCTCAAGACGCGTGACGACCTCTCGATGGCCTACACGCCCGGCGTCGCCCGGGTCTGCCTGGCACTGGCCGACCACCCCGAGGACGTCCGGCGGCTCACCATCAAGGGCAACACCGTCGCCGTGGTCACCGACGGCTCCGCGGTGCTGGGCCTGGGCGACATCGGCCCTGGTGCCTCCATGCCCGTGATGGAGGGCAAGGCCGCCCTGTTCAAGCGGTTCGCCGACATCGACGCCTGGCCGATCGCCCTCGACACCCAGGACGTCGACGAGATCGTGCGGACCTGCGAGCTCATCGCCCCCGGTTTCGGCGGCATCAACCTCGAGGACATCTCGGCGCCGCGCTGCTTCGAGATCGAGAAGCGGCTGCGCGCGAAGCTCGACATCCCGGTGTTCCACGACGACCAGCACGGCACGGCGATCGTCGTCCTGGCGGCGCTGCGCAACGCACTGCGCGTCGTGGAGAAGCAGATCGAGGACGTGGCGATCGTCGTCGCCGGCGGGGGCGCGGCCGGGACCGCGATCGTCTCGCTGCTGCTGGAGGCGGGCGCGAGCAAGGTGCTGGTGTGGGACCGGGAGGGCATCCTCTCGCCCGACGACGAGCGCCTGTCGCCCTCCAAGCTCGAGCTGGCGAAGCGCACCAACCCCGCCGGCCGGCGCGGCGAGCTGCCGGACGCCCTCGTCGGTGCGGACGTGTTCATCGGGGTGAGCGCGGCCAACGTGATCCCGCCCGAGGCGCTCGCCGGCATGAACGAGCGGGCCGTCGTCTTCCCGATGGCCAACCCCACCCCCGACGTCGACCCGGTCAAGGCCCGGCAGTACGCCGAGATCGTGGCCAGCGGGCGCTCCGACCTGCCCAACCAGATCAACAACGTGCTGTCGTTCCCGGGCGTCTTCCGGGGTCTCCTCGACGCGCGGGCCACCCAGGTCAGCGACGGCATGCTGCTCGCCGCGGCCGACGCGCTGGCGGCGGTCGTCCGCGACGACCAGCTCAACGCCAACTTCATCATCCCCAGCGTCTTCGACCCGGCCGTCACGCACGCGGTGGCCGCCGCCGTTGCGGATCAGGCCCGGCACGAGCCCGGCGCCACGGCACGCATGCGGGACGACGGCGACATCTGACCTGCGTGCCGGATCTCCGCTTTCGGTACCGAAAGCGGAGGGTCAGCGGGCGCGGACCTCGTTGTAGCGCTCGAGTGACACCAGGCGCTCGTGCGCGTGGTCCACGATCGGCTCGGGATACCCGGCCGGGATGCCGCCGGGCGCCGTCCACGGCTCGTGGACGTGCTTCGGGTCCAGGCCGCGCAGCTCCGGCACCCACCGCTTGACGTAGGCGCCGTCGGGGTCGAACTTCTTGCCCTGCGTGATCGGGTTGAAGACGCGGTAGTACGGCGAGGCGTCGGTGCCCGTGCCGGCCACCCACTGCCAGCCGTGGTTGTTGCTGGCCAGGTCGCCGTCGACCAGGTGCCGCAGGAAGTACCGGGCGCCGCGGGTCCACTCCTGGTGCAGGTCCTTGACCAGGAACGACGCGACGATCATCCGCACCCGGTTGTGCACGTAGGCCTCGCCGAGCAGCTGCCGCATCCCGGCGTCGACGATCGGGAAGCCGGTACGCCCCTGCTCCCAGGCGGTCACGAGCGCCTCGGCGTCCGGACCGTCGTCGTAGGGCATGCCCGCGAGCTGCGGGTTCAGGTACTCCCGTGCGGAGTCGGGGCGGTGCCAGAGGACGTCGGCGTAGAACTCCCGCCAGGCCAGCTCGGTCACGTACCGGCGAGCCGCCTCCCCGTCCTGCCCGGCCAGGTCGGCGAGCAGGGTCCGCGGGTGGATGCAGCCGTACTTCAGGTACGCCGACATCCGGCTGGTCCCGTCGACCCCCGGGGTGTCGCGTGCCTCGTCGTACCCCGAGAGCCGCTCGTCGCGGAACCGTTCCCAGGCTGCCTGAGCTGCGACCTCACCGGCCGGCGGCAGGTCGGCGTCCACCCGCGGGGCGGGAGGCGTGGCGTCGGAGCGGACGCCGGTGGTCCACGGGACGGCGTCCGGGCGCCGGGCCGGGGCGCGCCAGCCGTGCTCCCGCCAGGCGCGGGCGAAAGGGGAGAAGACCTTGAACGGCGTCCCGTCGCCCTTGGTCACCCGGCCCGGGGTGACCGCGTACGGCGAGCCGGTGCGGACCAGGGGGACATCGCCCAGCGCACGCTCGACGGCGTCGTCCCGCAGCCGGCCATAGGGCCCGGTGTCGGCGGAGACGTGCACGCTCCCCGCGCCGACCTCCGCGGCCAGTCGCGGGATCGCCCGCGCCGGGTCGCCGGACCGCAGGACCAGCGCGCCGCCCGTCTGCTCGTCCAGCGCGCCGAGGCAGTCGAGCAGGAAGCGGCGGCGGGGGTCGCCGGACGGCCCCCAGAGCCGCTCGTCCAACACGAAGAACGGCAGCACCGTGCCGTCGGGGCCGGCCGAGTCGAGCGCGGCCAGCAGCGCCGGGTGGTCGCCGAGCCGCAGGTCCCGTCGGAACCAGAGCACGGCGGGGGGCACCGCCCGAGCGTAGGAGCGGTTCCGCCGGTGTGCTTTGTGAGTGCCGTTCCACCGTTGCGGGTGCTGCAGCGGCCGCAATGCGCGAACAACACGCGCAATCCGGCACCGAGGGGGCCTTTCCGCGCGGAAAGTCCCCTGATCGGGGGCGGCGCGGGGCGGGTTGCGTCGGGGATCATGGGCGGGTGCCCGAGTTGCCCGAGGTGGAGGCGCTGGCCGCGTTCCTCCGGGAGAACGCCGTCGGCCGGGTGATCACGCGGGTGGACCTCGCCGGCATCCAGTCGATCAAGACCTTCGACCCGCCGCTGTCCGCGCTCGCCGGTCTCGAGGTCACCGGTGCCAGCCGGCACGGCAAGTTCCTCGACCTCGACGTCTCCGGCCTGCACCTCGTCGTCCACCTGGCGCGGGCCGGCTGGCTGCACTGGCGCGACGCCCTCCCGCCGGCGCCGCCCAAGCCGGGCAAGGGCCCGCTGGCGCTGCGGGTCCATCTGGAGGACGGGCACGGCTTCGACCTCACCGAGCAGGGCACCCGCAAGGGGCTGGCGGTCTACGTCGTCCGCTCGCCGTCGGAGGTCCCCGGCATCGTGCGGCTGGGCCCGGATGCGCTCACCGTCGACCAGGAGGGGTTCGCGCGCCTGATGGCGAGCCGCAGCGGGCAGGTCAAGGGCGCGCTCACCGATCAGACCCTGATCTCCGGCATCGGCAACGCCTACTCCGACGAGATCCTGCACGCGGCGCGGCTCTCCCCGTTCAAGATGGCCGACAAGCTGACCGGGGACGAACAGATCCGTCTCTTCGACGCCATGCGGGCGACGCTCACCGAGGCCCTCGGCCGCCAGGTCGGGCAGAAGGCGGCGACGCTCAAGGGGGAGAAGCGCTCGGGCCTCACGGTGCACGCCCGCACCGGGCTGCCCTGCCCGGTCTGCGGCGACACCGTCCGCGAGGTGTCCTTCGCCGACACCTCGCTGCAGTACTGCCCGACCTGCCAGACCGGCGGCAAGCCGCTGGCCGACCGGCGGATGTCCAAGCTGCTGCGCTGAGCGGCGGCTACCGCTCCGCCCGGGGGCGGGCGAGCAGCAGCCG
The DNA here is from genome assembly GCF_004570385.1 of Blastococcus sp. CT_GayMR19. Lineage (GTDB taxonomy): Bacteria > Actinomycetota > Actinomycetes > Mycobacteriales > Geodermatophilaceae > Blastococcus_B. Next base: position 226,124 of record NZ_SPQL01000007.1, on the reverse strand, counting down.
CTCGTAGCGCGCCTCCTGGACGGCCAGGAACTCGCGCGGTGCCCGCCAGGCGCGCCACGCGGGGCGGGTCACGAGGACCGGCTGCCGTAGCCGCCCATCATCAGCCGCGCGGTCGAATAGCCGGTGTCGCGGGTGTCGGCTAACCAGCGGCCCGGGTGCGGTCGGCGGATCCAGCGGCGGGCCTTCGGTGCGCGGGTCATGACGTTCTCCCGGAGGAGGTCGGTTCAGCGGTTGCTGCACCAAGGGTCGACCTCCGCGGTCGCCTTCACGAGTGTCCGGGTCAACACATACCGCGTCCTTCCTGCCACTTCCGACGGGTTCCGCCGAAGGTCAGTCCGGCAACAGCGCGATCAGCCGGGAGAAGGTGCGCGCCAGGACGGCGCTGCCGACGCCGGCGTCGTCCGGACGGCTGGGCAGGTCCTCCGCCGAGCCGACCGCCGTCCACCAGTCGGTCAGCGGCGGCGGGTCCAGGACGTCGATCCGCTCGCCGGGCAGGGGGACGACGACCTGCGCCCGCGAGCGGGCGGCGGCCATCAGTCGCTGCACCGGCTCCGCCCAGCGGTGGAACGCGAGGTTGAACGTGGCCCAGTGGATCGGCAGCAGCACGCGGCCACCGAGGTCACCGTGCGCGCGCACCGCCTCCTCGGGGTCCATGTGGATGGCGTGCCACGCGTCGTTGTAGGCCCCGATCGGCAGCAGCGTCAGGTCGAAGGGGCCCAGCCGCGCACCCAGTTCGGCGAAGGCGGGCGTGTAGCCGGTGTCGCCGCCGAAGAACACCCGGTGCCGCGGCCCGGAGACGGCCCACGAGGCCCACAGCGTCGTGTCCCGCGTGAAGAAGCGGCCGGAGAAGTGCCGCGCCTCGGTGCAGGTGAGCGTGAGCCCGCCGACGGTCGTGCTCCCGTCCCAGTCCAGCTCCACGATGCGGTCGTCCGGCACGCCCCACCCGCGCAGGTGCTCCCCGATCCCCAGTGGGACGACGAACGGCGCGGACTGCGAGGTCAGCAGCTCCCGGACGGTGGGCAGGTCGAGGTGGTCGTAGTGGTCATGGGAGATCAGGACGGCGTCCACCGGCGGCAGCTCGTCCAGGGGGACGGGCACCTCGTGCAGCCGGGTGGGCCCGAACACCGGGGACGGCGAGACGCGCCGGCTCCACACCGGGTCGAGGAGGACCCGCTGCCCGTCGATCTCCAGCAGCGCGCTGGCGTGGCCGAACCAGGTGACCGCCAGCTCGGCGGCCTCCTCGGGCAGCACGGGGCGGGCGAGCGGGATGTCCCCGCCCGGCAGGCCGACGTGCCGTTCCTCGTGCATCTGCCGCAGCAGGCCCTTGCGGGCGCTGGCCGGTGGCAGCGCCGGTGTCTCCAGGCGGTTGTGGAACCGGCCGTCGGTGAACTGGGGGGACCCGGCGACGGTCGGCCGGAGCCGGCGTCGGCTCGCCCCCAGGGCCACGGGGAGACCCCAGGCGGCACGGGTCACGAAGCCCACCGGTCCGGCGAGGGCGGCGGCGGTCAGGGCGGCGCGGCGGAGCGGGGACGTCGGCACCGGTCCAGCATCCCAGCGATTCCGGCACGGCACCGGGCTGGATCGGCGCGGAGGCGCTCCCACGGGTGAGACCCTGGTCGCATGGACGAGGCGGAGCGGGCGCTCCCTCCCGAGGACGGCGGGGACCCGGCCTGCTGGCTCCGGCGCGTCTGCCCGGCCTGCGGTCGGCTGGCCGACGAGGACCCGCCCACCCGCTGCCCGGCCTGCGGCGCCGAGCTCCCCGACGACTGATCACGAGGCGGTGCGTGCCCGCCTCGCCGTCGCGAAGTCGCACAGCGCGCGGCGGAGTGCGACGCCCAGCCGGTCCGCGGGCACGTGCAGCTCCTCGCGGACGTCCAGCGGCAGTCCCTCGCTGGCGATCACGCCCATCAGCCGGAGGTCCTCCTCCAGCACCCGGCGGTGGAAGGCCACCTCCTCGGCGACGGCAGCGGGGAGCGGCAGCGGCTGACCGTGCCCGGCCGACAGGAACAGGCAGGTGTAGATCCGGGTGGAGTCGGCGTCCTCGGGCTGGAGCAGGAACAGGATCGTCGTCGTCGCCCCGCTGTCGAGGTACTCCAGGGACACCCGGAAAGAGAACGGCGCCCGGTAGACGTAGCCGGCCCGCCGGCGCTGCCGCAGCGGCCGCCCGCCGCGGGCGACCTCCGGGTCGGTGGGGTTCTCGCACCACTGCTCATGGGTGCTGCGGAAACCGCCCGGTTCGGGGACGACGTCGTAGACGGGCACCTCCGGACGGTCCTCCGCGCCGAAGGTCGCCCCGTGCACGTGAGCGAAGTGGGCGACGTCGAGGAAGTTGTCGGCCATCGGTCCCGCCGGGCCGGGCGAGCGCAGTGGCGGCAGCCACCCGGGGACGTAGTGCCGGTCGGTGGCCTCGGGGAGGTCCAGCGGGACGTCGATCGGCTCGGCCGGTGCCAGCCAGACGATGCCGAACCGCTCGCGGACGCCGAACGCCGGCGGGTCGCCCTCGACCCCGTCGGCCGTGCGGCGCAGCGTCCAGGTGCGGCCCAGCAGGCGCACCTGCAGCCAGCCGCCCGGCCGCAGTTCGCGGGAGAGGGCGACGGGGTGCCAGGCGTGGTCGAGGGACGGATCGAGGTTGCCGAACACCGGGCCGGCCGGTGCGGGCGCGGCCGGGACCGGCTCGGGGACGGTGTCGGCCGAGGGGCGCGGCGGGGCCGGTGCCGCGGTCCGCTCGGGTGCGAGCCACACCCAGCCGTGCCGCTCCTCCACCGCCCACGGCACGGACAGGTCGGCGCGGGGCGGGGGCGTACCGGCGTCCCCGAGGGAGGGGATGCCCACGCAGCGGCCCTCGGCGTCGAACCGCCAGCCGTGATACCCGCACTGCAGCCGTCCGTCGACGACCGAGCCGGCGGCCAGCGGCACGAGGCGGTGCGGGCAGCGGGCCGGAAAGGCGGTGACCTCCGCGCCGGGCCGCAACCGGACGACGACGTAGGCCCGGCCGCCGGCGCCCACCGGAACCGGCGTCGTCCCCACCTCGGCGGCACGGGCGACCGGGTACCAGCCTGTCGACCTGCGATGCGATACGGCCATGTCCCATTGCACCGCCCGCCGGTGTTCCGGGCGTTACGGCTTCGGGAAGGTTGTGCGTCAGTCGGCCACAGCGGGCGGCCGGCCCTCCGCCCGGACGGCGACGAGGCAGAGGTCGTCGGCCAGCGTGCCTCCGGAGAACGACGTGACGGCGGCGACCAGTGACTCCAGCACCCGCGCGGGATGGGCACCGTCGAGCTCCTGGATGACGCGGCGCGCGCGTTCCTCGCCGAACAGCTCGAGCGCCCCGCCGAGGTCCCGTCGCCGTACCGGCCGGCCCTCGGTGAGCCCGTCGGTGAAGACCAGGATGCCCCCGCCCGGAGCCAGCGCGGCCCGTCCGGGCCTTAGCCGGAGGGCTTCCGCGCCGACACCGAGCGGTGCACCGACCTGTCCCCCGGGCAGCGGGGTGCCGGTGTCCAGGAACCATGGGACCTCGTGACCCGCGGTCGCCCAGGTGACCTCAGGAGCGGGTGGCGGGCCGATGTTGAGGCAGACGGCGGTCACGAACTGGGCACCCTGCTTGCCGTGCTCGACCAGGGCGGCGTTGGCGAGCTGGAGCAGCTCCACCGGATCGCGGGTGAACCGGGCGAAGGTCGCGAGCGCCGCGCGCACGAATGCGGCGCACCGCGCGGCCTCCAGTCCGTGCCCGACGACGTCGCCCACCGCGATGGTCGTGCTGTCAGTCGGACCCTCGACGACCAGGAAGAAGTCGCCGGCGACCAGCCCGTCCGCGGGGGTGAACGACGTCGCGAACTCGAGCTGCGGACGCTCCGGGAAGCCGGACGGGGTCAACGCCGCGCGCAGCGACTCCAGCTCGGCGATCTCGTCCTGCTGGGCGCGCACCCGGCCGGCCAGTGCCCGCTCCCGGTCCAGCAGCAGGGAGACGAGCACCGCCACGCCGACGAACGCGACCGACCGGTTCAGCGCCGCGACCCACAGGTCGCCGCCGGTGAGGTCCGTGGACGGGTGGAAGAGCTGGGCGGCGACGAACGCCAGCGTCGCGGCGGCCGCGACGACCAGGCCGCCGCGAAGGCCGAACCAGTGCACGCCGAGCACGATCGGGATCAGCGCGTACATGGCGATGGCCAGGTCCGGCCTGTTCACCAGGACGACGACCACCACGACGGCGCCGAGCAGGAACGCGAGGACGGCGATCTGCCCGGCCGGGCGGGACGGCCGGTGTCCGAGGACCGTTGTCACGCTCCACCGGGACGAGGGCGCGGAGTCGACCCGGCGACCCGGCATGCGGGAAAGCTAACAGCATCCCGGCGACCGGACGGGCGACTCCGGCGGTTCGGGTGTCTGCTCGTCTCGGTAACGCCCCGCCGGACTCGCGGGTAACCCATACAGTGACGACGGCCACACATTGCCCGAGCTGGAGGGTGCCCCGTGAGCGATCCCGAAGAACGTCGGTTGCTGACACCGGAGGAGTACCGGGCGGCGCAGGACAGCCCGGAGTTCCTGGAGCTGAAGCGGCGGTTCCGCCGGTTCGCGTTCCCGATGACGGTGGCCTTCTTCACCTGGTACCTGCTCTACGTGCTGCTCTCCACCTACGCGTCGGACTTCATGTCCACGCGGGTGTTCGGCAACGTGAACCTCGGTCTCCTGCTGGGCCTCGCCCAGTTCGTGACCACGTTCGCCATCACCCACCTCTACGTCGCGCACGCCAACCGGCAGACCGACCCGATCGCCGACGAGATGCGTGGGCGCCTCGAGGCCCACGAGTTCGCCCGCGACGGCCGGGCCACGGGCACGGGCGGAACCGAGGGGGCCTCCCGTGCATGACATCACCGCGGCGGCCGCGACCACGGAGACCATCGGCAACCCGACGATCAACATCTCGATCTTCGGCGTCTTTGTCGCCATCACGCTGTTCATCACCTTCCGGGCCAGCAGCAGCAACAAGAGCGCCGCGGACTACTACGCGGCCGGGCGCAACATCAGCGGCACCCAGAACGGCCTGGCTATCGCCGGCGACTACCTGTCGGCCGCCTCGTTCCTGGGCATCGCCGGCGCCATCGCCGTCTACGGCTACGACGGCTTTCTCTACTCGATCGGCTTCCTCGTCGCCTGGCTGGTGGCGTTGCTGCTGGTCGCCGAGCTCATGCGGAACACCGCCCGGTACACGATGGCCGACGTCCTGGCCTTCCGGATGCGTCAGCGGCCGGTACGCATGGCGGCGGCCATCTCGACGCTCACCGTGTCGCTGTTCTACCTGCTCGCGCAGATGGCCGGTGCCGGCGGACTGGTCACCCTGTTGCTCGGGGTGAGCGGCGAGGCGGCGCAGGCCGTCGTCGTCACGATCGTCGGCGCGCTGATGATCTTCTACGTCCTGGTCGGCGGCATGCGCGGCACGACGTACGTGCAGATCATCAAGGCGTCGCTGCTGATCATCGGCGCCTTCGTGATGACCGTGTGGGTGCTCGGGAAATACGGCTTCAACCTGTCCGCGCTGCTCGGCGGGGCGGCGGAGAGCTCGGCTGCGGCGGCCACCCCGCGGGACGTCCTGGCCCCCGGGGCCCAGTACGGCGCAACCGGGACCTCGAAATTGGACTTCGTGTCCCTGGGACTGGCCCTGGTGCTGGGGACGGCGGGCCTGCCGCACGTACTGATGCGCTTCTACACCGTGCCGACGGCGAAGGACGCCCGCCGCTCGGTCGTCTGGGCGATCTGGCTGATCGGCATCTTCTACCTGTTCAGCCTGGTGATCGGCTACGGCGCCGGCGCCCTCGTCGGTGCCGACGAGATCCTGGCCGCCCCGGGCGCGGTCAACGCCGCGGCGCCCCTGCTGGCCTTCGAGCTGGGCGGCACGGTGCTGCTCGGCATCATCGCCGGGGTGGCGTTCGCCACGATCCTCGCCGTCGTCGCGGGCCTGACCATCACCGCGTCGGCGTCGTTCGCGCACGACGTCTACGCGTCGGTCATCAAGAAGGGCCAGGTGTCCGGAAACGGGGAGGTGCACGTCGCCCGGATCACCGCCGTCGTCATCGGCGCGATCTCGATCGGGCTGGGCATCCTGGCGCTGCAGGCGGGCATCAACATCGCCTTCCTGGTGGCGCTCGCGTTCGCGGTCGCCGCCTCGGCCAACCTGCCGACGATCATCTACACGCTCTTCTGGAGCCGCTTCACCACCCAGGGCGCGCTGTGGTCGATCTACGGTGGGCTGATCGCCTGCGTCACGTTGATCATCTTCTCGCCGGTCGTCTCCGGGGCGCCCGTGAACGAGGCGACCGGGGTGAGCCCGTCGCTGATCCAGCCGCCGGTCGACTTCCACTGGTTCCCGCTGAACAACCCCGGCCTCGTCTCCATCCCGCTGTCGTTCTTCCTGGGCTGGCTGGGCACGAAGCTGTCGAAGGAGGAGCCGGACGAGCTCAAGAACGCCGAGCTCGAGGTCCGGTCGCTGACCGGCATCGGCGCGGAGAAGGCCGTCGCCCACTGAGCCCGGTGGCCAGCGAGGCGCATTGCGTGTGCTGTTCCGGCGTTGTGGGTGCTGCAGTGGCCGCAACGCCGGAACAGCGGCCGCACTGCGGAGCAGATCCCGCCCCGGCCGGCGGCGAACTGCCGCGGCTAGGGTCCGGCGGGTGAGCGCACGCATCGCCTGCGTGGACATCGGCTCGACGTACACGAAGGCAGCGCTCGTGGACCCGGCCACCGGAGAACTGCTGGCCACCGCGCAGGCGCCGACGACGCCGGACGACGTCGTCCGCGGGGTCCTCGCCGCGACCGCCGGGTTCGCCGACGCCCCCGTGGTGGCCTGCTCCAGCGCCGGCGGTGGCCTCCGGCTGGCCGTGGTCGGCTACGAGGAGCTGATCAGCGCCGAGGCCGGCCACCGCGCGGCGCTCTCGGCAGGAGCCCGGGTGGTGCACGTCGCCGCCGGGGTGCTCGACGCGGCCGCGCTGGCCGAGCTGCGCGCCGCGGAGCCCGACGTCGTCCTGCTGGTCGGCGGTACCGACGGCGGCGAGGCCTCGGTGCTGCGGGCGAACGCGACGGTCCTGGCCGGTGCGGACCGGTCCGTCCCCGTCGTCCTCGCCGGCAACGCATCCGTGCGCGACGAGGTGGCCGCGGTGCTGCGGGACGGCGGGCTGCCGGTGCACGAGGCGGACAACGTGCTGCCCGACATCGGCCGGCTGGCGCCCGAGTCGGCCCGCTCGGCGATCCGGGCGGTCTTCCTGGAGCACGTCATCGGCGGCGACCGGCTGTCCACCGATCCGAGGTTGCGGTCCTGGGTGCGCGCCGTGACGCCGGACGCCGTCCTCGAGGGCGTGACGGTGCTGGCGCGGGTGCTCGCACCGGACGAGGTCGCCGTCGTCGTCCTCGACGTGGGTGGCGCGACGACCGACGTCTACTGCGTGCCGGACGCCGACGCCGAGCAGGCCACGCTCGGCCGCGAGGCGGTCGGGATCCCGGCCCGCCGGAGGACCGTCGAGGGCGACCTCGGCGTGGCCTCGAGCATCGGCGCGCTGCGGGCGGCCGCGGCCGCCGAGGGACTGGCCGTGCCGGGCGACGCCCCGCTGGACCTGGGCGAGGCGGCCGCCACGATCGCGCTGCGCCGGCACCTGCGGGCCGAGGCCGGCTACGGCCCCGGCGGTGCGAGTGCCCGGTCCGCCGGTCTGGTCGTGCTCTCCGGCGGCGTGTTCCGGCACGCCGACCCGGCGACCGTGGACGGCGTCGTCGGCCGGCTGGCCGCCGACCGAGGGGGCGCCGGGAGCATCCTGGCCCACAGCGAGGTCCTGGTCGACCGCGGCTACGTCCTCGCCGCGACCGGGCTGCTGGCCGCCGACCATCCCGAGGCCGCGGCGGGACTGGCCCGGGGTCTCCTGGCAGGCGCCGTCACGTCCCGGGCCGGGTGATGATCGAGAACTCCGCGCCGAACGGGTCGGTGATCGTCGCGAGCCGGCCGTAGAGGAAGTCCTTCGCCCCGTCGGAGCTGCCTCCGGCGTCGAGGGCGCGGCGCACGGCCTCGTCGGTGCCGTCGACCTCGAACGTCGTGCTCCACGCCGACGAACTGCCGGGTGCGTTCATGATGCCGCCGACCTCGTGGCCGTCGGGCCGCCGGAGGAACGTGAAGTCGGCCTGCGGCATGTCCGGGTTGCCGTCGAGCGTGAACCCGAAGACTGTGGCGTAGAACTCGCGCGCGGGCCCCGGATCGGGCGTGACCAGGTCGTTGCGCACCAGCGCGCCCGGCTCGTTCACCACCTGCGCTCCGGTGTGCGCCCGGCCCTCCCACAAGCCGAACTGGGCTCCGACCGGATCGCGGACGACGGCCATCCGGCCCTGGTCCGTCACGGCCGTCGGCTCCACCAGCAGGGTCCCGCCCGCCTCCCGCGCCCGTTCCGCCGTCCGGTCGCAGTCGGGAGTCGCCAGGTAGACGCTCCAGAAACAGCCGGCGTCGGGCTCGTGCGCCGCCGAGATCGCGGCGACGCGACGGCCCCGCAGGAGGCACATCGTGTACCGGCCCGCGTCCTCGGGGACGACGTCGAACTCCCAGCCGAACACCGAGCCGTAGAAGGCCAGCGCGCGGTCGAGGTCGGGCACACCCAGGTCGATCCAGGCCGGCGTCCCGAGCGGTTGGTTCGTGTCGACGTCCATGGCGACTCCTTCCCTCGGCGACCGCAACGTAGCGCCGGCCACCGACATCGCGGGAGTCAGCGGGGAGCGAACTCCGCGGCCCAGCTCTCCGATGCCGCGGCGGTGAACGGAGCGACGTCCGCAGTGGCCAGGTCGACGGCCGCGTAGCCGCCGCTGCCCGCCCCCACGCAGGCGACGACGGTGGCCAGGCCGGCGCGCCCCTGGAAGAAGGACTGCCGCACCCGCCAGCCGACGACCGCGCGGCGCTGCAGGACCGCCTGCTCGCGCACCAGCCAGCCGCTGCGGACGGTGAACGACTCCCGGCCCGTGGCATGACCGAGCGACGCGTACCGGCCCAGACCCACCGGAACCCCGAGGACCGTCAGTGCGATGCCCACCGCGAGCACCCACCACCACCCGGCCGTGACCGTCGCGAGGACACCGGCGGCGGAGACCAGCAGACCCGTGGCGACCGCCCGCACGATCCGCCGTCTCCGGGCCGCGGGCGGGTGGGTGACGAGCGGGCCGGGGTTCTCGACCAGCCGGTCCGCGAGCTCCCACGCCTGGGTGCGAGGGCCGAGCGGCAGGAGCTGGCCGCGCCGTCCCGCGTCCCCGAGCCCGGTGACCAGCGCGTTGACCCGGGCCGCCCGCACCCATCGCATGCCGAGCCCCTCGGAGACCGTGCAGCCGCGGATCCGGTCGATCTCGAGCTCGGTGTGCCGCCGGGTGACCAGACCCCGGACGGCGACCAGCGATCCGCCGCGGCGCACGAGCGAGAAGCCCCAGTTGACCAGCGCCGCCCCGACGACGGCGCCGGCCGCGAGGAGCAGGAGCAGTACGCCCACGGCGCCGAGCGTTCGCGCCCAGCCGCCGGCGAGGTCCAGCCCGTCGAGATCGGGCTGGACCCGCTGGCCCAGCTCCTCGAGCAGCCGGAAGCCGGCTCCCACGGCGGCCACGGGAACGGCGAGGTAGCTCCCGACCAGGGGCGCGTAGAGCAGCCAGCGGTTGTCGAAGCGGGCGAACTGCTCCTCGGGCGGCCCCGCCTCGCCGGCGCCGTCCATCCCCGGTTCGGGCTGTGCCGAGGTGCGGGTCAGGACGGCGGTGCGCAGGCGGTCGCCCTCGGCCCGGGGGACGCCGTCGACCACGATCTCCTCGTCCTTGCCGCTGACCGCGCCCGCGGCGGCGTCGATGCGCACCCGGACGAGACCGAACAGCCGGTGCATCAGCGGGGTTTCGATCTCGACGCCCCGGATGCGGTCGGTCGGCACCGTTCGCACGGACCGGGCCAGCAGGCCCCGCGTGACGACGACGGCGCTCGGCCCGACGGCGTAGCTGAACCGCCACCAGGTCAGCGCCGCCGTGAGCAGCGAGAACAGGGTGACGGCGAGCGCCAGCAGGATGATCGTCGTCCGGCCGCCGCCGAGCCCGGTGGCCGCGACGAGCGGGATCAGGACCGGGACGAAGGCCCGCGCCTGCCGGAAGGTCACCGTGTGCACGAGCAGGACCCGCGGCGACGTCCGGAGGCCCGGCGGCTCGGTCACGTGGCCTGGTCGCGGACCTGGGCCGCCCGCCGCGCGAGGTCGTCGGCCACGCGCTGGGCGACGCCGGCCTCGAGGTGCGGCACCCGCACGGTGCCCTCCGACGACGCCGTGAGCACGGCGACGGAGGCCAGCCCGAACACCTGCTGCATCACCCCGCGGGTGACGTCGACGGTCTGGATCCGGGAGATCGGGACGAGGGTCCACGTGCGGGACAGCCAGCCGGTAAGGGTGTAGACCGCCTCGTCGGTGACCTCCCAGCGGTGCACCCGGTAGCGCAGCCGGGGTCGCAGTCCGATGGACACCACCGCGTCGACCACCACCAGGATCGGCACCGCCCACCGCAGGAACGGCACGGGCCCGCCTACTGACGCCGGGACGAACCAGAGGAAGGCGGCCGTGCCGAGCGCCAGGACGATCGCGCCGATGATCCCCTCGGTGACCCACAGGCCGATCGCTCCCCGGGAGACCTGCCAGGCCGGGTCGCGGACGGGTGAGGCGACGGCGGGCACCCGTCCATCCTCGCAGTGACCGGCCCGGGAGCGGCGCGTGCCACGATGGACGGCGTGATGCCGCAGCAGGTTCCGACCGTGCCCGCCGCCGAGGTGCCCGAGGACGCCGTCGTCCTGGACGTCCGCGAGGACGACGAATGGGTGCACGGCCACATCGACGGGGCGACCCACATCCCGATGGGCGACGTCCCCACGCGCCTGGACGACCTGCCGGACGGTGACCCGCTCTACGTCACCTGTCGCGGCGGCGGCCGCTCGGCGCGGGTCGCGGCCTGGCTGAACCAGAACGGTTTCGACGCGGTGAATGTCGGCGGCGGCATGGGCGCCTGGCTCGACGCGGGGCGGCCGATGGTCAGCAACACTGGGGCGCCGCCGACCGTTCTGTGAGCGAGCCGGTACGGTTCCGTCACTTTATTGCACACCACTCACTACGGATCAATCTTATCGATCGCGTCTCCGTCACGTGACGCATTGCTACCGACAGGCCGTTCACCTGGCATTTTCCCGTTCGTGGTGAGCGGCGTCACACGGGTCCGGCTTATGTTCGCGCCATCGCAGCAGGCGACGATGTTCCACGCGAACACACGCACTACAGGGATCGCCTCTTCGGCGGCCCGGTGTCTTCCCTTCATCGACTGACTGCGGCGTCATGTCGGTCTCGCCCGTCCCGGGCGACTGGGAAAGGACTCCCATGCTCATGCCTCGACGACTCCTCCAACGCCGGGGGAGCCGTGCCACTGCGCTCATCGCGTCGGGCGGCCTGCTCGCCGGCTCGACCCTGATCGGCCTCCTGCCGACCATGGCGGGGGCGTCCAGTCACCGCGAAGCGCCGCTGATCCTGGGCGATCCAGCGGTGGACAACACCGACGTCTACGCGTTCTCCAGCCCGGAGAACGAGGACCACGTCACCTTCATCGCCAACTGGCTGCCCAACCAGGAACCCGACGGCGGCCCGAACTTCTATCCGTGGGCCGACGATGCCGAGTACCTGATCAACATCGACAACGACGGCGACGCCCTGGCCGACCTCATCTACCGGTGGCGGTTCCACACCGACGACCAGCGCGCAACCGACACGTTCCTCTACAACAACGGCCCGGTGACCTCGCTGGACGACGAGAACCTGCTGTTCCGGCAGCACTTCACACTGGACGTCAGCACCGACGGCGGCGACAGCTACGGCGAGCCGATCAGCGAAGGTCCCGTGGCCCCGTCGTTCACCGGTCGGGCCAGCATGGGCTCGTCGCAGGACTACGTCGAGAACCTCCGCAACCCGGCCATCACCGAGGTCGCCGGCGGCGGTCGCACGTTGGCCACGCAGACCGAGGACCCGTTCTTCCTCGACCTGCGCGTCATGGACCTGTTGTACGGCGGCGACCTGTCCGAGACCGGCCAGGACACGCTCGAGGGCTACAACGTGAACAGCATCGTGCTCGAGGTGCCAAAGACCGAGGTCGCGATCGACAACGACGCGACGAACAACCCGGTCATCGGTGTGTGGAGCACGACGACGCGGCCCACGCTGCGCAATGCCGACGGCACCGCCGCGGAGGGCTCGGGCTACACCCAGGTCTCCCGCCTCGGTCAGCCCCTGGTCAACGAGGTCGTCGTCCCGGCGGGCCTCAAGGACGCCTTCAACTCCATCAGCCCCGACCAGGACGCCGCCGCGGCCGACGGCGCCGTGCTCGACCGGGTGCTCGAGCCGGAGGTGCCGCAGCTCATCGAGGCCATCTACGGCGTCGAGGCCCCTGCGGGTCCGCGGTTCGACATCGCCGAGGTCTTCCTGACCGGCGTCGTCACTGGTGCGGTGGTCGACGTCGACGGTGACCCCGCCACGCCGAACCCGCTGGACGTCGACCTAAACTCGCAGGCGTTGAACGCCGGGGCGGCTCCGTTCCAGCCGTCGGAGATGCTGCGCCTCAACATGGCGATCACCGGGCCGACGGGTCTGGACGGCAAGCCGCTGGAGGAAGCCAGCCGGCTCGGCGTCATCGGTGGCGACATCCAGGGCTTCCCGAACGGCCGACGGCTCGCCGATGACGTGGTCGACATCGAGCTGCTCGCGCTCGAGGGCATCTACGACGTCAACAATGTGCCCGAGGAGCGGCAGGCGGCGTTCGACGCGTTGAAGAACGGCGATGGGGTCGCCGCGAACGACAAGGCGTTCAGCTCGGAATTCCCCTACCTCGCCGGTGTCCACACCCACGCGGTGAACGCGACCAACACCGGGGACAGCCGCTCTGAAGGCGCCTCTGCCGGGGCGGTGCCCGGATCGGGAGGGACCGGGTTCGACACCCTCATCCCGGCACTCACCGGGTCGGCCGCGGTCCTGCTCATCGGGGCCGGAGTCGGATCGCTGATCCGGGCCCGGGGCCGGGGTCTCGCAATCCGGGAGGCCTGACCGATCGAGAGCCGTGGGGTGCGGCCGACCGCCGCACCCCACGGCCTCGCCCGTCCGGGCGCCCTGACGACGGTGCGCCCTCAGCCCCGAAGGAGATCAGTGTTCCTCGTCGGCCGTTCCGGTCCCACGCCATTGCTGTGGCGTGCCGGGCCGCGAGTGCGCGGGCGTCTCGGGTCGTCGGCCGACCTGTCGAGCTCCTGACATGCGCAGACGCACCGCGGTGAGCGCGGTCGTGGTGGGCATCGTGTTCCTGTTGGTCGCGGTCGCGGCGTACTACACCACGGCGGTGGACCGGGCCGCCGCCCGCCTCGAGCAGGCGGTGGTGGACCAGGTCGATCCGCTCAGCGCCTCGATCGAGGCAGCGCAGCGCCGGCTGACCGACGTGCCTGGGGACTACCGCACCTGGGCGCAGCTCGGCTCGGCCTACGTCGAGCAGGCCCGGGTGACGGCGGATCCGACCTACTACGACAAGGCGGACGGCGCGCTGCGGGAGTCGCTCGTGCTGCGCGCGGAGGGCAACGACGCCGCGCTGACCGGGCAGGGGGCGCTGGCCAACGCCCGGCACGATTTCGCCGCCGCGGCCGGTCTGGCCGAGCAGGCGCTGGCGATCAACCCCTACAACGCCACCGCGTGGGGTGTGCTCACCGATGCCCGCACGCAACTGGGGAACTACCCGGGGGCCACGGAGGCGCTCGGCCGGATGCTGGCGCTGAACCCAGGGCTCGCCTCGTTCACCCGCGCGTCGTACGACGCGGAACTGCACGGCGACCTGCCCGCTGCCCGGGCGGCCCTGGAGCAGGCGCTGGACTCGACCCAGGGCGGCGCCGCCGAGGCGTTCTGCCGCACCTACCTGGGCGCCCTCGCCTTCTCCACCGGAGACCTCGACGAGGCCGAGGCCCAGTACGCCGCCGGCCTCGACGCGAGACCGGGCGACGCGGCACTGATGCTGGGTCGGGCGCGCGTGCTCACCGCACGTGGTCAGTGGGCGGCGGCCGAGGAAGCCTTCCGAGCGGTCGTGGACGCGCAGCCGCTGCCGGAGCACCTCGTCGAATACGGCGAGTTCCTGCAGGCGCAGGGGCGGGTCGACGACGCCCAGCAGCAGTTCGCGCTCGTGGGGACGGTGGGGGAGCTGTTCGCGGCCAGCGGGGCCACCGACGATCTGACCACCGCACTGTTCGCGGCCGACCACGGCGACCCGTCCGAGGCGGTTGCGGCCGCTCAGACGGAGTTCGACCGTCGGCAGAACGTCGACTCCCACGACGCGCTGGCCTGGGCGTTGCACAGCGCGGGGCGGGACGCGGAGGCGCTGCCCCACGCCGTGCAGTCGACGGCGCTCGGTGGCCGCAACGCGCTGTTCCTCTACCACCGGGGGGTCATCGAGGCGGCGGTCGGTCAGATCGACCAGGCCCGGGCGACCCTGGCGCTGGCACTGGCCACGAACCCGCACTTCTCCCCGCTGCACGCCCCCCGGGCGGAGGAGCTGCTGACCTCGCTGGGCGGCCGCCCGTGACAGGCGGACGGTCGATCGCGGTCGCCCTCGCGGCCGGGGCGCTCTGGGTCGCCGTCCCGGGCGGGGTCGCCCAGGCCCATCCGCTGGGCAACTTCACGGTCAACCACTACGACCATGTCCAGCTCTTCCCCGACCGGGTCGAACTCACCGCCGTCGTCGACCGGGCCGAGATCCCCACCGCGCAGGCGCTGCAGACGATCGCACCGGACGGTTCACCGAGCCCCGAGCAGCTGGCCGGCGCGGCCACGGCGGAGTGCCCGGACGTCGCGGACGCGGTCACGCTCGGGGTGGACGGCCGGACCGTTCGGTGGCGGACCGGGGAGAGCGCGCTCGAGGCGGTGCCCGGGGCGGCGGGTCTGCCCACTCTCCGGCTGACCTGCGAGTTCACGGCAGAGGTGGCGCTGGGGCGTGCCGCGGAGGTGTCCTTCGACGACACCTACCTCGGGGAACGGGTGGGCTGGCGGGAGCTGACGGCGGACGGCGAGGGAATCCGGCTGCTGGACTCCCCGGTGCCGGTGGCCAGCATCAGCGACGAGCTGCGCGACTACCCCGGTGACCTCCTGGCGTCACCGGTCGACGTCCGGTCCTTCACCGTGGCGGTCGAGCCCGGCGAGAACACCGGCGTTGGGGCGGCGGTCACGCCGGAGGACGGCGACCCCTTCAGCAGCGCCCTGGCCGCCCTCGACCGCCGGCTCGAGGCCCTCGTCGGCGACCGCGGGCTCACCCCGCTGGTCGGCACCCTCGCGGTACTGCTGGCCGTCCTTCTCGGCAGCGGACACGCCCTGCTGCCCGGGCACGGCAAGGCGGTGATGGCCGCGTACCTGGCGGGACGCCGAGGCCGCACCCGCGACGCCCTCACCGTCGGGGCCACCGTGACGGCGACGCACACCGCCGGCGTGCTGATCCTCGGGCTGGCCCTGTCGCTGTCCAGCTCGCTCGCCGGTGACCAGGTGATCCGCTGGCTCGGCGTGGGCAGCGGCCTGCTCGTCGCGGGCATCGGCGGATTCATGCTGCGGGGCGCGCTGCCCAGGTGGCGGGCCTCGGGGGCGCCGGGCACGCCCGTCGTCGCCCTGCCACCCGAGCCGGTGCTCGCCGGAGCGCTGCCGGCGTCCGGCGGCCCGGCAGCCGTGCATCACCACCACGGCCACGGCCACGAGCATCCGCACGACCACGAGCACCTCCACGACCACGGCCACGCGCACGGCCACGACGGCTGGTGGGCCGGCGGTCACGACCACGACCCTGCCCCCGGCCGCGGCGGGCTGATCGGCATGGGCGTCGCCGGTGGCCTGGTCCCCAGCCCGTCGGCGCTCATCGTGCTGCTCGCCTCGGTCGGGCTCGGGCGCACCGCCTTCGGCGTCGTCCTGGTGCTGGCCTACGGGCTGGGCATGGCAGCCACCCTCACCGCCGTCGGCCTGCTCCTGGTCCGGCTGCGGGGCCGCCTGGACCGCCGGGCTCCCGACCAGGGACGACGTTCCTGGCTGACGCGCCTCGTTGCGGCCGCGCCCGTGCTGACGGCGGGCCTCGTGCTCCTCGTCGGACTGTCGCTGGTGGCTCGCGGGATCGCCCTCGGCGCCTGACCGACCGACCGCAATGGCCATTGTGGCCGTGGGGACGGGACTTTCCGCGCGGAAAGTCCCGCCCGTAGGGCTCAGCTGGGCAGCTTGTAGTCGGCGAACTGCGTGCGCAGGTCCTTCTTCGAGAACTTGCCGACGCTGGTCTTGGGCACCTCGTCGATGAACTCGACGGCGTCGGGCATCCACCACTTGGCGACCAGCGGCTTGATGTGGTCCAGGATCTCCTCCGCCGTCGCGGTCTGGCCCTCCTTGAGGACGACGGCGGCCAGCGGGCGCTCGTCCCACTTCGGGTGCGGGATGCCGACGACCGCGGCCTCCTTCACCGCCGGGTGGCTCATGATCGCGTTCTCCAGGTCCACCGAGCTGATCCACTCACCGCCGGACTTGATGAGGTCCTTGGTGCGGTCGGCGATGCGGATCGAGCCGAACTCGTCCATCGCCGCGACGTCGCCGGTCTTCATCCAGCCGTCCTCGGTGGTGAGCTCCACCCCGGCGTCCGGGTTGTAGTAGTCCTTCGCGCACCACGGGCCGCGGACCTGCAGCTCGCCGGTGGCCTTGTCGTCCCAGGGCTGCGGCTCGAGCGTGTCGGCGTCGACGATGCGCGCCTCGACGCCGAGGAACGGGATGCCGGCGCGGGCGCGCTGCGCGGCCTTGCCCTCGTCGTCCAGGTCGGCGAAGCGCGGCGGCAGGATGCCCGAGGAGGCGACCGGGTGGGTCTCGGTCATGCCCCACGCCTGCAGGATCGGGAGGCCGACCTGCTCCTTGTAGGCCTCCGACAGCGCCTTGGGCACCGCGGAGCCACCACAGCCGATGTCGCGCAGCTTGTGCGGCTTGCCCGCCAGGTGGGGGAGCACGCCCTGCCAGATGGTCGGGACGCCGGCGGTGAAGGTGACGCCCTCCTCGATGATCAGCTTCGCCAGGTTCTCCGGCTGCATCATCGCGCCGGGCATGACCAGCGAGGCGCCGGCGGCGGGCGCGGCCTGCGCGATGCCCCAGGCGTTGGCGTGGAACATCGGCACGACCGGCATCGCGACGTCCTGGATGCCCAGTCCGAACGCGTTGGGCATCAGGACGCCCATGGTGTGCAGGAACGTCGAGCGGTGCGAGTAGACGACGCCCTTCGGGTTCCCGGTGGTGCCGCTCGTGTAGCACATCGAGGCGGCCGAGCCCTCGTCCGTCACGTGGAAGTCGACCGGCTGGGCGTCGGCGAGCAGCGTCTCGTAGTCGAGGACCCGCGGGTCGTCGGGAATCTCGGTGCCGCCGCCGTCGTCCATGATCACGACGTGCCGGACCGTCTTCATCGTGTCGATGAGCGGCCACAGGATCTGCAGCACGGACCGGTCGACGAAGATGACCTCGTCCTCGGCGTGGTTGGCGATGTAGGTCAGCTGTTCCGGGAAGAGCCGCACGTTGAGCGTGTGCAGCACCCGCCCCGTGCAGGGGGCGGCGAAGTACAGCTCCAGGTGGCGCTGGCTGTTCCAGCCGAACGTGCCCACGCGGCCGTCGCCGCTGATCCCGAGCGTGTCGAGGACGCCACCGAGCTTGCGGGTGCGTTGCGCCCACTCCGCGTAGGTGGCCCGCGTGATCCCGCTGGGGTTGTTGGTGACGATCGTCCCGTCGCCGTAGTGCTGCTCCACGTGGCGGAAGATCGCGTCGACGGTCAGGGGCATGTCCTGCATCAAGCCGCGCATGATCGGATCCTGCCAGTGACCCGGCTCACGCTCCAGCCGAGCCTCCGCTGGCCGGCTCTCTAGGCTGTCCGGCGAATCGCGATCGTCTTCGGCGTTCGAGGGGGGCGTGTTGCGGAATCCGAAACTTGTCTGTCCGTATGCTTCTCGGAAGCGCCAGATCTCTCCTCCCAGATCGCATCGGCGAGCACGCGGGCCGGAGTGGGCTCCGGCCGAGGGACGAGAAGGGCAGCGATGAGGGCTTTGGTAGATGCGGAACGGACGATCGGATCGGGCTACGAGATCTTCCGTGAGCACGTCAGCGCGGTGTCGGCGGAGGCGCTGTCGGGCCGGACTATCGCGCTCGACACCAATGCGCTTCTCGACCTCTACCGCCGGCATTCCATGAGCACCGAGAACATTCTCGCTGCCCTGCGCCGCATTAAGTCGCAGCTCTTCCTGCCGGCGCAGGTGCAGCGTGAGTTTTGGCTCAGGAGAGACACAGTCCTTCACGAGGTCCTGACCGCAAATTCCATGCAAGACCTCTCGGCGGCCGAGCGTTCCGTGAAGAAGGTCGTTGAAGCGGCTGCTCGATGGGTCATTGACGCCGACGAGCGGGCGCGCCTCAGTTCACTCGTGGATGACACGTTTCAGGAGTTGAAGCACGCGACTGCTGGAAAGTCCTCCGCGGACCGAGCGAAGAAGGCGCTGGTGGATCCGGGTAGCGACGACGTGCTCACTGCACTGACCGACCTCTTCGCTGGCCGAACCGGGGAGGCTTTCGCGCCGGAGGCTGAAGCGCAGGTGCGGGCGGCGGCGGATGGTCGTTTTCGGCGGAGGCAGCCACCCGGCTACATGGATGCAGACAAGCCCGACGGGGGGCTGGGCGACCTCTTCGTGTGGGAACAGCTCATAGAACGGGCGACTACTGACAAGCGTCCGGTCGTGCTGGTCACCAACGATCAGAAGGAGGACTGGTGGCGTCTCCTGGGAAAGAACGCGCCGATCAGTGCGCGCTTCGAGCTCGTCGAGGAGATGCGCCGCCGAGCGGGCGTTGAATTTCGGACGCTAACCCTTGACCAGTTCCTCATCGCCCTGGCGGACGACCCAACGTCTGAGCTCGAAGAGAGTGCGGTTGATGACACTGGCGTGGATGACGACGTCGACCTGCCCGGTGCGTCTGGCGAGACCTGGTCCGCGTCGGAGTTCGGCGCCCTCGTCGCGCTGTTGTCCGAATGGGGGTATTCCGGGCAGGCGCACGTAGCCTTGGCTGCAGCAGGAGAGGCGGACGGGGTCCTGGACCGCGCGCAAGTTCTTTCGATCCTTGGGCTGGCCCCGGACGCCAAGTTGACCGCCTTCACCCGAGCCATTCGCACCGCACAGAAGGAACTTGTCGAGCAGGGGATCATCCGTCCCGGGCTCACGTGGGGTTTGCGCGCCCAGTACGACGGGCCGGGGAAGGCGAAGCGCTTTGCGGCGCCCCCAGAAGTGGCTCGGGCCTTCGCCGACGCAGCTGCCGAACGACAGGGTGGAGAACCGCTGCCTAGCGGCTGAGGACGACGGGCAGCTCGGCCAATCCGCGGATCACGAACTCGGGACGGCGCACCGGCTCGCCGCCCAGCTCGAGGGACGACGTCCGATCGAGCAGTGCCCCGAAGGTGGCCTGCAGCTCGACCCGGGCGAGCGGTGCGCCGATGCAGAAGTGCACGCCGGCGCCGAAGGAGATGTGCGGGTTCTCCGCGCGGCCGACGTCCAGGGTGTCCGGCTCGGCGAAGACGGCTGGGTCGCGATTGGCCGCGCCCAGCAGCGCGGCGATCTTCTGCCCCTGCCGCACCGTGATCCCGCCGATCTCCACGTCCGCGGTGGCGGTGCGCTCGAAGAGCTGGAGGGGAGAGTCGAAGCGCATCAGCTCCTCGATGGCGGCCGGCAGCAGCGAGCGGTCGGCCCGCAGCCGCCGCAGCTGGTCCGGGTTCCGCAACAGGGCGAGCGTGCCGTTGCCCGTCACGTTCACCGTCGCCTCGTGACCGGCGTTGAGCAGCAGGATGCAGGTGGTGACCAGCTCGTCCTCGGTGAGCCGGTCGCCCTCGGAGTCGCGGACACTCACCAGATGACTGACCAGGTCCTCGCCCGGGGACCTCCGCCGCTCGGCGGCCAGCGCGCGGAGGTAGGTGACGAACTCGTCCGCCGCACGCTCGGCGTCGTCCTCCCGCTCCCGGGTCCGCTCGTACTCGTACATCTTCACGATCGCGTTGGACCAGGGCCGGAGCAGTGGCCGGTCGGCGTCGGGCACCCCGAGCAGCTCGGCGATGACGGCGACCGGCAGCTGCTCGGCCATCCCCGGCAGCAGGTCCACCGACCGCCCGCCGCCCGACTCCTCGAGCAGGCCGTCGACCAGCCGGCCGGCCAGGGCCTCCACCCACGGCCGCAGCCGCTCGACGTGACCGCGGGCGAACGCCGTGCTGATCAGCCGCCGCAGCCGCGTGTGGTGCGGCGGCTCCATCTCCAGGATGGCGTTCCGGTGGATGAGGTTGAAGCTCTCGAACCGCTCGGCCGGGGCCTTGTCCGACCAGACGCGGCCCAGCCGGCGGTCCCGGAGGACGGCGTTGGACTCGGCGTGCGTGAACGACAGCCAGAGGCCCAGCCCCTCGTGCCACTGCACCGGTGCGACCGCCCGGGCGCGGGCGAACGCGGGGTAGGGGTCGGCCACGACCGCCGGGTCGTCGAGATCCAGAGGAGGAGCCGAGGTCACGCCGGGAGTTTAGGAAGGTCGGCCACACCGCGGGTCCTGGCGTCGACCGCGACGAACTCGTGGCCATCAGCGCGTGATGGCCACGAGTTCGTCGTACTCGCCGCGGACCGGTGTCCCGTGGGGCCGGATCGACGCCGGTTCCGCCCCACCTACGCTCGACGGCATGGCCCGCTCCTCCACCCGCAAGCGTCCCTCCGCCTCCGCTCCCCCGGAGGGCGTGAACCCCAAGGCTCCGTGCCCGTGCGGATCGGGCCGCCGGTACAAGCACTGCCACGGCTCCGGCTACGCGCCGCCGGTCACGCGGCCCTTCGAAGGGCTGCCGGGCGAGGCCGACTGGGTGGCGCTCCGCGAGCTGGTGCCCGCGGCCACGGCCAGGCTGAGGACGACGGAGGGCCGGGAGGTGACCCTGGCCAGCGTGCTGCCCGGCGGCGCCCCGGCCCTGGTCCGGGCGAACGGCGAGATCCTGCTCGGCGTCCAGATGCAGGCCTCCTCCGACGACGTCAGCCGGGACATCGGCACCGCGCTGGCGGCCGCGCTCGAGGCGCCCGCCGGAGCCCCGGTCGACATGGGCCCGGTCGGCGTGGGAGAGGGACCGCGACTGCAGGAGTTGCTGGACGTGTCCGCCCCGTTCGAGGTGACCGTCCACGACACCTTCGCGTTCTGGCTCGAAGGCACCGATCCCGGCCCGGCGGCGCTGTCCGGGCTTGAGCACGCCAACGAGGCCATCCTGCCGACGGTGCGCCTGGCCGGTCTGGACGCCGCGTACTGGGTGCGCCCCGGGAACGAGCGGGCGCACCTGCGCTGGGTGCGGCCCGAGGCGGAGGAGCCGTTGCTCGACGCGCTGGCCCGGCTCTCTGCCGCCGAGCAGCTCACCCTGGGCGAGGGCACCCGCTACGCCGGTGCCTTCCGTGCCCTCGGGCTCGTCGTCCCGGTCTGGGACCTGCCGGCCGACGCCCCGGCCGAGGACTGGATCGGCCCGGCGACGGAGTTCCAGGCCCGGCTCGAGACGGCGATGACGTCGTCGGCCCCGCTGACCTCCGACGAGCGGCGGGCGCGGGCCGGACTGCTGGCCCGGCAGATCACCCTCCGCTGACCCTGGGTCATCACGCGCCCGCGTCTCGGTGACGGCCGTCCGGGGCGAGCGGCGGAGGGGCATCTCGGTGCACGCCGGGGTGGCGCGAGCGTTACGCGAAAGTGACATCTTGCGGGCGCGCAGGGGGTTGACGCGGAGTCGTGTTAGCGCTCACATTGGTCCGGCCCGCGCCGATGCGGGCATGGCCGCTGAGTCGAGGCGGCAGATTCTCGAGGAGGAGACTCAGTGAGCAGGAAGCTCTTCACCGCCATGGGTGCCGCAGCGGCGCTCTCCCTGGCGGCTTGTGGTGGCGAGGGCGCGGGCAGCGGCTCGTCGGGCGGCGGCGGCGCCAGCGCCCCGGAGGACCTGTCGATCGGCGTCTCGATGCCGACGCAGACCTCCGAGCGATGGATCGCCGACGGCAACTCCGTGAAGGAGCAGCTGGAGGCCGAGGGGTACGAGGTCAAGCTCCAGTTCGCCAACGACGACATCCCCACCCAGTCGCAGCAGGTCGACCAGATGATCACCCAGGGCGTGAACGCGCTGATCATCGCCGCGATCGACGGCACAGCGCTCAGCACCCAGCTCCAGGCGGCGGCCGACGCCGACATCCCGGTCATCTCCTACGACCGGCTCATCCGTGACTCGGAGAACGTCAACTTCTACGTCAGCTTCGACAACTTCAAGGTCGGCGTGGCCCAGGGCAACGCGCTCCTGACCGGGCTCGGCATCGCCAACGACGACGCCCCCGACGGCACGGCGACCGGGCCGTTCAACATCGAGCTGTTCGCCGGTTCGCTGGACGACAACAACGCCTTCTTCTTCTTCGAGGGTGCCATGTCGGTCCTGCAGCCCAAGATCGACGACGGCACGCTCGTCGTGAAGTCGGGTCAGACCGACATCGAGCAGGTCGCGACCCTCCGCTGGCAGCAGGAGACCGCGCAGAAGCGCATGGAGGACCTCCTGACCGGCAGTTACGCCGACGGCACGAAGGTCAACGGCGTCCTCTCGCCCTACGACGGCCTGTCCCGCGGCATCATCACCGCCCTCCAGAACGCGGGCTACGGCCCGACCACCGAGGGTGGCGCCAACCCGATGCCGATCGTGACCGGCCAGGACGCCGAGATCGCCTCGGTCAAGCTGATCGCCGACGGTGTCCAGAGCTCCACGATCTTCAAGGACACCCGACTCCTCGCCGAGCAGGCCGTGGTCGCCGCCAAGGCGTTCCTCGAGGGCAACGAGCCGGAGGCCAACAACACCGAGGACTACGACAACGGTGTCAAGATCATCCCGTCCTACCTGCTGCCGGTCGAGACCGTCTTCGCGGACGACATCGAGCCCGTGCTGATCGAGTCGGAGTACTGGACGGCCGAAGAGGTCGAGGCCGGCCAGGCCGCCGACTGACCGCAGGGATCCCCTGACCGGCCGGGCTCGGCGGCGACGACCGCTGCCGAGCCCGGCCGCACCACCCGGGACGGATTCGATCCCGCGCGACGGCCCGCGAGGGCCCACACTCTGAACACCGCACCAGACCGCACTCGACGACGAGGACGAGGACGACGGAGCCCATGGGCGACAACATCCTGGAGATGCGTTCCATCACCAAGACGTTCCCCGGCGTGAAGGCGCTGCAGGACGTCAACCTGAACGTCCGCCGCGGCGAGATCCATGCCATCTGCGGTGAGAACGGCGCCGGCAAGTCGACGCTCATGAAGGTCCTGTCGGGGGTGTACCCCGCCGGCGACTACGACGGCGAGATCGTCTTCGACGGCAGTCCGGTGCACTTCGGCGGTATCCGCGACAGCGAGCACGTCGGGATCGTGATCATCCACCAGGAGCTCGCGCTCGTCCCGTACCTGTCCATCGCGGAGAACCTCTTCCTGGGCAACGAGCGTCGTGGCCGGACCGGCCTGATCGACTGGAACCTCGCGAACGCCGACGCCGCGAAGCTCCTGGCCTCGGTCGGCCTGCACGAGAACCCGGTGACCCCCGTCGGCCAGCTCGGCGTCGGCAAGCAGCAGCTGGTCGAGATCGCCAAGGCGCTCTCGAAGGACGTGCGGCTGCTCATCCTCGACGAGCCCACCGCCGCGCTCAACGACACCGACTCCGAGCACCTGCTGGGCCTGCTCCGCAAGCTCAAGGAGCGGGGCATCACCTCGATCATGATCTCGCACAAGCTCAACGAGATCACCGCGATCTCGGACAACGTGACCGTGATCCGGGACGGCAAGACGGTGGAGACGCTGAACCTGCACGCCGGTGAGGTGACCCAGGAGCGCATCATCCGCGGCATGGTCGGCCGCGACCTGGAGAGCTTCTACCCCGACCGGGTCTCCTCACCCGGCGAGGAGGTCATGCGGGTCGAGGACTGGACCGTCTGGCACCCCACGCAGGACCGCAAGGTCGTCGAGGACGCCAGTTTCACGGTGCGCGCCGGGGAGGTCGTCGGCATCGCCGGCCTCATGGGCGCGGGCCGCACCGAGCTGGCGATGAGCATCTTCGGCCGCTCCTACGGCCGCAACATCTCCGGGCGCGTGTTCATCCGCGGCAGCGAGGTGCAGGCGCGCACCGTCTCGGAGGCGATCGGCCACGGCATCGCCTACGCGACCGAGGACCGCAAGCGCTACGGCCTCAACCTCATCGAGGACATCCGGCGCAACGTCTCGGCCGCCGGCCTGAAGAAGCTCGCCCGGCGGGGCTGGGTCAACGGCAACGAGGAGACCAAGGTCGCCGAGGAGAGCCGCCGGAGCATGAACATCAAGGCGCCGAGCGTGATGTCGGTCGTCGGGAAGCTGTCGGGCGGCAACCAGCAGAAGGTCGTCCTGTCGAAGTGGCTGTTCACCGACCCGGACGTGCTCATCCTCGACGAGCCGACCCGCGGGATCGACGTCGGCGCCAAGTACGAGATCTACACGATCATCAACCGCCTGGTCGACGCCGGGAAGGCCGTCGTCGTCATCTCGTCCGAGCTGCCCGAGCTGCTCGGCATCTGTGACCGCATCTACACGCTGTCCGCCGGCCGGATCACCGGTCAGCTTCCGGTGCGTGAGGCCACCCAGGAACGCCTCATGGAACTGATGACCAAGGAGAGGGAGCTCGTCGGATGACCAGGACCGCGCCGCCGGAAGCCGACCCCACCCCGCAGGAGCCGGCGCCCGCCGTCGCCCTGCACACCGGGACCAGTGACGTCCGGCAGCTGATCACGCGCAACCTGCGGACCAGCGGCATCTACGTCGCCTTCGCCGCGATCGTGGTGCTCTTCGCCATCATCACCGACGGCCTGTCGCTCAGCCCCGGCAACATCACGAACATCGTCCTGCAGTACTCCTACATCCTGGTCCTGGCGATCGGGATGGTCCTCGTGATCATCGCCGGCCACATCGACCTGTCGGTCGGCTCGGTCGTCGCCCTCACCGGGGCGGTGTCGGCGATCCTGGTCATCAAGAACGACTATCCGTGGTGGGTCGGCGTCCTCGCCGCGCTCGCCGTGGGCCTGGCGGTCGGCGCCTGGCACGGCTTCTGGGTGGCCTACGTCGGCATCCCGGCGTTCATCGTGACCCTCGCCGGCATGCTGCTGTTCCGCGGCATGACCCAGCAGGTGCTCGGCAACGTCTCGCTGTCGCCGTTCCCCGCGGAGTACAGCAAGGTCGCCAGCGGCTTCCTCAACGGACTCATCGGCGGCGACGGCTACGACGCCTTCACCCTGCTCATCGGCGTCATCGCCGTCGGCGGCTACGCGTTCAGCGGATTCCGCACCCGCCTGGCCCGGATCAAGTACCAGCAGCCGGTCGAGTCGTTCCCGCTGTTCGTCGCCCGGGTCGTGGCCGTCGGCGCCGTCGTCATGTACTTCGCCTGGCAGCTGGCCCACGCCCGCGGCCTGCCGATCGTGCTGATCATCCTGGCTGTGCTGATCCTCGCCTACGGCGTGATCTCGAAGCGGAGCGTCTTCGGGCGCCAGATCTACGCCATCGGCGGCAACCTGGCTGCGGCGCAGCTCTCCGGCGTCAAGGTGAAGGTCGTCAACTTCTGGATCTTCGTGAACATGGGCTTCCTGTCCGCGGTCGCCGGGATCATCTACTCCTCGCGCTCCAACGGCTCGCAGCCCAGCGCCGGCAACATGTTCGAGCTGGACGCGATCGCGGCGGCGTTCATCGGCGGCGCGGCGGTCACCGGTGGCGTCGGCACGGTGGTCGGGGCGATGGTCGGCGGCCTGATCATGGCCGTGATGAGCAACGGCATGCAGCTCATGGGTGTGGAGCAGCCGATCCAGTCGGTCATCAAGGGCCTCGTCCTGCTGCTCGCCGTCGCGTTCGACGTCTACAACAAGCGCCGCGCCGGCGCGTCCCGCTGAAGCGCCGGCCGGGGAGGGCCCCCGGCAGCGGCGGATCGAGGACCCGAGGAGGAACGGTGCAGCCCCAGGCGGCCGCTGGCCGGCCGCTGGTGATGGCGGACGTCGCCGCCCGGGCCGGGGTGTCCCACCAGACGGTCTCCCGGGTGGTCAACGGCCACCGCAGCGTCGCGCCCGGGACCCGCGCGCGCGTGGAGCGGGCGATCGCCGAGCTGGGCTACCGGCCGAACATCGCGGCCCGCGCGCTGGTCACCGGATCGACCCGGACCATCGGGCTGGTCACGGTCAACATCAGCCAGTACGGCCCGGCCCAGACGATGCTCGGTCTGGAACAGGCCGCCCGGGCCGCCGGCTACGCGCTCAGCGTGACGATCCTGGACGACGCCACCGCCGCCGCGATGCGGGAGGCCGTCGACCGCTTCGTCGCGCAGTCGGTCGACGCGGTCGTCGCGCTCAGCACCTACGACGACGCCGCCGAGGCGCTGACCGCGATCGACGCCCCGGTACCGCTCGTCGCCGTCCAGGTGGGCGGGGTCGAGGACCGGCCGGCCGTCGGCGTCGACCAGGAGACGGGCGCGCGCCTGGCCACCCGGCACCTGCTGGACCTGGGGCACCGCACGGTGCACCACGTCACCGGCCCCGCCGACTCGCAGGAGGCGCGGGCGCGCATCGAGGGCTGGCGCTCGGAGCTGCGCGCCGCCGGCGCTCCCGTGCCCGGGCTGCTCGCCGGCGACTGGACGCCCTCGTCGGGCTACGCGGCGGGCAAGCAGCTGGCCGCCCGGGTCAGGGGTGGGGACGACGTCACGGCGGTGTTCCTGGCCAACGACCAGATGGCGCTCGGGCTGCTCGCCGCGCTGCACGAGGAGGGGCTCTCGGTGCCTGAGGACGTCAGCGTCGTGGGCTTCGACGACCTGCCGGAGGCGCCCTACTTCACCCCGCCGCTGACCACGGTGCGCCAGGACTTCGCCGAGCTGGGGCGCCGCGGGGTGCAGCTGGTGCTCGCCCGGCTACAGGGCGAGGACCTGCATCCGGACCCCGTGCCGCCCACGCTCGTGGTGCGGGGCAGCAGCGGACCCTCGCGGGCCGGTTCCGCGCGCCCGGAGAGGGGTTGACCACGCGGATGTTAGCGCTAACATCAGTCGCCGCACCGGCTCCGTCCCACCGTCGTCGACCCCGCCGGGCGCAGGAGGACTGATGCACCAGGACGACCCGGACGCCGTCGTGACCGGCGTCGACCTCGACACCGGGTCCGGCCGGGCGGTCGTCGTGCCGGTCGCTGGAACCGGGCCTGTCCCGGCGGGCGGAAGGGTCTCCTGACATGACGACGGATGCCGGCGCAGCGATCACCGGCGGTCGCACGGCCCTGGGGATCGAGCTCGGGTCGACCCGGATAAAGGCGGTGCTGATCGGTCCGGATTCCGCTCCGCTCGCCGTCGGCAGCTCCGACTGGGAGAACCAGTTCGTGGACCGGCTGTGGACGTACTCGCTGGACGCCGTCTGGACCGGGGTGCAGCGGAGCCTCGCCGCCCTGGCCGACGACGTGCGGCGACGCCACGGGGTCGAGCTGTCCTCGGTGGGGGCCCTCGGTGTCTCGGCGATGATGCACGGCTACCTCGCGTTCGACGCCGACGGTGCGCTGCTCACGCCGTTCCGTACCTGGCGCAACACGAACACGGGCCGGGCCGCCGAGCGGCTCAGCGCGGAGTTCGGCGTCAACATCCCGCACCGGTGGAGCGTCGCGCACCTCTACCAGGCGATCCTGGACCGCGAGGAGCACGTCGGCCGGCTCGATCACCTGACGACTCTCGCCGGCTACGTGCACTGGCAGCTCACCGGCGAGAAGGTCCTCGGGATCGGCGACGCCAGCGGCATGGTCCCGATCGACGCCGCCACCGGTGGGTACGACGCCACGATGCTGGCCCGGTTCGACCAGCTGGCCGCCGAGGCCGGCGTCGAGCTGAGCCTGGCCGGGCTGCTGCCCGCCATCGCGATCGCCGGCCAGCAGGCCGGCACGCTCACCGCGGCGGGCGCGGCGCTGCTCGACCCGACCGGGCGGCTGCGCCCCGGCATCCCGCTCTGCCCCCCCGAGGGTGACGCGGGCACGGGGATGGTCGCCACCAACTCGGTCGCCCCGCGCACCGGCAACGTCTCCGCCGGGACGTCGATCTTCGCCATGGTCGTGCTCGAGCGAGAGCTCGGCCGGGTGCACCGCGAGCTGGACCTGGTCACCACGCCGGCCGGGGACCCGGTGGCCATGGTGCACTGCAACAACGGGGCGAGTGAGCTGGATGCCTGGGCCGGGCTGTTCACCGAGTTCGCCCGGGCGCTGGGCAGCGAGGTCAGTTCGTCCCAGGTCTTCGAGACCCTCTTCACCGCCGCGCTGGACGGTGCGAGCGACGGCGGCGGGATGCTGGCCTACAACTACCTCTCCGGGGAGCCGATCACCGGGCTCGAGGAGGGGCGTCCGCTCTTCCTGCGGTCCCCGGACAGCCGGCTGAGCTTGAGCACCTTCATGCGGACGCAGCTGTTCTCGTCCCTCGCCACGCTCCGGATCGGCATGGACGTCCTGCAGAAGGACGAGGGTGTGCGGCTGGACCGCATGTTCGCGCACGGCGGCCTGTTCAAGACCGCGGGCGTCGGGCAGCGCTTCCTGGCCGCGGCCATCGACACCCCCGTCTCGGTCGGCGACGTCGCCGGCGAGGGGGGCGCCTGGGGCATCGCCGTCCTGGCCGCCTTCGCCGCCAGCGGATCGGACATGAGCCTGGCCGACTACCTGGAGACCGCGGTCTTCGCCGGCGCGAGCCTGCAGACCGTCGAACCCGATCCGGTCGACGTCGCGGGCTTCGACGCGTTCATGCGGCGGTACGTCGCCGCACTCCCGGTCGAGCGGGCCGCCGTGGAGCACCTGGCGGTCGGCACCCCGCCGGCCGCCGAGACCGAGACGACCTCCGCCGTCCTGACCGAGGAGCAGCCGGCATGACCGTTCCCACCCTGACCGAGCGCGGCACGCACCGGGAGCTGCGCGAGCACGTCGCGGGGCTGCATTCCCTGCTGGTGCGCAACGAGCTGGTGACCTGGACGGCGGGCAACGTCTCGGCACGGGTGCCGGGCGAGGACCTCTTCGTCATCAAGGGCAGCGGGGTCTCCTACGACTCCCTGAACTGGGAGGGCATCACAGTCTGCGATCTGGACGGCGAGGTCGTGGACGGCGTCCGGGCGCCGTCCAGCGACACCGCGGCGCACGCCTACGTCTACCGGACCCTGGCCCGGGTGCACGGGCAGGTGCACACGCACAGCCCCTACGCGACCGCCTGGGCGGCCCGCGGCGAGGAGGTGCCGTGCGTGCTGACGGCGATGGCCGACGAGTTCGGCGGCCCGATCCCCGTCGGGCCCTTCGCGCTGATCGGCGACGACTCGATCGGGCAGGGCATCGTGGCGACCCTGGAGAACCACCGCTCGCCGGCCGTGCTCATGCAGAACCACGGCGTCTTCACGATCGGGCCGTCCGCGAAGGCCGCAGTGAAGGCCGCGGTCATGGCCGAGGACGTCGCCCGCACCGTGCACCTCTCGCGCCAGCTCGGGGAGCCGATCCCCATCGCGCAGGCCGACATCGACTCGCTCTACGCCCGGTACCAGAACGTGTACGGACAACGATGAAAGAGGACTCCCCTGTGACTGCCCCGTTCGAAGGTCGCGAGATCTGGTTCCTGACCGGCAGTCAGAACCTGTACGGCGAGGAGACGCTCCAGCAGGTCGCGGAGCAGTCGCAGCGGGTTGCGGCCGCGCTCGAGGACGCCGCCGAGGTGCCGGTGCGGGTGGTCTGGAAGCCCGTCCTCAAGGACGCCGGCGCGATCCGCCGGGCGATGGGGGAGGCGAACGAGGACGACTCCTGCCTCGGCGTCATCACGTGGATGCACACGTTCTCCCCGGCCAAGATGTGGATCTCCGGGCTGGACGCGCTGCGCAAGCCGCTGCTGCACCTGCACACGCAGGCCGACGCCGCCCTGCCCTGGGCGACGATCGACATGGACTTCATGAACCTGAACCAGGCCGCCCACGGCGACCGGGAGTACGGGTTCATGCTCACCCGCCTCCGCGTCCCCCGGACGACGGTGTCCGGGCACGTCTCCAACCCGGCCGTGCGCGCCCGCATCGGGTCGTGGGCCCGGGCGGCGGCGGGCGCGGCCGCCGCGCGCGGCCTGAGGCTGGCCCGGTTCGGCGACAACATGCGCAACGTCGCGGTGACCGAGGGCGACAAGGTCGAGGCCGAGATCCGCTTCGGCATGTCGGTGAACACCTGGGGCGTGAACGACCTGGTCGCGGTGGTGGACGCCGTCGAGGACAAGGCCGTCGACGCGCTGATCGAGGAGTACGGCGACCTCTACGAGCTGTCGTCCGACGTGGCGCCCGGCGGCCCGCAGCACGACGCCGTCCGCTATCAGGCCCGGATCGAGGCGGCCCTGCGGTCGTTCCTCGTCGACGGCGGTTTCGGCGCGTTCACGACGAACTTCGAGGACCTGGGCGGGCTGCGCCAGCTGCCCGGTCTCGCCGTCCAGCGGCTGATGGCCGACGGGTACGGCTTCGGTGGCGAGGGGGACTGGAAGACCTCGGCGTTGCTGCGCGTGCTGAAGGTCGCCGGGAGCGGCCTCCCCGGCGGGACGTCGTTCATGGAGGACTACACCTACGACCTGGACCCCGGCAACGAGCGGATCCTCGGCGCCCACATGCTCGAGGTCTGCCCGACCATCTCCGGGGAGAAGCCGCGGCTCGAGGTGCACCCGCTGGGCATCGGCGGCCGCGAGGACCCGGCCCGGCTGGTGTTCACCGCGGCCGCCGCCGAGGGTGTCGTCATCGGCTGGTCGGACCTGGGCGACCGGTTCCGCTGGGTGGCCAACGAGATCGACGTCGTCGAGCCCTCCGAGGCGCTCCCGAACCTGCCGGTGGCCCGTGCGGTGTGGCAGCCCCGGCCGGACTTCCCGACGGCGACCGAGGGCTGGCTCACCGCCGGCGGCCCGCACCACACGGTGCTGACCACGCAGCTGGGCGCCGACGAGCTGACCGATCTCGCCGAGGTGTTCTCGACCGAGCTCGTGCTCATCGACGCCGACACCACGCGCCGCTCGCTCGCCAAGGAGCTGCGCTGGAGCGCCGCCTACCACCGCCTCGCCCAGGGCCTCTGACCGCCGACCCGCTTTCGGTACCGGAAGCTGAGCCGGACGGCTCCGCTTCCGGTACCGAAAGCGGGCGCCGGGGCGGGACTTTCCGCGCGGAAGGTCCCGGCTAGAGCGGGTCGCGGGTGATGGGGCAGGACATGCACCTCGGGCCGCCGCGGCCGCTGCCCAGCTCCGAGCCGGCGATCGACACGACCTCGATGCCGGCCGCCTCCAGCGCGGCGTTGGTGACGGTGTTCCGCTCGTAGGCCACGGCCAGGCGCGGGGCCAGCGCGAGGGTGTTGTTGCCGTCGTCCCACTGCTCGCGCTCGGCGGTGACCGGATCGAGGCCGGTGTCGATGACGCGCAGCCGGTCGATCCCCATGGCGGCGGCCGCGGCGACGACGAACGGCTGGGGCCCGGTGACCGACAGCTCGGCGCGGTCGTCCTCGGCGGGGGAGCCGTCGGGGACGGTCACCGTCCAGGCCATCAGCGAGTGGGCGACGGCGGGGTACATGACCATCGCGTCGACGTCGACCATCGTGCAGATCGTGTCCAGGTGCATCGTCGCCCGCTGCTGCGCGATCGGGACGACGAGGACGGTGTGCGCCAGTCCGCGGGCGAACACCCGGCGGGCCAGCCGCTCCGCGCCGCCGGGCGTGGTCCGCTCCCCGACGCCGACGGCCACGACCCCCTCCGCGAGCAGGAGGACGTCGCCGCCCTCGAGGTGCTCGAGGCGGGCGCCGTAGAGCTGCTCCACGCCGGCGAAACGCAGGTGGTGGGTGTAGACGGCGGCGGTGATCGTGCTCTCCCGGTGCCGCGCCGGCATGGCCAGCGACGTCACCGCGACCTCGTCGGCCACCCAGACCGAGGAGTCCCGCGTGAACAGCAGGTTCGGCAGCGGCGGGACGACGAAGTCGCCGCGGTCCATGACCTCGTAGGCCAGCCCCCTCCCGCCGCGGAGCTCGTCGTGGGCGAGGCCCGCGATGAGGGTGCCGGCGAGGTCCTCGGGCGCCAGGTCACCGAGATGCGCGGTCGCGATGCGCTGCAGGGTGCCGCCGAGCCGCGGGTCGTCCACCGCCGCGGCGATCAGCTCGGCCCGGGCGGACGGGAGGGACAGCACCTCGGCGAGCAGCCGGTCGAGGTACAGCACCTCGACGCCGCGGTCGGTCAGCGCGGCGGCGAAGGCGTCGTGCTCCTCCTGCGCACGCCCCACCCAGGGGACGCCGTCGAAGAGCAGCTGGTCGTTGTTGCGCGGGGTGAGCCGCCGCAGCTCGGGCCCCGGGCGGTGCAGCAGAACGGTGCGCAGCCGGCCCACCTCGCTGGTGGCGCCCACGGCGGGGGTCGTAGCTCGGTCGGCCGGCCCGGTCTCGATCACGGTCCAGAGGCTCGCACAGGCCGTCGTCCCTCCGCCCGTCCGCAGGGCCGAGCCGTGACCCAGCCGCGGAGGGGAGCCCCCGCCGGCGGGTCACCGCAAGTCCGCCGCAAGTATCCGGCAAGCGGTCGTCGCGACTCTTCCTCCCGTCCAGATCATCCCCGCGGCGCCCGCCGCGGCACTGCCCAGAGGAAACCCCCCTGATGAGCATCACCGAGCTCCACGACGAGCCCGAGTACCTGGTCGCCACCATCCACGACGACGTCCTGGACACGCTGGCTCCGTCGATCCCGGCAGCCGACGTCGACGACCTCCGCAGCCGCGTCCACGGTCCGGTCCACGCCGCCGGCGACGACGGCATGGCCGCCGAGGTCGCCACGTGGAACCTGGCGGTCCAGCACACCCCGGCGATCGCCGTGGGCGCCACCTGCGCCGCCGACGTCGTGGCGGCCGTCTCCTGGGCGGTGGCGCACGACCTGAAGGTCGCCGTCCAGGCCACCGGCCACGGCCCGGTGCGCAACGCCGCCGGCTCGCTGATGATCACCACCCGCCGGATGCAGGGCGTGGCCATCGACCCCGACCGCCGCATCGCCCGCGTCCAGGCCGGGGTCAAGTGGCACCGGGTGCTGGAGGCCGCGGCCGAGTTCGAGCTGGCGGGTCTGTGCGGATCGTCGTCCGACGTCGGCGTCGTCGGTTACTCGCTCGGCGGCGGCATGGGTTCCCTGGGGCGCAAGCACGGTTTCGCGGCCGACCACATCACCGCCGTCGAGATCGTGACCGCCGACGGCCGGCTGCGCAGGGTCACCGCGGAGGCGGAACCCGAGCTGTTCTGGGCCGTCCGGGGCGGCAAGGGCAACCTCGGCATCGTGACGGCGCTGGAGATCGAGCTGGTGCCGGTCGGGTCGCTCTACGCCGGCGGCATCTTCTTCGCCGGTGCCGACGCCGCCGCGGTCCTGCACGCCTTCCGCGAGTGGGCGCCGGAGCTGCCGGAGGAGGTCAGCACCTCGGTGGCGATCCTGCGGATGCCCCCGATGGAGGAGCTGCCCCCGCCGCTGCGCGGACAGACCGTCGTCCACCTCCGCTACGCCTACTCCGGGAAGGACGTCGAGGAGGCTGAGCGGCTGATCGCGCCGATGAAGGCGACCGGGACGATCCTGCTCGGCTTCGTCGGCCCGATCCTGCCCACCGAGATGGACTCGATCCACATGGACCCGGTCGACCCGCTGCCGGCCTGGGAGAAGGGCATGCTGCTCGCGGAGCTGACCGACGAGACGGTCGAGGCGCTGCTCGAGGCCGCCGGCCCGCAGGTCCAGATCCCGCTGATCATGGCCGAGATCCGGCTCATGGGCGGGGCGCTGGGCCGGCCGGCAGCTGTGCCGAACGCGGTCGCCGGACGCGAGGGCGCGTACTCGGTGCTGGTCCTCGGCCCCGCCGTCCCCGAGCTGGCGGAGGTCGTCCCCGCGGTCGGCAAGGGCGTGCTGCGCGCGCTCATGCCGTGGGCGGCGCCGGGGGTGCTGACCAACTTCCTCGGTGACGTCACCGGTCCGGCGGAGGTGCTGAACGCCTACCCGGCGGAGACGCAGCGGCGGCTCATGGCGGTCAAGCGCACCGTCGACCCGGCGGGCGTCTTCTCCTTCGGCCACGCCATCTGACGAGCGGCCGGGAGCGCGGCCACCCTGCGCTCCCGGCCCGTGCTCAGTCGGGCAGCAGGACGCCGGGGTTGCAGATCCCCTGCGGGTCGAGGCGCTGCTTGACCGCGCGCAGCACCTCGACGCCCAGCGGCCCGATCTCCCGCTCCATCCACGGGCGGTGGTCGGCGCCGACGGCGTGGTGGTGGGTCAGCGTGCCGCCCGCACCCAGCAGCGCGTCGGTCGCCGCCCGCTTGGCGGTGAGCCACTGCTGGATCGGCAGCGCGTCGTCGAGGTCGGCCAGCGCGGTGACGTAGAGGGAGGCGCCGGTCGGGTAGCCGTGCGAGACGTGGCTCATGATCAGCGGCTTCCGGCCGTCGCGGGTCAGCGACTCCCGCAGGGCCCGGCGGACGGCGTCGTACACCGTGGGCAGCGCCGTCCAGGTGGCCGCGGTCTCCAGGGTCTCCACCAGCAGGCCGGCGTCCATGAGCCGGTCGCGCAGGTAGGGGGCGGAGAAGCGGTGCGCCTTCCACGACGTCCCGATCCTGCGGCCGAGCCGGACCGCTCCGCCGTCCCGCAGCAGCGAGGACGCCACCTCCTTCCGGACCCGCACGATGCTCGGCAGCCCCTCCCAGCCGAGCACCAGCAGGCAGCCGGCGCCGTGGCCGCGGGTCCGCAGGGTCCCGCGCAGCAGCCTGGCGCCCGTGCCGGAGGCCATGAGGAGGTTGGCCCGGGTCTCGTCCGGATCGGACAGCCGGACGATGTCGGGCAGCAGGTCGTGCCGGGCCAGGTGCTGCAGCGCGGCCAGCCCCGCGGCCCAGGACCGGAACGACCAGCCCTCGTACGCGCAGGACTGCGGCTTCGGGCGGACCCGCAGCGTCACCTCGGTGATGACGCCGAGCGTGCCCTCGGAGCCCAGCGCCAGGCCCAGCAGGTCGGGGCCGGCGGCCGATGCGGGCGGGGAGCCGAGCTCCAGCACCCCGGACGGCGTGGCGAGGGTCAGCCCGGCCACCAGCTCGTCGAAGCGGCCGACCCCGGTCGAGTTCTGGCCGGCCGAGCGGGTGGCCGCGTACCCGCCCACGGTGGCGAACTCCCAGCTCTGCGGCAGGTGCCCGAAGGTGAGCCCGGCCTGGTCGAGCGCCTGCTCCAGCGCCGGCCCGCGCATGCCCGGCCCGACCGTGACCAGCGACGACGGCACGTCGAGCGACTGGACGGAGGCCATCAGGGACAGGTCGAGCGCGACCGACGGCCGGTCGTCGGGGTCCACCCCGGCCAGCCCGCCGACGACGCTCGTCCCGCCGCCGAAGGGGACGACGACGACGCCGAGGTCGCCGCAGGCCGTGAGCAGCGCGGCGGTCTCGTCGGTGGTGCCCGGCAGCACGACGGCGTCCGGGGCGTCCGAGGCGTCGCCCTCGCGCCGGCGCAGCAGGTCCAGGTAGCTCTTCCCGCCGGCCCGGCGGAGCCGCGAGTCGCGGTCGGTGCGGACGTTCTCCTCGCCGAGGAGCTCCACGAACCGCGAGCGGGCCTCCTCCGACAGCCGGGAGGGCCCCAGCCGGATCTGGTCGACGGCGACCGGCGGCGTGGACCGCGGCGTCCAGCCCAGCTCGCGGGTCAGGTACTTGAGCGCGGGCTTCGGGAGGGCCCGGGTGACGTCCCCGCCCGCGTCGGTGGGGTCGGTCGGTCCCCACCCCTGGATCGTGAGTTCCGGTTCTTCGGGCACCGCTACAGTCTGCCGGTGCTTCCGCCGGGCCGATCATGGTGACCGGCCCGCTGCCCGGCTCGCTGTCCGCCCTGCGCCGGGACCGCGCGCTCGCCGACCTGTCCGGCTCCTCCGTCGACGTCGTCGTGGTGGGTGGCGGGGTGACCGGCACCGGGGTCGCCCTGGACGCGGCCGCCCGCGGGCTCTCGGTCGTGCTGCTGGAGCGCGCCGATCTCGCCTCGGGCACGAGCCGGTGGTCGTCGAAGCTCGTGCACGGCGGGCTCCGGTACCTGGCGCACGGCGAGATCGGGCTGGCCCGGGAGAGCGCCCGCGAGCGCGCCGTCCTCACGGGGACCACCGCGCCGCACCTGGTCCGGCCGCTGCCGTTCCTCGTGCCGGACGTGGCCGGCCGGTCGGTGACCGCGCTCGCCGAGGCAGGGGGTCGGGCCGCCGACCTCATCCGGCGCTCGGTGCCCGGCGGCCGTGGGTCGCTGCCGTCGACCCGGCGGGTGTCGCGGGCGGAGGTCTCGCGGCTGGTCCCGGGCGTGCGGGCCGGGCGGGGCGGCGTCGTCTTCTGGGACGGGCAGCTGGTCGACGACGCCCGGCTGGTGATCGCCCTGGCCCGCACGGCCGCGGCCCACGGCGCGCAGGTGCTGACCGGCGCGACGGTGGACGCGGTCGACGGCGCCGACGTGCACCTCGGGCTGGACGACGGCGAGGCGCTGACGCTGCGGGCCGGGGCGGTGGTGAACGCGGCGGGGGTGTGGTCGCAGCGGCTGGCGCCGGCGATCCGGCTGGTGCCGTCGCGCGGCTCGCACCTCGTGGTTCCGGGATCGCGCCTGGGGTCGCCGACGGCCGCGCTGACCGTGCCCCTGCCGGGCTCGCGCTCGCGGTACGTGTTCGCGCTGCCGCAGCCCGACGGGCTGGTCTACCTCGGGCTCACCGACGAGCCGGTGTCCGGGTCCGTGCCGGACGACGACCCGGTGCCCAGCGACTACGAGGTGCGGCAGCTGCTGGACACGGTGAACCAGGTGCTGACCTCGCCCCTGTCGCACTCGGACGTCGTCGGTTCCTACGCCGGGCTGCGTCCGCTGGTGCTGCCGGACTCGGCGGGCACCGGCCCCGGCGATGCCACCGCGGACCTCTCGCGCAAGCACCTGCTCCGGTGGGACGGACCGGTCCTGTCGGTGGTCGGCGGAAAGCTGACGACCTACCGGGCGATGGCCGAGGAGACGGTGGACGCCGTGGTCGAGCGGCTGGGGCGGGGTGCTGCTCGCTCGGGCACGGCGCGGTTGCCGCTGGTGGGCGCGGCGTCCCGTGCGTCGTTGGCGGGCATCGAGGCACCGGCGCGGCTGGTCGCTCGGTACGGGACGGAGGCGCCGGTCGTGGCGGGGTTGGGACTCGAGCCGATGGTCGACGGCCGGGCCGAGACGGTG
The DNA here is from genome assembly GCF_004570385.1 of Blastococcus sp. CT_GayMR19. Classification (GTDB taxonomy): domain Bacteria; phylum Actinomycetota; class Actinomycetes; order Mycobacteriales; family Geodermatophilaceae; genus Blastococcus_B. The sequence goes on along the minus strand of NZ_SPQL01000007.1, from coordinate 188,813 downwards.
GGGGAGCTGCGGTTCGCCGTACGCCACGAGGGGGCGCGGAGCGTGGCCGACCTGCTGGACCGCCGCACCCGCATCGGCCTGGTGCCCGCCGACCGCGCCCGCGCCGTCCCGACGGCCGAGCGCGTGCTGGCCGAGGAGCCCTGAGCCGCCGCGCATTGCGGGTGCTGTTCCACCGTTGGCAGTGCTGCAGCACGCGCAATGTCAGCACAACGCCCGCAATGCCGGCGGACGCTCTCACTGCTTGGGACGACGGTTCCGTTGGACGGGACGGACGGACCAGACTCGCGGGGTGGACATCTACACCCACGGGCACGCGGAGCCGGTGCTGCAGTCGCACCGCCGGCGGACCGCCGAGAACTCCGCTGCCTACCTGCTGCCCGTTCTGAGGCCCGGGCTGGATCTGCTCGACGTCGGCTGCGGGCCGGGCACCATCACGGTCGATCTGGCGGCGCGCGTGGCACCCGGCCGGGTCGTGGGGATCGACGTCTCCGCGGACCCGCTCGCCGAGGCCCGGACCGCGGCCGAGCGCGCCGGCGTCCAGGTGACCTTCGAGGTCGGCGACGTGTACGCCCTCGATGCGGCGAGGGACTCGTTCGACGTCGTCCACGCGCATCAGGTGCTGCAGCACCTGACCGACCCGGTCGCGGCTCTGCGCGAGATGGCCCGGGTGTGCCGACCGGGAGGAGTGGTCGCCGTGCGGGACGTCGACTACGCCGCCACCACCTGGTTCCCGGCGGATCCCGGCCTCGACCGCTGGCTCGACCTCTACTCCCGCGTCGCCCGCCGCAACGATGCCGAGCCCGATGCGGGGCGACGGCTCGTGTCGTGGGCTCACGCCGCCGAGCTGCGGAACACCGTCGCGACGGCGAGCACGTACTGCTTCTCCTCGCCCGACGAGCGGGAGTGGTGGGGCCGCTCGTGGGCGGGCCGTGCGACGGCGTCGTCCTTCGCCGAGCAGGCGGTGGCCTACGGACTGGCGACCACCGCCGAGCTCGAGGAGATCGCCGACGCGTGGCTGCGCTGGTCGGAGGCGGACGACGGCTGGCTGGGCATGCTGCACGGCGAACTGCTCATCCGCGTGTGACCGACGCCCCGACGATGTGCGCTGACGCCCCGTCCCAGGCTCAGAACGGGGCGTCAGCGCACACGCTTGCCGGGGCGATCACCCCTGGCGGGCGGCGTTGGCCTGGTTGGCCGTGCTGACGTACTGCGCCAGGCCGGGTGCCATCGCCTCGTAGGTCGCGGTGAACCGCTCGTCCTCGACGTACATCCGGCCCAGGCCGGCGTGCATCTCGGGCGAGCAGTCGTAGAACCAGCGGCTGATCGACTGCCGGTGCGCCTCCGCGACGTCCATGGCCTCCTCGGAATCGGGCGCGGCGCCCGACTGCAGCGCCCGGACGAACCGGCTCCCGATCTCCTCCTGCTCGGCCTTGATCGCGAGCCAGTCGTCCTTGGAGTACGCCGCCGTCTTCCGCTTCGACTGCGCGTACGCCTCCGTCTCGCCCCAGCGCTCCTCCACCTCGGCGTCGTACTGCGCCGGGTCGTGCTCGCCGAACACCTCGAACCGCTCCTCCGGGGTCATTGAGATCCCCATCGCTCGCGACTCCATCTCCTTCTCGACGGCCGCGACCATCGCCGACGTCCGGTCCAGCCGATCCCGCAGCAGCGCGTGCTGCCGGCGCAGGTGCGCCTCCGGGTCGGCCGCCGGGTCGTCCAGCAGGGTCGCCACCTCCTCGAGGGGGAACCCGAGCTCGCGGTACAGCAGCACCTGGTGCAGCCGGTCCAGGTCGGCCGGCGAGTACTGCCGGTAGCCGGCCGCCGTCCGCCCGGACGGCGACAGCAGCCCGATCCGGTCGTAGTGGTGCAGCGTGCGCACCGTGATGCCGGCCAACGCGGCCACGTCTCCCACGTTCATCGGCGTCCTCCTCTCTCTGACGGGGACGAGCGTGCAGCCTGACGTTGCGTCAGGGTCAAGTGCAATGTCGGGACGACGTGTGAGGATCGCCGTCATGGCCGACGACGTCTCGCCCGAGGACCCGTTCCCCCGCACGCGGATGAGCGTCAGGGACGCCGAGATGGCCTACGTCGACGTCGGCACCGGCGACCCGATCCTCTTCCTGCACGGCAACCCCACGTCGTCCTACCTCTGGCGCAACGTGATCCCGCACGTGCAGCACCTCGGCCGCTGCATCGCCCCCGACCTGATCGGGATGGGCGAGTCGGGCAAGCTCCCCGGCAGCTACACGCTCGCCACCCACGCCGCCTACCTGGGTGAGCTGCTCGACCGCCTCGACCTCGGCGACCGCGTCACGCTCGTCCTGCACGACTGGGGCTCCGCCCTCGGCTTCGACTGGGCGGAGCGGCACCGGGAGAGGGTGCGCGGCATCGCCTTCACCGAGGCGATCGTCACGCCGCTGACCTGGGACGACTGGCCGGCCGACGCCCGGAAGATCTTCCAGCTCATGCGCAGCGAGGACGGCGAGGCCGCCGTGCTGGACAAGAACGTCTTCGTCGAGCGGATCCTCCCGGCGTCGGTCGCCCGCGGGCTGACCCCCGAGGCGCACGAGCGCTACCGGGAACCGTTCCGGACGAGGGACGACCGCCGGCCCACCCTCGACTGGCCGCGGCAGATCCCGATGGAGAACGAGCCGCCCGAGGTGCACGAGGTCGTGATCCGCTACCGGGACTGGCTGGCGACCAGCGACGTGCCCAAGCTCTTCATCGACGCCGAACCGGGGTCGATCCTCGTCGGCCGGCAGCGCGAGCTGGTGCGCACCTGGCCGTCGCTGACCGAGGTGACCGTCACGGGCAGCCACTTCGTCCCCGAGGACGCCCCGCACGAGATCGGCCGGGCGCTGGCCGACTGGATCCCTACGCTCCCCTAGCCGCCCGGGCCACCGACTCGGTCACCGTCGGGACCTCTCCCGCGGTCCCGGGCAGCGCGCGGTTGCTGAAGTACCGCATCTCGGGTCGCCAGCGCTTCATCGCCGCCCGGTGCGGATCGGTACGGACGAACGCCCGGGCCGACGGCTCGTCGTCCCACCACGACACCGTCGTGAAGCGGCGCGCCAGCGGTTGCGCCCGGAGCAGGAGGGAGCGGGCGCCGGGGCTGGCCATCGTCTGCGTGCGGATCGCCCGGCTCGTCCGGAGAAAGGCGGGGACGTCGCGCAGCCGGCGCAGGTGCAGGTGGGTGACGTAGACGACGCCGGGGCCGGGGCCGATGTCCTTCGCCGTCCACGGCAGGTCCGGGATCACGGGCACGGCAGGCCTCCTCCGGGACGAGCTGGTGAGGCCCGACGCTAGCCCTGCGGTCCGGACCGGCACAGCCGTATCGACGCCCCGGGGTGCCGTTACCGCGTCTTCCTGCCCGCGCGCAACGACTCGACGGTCTTCTCGATCCGGGCGGTCCTGGTTTCGGGCTTCTTCGCCTCCTCGACCCAGCGCACCCACTCCTTCTGGTGCGTGTAGGCGAGACCGTCGAACGCGGCCCTGGCCGGCTCGTCGAAGGCGGCGGCGAGATCGTCGGGCACCGGCACCTCGCGCGGCGCCGTGTCGAGCTCGATCCGCACGTCGACCTCGTCACCCGCCACCACCCCGGCGGCCTGGCGGTGCTCAGCGGCCAGCGGGATGAAGTACGCCCCGGTGTACGGCGCCACCGTCGTCCGGTAGGTGTAGCCGCCGAGCGTCACGACGACCGGTGGGCGTTTGCCGGCGTCCATCTCCTCGACGACGACGGCGGGGACCTCGATGCCGGTCGCGGTCTTGCCACCGAGGATGATCGTCGCCCGGAATTCCACGCCCGCAGGCTAGAGCAGTCAGTCCAGCGCCCTGCGGCGGAACCCGATCAGGCTGCCGATCCCGAAGACGGCGAGGAAGCCCAGCAGCGCCAGCGCACAGACCCACAGCGGCAGGTGCGGCACCCCCGGCGCCATCTGGGCCCGCAGCGCCTCGCTCACATAGGTCAGCGGGTTGATCGCGCAGACCACCTGGAACCAGCGCAGCGAGTCCAGCGACTGCCAGGGGAACTGCGTCGAGCCGGTGAAGAGCAGCGGCGTGAGGACGACGGCGAACACCACGTTGATCCGGTTCGGCGTGACGAACGTGCCGATGGTCATGCCGACGCACGCCCCCACCAGCGAACCCAGCACGAGGAAGAGGAACAGCACCGGGACGTCGGACCAGCGCACCGGCAGCGAGCCGAGCACCCACAGGCTGATCGGGAACATGACGACGGCGGCGACCAGCGCCCGGAGCAGCGAGAACACGATCTTCTCGACCGCCACCAGGTAGGTGGGCAGCGGCGCGAGCAGCCGGTCCTCGATCTCCTTGGTGTAGGAGAAGTCGATGACCAGCGGGAACGCGGTGGTCTGCAGCGCGGTGAGGAACGCGGTCAGCGCGATCACGCCCGGCAGCAGGACGTCGGAGTACTCGCTCGTGGCGAACCCCAGCTGGACGAGCACCTTGCCGAACACGAACAGCAGGAAGACCGGCTGCAGCACCACCTGGAGGAGGAACGGGACGAGCTCCCGGCCGGTGACGAACACGTCGCGCCAGAGCAGGGCCCGGAACGCCCGGCCCATGTTCGGCGCCGTCGGCGCCCCCACGTCCGCGACCAGGCTCATCGCAGCTCCCGTCCGGTCAGGCTGAGAAAGACGTCCTCGAGGCTCGGCTCCCCGATCCGGACGCCGGTGAGGCGCGCCCTGCGGGCGGTCAGCGTGTCCGAGACCGGCCCGACCAGCGCGGCGGCGTCCCCGGAGAGGTAGATGCGGGCCCGCAGCGCGCCGGCGTCGGCCACCGGCTCCACGCGCTCGGCAGCCGAGAGCTTCGCCAGCGCCGTGAGGACGTCGTCGTCGGTGTCGTCCTCGGCGCGCTCGACGTCGACCTCCAGCGTGGCGCTGCCCGGCAGCGAGCGGGTGAGCGCCGCCGGGGTGTCGAGGGCCAGCAGCTTCCCGTGGTCCATGATCCCGACCCGGTCGGTCAGCGCCGCGGCCTCGTCCATGTCGTGCGTGGTCAGGACGACGGTCACCCCGCCGTCCCGGAGCTCGCGTACGCGGTCCCAGACGAACAGCCGGGCCTGCGGGTCGAGGCCGGTGCTCGGCTCGTCGAGGAAGATCACCTGCGGGGCGTGCATGAGCGCACGGGCGATGAGCAGCCGTTGCGCCATGCCGCCCGAATAGTTGTCCACCTTGTCCTTGCCGCGGTCGCCGAGACCCAGCTGCTCGAGCAGGGCGTCGGCCCGGCGGTTGCGTTCGGCCCGCCCGATGCCGTGGTAGGCCGCGTGGAAGACCAGGTTCTGCCGGGCGGTGAGCGCGCGGTCGAGGTTGGGCCGCTGGGGGACGACGGAGAGCCGGCTGCGCGCCGTCACCGGGTCGGCGGCGACGTCGACCCCGGCCACGCTCGCGCTCCCCGACGTCGGCAGCACCCGGGTGGTGAGGACGCCGATCGTCGTCGTCTTCCCGGCGCCGTTGGGGCCGAGCAGGCCGAACACCTCACCGCGCTCGACGGTGAAGGAGATGCCGTCGACGGCGTTCGTGGGCCGGCCGGGATAGCGCTTGACCAGCTCGCTCACCTGCACGGCCGGCTCCATCGCGGCCCATGGTGCCACTGCCGGCGCCGGGCCCCGTTCGGATCTCAGGCGGTGAGGGTGCGGACCGTCTCGATCGCGGCGAGGACGGCGAAGACGAGGAACAACCCGGCCGCCACCCGCCGGATGAGCGGGATCGGCAGCCGGTCGGCCAGCTTCCGGCCGAGGAAGACCGCCAGGCCGGAGACCACGAGCAGCGCGGCCCAGGCGCCGGCGAACACCGAGAACGGCTCGTCGTAGCGGGCCGCGAGCCCGGCGGTGGCCAGCTGGGACAGGTCGCCCCACTCGGCGGCGAACAGGACGCCGAAGGAGATCGCCGCCGCCCGCAGGAACGACGGGTCCGTGGGGGTCTCGGCCAGGTCGTCGTCCTCCGGGCCCTCGTTCGCGCTGCGCCAGAGGATCACGGCGCCGACCAGGAAGAGCAGTGCCACCACGCCGCTGACCAGCGCCTCCGGCAGCAGCGAGAGCAGCGAGCCGGCGGTGACCGCGATGGCCACCTGCAGCCCGAACGCGGTGCCGACGCCGACGAAGACCGGCAGCGGCGCGAACCGGGTGGCCAGCACGAGGGTGGCGAACAGCGTCTTGTCGGGCAGCTCGACCGGCAGCACCAGGATGAACGCGGTCGCGATGACCGTCAGGACCACTCGAACTCCTCCACTCGGCACTGCCGGGCGGGGCTCGGGCAGTTCTTCTCGTCAGTGCGCCACGGTAATCGAGGACGCGGAGCTCACCAGAGGCCGGGCGTGAAGTACACCGCCAGCGGGCCGGCCACGGCGACGGTGACGACCGCGGCGACGAGGAGCCAGGGCCTGCCCCGCAACCGGGTCCGGCGCACCACCAGGAGGTTCACCGAGAGGGCGACGGCGGCGTAGAGCGCGGTTCCGGCGAGGGCCGCCACCACCCAGGGGGCGAGGCCGTCGTCCACCAGCGCCGGGTCCACCGATCCCATCCCGAGAGCGGCGAGCAGGACCGCCACGAGGATGAGCCAGGGGACGAGCACGAACGCGGCGGCGACCGCGAGGACCGCGTTCACGGCGACGACCGCGAGCCAGGCACCGCGAGCAGGTCCGGAGCCGGTCACGGAAGGATTATCGGCTTGCCCGGCACCCGTCCCCGGTCCATAGTCCCGGCATGCCGTTCCGTTGACGTCCGTCGCCCGACCGACTCCCTCCTACCGCACGCCCACTCGCCCGGCTGGCCGTGGGCTGGGCCGCGCTGTCCGAGCTGGTGCCGTACTACCCGCTCTACGCGCTGCTCTTCCTCGACACGGGGCTGTCCGACGCCCAGATCTCCGTGCTGTTCGCGATCTGGTCGGTCACGGCGCTGGTCACCGAGGTGCCGGCGGGCGCGCTCGCCGATGCCTGGTCGCGCCGCGGCGCCGTCGTCCTGGCGTCGGTCCTGCAGGCGCTCGCCTTCGTCGTGTGGACGGTCGCGCCCGGCTTCTGGGTCTTCGCCGCCGGGTTCGTGATCTGGGGCGTGGGCGGCGCGTTCGTCTCGGGCGCGAGCGAGGCGCTGGTGCACGACGAGCTCGCGGCCGTCGGGGCGGCGGGCTCGTTCGGGCGGGTGTACGGCTGGATGACCTCGGCGGAGCTGCTGGTGCAGGTGCCGACCGCGTTCGCGGCCAGCGCGCTGTACGCGCTGGGCGGGTACGAGCTGGTCGGCTGGGCGAGCGTCGGCGCCTGCCTGGCGGCGGCAGCGCTCGCGACCCGCTTCCCCGAGGCCCCGCGCCTTCCGGACGACGACGAGGACGCGCCTCCCCTGCGGGCCGGTGTCGTCGAGGCGCTCCGCCGCCCGGCCCTGCGGCTCGCGGTGCCGGCCATCGCTCTCATCGGCGGCCTGGACGCCGTCGAGGAGTACTTCCCGGTCCTCGCCGCGGACCGGGGAGTTCCCCCGACGGCGGTGCCCTTCGCCGTCCTCGGGATCGCCCTGGCCGGGGCCGCCGGCGCCGCGCTCGGCGGCCGGCTGCCGCCGCAGATGCTTCAGGTGCTGCTCGGCGCCGCCGGGGGATGCCTGGTCGTGGCGGCCGTGAGTCCGGCCGTGGTCGCCCTCGTGATGACGGCCGTCTTCTACGCCCTCTACCTCGCGGTGCTGGTGGCGGCCGAGGCGCAGCTGCAGGCCCGCATCACCGGGCCGTACCGGGCCACCCTCACCTCGGTCGCGGGGCTCGGTATCGAGCTGGCCGCGCTGCTCGTCTTCGCCGCGTGGGCCCTGGGCGGCGTGGCCGCGACGGCCGTTCTCGTGCTGGCCGTCGTCCCGGTCGCCGCGATCGGCCTGCGGGCGACTGCCGAGCGCCGCTGAGGTCAGCGCGCCGCGGTGGACGTCCGCTCCGGCACCGAGACGCGCGGCAGCAGGGCGTGCACGAGCGGCCCGACCGACAGCGCGTACAGCACGGTCGCCAGGCCGAGGGTGCCGCCGAGCAGCCAGCCGGTGGCCACGACCAGCACCTCGATCGACGTGCGCACCAGCCGGATCGAGCGACCGGTCCGCCGGACCAGCCCCGTCATCAGTCCGTCGCGCGGCCCCGGTCCGAGGCGCACGCCGATGTAGGCCGCCGTGGCCAGCGCGTTCAGCAGGATCCCGGCCGCGGCGAAGCCCATCCCGGCGGCCACGGACGGCGCCGCCGGCAGCACGACGAGCGCGGCGTCGACCGCGACGCCGATGACGAGGACGTTGCTCACCGTGCCGAGACCGGGCCGCTCACGGAGCGGGATCCAGGCGAGCAGGACGACGGCGCCCACGACGACGGTGACGGTGCCCAGCGACCAGCCCAGCTGCCGGGCGAGCCCCTGGTGCAGCACGTCCCACGGCATGACGCCGAGGCCCGACCGCACCAGCAGCGCCATGGAGACGCCGTACAGGAGCAGCGCCGCGTAGAGCTGGACGAGCCGGCGCGTCCATGTCGCCCGCCCGGAGGGAACGCCGGCGGGGCGGTGAGGGGTCGGAGGCACGCACCGATAGTGCCAGCCCGGGCGGCGGGGGACGGGCCGCAGCCGGGAGCGGGGGCCCTTCCGACGCGTCAGCGGGACGGAACGGGCCAGTCCGTCGCGGCGGCGGCGGTCGCGGCCCGCAGGACCTCCTTGACCGGAAGGCCCAGGTCGCGGGCCAGCGCGGCGACGTCCTCGTACTCGACGCTGACGTTGACCGCCCGCCCGCCGGAGACGGCCACCTTCACGCCCACCCGGCCGCCCAGCACCTCGACCGAAGACGCCGTCCGTTCCAGCGCCACCTTGCCGACCGGCGTCACCCGGAGCCCGATGGTCGACGTCGTCGCGAAGACCGCCCCTGCACGTCCGGGACGGCCTCGGGGCGGCACAGCACCGAGAGCGTGTGTGCCGGGCGGCCCTTCTTCATCAGGATCGGGGTCAGCCACGCGTCCGAGGCGCCATTGGCGAGGAGCGCGTCCAGGACGCCGGGCCACAGTCGCGGGTCCAGGTCGTCGATGTTCGCCTCGAGCACGACCGGCCCCGACGGTGCCGCCTCCACCGGTTCGCCCAGTACCAGCCGGACGACGTTCGGCAGCTCGACCGGATCGCGGGCGCCGGCACCGGTACCCACCCGGGTCACGCGCAGGGCGGGCAGCGTCGTCCACTCGTCCACGAGCTCGGCCACCAGGGCCGCGCCGGTGGGGGTGCACATCTCGGCCGGCACCGGGCCCGCGACCACGGGGATCCCGGCGAGCAGCTCCAGCACGGCCGGCCCGGGGATCGGGACGACGCCGTGCGCTCCCCGCGCCGAGCCGCTGCCCAGCGCGACCGGGGAGGCGGTCAGCCGGGTGAGCCCGAGGTGCGCGAAGCCGGCGACGACGCCGACCACGTCGGCCAGCGCGTCGAGTGCGCCGACCTCGTGGAAGTGCACCTGCTCGGGCGGGACGCGGTGCACGCGTCCCTCGGCGACGGCCAGGCGCTCGAACACGGCCAGCGCGCCCTGCCGCACGGCGGGGTCCAGCGCGGCGGCGTTCAGAAGGGACCGCACGTCGGACCAGGTCCGATGCGTGGACGACGCCGGTGCGTGCACGTGCACGCGGGTCGCCCCCAGCCCGGAGCGGGTGACCGGCTCCGTTCCCAGCCGGATCCGCTCCACCGGCAGCGCGGCGACCGCGGCCGCCGGCACGTCGAGCGGGACCCCGGCATCGACGAGGGCCCCGAGCAGCATGTCGCCAGACGCCCCGGCAGCGAGATCCAGCCAGCCGATCACACTGTCGTCCTACCGGACGACACCGCGGCCAGGGGGCGTCCCCGGCCTGCGCCGAGCCGCTGCCCGTGTCCCTGCCGGGAACCCTCCGGGCCCCGCGCCGGGTCCACCCGGCTGCGCCGGAATCACCTTCCCGCTCGTCTGGCCACGCGGGCGGCGAAGACGCCCGCGGCGTAGCCGTTGTCGATGGCGCCGACCGCCACGCCCGGCGACGTCGAGTTCAGGATCGTCATGAGCGCGCCGAGGCCACCGAACGCGGCGGGCTGGCCGGTCGACGTGGGCACCGCGATCACCGGGACGTCGGTCATCGCGCCGATCATCGGGGCCAGCGAGGCGTCCAGCCCGGCGACGACGACCAGGCAGTCGACGTCGCTCAGCAGGCTGCCGTCGGTGAGCATGGCGCGGATCCGGGCGGCCCCGACGTCGTCGACCCGGACGACCTCGGTGCCGGTGACCCGGGCGGCGAAGGCGGCCTCCGCGGCCACCGGGATGTCACCACCCCCGGTGCAGAGCACGTGCACGCGTCCCACCGGCTCGGGCATCGGCCCGACGGCGGCGGCCATCGCGGCGGCGTCCATCGTCGTGTACGCGTCGTGCTCGCTCGCCAGCGCCACCAGCACGTCGGCGGTCGCACGCAGCACGAGAGCCGGCCGGTCGGGGTGCTCCCGGCGCGCCTCCCGGACCAGGGCGAGCACCTGCTCGGTGGTCCGTCCGGTGGCCCAGATGACCTCGGGCTCCGCCGGGATGCGGGCCGGTCCGCCGCCGGGAGCGCCGAGCACGGGAGCCTGCTCGACGGGGGCAGCAGGAGCCGGACCGAGAAGGGGCTCGATGGGGCTTCCCGTGCCCAGCGGCGGGTCGACCGCGCGGGGCCCGGCGAGCAGCCGCGCGAAGCCGTCGGTGCCGTCGGAGGCGGAGCGGACCGGCGGGGACGGCACGGACGGCGATGGGCCGGCGACCACGACCGCCGTCGTGTCGTCCGCGCTGTCGCCGGGAGCCGTGCCGGCGTCCTGGGCGTCCGCCGGGGGCCCGGCGGGCTCGTCCAGCGGGTTGGCGTCGACCCGCGTCTGGGTGACTCCGGAGAGCCGGATCACCCGGTCGCGGCCGCTGCGCTTGGCGTCGTAGAGCACGCCGTCGGCGGCGGCGAAGAGCGTGCGCCGGTCGTCACCGCGGGCCGCGGAGGCGATGCCCACGCTGATCGTCACGGGGAAGGGGAGACCCAGCTCGTCCCAGTCGTAGGCCGCGACCTTGCGGCGGGTGCGCTCGAGGGCGCGCTCCGCCTGCTCCGCGGTCGTGTCGGGCAGCAGGATGACGTACTCGTCGCCGGCCCAGCGGCACACCTCGTCGGTGTCACGGACGCCGGCGATCAGCAGCTCCCCGACGATCCGCAGCACCGCGTCCCCGCCCGGGTGCCCGATCGCGTCGTTGACCTCCTTGAACCGGTCGACGTCGACGACGGCCAGGGCCGGCGCGGCACCCGCGGACAGCAGCCCGTCGAGGCGGGCCTCGGCGTAGCGCCGGTTCGGCAGGTGGGTGAGCGGGTCCTCGTAGGCCTGGCGGCGCAGCTGACCGGCGGCGCGCTCGGTCTCCAGCAGGCTCTTGCGTCGGCCGAACAGCTCCACCCAGCGGGTGCGGCGCTCGTCGACCCGGTCCAGCTCGTCGGAGAGGTAGGCCTGCAGGTAGGGCAGCGCCCGGCCGGCGTCGGCCTGGTCGGCGTGCAGCGTGCACAGCTCCCGCAGCGCGGCGCGGCGCAGGCGGGGCAGCCCGTGCTCGGTCGCGAGGGTGAGGGCGGAGACGAGGTGCTCGTCGGCCGGGCGGAGGTCGCCCTGCCGGCGCAGGGCCCGGCCCAGCGCGAGCTGCGCGGAGGCCAGCTGGGCCCGGTCGGCGGTGGCCGAGGTGATGCGGACGGTGGCGCGCAGCGGGCCGGTGGCGGCCGCGTGCTCGCCCAGCCCGACCAGGGCCCAGCCGTGCACGACCTGGGCCGCGACGAGGCCGGGCGCGTCCGGGGGAAGGAGTTCCAGGGCGTGCTCGGCGAGCCGGCGGGCCTCGGCGAAGTGCGGGGTGGCCGACTCGGGGGCGCCGTCGTCGAGGAGCCCCTCACCGAGCTCGGCGCACAGCTCGCCCAGGCGGGTGGCGGTGGTGGCGACGACGACCACCGGGTCCCCCGCGAAGTCTCCGTCCCCCTCCTCCCCCAGCGCGCCCGGCCGCGCCGCGGCGGCGATCGCGGCCTCGTGCGAGCGGCGCTGGTAGTCCAGCGCCAGCGGCATCAGCTCGAGGTCGGCCAGCACGCCGGCGAGGGTGCCGAGCGTGTCGACGAGCAGGGAACTCGGCGGCAGGGCGGGGTCGAGCAGGCTGGCCGCCTCGACCGCCTCGTCCATGGCGGCGTCGATCCGGCGGGAGAGCAGCTCGATGCGGGCGTGCCGGGCCAGCCCGGCGGCGCGCTGCAGGTCGTCGTCCGTGGCGTCGAACGCGGCCTTGGCCGAGCGCACCAGGGCGATGGCGAGGGCGGCGCGCGAGGCGGACTCCGCGCGGGGGTCGGACTCCTCGTCCGAGCCGTCGATGAGGTCGGCGACACCGGCGTGCAGGTCGAGGGCGGGCTCCGCCGACTCGGGCGGGGTGTCCACCGGATCCCCGACGAGGGTGAAGCCGGCGACGCGCAGCCGGCGGACCAGCAGCTCGGCCCGGAGGGTGTCGGCCCAGGCGCGGCCCAGGGAGCCGGGGGCGGCGGCAGGGTCGGCAGGGACGTCGGCGGCCGGTTCGGCGGCGACGTAGGGGGAGGGATCCCGCTCGACGCCGGCGAGCAGTTCCTCGGCATCGTCGAGCTGCCAGTTCGCCAGCGCCGCGGTCACCCGCTGGTGCAGGGCTCCGGGTGGCACGAGCGCACTGTGCACGCCGCCTGCGCGGCTGTCGAGCACATGTCCGGGAACGCGCCGTCCCCCGTCAGTCCCGTCCCTCGAGCCCCACGTGCGGGGCTCGCTCACGGGTTCGCCTCCCCGTCGGGCGCTGCGTCCTCGTCGTCCCCGGGGTCGCCGGCGGGCCCGGTGGACGCGCCCGCGCCCGGGGCGCGGACCCGGTTCCGGCCGCTCCGCTTGGCGGAGAACAGGTGCAGGTCGGCGGCGTCGAACAGGGCCCGCCAGCCGGCGTCCGCGCCCGGCGTGCCCTCGGCGGTGCCCGCGGTGCTGGCCACCCCGATGCTCACGGTGACCGGCCCGGGGATCTGCACGTCGTTCCAGTCGGCGGCCGCGACGGCGCTGCGCAGGCGTTCCGCGACCACGACGGCCTGCGGCTCGGTGGCTCTCGGCAGGATCACCAGGAACTCGTCGCCCGCCCAGCGGTACACCTCGTCGCCGGTGCGGCTGTGCTCGCGCAGCAGATCGGCCACCCGGCGCAGGACGACGTCGCCCTCGGTGTGCGACGCGGCGTCGTTGACCGACTTGAACCGGTCCACGTCGACGACCGCCAGCGACAGCGGCTGCTCGCTCAGCGGCAGCGCGCCCAGGCGCCGCTCGGCGCTGCGCCGGTTGCCGAGCCCGGTGAGGGGGTCCTCCAGCGCGTGCCGGCGCAGCAGGGCCGCCTGGCGCTCGGCCTCGCGCAGCCGGCTGCGGCGCACGAACATCTCCGCCCAGAGCTCCCGGCCACGGGCCTGCGCGCGACCGGTGTCGGCGCGGTAGGCCTCCAGCCAGTGCAGCGCCTCGGCCGGGCGGCCCAGGTCGGCGGAGAGCTGGCCGAGCTCGAGCAGGCTCTGGCGGTAGCGGCGGCGGTCGCCCGCGGCCGCGAACGCGCCGCCGGCGTCGACGAGCAGGCCGATCGCCTCCTCGCCGCTCTCCTCGTCGTTGCCGTCGCGCTGCGACATCCGGGCGAGCAGGCGGGCCAGCGCCAGGCCCGTGTAGCCGCGCAGCCAGAGGCTGCCCTCGGCCTCCACGCGGCGACGGACCCGGCGCAGCGGGCCGAGCGCGCCGTCGAGATCGTCGGCGCACGTCAACGCCCAGGCCTGGACGACGTCGAGCAGGTCGAGCTCGGTCGCGTCCTCGTCCGGTTCCCAGCCGAGCTCCCGGGCGGAGGCCGCGCAGGCGACGGCCTCGCCGGCCAGCTCGCGCGCGCGGTCGGCGTTGCCGCGACGGCGCAGCGTCTGCGCGAGCTCGGTGTGCTGCTGAGCCGACAGCAGCCGCATCCGCCACTGGTCCTCGGGGCTCCGCAGTGCGGCGGCGACGTGCTGGGCGCGCATCGCGTGGGCGACGGCCAGCTCCTCGAGGTCGAGGGCGGCGAGGGTCATCGAGAGCCAGCGGTGCGCCTGGAGCAGAGCCCGGGACGGCCCGCCCGCGTCGGCGGTGGGTGGGGGGTGCTCGGTGAGCAGGCTGGCATCGACGGCCAGCAGCATCGCGGAATCGAAGTGGTCGGCGGCGACCTGGATGTGGGCCAGGTAGGACATCGCCAGCGCCGTGTGGGCCGACGGGTCGCACTTGTCCAGGGACTCGCGTGCGGCGGCGACGTCCTGGGCCGCCTGGTCGGGCTCGTTCCCGAGCAGCGCCCGCCGGGCCGCGAGCGCGCTCCGCCACGCGACCCAGAGGGGGTCGGAGGTGCCGGCGAACGCGTCGGCGGTCTCGCCGACGAGGGTCAGGAAGGCGTCGTCCTGCCGGTCGCTGCTGGCGAGCAGACGCCAGAGCGCAGCCTCGAGGTCGCCGGAGGCGACGCGGGCCGAGCCGGGGTGCACGCATTCCTCCAGTCGCGGGGGGTGGGCCGGCCGTACGGGCCGGAACTGCCGGTCGAGCGAGGCAGCTTCCCCCGGGTGGAGCTTCCGCCCCGACCCGCCCGCACTACCCTCGCCGGATGCCTGGAACGCCTCCGACGCGGTTCGCTTATCTCGGGCCCGAGGGTACCTTCGCCGAAGCGGCGCTCAGCATGGCTGTTGCCTCATCGGAGGGAGCCCGTTCACCCTTCCCGAGCGTGGCCGCGGCCCTGGGTGCCGTCCGTTCGGGGGACGTCGACGCGGCGCTCGTCCCGCTGGAGAACTCGGTCGAGGGCTCGGTGCCCGCGACGATGGACGGGCTGGCAGACGGCGACCCGCTCGTGATCACCCGTGAGGTCTTCCTCCCGGTGACGATGACGCTGGTCGTCCGCCCCGGCACGGCGCTGTCCGACGTCCGATCGGTCGCCAGTCACCCGCACGCCCTGGCGCAGGCCGCCCGGTGGCTGTCCTCGAACCTCCCGGGAATCTCGCCGCTGCCCACGACGTCCACCGCCGCAGCCGCCGCCTCGGTTGCCGAGGGCGACTTCGACGCCGCGGTCTGCGCCCCGATCGCCGCGCAGCGGTACGGGCTCACGACGCTGGTCGACGACATCTCCGACCATCCCGGGGCGGTCACCCGGTTCGTGCTGGTCGCCCCGCCCGGAGCGCTTCCCGAGCCGACCGGCAACGACAAGACGTCGCTCGTCGTGGTGGTGGGCGACCGGACCGGGGCCCTGTTGGAGATGCTCGGCGAGTTCGCCGTCCGCGGTATCTCGCTGACCCGGATCGAGTCCCGGCCCACCCGGCAGCGGCTGGGGGTCTACTCGTTCTCGCTCGACTGCGAGGGGCACATCGCCGATGCGCGGGTGGGGGAGGCACTGGCCGCGCTGCACCGGGTGTCCGACGGCGTCCGCTTCCTCGGCTCCTATGCGCGCGCCGACGACCGGGAGAACAAGCCGGTCCCGGAGAGCGCCGCCGATGCCTCGTTCGTCGAGGCGCTGGCGTGGCTGGACGGGATCCGCGCCGGCCGCTTCCCGAGTTGATCATCGGGCTGTTGCCGCTCCGCCCGGCCGGTCGGCGGGTGTCTGCGGCAGGAACGCGATGATCGACTAGCGCTGGGCGGGCTCCAGCACGCGCTCGGCCGCCACGGGCGCCGGCCCCTTCGCCAGCGTGCTGGGCCACCACACCGTGTCGCCGATGATCGCGACCGCGGCCGGCACCACCAGCGAGCGGACGACGAACGTGTCGAGCAGCACGCCGAACCCGACCAGGAACGCCATCTGGACCAGGAACAGCAGCGGCAGGACCGACAGCGCGCCGAACGTCGCGGCCAGCACCAGCCCGGCCGACGTGATGACGCCGCCGGTCACCGCGAGCGCCCGCAGCACGCCGGACTTCGCGCCGTGCCGGGCGGACTCCTCCCGCGCCCGGGTCATCAGGAAGATGTTGTAGTCGATCCCCAGCGCGACGAGGAACACGAACGCGATCAGCAGGATGGCCGGATCGCTGCCCGGGAAGGCGAAGACCCCGTCGAACAACAGGGCGGCCACCCCCACGGTGGCCCCGACGCTGAGCACCACCGTCGCGACGAGCAGCAGCGGGGCGACCAGGGACCGCAGCAGCAGCGCCAGCACCAGCGTGATGACGACGAGGACGCTCGGGATGATGACCCGCAGGTCGCGCGCGGCGCTCTCGCGGGCGTCGAGGTTGCTCGCGGTCTCACCGCCCACGATCGCCTCCGGATCGGCGTCGTCCAGCGCGGTGCGGAGGTTCTGCACCGTCTCGATCGCGGCGACGCTGTCGGGGGCGACGTCCAGGGTCGCGTCGAGCCGCACCAGGCCGTCGACGACGACCGGCCGCGCGCCGGGGCCGGGCGGGCCTCCGGTGAAGGGGGCGACGGCGGCGACGCCGTCGGTGGCCGCGGCCACCTCGGCGACCGCGGGCCAGCTGTCCTCCGGCGCGACGATGACCGTGGGGCTGCCCGCCCCGGCGTCGAAGTGCCGGCCCAGCGCCTCCTGGCCGGCCACCCCGTTCGACTCCCCGCGGATCGCGTCGGAGATCGGGATCCCGTCGGCGTCGTAGGTGGGTGCGAACACGGCAGCGGCCATGAGCGCGGCGACGCTCACGAGCAGCACCCGCCGCGGACGACGGCCGACGAGGGCGGCGACGCGCGGCCAGCCGCGGCCCTGCTTCGGCTCGACGCCGTACTGGGGACGGAACGGCCAGTAGGCCGCCCGGCCGAGGAGCGTGAGGGCCGCCGGCAGGAACGTGAGCGCGGCGAGGACGGCGAGGGTGACGCTCACCGCGGAGATCGGACCGAGCCCGCGGTTGGAGCCGAGGTCGGAGAAGAGCAGGCACAGCACGCCGAGGACGACGGTGGCGCCGGAGGCGACGATCGGCTCCCACGACTGGCGCAGCGCGATCCGCATGGCGGCGTACTTCGACCGCTCCCGGCGCAGCTCCTCGCGGAACCGCGCCGCCAGCAGCAGCCCGTAGTCGGTGGCCGCTCCGACGACCAGGATCGATGCGATGCCCTGGCTCTGGCCGTTGACGGTGATGACGCCGCCGTCGGCGAGCAGGTACGCGACCGCGTTGGCGGCGGTGAGCGCCAGCCCGGCGGTGGCGATGACCAGCAACGGCAGCAGCGGGCTGCGGTAGACGATCAGCAGGATCACCAGGACGACGCCGAACGCGGCCAGCAGGAGCAGACCGTCGATCCCCTCGAAGGCGCGGGAGAAGTCGGCGAAGATGCCGGCCGGTCCGGTGACGAACGACTCGGTGCCCTCGACGCCGATCGTCGCGCGGAGCTCCTCGACCAGGGGCAGCAGATCGTCGCTGAGGTCGGGGGCCAGGGGCAGGAACGCCTGCACCGCCTCGCCGTCCTCGGAGGGGATGGGCGGCGAGGGCTCGCCCGCGAGGGCGCCGGCCTCCTCGGCCACCGCGGTGGCCTCGGCGATCCGCTCGCCGATCGCGCCGAGGGTGGCCTGGTCGACGGCGCCGTCGCTCTCCCACAGCAGGAGGGCGGGAATCGACTCGGTGGGCTGGAACGACGTCTGCAGCTCCTGCACGCGGGTGCTCTCGGCGCTGTCGGGGAGGAACGCGGCGATGTCGTTCTCCTGCAGCCCGGTGAGCTTCGCCCCCAGGGCGCTCAGCGGCGCGGCGCTGCCCAGCCAGACGAGCAGGATCAGCAGGGGGAGGAGCCAGCGGAGCGAGCGGCGGGGCATGATTTCCCTTGATCGTGGATTGTCTCGATGTTCGAGAGATTAGCGAAGCGGCCGCGGAGGTGACCAGTGGGGAGGGACGTCGACCGCCAGGAGCTCGCTCTTCTCCTTCGCCGACTGACCGTCGAGCTGGATGCAGTCGGGCAGCGATTCGCCGAGCTCCACGGACTCAACCGCACCGACGTCCGGGCGCTGGTCGCGGTCATGGACGCCGCCCGGCGGGGGACGTCGCTGACCGCGGGTGCGCTGGGCGAGGCCGTCGACCTCCGATCGGCCTCGGTGACGGCGCTGGTCGACCGGCTGGAGCGCGTCGGGCACCTGCGGCGGGTGCGGAACCCCGAGGACCGGCGGCGGGTGTCGCTGGAGATGTCGGACACCGCGATGGCCGCCGGTGGGGAGTTCTTCGGCGGCCTGCAGCGCGACCTGATGGCCGCCATGTCGGACTACTCGGACGAGGAGCTCGAGACCGTCGCCCGCTTCCTGACAGCGATGACCGACGTCATCGTGCGCCACCAGCGCCCCGAACCGACCGCTCGACCGTGAGCGGGGTGACCCGGCCGGCGCTGTGCACTTCCGGGGGTCCTCCGGCCCGGATGGCCCCGGGACGTGCACAGCCGCCGAGACCTCAGAGGTAGAGGCCGGTCGATTCCTCGATGCGCTCGGCGGCGACGGCGTGCACGTCCCGCTCCCGCAGGATGATCAGGTCCTCGCCGTGGACCTCGACCTCGTGCTGGTCCTCGGGGGAGAAGAGCACCTGGTCGCCGACCTTGACCTGCCGGCAGCTCGCGCCGACCCCGCGCGCCTCGCCCCACACCAGCCGCTTGGCCACCTGCGCGGTCGCCGGGATGAGGATGCCGCCGCTGGAGCGACGGTCGCCGTCCTCCTTGCGCAGGGCCACCAGGACGCGGTCGTGCAGCATCTTGATCGGCAGCCCGCCGCCCTTACCGGCTGGGACGGGGATGGTCTCGGGCACGTAGCGAAACGCTACCCGGCCCCACCCCTCCCGCTTTCGGTACCGAAAGCGGGAGCGGCCACCGCCGCTTCCGGTACCGAAAGCGGATCAGGACCAGCCGAGCTCGTGCAGCCGGTCGTCGTCGATCCCGAAGTGGTGCGCGATCTCGTGCACGACGGTGATCAGGACCTCCTCGACGACGTCGTCCTCCGTCTGGCAGATGTCGCAGATGGCCTCGCGGTAGATCATGATCCGGTCCGGCAGGTCGCCGCCGTAGTGCCAGCCGCGCTCGGTCAGCGCGTGGCCCTCGTAGAGACCCAGCAGGTCCGGCTCCTCCGGATTCCGGTCCTCCACCAGGACGACGACGTTGTCCAGCAGCTCCATCAGCTCCGCCGGCACCTCGTCGAGAGCGTCGGCGACCAGCTCCTCGAACTGCTGACGGGGGACGGGCCTCACCGGATCGCCGTCGTCGACGTGCCCACCGGCCGAGCCGGCTCCGGGGCGATCGCCGTCACCAGCTGATCGGCAGCGGCCGGCCCTCCTCGTACCCGGCCGAGCTCTGCACCCCCAGCACCGCGCGGTCGTGCAGCTCGTCGATGCTCTGCGCCCCCGCGTAGGTGCAGGCCGAGCGGACGCCGGCCACGACCTGGTCGATCAGGTCCTCGACGCCCGGCCGCGCCGGGTCGAGGTACATGCGCGAGGAGCTGATTCCCTCCTCGAAGAGGCCCGCCCGGGCACGCTCGAAGCCCGACGCCGTCGCCGTCCGCGCCTTGACCGCGCGCGCCGACGCCATGCCGAACGACTCCTTGTACAGCCGGCCGGCGTCGTCGTGGACGTCACCGGCGCTCTCGTAGGTGCCGGCGAACCAGGAGCCGACCATGACGTTCGCCGCCCCCGCCGCCAGCGCGAGCGCCACGTCCCGCGGGTGCCGCACGCCGCCGTCGGCCCACACGTGCCCGCCCAGCTCGCGGGCGGCGTCGGCGCACTCCTCGACCGCGGAGAACTGGGGCCGGCCGACCCCGGTCATCATCCGGGTGGTGCACATGGCGCCCGGGCCCACGCCCACCTTGACGACGTCGGCACCTGCCTCGATGAGGTCGCGGGTGCCCTGCGCGGTGACCACGTTGCCTGCGACGACCGGCGTCGCCCCGGCCACCGACCGCACGGCCCGCACCGCCTCGATCGCCTTCTCCTGGTGACCGTGAGCCGTGTCGACGACGAGCACGTCCACGCCGGAGGCCAGCAAGGCGCTCGCCTTGCCGGCCACGTCGCCGTTGATCCCCACCGCGGCCGAGGTGAGCAGGTCGCCCGCGGCGTTGACGGCGGGCAGGTAGAGGGCCGAGCGCAGCGCGCCCTTGCGCGTGATGACGCCGACCAGCCGGTCGCCCTCCACCACGGGCGCAGCGCTCACCCGCTCCCCGGACAGCACGTCGAAGATCTTCGGCAGGTCGGTGCCGGCCGGGATCGTGAGCGGGTCGGGCGCCATGACCTCCGACAGCTGGGTGAAGCGGTCCACGTCCCGGCACGCACCGTCGGTGACGACGCCGACGGGGACGCCGTCCTCGACGACGACCACGATCCCGTGCGCCCGCTTGGTGAGCAGCGACAGCGCCTCACCCACGGTGGACGTCGGGCCGAGCGTGATCGGGGTGTCGTAGACCGGGTGCCGCTTCTTCAGCCAGGACACGACCTCGCCGACGACGTCGACCGGGATGTCCTGCGGCAGCACGGCCAGGCCGCCGCGCCGGGCCACCGTCTCGGCCATCCGGCGGCCGGAGATCGCGGTCATGTTGGCGACGACGACCGGGATCGTCGTCCCCACCCGGTCGGGCGTGGTCAGGTCCACCTCGAGCCGCGATCCCACCGACGACCGGTTCGGGACCATGAACACGTCCGAATAGGTCAGGTCGTGAGCCGGCCGTGCACCACCGAGAAACCGCATGACGCCCATTGTCCCGCAGGGCGCCGCTGCGGGTGCCGTCACGCTCGCAGGTGTGCGATTCCGTAGTCGACGAGACGGTCGTCGCGGGTGACCAGGGTCAGGCCTTCCATCCGGGACTGGGCGACCAGCATCCGGTCGAACGGGTCCGCATGGTGCGGCGGCAACCCTCCGGCGGCCAACGCATGCGCGACGGTGACCGGCAGCTCGGTGAATCCGTTCGTGGCGAGCTCGGCCGGCAGGTCGTCCGGCCCGCTGAGCGTGCCGATCGACTGCTTGATGCCGATCTCCCACGCAGAGGCGGCCGACACCGCGACGAACTCCGCTCCGGCGATCGCGTCCGCCGCGGACTGCTCCAGGCGGGGGTCGTCGTCCAGCCACCAGAGAAGCGCATGGGTGTCCAGGAGGAGCCTCACGGCCGTTCCCCCCGGAACGCGGCGGCGACGTCCTCGGGTAGTTCGTCGAAGTCCGCGGCCATCCGGATCTGCCCGCGCGCACTCCCCGGCGTCCGGCGGACCGGCCGTGCCGGAACGGGGACGAGGCGGACCATCGGCGTGCCGGAGCGCGAGATGACCACGTCCTCCCCTGCCATCGCCCGGTCGATCAGTTTCGAGAGCTGGGTCTTGGCCTCGTACACGTTCACCGGCTCGGTCGCACCCACACGAGAACGGTAACGCTGGTTGGTCTGGTTGACCAGACCAATGCGGGAACACCAACGGGGGCGAGCACATCCCGCCACCTACGATCGGGGGGTGATCGACCTGCGACTCGTGCGCGAGAACCCCGACCTCGTCCGTGCCAGCCAGCGGGCCCGGGGCGCCGACGAGTCCCTGGTCGACGCACTGCTCGCGGCCGACGCGGCCCGCCGCGAGGCCGTGACCCGCGCCGATTCCCTCCGGGGGGAGCAGAAGACCGCCTCGCAGGCCGTCCGCGGGGCGAGCCCGGAGGAGCGGCCCGCCGTCCTGGAGCGCGCCAAGGCGCTCGCCGCGCAGGTGAAGGAGGCAGAGGACGCCCAGCGCGCCGCCGACGCAGCCCTGCGCGCCGCCCACCTGCCGATCCCGAACGTCGTCGCCGACGAGGTCCCGCCCGGCGGTGAGGACGACGCCGTGCTCATGCGGACCGTCGGCGAGGTGCCCGCCTACGACTTCCCGGTGCGTGACCACCTCGAGCTCGGCGAGCTGCTCGGCGCCATCGACATGGAGCGCGGCGCGAAGGTCTCCGGCGCCCGCTTCTACTTCCTCACCGGGCCCGGTGCGCTGCTGGAGTTCGCGCTCGCCCAGCTGGCGATCTCCCGGGCCGTCGCCGCCGGGTTCGTCCCCGTCGTCGCTCCCGCGCTCGTCCGCCCCGAGGCCATGGAGGGCACCGGCTTCCTGGGCGAGCACGACGAGGAGGTCTACCGGATCGAGCGGGACGACCTCTACCTCGTCGGCACCTCCGAGGTGGCGCTCGCCGGGATGCACGGCAACGAGGTGCTCGACCTGTCGGCCGGGCCGAGGCGCTACGCCGGCTGGTCCTCCTGCTTCCGCCGCGAGGCCGGCTCCTACGGCAAGGACACCCGCGGCATCATCCGCGTGCACTGGTTCGACAAGGTCGAGATGTTCAGCTTCTGCCCGCCCGAGGAGGCGGCCGCCGAGCACCTGCGGCTGCTCGCCTGGGAGGAGGAGTTCCTGCAGGCCCTCGAGCTGCCCTACCGCGTCGTCGACATCGCCGCCGGCGACCTCGGCACGAGCGCGACCCGCAAGTACGACATCGAGGCGTGGTTCCCCAGCCAGGGCACCTACCGCGAGCTGACGTCGACGTCGGACTGCACGACGTTCCAGGCGCGCCGGCTCAACATCCGGTTCCGCGACGCCGACGGCAAGCCGCAGACCGCCGCCACGCTCAACGGCACCCTCTGCGCGATCGCCCGCACCATCGCCTGCCTCCTCGAGGTCCACCAGCGCGCCGACGGCTCGATGTACGTGCCCAAGGCCCTCCGCCCGTGGCTGGGCGGGGTCGAGGTGCTCACCCCCGGGATGGACCTGGGGACAGCGGTCCCGCCCGCATGAGCGGAGCAGAGCCGGCGCCGAAGGTGCTCAAGGCCTACGGCGCGCTGCCCGGCGCCGACCGCGTGGTCGAGGGCCCGGTGGCCGACGCCTGGCTGCCGAAGCTCGTCGCGACCGACCTCGACGGCACGCTGCTCGACTCGGCCGGGGAGGTCAGCCCCCGCACGCGTGCGGCCCTGACCGCCTGTTGGGACGCCGGGATCCCCGTCGTCGGCGTGACCGGCCGCGGCCCCCGCCTGCTGGACAGCGTCCGGGAGGCGCTCGACGCCCGGGGCATCGCCGTGCTCGCGCAGGGCGGGTACGTCGTCGACCTCGAGCGCGACGAGGTGCTCCGCACGGTGGGGCTGCCCCGCCGCCAGGCGGCCGCCGTGATCGAGGCGATCGAGGCCGTCGCCGGCGAGTTGATCGTCGCCGTGGAGGACGCCGCCGAGCAGAGCGAGGCCCGCCGGCCCCTGCGGGTGCAGCACGGGTTCGACTGGCCCTATCCCGAGCCCTCCGACGTCCTGCCCCGCCACGAGGTGCTGCCCGCCGGGCCGGTCCTGAAGGTGTTCCTGCGCTCCTCGACCCTGGATCAGGACGAGCTGCTGGCGCGGGCGAAGGACGTCGTCGACCCGGCCGACGCCGAGGTCACCCACGCCGGGCTGGGCTTCATCGAGGTCCTGCCGCCGGGCATCACCAAGGCCAGCGGCCTCGCCGTCGCACTGGAGCGGTACGGCGTCGGCTTCGGGGACGTCCTGGTCTTCGGCGACATGCCCAACGACCTGCCGATGATCGCCGCGGTCACCGCGGCCGGAGGTCGCGCGGTGGCTGTCGCCAACGCGCATCCCGCCGTCCGCGCGGCGGCACCGGAGCTCACCAGCGGGCACGACGTGGACGGCGTCGCGCAGTACCTCGAGGCGGTCCTCCTCGATGTCTGACTGGAGGCCGCGGCTGATCGTCAGCGACATGGACGGCACCCTCCTGCACTGGGACGACACCGTGAGCGAGGCGACCGTCGCGGAGCTGGATCGGTGGCGGGAGGACGGCGTCCCGGTCGTGCTGGCCACCGGCCGGCCGCCCCGCTGGATGCACAAGATCCGCGAGGTCCTCCGGCACGGCACCGCGGTCTGCTGCAACGGCGCGATCCTGCTCGACCTGGAGACCAACGAGATCCTGGACGAGGACCTGCTGGCGCCCGGCGTCCTCCAGGAGGTCACCGCCGAGCTGCGCAGGCGCCGGTCCGACGTCTGGTTCGCCGTGGAGTACGGCGACCAGTTCCGTCACGAGCCGGTCTACCGGCCGCGCTGGGACGTGAATGCTCCTGGCGTCGAGGTCGCCTCGCTGGAGGAGATGGTCGCCGCCCCGGTGGCCAAGCTGCTGGCCCGGCACGAGTCCCTGCCGCGGGACGAGTTCGTGTCGCTCGTCGAGAGCGTCGCCGGCCACCTCGCGACGGTGACCAACTCCTCGGACGACGCCCTCGCCGAGATCTCCGCCGCCGGCGTCACCAAGGCGTCGGGGCTGGCCAAGGTGGCCGCCCGGCACGGCGTCGGCCCGGGGGACATCGTGGTCTTCGGGGACATGCCCAACGACATCGCCGCGTTCGAGTGGGTGCGCGACGGCGGCGGCCGGGCGGTGGCCATGGCCCACGCGCATGCCGACCTGCTCGCGGTCGCGACCGACGTCACCGGCACCAACGACGACGACGGCGTCGCGGAGTTCCTCGCTTCGCTGTGACACCGTCGTCCTGCCGGACGACGACGCGGCGGGCGGCCGTTCCGACTGGGTGAGCGGTGGGTTCCACCATCGGACCGACCCAGCGCGACGGCGCCCCCGAGGGGTGGCGCCGTCGCGCTGTCCCGGGCTCAGGTCAGGACGTTGTAGGCGATCACCATGTTCGCGATCGCCACGACGATCGCGACGACGCCGATCACCAGGCCGGCGGTCGCCTTGCCCGACCGGGTGCTGCGGCGGGCGATCGCGCCCAACGCGACACTCACCACGCCGAGTGCGAGCCCGACGACGGCGAACAGGACGGCGAAGACGACGCCGACGATGCCGGTCACGAGCGAGGCGATCGCGAGGCCGTTCTGCCCGCTCTGCGTGGCGGGGGTGGTCGAGTGCTCTGTGGTCACGGTTCCTCCGTCCGAGCGACCGGGAGCTCCGGTCGCGTCGGAGGGGACTGGTCGACCGGCCGGGCGGCGAAACCGCCCGGTCCCGGATTCACCCGTGCAGGTGGCGCCGGTTCACTCGTCAGAGGTACTGGCCGCCGCTGCGGGCATCGGGCTGACCCGGCGTGTGGCCCCCGGGAAGAGCCTTGCGCTTCATGTCCTCGAGCTGGGCCCGGGCAGCCATCTGCTGGGCGAAGAGCGCGGTCTGGATCCCGTGGAAGACGCCCTCCAGCCAGCCCACGAGCTGCGCCTGAGCGATGCGCAGCTCGGCGTCCGACGGCGTCTCACCCTCGTTGAAGGGCAGGGTGATCCGCTCCAGCTCCTCTCGGAGCTCCGGCGCCAGACCCTCCTCGAGCTCGCGGATGGAGGCGGCGTGGATGTCGCGCAGCCGGTTCCGGCTCGCGTCGTCCAGGGGGGCGGCCCGGACCTCCTCCAGCAGCTGCTTGATCATGGTGCCGATCCGCATGACCTTGGCCGGCTGCTCGACCATCTCGCCGATGCCGGGCCCGCCGTCACCGTCGTCGTCGTGGCCCATCGGCATGGCGCCGACCGGACGCCCGTCGGGGCCCACGACCACGACCTGCTGCGGGCGTTCGCTGCCGTTTCCGGGTGCAGTCATGCCCCCCATCCTGCCCGGTGGCCCCGGCGCCCGGACGGGGGCCGCCGGGCGGCGGCCTCACCCCTCGTTCAGCAGCAGGACCTTGCCGATGTGCTCGCTGGCCTCGACCACCCGGTGCGCCTCGGCCACCCGGGCCATCGGCAGCCGGCGGTCCACGATCGGACGGACGACGCCGCGCTCGACGTCGGGCCACACGTCGTGCAGCACGGCCGCGACGATCTCCGCCTTGCCGCCGGGGCCGGTCGCGGGCCGCGAGCGGAGCGTCGTGGCGGCGACCGAGGCGCGCTTGCGCATCAGTTTCCCGAGGTCCAGCTCGGCCTTCGTCCCGCCCTGCATCCCGATCGAGACCAGCCGGCCGCCGGTGGCCAGTGCCTCGACGTTGCGCATCAGGTACTTGGCGCCCATGTTGTCGAGGATCACGTCGACGCCCGTGCCGTCGGTCTCCTGCGCCACCCGCTCGACGAAGTCCTCGTCGCGATAGTTAATGCCCACCTCGGCGCCCAGCTCCCGGCAGACGTGGAGCTTGGCCGCCGTCCCGGCCGTGGTGAACACCCGGGCTCCGGCGCGGGCCGCGAGCTGGATGGCCATCGTGCCGATGCCGCTCGACCCGCCGTGCACGAGGAAGCGCTCACCGCGGCGGAGCCCGGCGAGCAGGAAGACGTTGGACCAGACCGTGCAGACGACCTCGGGCAGCGCGGCGGCCGTCGCCAGCTCGACACCGGAGGGCCGGGGGAGCAGCTGCCCCGCGGGGACGGCGACGCGCTCGGCGTAGCCACCGCCGGAGAGCAGCGCGCAGACCTCGTCGCCCACGGACCAGTTCGTCACACCCGGCCCGACCTCGCTGATGATCCCGCTGCACTCCAGTCCGAGGATGTCGCTGGCGCCCGGCGGAGGCGGGTAGAAGCCCTGGCGCTGGAGGAGGTCGGCGCGGTTCACCGCCGTCGCCACCACGTCGACGATCACCTCGCCGGGGCCGCAGGCGGGGTCGGGGACCTCGCCCCAGCCGAGGACCTCCGGGCCGCCTGGTTCGCGAATCGTCACCGCACGCATGGACCGACCCTAGGCACCGCTACCCTCCCGGCGACGAGAGGGGAGACCCGTGGCGATCCCGATCCTGCCGGTGCGGGACCTCGCGGAGGCGCGTGCGCTGTGGACCACCGCCGGCCTGACGGTCGAGGACTACAGCGACGGGTACGCCTTCGTGCTCGCCGACGGGTGCGAGATCGTGCACCTCGAGGTCCATCCCGCGCTGGATCCCGCGGCCAATCCCAGCGCCTGCTACATCCACGTCGACGACGTGCACGGCTGGCACACGCGGCTGGCCGACGCCGGCCGGCCGGTCACCCCGGTGCGGAACGAGCCGTGGGGCATGGCGGAGTTCAGCGTGCGCGACCCGAGCGGCAACCTGGTCCGCGTGGGCCGGCCGATCTGATTCGTCTTCAGGCCAGCCGCTCGTCCAGGTGGACGGTGACCTCGTCGCCGGTCTGCTTGCCGAGTGCCTGCCGCAGGTCCTTCGTCACCGGCAGCTTGTGCGTGCCGTCGCCCAGCGCCATGAACGAGCTGCGGAAGGGCTGCCCGTCGACGGTGCCACGGACCTTGACGAGGCCCCGGGTGCCGAAGCACTCGGCCGATCCGGGCATCTGCACGTAGGTCCAGCCGCCCTTGGACGGGCTCTGGACGAGGGGAGCGGTGAACTCCAGGTCCAGGGGGCCGGGAGCGCGGGGGTCGGTCATCGTCGTCGTCCTTCCGGCGGTCCGGGACGCCGGCAACGGCGTCCCAGCTGAGACGGCCCGGGCTGGGGGAAATCATCGGCCGCCGGCCCACCCCTGCGCCAGATCCGCTGACGGAGAGCGCCGACGCGCCGCGGTGCGGGGCAGCGGGCTGATCGGCACGGTCCGGGACGGGGCGACTCGGTGCGGCGGTGCCACTGTCGGTCCGTCCGCCGGCTCCTGCCGCGGCACCCGCGGCCCCGGCGGTCACCCGGAGGTATCCGATGACCGCGACACCACAACCCCCCTGGGCGCCAGCCCCGCGACCGAACCCCTGGAGCGCCGGCCGCATCATCGCGCTCGTCCTCGGCCTGCTCGTCCTGCTCTTCTCCGCCCTGTTGCTGATGGGCGGCGGAGCCCTGCTCTCGGCGGATCTGACCGAACGCAGCGACGACGGCTATCTGACCTCGCCCGAGGACACGTTCACCGGGCCCGGATACGCCCTCGTCAGCGAGCGGATCGAGCTCTCCCCCGGCGCTGACTGGGTGCCCCTCGCGGCCGCGCTGGGCACCGCCCGGATCGAGGTGACCGGGACCGTCCCCGGCAGCGAGGTGTTCATCGGCATCGCCCCGGTGACGGACGTGACCGCCTACCTGGAGGGTGTCGAGCGCACGGTCATCGACGACCTGGGCGCCGACGCAGGTCCCGGGACCCCCGTGCCCGGTGGCGCGCCGTCCGGGCTTCCGGGCGACCAGGACTTCTGGACGGACCAGGCCGCCGGCCGGGGCACCGAGCAGGTCAGCTGGGTGCCGGCGGAGGGCGACTGGATGCTCGTGGTGATGAACGCCGACGGATCGGCCGGGGTGTCCGTGGACGCCCGCATCGGCGCTACCTTCCCGGCGCTGACCGGCTTCGGCTGGGGGCTCCTCGTCGCAGGGCTGCTCTGCCTGGCGATCGGCGTGGTCCTGCTGGTGCTGGCCATCCGCCGTCCGTCCGACGCTCGCCGCGGAATGCCTCCGAGCGGATGGCAGGTGCCCGCAGCGCCGGTGCCTGCCGGCCCACCGTCCTGGGCGCCGCCGTCCTCGGGGCCGCCGGTCTCCGGGCCGCCGGTGCCGCCGTGGGTCCCGCCCGCGCAGGCCGACCGGGCCACGGCTCCCGACGGGCAGCCGTCGCCCGAGCGCACGCCGAAACAGTCCTGAAGCCGCCTCCGAGACGACCAGGGCGCCGCGTCCACCGGCACGTTGCGGTGGTCACGGCGCCCTGAGCGCGGCGCTGGTGCGCGTCAGAGGCGGGCCTTGAGGTCCTTGCGCAGGATCTTGCCGGCCGCCGACTTCGGCACCGCCTCGATGAACTCGACGAGGCGGATCTTCTTGTGCGGGGCGACCTTCTCCGCCATGTAGGCCTTGACGGCGTCCTCGGTGAGCTCCGAGCCGGGGGCGCGGACGACGAACGCCTTCGGCAGTTCCTCGCCCGTCTCCTTCTCCGGAACGCCGATGACCGCGGCGTCGGCGATCTCCGGGTGCCCGAGCAGCACGGCCTCGAGCTCGGCCGGCGCCACCTGGTAGCCCTTGTACTTGATCAGCTCCTTGACGCGGTCGACGACGGTGTAGATCCCGCGGTCGTCGACGACCGCGACGTCGCCGGTGTGCAACCAGCCCTCGGCGTCGACGGTGTCGGCCGTGGCCTGCTCGTTGTTGAGGTAGCCCTTCATGACCTGCGGGCCGCGGATCCACAGCTCGCCGCGCTCGCCCGGGGCGGCGTCCTCGCCGGTCGTCGGGTCGATCAGGCGGCACTCGGTATTGGGGATCGCGTAGCCGACCGACCCCTTCGGCACCTCGTGGCCCTCGGCACCGGGCGGCTCGAGGCCCGGGTCGGGCGTGGTGTGCGAGACCGGGGAGAGCTCGGTCATCCCGTAGCCCTGGGCGACGGTGACGCCGGTGTCGGCGCCCTTGCGCAGCCGCTGCTCCACGGCCCTCGCCAGCGACTCGTCCAGCGGGGCGGCACCGGACAGGATCGAGCGCAGCGACGACAGGTCGTAGTTGTCGACGATCGGGTGCTTGGCCAGCGCGACCAGGATCGGCGGCGCGACGAACGCCCGGGTGATCTTCTGGTCCTGCATGGTCCGGAGGAAGTCCTCCAGGTCGAAGCGCGGCAGCGTGACCACCGTTGCGCCCCACGCCAGGCCCTGGTTCATCAGCACGGTCAGGCCGTAGATGTGGAAGAACGGGAGGACGGCGATGATCCGCTCGTTCTCCTGCAGGTCGATCAGCGTCCGGGTCTGCGCCACGTTGGCCACCAGGTTGCGGTGGGTCAGCATGACGCCCTTGGGCAGGCCGGTGGTCCCGCTGGAGTAGGGCAGCGTGACCAGG
This sequence comes from Blastococcus sp. CT_GayMR19, assembly GCF_004570385.1. GTDB lineage: Bacteria > Actinomycetota > Actinomycetes > Mycobacteriales > Geodermatophilaceae > Blastococcus_B. Next base: position 159,314 of record NZ_SPQL01000007.1, on the reverse strand, counting down.
TCGTTCGCCGGGTCGATGTCCACCTGGGGGGACGGCGCGTCGCTGCCGAGCAGGTCGAGCAGGTTCGCGTGCCCCTCCATGCCGTCCAGGACGATGACCTCGTCGACCGGCGACTTCTCCACGGCCACGGCTGCGCGGTCCATGAACAGCGAGATCGTGATCAGGATCTTGGCGCCGGAGTCCCTGAGCTGGAAGGCGATCTCGTCGGGCGTGTAGAGCGAGTTGATCGGCGACATCACGCAGCCGGCCGCCGCGATCCCGTGGAAGACCACTGGGTACCAGGGCGTGTTCGGGCAGAAGACGGCGACGACGTCGCCCTTCCGCAGGCCCTTGGCGTGCAGCGCCGCGGCGACGCGGTCGACGTAGGCGGACAGCTGACCGTGGGTGATCGTGTCGCCCTTGAGCCCGTCGATCAGCGCCGGGGCATCCGGGCGCTCCCTCCCCGCCGCCAGCACGAACTCCGGCACCGACACATCCGGGATCTCGACATCGGGGTACGGGCTGGCCAGGGCCACAGGAACTCCTCCTCGGGACGATGTGGCGCCAGTCTCACACTGTCCGTGACCGGCCCCACAAGGGGGTTACCCGCGGGTTCACTTGTTCGGATCAGCGCGGCCAGAGCACGGACTGCGTGCAGCGGAACAGGGCGATCGTCTTCCCGGAGGCGGGGTCGCTGACCACGGCGTCCCAGACCTGTGTCGTCCGCCCGGCGTGCGCGTTCGTCGCCACGGTGACGATCCGGCCCTCGCGGACCGTCCCCAGGAAGTTCGACTTCAGCTCGATGGTGGTGAACCCGGCCGACCCGTCCGGGAGCAGCGCGCGGGTGGCCAGCCCGCAGGCGGTGTCGGCCAGCGCCACCACCGTGGCGGCGTGCAGGTAGCCGTTGGGCGCCAGCAGGTCCGGCCGGACGTCGAGCCCGGCCTCCAGCCGGCCGGGCTCGTGCGCGGTGATGACAAGCCCGAGCAGCCCCGGGAGCGTGCCCGGGAGGATCTCGTTGAGCTCGTCTGCGGTGTGGAACCCGGTGGCTGCCATGCCGGGCAACCTAGCCATCCACGCTTTCGGTACCGAGAGCGTGGGCGCGTACCGCCGCTTCCGGTACCGAGAGCAGGTGGGTCAGCCGGGCCGGGCCGTCTCCCAGAGGCCGACGACGTTGCCCTCGGGGTCGGTGAAGTAGGCCGCGAAGCCCATGTCGCCCACCGGCATCTTCGCCGCGACGGTGGAGCCGCCGAGGCCGCCGATCTTCTCCAGCGTGGCATCGATGCTGTCGACGTCCACGACGATCACCGGCCCCGTCGCGGGACCGTCCTTGCGCGCCATCATCCCGCCGTTGATGAACCCGGGCTCGGTGGGGCCGCTGTCCCCGCTCGGGCCCGACATGACCATCGTGTAGCTCATCTCCGGCATCTCCTGCACCTGCCAGCCGAAGACCTCCTTGTAGAAGCCGCGGGCGCGGTCCCCGTCGTCGAAGGGGACCTCGAAGTGCACGACCCGACCGCCCATCTCCACACCTCCGGACTCGACCTGGACCTGTCGCGGCGGAGGCTAGACCCGGCCCGACCCACCCACCAGGGCCCCCGCCCTCGCGGCTTCCGGTACCGAGAGCTGCGCTTCCCGGTTCCGCTTCCGGTACCGAAAGCTGGATTCAGGCGAGGCCGCGGACGGTGCGCACCGGCGGCCGGTCGCCGCGGATCGACGCGACCATGTCCAGCGTCTGCCGGGTCGCCGCCACGTCGTGCGCGCGGAACACCCGCGCCCCCAGCCAGGCGCTGACCGCCGTCGCGGCAAGGGTGCCGGTGAGCCGCTCCTCCAGCGGGACGTCGAGGGTCTCCCCGACGAAGTCCTTGTTGGACAGCGCCACGAGGACGGGCCAGCCGGTGTCCACCATCTCGCCCAGCCGCCGCGTGGCCTCCAGCGAGTGCCGGGTGTTCTTGCCGAAGTCGTGCCCGGGGTCCACGAGCACCCGGTCCCGGTCGACGCCCGCGGCGACGGCGGCGTCCGCGAGCGCCGTCGTCCGGGCGACGATGTCGGCGACGACGTCGTCGTAGGCCACCCGGTGCGGCCGCGTGCGCGGAGGCAGCCCGCCGGCGTGCGTGCAGACGATCCCCGCGCCGGCCTCCGCGGCCACGCCCGCCAGTTCGGGGTCCACCCCGCCCCAGGCGTCGTTGACCACGTCGGCCCCCGCCGCCAGCGCCTCCCGGGCCACGGAGGCGCGCCAGGTGTCGATCGAGATCGGCAGCGCCGGGTGGGCGGCCCGGATCGCCGCGACCAGGTCGACGGTGCGGCGGATCTCCTCGGCGGCGTCGACGTCCTCGCCCGGCGCGGCCTTCACCCCGCCGACGTCGACCATGTCCGCGCCTTCGGCGACCACTCGGTCGACGCGTTCGACGGCGGCGGCCAGCTCGAACGTCGCGCCGCGGTCGTAGAAGGAGTCGGGTGTGCGGTTGACGATCGCCATGACGACGAGGGCGCCGTCCGGCACGTCCAGGGCGCCGAGCCGCAGCAACCGCGTTCCCCCGCTCCGTCCGCCGTCTGCTGGAGTCCGCCAACCTAGACGATGCGCAGGGGACGGCGACGACCGTCTCCGCCCCTGCTTTCGGTGCCGAAAGCAGGGACGCCCTCCGCCGCTTTCGGTACCGGAAGCGGGGCACTCAGTCGACGATGGCCTGGTTGACCAGCGCGCGCAGGTAGTTGCGGATCGGTAGGGTGCTCGAGGGCAGCAGCTGCGTGTAGAAGCTGACCGTCACGTCCTCGACCGGGTCGACGTAGAAAGCCGTCGACGCCGCACCGCCCCAGCTGTAGTCACCGAGGCTGGCGACGACGCCGTACCGCGCCGGGTCGATGACCATCGAGAAGCCCAACCCGAACCCGACCCCGCGCAGCGGCGTCTCGGCGAACAGCGGCCGGCCGAAGGTCTCCAGGTCCTGGTTGCCCGGCAGGTGGTTGCGGGTCATGTGCGTGATCGTCCGCGGGCCGAGCAGCCGCCCGCCGTCGTAGGACCCGCCCCGCCGGAGCAGCTCGGCGAAGCGCAGGTAGTCACCGGCGGTGGACACGAGCCCCCCGCCGCCGGCCAGGAAGTCGGGCTTCGAGTGCGCGGCCGCGCCCATGGCGTCGAACGGCACGAAGCCGGTCGGGGCGCCGCCCGGCTGCCCGGGGACGGCGGCGTACAGCCGCGCCAGCGACTCGAGCTCGTCGCCGTCCCGCAGGCCGAAGGACGTGTTCCGCATGCCCAGCGGCGCGAAGATCCGCTGCTCGAAGAACTCGTCCAGCGGCTGCCCCGAGATCACCTCGACCAGCCGGCCGAGGACGTCGGTGGAGACGCCGTAGTTCCACTCACTGCCCGGCTGGAAGACCAGCGGGACCGACGCCCACTGCCGGCACACCTCGGCGGAGTCCGCGCCGGGAGGGGTGCCCCACTCGTGACCCATCGCGCGGTACATCGCGTCGACCGGGTGGGCGTGGTGGAACCCGTAGGTCAGGCCGGAGGTGTGGGTGAGCAGGTGCCACACGCGGATGGGCTCCACCTGCGGGGCGGTGACCGGCTTCATGGCGGAGCCGGCGACGTACACCCGCGTCTCGGCGAACTCGGGCAGCCACTTCGTGATCGGGTCGCTGAGCTGGAAGGCGCCCTCTTCGTAGAGCATCATCGCCGCGACCGAGGTGACCGGCTTGGTCATCGAGTAGATGCGCCAGCGGGTGTCGGCCTCGACCGGCAGCCCCTCCTCGACGTTCCGGGAGCCGGACCGGCCGACGTGCACCAGCTTCCCGTGCCGGGCCACGGTGACCAGGAAGCCGGGCAGCTGCCCGTCGTCGACCCAGCGGCTCAGCCGCCGGTCGACGCGCTGCAGCCGGGCGGGGTCGAGACCGACCTCCGCGGGATCGGTGCTGACCTGCAGGTCGGTGCCCACGCACACCTCCGGAATCGCCGGAACGCCGTCCGCCGTCGGACGGCGCCTGTTCCCCGCATCCTGACCCACGGCGTTGTGGGCCGGACCACACGGGGTCGGCAGCCGCCCGACGGCGGAGGAGGTCAGGTCCTGGGCAGACCCGGTCGATCAGACCGGAACGCTGCTGGCGGCCTTCTTCAGGTTCGAGCCGGCGGTCACCTTGACGGTGTTGGCGGCGGGGATGTCGAGCGACTCACCGGTCTGCGGGTTGCGGCCGGTGCGCGCGGAACGCTGGGTGCGCTCGACGGTCAGCAGCCCGGAGACGGCGACCTTCTCGCCGCGGGTGATGGCGTCGACGAGCTCGTCCTGCAGCCCGGCGAGGACCGAGTCGACGGTCGAGGCCGGGACGTCGGCGCGCTTGGCGATGGCGGAGACCAGTTCGGCCTTGTTCATGAGGTTCCTCTCGTGAGTGCGGTGGCAGGTGCCTGGGCTCGGCACGCGGCCGGCTCCATCCCCCGACGCGGCGGGCGCCGGCGGGGCCTCCCGGCATCCGCACACGGGGGCGCGGAGGATTCGGGAGCAGCCGGCGCTCGTGCAGCGCCGGACCCCGGGCACCGTGCCATGCCGACCGGGGGTCTGGCCAGCGGGGGGTCTGGAGAACCCCGCGGGCCCCTCGTGTCTCAGCCCCGGACGCACGGGAGCGGAGCGCGAGGACGACGTCCTCGCGCTCCGCTCCGGAGGTGCGCTGATCAGATGGCGACGATGCGGTCGCGCACGGCCTGCACCAGCTCGGGGGTGATGTCGGTGACGCCGTGGTCGCGGGATGCGTGACCGGCGACCTGCGCGAAGATCCCGTCCTCGTCCGAGGCCGAGAAGCGGGCGCTGCAGCCGGGGATGACGTCTCCGCAGGCGAAGGTCTTCATGGGTGGACTCCACGTCGTCGAGCGGTCTGGGCGGTGGTGCGACCGGTCGCCGGGGTGGCGGCCGGGGGTCTGGTGGGGTCAGCGGCTCTTCCGTGCAGCGGAGGCGAGATCCTCGATGCGCAGCAGGCCGAGCACCGATCCGGCGGGGTCGGTGCACAGGACCGGGTCGAACCGCTGCGCCGGAGGCCGGGTGAGCGCCCGCTGCAGGGTCTCGGTGACGTCGGCGGAGGGGTGCACCCGCAGCGACACCGGGGCGGTGTAGACCTCCGCCGTCCGCAGGTCGGCGAGGACCAGTGCGACGGGCTCGCCCTGCGGACCGACCAGCACGGCAGGGGGCAGCTCGCCGGCTCCCTCGGTCTGGCGGACGGGCCGCAGCAGGCTGGCCACGCTGTCGGTGAGCCGGGCGCGGGCGACCTGCGAGCGCACCATCGTCACCACGTCGGGAGCCAGCGGCTGGAACGTCGGGGCCGGCCGGCCGAGCAGCCAGCCCTGACCCAGCGGGACCCCGAGCCGGGCGAAGGCGGCCAGCTCGGCCGGGGTCTCCAGTCCCTCGGCCAGCAGCCAGGCGTCGATCCGGCCGGCGAACTCGCCGAGCATCTCGGCCAGGGCCACCCGCACGGGGTCGGCATCGGCGTCGCTGACCAGCGCGCGGTCGAGCTTCACCACCTGGGGCCGCAGGGCGGCGAGCTGCTGCAGCCCCGAGTAGCCGCTGCCGGCGTCGTCCAGGGCGATGAGCGCGCCCCGCTCGCGGAGCTCGTCGCACTGGCGGCGCAGCAGGGCCAGGTCGTCCACCGGGGTGTGCTCGGTCAGTTCGACGACGACGCGGCGCAGGTCGGGCCGGGTGGCCAGCGCGTCCTGCACGGGCGCCGAGCCGAGGATGTGCGGGCTGACGTTGACGGTGAGGAACGTGTTGGCGGGCAGGTCGGGGACGACGTCCAGCGCCTTGTGGATCGCCAGGGACTCGAGTTCCGCGGCCAGGCCGGCCTCGGCCGCGGCGGCGAACCACACGTCGGGCCCGGCCGTGCCGGGGAAGCGGGCCAGCGCCTCGTAGCCGGCGACCGTCGCGGCGGCGAGATCGACGATCGGCTGGAACACCAGCGTCAGGTCGTCGGGATCGGCGAGCAGCGGACGGCAGTCCGGCAGTACCCGCGTCCGCGCTCCCAGCATGTCGGGTCCATCGGCCGGTGGCCGGAGTTGCTTGAACCCGGGCGGGGCGCGTGCCTCTCCGAGGCGTCCCGGACACCAACGGGTGCCGGGCGTTCAGCCGGGAGGAGCATCGTGCCGGACGGGGCCGCATGACAGCATGGAGGCCTGCGGTGGCGGGCGGCGCCGCCGGACGGACGCGGAGGGGGAGTTGGTGGCCTCAGTGGCTCGGCCCGCGCCCCTGCAGCCGGACGTCCTCCACGACCCGCACCGCGTCGCGGCCGCACGCCGGCTGCTGCTCGAGGTCTACGGGCACGCCGCCTTCGACCGGCTCTCGGGGCTCGCCGCCCGGCTGCTCGGCACCGGCCACGCCAAGGTCACCCTCTTCACCGACCAGGACACCGTCGTCGGCGGCCACGGTCTGCCCCCCGGGGTGGTGGGTGGTCCCGCGCTGCTGACCGGTGTGCTCTCCGCGTTCGTGGTGCGCACCGGGTCTCCGCTGGTGGTCCCCTGCGCGGCGGAGGACGAGCGGGTCTCGGGGGTGGAGGCCGTCACCTCCGGCCAGGTCCAGGCCTACCTCGGCGTGCCTCTGATCGCGGCTTCAGGGCACATCGTCGGCGTTCTCGCGGCCTACGACGCCGAGCCGCGCCCCTGGTCCGACGACGAGGCGGCCCTGCTCGAGCAGCTCGGGGCCAGTGTGGTCGCCGAGCTGGAGCTCTCGGCCGCGCAGTCGGCGATCGGGACGTCGGACGCCCGGCTGGAGATCGCGCTCGAGGCCAGTTCGATCGGTACCTGGGAACGTGACCTGCGCACGGGGTCGGTCTTCTGGGACGAACGCTGCGCGGCGATCTTCGGCGTCGACGGAGCCGTGGAATCGCGCCCGGTCGAGCAGATCATGAACGACCACGTCCACCCCGACGACCGGGCGCTGGCATCCGAGGCCCTGCGCGAGGCACTCGAGCAGGGCGGCCAGTTCACGGCGGAGACCCGGACCATCGATCCGGACGGCCGGGTCCGCTGGGTGGTGTCCCGGGGCCGGGTGGTGCGGGACGCCACCGGCGAGCCGGTGCGCGTCCTGGGCACCGTCCTCGACGTCACCGACGCGCGGCAGCAGGCCGATCAGCGGCTCGCGGCGCTGCAGCGGGCGACGGCGGTCTCGCAGGTCGCCGCCGAGCTGGCCAACGCCGCCCGGTTCGAGGACCTGGCCGACGTGGTGCTGCGCGGCGCGCGGGTGCTCGGCGCCCAGTCGAGCCTGCTGGCCGTCTTCGCCCCCGACGGCGGGTCCCTGCGCCTGCACATGACCCGGGGCCTCGCCGACGAGGTGCAGGAACACGTGGACTACCCCGTCGAGGGCATCGAGCTCCAGCTCGACGACACCCAGCCGACGCAGTACGCCGCCATGCACGGGGAGCGCGTGCTGCTGGCCGACACCCAGGAGATGTTCGCCCGGTTCCCCTCGACCCGGGAGGGCAGCGAGGTGCTCGGCGTGCGCGCCATCGCCGCCCTGCCGCTGAGGGTCGAAGGCCGGATCCTCGGTGCGTTCGTCGCGTTGTGGACGATCGACCACAGCTTCTCCGAGGACGACGCCGAGCTGCTCGAGGCGCTCGCGGCGCAGATCGCGCTCAGCGTCTCGCGGCTGCGGGCCGACGACGAGCGGGCGGCCGCGGTCGCCGCCATGGCCGAGGCGAACCAGCGCCTGCAGCTGCTGGCCGACGCCGGCCGCGTGCTCTCGGGGTCGCTCGACATCAACCAGCAGATCGGCCAGCTCGCCGAGCTCGTCGTCCCGGCGCTCGGCGACTGGTGCTGGATCGTCGTCACCGACGAGCAGGGCCGGCTGCACGACCTCGCGTGCGCCCACCGGGACCCCGCCCGCCGGGCGGAACTGGAGACCTACGTCGAGTCGATGGTCAACGTCATGACCGACGCGGCGGGAGCCCGGGTGGTCACGCGGACCGGGCAGCCGCTCGTCCTCCCGGAGATCGACCGCGAGCGGGTGGTCGCCGCGCTGCCCGACGCCGCCGCGCAGGAGAGCCTCGAGCTGCTGGGTGCGGCGTCCGGGGCGATCGTGCCGCTCGTGGCCCGCGGTCAGACCCTGGGCGCGCTCGGGCTCTTCACCGGCAAGGACCGCGGCCCGCACACCCCCGGCGAGGTCGACACCGCGGTGGAGATCGGCCGCCGGGCCGGCCTGGCCCTGCACCACGCCCGGCTCTACGGCCAGCAGCGGGACCTCGCCGACGCGTTGCAGCGGAGCATGCTCACCGCCCCGCCCGAGCCGAACCACTGCGAGATCGCGGTCCGCTACGTGCCGGCCGCCGAGGGCGCCGAGATCGGCGGCGACTGGTACGACGCCTTCCTCCAGGAGGACGGCGGCACCGTGCTGGCCATCGGTGACGTCGCCGGCCACGACACCCGCGCCGCCGCCGCGATGGGACAGGTGCGCGGGCTGCTGCGCGGGATCGGCTACTCCAGCGGCGGCACGCCGGCCGAGATCCTCACCGAGCTCGACCGCGCGGTGCAGGGGCTGGCCCTCGACACGATGGCGACCGCGCTGGTGGGCCGCCTCGAGGAGAGCGACGAGGACCTCCGTACCGGCCGGACCTGGTTCCGCTGGTCGAGTGCCGGTCATCCCGCGCCGATCGTGATCGACGCCGAGGGCGAGGTGACCCTGCTCGACGGGGCACCCGCCGACCTGCTCCTCGGTGTGGCCCCGAGCACGCGTCGGGCGGACCGGGTCGCCTGCCTGACCCGCGGCGCAACCCTGCTGCTCTACACCGACGGGCTGGTGGAGCGCCGCGACCGGGACGTCGACGCCGGGACGGACGAGCTGATGGCGGTGCTGCGGGAGTACGCCGGACTCCCGCTCGAGGAGCTGTGCGACCGGGTGCTCCAGCGGCTGTTCCTGCCCGACGCGGAGGACGACGTCGCCATGCTCGCCGTCCGCCTGCACCCGCAGAGCGAGCCGCGCCCACCGGAATCGGGGCCGCAGCAGGTGCCGGCGAACATCGAGCCGGCACCGGCGGTCCACCCGGAGGCCCCGCGCGCCGGGTGAGTCACTCCCGGCGGCGCCGGCGGCGCAGCCGGGTGCGGGTGCGTTCCGGCAGGTCGACGGCGACCGGTGCCTCCCAGCCGCGCCAGACGGAGAGCACCCGCAGCGTGGCCACGAGCACGATGACGGCGGCCGCGACCGGGAGGGGGTCCACGCCGAGCGGGCCCGCGAGCACCGCCAGCAGCGAGGCCCCGATCATGGCGGCGACGGCGTTGTACGGGCCCGGCTGCACGATGTCGGCCCGCTGGGCGAGCAGGACGTCACGGATGACCGCCCCGCCGACCGCCGTCGCCGTCCCGATGAACACGACGGAGGCGCTGGGCAGGCCGGCGATCTGCGCCTTCTGGGCGCCGATGACGGTGAAGAAGCCCAGCGTGATCGCGTCCAGGACCACCAGCAGGCCGGTCAGACGGGCCAGCCAGCCGGAGAAGTAGAACGTCACCGCGGCGGCGATGGACACGGTCGGCAGGTAGGCCGGGTTGGTCATGGCCACCGGAGGCAGGTCGCCGAGGAGGACGTCGCGGATCAGGCCGCCGCCGAGGCCGCCGCTGACCGCGAGGAGCAGCACCCCGGAGACCGCGAAACCCTCCCGCGCGGCGAGCAGTCCGCCGGTGAGGGCGCCGATGACGATGGCGGCGAGGTCGACGGCCGCGGGTATCCGCAGGGCCGTGTCCGCTGCGGCGATGATCTCCACGAGGCCCATCTTTCGTGACCTCCCGCCGTGATCATCGGGTTGGTGTCGCTGCGGGCGGCGTGTCCCGCCGTGTCGGCGGCCGCAACCCGATGATCAACGTCGCGGTTCGCCGCTCACTGGGCGGGGGCGACCTGGAGGTCGGTGGCGCTCTCCTCGGGCGTGGAGTCGCCCTCGGCCTCGCTGCGCACCTCGGCGTCGCGGGCCGCCATCGCCTCCTGGCGGGCCTCCTCCTCGTCCAGGATCCGCGCGGCCTTCCATCCGTGGGGGATGGCGAAGGCGTCCACCAGCGTGGCCAGGTGCGGCCGCAGGTCCCGGAGCAGCTGGTTGACGGTACTGGTGAGGAGTTTGGCGCGGGCGGGCGTGAGCTGGCCGTGCTCGAGGAACCAGGCCTTGTCCGCCTCGATCGTCGAGAGCGCGTAGAGGTCGCAGACGGCGTCCAGCAGCCGCTTCGCAGCGGGGTCGTCGGTGCGGTCGACGCCGGCCACGAAGGCCTCCATCACGACCCGGTCGATGTGCGTCTGCGCCGTCTTGAGCACGTGGTCCTGGACGTCGTTGAACATCTCGAAGGGCGCCATGCCGGGCGTGGTCGAGTTCTTCCGCAGCCGCCGGATGGCGCCCTCCAGCGCGTGCTTCTCCCGGAACTCGAGCATCTTCAGCTGCCAGCCGCGGGTGAGCATCGGGATCTCGACATCGTTCCGGCTCGGGACGGCGTCGATCAGCCGCGCGATCAGCGCCCGGGCCGCCGTCCGCTCCAGCACCGTCTCGCGGACCATGTCGGCGATGAAGCCGACCTTTCCCCAGCCCTCCAGCGAGCCGAACGCGTCGCGGTAGCCGGTGAGCAGGCCCTTGGCCACGAGCTGCAGGAGGACGGTGTTGTCGCCCTCGAAGGTGGTGAAGACGTCGGTGTCGGCCTTGAGGTGCGGCAGGCGGTTCTCCTGCAGGTACCCCGCTCCGCCGCAGGCCTCGCGGCAGAGCTGGATGGTGCGGGTGGCGTGCCAGGTCTGGGCGACCTTGAGGCCCGCGGCCCGCGACTCCAGCTCGCGCTGCGCCTTCTCGTCGATCGTCTCCGCCGCCTGGACGTCGTGCATCGTCTCGACCAGCTGCCCCTGCGCGAAGTGCAGCGCGTACGTGGTGGCCAGCGCCGGCAGCAGCTTGCGCTGGTGCACCAGGTAGTCGTTGACGACGATCTCGCGGTCCTCGCCCGGGGCGGCGAACTGGCGCCGGACGTCGCCGTAGCGGACCGCGATGTCGAGGGCCAGCTTGGTCGCCGAGGCGGCCGATCCGCCGACGCTGACCCGTCCGCGCACCAGGGTGCCGAGCATGGTGAAGAAGCGCCGTGTCTCGTTCGCGATGGAGCTCGTGTACGTGCCGTCCGCGGCGACCTGGCCGTAGCGGTCGAGCAGCATGTCGCGGGGGACCTGCACGTGGTCGAAGGTCAGCCGGCCGTTGTCGACGCCGTTGAGCCCGGCCTTCGCGCCGTCGTCCTCGATGGTGACGCCGGGGCACGACTGGCCCTGCTCGTCGCGGATCGGCACCAGCCAGGCGTGCACGCCGTGGTTCTTCCCCTGCGTGATGAGCTGCGCGAAGACGACCGCCATCCGCCCGTCCCTGGCCGCGTTGCCGATGTAGTCCTTGCGGGCGGCCTGGTGCGGGGTGTGCAGGTCGAAGGTCTCGGTGGCCGGGTCGTAGGTGCACGTCGTCCGTAACTGCTGGACGTCGGAGCCGTGGCCGGTCTCGGTCATGGCGAAGCAGCCGGGCAGGTCGAAGCTCATGACGTCGCGGAGGTACAGGTCGTGCTGCCGCCTGCTGCCGAGCATCTGCAGCGCCCCGCCGAACAGGCCCCACTGGACGCCGGCCTTGACCATCAGCGACAGGTCGCCGAAGGCCAGCATCTCGATCGACGTGACCGAGCCGCCGGCGTCGTCCTCGCCGCCGTACTCCTTGGGGAAGCCGAAGCCCACCCGGCCCGACTCGGCCAGCTTCTTGGCCGCCCGGGTCACCCGCTCGCGGGCCTCCTGCACGTTCTCGCCGTAGACCGGGAGGAAGTCGGGGTCGTTCAGGTTCTCCCGGGCGTCGCGGCGCACGTGGGCCCACCGGCCGTCCAGGACCTCCTGGATGCGGGCGGGATCCACCGACGTGGGCAGGCTGCTCGTCACTTCTCCTCCAGCGTGCTCGTGGGTACGACGCCGGACAGTCCGGCCCAGGCGAGATCGGTCAGGTGGGCGGCGAGCTCGGAGCGCAGCATGGGCCGCTCGGCCTGGAGCCACCAGTCGGCGGCCGAACGGACGAGCCCGACGAGGCCGTGACCCCAGGGGGCGGCCGCGGCCGGATCCCGGCCGGCCTGCTCCAGGGCCGTCGCCATCAGCGCCGCCGCCTGGTTCCCCACGAGCGCCGACAGGCTGGTAATCGGGTCGCCGTCCCCGGCCGGACCCCCGTGGACGACGAAGCGGTAGAGCTCGGGATCGGCCTCGAGGAAGGTCAGGTAGGTCTCGATCGCCGCGGCGATCATCCGGCGGGGCTGCGGGCTGCTCAGCATCGCCTCGCGGAGCTTCGGCAGCAGCTGCTCGGCCACCCGGGCGCAGACGGCGGCGTGCAGCTCGGTGCGATCGGCGAAGTGCCGGTAGACGGCGGTCTTGCTCGTCCCGGCCTCGGCGGCGATCTCCTCCATGCCCACGCCGGCTCCGTGCCGGCCGACCGCGGCGAGGGTCGCCTGGACGAGTTGTTCACGCCGGGCGCGGCGGTGTTCGTCCCATCTAGAGTCGCGGCGGTCACGGGCCTGCGCCACATTCCCCGGGGCGCGGTCCGGCCGGCGGTGTGGACCGTCGGCAGGCATAGCGTGCGACGTAGCTCTCACCCCCTCGGCTTTCACGTAACCGACGGTACCGCGTACCGTCGGTACCGACCAGTCCACCCCCGACCTCGGAGGTCTCCAGTGGCTACGACTCGCAAGGCGGCGATCGTCGGCGGGAACCGGATCCCGTTCGCCCGCTCCAACTCGGCGTACGCGCAGGCGTCGAACCAGGACATGCTGACCGCCACCCTCGACGGCCTCGTCGCCCGGTTCGGCCTGCAGGGCAAGCAGCTGGGCGAGGTCGTCGCGGGCGCCGTCCTCAAGCACTCGCGCGACTTCAACCTGACCCGCGAGAGCGTCCTGGGCTCGAAGCTCTCGGCGACCACGCCGGCCTACGACGTCCAGCAGGCCTGCGGCACCGGCCTGGAGGCCGCGATCCTGGTCGCCAACAAGGTCGCCCTCGGGCAGATCGAGTCCGGCATCGCGGGCGGTGTGGACACGACGTCCGACGCACCCCTCGCCGTCGGCGACGACCTGCGCCGCGCGCTGATCGGCCTGAACAACGCCCGGACGCTGCAGCAGCGGCTCAAGGCGATCGGGAAGATCCGGCCGGGTCAGCTCGTCCCGGAGGCACCGCGCAACGCCGAGCCGCGCACCGGCCTCGCGATGGGCGACCACGCGGCGATCACCGCCGAGGAGTGGGAGATCGGTCGCGAGGAGCAGGACGAGCTCGCCGTCCGGTCGCACCGGAACATGGCCGCCGCCTACGACCGTGGCTTCTTCGACGACCTGGTGACGCCGTTCCTCGGCCTGGCCCGGGACAACAACCTGCGGCCGGACTCGTCCCTGGAGAAGCTCTCCACGCTCAAGCCGGTCTTCGGCAAGGGCGAGGGCGCCACGATGACGGCGGGCAACTCGACCCCGCTCACCGACGGCGCCTCCGCCGTCCTGCTCGCCTCGGACGAGTGGGCGGAGGCCCGCGGTCTGCCGGTGCTCGCCCACCTGGTCGACGCCCAGACCGCGGCGGTCGACTACGTGCACGGCGGCGAGGGCCTGCTGATGGCCCCGGTCTACGCGATGCCGGTGATGCTGGCCCGCAACGGCCTGACCCTGCAGGACTTCGACTTCTACGAGATCCACGAGGCCTTCGCCTCCACGGTCCTCGCGACGCTGAAGGCCTGGGAGGACGCGGACTTCTGCAAGGCGAAGCTCGGCCTCGACGCCCCGCTGGGCTCGATCGACCGCGGGAAGCTCAACGTCAACGGCTCGTCCCTGGCGGCCGGTCACCCGTTCGCCGCGACCGGCGGCCGGATCGTGGCCCAGCTCGCCAAGACGCTGCACGAGGCCGGCCCCGGCAAGCGCGGGCTGATCTCCATCTGCGCCGCCGGCGGCCAGGGCGTCGTCGCCATCCTCGAGTCCTGACCCCCCTCCGCAGCTTTCGGTACCGAAAGCTGCGGTTACCTGCCCAGCTTTCTGTACCGAAAGCTGGAACGAGAGGAAGACCTTCCGTGAGCGACTGGTACCGCGAGTTCGCCAACTCCGGCTTCGGCTCGACCATCACCAAGCAGCTCGGACTGCCCCGCCCCGCGGTGCTGCGCCGCTACGAACCGGGGGAGCCGCTGCTCCCCGGCCCCGTGGTGGTCGGCTCCGCGGGGGAGGGGCGGCTGCGCGAGCAGCTCACCACCGTCCTCCGGGACGCCGGGGTGACGGTGCAGTCGCCGGTCACCGCCGACGGCGCCACGGACGGCGAGAAGCTCGGCGCCGTCGTCCTCGATGCCACGGGCCTGTCGACGCCGGGTGACCTGGCGAGCGCGCACGACTTCCTCGCCCCCGCGATCAAGCGGCTGCGGGCGTCCGGACGGGTGCTGATCCTCGCCGACCCGCCGTCCGAGGCCGGCTCGCCGGCGCAGGCGGCCGCCCGCCAGGCGCTGGACGGACTGGTCCGCTCCATCGGCAAGGAGCTGCGCGACGGGTCGACGGCGAACCTGGTCTACGTCCCGGCCGGCGCCGAGGGCTCGATCGCCGGCCCGGTGCGGTTCTTCCTGTCCGGCCGGTCGGCCTACGTCGACGGCCAGGTGGTGACCCTGTCGTCCGCCGAGGTTCCCGAGGGGGAGGACGCGGATCGGCCGCTGGCCGGGAAGGTCGCCGTCGTCACCGGGGCGGCGCGTGGCATCGGCGCCTCGATCGCCCGCGTGCTGTCGCGGGACGGCGCGCACGTCGTCGCCGTGGACATCCCGGCGGCCGGCGACAAGCTCGCCGAGGTCGCCAACGAGGTCGGCGGGACGGCGTTCCAGCTCGACATCACCGCCGACGACGCCGCCCCGCGGCTGGTCGAGCACGTGCGCGAGCGGCACGGTGGGGTGGACGTCGTCGTCCACAACGCCGGGATCACCCGCGACAAGCTGCTGGTGAACATGGACGCCGCCCGCTGGAACTCGGTGATGGCGGTGAACCTGCAGGCGCAGCTGGACCTCACCCAGGCGCTGCTGGACGCCGACGGCGTGCTGAAGGACGGCGCCCGGATCGTCTGCGTCTCCTCGCAGTCGGGCATCGCGGGCAACCGCGGGCAGACCAACTACGCGGCGTCCAAGGCAGGCGTGATCGGCATGGTGCGGGCGTGGGCGCCGGAGTTCGCGAACCGGAAGGCCACGATCAACGCCGTCGCCCCGGGCTTCATCGTCACCGACATGACCGCGAAGATGCCGCTGGGCACCCGGGAGGTCGGCTCCCGGCTGAACTCGCTGCAGCAGGGCGGGCTGCCGGTCGACGTCGCCGAGACGATCGCCTGGCTGGCGCAGCCGGGCAGTGCCGGGGTCAACGGGCAGACCGTGCGGGTCTGCGGCCAGTCGCTGCTGGGCGCCTGATGCCCACCACGATCCTGGAGTCCGCGCCGTCGATGGCGCGGCTGCTGGCCCGGGCCGCGCTCACCACGCGCGGCCGGGGCGGCGACCTGCCGGACACCCGCCTGGCCCGCAACGGCGTCCAGGTGGACCCGGCCGACCTCGCCGCCTACGACCGGGTCTGCCGCTTCCCCCTGACCGACACCCTGCCGGCGACCGCTCCGCACCTGCTCACCTTCCCGCTGCAGGTGGCGCTGATGAGCGACCGCTCGTTCCCGCTGGCGCTGCCGGGGCTCGTGCACGTGCGCAATCGCATCGAGGTGCTCCGGCCGGTCGGCGCCGACGAGGCGCTCGACCTGGAGGTCTGGGCCGAGCGGTTCGCCGCCCACCGCAGCGGGGCGACGGTCGACCTCTGCGCGACGGCGTCCACAGGCGGGAGCGAGGTCTGGCGCTCGCGGTCGACCTACCTGGCCCGCGGCGCGACGGCGCCGGAGGGCGCCCCCGAGGCCGACGTCTACGTGCCCGTCGGCGACCTGGCGCGGCCGGCCGCCACGTGGCGGGTCCCGGACGACGCCGGACGGCGCTACGCCAAGGTCTCCGGCGACGTGAACCCGATCCACCTGTCCGGCCTGACCGCCAAGGCGTTCGGGTTCAAGCGGGCGATCGCGCACGGCATGTGGGTCAAGGCCCGCGTGCTGGGCGCGCTGTCCGGCCGGCTGCCCGACGCGTTCACCGTCGACGTCGCCTTCCGCAAGCCGCTGTTCCTGCCCTCGACCGTCACCCTGTCGACGGCGCAGGCCGACGGCGGCTGGGACGTCGCCGTCCGCAACGCCGCGAGCGGGACCGAGCACCTGATCGGCACGATCCGCCCGCTCTGACCACCTCCTCCCGCTTTCGGTACCGGAAGCGGCGCCGCACGCCTCCGCTTCCGGTACCGAAAGCGGGACGGGAGCCGGGTGGTCGGAAAGCGGGACGGGGGCCGGGTGGTTGGATTGGTCTGACCATCGACTCCGGGGCGGGTGCCGTGCTGCTGATCGACAACGCCGCGACGGCGGCCGTCCTGACCATGCCGGACGTGGTGAGCGTCCTCGAGCAGACCTACCGCGACCTGGCCGCCGGCGAGGCGGTCTGCCGGCCACGGATCGATCTCCGCATCCCCACCGGCGAGGACGACCGGGTCTACCAGTGGGGGTCGATGGAGGGCGGGTCGGCGGCCTCGGGCTACTACGCGATCCGGATGAAGTCCGACGTCCTCACCGAGGTCGAGTACGGCGGCACCCGCACCCAGGAGAAGTACTGCGTCCAGCCCGGCACCTACTGCGGGCTGGTCTTCCTGCTCTCGGCGCGCACCGGGAAGCCGCTGGCGATACTCAACGACGGCGTGCTGCAGCACATGCGCGTCGGTGCCGACTCGGCGATCGGCACGAGGTACGCCGCCCGGGACGACGCCCGCGTGCTGGGCATGCTGGGCTCGGGCGGGATGGCCCGCAGCCATCTGGAAGCGCTGCTCACGGTGCGGGCCCTGGAGCGGGTGCAGGTGTACAGCCCGACGAAGGCGAACCGGGACCGCTAGGCCGCCGAGATGCGCGAGCGGCACGGCGTCGAGGTGGTGCCCGTCGACGAGCCGCGCGACGTGTTCCGCGGGGCCGACATCGTCTCCGGCTGCACCGACGCGGCCGCCGACGTGATCGTCGGCGACTGGCTGGAGCCGGGGACGCACGTGACCTCGATCGGCGGCAGCCTGGACGCCCGCACGCGCGACGTCCTCGACGTGTGGCTGCGCCTGGGCACGGCCCCGGCCCCCGTCAACGACCCGTCCTGGCGGCCGACCGACGAGTACCTGGCCTACATCGCCCGTCCCACCGACCCGGTCTGGAGCCGGCACCGGCACGGGCGGAACCGTCGTCCGCCGGAGTCGGGGCCCCGGGTGGTTAGCCTGGAGGACGTGCTGACCGGGGCCGCCGAGGTGCGCAGCGACGACGCGCAGATCACCTTCTCCGAGCGCGGCAACATCCAGGGGGCGCAGTTCTTCGCCGTGGCGGGGCTCGTCTACGAGCTGGCCCGCGAGCGCGGCCTGGGGCGCGAGCTGCCGACGGCCTGGTTCCTCCAGGACATCCGTGACTGAGCGGCAGGAGGACTGGAACGACCCGGACCGGGTGGGCCGCTGGGTCGCCAAGGACGCCCGCCGGCCGGCCGTCCAGACCGCGCGGGACCTCGCGGTCGCGACCGTCGCCGTCGATTCCTCCCCGGCCTTCGTGGTGGAGCTGGCGGCCGGCTCCGGAACCTTCCTGGCGACCTTCCTCCGGGCCTTTCCCGAGGCGCGCGGACTCTGGTCGGACAGCTCGCCGGAGATGGCCCGGCACGCCCGGAAGACGCTCGCCCCCTTCGCCGGCCGCGTCGACTACGTGCTCAGCGACCTGCGCCGGCCCGGTCTCGCGGGGGGCGCCGCGCCGGACGTGCTGATCTGCGCCCGCGCGACGCACGGCCTCGACGCCGCCGAGCTGACCGCGTTCTACCGCCGGGCCGCCGCGTCGCTGCGGCCGGGCGGGTGGCTGATCAACCTCGACCACATGGCGGGGAGCGAGGAGTGGGGACGCCGCTACGACGCGCTCACGCCGCGCTTCTACGAGGGGGTCGGGGAGGGGCAGACGGCCGGGAAGGCGAAGGACCGGGGCGGTCACCGGCTGGAGACGCACCTGGAGCTGCTCGCCGCGGCCGGTCTCACCGACGTCGACACACCGTGGCGCCTGCTCTCGACCGTCCTGGTGATGGCCCGCCGGCCGGCCTGACGGAGCCGGCCGGGCTAGGCGGTGGCCTTGCCCTCCTCGACACCGGCGACGCGGTCCGCCGTCCGGTCGAGGTGGGTGCTCATCAGCGTCGTGGCGCGGGCCATGTCGCGGTCGGCGATGGCGTCGACCAGCGCGCGGTGCTCCTCGACGCCCCGCCGGCCGTGCAGCGGCGCGACCTGGCGGGCCTTCTCCAGCGACATCAGCAGCGGGCCGTGCAGCGAGGCCACCAGCATGGCGACGGCGCGGTTGTGCGCCGCCTGCGCGTACCGGGCGTGCCATTCGGCGGACAGCTCGAGGGGGTACTCGTCGCCCTGGAGCGCGGCGCTGCTGCGGTCGCAGATCTCGTAGAGCGCGGCGATGTCCTCGTCGGTCGCCCGCTCGCACACCAGCGGCACGATCCCGAGCTCGAACACCCGGCGGGCCTCGGTGACCTCGCCCGCGGTGAGCGTCGCGAGGGAGATGAGGTCGGCGATGCCCTCGCCGACCAGCCGGCTGCTCGGCGCGGTCACGAAGGCGCCGCCCCGGGCGCCGACCCGGATCTCCACCAGGCCGTTGGCCTCCAGCACCCGCAGGGCCTCGCGGACGGTCACCCGGCTGACCCCGAACCGCTCGCACAGCTCGCGTTCGGAGGGCAACCGGTCGCCGGCGAGCAGCTGGCCCTGGCGGATGAGCAGGCGGACCTGCTCCACGATCACCTCGGAGATGCGCCCGATGCTCACGCGGCTGAGCAGGTCACCCTTGCCGCCGCCCACGAGCGGGGATGCGGCCGGGGTGGCATTCATCTCGGGCGTCGTCACTCCCGCATCCTAGGCGGGCGCGCAATGGAATTGGTCTTATGTAATGACCAATTCGGGGTGATGTGCACCGCCGGGTGACAGCGGGAGCGGCCGCCGGACGGGCACCGACCCTAGCGTCCCTGGCCGGCCACCTGCGCCGCCGCCGTCGCCGCCGCGGCCGGATCGAGGTAGCTCCCGCCGCGGACGGTGGGCGCCAGCCCGGCGTCGAGCCGGTACACCAGCGGCATCCCGGTCGGGATGTTGAGGCCGAGGATCTCCGGCGGCGACAGTCGGTCCAGGTGGGCGACCAGTGCCCGGAGCGAGTTCCCGTGGGCGGTCACGAGGACCGTGAACCCGGCCCGCAGGTCGGGGACGATCGAGTCGTACCAGTAGGGGAGGAGCCGGGCGCTCACGTCGGCGAGGCTCTCGGTCCGGGGCAGCAGGGTCGAGGGGATGCCGGCGTACCGGGGATCGGCCGAGACGTCCTGTCCGTCCCCCGGCGGGAGGGGCGGCGGCGTCGCGTCGTACGAGCGGCGCCAGAGCGTGAACTGCTCGTCGCCGTACCGCTCCCGGACGGCCCTCCGGTCCAGACCCTGCAGTGCGCCGTAGCAGCGCTCGTTGAGCCGCCAGCTCCGCCGGACGGGGATCCAGCCGCGCTCCGCCGCGTCCAGGGCGAGGGTGCCGGTCCGGACGGCGCGGGTGAGGACGGAGGTGTGCAGGACGTCGGGCAGCACGCCCGCGCCATGCAGCCGCCGTCCGCTGTGCCGCGCCTGCTCCTCGCCCCGGGCCGTCAGGTCGACGTCCACCCATCCGGTGAACAGGTTGCACGAGTTCCACGCGCTCTCCCCATGGCGGAGCAGCACCAGGGTGGGCATTGCGAGAGAATAGCTACTGGGCAAGGGCCATGGTCTAATGGACAGACCAAACCTGGCGGCAGCGCCAGACGAACGTGGTGCCGGGGCGAGGGAGAGTCGAGAACCGTGCCGAAGGTGATCTATGTCGGTGAGGCCGGCGACGAGCGCGCCGTCGACGCGACCGTCGGGGAGTCGGTGATGACCACCGCCGTGAAGAACGGCGTCCCCGGTGTCATCGGGGAGTGTGGCGGCAACGCGTCGTGCGCCACCTGCCACGTCTGGGTCCGGGAGGACTTCCTGCCGCTGGTGGGCACCCCCAACGACACGGAGGAGGACCTGCTCGACATGGGCGTCGCCGATCGCCGCGAGGGCAGCCGTCTCTCCTGCCAGATCAAGATGACCGACGAGCTCGACGGACTGACCGTCGTGGTTCCTGCCGACCAGTACTGACCCGCCCGATCTCGGCCGGGGAACCGGTTGACACCCACCCCCAAAGGTATGACAGTTAGTCCTCTCCGCCTCGATGCTCACAGCTCGGCGGAGTGCTCGACCGGACAAGGGAGACGACGCTCGTGCTGCGCCCAGAGATCAACGAACTGCTGACCCAGACCGGCCCGAAGACGCCGATGGGCGAGCTGTTCCGGCAGTACTGGATGCCGGCGTGCCTGGCCGAGGAGCTGCCCGAGGACGGGTGTCCGCCCATCCGGCTCAAGCTCCTGTCCGAGCGCCTCGTCGCGTTCCGGGACAGCTATGGCAACTACGGCCTCATCGACGAGTTCTGCGCGCACCGGGGCGTGTCCCTCTGGTTCGGCCGGAACGAGGAGGGCGGGCTGCGCTGCCCCTACCACGGCTGGAAGTACGACACGACGGGTCAGTGCCTCGACGTCCCGTCGGAGGCCGACAACTCGAGCTTCGCCGAGAACGTCAAGCTGACGAGCTACCCGCTGGTGAAGATCGGTGACCTCCTGTGGACCTACATGGGTGACCCGGCCACGCAGCCCCCGCTCCCGGAGTGGGAGTTCGCGCTCGTCCCCCCGGAGCAGACCTACACCTCCAAGCGCTGGCAGCAGTCCAACTGGCTGCAGGCCTTCGAGGGCGGCATCGACTCCAGCCATGTCACGTTCCTGCACTCCGGCGGTCTGAAGACCGACCCGCTCTTCAAGGGCGCCAAGGGCAACGAGTACAACCTCAACGACACCAAGCCCTTCTTCGAGGTGGCCGACAGCGAAGGTGGCCTGTTCGTCGGGGCCCGCCGCAACGCCGAGGACGGCAAGTACTACTGGCGGATCACACCGTGGGTCATGCCGAACTTCACGATGGTCCCGCCGCGCGGCGACCATCCGATCCACGGGCACTTCTGGGTCCCGATCGACGACGAGAACTGCTGGACCTACAGCTTCGACTACCACCCCGTCCGCCCGCTGTCCGCCGTGGAGCGGCAGGCCATGATCGACGGTCACGGCGTGCACAGCGAGAACATCCCGGGCACCTACCGTCCGGTGGCCAACATGGACAACGACTACCTGATGGACCGTGAGGCGCAGAAGAGCGGCGCGTACTACTCGGGCATCAAGGGCATCGCGATCCAGGACTCCTCGCTGCAGGAGAGCATGGGCCCGATCGTCGACCGCACCAAGGAGCGCCTGGTGCCGGCCGACAGCGGCATCATCAAGGCCCGCCAGAAGCTGCGGAAGGCCGCCCTCGCCCTCCGGGACCAGGGCATCACCCCGCCCGGCGTGGACCCGGCGCACCACCACGTGCGGTCCGCGGCGGTCGTCCTGCCGCAGGCGGAGGCGTTCCTCGACGCCGCCCGGGACGACGTCCGGGTCAAGCCCGGCATGCCGGTGGCGTCGGTCTGAGATGACCGCCGACACGAGTCTCAGCAGCTGCGCCCGCGCGGCCACCGCCGCCGAGGCGCGCTTCCGCATCGACGCGCCGGTCGAGTCCCGCAACGCGCGGGTCGTCGCGCTCGACGAGCCTGCGGCCGAGGTCCTCCGGTCGGTCGCCGCGCACGAGTGGGCCGGTGCCCGCTTCTTCGTGTGCGAGCCCGGTCCTGCCGGCGCCGGCGCCGGCGGGGAGTTCCTGCTCCGCAGCATCGACGGCACCCCCGCCGTCCTGAGCAGCGAGCTCGACGGCGCGCACGTCGTCGTCATGGTCGCGACCCAGGACTCCGGCGCCGGCTGCGCCTACGCGATCGGCAAGGCGTGCTGGGAGCGGGCGGTGATGACAGCCGGCCTGGTGCTCGGCGACGGGTCCCAGACGGCGGCCGTCGCCGCGCTGCGGCCGCACGCGCGCGTGCTGCTGCCGACGGCGGACGAGAGCGACCTCCTCGAGCTGCTGACCGCGCTCCGGGTGTAGGCGACGCCCGGCCCGACCTCGGGTACGGGCGGGGCACGGAGCCGACGGACGACGGCCCGAGGACGACGAGAGAACAGGGCGACATGGACAAGAAGATCAGCCTGCGCACCCTCCAGCAGATGAAGAACGAGGGCCGCAAGATCGTCGGCGTCGTCGCCTGGGACTACCAGATCGCGCGCATCGTGGACCGCGCCGGCGTGGAGATCGTCTCCGTCGGCGACACGGTCGGCGTCAACCTCTGGGGCCACTCGAACCCGTTCGAGGTGACGATGGAGGAGATGCTCGTCGTCGCGAAGGCGGTGCGGCGCGGGGTGAGCCGGGCCCTGGTCAGCGTCGACTTCCCGTTCGGGCCCCTGCAGGAGGGCGCCGACAGCGCCGTCCGCGCCGCCATCCGCTTCGTGAAGGAGGCCGGCGTCGACATGGTCAAGCTCGACGCGGCCTCGGACTACCTGGACGCCGTGGAGGCCGTGACGCGGGCCGGCATCCCGGTGTTCGCCCAGTTCGGCATCACGCCGCAGACCGCGCTGCGCTACGGCGTCGAGTACAAGTCCATCCCCTCGGCGGCCGACGCGGTGCCGGTGGAGCTGAAGGACGAGCTCGTCGCCGAGGCCAAGCGGCTGGAGGACGCGGGCGCCGCCCTGCTGAACTTCACCAACTCCGGCCCGGTCGTGGGTGCGGCCGTCGCCGAGGCCGTCGGCATCCCCGTCGTCGGTGGTTTCGGTGGTGGGCCGTGGCTCGACGGCCGGATGCGCATGGTGAACGCGGCGATCGGCTACGCGGCCTCGGCGATCGACGGCGCACCGGACACCTACGTCAACGTCGCGCAGCTGACCCTGGAGGCCATGACGGCCTATGCCGAGGACGTCCGCGCCGCGCGGCAGCTGCCCGGCGGCATCCCCGTCCCGCCCGCCTCCTGACCGACCCGCCGACGACCGCACTCCCGAGAGGAACGCCACCGTGCCCACCGCCGTCGTCGACGGGATCCGCACGCGCTACGAGGTGAGCGGGGACGGGCCGCCGCTGCTGATGTTCTCGCCGGGTGGGTTCGACTCCACGCTGGAGAGCTGGCGGACGGTGGGCATCTACAAGCGGCTCGCGCTGCTGGACCACCTGACGCAGCGGTACACGTGCATCACCTTCGACCGGCGCGAGTCCGGGCACTCCGGCGGCCGGGTGGAGCGCATCTCGTGGCCGGACTACGTCCGGCAGGGCGTCGGGCTGCTCGACGAGCTCGGCTTCGAGTCGGCGCACCTGATGGGCGGCTGTGTCGGCTGTTCCGCGGTTGCCGCGATCGGGGTCGCGCATCCGGAGCGCGTGCGGTCGCTGGTGCTGTACTCGCCGGCCGGCGGCGTGAAGTACCGGATGAAGCAGCACTCCCGGTTCGAGCAGCACCTGGCCTTCGTCGACGAGCACGGGCTGGACGCGGTCGTGGCGCTCGCCCGGGAGTCCGGCGGCACGTTCACGAAGGATCCGCGGGTCGGCCCGTGGAACAGCGTGCTGCGCACCGACGAGGCGTTCGCCGCCGCGTACGCCGCGGGGGACGCGGCGCGCTACCGGGTGCTGGTGGCCGGCATGGTGCGGCTCATGTTCGACCGCGACACGGTGCCCGGCGCCGAGCCCGAGGACCTGCTGGCGCTCGACGTCCCGGCGCTGATCGTCCCGGGACAGGACGAGTCCCATGCCCCCTCGGCCGCGCGCTACCTGCAGGAGTGCCTGCCTCTCGCGCAGTACTGGGACGTGCCGGTCGCCGAGCAGACGGAGCAGACCGCCCCCGCGCGGATCCTCGAGTTCCTCGACTCGGTGGAGCAGGCCCGCGCCTGACACCGTTCAGGGACGGCGTCCGGTCAGAGGAGCGTCTCGCCGCGCTCCAGGGCGGCGATCTGGTCGATGCGCCGCTGGTGCACGTCGCCCTTGAAGGGCGTCTCCAGCCACGTCCGCAGGATCTGCTCGGCCAGCTCGGGTCCGACGACCTTCGCCCCGATCACCAGGACGTTGGAATCGTTGTTCCCGCGCGATATCTCGGTGTGCCACACGTCCGGGCACAGCCCCGCCCGGATGCCGCGGATCTTGTTGCAGGCGATGGTCTCGCCGGAGCCGCTGCCGCCGATCACGATGCCCCGGTCCACCGACCCGGCGACGACGCGACGGCACACGTCCTCGCACAGCGGCGGGTAGTCGACGACCTCCGACTCGTCGGCGGCACCGCGGTCGTCGACCTCGTACCCCTGCTCGGTCAGCCAGGTGACGAACAGCGCCTTGAGGACGACGCCGTTGTGGTCGGCGGCGATGGCGATGCGCATCGTGGATCTCCTCGGGCGCGGGCGGTCAGGCGGTCAGGTCGAGGGTGCCCGGCGCGAACACCTCGTCGAGCGGCAGGGGCCGGTCGAGGATGCGCTGGTCCACGGCGTGCTTCATGAGGGTCTCGAGCACCGCCCGGTTGGGCTCGATGCCGTAGGGGAGCGGATCGGCGCCGGTCAGCTCCATCACCCGCTGGTACATCCGGTCCGTGGCGTTCGGCGAGTCGATCGAGCCGGTCCGCAGCCGGTCGACGTAGACCGCCTTGGCCCGGGCGAAGGCGTCGAAGACCTGCTCACCCAGCTCCGGCCGCTCGCGCAGCAGCTCGTCCCGGACGACGACGAGGTGGTTGATCGGGTACAGGCCGCGATCCCGCAGCGCCGCGAAGCCGGCCTCGTCGGGGTCGGGGATCAGCGGCGCGACGTCCGGGGAGTCGATGTCGACGCCGATCACGGCGGCCAGTTCGCCGTCGGCGAGCATCTGCTCCAGCGTGCGGCCGGGCTCGACCGGGACCACGTTGGCCGGGGGGCGGTACTGGGCGACGTGCTCGTCTCCGGAGAGCACCCAGGTGATCGAGTCGAGGTCGACGCCGTGCTCCTCGGCCAGGATGGCGCGGGCCCAGACGCCGGTCGTCACGGTGTAGCCGCGGTTGACGCCGACCTTGCGGCCCTCGAGGTCCTTCGGGCCCCGGATGCCGGAGCCGACCCGGTAGGAGACGGCGCCGTGGTGGAAGCCGCGGACCAGGAACGCGGGCACCGCCGTGAACTGCACCCCGTGCGCCTTCGCGACGAGGTAGGTCGTCAAGGCCATCTCGCTGACGTCGAACTCCAGCTCGCGCACCATCCGGCGGAAGCCCTGGACGAGGACCGGGATCTCCTCGAAGTCGAACCGGAACCCGTGCGGGGTGACCGTCCCGTCCTTCAGGGCGGCATTGTTGCCCTGGGTGCGGGTGACGGTCCGGAGGAGGGGCTCGGTCACGCGATCGCCTCGGCTCGCTCGTAGGGGCTCCGGGGCGGAGCTTGGAGGGTGGGAAACTACCATGGTCAGACCAATAGACCTTAAGCTACGGTGCGGTTTCCGAAGCAGCTACGGGAGTAGGGATCAGGCATGGCAGAGCAGGTGCTCGCGGCGGTCCGGACGGCGCCCGGCAGGACCGAGATGCGCGAGTTCCCGATGCCGGACATCGCGGACGACGCGGCGCTGCTGAAGATCGAGGTCGCCGGCATCTGCGGCACCGACGTCAAGCTGTACCGCAAGCCCACCATCGACGAGCCGGTCATCATGGGCCACGAGAACGTCGGCATCGTGGCGAAGGCCGGCGCGAAGTGGTCCAAGATCCACGGTCTGGCCGAGGGCGACCGCATCTTCGTCGAGCACTACGTCGGCTGCATGCACTGCGAGTGGTGCCGGCTCGGTGAGTACCGGCACTGCGAGATGACCGACTGGCGCACCAATCCCGAAGCCCGCCGCTACGGCTACACGTCCTCGAACAACCCGGGGCGGCTCTGGGGCGGCTTCTCCCAGTACATGTACCTGCCCTGGAACGCCGTCACGCACCGGGTCCCGGACGGCGTCAGCGCGGAGCTGGCCGGTCTGGTCACGCCGCTGTCCAACGGCATCGAGTGGGCGCTCAACGCCGGCAAGGTCGGCTACGCCTCCACCGTGCTCATCCAGGGCCCCGGGCAGCAGGGCCTCTCGCAGGTCGTCGCCTCCAAGCAGGCCGGCGCCTCGCTGATCGTCGTCACCGGCACCACGCGCGACGCCACGCGGCTGCAGCTCTGCAAGGACCTCGGCGCCGACGCGGTCATCGACGTCCAGACCGACGACGCGCTCGAGCGGGTCCTGGAGCTCACCGGTGGCAAGGGGGTCGACGTCGTCCTCGACTGCACCTCCGGGGCGGGCACCGCGCCGGTGCTGCTCGGCATCGACGCGATGAAGCGCCGCGAGGGGATCATGGTCACGCAGGGCGAGGAGGCGGCCTTCCCCGACTTCCCGCTGAAGAAGATGACCGAGAAGTGCATCACCCTGGCCAGCGCGCGGGGGCACAGCTACCGCTCCGTCGAACTGGCCCTCGAGCAGCTGGCCTCGGGCCGCTTCCCGCTGGAACGGCTGGCCACCCACCGATTCCCCCTCGCCGACGTCGACCACGCGATCCGCACCCTGGCCGGCGAGACCGGCGAGGACGCGATCCACATCTCGATGCTCCCGTGGGGCGAGGACGCTTCGTGAGCGCCGTCCGGGGGAACGTCGTCGTCACGAACATCGCGCGGGCCGACTCCGAGGTCGTCGACGGGCTCGCGCGGCTGGGCGTCTCGACCGTCCACGAGGCGCAGGCCCGCACCCACCTGCTCGACCCGGCGCTGCGGCCCATCTACGTCGGCGCGCGCATCGCCGGGACGGCGGTGACGGTCAGCGTGCCCCCGGGCGACAACTGGATGATCCACGTCGCCGTGGAGCAGTGCGCCGAGGGCGACGTCCTGGTCGTCGCACCCACCACGCCGTCGCAGGCCGGCTACTTCGGTGACCTGCTGGCCACCTCCGTCCAGGCCCGTGGGGTGCGCGGCCTGGTCATCGACGGCGGCTGCCGGGACGTCGCCGACCTGACCGGGATGCGCTTCCCCGTCTGGTCGCGGCACGTGTGCGCGTTCGGCTGCGTCAAGGAGACCCTCGGCAGCGTCAACGTGGGCGTGGTCTGCGCCGGCCAGTGGATCGAGCCCGGCGACGTCGTGGTGGCCGACGACGACGGCGTCGTCGTCGTCCCCCGCGGACGCGCCCGCCAGGTGCTCGAGGCGGCGCTGGCCCGCGAGGAGCGGGAGGCCGGCATCCGGGAGCGTTACCGCGCGGGCGAACTCGGGCTGGACATGAACGACATGCGCCCGAAGCTGGCCGCCAAGGGACTGACCTACGTCGAGCAGGAGCCGCAGCGTTGATCATCGACATCCACGGCCACTACACGACCGAGCCGTCGCAGCTCACGCGCTTCCGCCAGGCCCAGCTCGCGGCCCTGGAGAACGGGGACTCTGCCCCGCAACTGGAGAACATTCGCGACGACGAGCTCCGCGAGAGCGTCGAGCAGAACCAGCTGCGCATCCTGCGCGAGCGCGGCGGCGACCTGATGATCTTCTCGCCGCGCGCGTCGGGCATGGGGCACCACGTGCCCGACCCGGCTACCGCCGTGGCCTGGGCCCGGTCCAGCAACGACCTGGTCGCCCGCATCGCCGACCTCTACCCGGAGCACTTCGCAGGGGTCTGCCAGCTGCCGCAGACCCCCGGCGGGAGCCAGGACGACGTCGTCGCCGAGCTGCGCCGCTGCGTCGGGGAACGCGGCTTCGTCGGAGCCAACCTCAACCCCGACCCGTCCGGCGGCAACTGGACCTCGCCGCCGCTCACCGACCCGTACTGGTTCCCGGTGTACGAGGCGCTGGTGGAGCTCGACGTGCCCGCGATGGTGCACGTGTCCAGCTCGTGCAATCCCAACTTCCACGCGCTCGGCGCGCACTACCTCAATGCCGACACGTCGGCGTTCATGCAGTTCCTCGAGGGGAACCTGTTCGAGCGGTTCCCGACGCTGCGGCTCGTGATCCCGCACGGCGGGGGCGCCGTTCCCTACCACTGGGGCCGCTACCGCGGGCTGGCCATGCGCAACGGCTGGCAGGACCCCGCCGAGCTGCTGCGCAACGTCTTCTTCGACACCTGCGTCTACCACCAGCCGGGCATCGACCTGCTCACCCGCGTGATCCCGGTGGAGAACATCCTGTTCGCCTCCGAGATGCTCGGCGCGGTCCGCGGCGCCGACCCGGAGACCGGGATCGAGTGGGACGACACCAAGAAGTACCTCGACGGGGCGACGCTCGACGACGGGCAGCGGCAGGCGATCTTCGAGGGCAACGCGCGACGCGTGTACCCCCGTCTCGACGCACGCCTCATGGAAGCGGGGAGATGACCGGATGTCCCGACTGCAGCTGACCTTCGCCTGCGGCGACTACGACCGGACCAGGGCCCTCGAGGAGGGCACGGTCCGGCCCGACGGCATCGACCTCACGTACCTGCGGCTGCCCGTCGAGGAGACCTTCTTCCGGATGCTGCGGCACCGGGAGTTCGACGTGGCGGAGATGTCGCTGTCGTCCTACGTCAAGTCCCTCGACC
This sequence comes from Blastococcus sp. CT_GayMR19, assembly GCF_004570385.1. Lineage (GTDB taxonomy): Bacteria > Actinomycetota > Actinomycetes > Mycobacteriales > Geodermatophilaceae > Blastococcus_B. The sequence goes on along the minus strand of NZ_SPQL01000007.1, from coordinate 130,775 downwards.
TCGACGAGCCGCCGTTCGTGGCGCTGCCGGTCTACACCTCCCGGCAGTTCCGGCACGCGGGCATCTTCGTGCACGAGAGCGCAGGCATCGAGAAGCCGGCGGACCTGCGCGGCAAGGTGGTCGGCACGCCGGAGTGGCAGCTGACCGCGAACGTCTGGATCCGCGGCACCCTGGCCGACCACTACGGGGTGCCGGTCGACTCGGTGGAGTACCGCACCGGGGGCCAGGAGACGCCCGGCCGGATCGAGAAGGCCGCCGTCGACCTCGGCGAGCGCATCCGCATCCAGCCGATCGCGGGCGACAAGACCCTCGCGGCGATGCTCGCCGACGGTGAGATCGACGCCTTCCAGGGCCCGCGGGTGCCGTCGTCCTTCGTCCCCGGTGGCACCGTGCGCCGGCTGTTCCCCGACCCCGTCGCGGCCGAGAAGCAGTACTTCGCCGACACCGGGATCTTCCCGATCATGCACGTCGTCGTCGTGCGCCGGGACCTCTACGACCAGCACCGGTGGGTGGCGCAGTCGCTCACCAAGGCCCTGGGGCTGGCCAAGAAGAAGGCCGCGGCCGAGCTCTACGACGCCTCGGCGCTGCGGTTCATGCTGCCGTGGCTGATCCCCGGCCTCGAGGAGGCCCGCGCGCTGCTCGGCGAGGACTACTGGTCCTACGGGCTGGAGGCCAACCGGCACGTGCTGGAGACCTTCCTGCGGTACCACCACGACCAGGGGCTGTCCCGGCGCCAGTACTCGCCGGCCGAGCTGTTCGCCCCGGAGTCGCTGGAGAACTTCGTCATCTGACCCACCGCTGCGGCGAGAGGGACCACCCCCGATGGATCTCAAGAGCTATCTCGAGTCCGAGCTCGAGGAGGACGCGACGCTGCCCGGCGGCGGAGCGTCGGCCTCCACCGACGGGGACACCGGTTATCCGGGCGACCCGGCGGTGCACGTGCCGGAGTCCGCGGTCGATGCGGCGACGGTCCGCTTCCCGGGTGGGGACGGCGAGGTCGAGGCCTACGTGGCCCGGCCGCGCGGGGGCGGGCCCGCACCGGCGGTCGTGGTCGTGCACGAGAACAAGGGCCTGGTCCCGTACATCACCGACGTCGCGCGGCGCCTGGCCGTGGCCGGCTTCGTGGCCGTCGCCCCCGACCTGCTGAGCCGGCTGGGCGGCACGGGGTCCTTCGCCACTCAGGCGGACGTGACGGCGGCGCTGGCCATCATCGACGCCGCCGACGTCGTGGCCGACGTCCGGGCCACGCTGGACTGGGCCGCCGGGCAGGAGGACGTGCGGAGCGACCGGCTGGGCATCCTCGGGTTCTGCTACGGCGGTGGCGTCGCCTGGCGGGTGCTCACCCAGGAGCCGCGGCTCTCCGCCGGGGTCCCCTTCTACGGCCCGACCCCCGACCTCGCGGCCGTCCCGGGCATCCAGGCGCCCGTGCTGGCCGTCTACGGCGAGACCGACTCGCGGATCACGTCGATGCTGCCGGCCATCCGGGAGGCCATGCACCGGCACGGCAAGACCTTCGAGCCGCTCGTCCTCGAGGGCGCCGGGCACGCCTTCCACAACGACACCAATCCCGACCGCTACTCCCCCGGGGCGGCCCGCGAGGCGGAGGACGCCGCCGTCCGCTGGCTCGACCGGTGGCTCACCAGCCGCTGACCCGCGGGTCGACGCCATCGACGGGCCCACGAACGACGAGAGGACTCCTGTGACGCTCAAGGGCATCGACGTCCACACCCACGTCCACGACGCGCGGGCCCGGGCCCTCCAGGGGCCCGACGCGGTCCGGAGGTTCGAGGAGAAGGCCCGCTACTTCAAGCGGGAGGCGAAGAACACCTCGGTGGAGGAGCAGGCCGAGCTGTACCGCAGCAAGGAGATGATGGCCGTGCTGGTCAACAGCACCGACGTGACCATCACCGGCCTGCCGCCCGTGCCCAACGACTTTCTCGCCGAGACCGTGCAGCAGTTCCCCGACGTCTTCCTGGGCATGGGCGCGATCGACCCGTGGCAGGGCGAGCTGGCCCGCCGGGAGATCGTGCGGATGAAGGAGATGGGCCTGGTCGGGATCGGCGAGCTGAACCCCGCCCGGCAGCACTTCTATCCCAACGACCGGCGCTTCTACCCGCTGTGGGAGGAAGCCGAGCGTCAGGGCCTCGTGCTCCTGTTCCACAGCGGCTACGCCGCCGCCGGGTCCGGCACGCCCGGCGGTGGAGGCGTGAAGCTGAAGTACTGCCAGCCCCTGCTGCTGGACGACGTCGCGGCCGACTTCCCCGACCTGACGATCATCTGCGCCCATCCCTCCTGGCCGTGGACGGCGGAGAGCCTGGCGATCGCGCGGCACAAGCCGAACTTCTACATCGACCTCTCGGGCTGGTCGCCGAGGTACTTCCCGCCGGAGCTCGTGCAGCAGGTGAACAGCGTGATCCCGCACAAGGCGCTGTTCGGGTCGGACTCGCCGTCCCTGCCGCTGGAGCGCTGGCTGGCCGACTTCGAGGAGCTGCCGCTCAAGCCGGAGGTCCGCCAGAAGATCATGCTCGACAACGCGGTGAAGCTCTTCGGCCTCGAGGACCGGGTGGCGACGCCGTCCTGAGGCGCCCGGCGGTCAGCCCGGGACCGCGGCGGCCGCGAGCAGGGTCTTGAGGGGGGTCGAGCTGTCGCCGGCCAGGTCGGCCGGGATCGACACGCCCTGCGTCAGCGCCTTGCGGACCACCATGTAGTCGACCGGGTTGTTCACGGCGTCGACGGCCAGCAGCTCGCCGTCCCGGTAGTAGAGGACGGAGAACTTCTCGTCGTCGGTGTTCCCGCGGACGACGAACGAGTCGAAGCCCGCCGACAGCCCGGCGATCTGCAGGCGCAGCTGCCCCTGGTTCGACCAGAACCACGGCACCGAGCGGGTCTCGGCCGGAGCGCCGACGAGGGTGGCGGCGGCCACGGCGGCCTGGTGCACCGCGTTGTGCACCGACTCGAGGCGGACCCGGCCCTCGCCGGTGAGCGGGTGGGGGAGGACCGTGCAGTCGCCGGCCGCCACCACCGACGACTCGCTGGTGCGCGCGTAGGCGTCGACCACGATCCCGCCGTCGCACTCCAGGCCCAGCTGCTCGGCGAGCTCGGTCCGCGGCAGCACGCCCACGCCGACCATCACCAGGTCGGCCGGGAGCTCGGTGCCGTCGGCCAGGAGCACGCCGGTCACGGCGCCGTCGGTACCGCTGAACCCCGCCACCGCCGTGGACAGCAGGACGGTGGTCCCGCGGCGCTCGTGGGCCTGCCGGTAGAACTCCGACACGACGGGGGCCACGGCGCGCGCGATCAGCCGGTCCGCGGCCTCGACGACCGTCACGTCCTTGTCCTGGGCCCGGGCGACCGCGGCCGCCTCGAGCCCGATGAAGCCGCCGCCCACGACCACCACGCGCGAGGCGCCCGCCAGGCGGGTGCGCAACTGCTGGGCGTCGTCGACGTCGCGCAGGTAGAGGATGCCGTCGAGGTCGGAACCCGGGACGGTCAGCCGTCGCGGCCGCGCCCCGACCGTGAGTGCGAGCCGGTCGAAGGCCAGCTCGCGGCCGGTGGCCGTCCGGGCGAGGCCCGATCGGCCGTCGGCGGGCAGGGCGAGATCGACGACCCGCTCACCGCAGATCAGCTCGATGCCGGCGTCGGCGTAGAAGGCGGCCGTGCGGAAGGAGAGCGACTCGTGGCCGGCCGTGCCGGTCAGGAACTCCTTCGAGAGCGGGGGCCGCTGGTACGGGGGGTAGGCCTCCGCACCGACCATGGTGATCGGGGCCGTGTAGCCGAGTTCCCGCAGGGACATCGCCAGCTGCACGCCGGCCTGGCTCGCCCCGACGATCACCGTGCCGCTCATCGGGCGCGGGGGGACGGAAACGGACTCAGGCGTGACATCGGCTTCCCTCTGACCCCGGAGAATAATGGACTTACCATTCTACCATCGGCGTCGTCTGTGTCACAGTGTTCGACGTGCGCGGATCCGCAGCACTCTCTCAGGACTACAGGAGGCCCCGCATGACCGAGGACCTGCGCGGACTGGTCTCGCTCGGCTGTCGCGTGCTGGGCGACGCCGGTCAGGGCGACCTCATCTGGGGGCACGTCTCCGCCCGGGATCCCGAGGGCCGCGGGGTGTGGATGAAGGCGTCCGGGCTCGGCTTCGAGGAGGTCCGCCCCGCGGACGTCATCCTCGTCTCCTGGGACGGCGAGGTGCTGGAGGGGGAGGGGCGCCGGCACGCCGAGTACCCGATCCACACGGAGGCCATGCGGCGGCGCACTGACGTCGGCAGCGTCATCCACACGCACTCGCCGGCCGCCGTGGCGCTGGGCTCCCTCGGGGTCCCCCTGCGGCCGATCTCGCACGAGGCGAACCTGTTCGTCCCGGACGACCTGGCGCGGTTCACCGCGACCACCGACCTCATCCTGACCGCCGCACTGGGGGAGCAGGTCGCCGAGACGCTCGCCGACCGCAACGCCTGCCTGCTGGTCAACCACGGGATCGTCGTCGCCGCCGCGGACGTGGCGACGGCCACGATCACGGCCTACCTGCTCGACCGCGCCTGCCAGATGCAGCTCACCGCGATGGCGGCCGGCGAACTGGCGAGCTGGTCCTCTCCGGAGGAGTCGCTGTCCAAGCGGGAGCACTGCTACTCCGACGCCATGCTGCGGGGTGCGTGGGACTACCTGGTCCGCCGCCTGGACCGCCACTAGCGGTCGGTCGGCAGGCGGGGGAGCCAGCGGGGGACGCGCGCGGCGTACTCCCCGTACGGCTCGCCGAAGATGGTGGTGAGCCGTCGGTGGTCCGTGCGGGCCCGCTCGTCGAACCAGTGCACCAGGCCCGCGGTCACGGCCAGGGACAGTGGCGACCGGGTCGCCAGGGTCAGGCCGGTCAGGAAGATCAGGTGTCCCATGTACATCGGGTTGCGGGTGTGCGCGTAGATCCCCGTCGTCACCAGCCGCTCCGGCTGCCCCTGGGACATGCCGGGAGGGCCACCGGCGCGGGTGATCCGGTACGTGCCGGCGAGCCGGTACTGCAGGTAGCCCCAGGCCATCACCGGGGCCCAGGCGAGGCGGAGCGGTCGCCGGGACATCGCCTGTTCCGCCAGGACGACGGCGGGGACGGCCGCGAAGGTCCGGGTCGAGGTGCTGCGCAGCGACGGCCTCATACCGCGGCCTCCGGGACGTGGCGTCGCGTGCGCAACGCGAGGGCGGGCACGGTCATCGCCGCCCCGACGAGGGCCATCGCCGGTGCCAGCGCGATGGCCCCGACGAGCCCGGAGACGGCCAGCGGGGCGGCGAACAGCGCGGCGGCGCGGAACGTACCGGCTGCGGCGATCGCCTCGCCCCGTTCCTCCGGGTGCACGGAGTCCGTGGCGATCGCCGGGCCGACGGTCTGGAGTGCGCCCGCGCCGAGACCGCTGAGGGCCAGCACGAGGGCGGCGAGCAGGACGTCGTCCGCCAGTGCGACGGCGAGGGCCGTGCCGATGCCCGCCGCGAGCGTGCCGACTACGTAGGCCCAGCGCGTGCCGCGCTCGCGTACCCGGCCGACGATGCCGGCTCCGGCGAGCGCGGCGCCGTTGGCGATCGTCACCAGCATGCCGATGGTCGAGGAGGAGTGGCGGGCGGAATCCAGGGCGACGGGGATGAAGGAGCTGAGCAGCCCGCGCCAGGATCCGGCGGTCACGCCCGCCCAGCAGCCGATGCTCACCCCGGGCCGGCGCCAGATCTGGCCGCGGGGCCGGTCGGCCGGCGGGGAGAAGGGAGGCAGGCGGTCCAGCAGGAAGGTCGGGACGATGCCGAGGGCCGCGGCCCCGGTGGCCACGGCCAGCGCGAGGACGGGCGTCCGCTCGGACAGCAGCCCGGCGACCGCGGGGCCGGCGAGGAGGCCGAGGCTCCCCACGAAGTTCGTCGTCGCCAGCGCACCGACGGCCCGCCCCGGACCGCGCACCACGTGTGTCTGCGTGCCGGTGAAGAAGCAGGCCCGTGCCGCCCCCTGCAGGAGGTTGGCGACGACCAGGGGGACGACGGCCGCCGACAGGGCCATGAGCCCGCTGCTGGCCGTGAGCAGGACACCGGCGGCGGTGATGAGGGTCCAGTCCGGCCAGCGGCGCATGGCGGGACCGAGGCTGAGCCGGGTGGCCATCTGGGCCACGGCCGAGACCGCCGTGACGGCGCCGATCTCCGCTGCGGAGTAGCCGGCCCGCAGGGCGAGCAGGGGCACCGCCACGGTGGCGATGCCGAGTGCGAAGGAGAAGATCACCGCACCGGCGTTCGATGCAGCGGCGTCGCGGGACGGGACGAACCTCCGTCCCGCCCGCGACGCCGCCACCAGGGGACTCAGACCTGAGCGGGGACGGAGCTGAGCTCAGCCGTGTACTCGGGTGCGTCCTCGAAGTAGTGCACGTTGTCGTAGCCGAGGTGCTTGAAGATGCGGTTCTGCGACGCGAGCAGGCGCAGCTCCGAGCCGTCCGCGGCGAAGTGCTGGACGACAGTGTTCTGCGGGACGTAGAGCGTGTCGCCCTTGCGGATCTCGTGGCGCGTGGGCTCCTTGGCGATGCGGGCGTAGTACTTCTCCGCGATCTCCTCCTGCACCTCCCAGTGCAGCGAGTAGCCCTCGCCCTCGAGCACGTAGTCGACCTCGTCGGCCATCTTCCAGTGCTTGCCCGAGCGGCTCCCCGCGGGGATCTTCAGCTCGTAGATGTCGACGCCGAACTGGCGGAGGTGGGTGAGCTCCTTGTTGACCATCTGCCGCACGTTGCCCAGCGGCGTCACCTCCCAGGTGCCGTCCTCGGGGGTGACGATCTTCTGGCGGTCGACGACGCCCTCGGTCCAGATGGCCGACCAGTCCTCGCGGGGGCCGAACTCGTCCTCGCGCTCGATCGGGCCGCTGCGGCCCTGCTGGATCAGGCCCATGAACATCCAGGTGCACTTCGCCTTGATGACGAGGGCGACGGCCTTCTCGTCGTAGGGGTTGAAGTGCCGGTGCACCGAGTCGGTGTGCACGAAGGCCAGGTCGCCGGCCTTCCAGTCGTACCGGATGTCGTCGTGGATCTCGTAGCCGGCGCCCTCGAGGATGTAGAACGCGGCCTCGTTCTGGTGGCCGTGGCCGTGGTTGGAGCTCTGCGGGGGCAGCTCCACGAAGTGGACCTGCAGGGTCTGGGTGAGGAAGTCCTCGTCCCCGGGCCCGATGCGCCACCAGGTGCGCGACGCTTCCGAGTCGCCGGAGTGCCCGACCTTGGCGTCGTCCACGACGACCGAGTCGTCACGCACGCGCTCGGCGGCCAGCTGTGCCTTGCGGAAGTGACCGAGACCGTAGGTCTCCGAGGTCAGTCCGCGGACGAAGACGCGTCCCTTTTTAGCCAATGCGAACTCCTGTTCCCCGGCTCCGACGGCCGGCAGTGCGCCGCCGGGTGCCCCGGCGGTCAGCGTGTGGATCTCTGCGGCGAGCCCGGTCAGCAGGCCGGGCAGGCCGATCGTGCGGCCGCCGCCGGGGCGACGAGGGGCGGTGCGGTGCAGGCCGGTCCGAGGACGGAGCGGCTGCTCACACACTCCCGTTTCCGGGGCGGGTGGACAGCCGTACCGTAACAGCCCGGTGGGACAATTGTCATACCATTAGTCACAGGGTGGGAGGCGCCGTTCCACCGGCGCTCCGGCCCTCCGAGAGCCGTCAGGCCGCCGGCCGGGGAACGGGATCGGCAGGGGGCGACTCGCTCGCCTGCTCGGGCTCGGGCTCGGGCGCAGGGGCCCGCCTCAGCCGCCGCAGGCGGGGCAGCAGGACGACGGCGGCGGCCAGCGCCGTCCCCCCGGCGACGACGAGGCCCGCGCGGGCGCCGAACGTCTCGCAGATCCAGCCGAGCAACGGCCCGCCGATCGGCGTGGAGCCCAGGAAGACCAGCCCGTGCAGCGCGAGCACCCGGCCGTGCATGCTCGGGTCGGTGCCGAGCTGCAGGACCGTCCGGCCCAGCGTGTTGACGATGATGTTCGCGAAGCCGATCGCGGCCATCGCCAGGTAGGCGGCGGTGAGGCTCGGCGCGGCCGCGGCCACCAGGTTGATCGCGCCGAAGGCCATGCAGGACAGCAGCAGCCCCCAGGACGTGGCCGTCTCGCGGGAGGCGCTGAACAGTGCGCCCACCACCGCCCCGAGCCCGAGCGCCGCGGTCAGGTACCCGTAGACCTCCGCGCCGCTCCGGAACGTGTCCTGGGCCAGCAGCGGCAGGACCACCCGGAAGTTCTGCCCGAAGAGCGCGATGACGCCGATCAGCAGCAGCGCCGCCCGGAGCTCGGGCTTGGCGAGGACGTAGCGCAGGCCGGCGCGGGCGGCGCCCTTGCCGGATTCGGGCACCGTGACCGGCCGGAGGCTGGCCGCGTCGATCCGCAGCAGGCCGATGAGGACGCCGACGAAGGACAACGCGTTCACCGCGAACGCCACCCCGACGTCCGTCGTCGCGATCAGGATGCCGGCGATCGCGGGGCCGACCAGTCGCCCGGCGTTGTGGATCGTCGAGCTCAGGGCCTGGGCGTTGACGTAGTTCTCCGGCTCCACCATCTCGCCCACGAACGCCTGGCGGGCGGGGGTGTCGAAGGCGTTGACGATCCCGAGTGCCAGCGCCAGCGCGTAGACCATCCACAGCTCGACCGTGCCGGTGAGGGTCAGCACCGCCAGTGTCGCCGCCAGCACCGCCTGGATCGTCTGGGTCACGATGATCAGACGGCGGCGGTTCAGGCGGTCGACGACGGCCCCGGCCCACAGCCCGAGCACCAGCAGGGGGCCGAACTGGAGCGCCGTGGCGATGCCGAGCGCCACTCCGCTGCCGGTCAGCGTGAGCACCAGCCAGTCCTGGGCGACGCGCTGCATCCACGTGCCGGCGACCGACACCGCCTGACCGGTGAAGTAGCGCCGGTAGTTCGGTTCCCGGAGGGACCGGAACGTCCGGTCGCGGGCGTGGCGGACCGCCGCTCGAGCGCGCCTCATGCCGCAGTCGACGGGCGGTGCTCGGGGAGGGTGGGGCACGTGCTGCTCATGCTGGTGGCTTCCTCCCGTGTCGCCGAATGGTAAGACCATCGGCCCGGCGGATCGCGCCGAACCGCCAGGGGACCCGCGAACCGGCGTCGTCCCGCCGGACCTCGAACCACGCCGGGTCGCGCCACGCGGCGACGCCCGGCCCTCGGCCCCGCCGCGTCCCGGGCAGCGCCCGTGGCGCAGGTCACGCTGAGGTATCGACTTGTTGACGGTCTTGTGTCGATCAGCGGGTGAATGGTAGGACCATCACACCAAACGAGCTGTAAGCTGCATCACCACGGTGCACAGCCGTTCCCGGCCCTGGCCGTCCTTTCCCCGCAGGAGACCATCGATGCGTTCTCTCGTCGCCACTCGGACCGCCGCTGCGGTCGCGGCCACCCTCATGCTCGCCGCGTGCGGGGGGGCGCCGACCGCCTCCCCGAGCAGCGGGGACAGCGGCAGCGGCCGGGAGGACTCGGACCTCGCCGTCGCGGCGGCGGAGACCTACGCCAAGTTCAACGGCATGAGCGGCCAGGAGCGCACCGACGAGCTCGTGGCCTGCGCCGAGGAGGAGGGCCAGCTCAACGTCTACACGTCCAACACGGACATGGAAGACCTGATCGACGTGTTCAGCGATGAGTACGACATCGAGGTCAACAACTACCGTGCCGGCTCCGAGTCGGTCCTCCAGCGCCTCCTGCAGGAGGACGAGGCGGGCTACTACGGGGCGGACGTCTTCGAGACGAACGCGCTCGAGCTCGGCGTCGCCGACCAGGAGGGCCTGCTCCACCCGTACGAGAGCGAGCTGCGCGACTCCGTCCTGGAGCAGGGCCGGCAGTCCGAGGGCTGGACCGCCACGCGGTTCAACGCCTTCGTCGTCGGGTGGAACACCGACAACGTGAAGCCCGGCGAGGAGCCGACCTCGCTGGAGCAGCTGGCCGGTCCCGAGTGGAAGGGCCGGATCTCGATGGAGGTCGGCGACGTCGACTGGTTCACCGCACTGCACGACTACTACGTCGACGAGCAGGGGATGAGCGAGGACGAGTACACCGACCTGATGACCCGCCTGGCCTCGAACTCCCAGGTCGTCAAGGGTCACACCGTCCAGGGCGAGCTGCTCTCCGCCGGCCAGTTCGACGTCGGCGTCTCCCTCTACAGCCACACGGTCGACAAGGCCGCCGCCGAGGGTGCCCCCGTCGCGTGGCGGCCCGCCAGCGGTGAGCCCGTGCAGCCGATCATCTCCCGGCCCAACGGCATCGGGCTGGTCAAGACCGCCACGAACCCGTGCGCCGCGATGCTCTTCGTCGACTTCGAGCTGACCGGTGGCCAGGACGTGTTCAAGGAGGCCTTCCGGATCGGCTCGGTCGAAGGCACCGACAACCCGCTCAGCGCGTTCGAGACCTTCGCCGTCCCCGAGGAGAAGCTGCTCGAGGACCCCGACACCTGGAACAAGGCCTACGAGGACCTCCTCGCCAACGGCCAGGCCATCGATTGAGCCGGCGCCGTACGGCCCGCATCAGTTCTGACAACCAGAAGGAGACCCACCCCATGCGGAAGTCCCGCACCGTCGCCCGCGCTGCCCTCGCGGCCGGCACCGTCCTCGTCCTCGCCGCGTGTGGCGGCAGCCCGACCTCGCCGTCGGCCGACAGCGGCGACAACGCCGACAGCGGCCCCACCAAGGCCGAGGAGCTCTACGAGGAGATCGGCGGCCTCTCCGGCCAGGAGCGGCGCGACCGCCTGGTCGAGCTCGCCGCGGAGGAGAACGGCCTCAACCTCTACACCTCGATGAACGCCGACATCCTCGACTCCGTGTCCGAGGCGTTCACCGACACCTTCGACATCGACGTCAACGTCTACCGCGCGGGTTCGGAGACCGTCCTGCAGCGCATCCTGCAGGAGCAGGACGCGGGCTTCCCGGGCAACGACGTCGTCGAGACGAACGGCAGCGAGCTTGGCGCGCTCCAGAAGGAGGGCGTCATGGCCCAGTGCGTGGCGCAGGAGCTGATCGACCAGGTGCCCGAGGCCGGCCAGTCCGAGGCCTGGACCTCGACCCGGTTCAACCTCTTCGCCCCGAGCTGGAACACCAACATCATCAGCGGCGACATGGTCCCGACCTCGTGGGAGGACCTCGCCGACCCGAAGTACGACGGCCAGCTGGCCCTCGAGCTCGGTGACTACGACTGGTACCTCGGGCTGACCGACCTGTGGCTCTCGGAGGGCAAGAGCCAGGAGGAGATCGACCAGCTCTTCGCCGACATGGTCGACGGCGCCGTGGTGGTCAAGGGCCACACGGTGATGGCCGAGCTCATGAGCGCCGGTCAGTTCGGCGTCGCGGCGTCGAACTACAGCTACATCGTCGAGGCGGCGAAGGCGGCCGGAGCTCCCGTGGAGACCCAGCCCTACGTCAGCCCGGTCATCGCCCGCCCCAACGGCGGCAGCTGCATGAAGAACGCGGAGAACCCCGCCACGGCGATGCTGTTCATGGACTGGCTGCTCGAGGAGGGCCAGCAGGTCATCGCCGACCTGGAGCTGACCCCGGCCATCGCCGAGGGTGACGCGCTGGGTGGCGCCGAGCTCGTCGCGGTCGACAGCGAGCGGCTGCTCGAGCAGGGCGACGAGTGGAGCGCGAAGTACGACGAGCTGCTCGCGGGCGCCGAGACGATCGAGTGATCCCCGCCGGGGCGGTGCCGTGCGCGTCACGGCGCCGCCCCGGTCCGGCGTTCCGCGCCGTCGCGCCGTCCGTTCCGCCACCGCACCACGCCGAGACCTGATCGAGGAGCCTTTCCCCCGATGACGCTGACCAGCCCTCCGGTACGGGCCGAGGAGCGGACCGAGCCGACCGGCTCGACGGGCGCCTCCCCCTCGCGGAGGAAGCTGCCGCTGTCCCCCAAGTTCTTCATCGTCGCCGGCGTCGCCGCAGCGATCGGCTACCTGGCTCTCGTGCCCCTCGGCTACCTGCTCTGGGGCACCTTCTTCGACGCCGAGGGCTTCGACCTCGGCGGGTTCGAGCGCGCCTACGGTTCCGGCCGGATGGGCGAGCTGTGGGGCAACTCGCTGGCCTTCGCCGGTGGCTCGGCATTCCTGTCCCTGACCGTGGGCACCACGCTCGCGTACCTCAACGTTCGGACGGCGGTGCCGTTCAAGGCGCTGTTCTTCGCCGCGTCGATCGTGCCGCTGATCGTTCCCGGCATCCTCTACACGGTCTCCTGGATCTTCCTGGCCAGCCCGCAGATCGGGCTGCTCAACAACTTCCTGGAGCCCGTCTTCGGCACGGCCCCGTTCAACATCTTCAGCATCTGGGGGATGATCTGGGTCGAGGGGCTGCACTCCTCGCCGATCGTCTTCCTGCTGATGGTGGCGGCCTTCCGGTCGATGGACCCCTCCCTGGAGGAGTCGGCCCTGATGTCGGGCGCCACCCGGCTCCAGACCCTGCGCCGGGTGACCCTGCCGCTGGTCCGGCCGGCGCTGCTGTCCTCCGTCCTGGTCATCCTGATCACCAGCCTCGAGAGCTTCGAGGTGCCCGCGCTGCTCGGGCTCCAGAACGGCATCTACGTCTTCACCAGCCGCATCTACTTCGTCTTCCGCAGCTATCCGCGGGACCTGCAGGCCGCCGGTGCGCTGGCGGTCAGCCTGCTCGCCATCGCCGTCATCGGCGTGATCATCGCCCGGCTGCTCGCCGGCCGGGGCACCAAGACCTACCAGACCGTCACGGGCAAGGGCTTCCGCCCGCGGCCGCTGGACCTGGGCAAGTGGCGGCCCGTCGTCGGCGCCGGCATCCTGATCTACTTCTTCGCCACCGTCGTCGGCCCGCTGCTGGTGCTGATCTACGCCGCGCTGCTGCCCTACTACCAGGCGCCGTCCGCCGAGGCGTTCGCCTCGTTCACCCTCGACAACTTCCGCCAGGTCTTCGAGATGGACTCCGCCGGCCGGGCGCTCGTGAACAGCCTGGTCCTCGGCATCAGCGCCGCCGTGATCGTCATGGCGCTGATGTCCATCGCGGCCTGGATCTCGGTCCGGTCGACGATCCCCGGGCGCGGCATCGTCGAGCAGCTGAGCTTCGTGCCGCTGGTCATCCCCGGCATCGTGCTCGGTGTCTCGATCTCCTTCGTCTACCTGCGCAGCCCCATCCCGATCTACGGGACGCTGCTCATCCTGCTGATCGCCTACTGCACCAAGTACATGCCCTACGGCATGCGGTACGCGACCACGTCGATGACGCAGATCTCCAGCGAGCTGGAGGAGTCGGCGCAGGTGAGCGGGGCCAGCTGGTGGACGACGTTCCGCCGCGTGCTCCTGCCGCTGCTCTCGCCCGGCATCATGGCCGGCTTCGTCTACATCCTGGTCGTCAGCTTCCGCGAGCTGTCGAGCTCGCTGCTCCTGTACAGCCCGGGCAACGAGGTGCTGTCGATCCTCATCTGGGAGCAGTTCGAGAACGGGTCGTTCAACGTGCTCGCCGCGATCGGTGTGCTCATGGTGGTGGCGCTCGTGATCATGGTCACGATCGCCTACAAGCTCGGCGCCAAGGTCGGTCTGCGTGAGGACTGAGCCGCTCGACCGGCACACCACCCCCCAGCCGCTCCCCCCGAACGCGTAACGGTCGGAAAGGACCAGAACCGCCATGCTTCGCATCGACCACCTCGTCAAGTCCTTCGCCGGTGAGAAGGCACGGGGCAAGAAGAACAAGGCCCAGGAGGGTCATGCGGCGGTGTTCGCCGTCAACGACGTGAGCTTCGAGGTCAAGGAGGGTGAGCTGTTCACCCTGCTCGGCCCGTCGGGCTGCGGGAAGACGACGACGCTGCGCTCCATCGCCGGCCTCGAAAAGCCCGACAGCGGGACGATCACGGTGGGCGACCGGGTGATGTTCTCCGGCGGCGTCAAGGGCGGCGACCGCGCGGTCAACATGCCCGCGAACCAGCGCGGTCTGGGGATGGTCTTCCAGTCCTACGCCATCTGGCCGCACATGACCGTGTTCGACAACGTCGCGTTCCCCCTGCAGGTGCGCAAGCGTGCCGACCGGCCGTCCAAGGCGGAGATCGCGGAGCGCGTCGAGCGGGTGCTCGCCACGATGGAGCTCTCCCCGCAGGCCGGGCGCCAGGCGACCAAGTTGTCCGGCGGTCAGCAGCAGCGCCTCGCGCTGGCCCGGGCGCTGGTCATCCAGCCGCCGCTGCTGCTGCTCGACGAGCCGCTGTCCAACCTCGACGCCAAGCTGCGTGAGTCGCTGCGCTACGAGCTCAAGCGGCTGCAGCGCGAGCTGGGCATCACCTCGGTCTACGTCACCCACGACCAGGTCGAGGCGCTGGCGCTCTCCACGCACATCGCCGTCATGGAGCACGGCCGGGTGGTCCAGCTCGGCCGGCCGCGCGAGGTCTACGAGAGCCCGAGCAACAAGTTCGTCGCCGAGTTCATCGGCACGTCGAACTTCATCCCGGGCACCGTCGGCTCCGCGCAGGGCGGGCAGCACTCCGTCGACACGACCAACGGCAGGCTCTTCATCGAGTCCGGCTCCGACCTCCCCACCGGCTCGGACGTCGTCGTCTCGATCCGCCCCGAGGCGGTCGAGCTCTCGACCGAGAGCCGCGCGGGCCAGGTGCCCAACGAGTGGCACGGCACGGTCGTGGCGCGCGCCTTCCTCGGTGACGCCGTCGACCACGTCGTCGCCGTGGACAAGCACGAGATCCGCGCCCGGGTGAACCCGTCGGTGTCGTTCGAGCCGGGGACGCAGGTCTACCTCCAGCTCGACCCGACGAAGATCTCCCTCGTCCCGGTCGGCTGAGGTGCCGCTGCCGGAGGTCCTGAAGAACCGCGACTTCGACCTCTACTGGTCCGGGGTCGTCCTCAGCCAGATCGGCACCCGCGGCACGGTCGCGGCGAACTTCTTCCACGTCTACGCGCTGACCGACTCCATCGCCTACACCGGGCTGGTGGGGGCCGGTCAGGCGGTGGCGCTGCTGCTGCTCAGCCCGCTGGGCGGCGCCCTGGCCGACCGCTACGACCGGCGGCGGCTGCTCCAGGTGGCCCAGGCCGTGTCGCTGGTCGTCGCCCTGGGGCTGGCGGTCGCCACGTTCACCGACGTGGTCGAGGCCTGGCACGTGGTGCTCAGCGTGCTGCTCACCACGGCGGCGGCGACGTTCGACCAGCCGGCCCGGCAGGCGCTGATCCCGGCCATCGTCGGCAAGAAGCACATCGGTGAGGCCATCGCGCTGCTGAACCCCTCCCGCGAGGTGGCCGTGCTCCTCGGCCCCCTGCTGGCCGGCGTGCTCATCGCGGTCAGCGGCCCCGGGCTGATGTACGCGGTCGACGCGGTGACCTACGCCCTGCTGATCGTCGTCCTGGCGTTCGTCCGGGTGCCGCGGCTGAAGCCCACGGGGGCCGCGGCCGGGTCGATCTTCGGCAGCATCGCCGAGGGCGCGCGGTACGTCGTCCGGCGGCCGCTGATCACCAGCCTCATGGCGCTGGACCTGTCGGCGACGGTGCTCTCGGCCTACCGGGTCCTCCTGCCGGCGATCGCGACCGACGTGCTCGCGATCGGCGCCACCGGCTACGGGATCCTCTCCAGCGCCCCGTCCGCGGGGGCGCTGCTGGCCACGTACACGATCTTCCGGGTGGTCAAGGACTCGCGCCGGCAGGGCAGGGTGCTGCTGGGCGCGACCTTCCTCTACGGCATCGCGGCGATCCTGCTCGCCCAGTCCCCGACGGTCTGGCTCGCGGTCGGCGCGGCGCTGCTCCTCGGGTCGTTCGACGCCATGGCCACGACCATCCGGCACGCGGCCGTGCAGATCGACACCCCGGACGAGCTCCGCGGCCGGGTGACGGCGTTCTACCAGATGTCCTCCCGGGGTGGCCCGGCCATCGGGGACGTCGTGATGGGTGCGTTCGCCGGCGTCGTCGGCCCGATGGTCGCGCTGACGATCGGCGGGTTCGGGCCGATGCTGGTGGCGCTGGGGTTCGCCTCCCGGCCCAACGTCGTCCGCGACTACCAGGGCGTCGACGACTCCGAGGACGAGCCGGTGGAACCGGTGGCCCCGCCGGACGCCCGGCCCGTCTCCGGGGAGACCCGGCGCGCCACCTGACGATCCGCCCGCCCCGCCCCCGGGCGAACCGAAGGAGACCAGCATCAGCACGCCAGAGATGGACTACCGGACCTTCGGCCGCACCGGCCTCCGGGTCAGCGTCTGCGGCCTCGGCGGTGGCGGCGAGAGCCGCCTCGGCCTGAAGAAGGGCTCCACCGAGGACCAGGCGATCGAGGTGGTCCGGCGGGGCGTCGACCTCGGCATCAACTACTTCGACACCGCGCCGAACTACGGCACCGAGGACGTCATCGGCCGGGCGCTCGCCGGCTGCCGCGACGACGTCGTGATCTCCTCGAAGACGGTCGCCCGTCGGGCCGACGGCTCGCCCGTGTCCGGCGCGGACGTGCGGAGCGCGCTGGACGAGACGCTCCGGAAGCTCCGCAGCGACGTCGTCGACGTCTACCACCTGCACCGGGTGCAGCCCGACGACTACGGGTACGCGGCCGCCGAGATCGTCCCGGAGCTCCTGGCGCTGCGGGGGGAGGGCAAGATCCGCTTCCTGGGCATCTCCGAGAGCACCGGGAGTGACGCCCGGCACGCCATGCTCTCCCGCGCCGTGGCGGACGACGTCTGGGACGTCGTGATGACCGGCTTCACCTTCTTCAACCAGTCGGCCCGCGACGTCCTGTTCCCGGCGACGATCGCGAAGGACATCGCGGTCGAGATCATGGCCTCGGCGCGCAGCTACTTCAGCCGCCCGGAGCAGCTCGCCGCGGAGATCGCCCGTCTGGCCGACGCCGGGGTGATCGGCCGGGACGACGTCGATCCGGCCGATCCGCTGCGCTTCCTCGCCGACGGCGGGGTGCGGTCCCTGACCGAGGCCTCGTACCGCTTCGTGGCGCACGAGCCGGGGGTCCACGTCGTGCTGGTCGGGACGGGGAACCCCGCGCATCTCGAGGAGAACGCCCGCGCCCTGAGCTCCGGTCCGCTCCCGCCCGAGGTGAGCAAGCGGCTCGTCTCGCTCTTCGGCCACCTCTCGATGGCCGTCGACGCGCCGTGGCGGAAGCCGCCGGCCGCGCACGCCCCCAGCCAGGACACCAGCACGACAGGTTCAGGAGAGGATCTGCAATGACGACGACGGAGAAGACGACGCCGAAGGTCCAGGCGTACAGCATGAAGGTGCCGCTGCTGACCAGCGGCCGGACGAACCAGGTGCTGGCCCGCACCGACACCGTGGAGGTGCGCGCCAAGGTCTACGCCGAGGGCGGCGAGAACGGCCTGCACACCCACACCGACGAGGACCACACCTTCTTCATCCTGGACGGGGAGGCCACGTTCTACGACCCGGAGGACCGGCCCACCGTCGTCGGCCGGTACGAGGGGCTGATGATCCCGGCGGGGGCCTACTACCGCTTCCAGTCCACCGGCGACACCAACCTGGTCCTGCTCCGCTTCGGCGCCGACCTCCCGACGCCGGAGGGCACCGTCGCGCCGCGCCTCGGCATCGACGGGCAGCCCCTCGAGGGCAAGGACCCGCGCAACAAGCAGGTGCCGCCGGTGTTCTCCGGCGAGACCTTCGGCGAGGACTGAGCGCCCTCACTCGGCCACCGGCCGGCGATGTCCCTCAGCCGGGCATTTCGTGCGCAGAATGCCCGGCTGAGGGACAACGTTGCGGTTGGCCGGCCGACGGTCCGCTACTTCGGCTGGCAGATGACGTCGACGAGCGCCGGGGTGCCCGTGCGCTGGACGTGCTCGGCGGCACGGCGGACGGCGGCCTGGATGTCCTCCGGGTTCTCGATCGGGCCCTCCGCCCACCAGCCGAAGGACTTGGCCAGCGCGGCGAAGTCCGGCGCGGGGGTGTCGATGGCCATGCCGATGTGCGCGCGGGCGACCGGGGTGCCCCGCTGGCGGGCCAGGCGCTCCTGGTGCTCCCAGTCGTTGTAGTAGGCGCGGTTGTTGAACATCACGACCAGCAGCGGCAGCTCGTAGCGGCTGGCCACCCACAGGGCGCCGGCGTCGAACATCAGGTCGCCGTCCGGCTGGAGGTCGACGACCAGCTTGCCGGAGCCCTTGTGGGCCAGGGCCACGCCGAGCGAGATGCCGATCTGGGTCGCGGTGCCCAGCTGGCGGCCCGGGTGGCGGTAGGGGGCGTCGAAGTCCCAGGTGCGCAGCGCCCACTCGGCGGCGGTGCCGGCGGTGAGGACCCAGTCGTGCTCCTGGACGACCGCCCAGACCTCCTCGGCCAGGCGGGACGTCGCGACCGGGACCTCGTCCCGCTTGGCGGCGGCCTTGGCGCGCCAGCCGGCCCATACCTCGTCGTGCCGGCGGCGGAGGTCGTCGCGCCAGGCCTGCCGCTCGGCGGCGCGCGGCTCGTCGTCCTCGGCGACCAGGCGGCGGCACTCCTCGAGCAGCAGCGGCAGCGCCACGGCGGTGTCGGCGGTGACCTGCAGGTCGGTGGGCAGCAGCTCCGCGTAGTCCTCGCTCCAGGACGAGATGCCGACGTCGTTGAAGCCGATGTCGAGCACGGTCGTGCCCGGCGCCAGGCGCGAGGTGATCCTGCGGGTCACCGAGTCCAGCTTCTGGATGGGCTTGCCCATGTCCTTGACGTCGACGAACAGCACGCAGTCGGCGTCCTCGAGCACGGTGCTGCCGGTGACGTTGAGCGGGTGCCGGTTCGGGAAGTTCAGCCGCCAGTGCGTCTCGACCACGCCGATGCCGACCGTCTCGGCCAGCTCGACGAGCGTGTGGAAGCTCTGCGGGTCGCGCCCGGCGTAGGAGGGGACGATCACCGGCCGTCTGGCGGCACACAGCCGCTGCGCCAGGTCGCGCAGCGCGGCCGGCTCCGGCGCCAGGGGGGAGGGGACGGCGGCCAGGCGCGGCAGGTCGTCCAGCGGCACCGGCTCCTCGATCGGCGACTCCTGCAGCCCGGCGTCCAGCGCGACGTAGACCGGGCCGCGGGGCTCCTCCATCGCGATCCGGTAGGCCCGGGCCAGCACGGTCTGCACCGACGCGAGGCTGCGTGGCTCGTGGTCCCACTTGGTGTAGGCCCGCACGGCCTCGCCCTGCACGTTGGCCGCGTGGATCCAGTCGATGTTCGGCCGGCGCCGGTCGTGCT
This sequence comes from Blastococcus sp. CT_GayMR19, assembly GCF_004570385.1. Classification (GTDB taxonomy): domain Bacteria; phylum Actinomycetota; class Actinomycetes; order Mycobacteriales; family Geodermatophilaceae; genus Blastococcus_B. The sequence continues at coordinate 111,667 of NZ_SPQL01000007.1, read as the reverse complement.
CGCCCGGCCCGGAGCCGCCGAGGACGAGAACGGGCGTGCGGTCGATGTAGCTGTAGTAGACGCCCATCGTGCCCTGCAGGAGCCCGACGAGGTCGTGCAGGATCACGCCCATCGGCTTCCCGGTCGCCTTGGCGTATCCGTGCGCGAGTGCCACCGCGATCTTCTCGTGCGGGCACTCGATCATCTCGATGTCGTCGCCGCCGTAGTTGACCAGCGAGTCGTGCAGGCCGCGGAACGACGAGCCCGGGTTCAGCGCGACGTACCTCAGGTCCAGCCCGCGCAGCACGTCCACCATGACGTCCGAGCCCCACGCGGGCTTGTCGTACGGGGCCATGTTCGCGCCGCGGGCGTGGTGCTTCTCGTAGGACGCGGGGTGCTTCCCGCTGGCATCCGGCTTCTCGGTCGAGTTCTCGGTCACGCATCCTCCTCGCTGTCGCTCGTCGGCCACGTGACCGGCGGTGCTGTGTCCCTGCGTGACCTCGCACGCTCGGTCACGTGGGTGCTCCTGTCCGGGAGGGGTGCCGGTCGAGGGCGGCGAGGATCTCGTCGGTCGAGCGGACCCGGGCGATGCGGGGGAAGACGTCGTCGGCGAAGAAGGTGCGCTGCGGGTCGCGCCCGGTCAGCCCCTCGGGGACGACGAAGACCTGCAGGTCGAGGTCGCGCGCCGCGTAGGCGGTCGACGCGACGCCGACGTGCGTCGACCCGCCCACGAGGACGAGCGTGTCGGCGCCGCGGGAGCGCATCGCCGGGAGCAGGCAGGTGCCGTGCAGGGCGGACCAGCGGTGCTTCGGGACGTCGAGGTCCCCGGGCTGCTGGCCGAGCTCGGCGATCGTGCGGTACCCGGGGTCGCCCTGCCCGTGCGGCGGGCGGACCGGGCGCGGGTGGTCGGGGCCGAACGCCCGGTGACTCCCGTCCAGGTCGGAGAGCGACCGGGCGAAGTCGAGGCCGTCCGCACGGTGGTCGGCCCGCGCCCAGGCGACGACGACGCCGCGGCGGCGGACCTCGTCGGCCAGCCGCCGCACGTGCGGGATCGCCCCGGCCGCCTCCGCACCGGCGCGGTAGTGCTCGAGCAGGTCGAACGCGCAGAGGAACGTGCGCGCGGGATCGAGCACCTCCTCGCCGCGGAACAGGGTGGGGTCGGCGGCCGTCACCGGGGGGCCGTGCGCACGTGGACGACGGCGACCGCGCCGGCCTGCGCCCGGGCGAGCGCCTCCTCGAGCGCCGGGCCGAGCCGCGCGGGGTCGGTCACCGTGTCCGAGGCCCAGCATCCGTAGGAGCGGGCCAGCCCCGCGAAGTCGATGAGGGGGTCGTCCATGCGCATCCCGATCCAGCTGTTCTCGGGCGGCCGGCCGCGGTGGCGGGCGACCTCGGCCTGGTGCGGCTCGTCGTTGTAGAAGCTGCTGTTGTCGTTGACGACCACGAGCATCGGGATCCGGTAGTGGACGGCGGTCCACAGCGCGCCGGCGGCCATGAGCAGGTCGCCGTCGCCGATGATCCCGACGCCGAGCCGGCCCTGGTCGCGCGCGGCCAGGGCGCCGCCGACGAAGGCGCCGGGCCCGTAGCCGACCCCGCCGCCGCCGGAATGGCCCAGGTAGCTGCCCGCCCCGGGGAACTTCCAGACGCCCTCGGGCCAGGTGCGGGTGTTGCGCACGCAGAGCAGGTGGTCGACCTCGCGCACGGCCTGCCAGGTCTCGGCGACCAGGCGGGACGGCGCGATGGGGGAGTCGTCCCAGCGCTCCTCGACGGCGGCCCACTGGCGGGCCTTGAGGGCGGCCACGCGCCGGCACATCGCCTCGCGGCGGGCCGTGGCGGCGCGGGCGTCGACGCAGGACCTCAGCGCCTCGGTGAGCTGGGCGAGTCCCAGCAGCGGATCGGCGAGGAGCTGCACCGACCGCTCGATCGGGGCGGCGAGGGCGTTGCTCCACGAGCGCAGCCCGAGGTCGCCGTGGGACAGGTCGATGACCAGGGGCCGGGTCCGCGGCTGCTCGCTCTGCGCGTCCCGGGCACCGCGGCTCTGGGCGGCCAGGAGGGCGGGCAGGTCGACCACGTCGACGGCGAGCACCACGTCGGCCTCGCGGAGGAGGTCCTTGTCCCCCGTGGCGTTCTGGGGATGCGCGGTGGGGAAGGCGACCACGTTGCGGTCGTCGCGGTAGCCCGCACCGAGCAGTTCCACCAGGGCGACCAGGGGCGCGGTGACCCGTGGATCGAGCCCGACCCGCCCGGCCACGACGACCGGGCGTTCGGCGGCGGCCAGCAGCTCGGCCGCCCGGAGGACGGCCGTGGGATCCGGGCCGATCGGGGGCGCCGGTGCGTGCAGCGAGATGTCGGGCAGCTCGAGCGGGGCGGGCAGCTCCGCCTCCTGCACGCCGGCGTCCAGCGAGACGTAGGCCGGGCCCTGCGGGGCGGACAGCGCGCGCTGGCGGGCGCGCACCACGTCGGCGACCGAGGCGGCCGGGGTGGCGGGCTCCGCGTCCCAGACGACGTAGTCGCGGACCAGCTGCGCCTGGGTGGTGGCGGAGTGCGTCCAGTCGACGGGGCGGCGCTGCGCGGGGTCCATCGGGCCGCTGCCGCCGAGGACGAGCACCGGCGTGCGGTCGCAGAACGCGTCGTAGACGGCCATCGAGGCGTGCATCAGGCCGACCAGGTCGTGCACGGCCGCCACCGCCAGGTCGTTGGTGGCCTTCCCGTAGCCGTGGGCGAGGGAGACCGCGATCTCCTCGTGCAGGCAGAGCAGCAGCTGCGGATCCCGGTTGCCGCCATGGTTGACCAGGGAGTCGTGCAGACCACGGAAGCTCGACCCGGGGTTGAGCGGGACGTACCGCACGTCCATCTCCCGGAGCAGGTCGACGATCGCGTCGCTGCCGTACGACCCGGCCGGCCCGTCCTCGGGCAGCCCGGCGGGCCGCTCGACGCCGGAGGTCCCGTTCCCGGCCTCCGGGCTCACGGGCGGGCCGCCGCGGTCAGCATCGCCCGCTCGGCGTCGACCGCGGCGCGCAGGTGGGCCGCGGTCACGGCGCCGGGCTCCAGTCCCAGCTCCGGCGTGGAGCCCATGGCCGAGAGCAGCAGCTTGCGGACCCGCCGCCCGTCGAGGCCGAGGCAGTGCGCGGCCAGGTGCGCGATCAGCGCCTCGTCCCCGACCAGCCCGTTCAGGCCGGGGAAGACCGTGGCCGCCTCGGCGATCGTCTGGCGCAGGATCGTGGCGATGGTGTCCTCGTCCGGCAGGCCGAGTCGCAGCACCAGGTCGGCGCGGTCGAGGAAGGCCTCGTCCACGGCGGCCGCGAAGTTCGTCGTCCCGAGGACCAGCACCTGCGGGCAGGTCTTCCGCAGCAGGTCCAGGCCGGACAGCAGCGCGTCGGTGGCCCGATGGACGTCGACCGGGTTGGTCTCGAAGCTCGCCGTGCTGCGGCGGACGGCCAGTGCCTCGATCTCGTCGACCAGCACGACGGTGTGCGGCCGGCGGGCGGCGATCTCCGGCAGCGTGTCGCTGAACAGCCGGAGCACCGCCCGCGGCCCCTCGCCGAGCATGTCGCTCGGGAAGGCGTGCGGATCCACCTCGACGAACGTCGTCGCGCCGCGCTGGGACAGGCCCAGCGCCACCTTCTGCGCCAGGCCCTGGCACAGGGTCGTCTTACCGGTGCCGGGCGGCCCGGACAGCAGGATCAACCCGTGCGGGGCGCCGTTCAGCTGACCCAGCGCCCGGCCGTGCCGCAGGATCAGCAGGGCGGTGCCGAGCAGCCGGTCCTTGAGGCCGGGCGGCGTGATGATGCTGTCCCACGGGCCGTCGTGATGGTCGGCCGGCAGCGCGTGGACCCCCACGATCCCCGGGGGATACGTCGCTGCCGGCCCAGCCGAGCTCAGCGCCATCCTCAGGGCCAGCTGGGGCGCTCGAGCGCCGGCCACTCGATGGTCGAGACGTCGCCGGCCTGCTCGTCGCGGATGTGGTCCGGCGGCTCCTCGAAGAGCACCAGCGGATCGCAGAGCACCCGCATCGTCTCCAGCAGGCTGTCGAACATGTGGATCCGGACGACCTTGGCGGTGTTGTCCGGGTCGTCGTTGAAGTGCTGGTGCCAGAGGAAGTGGTCGACCACGATCAGGTCGCCCTTCTTCCACGGGTAGTCCGTCCCGCCCTCGGGCTCGGTGCCCTCGTAGGAGTGGCCGGTGCCCTCCAGGACGTACAGCCACGCCTCCCCGGGGTGCCGGTGCATCGACTGGCGGCGGCCGGGGCCGATCTCGAACATCGCCATGGTGATGCCGGAGGCCTGGTAGCCGATCGCCTTGTCCAGCAGGAACGTGGTGCGGGTGCCGCGCGGGGTGTTGAGCAGCTCCAGGTCGTCCCAGGACGTGTGCAGCCGGCCGGAGCGGCGCTCCCCCTGCTGGCGGGCGATGCGGCGCTGCCGGCGGGCGTAGGGGTCGTCGCCCTCGACGGGCTCGCTGACCGGGGGACGGGGGGGCAGGGTGGAGAACTCGGCGTGGCCGGCGTCCTCGAGGACCGACATGCCCATCGTCTCGAGCATCGGCTCGCTGGAGAAGGTCATGTAGCGGAGAGGGGCGGTGCCTTCGGCGGCGACGCCGGTGCGGTGCCAGGCCCAGCAGGGCAGGTGCACCGAGTCGCCCGGCCCGACGTCGATGTGCTCGCCGTCGATCTCGAACCACCCCTGGCCGCCGACGACGAGGACCATCGCGTCCCACGAGTGCCGGTGCACCGTCGTGGTGACGCCGGGGTCGATCTCGTGGACGAGGGCATCCATCGTCCGCGTCTGGCGGTCGCCGTCGGCACCGACGTAGACGCCGACGCGGGAACCGCGCTCCGTCTCGACGAGCGGTGCGTCCTCGACGGTGACGATGGTGCGCCAGTTGGCCCGCCAGTCCTCGACGAACTTCTTCCGACGGCTCTTCTGGACGTGGTAGTGCGTGACGGAGGTCGTCGTCTTCGTGGCCATGGGCATCCCATCCGCTGGCTAATGGTCCTACCAAACAACCATAGTGCCGCCGGTGTGGCAAGCGTCATACGAGGGTGCCCTGGGGCCGCCGGCCCGATCGCCGGCCCGATTGCAGAACGGCCGCCGCGCAGGCGCCGGAGTGGCGCAGGTCACGGCCAGGTCGCAAATGGGCTCGTGGTCTTACCAACAGACCATTGGTGAACTATGGTCCCCGTCACGTCCAGGCGCAGCAGTCGGCCTGGAGAACGTCAGCAGTCCCCGCACCGTCCCACGACGCACACGACCTCTCCGGGAGAACACGCATGACTCGACGCACCGTACGACGACGCAGCACGCGGGCAGCGGTGCTGCTGCCGGTCATCGGCCTGCTCGCCACAGCCTGCGGTGGAGGCTCGGAGGAGGGCGGCGAGGCCGCCGGGGGTGGCGGAGAAGCGGCCGCCGAATCCTGCTACGAGGGCGAGACGGCGACGTTCGTCGTGCCCTTCTCCCCGGGTGGCGGTTACGACGTCATCGCCCGTGGCCTCGCACCGTTCCTCGAGGAGGAGCTCGGCGCGTCCGCCGTCGTGGTCGAGAACCAGCCGGGTGCCGGCGGGCTCACCGCGGCGAACACCCTCTATGCCGCGGAGCCGGACGGCCTGACCTTCGGTCTGTTCGCCGCGCAGGGCATCGTCGGCGCCTCGATCGCCGGTGCGGCCGGCGCGAGCTACGACCCGGAGAAGTTCACCTACGTGGCGCGCCTCGCCGAGGACGCGCGAGTGCTCCTGGCCAGCCCGCAGAGCACCCTCACCTCGGTCGAGGACCTGGCCGACGCCGGCCCGTTGCAGTACGCCACATCCGGCACGGGTGCCGCGGACCACGTCGACGCCAACGTCCTGCCGACCATCCTCGGCCTGGACAACGTCGAGATCGTCACCGGCTTCGAGGGCTCCTCGGAGACCGAGCTCGCGGTGACCGCCGGCACGGTCCAGATCGGCAGCGGCACGCTCGGCACCCGGCTCAACGGGATCGAGAACGGTGACCAGATCCCGCTCCTGCTGATGGGTCGCGAGCGGGCCGACGAGCTGCCCGACGTCCCGGCCCTGCTCGAGCTCGACCTCGAGAACCCCGAGCTCGCCGAGGCCTACATCGGCCTGCAGGAGGTGGGCCGTTCGGTCTTCGCCCCGCCGGCGATGGAGGAGAACTGCCTGACGCAGCTCCAGGACGCCCTCGAGAGCACCCTCTCGAACCCGGAGTTCGAGGAGCAGATCGCCGGCAGCGTGGACGTGCCGTTCGAGTACGCGGACGGCGAGGAGCTGCGGAGCGCCGTGGAGAACGTGCTCGGCGCTCCCGAGGAGCTCGTGGCGCTGCTGGAGAAGGCATACGCCGGCCAGTGACGCACGACCCGCGGTGAGCCTGTGCTCGCGGCGGTCGGAACGGGGCAGGGTCGAGGACGACCCTGCCCCGTTCGCACGTCCGGGCCGGGCACCGTCCGGCCGGAACCGGGAGCCCGGGGAAGGATTGCGCCCGGATCGAGGATTGACGCGTTCTGCCCCACCCACCTATGGTCTGAATAACAGACCATTTGCGAGCCGAACTGCTGGTATGCCTCCCAGCGGGAAGGGGACGGCCCGCTGTGAGCTCGCTCCCGGAGGAATCCGGACCCCGCACCGCGCCCGCCCAGGTGGAGCTGCTGGACCGCGCGCGCTACCCCGACGGTCTGGTCGCCACCCTGGACCCTGAGGTCGGCGAGCGGATCGGCGCCGCTCCCGGGGACGCGGTGCTGGTCCGGACCGGCGCCGGCCACGAAGCCGTCGTGCGGCTGGCCGGATCCCCCCTCGAGGACTCCTGCGCCGGGATCCTGCGGCTGGACGCCCTGACCCGGCGGTTCCTCGTCGCGCGGCTCGGTACGGACGTCGAGGTGGCGGCGTGCCAGCCGCGCGAGTCCGCCGAGGTCGGGCTCGAGGTGGACACCGCCGTCGAGCGGCACGGCGCCGAGGGGCTGCGCGAGCGGCTGCACACCCACCTCCGGGAGGCCCGGACGCCGCTGGTGCGCGGCGCGGCACTCGCCCTCCCCGTCGGGCCGCTCGGCAGTCAGGTCGTCGTCCGCGTGGCCTCGGTCGACGGGGTCGGGATGGTCGCCGCGCACACGGACCTGCGGCTCGCGGGCGCCGACCTCAAGGAGCTGACCCACCCGGTCAACGCCGGGCTGGCGGACGTCGGCGGGCTCGGGACGGCGGTCGAGGAGCTCCGCGAGGTCATCCAGCTGGCCATCACGCGGCCCGAGGTGCTGACCCGGCTGGGCATCACCCCCGCCCGCGGCGTGGTCCTGCACGGGCCGCCCGGCAGTGGCAAGACGCTGCTGTGCCGCAGCCTGGCGGGCGAGCTGGACGCGGCCTTCTACTACATCTCCGGCCCGGAGGTCGTCGGCAGCCTGCACGGGCAGACCGAGGAGAGCCTGCGGGCGGTCTTCTCCGACGCGGCCGACCATGCGCCCGCGATCATCTGCATCGACGAGATCGAGGCCCTCACCCGCAACCGCAGGGCGCTGTCGAGCCACGCCGACCTGCGGGCGGTCGCCCAGCTCCTGTCGCTGATGGACGGGCTGCGGCGGGCCCGCGGGGTCTTCGTCGTCGGTACGACCAACCAGGTGGAGCTGATCGACCCCGCGTTCCGCCGTCCCGGCCGGTTCGACCGCGAGATCGAGATCGCCGAGCCCGACGAGCGCGCCCGCCTGGAGATCCTCACGGTGCAGTCGCGGTCGATGCCCCTGTCCGCCGAGGCGCGGGCGGCGCTGCCCCGGCTGGCGGAAGGGACCGTCGGCTTCAACGGGGCCGACCTGGCGGCGGTGTGCCAGCGCGCGGGGCTGGCCGCGCTGCGGCGGATCACCGCGCGCGGGGGGCTGCGCGGGGCCGAGGGCCTGCTCGCGACGAGCGAGGCGGTGGGCGTCGACGACCTCGTCGCCGCCAAGGCCGCCGTCCAGCCGGCCGGCGTCCGCGACGCGCACTTCGTCACCGTGCCGCCGCGGAAGCTCGCCGGCCGCACCCCGGCCCTCGACCGGCTGCGCCAGGTCAGCGCCGTCGCGCTCGGCGGAGTGGGAAACGAGGGGAGCGCCGCGGGGTCGGGTGTGCTGCTGACCGGGCGCAGCGGTGCCGGCAAGACCGCCACCGTCGCCACGCTGGCCCGCGAACTCGGTCTGCGGCTGGTCGTCGTGACGGGCCCCGAGCTGGCCAGCCGCTGGCTCGGGGACACCGAGGAGTCGGTGCGCGGGCTGGCCAAGGTGACCAAGCGGATGCGCCCGAGCCTGCTGCTGCTGGACCACCTCGAGGCCATGGCGCCCCGGCGGACCGAGGGGCGCGACCCGGGCGACATCCGCATCGCCGGTCAGCTGGCGGCGATCCTCACGGAACTGACCAGCACCGCGGGGGTGATGGTGGTGGGCGCGACCTCGCAGCCGGAACTCGTCGACGAGCTCGTCCTCGGGGCGACCGGCCTGCGCCTGCGCGTCGACGTCCCCCTGCCCGACGACGAGGACCGGGCCGCCATCCTCGCCGCCCACCTCGAGGCGATCGGTGCCGAGCTCCCGGAGAACGACCAGCGGGCACTGGCCGAGCTGGCCGACGGGCTGACGCCCGGGGATCTCGTGCTCGCCGTCGACCTGGCCGCCGCCCTCGCCCGCGGGACGGGCCGGTCCCTCGCTGATTCCCTCGCCCACGAGCTCTCCGACCTGGCCGTCCGGCCGGCCGGCCGGCAACGCCAGGAGGCGCACCGATGAGTGACGAACGGATGCGGCGGGCCGCTGAGCCCGAGCCGAGCGAGGGGGACACCCGGCTCTACGAGCCGAGGATCTACGAGCACTCGTTCAAGGTGCACGACCGGATGCGCAACGGCCGGGTCGTGGTCCGGGACTCCGAGCGGCAGTGGGACATGCACCGGCAGGCCAACTCGAAGCGGTACCTGTCGCCGCTCGAGCCCGACCTGCAGGACACCTGCCTGCAGAGCTGGGAGGTCTTCCGGCAGGTCTTCCCGGAGCGCTCCGGGCGGCACCGCCACCAGGGCGGGCTGGTCATCTTCATCCTCGCCGGCAAGGGCTACTCGGTCTACGACGGCGAGCGGCACGACTGGGAGGCCGGCGACCTCCTACTGCTGCCCATGACGCCCGGCGGCATCGAGCACCAGCACTTCAACACCGATCCCGAGCAGCCCGCGGAGTGGATCGCCTTCATCTACTGGCCGTTCTTCGACCACGGAGGGTGCGAGATCATCCAGATCGAGTCGTCACCGCTGTACGAGGCCTACATCGCGCGCAAGGCGAGCCAGGGCCAGTCCTTCCGGGCGGGTGAGTGACGTGGGCGAGCAGCAGCGGCCGAACCGGCTGGGCCGGCTCATCGACCTGCGCGACAAGCAGCGCGCGACCTGGTCGGCCGGGCAGTCCGTGGTGGCCGGCCGCGACCTCCCCTGGGAGGACAACGAGCTCGGCCGGCAGAAGTGGTACATGCACCCGGACATGACCGAGAACAGCCTGTCCTCGCTGCTGTTCTGGGTGCAGGAGATCCCGCCCGGCGGCAGGAGCGGCCGGCTGCACTACCAGGGCGGCACCGTGGGCTACGTCTGGGTGGGCCGCGGCTACACGCTGATCGACGACGAGCGCCACGACTGGAGCGCCGGCGACGTCCTGAACCTGCCGGTGCGCACCGACGGCATCACCGTGCAGCACGTCAACCTCGACGAGGACGAGCCGGCCCGCCTGGTGCTGACCGAGCCCAACCTCCTCGACGCCCTGGGCGTGGACCGCGGCTGCGGCTTCCACCCGCTCGCCGAGGGCGAGGAGCCCCCCAAGCCGGACGTCGACACGACGCTCCGCCGCGACTGATCCCCAGAGGAGTCCCCATGGCCGCCGGACAAGGCAGTTCAGGAGAGGGCAGGGTCTTCGTCCGCGAGATGATCTCGCAGACCTACGGCCTCGACGAGTTCCGTCGCAGGCAGCTGGCCGCTCCCCGCGTACGCAGCCCCGAGGACGACGTGTCGATCCTCGGCAAGCAGGGCTACACCGAGGGCCAGGACGCCTGGTGGCGGGTCGGTCCCGGCGACGACCCGTTCTGGACCCAGACCCTGCAGGTCCACCTGGTCGAGCTGCCCGCCCGGGGCGCGGCCAAGGGCCACGGCCACCAGAACGAGGCGCCGTTCTACATCCTCGAGGGCGCCGGCTACGAGATCCACGACGACCAGCGCTACGACTGGATCAAGGGCGACCTGGTGCTCGTGCACACCGACTCGGTGCACCAGCACTTCAACCCCTACGACGAGCCCGCGCTCACCCTCGTGATCAAGGCGAAGGCGACCTGGCTGTTCGCCGGGCTGATGCAGCAGGGCAGCCGCAAGGCCTTCGACCGCGAGGACGAGTTCGGCCCCCGCGAGGACTGGTCCCGCATCTGGACGCCGGGCGTCACCGGCCTGAAGAAGATCGTCGGCAAGGACGACGCCTCCTGGGAGACGACGCAGCTGGGGCGGGTCCGCGTGCTCTGCGGCCCGGAGCGGCCCGACGTCCGCCAGTTCAGCGCCGACGTCTTCGAGCTCGAGATCCCCGCCGGCAGCCGGTCGGGCAAGCACTGGAAGATGGCCGACGAGATCCTCTACGTGGTCGAGGGCGAGGGGTACTCGCTGCACTGGGAGGTGCAGGCCGAGATCGCCGAGAAGTACTACGCCCGCATCGCCACCGAGCCGACCCGCCACGAGATCGGCAAGGGCGACACCCTCTACGTCCCCCAGAACACGGTGGTGCAGCACTTCGCCGCCGACGGGTCGCCGCTGCTCCTGCTCTCGGCGCAGAACCGGCTGTTCAAGAAGCTCGGCTACGACCGGGTGCACTACCTCGAGGACGCCCCCGAGTTCGGCGGCGCCGACGTGCTGGGCGCTCCCGAACCCGCCGGGATCCTGGACTGAGGGTCCGGCGGCCGATCCTAAAGGTCTGTTGGTAGGACCAAACCCTGTGTAGCGTGGCTCACGATCCGCCGCGCGCGCAGCGCGCCGCTGCGAGGCCCCTATGCGATCCGAGGAGACGTCGATGACCGAAGGTGCACGCCCCAGCGTCGGAGTGGTGGGGCTGGGGGCGATGGGCCGCCCGGCGGCCGAGTTCCTCGCGGCCTCGGAGTTCGACACCTTCGCCTTCGACCTCGACGCGGCGGCCCTCGACGCCATCGGGCAGAAGGGCGCGACGCCGGTGCCGTCCCTGAAGGACCTGGCGGGGAAGTCGACCGTCATCTTCGTGTTCGTCCCCTCCGACGACGACGTCCGCACCGTGTGCCTGGGGGACGACGGGCTGCTCGCCGGCGCGCAGCCCGGCTCCGTCCTGGCCATCTGCAGCTCCGCCCTGCCCGAGACGTGCGCGGCCATCGCCGCGGCGGGGGCGGAGCGCGGCGTCGACGTGCTGGACGCGGCACTGACCGGCGGCGTCCGCGGTGCGGAGGCGGGTGAGATCAACCTGCTCGTCGGCGGCGAGGAGCAGGTGCTCGACCGCATCCGCCCGGTGCTGGAGCCCTGGTGCGGCTCGGTCCACCACATGGGCGCCCTGGGCACCGGCCAGGTCGGCAAGACGGTCAACAACCTCGTGCACTGGGCGCAGATCTCGGCGATCAACGAGGCGCTGCGCTTCGGCCAGCGGCTCGGCGTCGCCCCGGCCAAGCTGCGGGAAGCGCTCAAGGACGGCCCGACCGACAGCCGCACGCTGCGTGAGATCGAGCAGATGCGCTTCACCTGGCACAAGAAGGACCTCGCCAACGCGTTCGCCATGGCGCAGACCGTGGAGCCCCCCATCGAGCTGCCGGTCGCCGCGACCGCCCGCGAGGCGATGCTCTCGATCACCGTCGACAGCGTGGCCGCGCTGCTCGCCGACAAGCAGCCCGACACCGACCCCGCGCAGGCCTGAGCGCCCGCAGGAGGAGCAGATCCATGCCGCAGTACCGGGTAGCCGTCGACACGGGCGGAACGTTCACCGACTTCGTCTTCCTTCGGGAGGACACCGGCGAGCTCTCGATCGCCAAGCGGCTGTCCACGCCGCACGACCCCTCCGTCGCGATCATGGAGGGCGTCGACTCCCTGCTGGCCACCCCCGAGGCCGAGGGGGTGACCTACTTCTGCCACGGCACCACCGTCGGCACGAACGCCCTGCTCGAGGAGAAGGGTGTGCGCACGGGCCTGCTGGTCAGCGAGGGCTTCCGCGGCATCTACGAGGTGATGGAGCAGTCGCGGCCGCACGGGCCGGCGCTGTTCGACCTCAACTACAGGAAGCCCGCCCTGCTGGCGCCGCAGAGCCGGACCGGGGAGGTGCGCGAGCGGGTCGACTACCGCGGTTCGGTGCTCGTCCCCCTCGACGAGGAGGCCCTGCGGACGACGCTGCGCGGGCTCGAGGGCGAGGACATCGAGTCCATCGCCGTCTGCCTGCTCTTCAGCTACCTGCACCCCGCCCATGAGCAGCGGGTCCGCGAGATCATCGCCGAGGAGCTGCCCGGCTGCGTCGTCTCGCTGTCCTCCGACGTGCTGCCCCAGATCCGCGAGTACGCCCGCCTGTCGACGACGGTCATCAACGCCTACCTGCAGCCGATCCTCGAGCGCTACCTCGGCAACCTGCGCACCCGGCTGATCGACGTCGGCGTCACGACGGCGCAGGCCTACGTCATGCAGTCCAACGGCGGGACGGCGACCTTCGACAAGGCCGCTCAGAAGGCGGCGGCGACGCTGCTGTCCGGCCCGGCGGGAGGCGTGACCGCCGGCGCCCGGCTGTCCCGCATGTGCGGCGTCAACAACATCATCACCTTCGACATGGGCGGCACGTCGTGCGACGTGGCCCTGATCGAGGGCGGCGCGCCCCGGCTGACCAACGGCGGACTCATCGCCGGCCGCCAGGTCGCGCTGCCCGGTCTCGACATCGACACCGTCAGCGCCGGGGGAGGCACCCTGGCCGGCGTCGACGCGCAGGGCGTGCTCAAGGTCGGCCCCGACAGTGCCGGCTCGGTGCCCGGACCGGCCTGCTACGGCCGCGGCGGCACCCGTCCGACGGTCACGGACGCCAACCTCGTGCTCGGCTACCTCTCGGCCCGCTCGCGGCTGGGCGGCTCGCTGGCCCTGGACACCGACGCCGCGGCGCGGGCCGTGCGCGAGCACGTCGCCGACCCGCTGGGCATGGACGTCCTGGACGCGGCCAAGGGCGTCGTCGACATCGTCAACATCCAGATGGAGGAGGCCATCAAGGGCATCTCCACCATGCGCGGCTACGACCTGCGCGACTTCGTCCTCGTCGGGTTCGGGGGTGCCGGCCCCGTGCACACCGCCGCGATGATGGAGGACCTGCACATGGCCGGGGCGCTGATCCCGGCCCACCCGGGCGTGCTCTCGGCGCTCGGCCTGATGATGGCCGACGTGCAGCACGACTACGTGCGCTCGCGGCTGGACGCGCTCGACGAGCTCTCCGGCCCGGACATGCTGTCGATCGTCGACGGCCTCGTCGCCGCGGCCCGGGCCGACCTGTCCGAGGAGGGCTTCGCCGACGACGCCGTCGAGATCGACTACACCCTCGACATGCGCTACCGCGGCCAGGGCTACGAGGTGCCGGTCAAGGTGTCCCGGGGGGCGCTGGAGCAGGGCGACACCGCCACGATGCGCAAGGCCTTCGACGCCGAGCACCTCGACCGCTTCGGCCACGCCGCCCCCGAGGAGTCGGTGGAGGTCGTCTCCTACCGGGTGACCGGGCGCGGTCTCGTCCCCGAGGTGAAGCTGCTCGAGCACGAGCCGGTCGGCCGCCCGCTGGCCGAGGCCCAGGTCGACACCCGGCCGGTGCGCTTCGGCGACTCGGTCGTCGACACCCCGATCTACGCCCGCGAGCTGCTCGACGTCGGGGTCACCTTCACCGGGCCGGCGATCGTCGACCAGGAGGACACCACCGTGGTCGTGCTCCCCGGCCAGCCGGTCGAGGTCGACCGCTGGCGCAACCTGCGCATCTCGCCGGCTCCGACGTCGTCGGAGTCCAGGTCTCAGGAGGCCACCCGATGAACCGCCCGATGAAGGTCGCCCCCGTCACCTTCCAGGTGCTGCGCGCCCGGCTGTCCGGGGTGGTGCAGGAGATGCAGTTCTCGCTCTTCCGCACCGGGTTCTCGACGATCATCCGCGAGTCCCAGGACGCCTCGTGCGCGTTCCTGGACCCGACGGGCCGGGTGGTCGCGCAGCACGTCGTCCTCCCGCTGCACATCGGTGCCTTCCCCGCCTGCACCGCCGCGGTGCTGCGCGACTTCGGGGACGACCTGTGCGAGGGTGACGCCTACCTGATCAACCACACCTACGAGGGCGGCAGCCCGCACGCCCCGGACTTCTTCGTCATCTGCCCGGTGTTCATCGACGGCGAGCTGCTCGGGTTCGCCGCGTCGATGGCGCACAAGGGCGACATCGGCGGGCCGGTGCCGGGCAGCTGCTCGGCCTCGGCCACCGAGATCTACAACGAGGGCCTGCACATGCCCGCCGTCCGCTACCAGCGCGACGGCGAGACGAACCGCGACATCGAGCGGATCATCGCCGCCAACAGCCGCACCCCCGAGGTCGTGCTGGGCGACACCCGTGGCCAGCTGGGCTCGGTGCGGGTGGGTGAGCGCCGGCTGCAGGAGATCGCCGAGAAGCACGGTCTCGACGAGCTGCGGAACTACTTCGAGGACGTGCTGGCCGTCTCGGAGCAGCGGGTCCGCGCCGCGCTGGCGGAGTGGCCGGACATGGAGGTCGAGGCCGAGCGGTTCGTCGACGACGACGGCATCGATCTCGAGCACTCGTTCCGGCTGCACGTGACCGTGCGCAAGGCCGGCGACCGGATCGAGTTCGACTTCACCCAGTCCGACGACCAGACCCGCGGCCCGGCGAACATCCGCCCACCGCTGCTGCGCGCGGCCTGCGCCTACGTGGTCATCTCGCTGCTGGGCCCCGACACCTACGTCAACTCGGGCCTGCTCGACGCCATGGACATCACGACCCGTCCGGGCAGCGTCGTCGACCCGCACTTCCCGGCGGCGGTCAACACCTACAACCCGACCGTCCACGCGGTCGTCGACGCGGTGTTCGACGCGATGAGCGCCATCGTGCCCGGGCGGGGCCGCGCCGACGGCTGCGCCAGCCGGTCGTTCGTGATGAGCGGCGGCCGCGAGCCCGGCACGAAGAAGTACGTGCAGTACGAGATCTTCGGCGGCGGCACCGGCGCGCTCAAGGACCGGGACGGCGTCTCGGGCTCCTCGGTCAACCACACCAACGGCAAGATCGCACCGGTCGAGATCGTGGAGAGCGAGTACACCGCCCGCGTCAAGCGGCTGGAGCTCATCCCCGACTCCGGCGGCGCCGGCCGGTTCCGCGGCGGGCTGGGCATCCTGCGCGAGTACGAGGTCGTCGAGCCGGCCCGCTTCTCGCTGCGCTCGACCCGGCACAAGGTCGCCCCGCTCGGCGTGGACGGCGGGCACCGGGGCCGGATCGGCCGGCTGACGGTCAACCCGGGGACGCCGCAGGAGCGGGTGCTGCCCTCGCGCTACTCCGACCTGCCGCTGAAGCCCGGCGACACCTTCCGCCTGGAGACCCCGGGCGGCGGGGGCTACGGCAACCCGCTGGAGCGGGACGCGGACGCGGTCGTCGCCGACGTCGCCTCGGGCTACGTGTCCGAGGCCGCGGCCCGGGAGGACTACGGCGTCGTCGTCACGCGCGACGCGAAGGGCACGGTCGTGCTGGACCGCCAGGCGACCGGGAAACTGCGCCACGAGCGCGCGCTCGACGCACCGGCCTCCGACGTCGGGGTGCCGGCCCTCGCACAGGAAGTGATCGCCGAATGAGCAGGCTGGCAGGAAAGGTCGCCGTCGTCACCGGGGGCGGGCGCAATGTGGGCGAGGCGATCGCCCTGCGCTTCGCCCGCGAGGGCGCGAAGGTCGCGGTCGTCGACCTCGACAAGGACCGCGCCCAGCGCACGGTCGACCTGGTCGAGCAGGAGCACCCGGGCGCGGCCGCGGTCTTCGTCTGCGACGTGTCCGAGTCCGCGTCCGTGCAGGAGATGGCCACCGCGGTCGCCGGCACCTTCGGCGGGGTGGACATCCTGGTCAACAACGTGGCCATCACCGACCGCGGCGCCACCGTGCTCGACCTGGACGAGGACGAGTGGGACCGGGTGCTGAAGGTGACGCTGACCAGCGTCTTCCTGTGCACCAAGTACGTCGGGAAGCAGATCGTCGAGACCGGCCGCGGCGGCGCGATCGTCAACATCGGGTCGACGTCGGGCTACCGGGCCCGGCCCAACGCCACCGCTTACCCGGCCGCGAAGGCCGCCGTCATCAACCTGACCCGGTCCTTCGCCGCGCAGCTGGCGCCCTACGGCATCCGGGCCAACTCGGTGACGCCGAACAAGGTCGGCTCGCCCGTGGGGCAGGACGTGGAGCCCACCGACCGGAAGCGCTCGAACCTGGTCGGCCGGGGCGGGCGTCCCGAGGACATCGCCGACGCCGTGCTGTTCATGGCGTCGGAGGAGTCGAGCTTCATCACCGCCACCGACCTGCTGGTCGACGGTGGCGTCCTGCACGGGCCGATGGACTGATCGGCCGTGCCCCGCTTCTCCAACGTCGGCGGCGTCGAGGGCTTCGGCCCGATCGACACGTCGGACGACCAGCAGCCCTTCGACTGGGTCTGGCAGGCCCGGGTGTGGGCGCTGAACAACGTGGTGCCCCCGCGGTTCGGGCACAGCACCGACGAGAAACGCGACCTGAGCGAGCAGCTGCCCGCGCGGGTGCACATGGAGCAGGGCTACTACGAGCGCTGGCTGACCCGGCTGGAGATCCTGCTGGTCGACGACGGCGTGCTGGCGCCGGGCGAGCTGGACGCGGCCGTGGCCTCCGTGGAGCAGCAGCTGGCCGAGTCGGGCGGGAACGGGGGACACCGGGAATGGAACGAGGAGAGCGGCGGCGCCCAGCCATGGGCGACGAGGTACGAGTGAGCTCGGTCGATCCTGACGAGTTCCGCAGGGTGCCGGGCTATCTGCGGGGGCAGGTCGGCGTCGTCGTGGGGGAGTGCGGGAACAAGCCGCTGCCCGTCGGCCACGGGGCGGGCGAGGTCTTCCGCGAGCCCGAGCCGGTGCTGACCGTGCGCTTCGACGCGGAGCGGGTCTTCGGCGCCACAGGGGCGGGCTCGTACCTGCACGCGGACCTGTGGCTCAGCAACCTGGAGGAGGTCTCGTGAGTGCCGATGCGACGAACGAGCGGATCAACCGGCGGGTGGCGGTGCTGGAACGGCTGCTCGAGGAGAAGGGCGTGCTGCAGCCCGGCGAGCTCGACCCGGTCATCGAGAACTTCATCGCCCGCGCGATGCCGTTGAACGGCGCACGGCTGGTGGCCCGCGCGTGGGTCGACGACGACGTCCGCCGGGCGCTGCTGGCGGACGCCGGCGCCGTGGCCGCATCGATGGGGATGCCCGTCGGGCCGGCCGGTCACGGCGAGGTGGACCTGCGGGTCGTCGAGAACACCGACGAGGTGCACAACGTCATCGTCTGCACGCTCTGCTCCTGCTATCCGCTGCGGCTGCTCGGCACCCCGCCGTCCTGGTACAAGACGGCGGCCTACCGCTCACGGGTGGTCCGCGACCCGCGCGGCGTGCTGGCCGAGTTCGGCCTGCACCTGCCCGACGACCGCCGGATCACCGTCTGGGACAGCACCTCCCACGTGCGGTACATGGTGCTGCCCCGGCGTCCGGAGGGCACCGACGGCATGAGCGAGGACCAACTGGCCGCCCTGGTGCGGCGCGACGCCCTCATCGGGGTCGCCGAGGTGCCGTCGCCGGCCGATCGTCCGGTGCCGAGCGGAGCCGGCTGATGCCGGGCGCGCGCACGGTCTACGACGAGCTCCTGGTCGGTGCGGTCGACCTGCACTGCCACGTGGACCTCGAGTTCTCGACGACCCAGTTCCGCAAGGCGCTTCCCGAGTGGGAGTGGCTGCCCCGCGCGGAGGCCGCCGGCGTCCGCGCCGTCGTCCTGAAGTCGCACCTGTGGCCCTCGGTGTCGCTCTCCCCGTTCATAGCCCAGCTGTACTCGGGCAGCGTCGAGGTCGAGACGAGCATCACCCTGAACCCCGCCGTGGGCGGCGTCGATCCCTGGGCGGTGGAGGCGGCCGCGGCGATGGGGGCCAAGGCGGTGTTCCTGCCCACCTGGGGATCGCGCAACGACCGGGAGCGCGGCGGGTTCCACCGGCGGCTCGCCGCCGCGTTCGAGCACTTCGACCCCGAGCGGTTGTGCACGCTCTCGATCACCGACGAGTCCGGCGCACTCACCGACGGCGCCCAGGAGGTCCTGCGGCTCGCCGTCGAGCACGACCTCCTGCTCAGCACAGGGCACGTGTCCTGGGCGGAGTCCCTGGTGCTCGCCCGGGAGGCGCACCGCATCGGCTTCGAGCGGCTCCTCTTCGGGCATCCCATGTCCGGATCCGTCGGGGCTCCGGTCGAGGCGATCACGGAGGCCGCCGGGCTCGGCGCCTACATCGAGGTCTGCTGGCCGACGATCGCTCCGGGCCGGTACGACCCCGCCGAGGTCGTGCGGCTCGTCCAGGACCTCGGCGCCTCGCGGTTCGTCTTCACGAGCGACTTCTTCAGCGGCAGCAATCCGTCGCCGTCGGACCTCCTGCGGATGCTCCTCGGGGTGCTCTACGACGCCGGGCTGTCGGTGGAGCAGATCCGGTCGGCCGCCGCCACCAACCCTGCGGCCCTCCTCGGCAAGTCCCCGCTCCCGGCCTGACGGCATCGGTCCGCGGGACCCCGCCGCGGTGGCGGGTCGACGCCTTGTGCGCCCAGTCACAAAGGGCTTATGGTCTTACCAATGGTTCTCGACGGCCTGCCAGGTGCTTTTTCCCCGCACCGGGAACCGGACAGCGCGAGGCCGGACGACACGATTCCGAACAGGACGGTGGATGCTTTGCCACAGCAGTCGGAGGTTCCTTTCCGCGGGATGCTGATCGACGGGCAGCTCGTCGAGGCGACCGGTGGGGGCACGCTCGAGTCGGTCAACCCGGCCACCGAGGAGGTCGTCGGCGCCGTTCCCGAGGCCACGGCCGACGACGTCGACCGCGCCGTCCGCGCTGCGGAGAAGGCCGGTCCCGCCTGGCGCGACCGCACCTGGACCCAGCGCGCGGCGGTCCTCCGCCAGTACGCCCAGGTCCTCGAGGACAACCTCGAGGAGCTCGCCCACCTCGACGCCATCGACTCGGGCAACCCGATCACCAGCATGCGCGCCGACGTCCAGAGCGCCGTCGGCGAGATCCGCTACTTCGCCGGGATCGCCGGCGAGACGAAGGGCCGCACCATCCCCAGCGGCCCGGACGCGCTGACCTTCACCGAGTTCGTGCCCTATCCCGTGGTCGCGCGGATCGTGCCGTTCAACCACCCGGTCAAGTTCGCCTCCGCCAAGTCCGCGGCCCCGCTGGCCGCCGGCTGCCCCGTCATCGTCAAGCCCGGTGAGCAGACCTCGCTCTCGGCGCTCCGCCTCGGCGAGCTGGTCAAGGACCTCTTCCCGGCCGGTGTCTTCAACGTCATCACCGGCAACGGCGCGACCGCTGGTGCGGCCCTCGCCGGACACCCGCGGGTGCCCCGTGTCGCCTTCACCGGCAGCGTCGCGACCGGCCAGCGGGTCGCCGCCCTCGGCGCCGAGCAGGTCAAGCACCTGAGCCTGGAGCTCGGCGGCAAGAACCCGCTGATCGTGTTCCCCGACGCCGACGTCGCCACCACCGCCAAGGCCGCCGTGGCCGCGATGAACCTGGCCCGCTGCATGGGCCAGTCCTGCGGCTCCGCCTCGCGCATCTTCGTGCACGAGGACGTCAGCGAGGAGTTCCTCGGCGCGCTCGTCGAGGCGGTCCGGAAGCTCAAGGTCGGCGATCCCATGGACGACGACACGGACATGGGCCCGCTGGCCTTCCGGGCGCACTACGACAAGGTGATGGGCCTGATCGCCAGTGGCGTCGAGGAGGGGGCCAAGCTGCTGCACGGCGGCGTCCGCCCCGAGGGCCTGGACAAGGGCTTCTACGTCGAGCCGACCGTGTTCGCGCAGGTGGACATGAGCATGCGGATCGCCCGCGAGGAGATCTTCGGGCCGGTGATGTCGGTGCTCACCTGGCGCGACTACGAGGACATGCTCGAGCAGGTCAACAGCCTCGACGTCGGCCTGACCGGGAACATCTGGACCAACGACATCTCGCTCGCGCTGCGCACCGCGCGGCGGATCCACTCCGGCTACATCTCGGTCAACGGCACGGGCAAGCGCCCGATCGGTTCGCCGTTCGGCGGCTTCAAGCAGAGCGGCATCGGCAAGGAGAGCGCGCTGGACGAGCTGCTGAGCTACGGCCGGGAGCAGTCCGTCACGGTGACCCTCCGATGACGGAACCGGCCCGCACGATCGCCGACGCCGTCGTCGTCATCACCGGCGCCGCGCACGGGATCGGGGCGGCCTACGCCCGCGCGCTCGTCGCCGAGGGCGCCGCCGTCGTGGTCGTGGACCTGGACGGGGACGGAGCCGAGAAGCTGGCCGGCGAGCTCCGGGAGTCCGGCGGACGGGCGCTGGCCTTCCGGGCCGACATCTCCGACGAGGCGGACCTGAAGGCGATGGTCGACGGCACGGTCGCGGAGTTCGGCACGATCACCGGCCTGGTCAACAACGCCGCGGTCTTCTCCGTCGTCCCCATGTCCCGGTCACCGTTCGACGAGATCACGCTGGACGAGTGGGACCTGATGATGCGGGTCAACGTCCGCGGCACCTGGCAGGCCTGCAAGGCGGTGATCCCGGCGATGCGAGCGGCGGGCTACGGCAAGATCGTGAACATCAGCTCGGGCACGGCGCTCAAGGGGTCGGCCAGCCGGATCCACTACGTGACGTCGAAGGCGGCGATCCTCGGCTTCACCAAGGTCCTCGCCCGCGAGGTGGGCGGCGACGGCATCCGGGTCAACTGCGTGGCACCGGGCAGCACGCTGTCCGAGGAGGCCCCGGACGAGGGCACGATGGCCTACCGGCAGACCCAGGTCGGCGGGCGCGCGATCCAGCGGGTGATGCTGCCCCCGGACGTGGTGGGGGCCGTGCGGTTCATGCTCGGCCCGGAGAGCGACTTCGTCACCGGGCAGACCCTCGTGGTCGATGGCGGCAGCCACATGCACTGACGCCGGGAGGGGCCGGGCCCGCTGGGCCCGGTCCCGGCCGTCAGTGGTCGATGCGGGCGGCGAAGCGCTCCATCACGCGGAGCTGCGCGCCGGGGGACACGACGGCGTCGAGCTCCCGGGCGGCCCGGATGGACTGCCCGATCATGGTGGTGCCGGCGGTGAGAACGGTGCGGATCCGCGGGGTGGCCGAGCGGCGCGGGTGGACGATGCGCTCGAGGCTGAGAGCGGTCATGGAGAACTCCTAGGGCGGGACGCCCCGGCCTGCGCGACAACTGAAATCGCGCCCGAACGATCGCGTGGCGTCCTCGTTACATGTAAGTCCTCGGCACGGGGGAATGCTCCCTTGACCTGCGGTGACGCTCCTCACCGCCCGTTCGGGTGAGAGCAGGGACACGCCTCGTCAGGGCCGGAAGCCGGACATCGCGGGCTCCAGCCACCGCGTCCCGAAGCGGCCGGACTCCACGTCGGGCTGCTCGAGCAGCCAGCGGTGGAACGGGATCGTCGTGGCCACGCCGTCCACCTCGAAGGTGCGCAGGGCGGCCTTCGTCCGCCGCAGCGCCTCGGCCCGGTCGCGGCCGTGCACGATCAGCTTGCCCAGCAGGGAGTCGTAGAACGGCGGGACGACGTAGCCCTCGAAGCAGTGGGTGTCCAGGCGGACGCCCGGCCCCTCCGGTGGGGCCCACCGCGTGATCTGGCCGGGGGAGGGGCGGAAGCCCTGCTCCGGGGACTCGGCGTTGATCCGGCACTCGATCGCGTGCCCCGTGAACGTCACCTGCTCCTGGGTCAGTGGGAGCGGGTCGCCGGCGGCCACCTGCAGCTGCAGGCGCACCAGGTCCAGGCCGGTCACCATCTCCGTGACCGGGTGCTCGACCTGGATCCGCGTGTTCATCTCCAGGAAGTAGTGCTCGTCGCGCTCCTCGTCGTACAGGAACTCCACCGTGCCGGCGTTCTCGTAGCCGATGGCCCCGGCGAGCAGGACCGCGGAGCGGCGGATGGCCTCGCGCGCGTGCTCGGGGACGGCGGAGGCGGGCGCCTCCTCCAGGACCTTCTGGTAGCGCCGCTGCAGGGAGCAGTCGCGCTCGCCGAAGTGCAGCACCCGCCCGTGCCGGTCGCCGAAGACCTGGACCTCGATGTGCCGGCCCGTGGTGACGTAGCGCTCGGCGTAGAGCGTGGCGTCGCCGAACGCCGCCCGTGCCTCGCCCGAGGCGCTGTCGAACGCGTCGGCCAGCTCGCCGGCGTCCCGGACGATGCGGATGCCGCGTCCCCCACCGCCGGCGGCCGCCTTGAACAGCAGCGGGTAGCCGATCCCGTCCGCCACCGCGCGGGCCTCCCCGACGTCGGACAGGCGGTCGGACCCGGGCACGAGCGGGACGCCGGCCTTGCGGGCCACCTCGCGCGCGGCCAGCTTGTTGCCCATCGTGTGGACGACCTCGCTCGCCGGCCCGACGAAGCGCAGGCCCTCGCGCTCGCACGCCGCGGCGAAGGCGGCGTTCTCGGCCAGGAACCCGTACCCGGGATGCACCGCGTCGGCACCGGTGCCGAGCGCCGCGGCGAGCAGCGCGTCCTGGTTCAGGTAGCTCAGGCCCGGTCGCGCCGGACCGACGCACACGGCCCGGTCCGCCAGGCGCGCGGCCATGCTGTCGCGGTCGGCCGCGGAGACCGCGACCACCGACTCCAGGCCCAGCGCCCGGCAGGCCCGGACCACCCGGACGGCGATCTCACCCCGGTTGGCGACGAGGACGCGGTTCACGCGACGGCGGGACGCAGCCGGAAGAGCGGCTGGCCGTACTCCACGAACTCCTCGTTGGCCGCCAGCACCTCGACCACCTCGCCGGCGGTCGGTGAGGCGACGCCGTTGTACATCTTCATGACCTCGACCAGGCCGAGCGTGGCGCCCTCCTCGATCTGCGACCCGACCTCGACGAAGTTCGGCGCACCCGGCTGCGGCGCACGGAAGAACACCCCCAGCATCGGGGCGGTCACGGTCACCAGGTCGGCAGCGACGGGAGCCGCCCAGGCCTGGGGCGGCACCGGAGGCGCCGTCACCACCGGGGGTGCCGTTCCCGCCGGGGGTGCCGGAGCCGCGACCGGGGCGGGAGCCGGCGCCACGACCGGGGCCGGAGCCGCGACCGGCGCCGCTGCGGCGGGGACGGGTGCCCTCCCACGGGCCTGGGTGGTGACCCCCGTGCGGTCGGCGACGATCCGCGAGCTCCCCACCTCCACCTCGAGGTACTCGACGTTCGACCGTTCGAGCAGCTCCAGGATCGAGACCACGTCGTCGTGCGTCAGCTCCACAGCACCATCAGCTCCTTCCGGCGAGATCGGGGATCTCGCACGTCTCGTCGGCTCCGCGCTCCGCGCTCCGGGGAGGCTCATGCCTCGTCGGCGCCGGCGGGGGAGCCCTTGCGCATGGTCAGCTTCAGTCCCGGCTGCTGCAGGGACACGAACGCGTGCCGGTCCTGCTCGGCGAGCCGGCGGATGAGTTCCAGCAGCGGGCCGTCGGCCGGTGCCGGGGGACGTGGGTCCCGCACGCTGCCGACGACGTCCACGGCGTCGTCCCCGACGATGCTCATCAGGATGAGGTCCTCGTCCGGGGTGTCCCGGCCGTAGTGCTCGCGCAGCTGCGCGAGCGTCACCCGTGGCGCCTCGAAGGCGGCGATCTCCCGGGCCCGGGGCCGGTCGAGGATCCGGTCCCGGACGTCGGGGTCCATCCCGTCGACCGCCTCGTCGCCGCCGTGCCGGCCGAGGGCGTACTCGATCGTCTTGTCGGTGACCTGTCGGTACCGCTCGCCGGTGATCACGTTGATCGCCGCCTGGCTGCCGACGAACTGCGACAGCGGGGTCACCATGATCGGGTAGCCGAAGTCGGCGCGGACCCGGGCGGTCTCCTCGAGCACCTCGGGGAGCCGGTCCTCGACCCCGGCGAGCCGCAGCTGGTACTGCAGGTTGGAGATCATTCCGCCGGGCACCTGGTGCCGGTACAGCCGCTCGTCGTACTCGTACGGCACGCCGATCTGGAAGCCTTCCCGCTTCGCGATGGCGGTGAAGTGCTCCGTCGCCGGGCGCAGGACGTCGGTGTCGACGTCCACCTCGTAGCCGAGTTCGCGGAGGTTCGCCGCCACGTTGTAGACCGAGGGCTGCGAGTTGGCGTTGGCGAGGGGCGGCACCGCGGTGTGCACGACCCGCACCCCGGCGCGGACGGCCTCGATCGCGTTCAGCGGCCCCAGCCCGTTGTTGCAGTGGCCGTGGAACTCCCACGGGATGCTCCCGGCGGCGGCCATCATCTGCGGCAGCAGGGTCCGCGTCCGCTCCGGCGTCAGCATCCCGCTGACGTCCTTGAAGCAGAGCCGGTAGGGCGCGATGGCCCCGGCCTCCTTCGCCTTGCGCACGAAGTACTCGTCCGTGTGCTTGGGCGAGACCGAGTACATGACGTTGATGACCGGAGTCATGCCGAGCCGCTCGAAGCGGGGAAGCTGCGCGGCGACGGCGTCGAAGTTGTTCCAGTTGCTGCCGGTCCGGGTGTGCCGGATGCCCAGCTCGACCGCCTTGGAGATGAGCAGCTCGCCCACCTCGGGCACCACGGCGCCGCTCATGCTCGACCCGTCGATGGGGCCGTGCCACCGCAGCGGCGTCCGCTCGGCGGCGGCCGAACCCTGCCGGATCCAGTCCCAGGGGTTCTCGCCGAGGTGCCGGACGAACTTCTTCAGCCGGCTGCCGGTGGCGATGAACTCCATGCTGTCGAAGCCCGCGGCGTCCAGGTGCGGCATGGCCGGCAGCATGTGCCGGGTCCGCATGTTCATCGCCCAGAGGCTCGCCTGGCCGTCGCGGATGGTGGTGTCGACGAACCGCACTGCCTCGCTCATGACTGCCCCTCGACGTCCGTGCCCAGCAGCTCGTCCGAATGCTCCCCGAGATACGGAGCCCGCCGCACCGCGGGCAGCGCGAAGCCCCCGAACAGGGCCGGCGGGCGGATCTGCGGCATCGGCCCGATGCCCGGCTCGTCGAGCACGTCGATGATCCCGAGGTGCCGCAGCTGCGGGTCCTCCAGCGCCTCGCTGACGGCGTTGACCGGCGCGCACGGGACGCTGTGCGCCTGCAGCACCTGCAGCCACTCGTCCCGGTCGCGGCCGGCGAAGATCGGCGAGAGCTCCGCGCGCAGCACCTCGTAGTGCCGCTGCCGCCCGCCGCGCTCGGCGAAGCGCTCGTCGGTGAGCAGGTCCTCCCGGCCGACGGCGGCGCACAGGCCCTGCCAGAACTTGGGTGGCGAGGAGAGGTGGATGAGGACCTGCCGGTCGTCGCGGGTCCCGAAGACGTAGGCCTGTGAGCTGTGCGGCCGCAGGTAGGGCGTCTCGTCCCGTCCCTCGACGACGTTCTTGGCGACAGCGGAGTGCAGGAAGTGCACGAGGGCGCCCAGCATGCTCACCTCCAGGTGCTCCCCCCGGCCCGTCCGGTGCCGCTGGTGCAGCGCCGCCAGGACGGCGAACGCCGCGGAGTGCCCGGTGATCGCGTCCGCGAGCGCCGGCCCGCGCAGCCGCGGGTCCTCCGGGTCGAGCAGCAGGCCGGCCAGGCCGCTGTAGCCCAGTGCGACGCCGTCGTACGCCGGCATGCCCGCGTACGGCCCCCCGCTGCCGAAGCCGGTGATGCTGCAGTGGATCAGCCCGGGCTGCAGGTCGCGGAGCACGTCCCAGCCGATGCCCAGCCGCTCCATGACGCCCGGCCGGAAGTTCTCGACCAGGACGTCGGCCGAGCCCGCGAGGTCGAGCAGGTGTGCCCGGCCGTCGTCGGACTTCAGGTCCAGGACGACGCTGCGCTTGCCCCGGTTGAACGCCACGAAGGTCGCGTTGAGCCCGCCGGACTCCCACTTCCGGAACGGGTCGCCGGTGGGCGGCTCCACCTTGATCACGTCGGCGCCCATCTCGGCGAGCAGCACCGCGGCGCACGGCCCGGAGATGTAGGAACCGAGGTCGAGCACCCGGACGCCGGTCAGCGGCAGCTCTGGGCCGGCGGGAGCGGTGCCGCCGATGGTCGGGGCGTCCTCGGTCGCTGTCACGAACCGTCCTCCTGGAGGTCGGGGAGCTTCAGGGCGCGGCCGGCCAGGGCGGTCACGGGAGGGTCCTCCGATCCGCGGCGCGACGGGTTCGTCCGACTCCGCGGGCTGCGGTTGTGTCCCGGGTCACGGCCGGCTGGCCAGGACCCTAACAAGGGCCAGGAGGGTTGGTAAGACCTATAGACCATTACCTGGCAGACGTGCTTCAGTGGACCCGTCGCTGTGTCGCCGGTCACATCCGCGGTCGGCGCGAGGGCCGTGCCAGGGGAGGGTCACCGGTGGACGAGCTCGCCGCGGATCCGGGTCCGAGGAGTGCACCCGCATGAAGATCCGGAGGCAGTTCGCACATCGGTTCCGCGCGGTGACACTCCTGCTGCCGGTCGGCCTCGTGGCCGCGGCTTGCGCCCCCGAGCAGGGGAGTCGGGATCCCGAGCCCAGCGCATCGTCGTGTTACGAGGGGGAGCGGATCTCCTTCGTCGTCGCGTACGGCGAGGGCGGCCTCTACGACCTCTTCGCCCGCACGGCGGCGCCGCACCTCGAGAAGGAACTCGGCGGGACCGTCGTCGTCGAGAACCATCCGGGCGCCGGGGGGCTCACGGCGGCGAGCGAGATCTACACGGCCGAACCCGACGGGCTGACCATCGGGTTCTTCAGCGGTCAGGGGCTCGCCGGTGCCGTGCTGGGCGGGTCGGCGGGCGCCACCTTCGACCTGGGAGGAGTTCACCTTCGTCGCGCGGCTCGCGCAGGACGACCGTGTCCTCGTGACCGGTCCGGAGAGTGGGATCAGCTCGGTCGAGGACCTCTCGGGCCGGGACAGGCTGGCCTTCGCGAGCGCCGGCCCCGGCGGCGCCGACCACATCGACGCGACGATCCTCATTCCCGTCCTCGGGCTCGATGCCGACATCGTCACCGGCTATGCGGGCAGCGCGGAGACCGCGCTGGCGGTGACATCGGGCGACGCCCACCTCGCGAGCGGCACGGTGCCCAGCCGCATGTCCTCGATCGAGAGCGGCGATCACGTTCCGGTGCTCGTCATCGCGGAGGACCGCAACGAGGCGTTCCCGGACGTGCCGGCGCTGCTGGAGCTCGACCTCGACGACGACCAGCGCGCGCTGGCCGAGGCGCACACGTCACTGCAGTCGGTGGGTGTCGACGTCCTCGGGCCGCCCGGGATCCCCGAGGACTGTGCCGGCGAGCTGGAGGACGCGTTCGAGGCCACCCTCGCCGACCCCACGTTCGTCGGGGACATGGAGGAGCGGTACCAGCCGGTCGAGTTCACCCCGGGGGACGAGCTGGCGGACGTCATGCAGTCGGTGCTGGAGGCGCCCGAGGAGTACCGCGCGCTGCTGGAAGGCGCCTACGCGAACCAGTGACGGTGGGCGGACCGCCGGCCACCGGCGCGGGTCTCTCGACCTGCCGCGACCGGGTCTCTCGACCTGCCGCGACCGCCTCGAACCGGCGCCGCTCCGGGACGACCCCGCGAGCGGCGGGGAGGCCGTCGCTCCGGTCTGCCGCACGGCGGGAAAGTCTTTGGTAAGACCTATGGACCATTGCCCGCCCGCGTGCTTCAGTAGGGGCCACTATGACGCCGGCCACGTCCGCGGGGCCGCGGGCAGCACGCCCGTCTGAGGGAGGCCGTGAGTTGGACGAGCTCGGCGCACACTGCTGGGACGACGTCATCGGCGCGGACGAGCGGCTCATCGCAAGCCGCTACGAGACGAAGCGCCCGCTGGGCACGCGACCGGCCCTGCTCATGATCGACTGCTACGCCAAGGTCTTCGGCGACCGCCCCCGGCCGCTGGCCGACGCCATCGACGAGTGGCCGGCCACCTGCGGCCTCAACGCGTGGGACGCCCTGCCCGCCATGGAGAAGCTGCTCCACGGAGCCCGTGAGGCCGGCATCCCGGTGATCCACACGACCGGGGAGGCCCGGCCGGGCTCGCGGCTCGGAGCCGCCACCCAGCGCGCCCGGGTACCCGGGGAGGACGACGTGGTGGGCTACGAGTTCATGCCGTCGCTGGCGCCCGTCGAGGGCGAGCTGATGGCCCGCAAAGCCCGCGCCAGCGCGTTCTTCGGCACCCCGGTGACGACCTGGCTCCGGCAGGTGGACGCCGACACGCTGATCGTCGCCGGCGAGTCCACCAGTGGTTGTGTCCGCGCCAGCGTGGTCGACGCCTACTCGCACGGCCTCGAGGTCGCGGTGGTCGAGGAGGCGACCTTCGACCGCAGCCTGCTCTCCCACAAGGTGAACCTGTTCGACATGCACCTGAAGTACGCGTCCGTGCTGCACCTCGGTGAGGTGCTGCAGTATCTGGCCGGCCTCCGGTCCGACGTCCTGGAGGGAGCCCGGGCCTGACCGGGGCTGTGATCGGCGCGCCACGCGCGCAGCGGTCGCGCAACCCGTCCTCTTCCCGGCACCCTGACCGGCACGTCGGGCCACCTGGCCCGTCCCCCAGCTGACGTTCGCTCCCGACCACACCGAGGTTTTCGCCATGCTCGAAGTCTTCTTCAGCAGCCTGCTGGGGATCTTTGAACCCACGACCCTGCTGACGATGCTCGTCGGCATCGCCATCGGCTTCGCCGTCGGGATCCTTCCGGGCCTCGGTGGCTCGGTCAGCCTCGCCCTCATGCTGCCGTTCACCTTCTACATGGAGCCGGTGCAGGCGTTCGCGTTCCTGCTGGGGATGCTGGCCGCCAGCGCGACGACCGGCGACGTGACGTCCGTGCTCCTCGGCGTCCCCGGCGAGGCGACCTCCGCCGCGACCGTGCTCGACGGTTACCCGATGACGAGGAAGGGGCAGGCGGGACGCGCGCTGGCCGGCGCCCTGGTCGGCTCGGCGCTGGCGGGCATCATCGGCG
Organism: Blastococcus sp. CT_GayMR19; assembly: GCF_004570385.1. GTDB lineage: Bacteria > Actinomycetota > Actinomycetes > Mycobacteriales > Geodermatophilaceae > Blastococcus_B. Next base: position 82,660 of record NZ_SPQL01000007.1, on the reverse strand, counting down.
CGTTCCTGCTCGCGGCGGCGGTCCCCGTCATGCGGCCGGTGGTGCTGGCCCTGGGACCGCCCGAGTTCTTCATGCTCACCCTGGTGGGTCTGAGCTTCGTGATCGCGCTCTCCGGCCGGTCGATGGTCAAGGGCCTGATCATGGCCACGGCCGGCTTCATGATCTCGATGGTGGGCCTGGACGCGCAGGCCGGTGTGCCCCGCTACGCCTTCGACCAGCTCTACCTCTGGGACGGCATCAACCTCGTCGCCCTGGTCGTGGGCCTCTTCGGCGGCGCGGAGCTGCTGCAGCTGATGCTGAGCAAGGCCAGCATCGCGACGAAGACCGCCACCGCCGATCCGTACGCCGGGATGGGCCAGGGCGTCCGGGAGACGTTCAAGTACTGGCGGGTCGTCCTGCGCTCCAGCCTGATCGGTGTCGGTGTCGGCGTCATCCCGGGCCTGGGCGGGTCCGTCTCGCAGTTCATCGCCTACGGCTCCGCCCGCCAGGCCTCCAAGCACCCCGAGGAGTTCGGCAAGGGATCGATGGAGGGCGTGATCGCCGCCGGGGCGAACAACAACGCCAAGGACTCCGGCTCGCTGATCCCGACCATCGCCTTCGGCATCCCGGGCAGCGTGTCCATGGCAGTGCTGCTCGGCGCCTTCATCATCGCCGGCCTGCAGCCCGGGCCCGAGATGCTCACGACCAACCTGGACGTGACCTTCTCGATGGTGTGGATCACGGTGATCTCCAACGTCATCGCGGTCGTCGCGGCGTTCCTGCTGATCAAGCAGCTGGTGAAGCTGTCGTTCCTGCGCGGGACCTGGCTCGTTCCCTTCCTGCTGATCCTGCTCTCGATCGGCGCATTCACCGCGAACAACAACCCGGCCGACATCGCCGTGATGCTCGTCGCCGCCGCATTCGGCGTCATCTGCATCCACTGGGACTGGCCCCGGGTGCCGTTCCTGCTCGCCGTCGTCCTCGGGGGGATCGCCGAGCGGTACCTTTTCCTGTCGTACTCCCTGGACGGGTGGACCTGGCTCAATGATCCGATCGTCCTGGGGCTGATGGCCGTGATCGCGTTCGTGATCGTCGGTCCGATCCTGCGAGCGGCGCGCAAGCGCCGCGCGGCGGCGCGGGCGGGTCGGAACGACGCGGCCGAGGTGACCCAGTGACGAAGGCCGTGGAGGCTCCGGTGGCAGAGCAGGAGACAGTGACGGGGCCGCGCCCCGGCGAGTGGGTCATCACCGTCTTCATGCTGGCGTTCTTCGCCGCTGCCTATCTGATCGCCCAGGACTATCCGTTCCGCGCGGCGCTGTTCCCGCAGATGGTGTCGGTGCTCGGATTCCTGCTGAGCGTGTTCCGCCTCATCGGGTTGGTCCGGGACACCGTCCGAGGCCGGCGCGCGCCCGTACCGGCCCCCGCCGTCGCGGCCGCACCGACTGCGACGGTGGAGAAGCCTGCGGCCGCGCCGGCCGGTGCGGCTGTCCCGGCGGCGGGGACCGGGGCCGCGGCCGTCAGCGCGGACGCAGATCCGGACGCGGATCCGGACGGCGAGACGGTGGGAGCCGTCGCCGTGCCCGCGGAGCTGGAGCTCGTCGACGACGACCGTGAAGACGACGCGAGCATGGAGTACGTCTTCGCCAGCGCCGGCGGCCGGGCCTGGCTCGAGGCGCTGTCGTGGATCGTGGCCTTCTTCGTCGCCTTCTTCACGCTCGGCGCGTTCCTCTCGGTGCCGCTGTTCGCCCTCCTCTACCTGCGGTTCTCGGGCCGGACGTCGTGGTTGTCCGCCGTCATCTACGCAGTGGTGACCGGCGTGCTGATCTACGTGGCGTTCCGCGAGCTGGTCTACATCCCGCTGCCGACCGGCTACCTCCCCTTCATGCAGTTCTGACCGGCGCACCCCGCGAGGACCGACGTCCTCGTCGGGAGCATCGGGTACACCGGACGACCACGTCCGGTCGTGGACGGCCGGCGCCGGCCGACGGAGTGCGCTGAGGCCCTGTTTTTCCCTCCGGAACGGGTCCTCAGCGCACTCCGTCCGGTTCCGGCACCGGACCGAGGCTGTGCGTCCGGCGTCGGGACGTTGTCTCGACCGGCGGCTCCGGCTGCTACGGCGCCTGCGGCCGAGGGCGCCGGTACATCAGGACGATCACGGCGAACGCTCCGGCCGCGACCACGGCGCCGGCGACGAACACGCCCCGGAACCCGGCGAGCAGGGTGTCGGGCGAGGCGCCGACCGTCGCCGACGTGCCGGCGAACGCCTGGTACAGGAGCACCACCACCGCGATGCCGACGGCCCTCCCCAGATTGCGGAGCGTCGAGACGATCCCGTTGGCCATCCCCACCTGCTCCCGTCCCAGGGCGCCCATGACGGCCGAGTTGTTCGGGGAGTTGAAGAGCCCCAGGGCGGCCCCGAGCAGCGCGAGCAGCCCGCCGACGGCCCACAGTGGGGACGACGAGCCCAGGAACGCCGTCCCCGACATGGCCGCCATGATGAGGGTGAGCGCGACCAGCGCCGGCCACATCGAGCCGACGCGGTCGCTCCACCAGCCCGAGAACGGCGAGACGACCAGCATGGTCACGGCCGGCACCGTCATGAGCAGGCCCGTCCGCCCGGTCGACAGCCCGAGGACCTCGTAGAGGTACAGCGGGAACAGGAAGGGCGGGAAGACGGTGAGCACGTAGTAGAGGAAGCCCGCGAGGTTGCCCAGCCCGAACACCCGGTGACGGAACAGCCTCAGGTCGACGAGGGGGTGGGCGACCCGGAACTCCCAGAGCACGAAGAGCAGCAGGAGCGCGCCGGCACCGAGCAGCAGCGCGACGACGCCTGCGCTGGCCCACCCGGCCCGCGGCCCGGTCCCGAGCCCGAGCAGCAGCGCGGCCGCGAAACCGGCGAAGAGAACTGCCCCTGCCGGGTCCAGCTGCCGCAGCGATCCGCCGGTGCCCCGCACGGACGGCAGGAAGACCAGCGTGCCGACCGCGCCGAGCAGGCCGACGGGCAGGTTGATGAAGAAGATCGACCGCCAGCCGAACGCGTCGGTCAGCAGGCCGCCGAGGGCGGGACCGAGCAGCGTGCCGGCGGCGACGATGCTCCCGATGAGGCCGAGGACCCGGCCGCGCTGACGGGCGGGGAAGGTCGTGACGGCCGTGGCCATGATCGTGGCCATGAACATCGACGCGCCGATGCCCTGGAACACCCGGGACGTGATCAGCACCGGAAGGTTGGGCGCCAGCGCGACGACGAGCGAGGCGCTGACGAACAGGGCGAGTCCGGTGTTCAGGATCGGCTTGCGCCCCACCATGTCGGCGAGCCGCCCGAAGACCGGCAGGATCGCCGTGATGGCCAGGAGATAGGCCAGGAGCACCCACTGGAGCTCGTCGAGCCCCACGCCGAACTCCCGGGCCATCGTCGGCAGCGCGACGGTCACGGCCGTGGAGTCGACGTTCGCCATGAACGTCCCGGTCGTGATCGAGAACAGGACGAGCCAGCGGGCGGCCCCCGCGGGCCCCCGGGGTTCCACCGGGACGCCGGCGTCGGGTCTCGTCGCCGACGTCACCGGATGCGGCTCCTGTTCCTCACTGCGCGGCTCTAGGCCGTCGGTACCTGGCTGTGGTGCGGGTCCGCCTCGAACACCAGCGACTTGATGGTGACCGGCACGGTGTTGGACGGGTGCCGTACGCGGCCGATGTCGATGTAGTCGAAGTCGCGCAGCGCCAGCCCGTCCACGACCAGCAGGCCCGTGGTGACGCCGAGCTCGTCGTGCAGCAGCCGGCCCAGGGTCATGGCGACGTCGCCGTCGAGCATCACGTAGATCGGCCGTCCCTGGGCGAGGCGGTCGGCCAGGCCGTCGCGGATGCCACAGGCGAACGGGAACAGCCGCCGGTAGCTGGGCAGCCCCTCCCAGGACATCGCCAGCGCGAGGTCGGCGTCGGCGTGGACCGCGTCCAGCGCGACGAGGTGCCGGCGGACGGCGGCCGCCACGGCATCGGCGTCGACGTCGTCCCCGAGCTCGTAGACCGGGCGCAGGACCTGCAGGTTCCGGCGGGGGAGCAGGGCGTCCGGGTCGGAGATCCAGCCGGTGTTGCCGCTGAGCTGGACGCTGTACTCCGACGCCCCCAGCGCCGTGGCCCGGATGCACTCGCCCGCCGGCAGCAGCGGGAAGGGCAGCGCGCCCGAGTCGATCCGCCGGCGGATGGCCCGGCCGAGCGGTCCGCCGAGGTCGCCGAACAGCCGGCTCTCCCGGTCGTAGACGTACTCCGCGACGCCGCCGGAGAACATCACCCCGTCGACGCCGTCCGGCGGGCCGAGGGGATCGGTGAGGAGCAGCGCCTCGACGGCGTCCGGCAGCGGGTCGGCGGTGAGGGCGGCCACGAGGACGTCGGCCATCCCCTCGGCCACCTCCTCGATCTGGTCGGGCCGTGCCGTGTCGCCGAGGTCCCAGTGGTGGCCCGCCCGGGCGGCGTGGTCGCGGCCGGCGGGGTCGAGCCGGACGATGCGGCCTTCGTCGTCCACGACCTGCAGGCGGCCGCCGACGTGCACCGCGGCCGTCTGCAGGACTCGGCCGCGGTCGAGGAGGGCGAGCTTCGTCGTCCCTCCGCCGATGTCGACGTTGAGGATGCGGAGCCCCTCGTCGTAGGACACCTTGGCGGCACCGGAACCGTAGGCGGCCAGCATCGCCTCCATGTTGTGCCCGGCCGTGGCCGTGACGAGCTCCCCGCCGCGCTCGGCCAGCACGCCGGCGATGGCCTCGGCGTTGCGGCGGCGCAGCGCCTCGCCGGTCAGGATCACCACGCCGGTGTCGATCTCCTCCGGACCGATGCGGGCCTCGCCGTACGCCCGGTCGATGATCGAGCCGAGCGCCTCGGCGTCGATCGCCTCGCTGCTGGCGTAGGGGGTCAGGGCGACCGGGGAGCGGTAGACGGTGTCGCGGCTGATGACGATGTAGCGGCTGGTGAGCTCCTCGCCGATCCGCCGCAGGTGCAGCCGGCTGAACACGACCTGCGTGCCGGAGCTCCCGATGTCCATGCCGACGCTGTGCAGCGTGACGTTGTCCTGCTGCCAGATCGGGTTGTCCTCGAGCGGCAGGTCGGCGTCGTCGTGGTCGTGGTCGTGGTCGGGCGTGAACGTCGAGTGCACCGCCTGCGGCTCGGCGTGCTCACGGCCGTAGACGGGTTCCTCGGCGCCGTGGCCGTGGCTGTGGTCGTGGTCGTGGTCGTGATGGTGGTGCGGATGCGTCACGGGAACTCCTCGAACGACGACGTGCGGTCCGCCAGCGAAGGGCGGACCGCACGTCGGGGTGGAACAGCGGTGGGATCAGGCAGCCGACTTGGGCGGCAGGTTCTCCTGCTCCTGCTCGTACGCCTTGTCCATCTGCGGCTCGAGGCCGTGCTTGGCCAGGGCCTCCTTGAACGTCTCGCGGACGTAGGACGACTCGTCGGCGTAGTCGATCTGGTCGCCGCCGATGCGCTGGCTGATCCAGGCCTTCGGCACACCCTGCGCGTTCCGGATGGACACGACCTCGTGCTTGAAGGCGAGGTAGCGGGCCGGCTCGGTCCCGGTGTTGAAGTGCTGGTGGTACCACATGTTCGGCGGAACGATCAGCGTGCCGGGGCCCCACTCGTAGCGCGTGGGCTCCTCGCCCTCGGGCCACATGAGGCTGTAGCCCTCGCCGGACAGGATGATCACGTGTGCGCCGGGGCCGTGGCGGTGGCCCTTCTTGTACGTGGCCGTCGGGAACTGCGAGATGTGGCTGTTCATCGAGCCCTTGGCCATGTTGAAGCGGATGTGCCCGCCTCCGGCGCCGCGCTCCTTGGCCTCGATCAGCGGCAGGTTGATCGAGTCGGCGACGAAGTTGGTGTCGAGCAGCAGGCCCTTCTGCTCGCCCTTGGGCGCGAAGTAGTCCGGCTCGCCGTTGAAGCGCTTCGGGAAGTCGTGCGCGGTGCCGAACACGAACTCGATGTCGTCGTAGAGGTTGATGATCCCCGGGGCGTTGGTCGAGGAGACGAAGCGCGCGGTCTCGTTGCCCGAGCCGTTGAAGTGCTGGTGGTTGGCGTTGAGGGGGATGGCGAACAGTGCGCCCGGGCCCCACTCGAAGGTGACCTCGGCGCCGCTGTCGTTCCACACCTTCGTGGAGCCGTGGCCGGAGAGGACCAGGATCATCTCCTCGAACAGCTGGCGCTGCGGGGCGAGCTCACCCCCGGCCGGGATCTCGGCCACGTAGCAGTCGTTCGACGTGCGGCTGGCCTCGTGATTGATGAAGACGCCCTTGCCGCCGCGACGTGCCCACGGCTTGAGCTCGACCTCCTTGAGGTCGGCCACGTAGTGCGCCGCGATGATGTCCAGGCCCTCGTCGGCCACCCAGCGGGTGTACGGGGAGTCCTTCTCGGTGGCGAACTTCGCCGCCAGGTCCTTGTTGACGAGTGCGTCCTTGGCCATGGGCGGCCTTCCTGGTCAGGCGCGCCAGCCAGGGCGCGCCGGGATGAACGGGGCGGTGCCCCGGAACCGCAACGTATTGGTAGGACCATAAGTCCATCGATTCCTGAGTGTCAACGACGGGCCGCTGCCAGGCGGCGGCGTCGACCAGGCGGGGGCGTGCGGTGGCCAGCCTCGCCACCGCCTGGGCCACGGGCACGGCCAGCAGCAGGACCAGCCCACCGCGCCATCCGCCCGGTGGCCCCGTGCACCTGGCCGACCGCCAGGGGACCGGGTCGCGGCCACCAGGTGGCCCACCCCCCTGCGCCGCGGCCGAGCCCGGCCGTGGGCACGTGGCGTGCGCGCTCCTCGCGGTCATGATCCCTGCGGCGCCCGGGGTGTGCGCACCCGGACATCGGCGGCGCCCGTCCGGAAATCATCCGTTCGGGACTCCAGTCCGCTCCCGCTCGTGTCGATACCCCTGGCACGAGCAGCACGAGCACAGCCGGGAGCGGACAACGTGGGCACAGTCAGTCGGAAGCTGCGGGGCACAGGCCTCGTGGCGGCATTCGGTCTCGTGGCGGTGGTCGCCATGGAGAGCGCGACGCCCGCGGCGCTGGCCGCCCCGGCTCCCTCCGGGGGCCCCCTGCAGACGGTGTCCGCGGTGATCGTCGACGGCGACGGTGCCGAGGTGGTCAGCCGCACGGTTCCGGCGAGCCAGGTCGAGCGGGTCACCGAGCAGCTCGAGGCGCAGCCGGGCACGGAGAGCGTCGCCGTCACCACCCCTGTCGCGCTGGCCGGCACCCCCGACCCGCTGCGGAGCAGCCAGTGGGCGCTCGACACCCTGGGGATCGACGCCCTCCCCCCGACCGCTCCGGACGGCGCCACCCAGCTGGTCGCGGTGCTCGACACCGGCGTCCTGGCCGCGCACGAGGACCTGGCCGGTCGCGTGCGCTGTGACCTCGGCGCGGACTTCGCGTCCGACGCCGCGACCGTGGACCCGGCCGGCACGGGCTGCGTCGACCCGAACGGGCACGGCACCCATGTCGCCGGCCAGATCGCCGCCGTCGGCCAGAACGGGCTCGGCGTCACGGGCATCAGCAGTGCCTCGGTGATGCCGGTGCGGGTGCTGACGGCGAACGGCAGCGGAACGTCCGACGCGGTGGCCCGCGGGGTCATCCACGCGGTCGACAACGGCGCCTCGGTCATCAACATGAGCCTGGGCGGGCCCTACAACCCCGTCTACGACACGGTCGTGCAGTACGCGGTCGACCGCGGCGTGACGGTCGTCGTGGCCGCCGGCAACAACCGCGCCACGGGGAACACGGTCAACTACCCGGCCGCCACGTCCGGCGCGATCGCCGTGGCCGCGACCGACAACACCGGCGCCCCGGCCTCGTTCAGCTACACCGGCCCGACCAACTTCATCTCCGCCCCCGGCGTCTCGGTCCTGTCCACCGACCCCGCCCAGGGCTACGTCTCCCGGAGCGGCACCTCGATGGCCGCCCCGCACGTGGCCGGGCTCGTCGCCCGGTTCGTCGCCGGCCACCCGGGCGCGACCGTCGCGCAGGTCCGCGGCGCGCTGCAGAGCACCGCGACCGACGTCCAGGCCCCGGGCTACGACAACGACACCGGCTACGGCGTCGTCGACCCGGCCGGGCTGCTCGGCCTGACGGGCCTGCCTCCGGCGCCGCCCACGCCCGCCGCCCCCACCTCCCCGCAGGCTCTGGTGAGCGGAGCCGACGTCGCGCTGTCGTGGACCGCAGCGGCGGGGGCCGCCGCGTACAACGTCTACCGCGACGGCGTCCTCATCTCGACGGGAACGAGCACCTCCTACACCGATCGCGGCGTGGGGAGCGCGCACGGCTGGGCCGTCTCGACGGTCGCCGGCGGCTCGGAATCGGCGCGCACGGGGGCCACGGTCGTCACGCCGCCGCCGCCCCCTCCGCCGCCCCCGGCCCCGGCCCCGGCTCCGGCTCCGGCTCCGGCCCCGCGGGTCGCCCCTGCCCCGGCGCCCGCGCCGGTCGTGGCCCCGACGCCGTCGCGGACCGTGCGCACCTGCACCACCCGCATCGTCCGGGTGCGTGGGCACCGCGTCGCGAAGGTGACCTGCAAGACCGTCGTCGTGAAGGCACCGGTGAAGAAGGCACCGGTCGTGAAGGCGTCGGTCAAGAAGGCGCCGGTCAAGAAGGCAGCGGTCAAGAAGGCGCCGGTCAAGAAGAAGGCTCCTCCGCGCCGTCGCTGACGCCGGCGACGCGCCCGGCGCCGGACCACCGACGTGGTCCGGCGCCGCGTTCTGCCCCGGTGCGTGGGAGTCTGACCACGTGGCAGCGGCTGAGCTCGAGACCGTCCAGCGAACGGCTACCGCCCGGTCCTACAAGGGCCACGACATCCACGCGGCGCCGGGCGTGCACGAGTACGCCGTGGAGCTGGCGCGGGCGGCCCTTCCGGACGGCGGGCGGGTGCTCGAGGTCGGGGCCGGCTGCGGTTCCCTGGCGCTGCGGCTCCGCGACGCCGGGTTCGACGTCGTCCCGACCGATCTCGACCCGCCGCACGAGTGGATCTTCCGGCTCGACCTGGACCACCCGGAGTGGACCGACGACACCCGCGGCCCCTTCGACATGGTGGTGTGCGTCGAGACGCTGGAGCACGTGGAGAACCCGCGCGGGGTGCTCCGGTCGATCCGGTCGATGCTCCGCCCCGGGGACAAGCTCCTGGTCAGCACCCCGAACGTGGCGCACCCGCACTCACGGCTGAAGATGCTGCTCCGGGGGGCGCCGTACCTGTTCGGGCCGAGGCACTACTACCAGCCCGGCCACATCTCGATCCTGCCGCACTGGATGCTGACCGAGCACGTCCGGCTGGCGGGGTTCGACCAGATCGTGGTGACCAGGGGCGGCGACACCGAGTACCACGGCCTGCGGCAACTGGTCCATCGCATCGAGACCGCACTGCTGGCAGCCATCGGTCTGCGAGCGCGGGCCGACCAGGGCGAGGGGATCTGCGTGTTCGTCACCGCTGTCGCGGTGTGATCGGCGGGCCCGGCCTGCCGGCCGGAGCGTCATCGCGACGGGCAGGACTGGGCGGCGGACGTCGGGGCACTAGCCTCTGACCCGCCGGGAGGGCTCGCCTAGTGGCCGATGGCGGCGGTCTTGAAAACCGCTATGGGGTAACACCCATCGTGGGTTCGAATCCCACGCCCTCCGCTCATCCGTTTCCGCCGAGGGGCGGGCGGAAGGCGAAGCGAGCGACGCCGACCCGCCGTCCCTCCACCGACAGGCTCGCCTCGGCGAAGGCGGCGGCGCGGCCGCGGCGCAGGACCGCGCCGTCGACGACGATCCGCTCGCCGTCGGCGGGCCGGACGAACTGGTAGTGGCCCTCGGCGACCTCCATGCCCGGGCCCACGGCGCGCGCGGCGGCGGCCAGCGCGATGCCGTAGAGCGCGCCGCCCTGCACGTGGCCCACGCGGTTGGTCACTTCGGGCCCGACCTGCATCGTCCCCTGCGCGGTGCCCTCGGCAGTGGACTCCGACCAGACGGGGGAGGTCAGTTCCTCCGCGGTCGACGTCCCGCGCTCGCGCGCCCGTTCGTGCGCCCGGAGCGTGGCCGTCACCGCTGCGCGCTCGCGCTCGTCCAGGTCCGCCTCGGCCAGCGCCTCGATCGTCGGTGCCGGTTCCCGCTCCCACGGCAGGGGCGGGAGCTGCCGCCCGTCGGGCACGGGCAGGGCCAGGAACCAGCCCTGGGCAGCGCCGACCAGTTCACCGCGGGCGTCCCGCAGATCGCAGCGGGCCAGGCCGTCACCGGTGTCGCTGTCGGCCCAGAGCAGGGTCGGATCGGCGCGCACGGGGGCGCGGGCGGAGGACCCGACGTGGTGCAGGGTGAGGCTGGCCGTGCCGAGTCGCCGCCCGGCGCCGAGCGCGGCGCGCACGGCCGAGCCGACGGCCAGGTCGGCGATCGCGGCGAGCGCGACCGGCGGGACGACGTCCGGGATGACAGCGGGATCGGGATCCAGGTGCGGCCGCGGCCGGCCCTCGTCGGGCCGGGAACTCGCGATCCCGAGGAGGTGGCCGTAGTAGTGCATCCCCAGGGCGCGGGTGCGCGCCGCGGCGCGCAGGGCGGCCGCCAGGACGGCGTCCCCGCCGTCGGACGGGGTGGCCGGACGGGCGTTGCCTGATGACACTCGAACACCTCGGGTCGGTCCGTCGGGAGCTCCACCGACGCTATCCGGGGCACATGCGTCCCTCGTCCCCGGGGACCGGCCGGGACGCTGTGGGGTGACACCCCTCGCGGGTTCCGGATCCCACGGCCTCCGCTCGCGCTACCGGAACAGCGGGACCTCGCGGAGAGGATCCCCGCCGTCGATGAACAGGCGCCCGTCCTCGGTCAGGGCGGCGGCCACCGCACGGCGCACGCGCTCCCGCAGCTCGGGATGCCGGCCGTCGAGTGCGCCCACGCGTACGGCGAAGGCCAGGTCGTAGGGCTGCTCGCCCGGCTCGAGAGCGAAGTCCTCGGCGGCGACCTGCCGGACGCTCATCCGCCCCGAGGCGATGGCCTCTCCCGAGGCGGCCGCGGCCTGCGCGACCGCTGCCGCGGACCGATCGATGGCGAGCACATGGCCTGTTCCGATGCGGGCGGCGACCGCGCGGGCCGCCGCACCCGGGCCGCAACCGATCTCGAGGACGCGCAGCCCGGGTCCCACGGGGAGGGCGTCGACGATCGCCGCGAGCCGGGCCGACAGGCGCCCCGGTGGCCCCTGACCAGCCATCCGGGCAGCATGCCAGCGAAGCCCGGGGCGGGACGTCGTTTCGACATGCAGGTCACGGGCACCCGCCACCCAGGGGAATTCGTCGAGACCGAAGGTGGCACCACATGAAGGCAGTGACCTGGCAGGGCGTCCGGCAGGTATCGGTGGAGGACGTGCCCGACCCGTTCGTGGAGGCTCCGACCGACGCCGTCATCCGCGTCACCACGACCAACATCTGCGGCTCCGACCTGCACCTCTACGAGCCGATGGCCCCGTTCATGGGCAAGGGCAACATCCTCGGCCACGAGAACATGGGCCAGGTCGTCGAGGTCGGCTCGGAGTGCGGCGACCTGAAGGTCGGGGACCGCGTGGCCATCCCGTTCCAGATCTCCTGCGGCAACTGCTGGATGTGCCGGCAGCAGCTCTACACCCAGTGCGAGACGACGCAGGTGCGCGACCAGGGCATGGGCGCGGCACTGTTCGGCTTCTCGAAGCTCTACGGCGAGGTCGCCGGCGGCCAGGCCGAGTACCTGCGGGTGCCGCAGGCGCAGTTCACCCACATCAGGTTGCCCGAGGGGCCGCCGGACGACCGGTTCGCCTACCTCTCCGACATCCTGCCCACCGCCTGGCAGGGCGTGGAGTACGCGAACGTGCCCGAGGGCGGCACCCTCGTCGTCCTCGGGCTGGGCCCGATCGGCGACTTCGCCTGCCGCATCGGCAAGCACAAGGGCTTCCGGGTCATCGGTGTCGATCTCGTGCCCGAGCGGCTGGCCCGGGTGAAGGCCCTGGGCGTCGAGGTGGTCGACCTGAACGAGGTCGAGAACATCGGCGACGCCATCCGCGACATGACCGGCGGCCGCGGGCCGGACTCGGTGCTCGACGCCGTCGGCATGGAGGCGCACGGCTCCCCGGCGACGAGCTTCATCCAGAAGGCGGCCGGCCTGCTCCCCAAGGCGCTCTCCGCGCCGCTCATGGAGACCGCCGGCGTCGACCGGATGAACGCGCTCTACTCGGCCATCGACATCGTGCGCCGCGGCGGCACGATCTCGCTGTCCGGCGTGTACGGCGGCATGGCCGACCCGATCCCGATGCTCACGCTCTTCGACAAGCAGATCCAGCTGCGCATGGGCCAGTGCAACATCAAGCGCTGGGTCGACGACATCATGCCGCTGCTCGGCGACGACGACCCGCTCGGCTGCGACACGTTCGCGACCCACCGGGTGCCGCTGTCGCGGGCGCCGGAGATGTACGAGGCGTTCCAGGAGAAGCGCGACGGCACCATCAAGGTGCAGCTCAAGCCCGAGCTGACCTGAGGCCTGCCGGGGAGGGACGGCGGCCCGCCGTTCCTCCCCGGACCTTCCGGCACCGCCGACACGCCGTGGCGGCGGGGCGACTCCGGGATGACCGGACGCCACTTTCGCGCGTTTCCGCTGGTGAACGTGCCGCATGTCGACAAGGCGGTGCCCCGGGAGGCGGGTCGTCGAGCCCGTTGGGGACTCCCGCAACGATCCGGTGACGGGGCGTCCGGGGCCGTGTCCGCGCACCCCTGGCGGAGGCCCCCGACGCCATACCTTTCGGCCTGTCCGCGGTACTTCCCCGCCGCGGCGATGGTGCTGAGGAGTCCACGCGTGACCATGGTCCCGACGCTGGGTTGGCCGACGATCGCAGTGCTGGGCTTCCTGCTCTTGACCGGTCTGGTCGTCGCGCTGGCCACCACCTCGACGGCCCGCTACGAGTTCGAGCTCAACGGCACGCGCGAGCGGCAGCGCTCCGCGGCCCGCAGCCACGGCACCCACCCCGCCGGCCGGCGTTCGGCGGGCCGGCCGGCCGGCGCCGCGGACGCCCAGGCACAGCCCCGGACGGTCGACCTCGCCGTCCGCCAGGCGCCGGCGACGCCGACGGGAGGCCCCGGCTGGTGGCTCGTCGACGAGTGGGCCCAGGTCGTGGCCGGGCCCTTCGCCGACCGGGTCGACGCCGACTGGGCCGCCCTGGCCGAGGGGCTGCCGGCGGTCTCGGTCCACGGCATCCCGAGTGCCGACGGTGGCGTGGCGCCGCGGCCCTCGCCCGAGGAGCGGGCGTGGTTCGCCGAGCTGAGTGATCAGCTGGACCGGCTCCCCAGCGCCTGGGACGACCTGGTGGACGACACCGACCCCCTGACGACGCTGGTGGTGGAGATCGCCGCGGCGCTGGTCGAGGCCGGCCTCCCGCTCCAGGACGTGTCGCAGGGGCGCTCGGCCGGCGGGGTCTGCCTGATGCCCGACTGGCCGTCGCGGGGCGTCCGGGTCAGCTGGCGTCCCCACGACCGGATGGGCCGGCACGCCGTCCGGGGTCCGGCGGCCCACGCCATGGTCGAGCAGCAGATGAACGTCGCCATCGGCGACGTCCTCGCGAACCTCGGCTTCGTGGTCGAGCCCCTCGGCGCGACCGGCGGCTCCCTGGTGACGGCTCTGCGCTGACCGTCTGGGCTCAGGCGCCGAGGATCTTCGCCTTCTGCGCGGCGAACTCCTCCTCGGTCAGGATCCCGGCGTCCCGGAGCTCACCGAGCTTCCGGAGCTGCTCCACCATGTCGGTCTGCGGTGCGGCCGGCCGGGGCGGCGCCGCCGGGGGAGCCCCGAACGCCGCCCCGGCCATCCCCGGGTTGACGTGCAGGTACTGCGACTGCCGCTCGACCGTCTTCTTGTGCCGCGCCTCGCTGATCAGCGGCGAGAGGATGTCGACGACGCCGTACGGGTCCTCGATGTTGTCCAGCACGACCTGGCCCGACGCCGTCCCGGACGGGTCGGCCATCCCGGTCATGCTGAACATCTCGGTCGGGGCGGCGGCGTACGAGGCGTCGTCCAGGATGAGGACGACGTCGCCGATGTCCTTGTCGCGCTGCCAGAGGGCCTGCCGGACGTCGATGTCCTTCACCGACCACAGCGGCACGTTCTCGGTCTTGGTGCCGAGCAGCCCGCTCTCGATCCAGACGCGGTCCCTGGTCACGCGGTAGCGCGCCTTCGACACCCCCATCACGCTCGTGGCCGCGCCCTTGCTCTCGCCGAACCACAGCGTGTTCGGGTCGTTGGCCCACTGCTCGGTGCGCTTGGACTGCTGCTCGGCGACCTTCTGCTTGCCCTGCTCGGCCATCGCCTTGCCCTGGTCGGCCACCTGCTTGAGCCGGTCCTTCCAGCTGACCTTCCCGCCCGGGGGTACGGCGGACGCGCCGTAGGCGGGGGGAGGAGGTGGAGGGAACGCGGCGGCCGGTGCGGGAGGCGGCGGCTGCGCGTCGAGCGGGTCGATCGTCGTTACGCCATGGTCGGAGACGTGCTCGCTCCAGGCCGTGCCGGTCCAGTAGCGCAGCTCGTGCACGCCGAGCGGGTCGGCCAGCCAGCTCGCCTCTGCCATGGGTCCTCCTCCGTCGGCCTCGTCGTCGAGGGGAGGATGGCAGCGCCGACCGGGATACGGGAGATCCGCCGGCGCGCGGGATCTGCGGAGCCGGAGCTCAGGCGGCGGAGGCCGGGCCGGGCGCCGTCGACCGGGCCGGCAGGCGGTGCACCTCGACGACGAGATCGCGGGCGGCCGCGGTCTCGGCCAGGGTGCGGGGGATCTCCGACGGGGCGAGGTATCCCGCCGCCGTCCGGTAGCGGAGCACGACCGGGCAGGCCACGGAGCCGACCGGGAGGGTCCCGGCGGAGTCGCCGCTGAGCACCGGCGTCCCGGGTGCGGCGGTGGACAGGGAGAGGTCCCCGAGCCAGCCGGTGTGGTCGCTGACCACCACCCGCCCCAGCCGGGGCCAGGGGACGGCGCTCCCGATCACCTCGACCCGCACGTCGAGCGCGGTGAGGATGTCGGCCGCGCCGCACACCCGCAGCCGCTGCCGGGCCCGGATGGCACCGCGGGGCAGCAGCGCCTTGCGGACGGAGACGACGGCGAGCGTGCGGGCCACCCGCAGCCGCCGGCGTCGCTGCGTCGCGCGCGGCGCGGGCCGGGCCGCAGGCGTTCCGAGCCGTGCGGCGGGGGAGGCGGGAAGAGCGTCGGCGAGGTGCGGGAAGGACGTCGTCGCGGTCACGGCCGAAGGCTCCGGCGTCCGGATGGCCGGCGGGTGGACGCATCCCGGACCCGCCACGACGAGCGGGCGAACGGTGCGGCTCTCCGGCCGGCCGGCCGGTGGACGCCTGCGTGATCGACGTACCCCCCGCTTTCGGTACCGAAAGCGGGGCCTACGCCGTCTGCTCTCGGTACCGAAAGCGGGCGGGTCAGCGGAGGCGGCGGGCGGCGGCGACGAGGGTGCGCGCGGTGAGCCGGCCGTCGGCCAGCCCCAGGTCGACGACGTCGTCGAACACCCGCTGGTCGGCGGCGGCGGCGCGGAAGGCGGCGTCCATCACCACCGGCCAGCGGCTCGCCCAGGACGCGGTCGACGAGTGCCGCAGGTGCCGGCCGAGCCGCCGGCTGACGGCCCGCCGGTAGGCCCGCCCCGCAGCGGGCCCGTGCACCGCCGCCGCACCGGCCAGCGCGCCGGAGAGGACGGCGTAGAAGATCCCCTCCCCGGTGAGCGGATTGATCAGCGAGGCGGCGTCCCCGGCGAGCAGCACGCGGCCGTCGGGCAGCCGGGGGCGCCCGGTGGACAGCGGCAGCCGGTGGGCGCGGAGGCCGGCGGGTTCGGCGCCGGGCAGCAGGGCGTCGAGGCCGGCGAGCAGGCCGGCCCGCGTGACCCCGCTGGACACCAGTTCCCCGTAACCCACGTTGGCCCGCCCGGCGCCCAGCGGGAACGACCACGCGTACGCCGGCCACCGCTGCCCGGTCGTCGCGATCACCTGCACGCCGCGATCGCCTCCGGGGTCGGGGGCGTACCCCCGGATCGCGATGGCGGTGTGGCGCGGCCGGTTCGGGGCCACCCCCACCGCCCGGCGGACGACGGACTCGGCGCCGTCCGCCGCGACGACGACGCCTGCCGTGAGGGAACCGTCCACCTCGACGTGGGCCGGGTGCGCGGTGAGGCCGCGGACGGTGTGCCGGCGCAGCTCGGCCCCGGAGGCCACGGCCGCCTGCAGCAGCCGGTGGTCGAAGACCTCGCGGGGGACGACGAAGGCGGGGCGGTGCATCGCCCGCTCGACCGTCGTCCCCCCGGGGGACCGGAGCCGCAGCCGCGGCACGGCCGGAGAGCCCTCCGTCAGTGCGGCCGGGTCCAGGCCGAGGCCGGCCAGCACGTCCAGCGCCTCGGGGGCGATGCCGTCGCCGCAGACCTTGTCCCGGGGGAAGACGGCGCGGTCGAGGATCAGGACCGAGCAGCCGGCCGCCCGCGCCGCGAGGGCGGCGGCCGCGCCGGCCGGACCGCCGCCGACCACGACGACGTCCCAGCGCTCTGCCATGACCCGAACGCTAGGCAGTCAGTGCTGGGCGGGCCTGGCGACGCCGTCGCGGGGCTGGGAGAGCAGCGCCCGCCAGCTGCCCTGGTCGTGCGCCGCGGGCTCGGTCGTCGCGATGAAGTCGAGCAGGATCCGGCAGAACTCCTCGGGCTCGTCGAGGTGCGGCCAGTGCCCCGCCCCCTGGAACACCTCCACGCGGGCGCTGGGCACCAGCGAGCGCACCGACTCGGCGTGCAGGGCCGGGACGATCGGGTCGCGGCTGCCCCAGACCACGAGCATCGGGACGGCGTCGGCGAGATACAGGCGATCCAGCGCGGTGACCGCCTGGCCCCGGGCGTCGACCACGCCCCGCAGCGTGCGGAGGAACGCGCGCCGGGCCTGGACGTCCTTGAGCGCGAGCAGCGCCTCGCCGGCCTCGGCCACGTCGCGCACCGGCTTCCAGCCGGCGGCCTTCCCGATTCGGTCGAGGGCCTGCATGCCGAGGCGGAGCGGTCCGGAGACGCCGGTCAGCGCGGTGAGCACGAGCTCGGCGCCCGGCAGGGTGGCTGCCCGCAGCCCCGCGGACAGCTCCGGGCCGAGCCCGCCGCTGCCGACCAGCGCGAGCCGTTCGCAGCGCTCGGGGAACTGGTAGGCGAACTGCAGGGCGATCCCGCCGCCCAGCGAGTGCCCCACGACCGTCGCCCGCTCGATGTCGAGAACCGTGAGCAGGTCGCGCATCCCGTTGGCGTAGGCGGCGATGGAGTAGTCGCCCCGCGGCTTGTCCGACGCGCCGTGGCCGAGGAGGTCGGGCGCGAGAACGGTGTGGGACTCCGCGAGCCGGTCGATCACGCCGGCCCACGTCTGGCAGTTGTTCCCGATGCCGTGCAGCAGGAGCAGGGCCGGCCCGCTGCCCGCCCGCACGAACGCGCGCCGGTGCCCGTGCACCACGCGGATCTCCCGGACAGGGGCCATCCCGCGAGTGCACCACGCGCGCGTTGCGCCGTCGTTACCGGCTCGGTGTCGTCCACTTCCGGGCGGGGTGCTCGTACGCGTCCACGAAGGTCAGCAGCTCCGCGGCGTCGGAGACCACGCCGAGCGCGTCGAGCCGGCGGCCGTCGAGGTAGCCGTCGTCGACCATGCGGCGCAGCTGGGCGAGCAGCGGCTGCCAGAACCCGTCGACGTCGAGGAGCGCCGTCGGCTTCGCATGCAGCCCGAGCATGCCCCAGGTCCAGGCCTCGAACAGCTCCTCCAGCGTTCCCGCGGCGCCGGGCAGGGCGACGAAGGCGTCGGACAGGTCGGCCATGCGGGCCTTGCGCTCGTGCATCGAGTCCACGATCTCGAGCCGGGGCAGGCCGGGGTGCGCCAGCTCGTCGTCCACCAGGTGCTGGGGGATGACGCCGACCACCTCGCCCCCGGCCGCGAGCGCGGCGTCGGCCACGACGCCCATCAGGCCGACGCGACCCCCGCCGTAGACGACGCCGACGCCGGCTGTGGCCAGATCGGTCGCGAACGCGGCGGCCGCGTCGCGGTGTGCGGCCGGGCCGGACTGCGACCCGGTGAAGACGGCGATGCGCACCGGGCGATCAGCCCCCGTACTGGCGGGTGACCCACTCGGCGATGCAGACCGGCTTGTCGCCACCCTCGCGCTCGACGGTCACCGTGAGGACGTTCTGGAGCCCGCCGGCCACCTCTTCGGACTCCTTGAGGGTGACCCGCGCGCGGACCTTCGAGCCGACCGGGACCGGCGCCGGGAACCGCACCTTGTTCAGGCCGTAGTTCACACCCATCTTCACGTCGGTGATGGTGAGCACCTGGGCGACCAGCGGCACCACGAGCGAGAGGGTGAGGAAGCCGTGCGCGATCGGCCCGCCGAACGGGCTCTCCTGCTTCGCGCGCTCGACGTCCAGGTGGATCCACTGGTGGTCGCTGCTCGCGTCGGCGAACTGCTGCACGGCCTCCTGGGTCACCTCGTACCAGTCGCTGGTGCCGAGTTCGGTGCCGACGAGTCCGGGCAGCTCGGCGAGGGTGGTGGTCGTGGTCATGCGGGGTCCTCCGTGGGGCGTGCGTCCGGTGGGATGTCCTGGTCCGCAACCTAGCGCTCCGCCGGCGGGGGTGAGCAGGGTCCCCGGCCGCTGCGGGTTCGCCCCCGGTCGCCCTCCGGACGCCGGAGCGGGTTCACTGGACGGGTGCGTGCCTCGACCGACGGCTGGGCGACCTGCGCCCAGGGCCATCGGCACTGGGGGCGGGCGGGTGCGGCCGGGCTCCTGCTGCACCGGGACGGCGAGCAGGGACCCGAGGTGCTCCTGCAGCACCGTGCGGGGTGGTCGCACCACGGCGGCACGTGGGGGACGCCGGGCGGCGCGCTGCACGAGGGCGAGCCAGCGGACGTCGGCGCGCTGCGCGAGGTGCGGGAGGAGCTCGGCCTGTCGCCGGACGACGTCGTCCTCGGGGCCGTGTCGGTCGATGATCACGGCGGCTGGTCGTACACGACCGTGCTGGCCAGGCCCGTCCGGCGGATCGACGTCGCCGACCTGCGGCTGGACGGCGAGAGCGACGGGGCCGCCTGGCTGCCGCTGGCCGGGCTCGACCAGGTCGAGCTGCATCCGGGGCTCGCGGCCTCGCTGGCCCGCCTCCGGCCGCTGCTGCGACACGCCGGGGAGTGATCGCGTCGTCCGCGTGTCGGCATGAGACGCGGATCGCTGGGTAGGCGCGACCTCGCACAGCGCAATCCTCTTCCCTCTTAGGAGCCCGGTCCTGTCCCGCCACCTCGCTCCTGGCACTGCCACCCGCGGGGCCTCCCGCCTCGGCGCCGCCCGCCACGCCATCCGGAACCGGGCGGCCGGACGCCGGTCCGCGATCCTGCTCGCGCTCGCGCTCGCCTGCGCCGGCGTGCTGATCGCCGTACCGCTGCTGGTGTTTCCCGGCGCTCCGGACGAGGGCGGTCGCAGCGGTGACGACGGCGTCTTCTCCGACGAGACGGAGCGGGGGACCGGCGGTCAGGGTGGCGGGATCGGCACGCGGTCCTCGTCGCCCTCCGCAGCGACGACCGCTCCGGCTGGTGCTGCCGGCCCGGCCGGGGTCGGGGCGGCCGCGGGTGCGGACGACGCGCTGACCGGTACCGGTGGCGACGGGGCCCTGCCGGGTGCCGCCGTGAGCGGCGCCGGAACCGGTGGCTCGGTCATGGGCGGCAGCGGCACGGCCGGCACCGGCACGGCCGGCACCGGCTCCGGAACGGGCACCGGCTCGGGAACGGGCACCGCGGGCTCCGGGACGAGGTCCGGTACGGCGGCCGGATCCGGCGGCACGACGACGGGGACCACGGGCACCACGAAGACCTCGGGCGGGACCTCGGGTGGCAGCACCGGCGGCACCGGCGGCACCTCGGGCGGCACGTCGGGCAGCACCGGCGGCACCTCGGGTGGCAGCACGGGAGGCACCTCGGGCGGCACCTCGGGCGGTGGCGACGGCGAGGAAGCCGACTGCGTGTGCAGGGACGTGACCGAGAAGATCACCGACGCGACGGACGTCGTCGAGGACACCGTCGAGGACGTGACGAACGCACTGCCGGGCCTTCCCTGAGCTGGCACCGACCGGCCCGATTAGGTTTCGGTCCATGGCCGCCCGTGACGACGTCTCCGAGATCTTCGACAGCGCCGCGTGGGAGGCGGTCGACGCCTTCGACTTCGCCGACATCACCTACCACCGTGCCGTCGACGCGGGCGTCGTCCGCATCGCGTTCGACCGGCCCGAGGTGCGCAACGCCTTCCGGCCGCAGACCGTCGACGAGCTGATCACCGCGCTGGAGCACGCGCGGCTGTCCACCGACGTCGGCTGCCTCCTGCTCACCGGCAACGGCCCCAGCCCGAAGGACGGCGGCTGGGCGTTCTGCTCCGGCGGGGACCAGCGGGTGCGCGGGAAGTACGGCTACGAGCACGCCGCGGGCTCGAGCGGCCGGCTGCACATCCTCGAGGCGCAGCGGCTGATCCGCTTCATGCCCAAGGTCGTCATCTGCGTCGTCCCGGGGTGGGCCGCCGGCGGTGGGCACAGCCTGCACGTCGTCTCCGACCTGACCCTGGCCAGCGCCGAGCACGCCCGGTTCAAGCAGACCGACGCCGACGTCGGCAGCTTCGACGGCGGCTTCGGTTCGGCCTACCTCGCCCGCCAGGTGGGCCAGAAGTTCGCCCGCGAGATCTTCTTCCTCGGCGAGGAGTACTCGGCGGCCGACGCCCACGCGATGGGGATGGTCAACCGCGTCGTCCCCCATGCCGAGCTGGAGCGCACCGCGCTGGACTGGGGACGGCGGATCGTCGCCAAGAGCCCGACGGCGCAGCGGATGCTCAAGTACTCGTTCAACCTCATCGACGACGGGCTGGTCGGCCAGCAGCTGTTCGCCGGCGAGACCACCCGGCTGGCCTACATGGCGGAGGAGGCGGTCGAGGGCCGCGACGCCTTCCTGGAGAAGCGGGACCCGGACTTCAGCCGCTTCCCCTGGCACGTCTGACGAGTGGCCGCCCAGCTTTCGGTACAGAAAGCTGCGGAGGACAGTGCAGCTTTCGGTACAGAAAGCGGATGAGGGACGAGGAGGATGCCGTGATCGTCGAGGTCATCGGGGGCGCCGAGGAGCGCCCCGAGGCGCGGGTGGTCGACATCGACGACCTCGGCCGGCTGCACCTGGCGCTGGGTGAGGTCACCGACGAGGAGGCCGCCGAGGTGCTGGAGCGGGCGGGTCTCGGCCGCTTCCACGACTCCGAGACCGTCTACCTCGACACCGCGGCCCTCCGTGCGGCGGCCGAGCCGCGTGCGACGGCCCCCGACTGGGCGACCCGGTGGGACGCCATGGTCGCGAAGGCGCGCGCTCAGGGCTGGCTGTCCGCCGACGGCGCGAACCTGCAGGTGCACGTGGAGAGCGCCGCCGGAGCCTGAGATCCGCCGCCCCACCCGGGGTGCGCCCCCCGCAAGCGTGAGGAAACGGGAAAAAGTGATGGTCTGGCCATTGTGGTCACTCCAATCATCAGGCCAGGATGTCGCGGTGCGTATGACCAGCCGTCACCGGCACCTGTCATGAGTGGAACGCCGGGGCGACCGCTCAGCGCGGAACTCTCCGAGCAGTTGATCGCCGTCGCGGTCGACATCCTCGCCGAGGAAGGCTGGAGCAGGCTCAACAGCGACCGGATCGCCGCCCGGGCCCATGCCGGGAAGGCGGGCATCTACCGGCGGTGGCCCACCATGGCGGCCCTCGCCCGGGACGCGGTCGGGCGGTTCTCCCTGGTCGCCGTCCCCGAGGACGCCGGGTCGCTGCGCGGCGATCTCGTCGCCCTCGCCGCCCGCTGGAGCCGGCCGCTGGATCGCGAGGAGCGGGCGGTGGCGAGTCTCGTCGGTGTCGCGCGGCACGAGGAGGACCTCCGGAACGGGCTCGACACGGCGCTGGTCCGGCCCTTGGCGGACGCGGTCGAGGCCATCGGCGCCCGAGCCGTCCGCCGGGGTGAGCCGGTGGACGCCCCCCGCGTGGCGCTGCTCGGCTCGGTGCTCGAGGCGTTCTGGTGGCAGCGCTACACGACTGCCGGGGACGGCGGGATGGCGATGGAGCAGGTGGAGCGCGTCGTGGACGAGGTGCTCCTGCCGATCGTCAGCGCGGCACCCGCGCGGGCGACGGCTCCGGCCTGACCCGCGTCAGACGGCCCGGCGCGCCGCGGCCGGCCACCCGGTGATCTCCGCGGTCTGTGGCGCGACCGCCGGACAGCACTGCAGCAGCGTCGGGTTCTCCGCCAGCTGACCCAGCACATGCTCGGCGAGGCGTTCCACCGCGACGGCCGCCTCGACGGCACCGACGGCGTCGGTCAGTTCGGCGCGCTGCTCGATCAGCAGGGCACGGACGGCGGCGCACCACAGCGAGGCGGTCAGCCAGGCCGACGTCCGCAGGGTCACCGACGGCGGGGCTCCGGTGACCGCGGAGTTCCCCTCCGGGCAGGCCTCGATGAGGGCCGCGGTGAGCCGTCGGACCGCCTCGTGGTGGAGTTCGCGCTCGTAGGCGCTCAGCGCCGGCGAGGCATCCAGGGTCGCGACCATGGCCTGCATGTGGGGCTCCGTGAGCGCACGGAGGTAGAGGCGCACCGTCCCCAGGAAGTGCTCGCGGAGCGCGGTCAGGGGCTCGACGTCGCGCGGGCGGGAACGGACCGCCGCGGCCGCGCCGTCCACCCACTCGGCGCGGTCGGCGAAGAAGAGCTCTTCCTTGGTGGCGAAGTGGTTGAACACCGTCTGGACGGCGACGTCGGCTGCCCCCGCGATGTCCGCGATGGTCACCGTCTCGAAGCCCCGCTCCGCGAACATCCGCTGGGCAACCCGCTGGATCTGCTCGCGGGTCTGGGCCTTCTTGCGCGCACGCCGGTCCTTGAGATCACCCACGGTGTCAGCGTAGCAACGGAAAGTATCTGGCGCCTGAGGCATCGCGTGACGGACGGGTCACGGCCCGGTGGCGCCTCCCGCCACCCGATCCTCGTGCACCAGCCGCGACCGGTACCCATGTACTACGCGCGCCAGTCCTCCTGCACCACGCGGGCCCACGACTCGACGAGAACGCGCAGGTCGATGACGTCCAGGTCCGCTGCTGCGTCCGCGATGGTGGCCCGCCACACCCTGGGGGCAGCATCCGCGACGGCCGGGCGTGTCCCGAGTCCCTCCGCGAGCCGGTCCAGCGCGGCGTCCAGGCGTCCGGGATCGGCGGCCACCGGGTGCTGAGCGTCGTAGGTTGCGTCGGCCAGCCGGATCAGCGGCGCGGTGGACGGATCGGCCTGCGCCTCGTCGCGCAGCCCCCGCACCGTCACCTCGAAGAGGCGGGCGCAGGAGGCAGACGCGCCGGGATGGGTCGGCGCGGAGTCCGGCAGCGAGGCGAGGACCGCGCCGCAGCCCGGGCAGACCTCGCTGGCGCTCCCCGCATCGAGGGCGGACGGGCCGGACGAGGCAGGGGAGGGCACCACCCGATGGTGCCGCACAGCGACCCCGGACGCGGAACGTGGGGCCGGACGGGGCGGCGGGGTTGGCCCAGCGCGCTGGTGGGCAGCCCCGGCGCATGAGCACCTCGCACGACGCGCCGCGGCGGATCGCCGTCCTCGATGTCGACGGAACCCTGGTCGACACCAACTACCAGCACGCCCTGGCCTGGTACCGGGCCTTCCGGTCCCTGGGAGAGACCTTCCCGATCTGGCGGATCCACCGGCTCATCGGCATGGGTGGCGACCAGCTGGTCGCTGCACTCGGCGGGGACGAGGTGGAGGCCCGCATCGGCGACGAGGCCCGCGACCAGTGGGTGGCGGAGTTCGACCCGCTGATGCCGGAGACCGCGCTGCTGCCCGGTGCGCGGGAGCTCATCGTGGCGCTGAAGGAGCGCGGGCACCGCGTGGTCCTGGCCAGCTCGGGCAAGCCGCATCACGTCGAGCGCGCCCTCGACCTGCTGGACGCGCGTGACCTCGCCGACGCCTGGACGACCAGTGAGGACGTCGAGGAGACCAAGCCCGCCCCGGACCTGCTGCAGGTCGCCCTGAAGAAGCTCGGCGAGCCGGTGGATGCCCCGAGCGTCGTCATCGGGGACTCCGTCTTCGACGTGGAGGCCGCGAAGAACGCGGGGATGCCGGCGATCGTCGTCCGGTCCGGGGGCTTCGGGGACGACGAGCTGCGGAACGCCGGGGCCATCGGCATCTACGACACCCCGGCCGACCTCATGGCCGCGCTCGACGAGACCGACCTGTCCTGATCCTGCCGGGGCGGGTCCGCGGACGGTCGTGCGCCGCTCACCGGGCCCCTACCCCGTGTGACGAAACGCTACGGCGTCGGGAGGTCGCGGCCGAGCCGGCGCAGCAGCTCGTCGGGATGGTCGGTGATGAGCGCGTCGACGCCGAGGTTGCACGCGAGGTCCATGTCGCGGGTCCGGTTCACCGTCCAGACGTGCACCTCCTTGCCGGCCGCGTGGGCGTCGGCCACGTACTCCGGGTCCGCCCGCAGCACGGAGATGCCGGGGCCGACCGCCGTCGCCGATCCGGCCAGCAGCTCACGGCGGAGAGCCCGCAGCCGCTTTCCGATCAGCTGCACCGTCGGTACCCCCGGCGCCAGGTCGTGCATCCGGCGCACCGCGAACTGCGAGAAGCTCATCACCCGCACCGCCGGCTTCCCCGCCCACTCGACCGGTCCACCGGAGCGCACCAGACCGAAACGACGGAGGCAGCTCACCAGCTCCTCCTCGACCTTGCTGGTGTGCCGGGTCGGGTGCTTGGTCTCGATCGCGAGCCGCACCGTCCCGGGCGTGGCAGTGATGTAGTCGAGCAACCGGTCCAGCGTCAGGACCAGGCCGTTCTCCACGTCGGGCTCGTCGGACACGGCCCTGATCTGGTCGTCGGCCCACCGGCTCCGACCGCTCCGGCGGGCACCGAAGTGGAACTGCTCGAGCTCCCGCAGTTGCAGCGCCGAGACGACCCCCCGGCCGTTGGAGGTGCTCCTGATCTTCCGGTCGTGCACGCACACCAGAACGCCGTCGCGCGTCATCCGCACGTCGCACTCCACCGCGTCGGCGCCGATCGCGGCTGCGTGACGGTAGGCCGCCAGCGTGTGCTCGGGCGCCTCCGCGGTCGCCCCCCGGTGGGCGACGACCTCCGGATCGCTCACCGTGCTGGGGGCAGAGCGGCGGTCGGCACCCGGTGATCATCCCGTGTCGGGATGCCGCCCCGCGACGCGACCCACCCCCGCGGCCGAAATGGCCATGTCGGTCGCTGGGAGGCCGTCAGCCCGCCATCCCGGCCCAGCGGGAGCGGTATTCGGCGATCGTCGCCATCGGCGGACGCTCGTCGACGCCGACCGCGCTGCTCCGGGGCACGAAGGCCGTTCCGTCGTGGCGGAACTGGGTGAGCAGCCCGCTGGCGTCGAGCAGGGGCTGCCCCGGACGGCTCCCGGCCCGGGCCAGCACCGTCGACACCACCTGCCCGGCCATCGTCCCGAGCGCCTCGTCGCTCTGCGAGGTGTGCCGGCGCACGCCGAGGTCGACCTGGGCCATCGCCGCCAGCCCGGCCAGCTCCAGCAGGTCGATGAGCAGCCCGACCTCCACGCCGTAGGCCGCCACGAACGGGACCTGCTCGAGCACCGACCGCCGCCCGGCGTACTCGCCCCCCAGCGGCTGGACGAACCCGGCGAGTTCCGGCCACAGCGCGTTGAGCAGGGGCCGGGCGGTCAGCTCGGTGACCCGGCCGCCACCGGCCGGCCGGGTGCCGCCGTCGAGCTCGAGCGGCCGGGTGTAGCAGCCCTTGACGTAGTGCACCTGCGGATCGGTCAGCAGCGGCGCGAGCAGGCCGGGCACGTAGTGGGCGACGTCACCGATGAGGTCGGCGTCGAGGAAGACCACGAGGTCGCCGGAGGTCGCGGCCAGCGACTTCCACAGGGCCTCGCCCTTGCCGGGGCGCGTGCCGTGCGCGGGCAGCACCTCGGCGGTGGCCACGACGTCGGCCCCCGCCGCACGGGCCACGGACGCCGTCGCGTCGGTGGAATCGGAGTCGACGACGAGCAGCTCGTCCACGAGGGGCACCCGCCGCATCCACCGCTCCCGCAGCTCGGAGACCAGCCCGCCGACGGTCGCCGCCTCGTTCCGCGCGGGCAGGACGACGCTGATGCGGTGCCCGCCGCGGCGCTTGGCGCGCAGCAGGGCCGGGACGTCGAGATCGGCCGCGGTCGTGGCCGACGTGGTCCGGTGCTGGAACCAGGCGCGGGCGTCGGGTCTCATCGGCCCACTGTCGGCCAGGGCAGCCGAACCGGCCAGGACGGCACGGCGATGTTCATCCGTTCGTCACGGGGGATGCTGCCGGGCGACACCTGGGCCCGCGGCACGGCCCGGCCCCGTCGCTCGATCACGCGAGCAGCGTAGGCGGCGGTCGGGGATCAGCCGGGGACGGCGGCGAGCAGGCCGGCGAGGGCGGCGGTGGTCAGGTCGTAGGGCTGGTTGCGCCCGTGCACCAGGTCGGCGCCGGCCGCCACGGCGGCGTCGCGCAGCTCCGCGGTGGCGATGCCGCCGGCGATCGTGACCAGGTCGAAGTCCGAGGCGCTGCGCACGATCGAGGCCAGCACCTGCAGCGCCCGGTCGGTGTCGTCGCGGGCGGCGAGGGCGGCAAGGTCGATCCGGACGACGTCCAGGGGGATCCGCGCCAGGAGCGCGAACAGGCTGTGGCCCATCCCGTAGTTGTCCAGGCAGAGCCGCACCCCGGTGCGGCGGGCGGCTTCCAGCTCGGGCACCAGGGCGGCCGACGACGTCAGCAGCGTCTCCTCGGTGAAGGAGAGGATCAGGCGGGAGGGGGCGAGACCGGAGTCCGTCAGCGCACCGGCGACCTGCTCGGCCAGCCCCTCGGACGTGACGTGCCCCGCGGGCAGGCTGACCGCGACCGCGATCCGCTCGTCGGGCAGGCCGGCCACCTCGACGCAGGCCCGGCGCAGCAGCCAGCGCTGCAGCTCCGCCGACCGGCCCTGCCGCTCGGCGTTGCCCCAGAGGTCCTGGCCGCGCAGCACGCCGTGCACCGCGTGCTCCCACACCGGGACGGCGTGCACCAGATCGATGCGGCCCTCGGCGTCGCAGGCGGCGTCGAGACGGACCGTGAAGTCGCCCTCGGCGATCACGGCGTCGAGGTCCAGGCCGTCCGGCACGATCGAGGGGATGTCCGCGCCGGCCAGCCGGACGCAGCCCTTGCCGGCCTGCTTGGCGGCGCGCAGCGCGGCGTCGGCCTCCCGGAACGCGGTCTGACCGCCGGCCGCCTCGAGCGAGGCGACACCGACGGAGGCGCCGACGGCGAAGGTCCAGTCGCCGACGCGGTGCGGCATGCCCAGGACGTCGACCACGCGCTGCGCGACCTCGGCTGCCTCGCCCAGCGAGCCGGTCACCACGACGGCGAACTCGTCACCGCCGAGGCGGGCGACCAGGTCGTCGTCGCGGACGACGGTGTTCAGCCGCCGGGCGACGTCCACCAGGAGCTGGTCACCGGCCTCGTGCCCGGCGACGTCGTTGACGGCCTTGAAGCCGTCGAGGTCGAGGACGAGCAGGCAGCGGGGCGTGGGCGCGGGGGCGGCCAGCTCCTCGAACAGCTGCGCGCGGTTGGGGAGCGCGGTGAGGTGGTCGGTGTAGGCCATCCGCTCGAGCTCGCGTTCCCGGCTGCGGCGGGTGGTCACGTCGCGCAGGTAGAGGACGCGACGGTCGCTGCCCGGGCGCACGGTGGTGGTGGCCTCGAGCTCGCCGACGTCGCCCTCCCCGCGGTCGACGCGGAAGTGCAGCACCGGACCGCCGTCGCCGCTGCCCTCGATCGAGGTGCGGACGCGCAGCCGGTCCTCGGGCTCGACCAGGAGCAGCAGGGAGCTGTCGTGGACCCCGTCGGGCGGCAGGCCGAGCATGGCGCGGGCGGCCGGCGAGGTGAACAGCAGCCGCAGCTCGTCGTCGACGATGGCGACGCCGTCGGAGCTGGACTCGACCAGGCTCCGGAAGTCCTCCTCGTTGCGCACGAGGTCCTCGGTGACCCGACCGTCCTCGCGGATGCGCAGGCCCAGGCGGACGGCGATGAGGCCGAGCACCACGGCGATGCCCAGGTCGGCGGCGCTGCTGACCGAGCGGCCGTGCAGCAGGCTCTGGCCGATCGCGAGCGGCACCCCGAGCATGGCGAGGACGACCAGCGCCATTCCCCAGGGGCTGACCCGGGGGGCGATCGCGCGGGCGTTGCGGTCCTCGTCGGCCGGCGGCGCGGAGGCGGCGGCGAGGACGACGGCCTGCAGCCCGAAGGCGACCGAGACGTCGGACATCGCGACCCACACCGGGGACGGCGCCACGATGGCCATGGCCTCGGAGCAGGCGGCGGCCGCCTGGCAGCCCACCGCACCGATCATCACCGTGGCGGAGCGGCGCAGGGCCGCCGTCGAGACGGTGCACAGGGCGCCGGCCCCGCCGAGCATGACGGCGGCGTACGCGCCGTAGGTCAGGACGAGGGTGCGCAGGTCGTCCGGCGCGTCCGCGGGATTGACCAGCGGTGTGCGCAGGACCTCGGTGACCACCAGGAGGGCGACGGTGACCACCGCGCCGTCCAGGACCAGCGCCGTCCACCGGGTGCGGCGGACCCGGCGGGCGAGCATCGCGCACGTGACCAGCGGCGAGGAGGCGCCGAGGAAGAGGATGACGTCGTCGATCCCGAAGCCGTCGAACTCCGGCCCGGGGAACAGGCCGGCGAGCAGCTGGGCGGTCATGAACAGCGCGGCGCCGATGGTGATCGCCCACCAGGGGCGGGCGACCGCGGCGTCCATCCTCCGGATCCGCCGGAAGACCGACCGGACGGTGGACCCGGCTACGCACGCGAGCACGAGCTCGTCCCACTGCATGCCCGTGCCGTCCGGCGCGCTGAACGGCACCGCGAACGCCAGGCCGATCAACCCCAGCGCGACGGTCCAGCGGATCTCCCGGGGAATCCCGGTCGTCCCGGTCATGCAGGCATCGTGAGGGATGCGGCCGCTTCCGTGGCGGACCTCGGGGCGGGAATCGCCGCGGGCAGCTCGACATAGGCCTCCCAGGCGCCGTCGGCGAGCAGAGCCGCCTCCAGCGGCCGGGAGAAGACGTACCCCTGCAGGTACCGGTGGCCCATGTCACGCAGCAGGCCGAGGACGGCGGGGCTGTCGACGCCCTCGACGATGACGGGCAGGCCGAGGCTGGCGCCCAGCTGCAGCACCGCCCGGCACAGCGCGCGGCGCTGCGGGTCGTTCTCGACGTTGGCCAGGAAGTGCTGATCCATCTTCAGCACGTCGATCGGCATCCCGACCAGGTAGGCCAGCGACGACCACCCGGTCCCGAAGTCGTCGACGGCGATCCGGACACCGAGCTGGCGCAGCACGGTGAGGTCCTCGATGACATGGCTGTCGTCGAGCAGCACCGACTCGGTGATCTCCACGATCAGGCGGGAGGCCGGCAAGCCGCTGGCCTCCAGCGCCGCCAGCACGTCGGGCACGAGCTCACCGCTGCGCACCTGGCGGGCGGAGACGTTCACCGCGACGCTGCAGGCTTCCTCACCCGGGCCTGCGTCGCCGAGCGAGGCGATCGTGACGCAGGCCTCGCGGAGCACCCACCGGCCGAGCTCGGTGATCAACGCCGACTCCTCCGCCAGCGGGACGAACTCGACCGGGGAGACGTCGCCGAACAGCGGGTGCCGCCAGCGCAGCAGCGCCTCGACGGAGACCGTGCGCTGCATCGCCACGTCCACGACGGGCTGGAAGACCAGACGCAGTTCGCCGCGGGCGAGAGCGCCGTCGAGGTCGGTGCGCAGGGCACTGCGGCGGTCCTGCTCGAGCCGCAGCGCGTCGTCGTAGCGGTGGACCGAGCCGGGGCCGTCGGCCCGCGCGCTGCGGAGGGCGAGGTCGCCGTGCCGCAGCGCCTCGCCCGTGTCGACGTCCTCCGACAGCGTGGTCACGCCGGCGGCCGCGGTCAGTCGCAGGATGCCGCCGCTGGGGGTGCGCAGGGGGCCGACGGCGGCGACCAGGCGGGCGGCCACGATCTCGGCGTCGGCGATGCCACCGTCGACCAGGACCACGAAGTCGCCGTCCTTGCCCCGGGCCAGCCAGTCCTCACCGCGCAGGGCGCGGGTCAGCCGGGAGGTCACGGCGCGCAGGACGGCGGCCTCGGTGCTGGGCGCGAGGACGTCGTCGGCGAGCCCGTCGATGCCGATGAGGGCCAGGGCATGGCGGGAGTCCGGGGCCCCCCGCTGGACCGCCCCCAGCCGGCGGACCAGCGCGGCGCGGTTGGGGAGGCCGGTGACGGGGTCGGTGAGGGAGAGCTCGAGCAGGTCGGGGTCCACGTCGGCCACCGGGGCGCGAGTGACGTCGCGGCAGTACAGCACGAGAGCTCCGACCTCGGGGTCGGAGCGCAGGTCGCGGACGGCGGCCTGGATCAGCCGCCATCGGCCGTCGGCGTGCCGGACGCGGGCGGTGCGGACGGTGAGTTCGTTGTGCCGGCTCGGCGGCCCGTTCAGCGCGCCCAGCAGCGTGGGGGCGTCGTCCGGGTGGACGGCGGCCTCGATGGGCCGGCCCAGCGCAGCGGCCGGGTCGACGCCGAGCAGGTCGGTGACGGCCTCGGAGACGAAGGTGACGCGGAGGCGCGCGTCGAGGATGACTACGGGGTCGACGCTGCTCTTCACCAGAGTCCGGAACGACACCTGGCTGCGGTGCAGGGCCCCCGCGAGCCGGCGCTGCCGCTGCCAGAGCACGGCCTGCGAGGCGACGAGCAGGAGCAGCCCGGTGGACGCGATCAGCAGCCCGGATCCACGGACACCCGGCACCGTGACGACGACGGTGAGGACCGCCGCGGTGGCGACCACGAGAGCGGGAACGGCCAGGAGCCCGGCGCGCCCGTTCGCGGGCGTCGCCGGGCGTGCAGCCGCAGGCTGCCCCAGACCAAGGAGGGTCACGTCTTCTCTGTCGGGATGCGAGGGGCCGCGCTGCAGCCGCGTTCCCGGCTCCTCACCCGTCCGGGTGACCCGTTCCGCGGGGCGCGGAGTACGGCGTGTCCCTTCGCGACGCGCCGTCCCGCCGCCCTTTCGTGCAGGGAGGGTTACGGCTCGGGTGTGTTCCGTCGGGCGAGGGGTACGTCGGCGACGCGCTTCGCAGCACGCGCGGGACGCCGCCGTCCTCCGGCGGATCCGTTCCGCGCCGCCGATGGCAGGGGTCCGTGCTGCTCGGCGCCTCGGCGCGGCGGGTTTTGGGGGAGAGACATGAGCCTGGGGCACCAGGGACGGCACCGGAGCTCCGGCGACGGTCACGAGGGACGGCACCGCGATCCGCACGAGGATCGGCACGAGGAGCAGCGCGAGGGGCGGCACCGGGCGGTCGCCGTCCAGCGCGCAGCCATCCCTCCCCTCCTGACGGCGAGCGGAGCCGTGGCGGCCGCCGCGCTGACGGCACTCGTCCTGTCGGGACAGCAGGAGTCGCTCGGCCATCTGTTCGCCGACCGCCAGCAGGAGCCCCGGCCCTCGGCGACGTCGCCGAACGCGCGTGGGGGCGCACCGACGGACGCCGACATCGCCCTGGCGGGTTCCTCGCCGGGTTTCGGTGGGATGGGCAACAGCCTGGGCGGCAGCGTCTGGGACGTGCTGTTCCAGCAGGACCCCGGCGGTTCGTCGTCGGTGCTGGCCCTGCTGTGCGACGGACTTCTGGGCGGCACCGCGAGGACGGCAGCCGCTGGTACGGGCGGTTGGGGGTCGGGCGGCCCGACGATGACGAGTGCCTGGATGCCGTCCTCGTCGGCGTGGACGTCGACGCCGCTCTCGTCGGCGTCCGGCGCCGGCGGCTCGTCCGGCCCGGGAACGCAGCCGGCGGCCCCGGCGGTGGTCGCCGACCCCGTGTCCGCACCGCCGCCGTCGGGCGGGAGCTCCGGCGGCGGCGGGTCCGCCGTGCCCGTGCCTGGGCGCGACGCGACGGAGCCGGTCGTCGCGCCGGTGACGACGGTGGCCGAGCCGGTGACCAGGGCCGCCGAGCCGGTCGTTGCCCCGGTGACGACGGTGGCCGAGCCGGTGACCAGGGCGGCGGAGCCGGTGGCCGAGAAGGCGGAGCCGGTCGTTGCCCCGGTGACGACGGTGGCCGAGCCGGTGGTCGAGACGGCGGAGCCGGTGGTCGAGAAGGCGGAGCCGGTGGTCGAGACGGCGGAGCCGGTGGTCGAGAGGTCGGAGCCGGTGGTCGAGACGGCGGAGCCGGTGGTCGAGACGGCGGAGCCGGTGGTCGAGACGGCGGAGCCGGTGGTCGAGGAGGCGTCGAGGGAGGTCGAGCGGGCGTCGGAGTCGCTGCCGTCGACGGATGAGGGCTCGGTGAAGCTGCCCGGTTGAGCGGGCGCGCACGGGCCATCCGGGCGTTCTCGGGGCAGCGCGTCGCGGCCGCCGGGCTCGTCGTCGCGACGCGTGCCTGACGTGGTGAGTTCCGTGCCTGACCCGTCCGGTAGCGCTCCGGAGCCGCACGGCC
Source organism: Blastococcus sp. CT_GayMR19 (assembly GCF_004570385.1). Taxonomy (GTDB): domain Bacteria; phylum Actinomycetota; class Actinomycetes; order Mycobacteriales; family Geodermatophilaceae; genus Blastococcus_B. The sequence continues at coordinate 50,206 of NZ_SPQL01000007.1, read as the reverse complement.
CACGATGTCGCGCATGACCTCAGCGCGGAGGCAGTCAACGGTCCCCGAGTCACGACCATCGGCCGGTCCGCGCAGCCCCGGTGACCTGCGGCGGATGGTGCTGCTCCTGGAGACCGCCGCGGTCCTGGAGGCGCGCGCCCGGCGGTGTGCCGACCCCGCTCAGGTGCCGGTGCTGCTGCGCCGGGCCGAGCATCGGCGCCACGAGGCCGGGCGGTTGCGGCAGGAGCTCGCTGCCAGGGGCGCGGCCCTCGCGCCCGAGCAGATCGAGCGGGACACGGCGACGGTTGCTCGCCGTGGACAGTTCATGGCGGCGTCACCCGCCGGTAGTGGAAGTCGATCATGATGCCGTCATGATCCTGGCCCTGCTCATGGGATGGCTGGTCGTGTCCGTGCTGTTCGCGGCACTGTGGTCGCTGGTGGTCCGCCGCAGCCACGAGTTGAACTTCGGACAGAGCGAGGCTCTGTTCGACGCGACGGAGGGAACCGGGTTCCAGGGGCTGCCGTCGCCGCGCCGGACCCCGGGCGGGATGGCAGAGTTCCCGGGGTGAAGACCTGGCTCGACGCCTGGCCGGTGTACCGGCAGCTCACGGGATCCGACCCCCTGGGTCGCGGCAAGGCCGCGCGCAGCAAGGCGACCGAGGCGGTGGTGTCGCGGACCGCGACCGCCGACCGGATCGCGAAGAGCGTCTGCCCGTACTGCGCCGTCGGCTGTGCGCAGAACGTGTACTTGAAGGACGAGAAGATCGTCCAGATCGAGGGCAATCCGGACTCGCCGGTCAACCGCGGCCGGCTCTGCCCCAAGGGCAGCGCCAGCAAATCGCTGGTCACCAGTCCGACACGGGTGACGAAGATCCGGTACCGCCGCCCGAACGGGACCGAGTGGGAGGACCTCGACCTCGACACGGCGATGGAGATGATCGCCGACCGGGTGCTCGAGGCCCGTCGCAAGACCTGGCAGGACGTCGACGCCGAAGGCCGGACACTGCGCCGGAACATGGGGATAGCGAGCCTCGGAGGGGCGACCCTCGACAACGAGGAGAACTACCTCATGAAGAAGCTCTACAGCGCGCTGGGAGCCATTCAGATCGAGAACCAGGCGCGCATATAGCACTCCTCCACGGTGCCCGGTCTGGGCGCCTCGTTCGGTCGTGGCGGTGCCACGAACACCCAGCAGGACCTCGCGAATGCCGACTGCATCGTCATCGAGGGCTCGAACATGGCCGAGTGCCATCCGGTGGGCTTCCAGTGGGTGACGGAGGCCAAGGCGCGGGGCGCCAAGGTCATCCACATCGACCCGCGGTTCACCCGGACCAGCGCCGTCGCCGATCTGCACGTCCCGCTGCGCGCCGGCTCGGACATCGTCTTCCTCGGCGCGCTGGTCAACCACGTGCTGAGCAACGACCTGTACTTCAAGGAGTACGTGGTCGCCTACACCAACGCCGCCACGATCATCGGTGCGGAGTTCCAGGACACCGAGGACCTCGACGGACTGTTCTCCGGCTTCGACCCGGAGACGCAGCACTACGACCAGAAGAGCTGGCAGTACGAGCCGGACGAGACCGGGGCCGACGGTATCTCCGAGGACCAGCCGGGGGAGGCGCAGCAGCAGGAGCGGCTCTCGCAGAAGGGCGCGGTGAAGGACGCGAAGCAGGCGGAGGCCGCGGGCTCCGGCGGGCCGCCGCTGCACGGCAAGGGCAAGCGGGACGAGACCCTGCAGCACCCGCGCACGGTGTTCCAGATCCTCAAGCGGCACTTCGCCCGGTACACGCCCGAGATGGTGAGCGAGGTCTGCGGCATCGAGCCGGAGGCCTTCGCCAAGGTCGCCGAGTGGGTCACCGCCAACAGCGGCCGCGAGCGGACGACGGCGTGGGTGTACTCGGTCGGCTGGACGCAGCACACGGTGGGCGCGCAGTACATCCGGACGGCGTCGATCCTGCAGGCTCTGCTCGGCAACATGGGTCGCCCCGGCGGCGGAATCATGGCGCTGCGCGGGCACGCCAGCATCCAGGGCTCCACCGACATCCCGACGCTGTTCAACCTGCTGCCCGGCTACCTGCCGATGCCGCACGCCCACCAGCACCAGTCGCTGGACGAGTACACCGCCGAGGCCGCCGGGACCGGCGGGTTCTGGGGCAACCAGCGGTCGTACATGGTCAGCCTGCTCAAGGCGTGGTGGGGGGACGCGGCGCAGCCGGAGAACGACTTCTGCTTCGACTACCTGCCCAGGATCGACGGGGACCACAGCTCCTACCGGACGATCAGCGACATGGTCGCGGGGAAGGTGACCGGCTACTTCCTGGTGGGGGAGAACCCGGCGGTGGGGCACCCGAACTCACGCATGAACCGCCTGGGGCTGGCCAACCTCGAGTGGCTCGTCGTCCGCGACCTCCAGGAGATCGAGTCGGCCAGCTTCTGGTACGACGCGCCGGAGATCGAGACCGGCGAGCTCGTCACCGAGCAGATCGCGACCGAGGTCTTCCTCATGCCGGCCGCCTCGCACGTAGAGAAGGAAGGCACCTTCACCCAGACGCAGCGGATGCTGCAGTGGCGGGACAAGGCGGTCGAGCCGCCGGGCGACGCCCGCAGCGACCTGTGGTTCTACTACCACCTGGGCCGGATCCTGCGGGAGCGGCTGAAGGACTCCACGGATCCGCGGGACCGGCCGCTGCTGGACCTGACCTGGGAATACCCGACGCACGGCGAGACGGCGGACCCGGACGCCGAGGCGATCCTGCGCGAGATCAACGGCTTCGGCCCCGACGGCGAGCCGCTGTCGTCCTACATGCAGATGAAGGACGACGGATCGACGTCCGGTGGCTGCTGGATCTACTGCGGGGTCTACGCCGACGGGGTCAACCAGGCCGCCCGGCGCAAACCGCGTCAGGAGCAGAACGAGGTGGCCCCCGAGTGGGGCTGGGCGTGGCCGCTCAACCGGCGCATCCTCTACAGCCGCGCCTCGGCCGACCCCGAGGGCAAGCCGTGGAGCGAGCGCAAGAAGTACGTGTGGTGGGACGAGGCGGCCGGCCGCTGGGACTCGACCGGCGACGTGCCCGACTTCGAGGCCACCAAGCGCCCGGACTACGTGCCGCCGGACGGCGCCAGGGCGCAGGACGCCATCGGCGGTGCCGACCCGTTCGTGATGCAGAGCGACGGCAAGGCCTGGCTGTTCGCGCCCAAGGGCGTCGTCGACGGGCCGCTGCCGGCGCACTACGAGCCGGCGGAGTCGCCGGTCGAGAACCCCCTGTACGGCGTCCAGTCGAACCCGGCCAAGGAACAGATCCGGGCGCCCTGGAACCGGACCCACCCGCCGCAGAGCGACGTCTTCCCCTACGCCTTCACCACGTACCGGCTCACCGAGCACCACACGGCCGGGTCGATGAGCCGCACGCTGCCGTATCTGGCGGAGCTGCAGCCGGAGTTCTTCGTCGAGGTGAGCCCGCAGCTGGCCGACGAGCGCGGGCTCGAGAACGGCGGCTGGGCGACGGTCGTCACCGGCCGCGCGGCGGTGGAGGCGCGCGTGCTGGTGACGGAGCGCATGCGCCCGCTGCGGCTCAAGGGCGGACGGATCGTGCACCAGATCGGCGTCCCCTACCACTGGGGTTCGCAGGGTGTCTCGACCGGCGACTCGGGCAACGACCTGCTCGGCATCACCCTGGACCCGAACACCCACATCCAGGAGAGCAAGGTCGCCACCTGCGACATCCGGCCGGGACGCCGTCCGCGTGGACCGGAGCTGCTCCCGTTCCTGGAGGAGTACCGCCGGCGGGCGGGGATGGAGTCCGGCGCCATCCCGGTCGGCGGCCGGGCACCGGTGGAGGACTGAGGGGGTGGTTCGCGGCCTGTCGGCCGCGAACCACCCCCGCAGCATCACGCCGCGTCCGGCACCGCCTGACGGCGCCGCCACGCCACGCGGACGACCAGCCAGCCGCCCAGGATCAGGAGAGCGCCGAGCAGCCCCACGCCGAGGGAACCCCAGATCGGCGGGTCGGTCACCTCGAGCGCCTGCCCCTGGACCAGGTAGTTCCCGTCGGGGTCGAAACCGGCGGCGTAGACCGTGTGGTCGCCGCCCAGCTCTGCGGGCACGGTCACCGTGAGCCGCACCTCGCCGTTCTCGTCGGCGTAGGCACTGCCGAGTGTCTGCATGGTGCTGGCGATGCCGACGGTGACCAGGACACCCGGCGCGTACCCGCTGCCGAAGAGAGTGATCGGCCGGCCGGCCGGCGCGGTGAAGTTCCGCAACGGTCCGCTCAGGTCGATCTCCCGAACGGCGTCCACGCGGTCGTCGATCCAGCCCTTGACGCCGTCGACCGCGCCACCGATCGCGTTCACGCCTGTGTTCAGGTACGACGCCGGGATGGGCACGCTGTCGTCCAGCGGCGGCGGGTTCTCCCGCGACGACCACCGCAGCAGGGCGCCGGCGATGGCCTGGTATCCCGCCGCGGTCGGGTGTACCAGCTCGTTCTTCTCGCGACCGTTCAGCTTTTCGCCGATCGGGACGACCCAGGGGTCCCGAGTGTCGCAAATGGTGTGGTTGGGCAGCACCGCCGTCTCGACCTCGGCCGCGTAGTGCAGACGGCTGCCGGCGTCGGCGGTGCCTGAATCGCGCACCTCGGCGACCGCGGAAGCGATCTTCCGGTTGAGCTCGCCCTGCAGCCAGCGGATCAGCTCCAGCTCCTGACGGGACACCCCCGGAAGGCCCGAGAAGCAGGCGTTGGCTCCGCGATCGTCGACCGGGACGACGTTGACGTACGGAAGCACGACCACCGGGGCGGCGCCGGTCTCCCCCAGAACGGTCTTGTAGTACTCGACGAGCTGTGTGCGGAGGTCACCCAGGGCGAATTCCCAGAAGACCGGGTTGGCGGAGGCTTCCGCCTCGCATGAAGCCTTCAGGCTCGGTATCTGCCTTCCGGTGCAGATCAGCAGGCCGTCGCAGCCCACACCGGCGGCACAGTTCGTGATGATGTCCGCGAAATGCACATCGTTCCCACCCATGGTCAGCATGACCAGGTCGATGTCATCGACGTCTTTCAGTTGGGCGCGCTGGCTGCGCAGTGGTGATGTGCCGTCCTCAGCCCGTCCGTAATTGGGGTCGGAATGATCTTTGACGACAGCCCCCGAGCAGGCCAGGTTCGTCACCCGGGCCTGACCGAAGAGCTGCACCGCGTAGGTGTTCGGGCTGCGGTGGCAGGCCCCCATCGCTTCTTCGTACCGTCCGCCACCTTCGCCGGAGGAGAAGGAGTCACCGAGCACGACGACGTGGTCGGCGTCCTGGAACAGCTTGCCGGCGTCGTCGATGGACAGGCCGGCACGCAGTTTCACCGTGCCGCCCTTCTCCACCGGCCTGGCCCCGGAGCTGATCGCCCGGGCCGTGTACTTCAGCTCGCCCTGGGTCTTCGCGGTGGTCATCGGCACCCGCCAGGAGACCTCCCGTCTCTTGCCGGCCTCGAGGTTGCCGAGGATCCGCAGGGGAGCCACCACCGCGGGGGCGCCCGCGCTGGCCCCCGGGAGGAAGCGCAGGTCGACGCGCACGTCCGTCACCAGCTGCGAGCTGCTGTTGGTCACCGTGGCGGTGACCTCCAGCTCGGTCTGCGACTCCGGGTAGAAGGTGCCTGCGGCCTTCGCGTCGAGGGACACGATCGCCTCGCCGAACTGGGAGAGGCGGTCAGCGAGCGAGTCGGCGCTGTCCGCCGGCGTGTACGTGCCGCCGGTCGCGTCCGACAGGCAGGTCAGCTCCTGGTGGGCGGGGTCGTCGGCGGCGAGGGAGAAGCCGATCGTGTCGATGGTCACGGAGAGCCCGCTGGAGATGAGCTTGCGGGCCACCGGGCACGGGTCGGCGCAGGTGCTCTGGCCGTCGGAGACGACGATGATCGTCGCCTCCGTGAAACCGTTCCTGAGCAGATCCTCCCCGGCGGCCTGCAGCGCCTCGGCGGTCGGGGTGTCCCCGCTCGCGGTCAGCGTGCGGATCTCCGCGCTCATGCTGGCCGGCGCCCGCTTGGCGACGTCGATCACCTCCTCGCCGGTGTCGCACCCTCCACTGCCGGCGGGATAGTGGCGCAGGCCCATGACCGTCTGCTGCGGCAGCCGGTTGAGCAGGCGGAGCAGTCCGGTCTTGGCGCCTTCGATCTTCTGGACGCCGGCGACGTCGTCGTCCCCCATGGACCCCGAGGTGTCGACCACCAGCAGCACGGGGTGCGAGGCCGCCAACGGGATCGGGTCGCTCGGCGCCGCGGCGGTGGGCGACACGGGCACGACGAACACGCCGGTCGCCATGACCAGCGCCGCGGCGGCGAGGACGGCGCGGCGGAGAACCGTCACTGCGTGTCCAGGGAGCTGATGCCTTCGGGGCTGCCGGTCACCCGCGCGTTGCCGAGTGCGAGGCGTCCGGAGCCCTCGCCGGTCGAGGAGTACTGGATCTCGACCCGGAGCACGTTGCTCGTGGGCACCGAGATCTCCCGGGACTGCCCGTAGCCGACGTCGACGGACGCCACGGGCCGGCCGTCGGCCAGCACGACCATGCGCACCGACACGTCGGTGTCGCTGTCGTCGCTGATCCCCACGGTCATGTCCAGGCTCGTGGTCACCCGGTCGACCAGATAGGCGGCCGTGCTCTCGTACGAGCTGGCGCCGCAGAGCAACGAGTTCGGGAAGTCCGTGCCGTTGATCGACGTGTCGTCCTTGCTGCAGCCGCCCTCGACCGGGTTGAGATCGGCGAGGAAGATACTGGCCGCCGGGCCCGCGACGGTCACGGTGATCATGCTGGTCAGGGGGCTGCCCGGCGCCGGGTCGAGCGCGAGCACGGTGCCCTCCGCGGCCGCGGGGTCGAACACCTGCTCCTGCTGGAACTCCGCACCGAGCTGGAGCAGCGCGGTGCGCGCGTCGTCCGCCGTCTGGCCGACGAGGTCGGGCACGGCACCGGGCACCGAGACGTACAGCGTGACCTTCGAGACCTTCGTCGTGCCGCCCACGGGGTCCTGTCGCAGCACCGTGCCGGCGGCCAGCGCCGAGGGCGCGTCGGCGGTCTCGACGACGTCGACGGGCAGGCCGGCGTCGACCACGGCCTGCTGCGCGTCGACCAGGAGCAGCCCACGGACGTCGGGAAGCACCGGAACGCCCCCGGCGGCATCGGTCGGTGCGGCGATGACCTCGGTGACCGTCTCCCCGCTCGGGCCGGCACTTCGACTTCCCAGCGCCCACCCGGTGGCGACCCCGAGCGAGAACACCCCGAGCGTGATGAGCACGACCCCGATGAGCGCCAGCCGCTTCCACGGGATCCGTCGTCGCTTGCCCGGAGGCGCGGTCGCCTCGCCGTCCGCCGGAGGCGCGCCGTCCGCCGGGAGCGCGCCGTCCGCCGGGAGCGCGCCGTCCGGCGGGTACGGAGCCTCCGGCTGCCCGATGCCGTCCACCGGCGCCGCCCACCCTTGGGTGGCCTCCGGGCGGGGAGGAACTCCTGGTATGGGTACCGGTGTCCCGGCTGCCGCTGCCGGTCGGGTGCCTTCGACAGGCACCCCAGGCACGGCGGGCGGTGGGGAAGCTGTGAACGATCCCGGGAACACCTCGCTCCCGGGCGGGCCCGACGGCGGTGGCACGGGAGGGTTCGCGGCCGGAGGCACGGGAGGGTTCGCGGCCGGAGGCCAGGCGCGTCGCTGGGGCTGCTCTGGCTGCCGGTCCTGCGGGTCCACCTGACATCCGTTCGTCCGGAATCGAATCGCTGCGGAGCCGAATGCTGCATCACCAGCGGGCTCATCGTGGAGAACCGAGCCGGTGGGCTCCCGAAATGTCGCGGAAGGGCCCGCCGTCGAGGTGTTCGGCCGGCCGAGCAGCCGGTGTGGGGATCGACTGCATCAGGGGCCGCCGCCGCGGACGCGCATCGGCCGTGCGGCGAGAGGGACAGCAGGGGCTGACGGTGCGAATCACGTCGGCCGGGGGAAATTGCTGGTCACGTCGGGCTCGAATGCCGTGGGTTCGCGAAACGCAGTCCCTAATCTGACGGCCAGTCGCGCCGATCGGCGCAAACAGGCAGTTCCAGGAGGACGAACGCATGACGGGGACCTACTGCAGCAGCTGCGGTGCGGAGAGGGTGCCCGGCGCCAGCTTCTGCGCCAACTGCGGCGCAGCCGTGGCCGGACCTCCCGTGGGACAGCCGGCGGCGCCGGGCGCGGGTCAGGGGAGCGTCGAGGCCCGGACGACGCAGGCCCAGCAGTACGACGGGGATCAGTACCCGACCGCGGCCGGCGCCGACCAGCCGCCACCGCAGCCGATCTACGCGGCCCAGCAGCCGCCTGTCCCGCCGGCGTACTCCGCTCAGCAGCCGCCTGTCCCGCCGGCGTACCCGGCTCAGCCGACGTACCCCGGCGAGCAGGCGCAGTACCCGAGTCAGCAGGCGCAGTACCCGAACCAGCCGGGGTCGTACTCCGGCCAGCCGTCGCCGTACGCGGACCAGCAGTACGCCGGCCAGCCCCAGCAGCCGTGGGCGGCCACCGCGTCCTACCCGGCCGGGCCGGCCCAGCCGGCCTCCGCCCCGTGGGGAGCAGCGCCCGCGGCCGGACCCGCGCGGACCGGAACCCCCGGTCGCAGTGCCGTCGACGCACTGTTGACCGGCGACTGGGGCGGTGCTGCCCGGACCGCCGCGATCTCGGTCGGTGCGATGCTCCTCGTCTCGCTGGTCGGCATGCTCCTCCTGACCGAGGGCGGCGTCGGCTTCCGGGAGACGCTGGCTCTCGTCCTGGCCGGCGCGTGCCTGGCCGTCGGCGGAGACGCGTACGCCGAGGCCGACGCCGAGACGTTCGGGACGTCGTTCAGCGTGGGCCTGCTCCCGCTCACCGTCACGCTGGTGGGCCTGGGCCTCCTGGGCTGGCTGTTCGCCAAGCAGGTGCGGAAGCTCGGGCCGACGAGCACGACGGAGGTCGTGCTGCACGGTGTGCGGACGGCCCTGGTGTTCACCGCCTTCTTCCTCCCGCTGTCCCTCCTCACCCGGTACTCGACCGAGGCCACCGACGTCATCGGGCTGGTGGGGCGGCTCGGTGTCGGCGTCGTCTCCACCGTGATCGGTGCGCTGCTGTTCGCGGTCGCGGTGCTGGGCCTGACCGCATTGCTCCACCGCTCGACCGTGCTGCCCGGCCGGTGGGCCGTGGTCCGGGACAAGGCGCTCGCCCCGCTGTTCGCTGCCGTGGCGGTGTTCTCGGTCGGGGTGCTCGCCGTTCTGGCGGGGCTGATCTACGGCCTCATCGAGGAGGACAACAAGCTCGCCCAGCTCGGGGGTGCCGTGCTGGGCGCCGGGAACGGGGCCCTGGCCAGCGTGCTGTGGGCGGCGGGTGTGCCGATGAACGTGGACGGCTCCACGACCGCCACCCCGCTGGGTCAGTTCACGCCGCAGGGCTCCGAGAGCATCACCCTGTTCACCTTCACCGACACCAGCGCATGGTTCTGGCTCGCTCCCGTGCTGCTCCTGGCAGTGATGGTACTCGTGGCCACCGCCCTCGCGGTGCGCCAGAACACGATCGAGGACGCCCGTCGGGAGGGCTTCCGGTACGCCGGGGCGCTCGCCCTCGTCGCGTTCGTCGCCACCCTGCTGCTCCGGATCGGCGTCGACGGTGAGGCGTCGGAGTTCACGACCGCCGCCAACGGATCGATCATGTTCAACCCCCTCATGGCGGCGTTCGTCCTCGCGATCTGGGGTGTGCTGACCGGCCTGCTCGCTCCGGTCGTCGCAGCCAAGGTCTCCGGCGGGTTCGTCGCAGGCGTCCGTCGTCGGTTCGGTGCGGCGGTCGAGCCGACGCCGCCCGTCTACTAGCCGGCATCGGTCGGTGCGGCGCCAGCTCGGCTGTGTGCTGTCCGCCGCCGCGGTACTGATCGCGACCGTGCTGCCCTGGAGCAGCACGGGCGCGGTCGGCCGCAACGGCTGGGACACGGCCTCTCTCGCACTCGCCCTGGACGAGGTGGTGCACCAGCCGGTGCTGACCGCACTGGCCTCCGTCTGGTTCGCGGTGCCGCTGTCCGCGGCGGCGGCGCTCGTCCTGACCGCCGTGCTGCCCCGCCGGGGGGCCGTTCTCGCCCTGCGTGCCCTCGGAGCACTTCTCGTCCTGGTCGTCCTCGTCGTCCTCGCGGTTCTCATCGCGGTGCCCCGGGGCGGCCCGGACTTCGCCCTGCTCGGCCCGGGCCTGGCCCTCGCCGGTGGTGTCGCCCTGGTGGCGCTTCCGGCCCCCTTCAGAAAGTCCCCTCGTACACGGCGCGACGCCGCTGCAGCCTCAGGAGTTCGGTCATGAAGTTCTGCCCCAGTTGCGGAGCACGTCTCCCGGAGGGTGCCCGGTTCTGCGAGAACTGCGGCGCACCGGTCGGGGTGCCGGTCGCCGTCGCGGCGCCGGTTGCCGCCGGCGCGCCCCTGCCGCCCGTCGTCGCCACCTCCGAGCCGGTTCGGCAGGGCGCCGGGCCCCTACCCCAGTACGTGCAGCAGCCGCCGCTCGCCGACGCCGGGACCGCACCGGTCTGGTCGGCCGGGCCGACGGCGTCTCCTGCCGGTCCGCGGAAGAGCCGGCGGGGTCTGCTGACGGGCATCGGCGGCGTGGCCGCGTTCGGCGTGTTCGGTGTCGTCGGCTACTTCGTCTACGACCAGTTCACCGGGCCCAACGGCGGCGCCGACTCGCCGTCGGCCGCCGTACTCGAGCTCTCGGCCGCCGCGGACGGCGAGGACGCGGTCACCGCGCTCAGCCTGCTGCCCCCCGGCGAGGTCGGCCCGATCGTCGACCTCTACCAGACCATCGAATCCAAGGCCACGAGCACCGGCGTCGCCGCGAAGGACAACCCGTTCGCCGGCTTCGATCTCCGTCTCGACGACGTCGCCGTGCAGACCGAGGAGCTGGGGCCGGACGTCGCGTCGGTGACCATCACCAGCGGAACGGTCTCCTGGGCGCTGGACCCCGACAAGCTGCAGGGGCCGCTGCGGATCGCCGACGGCGACGTGCGGCGCGCGACCGAGGGCTCGGCCGACCTGGTCGAGGTGACCCGGGACGCCACCGAGGGAGCGCCGCTGCGGCTGATGACCGTGGAGCGGGACGGCAAGTGGTATGTGAGCCCGACGTACACGCTGCTCGAGCTGTGGCGGGTGAACCAGGGACTGCCGGCTCCGGACTTCTCGAAGGAGATCGACCTCACCGGTACCGGTGCCGACTCGGCGACCGCGGCCGTGGAGGAGGCGGCCCAGGCGCTCGCCAGGTACGACGTCGACGGGTTCCTCGACCTGCTCAGCCCGGACGAGGCCGCCGCTCTCTACCACTACCGGGACGCGATCGTCTCGTCGCTGCACCAGGACGGTGCGCTGGCGGAGCTGCAGTCCGAGACGCAGCTGACGGTCGAGGCCGTGAACGCCACAGCGGGGGACGAGGTCGATGACCGGGTGCCGGTGACCATCCGTTCGGCGAACGGTTCCCTGGCCGGCAACCGGGACTTCATCACCTGGACGCTGGACCGGAACTGCCTCAGCTACGTCGAGAACGGAGACCCCGAGGGCGGCTGCCTCGATCAGGCACTCACCGATGCGGGAGTCAGGTCCGAGGTCGCGTCCGAGTTCCCCTCCCTGACGCTCCTCACCCAGGAGGTCGACGGGCGCTGGTACCTCAGCCCGATGGCGACGGTGGTCGCCGAGACGCGACGCCTCGTGGCGCGGCTCGACGCCGACGACGTGGCATCGCTCCTGCACGTGCCCCAGTTCGGCGGGGTCGACGGGCAGTTGGAGGAGGGCAAGACGCTCGACGGTTCGGTGGAGCAGCCCTACGACTACGCCCTGTACGAGATGGACGTCCCGGCCGGGAAGGTGTTCTCCCCCTGCGTCGACAACTCCGCCGGATGGTCGATCTACGGGCCGGACGGCCGACCGACCAGTTCACAGGCCGTGCTCGCGGAGGACGCCGGTCGCTACCGCGTCCTGGTGGTCGGCGGGGAGTCCGGGTCGTTCAGCATCAGCCCCACGCTGTCCTCCGTCGAGGAGGTGACGGTCCCGTCGACCGTCCCCGCCGCAGGGGGAGGGGCCTGTGGTGCGCGGATGCTGAGCTTCGACGCCACGGCCGGCGAGGTGGTGCTGTTCGGCACCGGGAACGACGACCTCGTGGAGATCCTGACGCCCAGCGGCGAGACCGTCTGGACCTCGGTCTTCGAGCCCGCCGAGACCGGCCGCCACTTCCTCAACGTCGCCGCTGACCAGGACGTCGACATCGAGACGCTGCCCGCGGACGTGCTGACGGTGGGGAGCTCGGTGACCGGCACGGTCGCCGGCTCGCAGCCCTCCACCATGCGGGTGTTCGTCCCTGCCGGTCAGGAGGTGGCGATCGAGGTCGAGGGCGAGGGATCCGTCTACCCGTACGTGGAGCTGCTCACCATGGACGGGTCGACCGTCAGCAGCGACTCACCCGGGTACTACTACTCGACGGCCACGGTCTTCCCGTACTACGAGTCGTCGGCCCAGATGTACGAACTCAGCGTGGAGGACTACTTCGGTGAATCCGGCACGTTCCGCGTGACCGTCGTCCCCCAATGAGTTCGGCACGGCGGGTGCGACCCGCCGTGCACGGCGCGAGGCGGCGGAAGCTCCACAACCGGGGTGGCGCCACCTAGGCTCGCGGCGTTCCGGAACGGCACGTATCAATGGCTGCTCGTCGCCGGCACTCGGCACCAGGGGGCAGCGTGGCGCAGGACGGCGGGGGCGGAATGACGGACGACGTCCGGGGGAGTGGTCCGAACGGCGGCGCGGAGCCGGCGATGGCAGACCGGTCCGCGGCGGCGGGGCATGCCCTGCCGCCCCACGGGCCACCCGCGGGCGCCGCACCGCCGGTCTGGCCGGCGCAGGCCGGCTGGCAGGGTGGTCCGGCGGGTCTCGGCGGCAACGCACCGTTCTCCGGTGGCCGGCCGGGCGGCGGGGCTCCCGCTGCACCACCCGCCGGTCACCCGTACGGCGCGATGCAGCCCCCTGCGCCGGCTGCGAAGCCGGCCAAGCATGCGGCCCCCTGGGCCACGGGGTTGTCTGCCACGCCACCGTCCGCGGCCGCGCCACCGTCCGCGGCCACGCATCCGTCCGCGGCCATGCCGGTCGGCTATCCGGGACCGGCCGTCCCGCCACCCCCGGCGCCGTCGCGCCGCGGACCGGCCGGGAGCGGCGGCCGGCGGATGCTGATCGCGGCGGTCGTCCTGTGCCTCGTCGCCGCCGGCATCGGTGTCGCCTGGTACCTGCAGCGCCCGCAGGGCATCGAGGACGACGCCTCATCGGTCGCGTTCGGTGCCCCGCTGTCCGAGGCGGCGCCCGGGCCCGGCGACGCCGACGCGGCCCAGGAGGCGGACGGCAACGCGTCCGCCTCCGCCTCCGCTACGCCGTCCAGGAGCTCCGCGACGACCACCCCCGCCGGCCCGACCGTCACTCCCGAACAGCAGGCGCTGGTCGAGCTCGAGACGCTGCGTACCGAGTCGCTGCCCCGGCTGGTTCTCGACGGTCGCTGGGTCGCGCAGGTGGCCAGCAAGAGCGTCGGCATCACCGACCCCCTGCAGAGCGCGGCCAACGGGACGCACACGTTCTACGCGGTCGACATCCTGGCCGAGAGCCGGGCGGCGGTGGCCTCGGTGTCGGACTCGTCGGTGCTCGTCCTGCGCAGCACCGACTTCGGCAAGCGCTCCGTGGCCGCGGACGGCCAGGCGTACTGGATCACCCTCGTCGACGTGGGCTTCACCAGCAGCGACCAGGTCAAGTCCTGGTGCGCCAGCACCTACCCGACGCTCACCGCCGAGCAGCTGGCCAACGCCTGCGCCGCACGGACGCTGACCTCGCCGCACGACTGACGGGCGGCCGGCGACCCGTCCCAGGGGCCCCTCAGCCCGGCAGCATCCCGAGGCGGGCCTTGGCCAGGAGGGCCGTCCGCACGGCGCCGTCCACGGCGGCGGCGAACGCCGGATCGGCTGCCGCCCGGTCGCGGACGGCGGCCAGCATCTCGGGCGCGACGCGCGAGTCCACGGTGAGGACGAGGGTTCCGCCGGCGGCCAGGAAGCGGACGGCGCGCTCGCCGGGGGGCAGGTCCTGCACGGCGATGGCCGCACCCAGGTCGTCGGAGATCACGACACCGCCGAAACCGAGCTGTCCGCGCAGGAGGTCGGTCACCACGGGGCGGGAGAACGCCGCCTGGCCAGCGGGATCGATCTGCGCGTACGTGGCCGACGACATCATCACGAAGGGACTCGACGGCGACCGGGCGAGCCGGCCGAAGGCAGCGACCTGCTCGTGGTCCGCGCCGATGACGGTGTCCGTCACGCCGACCGCGTTGTCGGTGTTCTCCTGCACGTGCCCGAGCCCCGGGAAGTGCTTGAGGGTCGCCGTCACGCCATGCGCGGCGAGGCCGTCGATCACGACCTGCGCGGTCGGGGTCATCGTCGCGGCGGTGCTGCCGTAGTGCCTGCCGAGGGCGCCGATCGGTGCGTTGCCACCCTCCGTCCCGGCCGGGACGACGTCGGCGACGGGCGCGAGGTTCAGGGTGACCCCTGCGCTCGCGAGCGAGGCGCCCATCCCGTCGGCGACCGCGGCGAGCTGAGCCGGCGGGAGCTGCGCCTGCTCCCACGCCGCGGGGAGCGCGCCGAATCCCGGGCCGCTGAGGGTCTGGACCCGTCCGCCCTCCTGATCCGCGGCGACCCAGGGCGCTGCGCCCGGCGACAGCGATCTCCACCGGGCCGTCGTCGCGGCCAGCTCCGTGGTGGACACGGTGCTCCGGCCACGCAGGAAGATCCCGCCGACCCGGGTGTCGCGCACCAGAGGGTCCGCCGCGGAGAGGTCGTCGAGATGGACCCCCACGACGAACAGCTGGGCCAGCTGCCCGTCCCGGTCCAGGCGCGCCAGCGTCGCCGTCACCTGTGCGTCGAGTGCCGCCTGCCGCGCGGCTTCAGGGTCCGGGGTCGGCGTCGCCGCGGCGGACGACCGCGCCGGCTCCGCCGTCCGTTGCGCCTCGGGGACGGGCGACGACGCGCAGGCGGTGGCCAGGCAGCACAGCAGGGCGAGCAGCGCGGATCGTCGGGGCACTGACCGGCGCATGCGACTCCTCACGCGTCGTCGACCGTCGGGATCGGAGCCCGCCGGCCGTGCACGCAACAGGGCTCCGGGACGCCGCGGGGACCGCTCGTCGGGCGGCCCATCTTCGGCTCCAACATACTGTGGCGATGACGACCGGCCCGGGAGTTTCACGATGACGGTGAGCTCGGCGAGCCCAGCTCTCAAGGAGAACGATCCCGGCAACCGCCTGTTCGGGCCGCTGCCCGACGTCCAGCAGGTGGACGGCTACGAGCCGGACCACCCGCCACGGGTCGGCTTCTTCACCGACACCTCGGTGTGCATCGGCTGCAAGGCCTGCGAGGTGGCCTGCAAGGAGTGGAACACGCTCCCGATGGACGACTCGCACGGCAACCGGGACGCCCTCGGGCTGTCGGGCATGTCGTACGACAACACCGGCCAGCTCGGGGCGAACACCTGGCGGCACGTCGCCTTCATCGAGCAGGCGCGGACGGTCGACCTCCCGATGCCGGGTGTCGGCCTGCCGGGGGCTGGTGCGGGGACCGACCTCGGCCTCGACCTGCGCGAGCCGGACAGCCTGGCCAAGGCCCAGTCCAGCGTGCTCAACGCCGAGGCGCTCGCCGAGTTCGACCCGCAGACGACGCAGTCGGGGGACCGGGAGATCCGGTGGCTGATGTCGTCGGACGTGTGCAAGCACTGCACGCACGCCGGCTGCCTGGACGCCTGCCCCACCGGGGCGCTGTTCCGCAGCGAGTTCGGCACCGTCGTCGTCCAGCAGGACATCTGCAACGGCTGCGGCTACTGCGTGCCCTCGTGTCCCTACGGCGTCATCGACCAGCGCAAGGGCGACGGCCGGGTCTTCAAGTGCACGATGTGTTACGACCGGCTGACCGACGGGCTGATGCCGGCCTGCGCGACCGCGTGCCCCACGCAGTCGATCCAGTTCGGGGACCTCGACGAGCTGCAGGCGCGGGCCGATGCCCGGCTGGCGACGCTCAAGTCGCAGGGCGTGGAGACGGCCCGGCTGTACGGCCGGGACGAGAACGACGGCGTCGGCGGCAACGGGGCGTTCTTCCTGCTGCTCGACGAGCCGGAGGTCTACGGGCTGCCGCCGGACCCGATCGTCCCGGCCCACGACATGCCCGCGATGTGGAGATCGGCCATCGCGGGCGCGGCCATGATCGTCGGGGTGGCGCTGTCCGCCGTCCTCGGATCCCGGAAGCGGTGACGTCCGTGACGGCCAGAATGGCCATGATGGCCGCGGGGGGTCGGGCATGACCGAGGGAGTGGCGACGCCGGGTGCCGGCTGGCGCCGGGCCGACGGCTGGGTCGGGAAGAAGAAAGGCGGCGGCAAGGGACGCCGCAGCGGACGCCGGGCGGTCGGCGAGGTCGCGATGGTGGACGACGCCGAGTTCACCTCCTACTACGGGCGCCCGATCATCAAGGCGCCGGTGTGGAAGTCGCCGGACGTGCCGCTCTACCTCTTCCTCGGGGGAGCGGCGGGCACGTCGGCGATCCTGGGTGCGATGGCCGACCTCAGCGGCCGGCCGGCGCTGACCCGCGCGTCCCGGCTGGTGGCCGGCGGTGGGTCGATCGCGTCGGTGGTGTTCCTGGTGCACGACCTGGGCCGGCCGGAGCGGTTCCTGCACATGTTGCGCGTGATCAAGCCGACGTCCGCGCTGTCGGTGGGCACGTACATCCTGTCGCCGTTCAGCGCGGCGGCGGGGGCGACGGCGGCCGTGGAGCTGCTCGGCTGGTTCCCTCGGCTGAAGCGCTTCGGTGGACTCGTGTCGGCGCTGTTCGGCGGGCCGATGGCGACGTACACCGCGGTGCTGCTCGCCAACACGGCCGTGCCGTCGTGGCGCGCGCCGCACGAGCAGCTGCCGTTCGTCTTCGCGGGATCGGCGATGGCCGCCGGTGGGGGCCTCACGATGATCTTCACGCCGGTGGCGGAGGCCGGACCGTCGCGGAAGATGGCGGTGGCCGGGGCGTCCATCGAACTGGCGGTGGTGCACCGGGTCGAGCACGACCACGGGATCGTCAGCGAGCCGTATCACGAGGGCCGGGCCGGACAGCTGATGCGAGCCGCGAAGGCGTGCACCGCGGCAGGCGCGGGGCTGACCGTGGTGGCCGGGCGCACCAGGCTCGGGGCGGTCGCGTCAGGAACACTCCTGGCCGCCGGCTCGCTGCTGACCCGCTTCGGGGTCTTCGACGCCGGCATGGTCAGCGCTCGAGACCCGAAGTACACGGTGATCCCGCAGCGCGAGCGCATGGTCGCCCGCGAGAACGGGCACGTCCCTACCGTCACCCGCTGAGCCGGCCGCTCCACGGAAAGCTTGTATCCGTGCCCGTCGCGGGCGGATCTCCCGGACGTTCGTACGCTGCCTGGCCTGGCGAGGCGGCCTCAGGGTGGCGCCGGCGGAGGAACTGTTCGGCGCACGGCGGCCCCGGGCGGCGTCTGGGTGTGGAGCGCGATGGCAGTCGACCCGCGCGACAGGTCTCCCGGCGTCCGGCCACGATCCGCGCAGCTCAGCGACACGGGGCAGAGCATGCACTTCCCGGGCTGGCCGGATGATCGAACAGTACGCACCAGTAACGTAACCCGCTGTAGAGGTATTTCGAGGGTTGTCGCGGTTGCGCACATGGCCGTTCGGAAACGTCAGATTTCTCGAGGCGGTAGCCATTGTGCGGTCACGGTGGTGACCCCTAGTGTTCCCGCATAGTTCACGCGGGATTCACTTGATGAGGGAGGTCGCAACCCGTCTCAGGTGACATTTCGCTGAGCTCGTCCGTGCTCACCTTGATCGCCGCAGATCTCCGGACTTCCCGTGCTGGGTGTGACGTTCGACCATGCCCGTGAGGCGCTACTGGCGATGATGCCGGACGGGCGCCAGTCGTCCGCGGAACTACTTTCGCCGCCACTTTAGCGTGCGGCGCCTCCTCGACAAGAATGGGTAGTCGCCTTGTCTTCAAACGATCTCCGGACTTCTGATCGAAACACGCAAGACCAGGCTGTGGGGTTTGAGCCTCAGATTATTACGGTCAACGATGACCTGAACATAGTCTGGCCGGAGCTCACCGTGATCATCCCGACACGGAATGAACGCGAGAACGTGGAGCCGTTGCTGGACAGGCTAAGCGCTGCGCTGGCCGGGACCGCCGCCGAAATCATCATCGTCGACGACTCCGATGATGAGACCCCGGAGGAGGTCGCCCGGGTGGGGCGCCGGCTCGATCTACCGGTCCGTCTCCTCCGGCGGGCGCCCGGCCAGCGGGCCGGTGGCCTGAGCACAGCCGTCGTCAGTGGGATGCGGGCGGCTCGCGGCGCGTGGGCCCTGGTGATGGATGGGGACCTACAACACCCCCCGGAGATCGTCCCGCAGCTGTTTGCGACGGCCCGTCGACAGGCCGTCGACCTCGTCGTCGCGAGCAGGTACGCAGGCCACGGCAGCTCGACCGGTCTGGATGGCAGTGCTCGCAAGGGTTCCTCCAGGTTCGCCACCCGGGTGGCGAAGGTTGCCTTTCCCCGCCGCGCAGCGCGGGTCAGCGACCCGATGAGCGGCTTCTTCGCCGTCCGCCTCGCGGCGCTCGACACCGAGCGCCTCCAGCCCTACGGCTACAAGATCCTTCTCGAGCTCATCGTCCGGAACCCGCATCTGCGCACCGCCGAGGTGAGCTTCCGCTTCGCTCCGCGACACGCCGGCGAGAGCAAGACGTCCGTCCGTGAGGTGCTCCGCTTCGGCCGGCACCTGGCGCGGCTCCGGCTGCAGATTGCGCGTGAGCGCAACGCCGAGGCCCGCCGGGCACCACGCGCGCGCTCGAGGCTCATCCTGTTCGGCCTCGTCGGGGCGTCGGGGATCGCCGTCAACTCGGCGGCGCTGTGGCTGCTCCACCTTGAGGTCTTCGCGCTGCCTTTGCTCCTGTCAGCAGCCCTGGCCACGCAGGTCTCCACGCTGTGGAACTTCCTCCTCACCGACCGCGTCGTGTTCCGTACCTCGGGCAAGGGTGGCGCGTGGGGACGACTGTGGCGCTTCGCCGCGATGAACAACCTCGCGCTGCTGTTACGGCTACCGCTGCTGTGGACTCTCGTGCATGTCGGCTTGGGGGTGCTGTCGGCCAACTTCATCACCCTCGTGGCGCTCTTCGCGGCGCGCTACGTGATCAGTGACCGCTTGATCTTCGGCCGCCGCGCGGAGGCGATAGCCGTGCAGACAGAGTTGCCGCCGGTCGAGCCCGTGAAGCACCTCGTGGACCTCGCGGCGGACGGGTCGAAGGTCGACCGCGCTCGGGCGAAGCGGATCCGGTACCTGCCTTACCGCTACGACGTCGCCGGCATGATCACCATCGGCTCGCAGGTGCGACTGCCGGAGTTGGAGTACTTCCGGGCTCAGTGGCTCGACGGGGACATGGACATCGCAGTACGCGTTGGCGACGTCGGCCGTGGCATGCCGATCGGCCGGGCCGTCGTGACGCAGTTCGTCAACCCAAGGGCGCTGCGCTACGAGGAACACCTGGGCCGGCTGGGCTCCAACTTCCGGATCGACATGGGCTCGACCATCGAGGTCACCGTGGGGCCGCTCTTGGCCCGGTCACCGCACGTGGTCTACACCAACATCCTCGAGGCGCTGCTCCGGTTCGTAGTGGCCGACCGTGGCCGGATGTTGCTGCATTCGGCATGCCTGAACCTCGATGGTCACGGCATCATGCTCTCCGCGCGCACCGACACGGGAAAGACGGGCACGATCCTCCGGCTGCTGCGCGAGCACGGCGGCGAGTTCCTGTCCGACGACATGACAATCCTCGACCCCCAGGCTACGGCGCTGTCGTTCCCGAAGCCCCTGACTATCAGCCAGCACACGCTGCGCGCCGTGGAGGCCAGCGACCTCAGTCCCGCGGAATGGCGTCGGCTGCGGATCCAGAGCCGGCTGCACTCCAAGGAGGGGCGTTCGCTGGCCCTCGTGCTCTCCCGGTACAACCTGCCGATCATGGCGATCAACTCGATCACCCAGATCCTGGTCCCGCCACCGAAGTACAACGTGGACCGGTTGGTCCCCTGCCGGACCGGATCCTCGACGACGGTGCGCGATCTCTTCCTCATTGAGCGTGGCGACGACAGGCTCAGCGAGGTCACGGCCACCGAAGCCGTTGATGAGCTGATGGTGAACACGGCAGATGCGTACGGCTTCCCGCCGTTCCAGTACCTGGCGCCCGTGTGGGTGCTGGGTGACCGTGACTACGCCGAGCTGCAGCGAATGGAGCGGGCGGTCCTGACGTCCGCGGTATCGCGGATGGGCCTGCGCAGGATCGCTTCCCCGTCCTTCGGTTGGGCTGACACGATCCCGGCATTGCTCGAGCAGGATCGGCGCACCGCTCCGGCAGTTCCAGAGGCACCTCGCTCCCCGGTGTCAAGGCCCCGCACCTGGGGCGGCGCCGAGGCGCACCCCCGTAGCCGTAGCGCGGCGGACTGAGCGATCCCGCGCCAAGCCGCCCGCGGCGCCCTGCTGGAGATCTCCAGCAGGGCGCCGCGGCGGTTCGTGACCGGCCCGTCGCGACGGCCCCCTCCTCGGATCCGTTCGCGCGGCGGCTTGATCCGCCCCGGCCTCTGCGTGATGGCGCACTTGCACACAGTGAGATAGACGTGAGAGCATCGCACTCGAGCGAGGTCGATTCGAATGGAGGTCGCGCCGGCAGCACGTTGAAACTGCCGACAGTTCCTCGAAGGCGGTCACGGTCATCAGAGGCCTTCTTGACCCCCACGTCTCCTGCACATCTCTGCGTCCGAGCCAGACCGCGCTGGGCAGTTTGCGCTGGCGCGCAGGCCGCCGACAAGAATCTGGCCATCAGCTCGGCATTGCCTGGCTTGTCCGGCGGATCACGCGCCGAGACCTCCTGGGACGAATGCGCTCACAGGTGCCGTATGGCCGCGCTCTGTGCTACACGTCCAGTCCAAGTGGTTCGCCGAGCGACTCCGTGACAAGGACCTCGCCGACGCAGATGACGATTCGGGCTGCCTCGTGTCGGGGGGTGAGAGGCGCTCGTGACCAAGACTCCAAACCCTGAGCTCAAGATGAGGCGATTGCTGTCATGTCCCGTGTAGGTCGATCCAGATTGTTGGTGGCCGCCCTTGCCGCGACGGTGTTCGGTGTCCTGACAATTCTGGACGGAACGAACAACCCGGCTTCCGCGGACGGCTTCCGGATCCTGTCACCGTCCGCGTCCGACTTCCCCCAGCACGTCGACTGGGTCACCACATGCCAGGTGACGAAGAACGCTCCGGATGATCCGATCGTTTTCCCCGGCATGCCCGGGCGCGCCCACGACCACACCTTCAGCGGAAATACCAGCATCAACGCCTATTCCACAGCGGAGCAATTGGTCAACCAGCGCACCAACTGCACGAACTCCGGGGACACCGCCTCGTACTGGATGCCCACCCTCTTGGTCGACGGCAAACCGTTGAATCCTTATCAGGTGCGCGCGTACTACCGTGCCGCCACGAGGGATACGTCGAAATTGGTCGCCATCCCCTTCGGCCTCAAGATCCTCGCGGGCGATGCAATGGCCACATCGCCCCAGAGTGCCGGGATCGCGGGCTTCCAGTGCCGCATCGAAGGAGAGGGTGCGACGGTGAGAAAGCAGTCGTTGCCGCCGAACTGCGGTCCCCGCGCGTTGCTGGAAGCCTCTGTGGTCTTCCCCAACTGCTGGGACGGCAAGAACCTCGATTCCGCCGATCACAAGTCGCACATGTCGTACGCGAAGGACTTCAAGTGCGACGCTGCCCACCCTGTGCAAATCCCGCAGCTGACCTTGGCCGAGCGGTTCACCAAGGGGCGAACAGGCGGCAAGATCACCTTGGCCTCGATGAACAGTCCGATGACGCTGCACGCGGACTTCCTGAACGCCTGGAAGCCCGCGGCCATGGCCGAACTCATGAAGCACTGCATCTACGCTCATCGCTTCTGCGAGACCGTGTCCGACAGCCGGATGCCTCCTGGTATGAAGACGACGGTGCCGTCCGGTTCGGCGGCGGCCCCGCGCCCCACGGCCACGGCTGCTCCGGCTCCGACCAAGTCCCCGTCAGCTACCGCGTCGTCGTCAGCGCCTGCTATCACCCCGGCTCAGCGGTCGGGCACGCGACTTGCAGTTGATGGTGCCCGCTTCCCCGCGCACGTCTCGGCGAAGGTCGTCGTATCGTTCGGCGGCTCCAAGCGCAGTGCTGTGGTGGAGGCGGGCCATGATGGGACCTTCTCCGCCTCGCTGAGCATTCCTGGGTCGTGGTCCGGATCCGCCGAGGTGTCCGTGACCGCCAACGCCGGCAAGCTGTCGGCTCGAAACACCGTCGAACTGCGGTAGGAAGTCTCGAACGGCGCACGACAGCTGATGTGGTGAAGAAGCGGAGGGATGCACTCCTTCACCACATCATTCACGGGCCCGCTTGCAGACCGCGGAGAAGCTCTTCCTCCAGCGCGGCGTCAGCGCCGGTGACCACGAGGGCGTGGACGTCGCACGGGACGTCCACGCCTGGGTCGCGCCAGACGACGACGAGCACCGGTTCGTCCAGGAGTTGGCCCTGGAGTATCTCAGCCTCTGCCCCGTTATCGAGGACGCGCGACGAGGTGACGTGCAGGTCGTCGTAGGTTTCCGTGAGGTCGTCCACGTACCCGCCGGCGACGGTCACGGCCGTGAATCCGTCGCCGGCCCACGTGCTCTCCACCCCGAGAACCGTGGGACTGAACCCGACGAGTTCACGGCTGGTCTGCACCACGTGCAGCGAGGCGGGCGGATCCCAGGAAACGTCGGGACAGGTCTTCTTGGCGGCGGGCCTGGGCGATGACGTGGCCTGGCTGCCAGTGGCGCTCGTCCCGACAGATCCCTCGCAACCGGCCGTCGCCAGCAGCGAGCCGGCGACTACCAATGCGCTCCCGTACCTCCACAGTGGGCCCGAGTGGGCGGGCCCTAGCCTCACAGTTGACCGCCCTGGCGGCGCCGCCGAATCCCCAGGACGGCGAGGAGGGCCACGAGCGCAACGACAGTCCCTACCGTGAAGGCTGCCCGGGCAGGGGACCCGACTCCTTGTGGATCGCTGGAGTCGAGCTCCTTGCCGGGGGGTGGCGGGGCCCCTGTTAGATCACCTAGGACGTCGAGGTACCGGGTTCCGAAGCCGGTGCTGGGCTCGATGTGGGTGTTCTCGCTGAACTCGTTCCACGAGATGACACCGATCGCGTCGGGAACGGTGGCCAGCGCCGCCTCCCAGGAGCTGCGCAGCGTTTCACCGTCTCGGCGGACCACGACGCGGGTGCCCCCCAGCTCGCGGGCGTCGTAACCCGGCATCACGGGGGCCACCCAAACACCGCAGTGCTCCCGGACGGCATTGGCCATGTCGAGCAACTTCTCCCGGTAGCCGCGGGTCTGTTCGGGATCCCCTGACGACCAGTAGTACAGCTCGCCTTCCACGGTCGCGGCCACCCGCTCGTAGTCCGCGACGTTCTTCTCCGTCGCCAGGACCAGTAGTCGGGAGGCCACCGGTGCGGTGATGGACCGCAGCTCCTCCTCCGTGTAGTGCCAAGTTCCGGACAGGGCGACCACCGGCCGGCGCCCGAGCAGGTGGAACACGGGGTCGTCGGCGTAGGTGGCGGCCAGCTCCTCCAGGTCCCGCTGCACCTGGGCCACCGGCAGCGGGTTCCGGTTGAAATCCTGTGCCTGGTAGGTGATAGCCAGCTTGAAGTCGTTGTCCTCAGCGACGCTGCGCAGCGCCGCGAGTCGGGGGTTGAGCGTGTCGGTGCTCCTCCAGCCGACGATGAAGCCGTCGATCCCGGCGGCGCGTGCCTGCGCGACCTGCTGCCTCATCACGCTCGTCTGGCTGCTGGAGTACCGCCCGACGGTCGGGAAGTCGGTCTTCGCCCGGTTCCACGACGAAGGTTGGAACCAGATGTAGAAGTGAGCGAGAACTGGCGCCTGCCCAGGCTGCACGGTGGTGTGCGCCGGGCAATCGTTCGCAATCGCGGGCGCCGAGGGGGTCTGGTCTTGAGCGTCTGCTTCCAAGTTCCGGCCGGCAGCTGGCAGCAGGATACAGAGCGCCGTCGTCAGTGCTAGGAGACAAGTGCCGCATCTCGGGCCTAGGGCCCTCATCCGGTCAGCTGCTCGGAGGACGGGATGGTGTTCGTCTCCTGCGTGCTCTCCGTAGGCCTTCGTGTCTCGGCTAGGGAGGAAGCGCTACTGCGCGATGGCACGCGTCCGTCCGTGTCATCGCGGCGCCGCCGAACCCGACCCGCCCAGGCGAGCCCCCCTGCGAAGCCGAATATGCCGACGAGGATAACGACGATGTCCAGCCAACTGTAGAAGGCGAGCTCGATGGTCTGGTCGCGTGAGACTGCCAGAGGGCGCGGCATCGAGGGACCCGGCCCGTCAATAGCGATCGAGTAATCGCCTCGCGGCAGCGCAGGCAGGCTCAGCTGCCCGTTGTCATCGAGACCAAAGCGCCTGGTGGCCCCGTCGGGGTACGTGAGTTCAATGGCGCCGCCGTAGGCGAAATCGAAGATGGCGTCGTGGACACGGGCGTCCAACTTGAAGAACAGCAATTCGATGTCCACAGCCTGCTGCTGTGCGGGGACGAAGCGCTGCTGCGAGACGTTGACCACGTTGGAGCCCGCGTACTCGACCCGCTGCACGCTCCAGAGAAGCTCCTTGACTTCCAGCGCGCCAGCCCGCGGGACCACACGGCTCCCTTGGAGCCATGCACCCTCGTGTGCCGGTGCCTCGAGTATCTCGCCGACCTCGCTCTTGAGGCGGACCGACTTGACGGCCGACGCGTCGACAGGGGCCCCATCGACTCCGCTGAATCCGAATTGGACTAGATAGCTCAGGCCGAGGGCGATTCGAGCCTCTTGGGGGCCAGACGAGTAGACCCGGTCGGCCCGAACGCGGACCTCTTGTGTCCCTATGGGGACCATGGCTGTGTTCAGCGTGATGCGCTGCTTGAGGTCTTCCCGATCTGTCACCGGGGCGGTGAAGGACGCGTTACCGCTGACGTCGGTGAGTACGGTGACGCCGTCCAGTGTCACCGGGAAGCCCGGTACCGCGGGGACCGTGCTCATGGTGATAGCGCCTAGCGGGCCGCTCGGTACGGCTGCGAGGCGTAGTCGTGAACCGTCGTTCGCCGTCGGTCCGGCCAGCATCCCTACGACGAGGGCGACGGCGGCCAGGATCGACGGTCGGACTCTGTGGCGTCCCTGGCGGCCGGCTGATGGTGTCACGGGGCGACCTTCCTCAGGTGTCGCCCGCGTCGACGGCGCGTGGCGACAAGGCGATGCGCGGCGGCGACGAGGGGAAACACGAAGAGTGCTGCCCCGTAGGAGGTATAAACGACGCCAGTGTTCGTCTCGGGCAGCTCTTCCGATGAGCGGCTGCGGCTGAGCAGGAAGGGCTCGCGCGGACCGGCCGCGAAGTCGAATGCGGAAGTGATGTCGTTGGCCGCCGCGTCGCGGTCGCCGAGAGGTGGCACGCCCCAGTTGTTCTCGATGAACTTGAGCTGGGAGGTGAAGTCCAACGTCGTGGAGTCGACGTGCCCCTTCTTCGCGTAGGGGCTGACCAGGAGCGCCGGCGCGCGGAAGCCGTACCCGTACTCGTCCACCTGGGGAGGTGGGACGTGGTCGTACCAACCGCCCCAATCGTCGTACGTCCACATGAACGCGGACGAGCTCCACGCCGAGCTGGTCATGAGGGAGTCGGTCAGTGACCGGACGAAGCGCTCTCCAGCCTGAATGCTGCCGGGCGGGTGCTCGCTGGCGCCGGAGGGCACCATGAAGCTGACTGCCGGCAGGGTCCCTTCCGCCAGATCTTGGTAGTACTCGCTCATGTCGACGATCCGGCTGGACAGGTCCGGGTCGTCGAGGAAGCGGTTGTAGTTGAGCGGCGGCACCCAGACTATCTGGGCTCCCTCATCCCCGCTCCCGGGAGTGCGGAAGTTGATTTCCGGCTTGTAGTTCTGCACGTAAAACTTCCACGAGACGCCGGCCTCCTGGAGGCGGTCGAAAATGGTGGGCACGTGGTCGAAGCCGCCGGGAAGGAGTAGGTCTCCCTCGGGGTTGCCGGGTGTTCCGGTCACCCAGAACATGTGGTTCCAGACGCTTCCGCCGGCGGCCGACGTGAACATCCTGTCGAAGAGCACGTAGTTGTCGGCAACATTCCAGTAGAAAGGAATATCGCGGTCGTCGTAATAACCCATCGGCTGACCCTTGAGTTCGCGTCGCTCAGCGAAGGCTTCAAGAAAGCCGTCCATACGCCCGTCGTTGTACTGGCGCTCGTGCACGTCCCCGCTATGTCCGAGGTCCAGGATCGCCCGATCCCCGATGTGGAACGGCTCGACGCAGTCATCGTTCGCGGGCGTCTCGCCGGGCCTGCTGACGGCGTCGACCGGCATGCAGGTTCCATCCGGGATGCCGTCCGCCCCGGGATAGGTGCCGAAGTAGTTGTCGAAGGAGTGGTTCTCCTGCATGAGCACCATGAAGTGCTTGATCGGAGTCGTGGTGGATAATTGCTCAGCCGGAACAAAATCCTCAGCTGCTGCTGAAGCCGGCACCGCCACGATCCAGCCGGCCGTGGCCAGCACCCCCAGGGCGGCTGAGAGCCGTCTCACGGTCGCACCTCATAGATGATGATCACTGGTCTGCGCACGGAACCCTGGTTGGTCTCCACGTTGATGAACTCCTGATGGACGATCCTGCCGTGGTAGCGCTCCGCGTAGGAGAGCAGACGGTCCGAGAAGAATGGTGACCGTTCCGCAGAGAACGAGTCCCAGACCAGGAATTGAAGGTCGCTGTGCCGGATGCTCAAGTCAGGGTTGTGGACGGGGTCGTAGACGGGATTGCGGCTCAGTGGGTTGGGGCTGACGGACAGGCCGTACACCCTGCGCTGCCCGTAGAACTGGATGATGTTTGCCATCGACGGCCCCAGCGCGAGCATGGTCACGCCCTCGGGAAGGTTCTCGTCGACCCACTGCCCGGCCTCCCGTCCGCCAGGCACGCCGCCCGTACCGGCCAGGAAGCTCGAGCCCGCGGTCGAGGGTTGCACTCGAACCCAGGACGTAGCCGCGAGGCTGGCAACCAGCGCCACCGCCACGACACCGCGCAGTCCCGCCGTGGTGACGCTGTGGGCGCCGGCTTTCCGGTTGACCTGCGGTAAGGGCACGCTGACCACCACCATCGCGGCAAGCACCGCCATAGGTACGGCGATGGGCAGCAGGTACTGGAAGCCCTTCACCGCCCAGATCGTGAAGAAGAGGCTGGGCACCGTGATCCAGCTGACGAGCAGGTGTTCCGACCAGGTGAGCGACCGGCGCAGCAGCAGCAGGCCCACGACGACGACACCGACTACGCCCAGCCCCAGCGCAGGCGGGACGACCTCCAGGTAGAAGCCCCAGGAGTGGTTGGCGCGGCGCAACAACTGCCAGACCAGGAAAGCGCCGCCGGTGGAGGAATTGCCGGCCAGCTTGAGTGAGACTGGGTAGGGCAGGACGGTCAGGAAAAGCACGCCGAGAGCCAGCGCCGCCTGGGTCAGGCGCAGTCTGGTCTTCCGAGTCAGGGCGAAGAAGGCGTAGGCCCCGCCCACCAGCAGGATGGCGGTCTCCTTCGTGAGTGTGGCCAGCCCTAGGGCTACCGCCGCGGCGTACAGCCAGCCAGCCCGTTCGGTCTGGACGAAGCGGATCAGCAGGTACAGGGCGAGAGACGTGAAGAAGACCATCGGGCCGTCCAGCAGGACCTGACGGTTCACCACAACCATGTAAGGCATGACGCCGATCAGGAGTGCGGCGAGGACACCCACCCGCTTCCCATAGAGCCGGTTGCCGATTGCATAGGTCAGCGCGACCGTGGCCAAGCCGAAGGCGACCGACAGAAGGCGTCCACCGAGTGGCGAGACCCCGAAGATGCGGTATTCCAGCGAGAGCAGCGACTGGAACAGCAGTGGGTGGGCGCGGAACACCGGGAAGTAGGGCAGGAAGGCCGGGTCGCGGGCCAGTGATGCCCCCTGTCCCGCGTAGACGGCCTCGTCGCTGTTGAGGCCCAGCGAGTCGAGTGCCCATACGCGGAGCACCAGTGCCGGCACCGCCACGAGCAGGGCGACAACGACGGTGGGCAGGAATCCCGGCCGCCTGAGCACCCTGCGGACGACGCCCGTCGCCACGACGTTGCCAGCGTTCCGTTGGCGTTCCGGGGCAAGGGGGAGCGCCCCGTGAAAACCGTCATCCGGCGGCTCCACCCGGCCGCTCGTAACCGTCATCCGGCGAAACACTCCCTGAGGGTGGTCAGCGTCGAAAGCGCCTCGGCGCCGCCGCGGGGTTCCGTCGGCTGTCCGAGCACCATTAACCATCCGGAGCGCAAAGAAAAGAGCTTGGGGAATCGGCCTTGAAGCATGGCGACGCAACGATTGCTCGGGGTTGTCTGCGCGTGACCGTGCGTGCTCGGCGCGCCGCTAAAGTCCTCTCGTCGGTCGGTGCTGGTGTCGCTCCTTCACTGAGTCTTCACATGGCGCTTAACGACATTACGGGGTCCGCCGCGGTCAGCACGACGAACGCCGTTCGTCAAGACCTTCCTGCGCGGTGAGGACACGATCCACTGCTGCCTCTTGGATCTTGGTCAACTTATTGCCGGTCAGTGAGGGTCTTCCCCCAGAGTTTGACAACATATATCGTCTCACCGGCGCCGGGGTGTCATCACTCGCCCCCTCGAGCGAACTGGACGAGTGACCGGAAGCGATCCGGCACCGTCCCCAATCCGCCCCTGAGGAGAGTGGTCATGTCCGCGATCATGAGGCGCGCGATCGGCCTGACATTCGCCGTACTACTCGGCCCAGCGGTCATGTCGATCGGTACCGGTCTGAGTCTGCCGTCCGCGTCTGCCGCGGAGCCAGTGACGGTCACGGCCGCGGCCGACAGTTACGTCGATGCGGCGCTGCCGACGTCCAACTTCGGCACGCGCACGTCGTACCTGATCGATGCGAGTCCACAACAGATCGCGTACCTCAGGTTCGACATCCCGGCAGCAACCGACCTCACCGGGGGCGTCAAGCTGAGGGTGTTCGCTCAGTCGACGCACACCGCCGGCGTCACCGCCTACGGCGTCGCGGACACCGCCTGGACGGAGACCGGCATCACCTACGAGAACAGGCCCGCCTTGGGGCCCGCCTCCGGGAAGAGCGGTGCGCTCACCGCGTCGACCTGGAAGGAGATAGACGTGACGTCGGTCGTCGGATCGACCGGACCGGTCAGCCTCGCTCTGCAGACCACAAGCAACACGTCGCTGCGCATCACCAGTAAGGAAGGCGCCAACAAGCCGCAGCTGGTCATCGGCGACACGACCCCTCCGCCGCCGCCGCCACCACCCGGGGAGTTCCTGGTTAGCCCGGTGGGAGACGGCACTTACCAGGCGGTCTCAACCACGGCCACCTTTACCGGGACACTGAAGACCGTTGGGCAGAGCGCGGTCGCCAAACTCAAGGCGGGCGGCGGTGGGACTGTCCGCTTCACTTCCGGCGACTTCGACTTCGGATCCGAGTATTTCGTGCTGTCGAACCTGACCGACATCGACTTCGTCGGCGCGGGTATCGACGCGACGATCATCAGGAACAACTCGAGCGCCGCTGCCGACACCGAACCCTTCAGCTTCACCGGCACGAACAGAGTCAAGGTGCGCGAGATGACGATCGTCGCCGCGGGCTCGGCCCGCACGTCGAGCGATGCGCTGGACTTCGACAAGGGCAACAATTCACTGGTCGAGAACGTCAAGATCACGGGCTCGCGTTCGAGAGGGATCGTCTTCGACGGTAAGGACGCCGGCGCGACGGCCGAGAACAACGTGGTTCGTGGCTGTCAGATCAGCGGCATCCCAGGCGCCGCGGTGCAGTTCCTCGCCTCCAGCCGCAACACGGTCGCTGGTTGCACGATCAGCGGGACCGGTGGCCCCGGCATCTACGCCCAGCAGTCGTCGAGCACCGCTGCGCAACCGAACAAGAAGTCGTCGGACAACACATTCAGCAACAACACGATCGACCAGGCCGGTGGCGACGGGGTCTACATCAGCAACGGTGACCGGAACAGCATCACGAACAACACGATCACCAACAGCTCAGACCGCGTGGCCAGCCGTGACGGTATCCGGATCACCTCGGTGGTCGCAGGGCTGACGTGTGACGACAACTCGGTGTCGGGCAATACAGCGACCGACAATCAGGCGACGAAGACTCAGTCGTACGGGCTCAACATCGCCAGCGCACTGTGCAACCGGACGGTGGTGGGCTCCGGTAACAACTTCGCCGGGAACCGGCTAGGCCCCATTCGGGACGTCGGCACGGCAACCGTCTACCAAGGGCCCTAGCCGGCAGACGATCGGATCACCGCTATCGAGGGGCGTAGGCCATCCCGCTCGCAGCTCTCGGAGGGCCGCGACAGCAGCGCTTGACCGGCTGTGCTTGTCTCCGAGGTTGCGGTGGATGTTGCGCAGGCGGTGGCACCCTCGGTGGCCCAGTGGAATGCTGACCAAGATGGCGGGCCGTCGTGGCGCGCCGCACAAGGAGCTGCCGTTCGCCTTCGCGGAATCGGCGATGGCTGCCGGTGTGGGCCTCACGAGGATCTTCCGGCCGGTGGTGCAGGCGGGGCTGATCGCTGCCCCGCACGAACCGGACGACACCGCGTCCGTCCACGCGGAGGCGTATCAACCCGGGTCAGCGGGGGACGTCGGGCAGGGCCTCCTTCGAGAACTCCGCGCCGTTGCTCGCGAGTGAGTCGCTGCGCAGGTACGACCACATCCGCTCGCCGGTGACGTTGTCCAGGTAGACCACGCTGGCCGGGCCCTCCATGCCGGTGCCCAGCACTGGCGCCGTGAAGAACTGGATGTTGTCCGGCCGCACGCCGCGCATCGAGTAGACCAGCGACACCAGGTCGCCGTTGCCGAGTGTGTCGTCGATGGTGACGGCGCTGGTCACCGCGAGCATCGCGGCATCGAGCTTGGCCGGATCGGTGAAGGTGTCGGAGCTGAACAGCTTCGCGAACATCGCCCGCAGGTACTGCTGCTGCCGCTTGACCCGGTCGAAGTCGCCCCCGGGCAGCCCGTAGCGCTGCGCCAGGTACCAGCGCACCTGCTCGCCGTCGAGGTGGTTGGGCCCGGCCGGGAACGTGAAGGGCCCGTTCTCCGTCGTCTCGGCCACCACGACGTCGACCCCACCCAGATCGTCGGTCACCTGGATGAGGCCCGCGAAGTCGATCGCGACGTAGTGGTCGATCCGCACCTGGGTGAGCTGCTCCACCGTCTGGATCAGCAGGGACGGGCCACCGAACGCGTAGCTGGCATTGATCTTGTTGCGGCCGTGGCCGGGGATGTCCACCCAGGAGTCGCGCGGGATCGAGATCAGCTGCGCGTGGGTCCGGTCCGCCGCGAAGCGCGCGATCATGATCGCGTCGGAACGGCCGTCGGGGTCCTCGCCGGCGGCCACCTCGTCCCGCGTGTCCGAGCCCACCAGCAGGAAGGTGACCGGGTCCTGCGGCGCGCTCTGGGCAGGCGTCGCAGCAGCGGGGCGTGCGGCCTGGTCGAGCGACGCGAACACGTCGGAGACCCGGTCGATGTTGCCCGCCCACCGGTCGGCCAGGAACCACAGCCCGCCGCCGACGAGGAGCGCAAGCACCAGGGCGATCGCGGCGAGGCTGATCAGCACGCGCCGGAGGGGGTGCCGTGGACGGGTGGGGCCGGTCGGATCATCGCCGTCGGGTCCGGCGTCGGTAGCGGGGTCCGGAACGTCGGTCGTCTCCAGCCGGGGCAGGGCCTCGGCATCGTCCGCGGTCCGCGTGGCAGCGGCGACCCGCCCGCCCGTGCCGTCGACGCTCATTCAGATCCCCGTCTGTCGGATGAACGTCCGAGGCTACGGCGCGGGTCGGCCTGCCGGGGGTACGTCCACCCCCGGCGGGTGAGAGCTCGGGAGGGTGCCGGAGCAGAGGATCAGCCTTCCCGGCTTCCGGCCCGATGCCGGTTCGGCATGCTCCCCCGCAGCGTCTCCCCTGGGCGGAGGGGGCTCCTGGGTCCGGTGGGACCACAGGGGCCGACACCGAAGATTTTCGTGACGGCGTGGTCAGGTTCGGTCCCGAACCTGCCGATGATCACCGCGTGTGGTGGCTCTGGGTTGTCGGCGGGCTGGTCGCGTGGATCGTGGTGGCCTGTGCCCTCGCCGTCATCATCGGGCGGAGCGTCCGGCTGGCCGATCAGCGCTCCGGGGCCCCGGCCGTGCTGACCACGGCGAATGTCCCCGCTCCGGCGCGGGCGGCCGCCACGGCAGCGGCCGCTCCGGTTCGCGAGCGCCGGCGTGCTGTGCCGCTGCCCACGTTCGCCGTCGTCCTCGTCGCCGTCGCGCTGGCCCTCGAGACCACCGGCTACGTCCTCCGGCTCACCGGCGCTACCGGGGCGTCGGCGCAGCTGCTGTCGATGGACAGCCCCTTCTCGCTGCCGCGCATGTTCGTGGCCGGTCTCTTCGCGGCCGCGGCGCTCGCGGCCGTCGCCGGTGCCGGCGCCGTTCCCGGACGCCGCACGTGGTGGCTCGCCGTCGGCGCCATCGCCGGGGGGATCGCCATGGTCAAGGCCGGTGGCAGCATCCACGCCGACGCACTGAAGCTGCTCGACGACTCGCTCGGCACTGGCCTGACCATGCTGGTGAGCGCTCTCGCCGCCGGCTCCGTCGTGGGCGCGCTGTGGGTTCTCAGCCGCACCGAGCGCCGTGACCGGCGCCGGGTGCTCGGCGTCCTGGCGCTCTACGCCGCGGCCTCGGTCGGGCTGTCGGCCGTGTCCTCACTGGCGGCCGGCGCCTACGGGAGTGCGAGCAAGTGGGCGGCCGGTGCGACGTTCCTCGAGGAGACCGGTGAGGCGCTGGCCGGTGTCGCGTTCCTCGTGGCCGTGCTCGTGGGTGTGGCCCCCCGGCTCGCACTGCCGGCGCGCTGGGCACTGCGACGCGAGGCCGACGCGCACACCCTCGACCTGCCCGAGCGCCTGCCCGGGCAGACGGTGGCCGGAGGCGGCTTCACTGCGCCGTGAGGCGCGCAAGCTCCGCCCTCGACCGGAATTTCATGGATCGACGGGCGAACGACCCATCGGGCGCTGGGTCCTCCCCGCGCCGACGCCCAGCTACCGGGGTGCTTCGGCGAGCCCCTCGGACGACCCCGGTCGCCGCGACTCCTCGGCCCTGTGGATCGCGCTCCCGACCAGCACAGCCAGAGGTGCGGCCAGCAGCAGCCACACGAACAGAAGGAACACCACCCGGGTCATCGGGGTCTCCTCCGTCAGGAGTCGGGAACCTCAGCGGCCGTATCCGTCGATGACCTTCCGCACGCGGCCACCGACCGGGAGGTGCCGGTCGGCGCAGCGCCGAAGTGCCGATCCACGGGGTGCGAGGGTTGGCCAACAGGGCCGATGCGGAACGTAGACCTACACGTCTGCGCGGCTGTCACGGGGTACCAGTCGTCGGCGGAGGGGCCGACGGGCGCGGGTGCGGAGCCGCGGTCCTGGTCGCCTGGTCGCCACGAGGCGTCGGCACGCTGAGTTCGCGGGGTGGGTCGGTCGTCCGCGTCACTTCGGCAGAAGGTCGATCCACGACCGGTCGATCGACGACGAAGTTGGGCTGATCCGCGCTGAGATCGCCCACGACGGTGTCGCTCGCCTGCCTGTCCGCGACGCGGACCGCGCCTGCGATGAGCACGGCGGCTGCGGCGGCGAGCACGACCCAGGTGACCCCGATCACCAGAACCCAGCTCATAGGTCCTTCTCAGGTAGGTGCGTGCCCCTCGAGGTCTCGGGAGGCTCCCCCAGTGGTGGTACGACGAACGAGCACCTTGCGGTTGCTTTCCCCCGGGCGAGCGGTGTCATGCGACACGGCCCCAAGAATTCTCCGCTGCGAATCGGAATGATTCCCAACGGCAGGGGAACTATGCGACATGAATCACGCCCGTTCACCGCCGGGGTGTCGCCATGACGCGCCGACGCAGGCAGGTGGTCACGCACTGTCACAGACCTGGAACGGCGCGTCGCTCAAAATCAGCCTGTAGCAGGAGCATCACTGCATGTAGTGGCCACGGCGGCCGTGACGCAGAGTTACCCAAATGGGATGATCTTCACGTAGCTTCCCCGGCATGCCGCGCAGACCGCCCCCCGTCGGCGCCCCCCGGTGGGGGGTGACCGTGATCGTCGTCGGGTCCGCAGTGTTCGCCGGGCTCGTTCCCGTTGCGATCAACCGCGGCGTGAGTGGGGAAGCGCCGAACCCTGTCATGGAGATCCAGGCCGCCACGCCCACGACGGCACGGCCGTCGAAGGCGGAGGCGCCGCAGAGTGTCGCCGACGAGGTCTCGACGCAGGAGTCCTCCGCGCCGGCCGCGCCGGGACCGACGACGATCGCCGCGCCCGCCGGCACGAGAGCCCGCGTCGTGGCGGCGGCGGTTCCCTCGCGGCGAGAGGTGGTCGCCGCCCGGCGCCCAACGACGAGCAGCGCCGCCCGCACCGGTGCTGCGGTCGGCCCACTCGTCGTCACGTCGAATTCCTCGACACCCTTGGTGCCGCTGCCCCCGATCACGCAGATCCCGGTCACGACGACGCCGGTCACGACGACGCCGGTCACGACGACGCCGGTCACGACGACGCCGGTCACGACGACGCCGCCCCCGGTGACGACGACGCCGCCCCCGGTGACGACGACGCCGCCGCCGTCCTCTGAGCCGCCGCCGTCGTCCGAGCCGCCGCCGTCGTCCGACCCGCCGCCGTCCTCCGACCCGCCGCCGTCCTCTGAGCCGCCGCCGTCCTCCGAGCCGCCGCCGTCGTCCGACCCGCCGCCGTCGTCCATCTCGTCGTCGAGCACTTCTTCGAGTGCGGAATCGTCGACGTCGACGTCGACGTCGACGTCGACGTCGACGTCGACCTCCTCCACGTCAGCGACGACCTCTACGTCGGCGGCCGGCGCGTCGCCAGGCGGCTGAGCGCCCACGCCGCACCACCGGTGCGGTCCACATCGCGAGCGGCCGTCGAAGAATCGGCCAGGCACGGGAGCCGGAGTTGTGGCGCTCGGTGCCTGCTGGAAGACCTCACCGTCTCGGGTGAGGTCACCCGGAAAGGGACCGGCGCCGGGAAAACCGGATGCAACACTGGTCGCGTGGCGTCATACATGTCTGCGGAGGCACCCTTCACGGTGCTTTTCGTCTGCACCGGCAACATCTGCCGGTCTCCGATCGCCGAGCGGGTGACGCGGAGCTACCTCGACGCCGCTCTGGGGCCGGATGCCGACTGCGTCCGGTTGGGGAGCGCGGGCACCCAGGCGGTCGTCGGCTCCGGCGTGCACGCACGGAGCGCCGCCGTCCTGACGTCTCTCGGCGGCGACAGCGGTGGCTTCGCCGCCCGGCAGTTGACCGACGACATGGCCGTCGCGGCCGACCTGACGCTCGGGCTCACCCGCAACCACCGGCGCGCGGTGCTCAAGCGCTCGCCGCGCGGGCTGTCGCGCACGTTCACCGTTCTCGAGGCTGCCGACCTCGCCTCGCTCATCCCGATGGACGCCGAGCTGCCGGGAGCCACGTTCGCCGAACGTTGCCGTTCCCTCGTCCGCGAGATGGCCGCTGCCCGGTCGCGCAGGGCCAGCGACGTGCGCGACGACATCCCGGATCCGTTCGGGGAGTCCGAGGCCTTCCACGAGGAGGTCGGCGACGCGATCGCGGACGGCATCGTGCGGCTGTTCAGCCGGTTCGCCGACCTCAGCACCGTCCCTCGCGTCGTCCCGGGCCGGGAGGACCAGGAGTCGTGGGCGTACCACCTCAGCCGTCACTAGGTGTCCGTCGCGGACGTCCGCGTGCACCGCTCCTCCCGGCGCGGGCACGTACATGACCATTGCATTCGCGTCGCCGAGCCGTCTGACCGCGGCCGGCGGCCAATAACATCCAACCCGCCGCGGACGTGACGGGGAGCATGTCCGACACGGGGGAGTGGTGAGGTGCGGGTCGTAGTCCTCACGCAGGGCGATCGAGGTGGCGGAGCGGAATTCGTCGCGCGCACGTGGGCCGCCCGGCTGGCACAGCGCGGGCACGAGGTCTCCTTCGTCGTCACGTCCCCGCCGCAGGGCGAGCCGGTGGACGGCGTCGTGTACCTGCGGGACTCCGCCAGCGGTACGTGGGCGGCGGTGCAGCGGCTGCGCGCCTATCAGAAGGCGTGGAAGCCCGACGTCGTCCTGTCGCTGCTGACCTTCCCGAACCTGGTGGCGCTCCTCGCCGCGCTGCTGTCCGGACGCCGGACGCCGGTCGTGATCAGCGAGCGCAACGTGCCAAGCGTCCTGCTCCGGCAGCAGGGGCTGTCCCAGCGCGTGCAGCTGGTGCTGGCGCGGCGTCTCTACCGCTACGCCTCGTCGGTGGTCGCGATCTCGCACCCGGTGGCCGCCGACCTCGTCGCCGCCTTCTCGGTGGACCCCGCCCGGTGCACGGTGGTGCCGAACCCGGCGACCGGAAAGCTCGGTGCCGACCGGCCGGCGCGGCAGGCCGGGGAGGGGGAGTCCCTGACCCTCGTGCTCCCGTGCCGGCTCGTGGCGCAGAAGGACCCCTTGCTCCTCCCCGCGGTGGCGCAGATCCTGGCCCGACGGGGTCGGAAGGTCGGCATCACGGTCTTCGGCGCGGGCCCGCTCGAGGAGCAGCTCGTGCGCGAGGCCGAGCGTGCAGGCGTCGCGACCACCATGGCCGGGTGGCAGGAAGAGTGGTTCCGGCTGTGCCCGCCGGGTTCGGTCGTCTGCCTTCCGTCGCACGTGGAGGGGTTCGGCAATGTCCTGGTCGAGGCTGCGGCAATGAACGTCCCGGTGGTCACCATGAGCTCCGCGCTGGGCGTCGCGGACGCCGTCATCCCCGGGGTCACCGGTTATCTCTCGGCAACCCGTGACGCGGAGGAGTTCGCCGACCTCGTGGAGGCTGCTGACCGCCTCCCGGCGTGGGAGGTGGACGGGTGGCTCGACCGGTTCAGCCCTGAGGCGAGCACGACCACCCTCGAACGGGTGCTCCAGCGGCAGGTGACCGGTGATTGAGCCGCATCCGGGCCTCGCGGGACGCAAGCTCCTCCTCTGCGCGTCGACCGGCGGGCACCTCTGGCAGCTGGAACGCATCGCCCGCGCCTTCGACGTCCGCGACGACTCGCTCTGGGTCACCTTCGACACCCCGCAGGCGAGGTCCCTCCTCGAGGGCCGGCGGGTGCTCTACGTCCCCTACATCGCCCCGCGTGACTTCCGCGGCGTGCTCACGGGAACCGTCGCGATCGATCGCGCGCTGAGGAACGAGTCGTTCGAGGCGGTCCTGACCACCGGCGCCGGGATCGCGCTCTCGACCATCCTCCCGGCGACGCGCCACGGCCTGCGCCGTCTCTACATCGAGAGCGTCAGCCGGGTGACCGGCCCGTCGCTCAGTGGGCGCATCGTGCACGCCTCGCGGCTGTTCGAGACGTGGACGCAGCACCCGGGGTGGGCGACCGGGCGGTGGACCTACCACGGGTCGGTCCTCGGGACGCTCGCGCCGAGGATCGGCACGGAGAAGGAGGTGCGGCGCGTCTTCGTGACGCTCGGGACGATCAAGCCCTACCAGTTCGGGCGACTCGTCGAGCACCTGGCGGCCGTTCTCCCGCCGCACGTCGAGGTGGTCTGGCAGCTGGGCGTCACGCAGCCGCCGCCGGGCCTGCGCGGCACCGTGCACCAGTTCATGTCGTCCTCCGAGTTCACCCAGGAGACGCGTCGCGCGGACGTGGTCATCACCCACGCCGGCGTCGGCACCGTCATCGGGCTCATCGAGTCCGGGATCTTCCCGGTCGTCGTCCCCCGGCGATCGGCCCACATGGAACACGTGGACGACCACCAGGAGGAGATCGCGGAACTGGTGACGAACCTCGGCATCGGACTCGTTCGCGAAGCCGACGAGCTGACCCTCGCCGACCTCGCCATCGCCGCCGCCAGGGAGGTGACGCATGAGCCGCAGCCGGGATGACGATCGGATCACCGTCCTGCACCTGGGGAACGACGCGGGCAGCGTCCGCGGGGGTATCGCGGCGGTCATCCGCCAGCACCTGTCGAACCCGGACGCGCGCCTGTCGGTCTCGGCGGTTGCCACGTACGACCCGGCCGGTGGCAACCACTGGAGCCGCAACGCCCCGTACGGACGTGCGCTGCGCCGGGTCGTCGCCGGCCGTCGGGGGCGCAGCGTCGTCGCGCACGTCCACCTCTCGCAGGGCGGCTCGCTCCTCCGGGAGGGGCTCCTCGTCCTCTTGCTGCGGCTGCGCCGCACCCCTGTCGTCGTGACGCTCCACGGCAGCTCCAGCCTCAGCAACGGCCGGGTGCCGTTCCTGCTGACCGGGCTGGTTCTCCGGGCTGCCACCCTGGCGCACTTCCTCAGCGACGCCCACCGGAAGCGGTACGGGCAGCTCACCTCCCGCCACGTCACGATCCCGAACGCGGTCGAGGTCGAGCGCGGTGCGGGAACGAGCAGGCGGCAGGACGTCGTCTTCGCCGGCGTCGTCGGAACCCGCAAGGGCGTGGACCTGCTGCTGAAGGCGTGGCAGTCTCTGCCCTCGGAAGGCTGGACTCTTTCCCTGTACGGCCCTCCGGACGCCGACTTCCCGCTGCCGAAGGACATCCCCGGGGTCCGTGCCCACGGCGAGGTGGCACCGGCCGTCGTCCAGAACGCACTGGCCTCGGCGTCGATCGCCGTGCTGCCGTCGAGAGAAGAGGCCTTCCCGATGTTCCTGGTGGAGGCCATGGCGCACGGCTGCGCGATCGTCGCCACCGACGTCGGAGGAGTACGCGAACTCATGGACGACGCCGGAGCCCTGGTGCCTGCCGACGACGCCGATGCTCTCGGCGCGGCGCTCGCCGGCCTGATCAGCGATCCGCATCGACGCGCGGAGCTCGCGGCGGCTGCCGGCCGCCGGGCCGCCGAGCGGTTCGACGCGGGACCGGTCTCCCGGCAGTGGGCCGACACCTACACCACGCTCATCGGGGCGCCGGCCACCTCGGGCAACGGGGCGCCCCGTGGCTAGTGGTCGCCGCGGTTCCGGGGTCGTTCCGGCCGGGCTGCTGACCGCCGTCGCCGCAGCGGCGGCCGGCGTCCTCGTCGCCGTGTCCGAGGGACGGGGCCTGGCCCTGGTGCTGGGACTGGTCGTTCTGCTGGGCGCGGCGCGCCTCGACCCCAAGAAGCTGGCTGTCCTGGGCGTGATCGCCGTGCTGCTCGCGCGGACGGTCGAGATCGCGACCGACGTGGCGGCCACCGCCTACATCGACGAGATCGTCATCGCCTACGTCACCGTGGTGCTCGTCGCGCGCCGCCTGCTGGCGCATCATCACCTGCGCTGGCCCGCCGGGAGCTGGATGTTCGCCGGGTTCGTCGCATTCGGGGCGATGAGCAGCGTGGCATCGGCCGTTCCGTTCGGCATCGCCGCGGCCGGCGGGATCCTCGTGGTCAAGGGCGTCCTGCTGTACTTCGCCCTGGCTCAGGTCGACTGGACCCGTGAGGACATCCCGTGGCTCGCCCGGACCGCTGCCTGGGCCGTGGGCGTCACGCTGCTCTGCGCCCTGGTGAACCTGCTGCTCCCCGGCGCGTGGACCGCAGTGTTCGCCAACACGGGCTACGCGCAGTACCGATCGGTCCTGCCCTCACTGATCGGGCCGTTCACGCACCCGCTGCAGTTCGGCAACTTCATGGCGATGGCGGCGATCGCGTGTGCCGCCCCGCTGCTGTACTGGGCACAGACCCGGACGCAGGCGAAGGGTGCGCTGTGGCTCTTCCTCGCCAGCGCCCTCGCGGTCGTGCTCAGTTTCCGGCGGACGGCCATCGTCGGCATGCTCGCGGGCCTGTCCTACCTGGCTCTCCGGCGTCGGCACGCCAGTCTCCTGATCACCGCACTACTCGTCCTGCCCCTGGCCGGGATCGTCCTCTACCCGGTGCTCCAGGAGGTGGCGGTCGCCACCTACGAGAACTACATCGTGCTGGGGGAGGAGACCGCACGAACCCGGCTGACCGTGGACAGCGTGACCCTGGCCGTCCAGCACTTCCCGTTCGGAGTGGGGTTCGGCCGCTTCGGCTCCTCGATCGCGGCCGACGAGTACAGCCCCGAGTACGCGCGCCTCGGCTACGACACCGTGCGGGGCCTCGGCGGCCCGAGCAACCCCAACAACCACGGGCGCTGGCTCACCGACACGCAGTGGCCGGCCATCGTGGGGGAGGCGGGGATCGTCGGAGCGGCCTTCTTCACCGCGGGCCTGGCGCGCATCTTCATGACCTTCCGGAAGGCCGGCCGCGGCACCCACCTGCCGCTGGCCCTGCTGGGCCTGACCGGGATGGGATGGACCCTCAACGTCCTCATCGGGAGCGTCGCCTTCCCCGTCTTCGTCACGGCTCCGACGTCGCCACTGCTCTTCGGCCTCGCCGCCATCGCCTATGTGATCCTCACCGGCTCGCCGTCGACCCCGGCCGCCGTGGACGGGTCGCCGCCGGCCGCGGGGAGGCCGGGTGCCGCGCTCGCCGGCGTGGCGGGCCCCCCCGCCACGGCAGGCGCTCGCCGGCGGGGGACAGTCCCGGGCGGGGTGCCGGACCAGAACGGCGACCGGGAGCAGCAGCACCCGGGCTGACCGGGCCGCACACACGGCCGGCGCTGCGCTGAGCAGTCGCCCGGGGCCTCCCGGCGCCGGCCTCGAGGACCCTCCGGAACTCACTCGGAGGTGCCAGGCCGAGCGTGTGTCCATGGGCAAGGCCGGTTTCCTCACCTATCGTCCAATGTGAAGCCGCCGCCCCTCGGGGCCCGCGGGAACGAACGATCGGGGATTGCGCATGGAGTTCAGGGACGTGCTCGCCGCCCTCCGGGCCGGCTGGTGGCTGGCCGTCATGGGCTTGGTCATCGGCGGTCTGGCCGCTCTCGGCGGCAGCCTGCTGATGACGCCGAAGTACACCTCGTCCACGCAGCTGTTCGTCTCCACCGACGACGCCTCCTCGACGTCCGCCGTGTTCCAGGGAAGCCAGTTCTCCCAGGACCGGGTCAGCTCCTACGTCGAGCTGCTCGCCGGCGAGGAGCTCGCCGCACGGGTCGTGGACGCGGCGAACCTGGACCTGTCTCCCGGTGAGCTCGCCGCTGAGATCGGGGTGTCGACGGTTCCCCAGACGGTCCTCATCAACGTGACGGTCACGGACCCCTCCCCGCAGCAGGCGCAGCGCATCGCCCAGGAGATCGGCGAGCAGTTCCCCCGGATGGTGGCCGAGCTCGAGACGACCTCCAGCGGCGCCCTGCCGGTCCAGTTGGACGTCGTCCGTGAGGCCGGCCTCCCCACGGTGCCGAGCTCGCCGCAGACCCTGCTGAACGTGGCCTTCGGCGCCTTGGCCGGACTGCTCCTCGGCGCGGTCGCCGCGATCACCCGCGCCCGGCTCGACCGGTCCGTGAAGAAGCCGGAGGAGGCAGCCGCGCTGGCGGGGGCCCCCGTCATGGGCGTCGTCCTGCGGCACCAGGATCTCGACTCCGGCAACGCCGCCAACCGCGGCCGCCCGCCCCGGGTCGCCGAGGACTACCGGCAGCTGCGCGCCAACCTCCAGTTCCTCGACGTCGACGAGCCGCCCAAGGTCATCATGGTCTCGAGCGCCCTCCCGTCGGAGGGGAAGACCACCGCGATCATCAACCTCGCGCTCGCGCTGGCCGAGGCCGGCCGGAAGGTCACCGTCGTGGAGGCCGACCTCCGGCGTCCGAAGATCACCCGCTACCTCGGCATGGTCGGCGGGGTGGGCCTGACCAACATCCTGGCCGGCACGGCCGATGTCACCGACGTCACCCAGTACTACGGCGAGCACCGGCTGGCAGTCATCGCGGCGGGCCCCACCCCACCGAACCCCAGCGGGCTGGTGGCCTCGGCGAGCATGGCCGAACTGCTCGGGAAGCTGCGCGCCGGCAACGACTTCGTCCTCGTCGACTCGCCGCCGATCCTCCCGGTGGCCGACTCGACCGGGTTGGCGGTCCTCGTCGACGGGGTCCTGCTCTCGGTCCGGTACGGGAGCACGCGGAAGGATCAGCTCCAGCAGTCCGCCACCACGCTGCAGCGGGTCGGCGCCAGGACGCTCGGCATCATCCTCAACATCGTGCCGCCCAAGGCGGAGATCGCCCAGGCACTGGGTCACGGGTACGGCTACGAGGCCGAACCCGACCAGAGGTAGGCCGAGAACCTCTCCCCGCGTGTTCTCCGGTTGGAGCCGGTACCGGCCGAACCGGCCAGGCACCATGCCGTAGCGCGCGCGTGCGTTGTCAAATCATGACGGTCCCAGCATTCTTGCTCGGTCCGCGCGGATCAACAGGAGTCCGGAAATGCAGCAGGTACGTGGACTATCGGGCCCGGCGGGGGCGCGGGACCCCTGGGGGTCCCGTACCGGCCAGGTGCGCCTCACCTGCGACACCGCCCCGTGACGCGCCTGAGCCGGCCGGGAGTGGACGTCCGTGATCTGCTCCGTCGTCGCCGGGACAAGGCGCGGCGCCATCTGCGCCCCGGGGTTCCCCTCGAGGAGTTCTTCGACGAGCTGAACCGCCTGGGCGTGCGGTACGCCGTCCTCCGCTGGTTCGAGACCCTGCCGGACGTGGCGCCGGGGGAGGACGTCGACATCCTCGTCGCGGACGAGGACCTGCACCGCCTGCGGCCGTTCCTGCGGTCCTACCTGGTGCCGATGGGCACCCAGAAGTTCGACGTCTACTCCGTCAGCGGTCTGCCCGGCTCCGATTTCCTCGCGGTGCCCTACATGACGTCCGGCTTCGCGAGCGGGCTGCTGGACCGCGCCGTCCTCCTGCGCGACCGTTACCGGGTGCCGAGCGAGCAGGACCACTTCGACTCGCTGGCCTACCACGCCGTGTACCACAAGGGTGAGCGGTCGGGCCTGCCGGAGAACGCCGCGGCGGAGCCGGCGGCCGCACCGGCGGAGCACGACTACGCGGCCGTGCTGGCGGCTCTCGCGGACCGCCTGGGGCTGTCCGTCGTCCTCACGCTCGAGGGCCTGGACAGCTACCTCGCCGACAAGGGGTTGCGCCCGCCGCTCGACACGTTGGACAAGCTGAGCGCCACGAACCTGTGGCTGCGTGCCCGGCTGGAGAAGCTGTGGGGGCCGGCCGACGCCGGTATGCCCGGTCTGGCGGTCTTCGTCCTCCGGGAGCGCGCGCAGCACCTGATCGACGAGCTGGGCACCGAGCTGGCCCGCGAGGGCTTCGAGGTCCTCGAGACCGTGCACCTCACCGGGGACGTCGTCGATCGGGTGGCCGAGGGCGTCCGCGGTGGCAACTGGGGTCAGGGCCCGTGGCCGGTCGGCGGCGGGGGTCCCGTGGCCTACGTGATCGCCTACGACCTCAGCCGGAGCCTCGGCGACGACGCCCTGCCGGCCAACCCGCTCCGGGTGAACGACGCGAAGCTCGCCAT
The DNA here is from genome assembly GCF_004570385.1 of Blastococcus sp. CT_GayMR19. Classification (GTDB taxonomy): domain Bacteria; phylum Actinomycetota; class Actinomycetes; order Mycobacteriales; family Geodermatophilaceae; genus Blastococcus_B. The sequence goes on along the minus strand of NZ_SPQL01000007.1, from coordinate 6,723 downwards.
CCGCGAGCGGCTCCTGGCGGCGCACGGAGACGGGCCGCGGTTCAACCCGTTGCACAGCTCGGACGACCCGCGGCAGGCGCTGGACTACCTGGCGCTGCTCGGGGACCCCGGCATCGTCACCCGGCTGCGCCGGGGTATCGCCGAACTCCGGGAGCACATGACCTTCCCGTATCCGCTGGTGGAGGTGCTGCCGAGCATCCAGCGCCGGGCGGTCACGGCCGTGGTGCGCCATCCGGAGCATGGCGAGTGCGTCTGCAAGCTGTTCTATCCCGGCAGCCGTCGGTTCCTGGACCGCGAGCTGCGTGCCCGGACCGAGTTCGCCCACCTGCCCGAGATGCCTGCGTTGCTCGAGTCGGGGCCGAACTACCTGCTCTCGCCCCGGTACCGGGACACCGGTGCGCACGTCCGGAGGGCGCTGCCCGGCCTGCGGCACGTGCAGCTCACGCCACGGACGTCGGCTGCGATGGCCCGGATGGTCCGGGACCTGCACGAGCGGGGGGCCTACCTCCTCGACCTCTCCACGCAGAACCTGATGACGGACGAGGTCGACGGCCTCAAGGTGATCGACTGGGAGTTCCTGCAGGACTTCGCCGGAGACCGGCCACCGGTCCATCGGTCGCCGTCAGTCCTCGGCCGGGCCGACGGCGCAGCCAGGGCGGACGGTCCGGTCGGGCTGGCCGGCGGCTCGTCGGGGGGGCGGGTCACCTTGTTCCGCCCGCTGTACACGGGCGTGCCGAGAGCGCTCCTGGTGCACATGCCGGGTCGCGTCGTGCCTGTCCTCGCCGAGCCGGGAATGGTCCTCCTCTACGTCGCCCGGCTGCTGCGGGGGGCGGTACTGCTGGCCGGAACCCGCGCCCGGCGCGGGGTCAAGATGTCGGTCAAGGCGGCGCTGACACTGCTGTTCGCCCGTCCGGACTGACGGTGAGTCGAACGACCGACCTCGATCCCTCCGCGGGGCCCGGCCAACGGTCCCTGACGGGGCAGGCGTTCCGGGGGATGTCGTGGTCCTTCCTCGGGGCGATGGGTCAGGCGGTCCTGCAGTTCGTCGCCATCGCCGTCCTCTCCCGGCTGGTCACGGTCCAGGAGTTCGGCACCGCGGCGGCAGCCACGGTGGTCACCGGCCTCGCCGTCATGCTGAGCCAGCTCGGCATCGGCGCCGCCGTCGTCCAGGCCCGCCGACTCGAGCGCGACGACATCTCGAGCGCCTTCGTCCTCGCCTCGGCCCTGGGCTTCGTGCTCGCCGCCGTGCTCATCGCGCTGGCGCCGCTGATCGGGCCGCTCGTCGGACTGTCCGCCGATGCCTCCTATCTGCAGCTGCTGTCCATCGTCCTGGTGCTCGGCGCGATGAGCGTGGTCGCGCAGGGCCTGCTGCAACGGCAGCTGCGGTTCCGCGCCCTCGCCCTGGTGGACCTGCTGTCCTACGCCATCGGCTACCTCGGCACGGCCGTGACCCTGGCCGTTGCCGGATTCGGGGCGGCGTCGCTGATCTGGGGGCAGATCGTCCAGGCGGCGGTGGCGGCCGTCGTGTCCTACGCCCTCGTCCGGCACGAGGTCCGCCCGCGCCGCCCGTCGGCCATGCTGGCCAGTGCGCGCCGGCTCCTGGGATTCGGATCGGCCTACTCCGTGGCGCAGCTGGGCAACTGGACGGCCAACAACGGCGACAACCTGGTCGTGGCCTCACTGCTCGGCCCGGCCCCGCTCGGCATCTACGCCCGCGCCTATCAGCTCCTGGTCCAGCCGGCCAACCTCATCGGCAGCGTCGCGGACAAGGTCCTGTTCCCGACGATGTCGCGCATCCAGGACGACCACGCCCGGCTGAGCCGGGCGTACGTCACCGCGAACTCCCTCATCGCGATGCTGACGATGCCCGCCGGCGTCCTGCTGTTCGTGCTCGCCCCGGAGGTGGTGGCGATCCTGCTCGGGCCGGGATGGGAGGCCGTCGTCCTGCCGCTGCAGATCTTCGCGGTCGTCCTGCTACCGCGGACCGCCTACAAGATCAGCGGCTCGCTGACCCGCGCGACCGGTGCCGTGGTCGGTGGCGCCCTCCGGCAGTGGATCTACGCGGGCCTGGTGGTGGTCGGCTGCGCGGTCGGCAGCCGATGGGGCATCAACGGCGTCGCCGTCGGGGCGTCCCTCGCGATCGTCCTGCACACGGCCATCATGCTGAAGTTCTCCGCGCGGATCCAGCGCGGTCTCGTGGCACGGGTCCTCGTCGCCTACGCGAAGTCGCTGCCGCTCGCGCTCGTCGTGGCCGCCGCGTGCTGGCCGCTGGCCTCATGGCTGCGCGGGACGACGCCTGCGGCGCTCGTCGGGCTCGCCACGGTGGCGGCCGGGGTCTCGGCGGCCGCGCTGACCCTGCTGCTCACCCGGCGGTTCTTCGGCGAGGAGATCGCCCTGCTGCGGCGCGGGCGGCGCGGATGATCCCGGGGGGAGCGGTCGGCACACGAGGGCACCGCCATGCGGCGTTGCCGGCGTCGTGCCACCCCTTCCGAGGGGTACGCCTGTTGCGGAGCCTGTGGATGTCAGATGATTCGAACGACATGTCTCCGGTGAGCCGCATCGGGGACAGGCGGGGAGATCGGGCCTGTCGAGTTCCACTCGACGGCAGGCGCGGTCGCGTCACCGGTGCGCCCTCGCCCTCCGGTTTTTCCAGGAAAGCGAGCTTGGCATGAAGATCTCCGTCGTCGGATGCGGTTACCTCGGGGCAGTCCACGCAGCGTCGATGGCCGAACTCGGGCACGACGTCATCGGTGTGGACGTCGACGAGCGCAAGGTCGCCGCGCTCAACGAGGCGCGGGCGCCGTTCTTCGAGCCCGGCCTGGACGCGCTGCTGGAGCGCACGCTGCGCTCGGGCCGGCTGCGCTTCAGCTCCGACATGGCCGACGCCGCCGGCGCGCGGGTGCACTTCGTCTGCGTCGGCACGCCGCAGAAGCGGGGCGAGTACGCCGCCGACCTGCGTTACGTGGAGGCGGCCACCGAGGGGCTGCTGGCGATCCTGGCCCCCGGCGACCTCGTCGTCGGCAAGTCCACCGTCCCGGTCGGCACCGCGTCCCGGCTCGCCGAGATGGTGGAGCAGAAGGTGCCGGGCGCGATGCTCGCCTGGAACCCGGAGTTCCTGCGCGAAGGCTTCGCGGTCCAGGACACGCTGCACCCGGACCGGCTGGTCTACGGCATCGCCCCGGGCGAGCCCGGCCAGCGGGCGCAGGAGCTGCTCGACGAGGTCTACGCGACCATCCTCGAGGCGGAGACCCCGAAGGTGGTCACCGACTACGCCACGGCCGAGATGGTGAAGACCGCCGCGAACTCCTTCCTGGCCACGAAGATCTCCTTCATCAATGCGATGGCCGAGCTGTGCGAGGCCACCGGCGCCGACGTCAAGCAGCTCGCCGACGCGATCGGCCACGACGACCGGATCGGCCGCAAGTTCCTCAACGCCGGCCTCGGCTTCGGCGGCGGCTGCCTGCCCAAGGACATCCGGGCGTTCATGGCCCGTGCCGGCGAGCTGGGCGCCGACCAGGCGCTGACCTTCCTCCGGGAGGTCGACAACATCAACATGCGTCGCCGGATCCGGATGGTCGAGCTGGCCCGGGAGGTCTGCGACGGTTCGCTGCTCGGCAAGCGGGTGGCGATACTCGGTGCCGCCTTCAAGCCCGACAGCGACGACATCCGCGACTCGCCCGCTCTGAACGTCGCCGCCCAGCTGCAGCTCCAGGGCGCGGTCGTCAGGGTCACCGACCCGGCAGCCGTCGAGAACAGCCGCCGCGCCTGGCCGGACCTGGACTACGCCGCGACGGCGGAGGAAGCAGCCGAGCGGGCCGACGCCGTGCTGGTGCTCACCGAGTGGCAGCAGTACAAGGACCTGGACCCGGTGGCCTTCGGCCGCATCGTCGCCAAGAAGCGGGTGCTCGACGGCCGGCAGGCGCTGTCCCGCGAGGCATGGACCGCCGCAGGCTGGAGCTACCGGGCCCTGGGCCGGCGCACGGACTGAACCCGACCGGCGGGCGCGGACGGTCAGTTCCGTACGGGGATCGAGCCCGCGTCAGGCACGCCAGGTTTGGGACCGCGGACCGCGGGGCATCGGGAGCCCGCACGGTTGTCGCCTTCCAGGTCGGCTGAGTCAGGCCGATCGGGGAGGGCGAAGCGCGGGCTACGCGCCGTAGTGGTGTCGGCCGTCTCTGTAGTTGACTGTGCCCTTCTTCGTGGCTGCGTGTATCGCTACCCGCTCGTACCGTAGTTTTTTGTTCCGCTTCCCTGATACGGCTCTCCGCACTGTTGGTGTCTGCGCTCCGGTGGCTTACGTTCCGGCACGGAGTCGACGCAATTGTGTTGCGTCCACGCTGTCCGGAGACGGGTCACTGACCCGTGCTCGCGGACCTCAACGGGTGTACGGGAGTCGTTCGATGGTGGTTATCCGTAGGGCGGCCCTTGCCGTTCTCGCCTCCTTGCTGGTAGCGCTCGGGATGGTGGCCGTGCCGACGGCCGCCTCGGCTGCGCCCGGCGATATCGGATTCGAAGGCGCCTCGTACGGCACGGCGACCACCCCCTCGGCCGACAAGCCGCAGAGCAAGCTGTGGTTCCACGACGGTCGCTGGTGGGCCAACATGTTCGACCCCACCTCCACCGACTGGCACATCTTCTACCTGGACCGTGCCGCCCAGACGTGGGTCGACACGGGGGTCGCAGTCGACGGGCGGCCGACGTCGTCGTCCGACGCGCTGTGGGACGGGACCTACCTGTACATCGGCACGCACGCGGTCCGGACGGGCAGCAACGCCTCGTCGACCACCGCGCCGATGAACCTGTACCGGTACACGTACAACACCACCACCGACCGGTTCGTGCCGAGCTCCGGCTTCCCCAAGGTCATCAGCCAGAACAGCAGTGAGTCGCTCACCATCGACCGGGACTCCGCCGGCACCGTCTGGGCGACCTGGACCAGGGTGACCGGGACCACCGGTACGGTCATGATGAACAACGGGACGGGCAACGGCACCACGTGGGGCACTCCGTTCACCATGCCGACGACCGGCGGTACGAATGCCACCGTCGCCGTCGACGACATCTCCACGCTCGTCGCTTTCGGCGGGAACCGGATCGGCGTCCTGTGGAGCAACCAGAGCACCAGCACGGTGTACTGGTCGATCCACTCGGACAGCGCCGGGCGGACGACGTGGAACGGCGGTGTCGCCGTTCAGGGCAGCGGCATGGCCGACGACCACCTGAACATCAAGTCGGTCCAGGCGGATACGTCGGGGCGCGTCTTCGCGGCGGTCAAGACGAGCCTGGACACCGTCTCCGGCGCCGATACCCGACCCCAGATCAACCTGCTCAGCTGGTCGCCGAGTGCCGGCTGGGGGAGCACCATGTTCGGCCGGATCCGGGACTGCCACACCCGCCCGCAGGTCGTGCTCAACGGATCGAACGTCTACGTCTTCGCGACCGGTCCCACAAGCACGGGAACCTGCACCGCCAGCGGTGCGGGCGCCATCTACATGAAGTCCACCTCCATGGCCTCGCCTTCGTTCACCACCGGCGTCGGCACCATCATCATGAAGGACGCCTCGTCGGAGAACCTGAACAACGTCACGACGACGAAGCAGAGCGCCTCGAGCGTCTCGGGCATCGTCGCGCTGGCGAGCAACGACAGCATGAAGCGGTACTGGCACGCCGACGTCGTCCCCGGCAGCGGCTCGGGGCCGACCGCTCCGGTGGCGAGTTTCACGAGGTCGCCGGCGTCGGGGACGGTGCCGTTGACGGTGGCCTTCACCGACACCTCGACGGGGTCGCCGACGTCGTGGGCGTGGAACTTCGGGGACGGTGGGTCGGCGACGACGCAGAACCCGTCGCACACCTACAGCAGCGCCGGCACCTATCAGGTGACGTTGACGGCGACGAATGCGGCCGGATCCAGCACCTCGGCGGCGCAGACGGTCACGGTGAACCCGGGCGGCGGTGGCGGGTCGGGTGCGGTGACGGCGGGGTCGTTCACGTCGGCGTCGGGGGCGACGGCGGGCACGGCGGTGACGGTGCCCAAGCCGGCGGGTGTGGTGACCGGTGATGTGCTGGTGGCGCAGATCAATGCGGACCTGAACCCGGACGTCTCGGCGGCGCCGGCGGGCTGGTCGACGGTGATCGCGCCGCGGTCGAACGGGACCGGGAACCGGTTGTTCGCCTACTACAAGGTGGTCACGAATGCGGCGGGGGAGCCGGGGTCCTACACCTGGACGTTGTCGGCGGCGGTGAAGTGGAACGCGGGGATCGCCGACTTCCACGGCGTCGATTCCGGGAATCCGTGGGATTCGGCGGCGTCGGGGGCGACCGGGGCGGCGGCCACGTCGCTGACGGTGCCGGGGGTGACCACGACCACGGCCGGGGCGATGCTGATCGGCGGGGTGGGCTTCAACAGCACCACCGCCACGGCGTCCCCGCCGAGCGGCTGGGTGGAGCTGGGTGAGCCGACCGGCGGGCAGAACCTCGAGGTGGCCGGGCAGGCCCGGCCGACCGCGGGTGCCACCGGGAACGCGGTGTGGACGTTCAACGGCTCCTACTCCTCGACCGGATGGCTGCGCGCGCTGCGGCCGGGGGACGCGGGCGAGCCGGGGCCGACCGCTCCGGTGGCGAGTTTCACGAGGTCGCCGGCGTCGGGGACGGTGCCGTTGACGGTGGCCTTCACCGACACGTCGACGGGGTCGCCGACGTCGTGGGCGTGGAACTTCGGGGACG
>NZ_SPQL01000036.1 GCF_004570385.1 Blastococcus sp. CT_GayMR19 | reverse complement strand
GGAGCCTGTCAACTTCTCTGTGTAAGACCCGCAGTTGATCTTCATTGGAGGTAGGGCTCGATGCGGTCTGGGAAGGCGATGAGCAGCGCGGCCATCGCCGGTTTCCAGCCCTGAGTGACGGCGCCCTCGACGAGGTGGGGCGGGGCGGTGCGCTCGTTGGCCGGCTTGCCGCGTTCCTTGGCTCGCTCCCGGGCCCGTTTGTCTTCGATGTCGCGGATGGCCAGCCAGAGCAGCTTGATGACGGCGTCGTCGCTGGGGAAGTGCCCGCGGTTTTTGATGATCTTGCGGAGCTGGTAGTTCAGCGACTCGATCGCGTTCGTGGTGTAGATGATCTTCCGGACCGCGGGGGCGAATGCGAGGAACGGTATGAACCGTTCCCAGGCGTTCTGCCAGGTCACCACGGTCGCCGGATAGCGCCGGCCGAGCTCGGAGTCGGCGAACTCCAGCAGCGCGGTCTCCGCCGCGTCTGCGGTCGGCGCGGTGTAGATCCGGCGCAGGGCCGCCGCTACCTTCTTGCGGTCGCCGTAGGAGACGAACCGCGTGGAGGCGCGGATCAGGTGCACCACGCAGGTCTGCACGGTGGTGTGCGGAAAGGTCGCCTCGATCGCCTCGGGCAGGCCGGTCAGCCCATCGCAGCAGGCGATGAGGATGTCGCGCAGCCCGCGGTTGGCCAGCTCGGCGACCACCCCGGCCCAGAACTTCGCGCCCTCGGTGGCCTGCACCCAGATGCCCAGCACGTGCTTGATGCCGTCCAGGTCCACCCCCACGGCGATGTGCGCCGAGCGGTTGCGCACCTGGTGGCCGTCGCGGACCTTCACCACCAGCGCATCGACGTAGACGATCGGGTAGATCGGCTCCACCGGCCTGGCCTGCCAGGCCTTGACCTCCTCGGTCACCGCGTCGGTGATCTTGCTGATCGTCTCGTGGGACAGCTCGGTGCCGACCGTGCGCGCCAGATGGTGCTGGATGTCGCGGATCGTCATGCCGCCCGCGTAGAGCGAGATGATCATGTCGTCGAGGCCGCGGAGCCGGCGTTCGCCCTTGGGCACCAGTCGCGGCTCGAAGCTGCTGTCCCGATCCCGCGGCACGTCCAGGCCCATCGGCCCGATCTGGGACTGCACCGTCTTCGGCGTCGTCCCGTTGCGCGAGTTGGGCGAGCCGCGGCCGACCGGATCGCCGCGCTCGTAGCCCAGGTGGTCGGTCAGCTCGGCGTCCAGGCCGCGCTCGAGGACCGCCCTGACCAGCTCGGGCAGAAACCCGCCCTCCCCGGTCAGCTGGACCCCGCCCTGCTCGGCCCGATCGATCAGCTCGTCCAGCCAGGTGTCATCGGCCAGCTGCTCACGCAGCTGCCGACCGGTCAGCCGGCCCGGAGGACCGAACCCCGAACCATCAGCCACCGAATCGTCATCGGTCACAGTCACAGCGTGCTCCCAACTGAGGCACCAACCTCAGGCTCGGACCACGAGCTCTTACACAGACCATCTGACAGGGCC
>NZ_SPQL01000035.1 GCF_004570385.1 Blastococcus sp. CT_GayMR19 | reverse complement strand
CGCGCGAGCCGCTCCGGGCGCCCGATTTCGCGGCCGACGAGTTCCCCGACCCGCCGTTGCCCGACCCGCCGCCGGACCGGCGGCGTCCGCCGCCCTGGCCCTGCGGCTGTGCGGCCGGCAGCGGAGCGGGCTCGACGTAGGGGGCCGCCGGGCCGGTCAGCGCGGTGATCTCCCGGGCGCCGGGCTTGATGGCGGAGACCTCGGGGTTGATGCCCGCCTGCCGGGTCAGCGTGCGGACCTCACCGGCCTGGTCGGGCGTGGCGATGGTGACGACGGCGCCCTCGGCCCCGGCCCGGGCGGTGCGCCCCGAGCGGTGCAGGTAGGCCTTGTGCTCGGCCGGCGGGTCGACGTGGATGACGATGGCGACGTCGTCCACGTGGATGCCACGGGCGGCGATGTCGGTCGCGCACAGCACCCGGGTCTCGCCGCTGCTGAACGCCTCGAGGTTGCGCTCGCGGGCGTTCTGGCTGAGGTTGCCGTGCAGGTCGACGGCGGGCACGCCGGCGGCGGTGAGCTGCTTGGCGAGCTTCTTCGCCTGGTGCTTGGTGCGGGTGAACAGGACCGTCCGGCCGAGGCCCGACGCCAGCTCCTGGACGATCCGCCCCTTGTCGGCGGCGTCGACCCGGAAGACGTGGTGGGTCATCGTCGAGACGGGCGCGACGGCCGGGTCGACCGAGTGCGTCGTCGGGTTGGTCAGGTACCGCTTGACCAGCACGTCGACGCCGTTGTCCAGGGTGGCGGAGAAGAGCATCCGCTGCCCGACCTTCGGGGTGCGGTCCATGATCCGCTTCACGCCCGGGAGGAAGCCGAGGTCGGCCATGTGGTCGGCCTCGTCGAGGATCGTCACCTCGACGGCGCCCAGGTCGCAGTGGCCCTGCTGGATCAGGTCCTCGAGCCGGCCCGGGCAGGCGATGACGACGTCCAGGCCCCCGGCGAGCGCCGAGACCTGCGGGTTCTGGCCGACGCCGCCGAAGATCGTGGTGGTCTTCATCCCGAGCGCGCGGGCCATCGGGTCGACGACGGCGGCGACCTGGTTGGCCAGCTCACGGGTCGGGACGAGGATCAGCGCGCGCGGTCGGCGCGGCTGGCGCTTCGTCGTGGACGTGGCGAGCCGGGCGACCAGCGGGATGCCGAAGGCGAGCGTCTTGCCGGAGCCGGTGCGGCCCCGGCCGAGCACGTCCCGGCCGGAGAGGCTGTCGGGCAGCGTGGCGACCTGGATCGGGAACGGCGAGGTGATGCCGCTCGCGGTGAGCACCTCGACCAGCGGCGCGGGCACGCCGAGAGCCTCGAAGGTGGTGTCGGTGGGCAGCACGGTGGCGTCGTTCCCGACGGGCAGGACGACGGCGGGGACGGCGTCCCGCGCCGGTGCCTGGACCTGGGCCCGGGCCTGAGGTGCAGCGCCGTGGTTCTGCTGCTCGCCGGCCGGGCGGGCGCCCCGGCCGCGGCCGCCGCGGCGGCCGCGGCTGCGGC
>NZ_SPQL01000006.1 GCF_004570385.1 Blastococcus sp. CT_GayMR19 | reverse complement strand
CCGAAGGAAGGGGCTCGCTCGACTTGCATGTGTTAAGCACGCCGCCAGCGTTCGTCCTGAGCCAGGATCAAACTCTCCGTAGATGATTCGATCACAGGCCGAGAACCGAGAACTGGACGCTCTCGATATCAATCAACCAAAGGAATCCCAAACCAGAACCCGAAGGCCCCGGCACGGGGTATTACTTGGCACTGACTTTCGGCACGCTGTTGAGTTCTCAAGGAGCGGACGCACACGAAGTCCACCCTGACGGGCTTCATCCGAGGCGATGTCTCGTTGTACACCGCACAACGGTCAGGCCCCGCAGGGTCTGCCCGCTGGCCCCAGACGGGGTCTCGCGCGGCGCAGAGAGAAAGTTACGTCCGTCGCGGGGCCCGTGTCAAACCGGGGGCCAGGTGACGCCGGACACGCGCCCGGCATGCTCCGGACACCTGCTCGTCATGTCCCCGGAGGGCAAGGTCAGGCCCCCGCGGTCCCCGTCCGCTGGACCCCGGCGATGGAGCGCTTGCCCCTCCGCAGGACCAGCCAGCCGCCCGGCAACCAGGCGTCGTCCGCCGGCACGGCGTCGGCGTCCGTCACCCGCTCGTTGTTGAGGTAGGCCCCGCCTTCCTTCACCGTGCGGCGCGCCTCCGACAGGCTGCCCACCAGGCCGGTGAGCTGGAGCAGCTGGGCCACCGAGGGCACGTCGCCGTCCACCCGCAGGGCTCCGGCCTCCTCAAGCGCTGCCCCCAGCGTCTCCGCCGCCAGGGAGCCGAGGTCGTCCCGGCCGAACAGGGCGCGCCCGGCCGCCTCGGCCTGACGGAGCTCCTCGGGGCCGTGGACCAGCAGCGTGAGCTCCTCGGCCAGTGCCCGCTGGGCGGTCCGGGCCGCCGGGCGCTCGATGCTCTCCGCGATCAGGGCGTCGACCTCCTCGGCCGGCCGCTCGGAGAAGAGCGGCAGCCAGGTCCGGGCGTCGGCGTCGTCGGCGTTGAGCCAGAACTGGAAGAACGCGTACGGCGACGTCAGGGACGGATCGAGCCAGACCGAGCCGCCCTCGGACTTGCCCATCTTGGTGCCGTCGGACCTGGTCACCAGCGGCGTCGAGAGCGCGTGCACGGAGGCGCCCTCGACGCGGCGGACCAGGTCGATCCCCGCGGTCAGGTTCCCCCACTGGTCGGAGCCGCCGGTCTGGAGCGTCACGCCGTGCCGCCGGAACAGCTCGACGTAGTCGTTGGCCTGGAGGATCTGGTAGCTGAACTCCGTGTAGCTGATACCCGCGTCGGAGTTGAGCCGGGCCGACACCGCCTCCTTCGCCAGCATCTTGCTCACCCGGAAGTGCTTGCCGAGGTCGCGGAGGAGGTCGATCGCCGAGAGCTTCGCGGTCCATTCGAGGTTGTCGACGTAGATCGGTCCCTGCAGCCCGTCGGTCTCGGCGGGCCGCTCCAGGAACGGCGCGAGCTGCCGCTGGATGCTGTCCACCCAGCCGGCCACGGTGCCGGGATCGTTGAGCTGCCGTTCCGCGGTCGGGCGCGGGTCGCCGATCAGCCCCGTCGCACCGCCCACCAGCACGACGGGCTGGTGACCGGCGCGCTGCAGGGCCCGCAGAGGCATGAGCTGGACGAGGTGCCCGACGTGCAGGCTCGGCGCCGTCGGGTCGAAACCGCAGTAGTAGGCGATCGGACCTTCCGCGAGGGAAGCCCGCAGCGCGGCCTCGTCGGTGCTCTGGGCGATGAGCCCACGGCGGTGCAGATCGTCGATCACGTCAATCACGGGAGTCCATCCTGCCCGGCGGTGCGACGGCGAGGCTTCCCACCCGCCCGGAACACGCTGACGGAGGCTGCGCCGTGCTCCCAGAATCGCCACGGCAGGTCGGTCGCGAGGCTGATGCCGACGCGTGGGCCGGCCGTGATCGCCGCCGGCGCCGGGCCCCGATAAAGCCGCACGGAGCTGGCCGGCGACAGCAGGTCGGTATCCAGGTCGTCCGGTCCGATGGCCAGCGCCTGGGTCAGGCGTGCGGGTCCCCGGGCGAGATCTCGCGCCACGCGCGCGGTGGGCCGGCGGGTGCGCGCGAGCTCCTCCCCCTCCACGACCTCACCGGCCCGCAGCAGCACCGCCTGTCCCCGGCCCTCCGGCCCGACGACGACGTTGGCGCACCAGTGCACGCCGTAGCTGAAGTAGACGTAGAGCCGGCCGGGCGGGCCGAACATGATCGCGGCGCGTGGCGTTGGACCACGATGCGAGTGCGCAGCCGGGTCCATCCCGTCCCCCGAGTACGCCTCGACCTCGGTCAGCCGCAGCGCAACCCGCCCCTCCGGCCGGTCGGAGACGAGCCAGCACCCCAGCAGGGACGGCGCCACGACGTCGACCGGCCCGAGCAGGTCCCCCTTGGTGAGGAGCGGACCCGGCCCGGGCCGGTCGGGGTCGGGAAGAGCACTCAGAGCGCCATCTCCTGGAGCACCCCAGCCACGGGTGAGGACGACGCCCAGTCGGCGTGCGCCACCGCCAGGGCCTTGAGTGCCGTCATCTGCTCGGCCACCCGCTCCGGCGCCGTCCCGCCGCGGGCCTTCCGGGCCGCCAGCGCGCCCGGCACAGACAGCACCGAACGGACGGCGGGGGTGAGCCGCTCGTCGATGCCGGCCAGCTGGTCGTCGTCCAGCTGGTCGAGCTCGAGCCCGGCCTCCTCGCAGAACGAGACCATCGCCCCGGAGATCTCGTGCGCCGACCGGAAGGGGACGCCGTTCGACACCAGCCACTCGGCCACGTCGGTGGCGAGCGCGAAGCCCTGCGGCGCGGCGGCCTCCAGCACCTCCGGGTGCAGGGTCAGCGTCGCCACCATGCCCGTGACCGCCGGCAGCAGGAGCATCAGCTGCTCCAGGGAGTCGAAGACGGGCTCCTTGTCCTCCTGCAGGTCGCGGTCGTAGGCCAGCGGCAGGCCCTTGAGCATCGTGAGCAGGCCGGTCAGGTTCCCGACGAAGCGGCCCGACTTGCCCCGCGCCAGCTCGGCGATGTCGGGGTTCTTCTTCTGCGGCATGATCGACGACCCGGTCGCCCAGGCGTCGTCGAGCCGCGCCCAGCCGAACTCGGTCGACGTCCAGAGGACGACCTCCTCCCCCAGCCGGGAGAGGTGGACGCCGAGCAGTGCCGCCGCGAAGCAGAACTCCGCGGCGAAGTCCCGGTCGCTGACGGCGTCGATCGAGTTGTCGGCGGCCCGGTCGAAGCCGAGCTCGGCCGCGACCGCGTCGGGGTCCAGACGAAGCGAGGAGCCGGCCAGTGCACCGGCGCCCAGCGGGCTGACCGCCGTCCGCTTGTCCCAGTCCTGCAGCCGGTCGACGTCGCGGGCGATCGAGTGGGCGTGCGCCAGCAGTTGGTGGGCGATGAGCACCGGCTGCGCGTGCTGCAGATGGGTCATGCCCGGCGCCGCGACGTCCTGGTACCGCTCCGCCAGCCCGAGCAACGCGAACTCCAGCGACGACAGCTCCGAGACCAGGGCGCGGACGTTGTGCCGCAGGTAGAGGCGGAGGTCCGTCGCGACCTGGTCGTTGCGGCTGCGGCCGGCGCGAAGCTTCCCGCCCAGCGGGCCGAGCTTCTCGAGCAGCCCGCGCTCGAGCGCCTCGTGCACGTCCTCGTCCGCCTCGATCGGCGCGAACGTGCCCGCGGCGACCTCGGCCGAGAGCTCGGTGAGCGCGCCGACCATCGCGGCGAGCTCGTCATCGGTGAGCAGCCCGGCCCGGTTGAGCACCCGGGCGTGCGCGCGCGACGACGCCAGGTCGTAGGGCGCCAGCCGCCAGTCGACGTCCGTGGACTTGGAGAGGGCGGCCATCGCCGGCGACGGGCCGCCGCCGAAGCGGCCGCCCCACAGCCGCGTCTGGCTGGCCTCGGCGGGGATGCCGGGACCGGCGGCTGGTGGATTGGCCTCCGTCACGCGCCGCCGCCGAGCCGCTGCTCGCGGGCGGCGGCCAGCTTGGACGGCATGCCCCACAGCTGGACGAAGCCCCTGGCCAGGCCCTGGTCGAACGTGTCGCCGGTGTCGTAGGTGGCGAGGTTGAAGTCGTAGAGCGAGGCCTCGCTGCGCCGTCCGGTGACCGTGGCCCGGCCGCCCTGCAGGGTCATCCGGATCTCGCCGGTGACGTGCTGCTGGGACTCCGCGACGAACGCGTCCAGTGCCCGCTTCAGCGGGGAGAACCAGAGACCGTCGTAGACCAGCTCGGCCCAGCGCTGGCCCACGGTCCGCTTGAAGCGGGCGAGGTCGCGCTCGACGGTGACCGCCTCGAGCTCCTGGTGCGCGGTGATCAGGGCGATCGCGCCGGGCGCCTCGTACACCTCGCGGCTCTTGATGCCGACCAGCCGGTCCTCGACCATGTCCAGCCGCCCGACGCCGTGCAGCCCCGCGCGGGCGTTGAGCTGCTCGATCGCCTGGAGCATCGTGACCGGCTTGCCGTCGATCGACGTCGGCACGCCGGCCGTGAACCCGATGGTGACCTCGTCGGCCTCCCGGGCGATGGCCGGGTCCTGCGTGTACTCGTAGACGTCCTCGATGGGGCCGTTCCAGATGTCCTCGAGGAAGCCGGTCTCGACGGCCCGGCCCCACACGTTCTGGTCGATCGAGTACGGGGACTTCTTCGACGTGGCGATGGGCAGGCCGCGCTCCTCGGCGAAGGCGATCGCCTTGTCGCGGGTCATGCCCGAGTCGCGGACGGGGGCCAGCACCTGCAGGTCCGGGCCGAGGGCGCCGATGCCCACCTCGAATCGCACCTGGTCGTTGCCCTTGCCGGTGCAGCCGTGGGCGACCATCGAGGCGCCGTGGTACTTCGCGGCGGCCACCAGGTGCTTGACGATCAGCGGCCGGGACAGCGCCGAGACCAGCGGGTAGCGGTCCATGTAGAGGGCGTTGGCCTGCAGCGCGGGGAGACAGAACTCGTCGGCGTACTCGTCGCGCATGTCGGCGACGATCGACTCGACCGCGCCGCAGTCGAGCGCCCGCTGGCGGATGACGTCCATGTCCTCACCGCCCTGGCCGACGTCGCCTGCGACGGCGATGACCTCGGCGCCGGTCTCCTCGGCGATCCAGCCGATGGCCACGGAGGTGTCGAGGCCTCCCGAGTAGGCCAGGACGACACGTTCGCTCACGGTGCACTCTCTTCCAGGTCGGTCTTCAGTTCGGGGTAGATGGCCGGCGTGCCCTCGGCGAGGGCGCGCAGGCGGTCGGCGAGCGCCTGCCCGCCGTCGGGGTCCCGGGAGACGACGAGCAGAGTGTCGTCCCCCGCGATCGTGCCCAGGACGTCGGGGAGCCCGACCTTGTCCAGGGCGGAGGCGAGGAACTGCGCGGCGCCCGGGGGCGTGCGCAGGACCGCGAGATTGGCGCTCCCCTCGGCGTGGGTCAGCAGATCGGCCAGCAGCCGGGTGAGCCGCGCCGGCGCGGCCTGGGCCGGTCGGAGCGGTGCGTTCTCGGGAGGGAGCACGTAGCTGGCCGGCGCGCCGTCCGAGCCGCGCAGCTTGACCGCGCCGAGCTCCTCGAGGTCCCGCGACAGCGTGGCCTGGGTGACCTCGATGCCCGACTCGGCCAGCAGGGCGGCCAGCTGCGTCTGCGACGCCACGGGCTGCCCTTCGATCAGCTGGGCGATCCGCGCCTGTCTGGCCGATCTGGTGAGGGCCGTCGTCATGCGCACTCCAGGAGCCGCGCGAGACCCTTGGGGCTCGCAACCGGGCGGGGGCCCGTCATGACGAGTGCTCCAAGAGCCAAACCAGCAAGGCCTTCTGGGCGTGCAGCCGGTTCTCGGCCTCGTCCCAGACGGCGCTCTGCGGCCCGTCGATCACCGACGAGGCGATCTCCTTCTCCCGGTACGCCGGTAGGCAGTGCAGTACGACGGCGCCGTCAGCGGCCCGGCCCAGCGCGGCGTCGTCCACGGCGTAGGGCAGGAAGGGGGCGATCCGTGCCTCGTACTCGCCCTCCTGGCCCATCGACACCCAGGTGTCGGTGGCCAGGACGTCGGCGCCGCCCGCTGCCTCTGCCGGGTCGGCGGTCCACAGCACCGAGCCCCCGGTATCGCTGGCGATCTTCGAAGCCCGCTCCAGGACGGCGGCGTCGGGCTGGAACGCCTCCGGCGACCCGATGCGCACGTGCATGCCGGCCGTCGCGCCGCCGAGGAGGTACGAGTGCGCCATGTTGTTGGCGCCGTCGCCGAGGTAGGTCAGCGTCAGCCCGGCCAGCTCGCCCTTGCGTTCGGCGATCGTCTGCAGGTCGGCCAGGATCTGGCAGGGGTGGTACTCGTCGGTGAGCGCGTTGACGACGGGCACGCGGCTCGCCGACGCCATGGCCTCGATGCGGTCCTGCCCGAACGTCCGCCACACGATCGCGGCGGCCTGCCGGTCGAGCACCCGGGCAGTGTCCTCGACCAGCTCGCCGCGCCCGAGCTGGCTGCCGGCGGCGTCGATGACCAGCGGATAGCCGCCGAGCTCGGCGACGCCGATGGAGAAGGAGACCCGGGTGCGGGTCGAGGGCTTGTCGAAGAGGACGGCGACCGCGCGGGGCACCCCGTTCGGCGCGGCGAGCGGGGTGGGGGCCTCGGCGGTGTGCCGCGTCTTCTTGAGCGAGGCGGCCAGGGCCAGCACCTCGGCCTGCTCGGCCGGGCTGAGGTCGTCGTCCTTGAGGAAGTGCCGGGTCACGGTGCTGTCTCCAGTGCGGTGTCGAGCGCGGCGGGCAGGGCGGCGACGAACGCGTCCACCTGCGCGTCGGTCAGGACGAGGGGCGGCGCGAGCCGGAGCACCCCGGGCGCCACCGCGTTGGTGAGGAAGCCGGCGGTGCGCAGCTCGGCCTCCAGCGCGGCGGCGACGTCGGTGGTGAGGACGACGCCGAGCAGCGCACCCCTCCCCCGCACCCCGCTGATGCCGGCGTGCCCGAGCGCCTCGATCCCGGCGGTGAACCGGTGCTCGAGCTCCTTCGCCCGCTCAAGCAGCCCCTCGTCCCGGATGGTGTCGAGCACCGCGAGCGCGGCGGCGGCGGCGATCGGGTTGCCGCCGAACGTCGAGCCGTGCGAGCCGGCACCGAGCAGCTCCGCGGCGTCCCCGAAGGCGAGGGTCGCGCCCATGGGGAGTCCGCCGCCGAGCGCCTTGGCCAGGGTAATGACGTCGGGAGCGACTCCGTCGGCCTGGTGCATGAACCACGAGCCGGTCCGGCCGATCCCGGTCTGCACCTCGTCGAGCGCGAACAGCGCGCCTGCCCCGGAGGCTGCGGAGGCAGCCGCCGCGAGGTAGGCGGGCGGAGCCGGCAGCACGCCGCCCTCCCCCAGCATCGGTTCGAGCAGCACCATCGCCGTCCGCTCCCCCACCGCGCCGGCCAGCGCATCGGGATCGCCGTAGGGCACGAACTGCACACCCCCCGGCAGCGGGGCGAACGCGTCGGCCTTGCCGGGCTGACCGGTGAGCGCGAGCGCGCCCATGGTCCGGCCGTGGAAGGACCCCACCGCGGTGACCACCTCGGGCCGGCCGGTGAGCCGGCTGATCTTGAACGCGGCCTCGTTGGCCTCCGCACCGGAGTTGCAGAAGAACACCCTGCCCGGCCGGCCGGCCAGGTCGAGCAGCCTCTCGGCCAGCAGCAGGCCCGGCTCGTGGATCGCCAGGTTGGAGACGTGCCCGAGCTTGTTCGCCTGGGCCGTGATCGCCTCCACGACCTTCGGGTGCGCGTGGCCGAGGATCGTCGTCGCGATGCCGCCGAGCAGGTCGGTGTACTCGCGCCCGTCGACGTCCCGGACGGTGGCGCCCTCGCCACGGTCGAGCGCGACCGGCGGCACCTTGTAGTTGCCCATCATCACGGCCGACCAGCGGGCCGACAGCTCCTCGGTGTGCGTGGTCATGGTGCTGCCTCCCTGCCTTCGTCGATGGGGCTCTTCTCGGCCGGGACGACCATCGTCCCGGTGCCTTCGGTCGTGAACATCTCCAGCAGCAGCGCGTGCGGCATGCGGCCGTCGACGACGGTCGCCCGCTTCACCCCGCCCTCGACCGCCCGCAGGCAGGCGGCCATCTTCGGGACCATCCCGGCATCGAGCGCCGGCAGGATCTCGGCCAGCTCGCGGGCGTCGATCTGCTCGACCAGCGAGTCGCGGTCGGGCCAGTCGGCGTAGAGCCCCTCGACGTCGGTGAGGACGACGAGCTTGACCGCGCCCAGCGCGACGGCGAGCGCCGCGGCGGCGGTGTCGGCGTTGAGGTTGTGCAGCTGCCCGGTCGCGTCGGGGGCGACGCCGGAGACGACCGGGATGTGGCCGGCCTCCAGCAGCGCCCGCACCGGCGTGGGGTCGACGGAGACGACCTCGCCGACGAACCCGATGTCGACCGGCTCGCCGTCGACGACCGCCTGGGTGCGCGCGGCGGTCAACAGCCCGCCGTCCTCCCCTGACAGCCCGACGGCACGGCCGCCGTGCTCGTTGATCAGACCGACCACCTCCGGCCCGACCTGGCCGACGAGCACCATGCGGACGACGTCGACGGCCTGCTCGGTGGTCACCCGCAGCCCACCGCGGAACTCGCTGGGGATCCCGAGCCGCGCGAGCATCGAGGAGATCTGGGGGCCACCGCCGTGCACGACGACGGGCAGGATCCCGCAGGTCCGGAGGAACACCATGTCCTCGGCGAACGCCCGGCGGCACACCTCGTCGACCATCGCGTGGCCGCCGTACTTGATCACCACCACGTTGCCGTGGAACTCCTTGAGCCAGGGCAGCGCGCCGGTGAGGACGGCGACCTTCCGCGCGTCCCCCTCGGGGTCGTAGGTGCGCATGACCCGGCGGGTGCCGACCTGCTTCGGCAGCCGCGGCTGCGGTGACGGCTCGTCGACCCGGACGTCCGGCGGCGTGGGGTCCTGGGGGCCGTTCTCCTGATGGCCGGGATGGCCATTCTGGCCGTCGGCCGGGGTCTCGCTCATGTGGAGTACGCCGAGTTCTCGTGGACGTAGGCGATGGACAGGTCGTTCGTCCAGATCGTCGCCTCGTCGGTGCCGGCGCGGAGATCCACCTCGATGGTGATCGCGCGGCCACTGAGGTCGACGCCCTCGCGGGGATCGCCGATGGCGCCGCCGCGGCAGACGGTGACGCCGTTGATGGTCACGTCGACCTGGTCGGCCTCGAAGGCGGCGTCGGTGGTGCCGATCGCGGCGAGCACCCGGCCCCAGTTGGGGTCGTTGCCGAACAGCGCCGTCTTGAGGAGGTTGTTGCGCGCGCACGCCCGGCCGGCGGTCAGGGCGTCCTCGACGCCGGCGGCGTTGCGGACGGTGATCGCGATGTCCTTCGTCGACCCCTCCGCGTCGGCGAGCAGCTGCATCGCGAGGTCGGTCGCGGCGGCGGTGAGCGCCTCGGTGAAGTCCTCGGTGCTCGGCGTGACGCCGCTGGCACCGCTGGACAGCACGATCACCGTGTCGTTGGTCGACAGGCAGCCGTCCGAGTCGACCCGCTCGAAGGAGAGGCTGGTCGCCGTCTTCAGCGCGGTCTGCAGCACCTGGGGTCGCACGACGGCGTCGGTGGTGAGGACGACGAGCATCGTGGCCAGGCTCGGCGCGAGCATGCCGGCGCCCTTGGCCATGCCGCCGACGCTCCAGCCCTCCCGCTGCTGGACCGTCGTCTTGGGCACCGAGTCGGTCGTCATGATCGCGCGGGCGGCGTCGGCACCGCCGTCCTCGGAGAGCGCGGCGACCGCGGCGGTGACCCCCGCGGTCAGCTTGTCCATGGGCAGCCGGACGCCGATCAGGCCGGTGGAGGCGACCGCGACGTCGATGGCGCCCAGGTCCAGCGCGGCGGCCGCGTGCTCGGCGGTCGCGTGGGTGTCCTGAAAGCCCGCTGCGCCGGTGCACGCATTGGCCCCGCCGGAGTTGAGGACGACGGCCCGCGCCCGGTCGCCCGCCAGCACCTGCCGGCTCCAGAGCACCGGAGCGGCCGGGAAGCGGTTGGTGGTGAAGACAGCGGCCGCGGCGTCGTCCGGACCGTGGTTGAGAACGACGGCGACGTCGGGGTCGCCGCTGGACTTGAGCCCGGCGGCGACGCCGGCGGCGGAGAAGCCCTTGGGCGCGGTGACGGTCATGGCGCGACTCCTACGACCGGCAGGCCGGTGGTCTCGGGCAGGCCGAGGGCGAGATTGGCGCACTGCAGAGCGGCGCCTGCCGTGCCCTTGGTCAGGTTGTCGACCGCCGCGACGACCACGAGCCGGTCGGCATCGGGGTCGACGGCGAGCTGCAGGTGCACAGTGTTGGCGCCGAGGACCGCGGCCGTCGTCGGCCACTGGCCCTCCGGCAGCAGCTGGACGAAGGGCTCGTCGGCGTAGGCCTTCTCGTACGCCGCCCGGGCTGCGGCCGCGTCCGTGCCGGGCGTGAGCCGGGCCGAGCAGGTGGCCAGGATGCCCCGGCTCATCGGGACGAGCGTCGGCGTGAAGCTGACGCTGACCGGGTACCCGGCGACCTGCGCGAGGTTCTGCATCATCTCCGGGGTGTGCCGGTGCACCCCTCCGACGCCGTAGGCGCTGACCGACCCCATGACCTCGCTGCCGAGCAGGTGCGGCAAGGCCTTCCTGCCGGCGCCGGAGGTGCCGCTCGCCGCAACGATCACGACGTCGGGCTCGACCAGGCCGGCCGCCAGCGCCGGGGCGAGGGCGAGCGTGACGGACGTCGGGTAGCAGCCGGGCACGGCGATCCGGCGCGCGCCGGCCAGCTGCTCCCGCTGACCGGGGAGCTCGGGGAGCCCGTAGGGCCATGCGCCGGCGTGCTCGCCGCCGTACCAACGGGCCCAGGCGGCCGGGTCGTCCAGCCGGTGGTCGGCGCCGCAGTCGATGACGAGGGTGTCGGCAGGGAGCTGGGCGGCGATCGCCGCCGACTCGCCGTGCGGCAGCGCGAGCACGACGACGTCGTACCCGGCCAGCGACGCCGCGTCGCTGGACTGGACCACCATCTCGGCAAAAGGCGTCAGGTGGGGCTGGAGCTCGCCCAGGCGTCGGCCGGCGCTCGAGTTGGCGTGCACCCCGGCCAGGCGGAGGTTCGGGTGCGCAGCCAGCAACCGGCACACCTCACCGCCCGCGTAGCCGGTGGCGCCGGTGACCCCGACCGTCCACGTCTGCCCTGTGCTCACGGTGCATGATTATGCACGACAGTGGATAGCAGACCAACCCGGTTACCGGCCGACTGCCTGGGCAGTGGCCCCTGGTGACCTCGTTCGACCGGATCGTCATCATCTTCAACCCGCAGAGCACCGGGAACGCGCCGGAGTCCGCCGGGGAGCTCCGCGACGAACTGGCGCAGCGGCTGCCGGGCGTGCCCCTGGAACTCTCCCCGACCCAGCACGCGGGGCATGCCCGCGACCTGGCCAGGAAGGCGGCCGGCACGGGCAGTCCGCTGATCGTCTCGGTCAGCGGCGACGGTGGATACAACGAGGTGGTGAACGGCGTGATGGACGCCGGCAACGACCGCGCCGTCTGTGCGGTGCGCGCCGCGGGCAACGCCAACGACCACCGTCGCGTCACGCGGGAACGACACCTCGCGGACGCGATCGTGGCCGGCGAGGTGCGCCGCATGGACCTGCTCCGGCTCACGGTGGGCAGCGGGCCGGGCGCGATGGTCCGCTTCGCCCACTCCTACATCGGGGTGGGCCTGACGCCGGTCGTCGCGGTCGACCTGGAGAAAGGCGGCAAGGGGTCGTGGCGGGAGATCGTGTCGGTGGTGCGCGGGTTCTCCCGCTTCCGGCCGTTCCCCATCCGGCTGGAGGACGGCCGCCGGCGAAGGATCGACAGCCTGGTCTTCGCCAACATCGCCGAGATGGCCAAGTACGCGAAGCTCAGCGAGGCCGGCGCCCCGGACGACGGCCGGTTCGAGGTGATCACCCAGCGGCAGACCGGCAAGCTGCGGGTGCTGGCGACGGTGATCCGGGCGGCGACGCGGGGTCTCGGCCCGCAACCGAGCGCCACGCACTACGCCTTCACGCCGCTCGCGCCCATGCCGCTGCAACTGGACGGCGAGCTCGTCGAACTGGACGCGGACATCCCGGTCGCCGTGGACATCGCGCCCCTCGCGCTCGCCACGATCTTCTGACCTTCGCGGGGATCAGACGGGGATCGGGCTCGCCGGGGTCCAGGGGATGAGCGGCGCGTCCGCGGCGACGTAGAGGGGATGCCGCGGTTCCCCGCGGCTCGTCGTTCCCAGGCACCTCGGGTGCGACAGCAGGGGGGCGACCTCCTGCGAGCGGCCTTTCAGGCGACCGTGCGCGCCCCACGCCGCGATCGTCTCCAGACCGGCACCCGTGAGCACCTTGAGCGCCTCGTCGTTGGCGGGCCCGATCGGGTCGTCGGCCGCGCGGAGCTGCTTCGGGTCTGTGTGGCGGAAGGCGAACAGGTTCACGATGACCAGCCCGTTCGCGGCGAGGGCACGCGAGCGCGCGATGCAACGGTTCAGCGTGGGTCGGGGCCGGCGATCCGTGTCGCCCGTTGCCGGATTGAGGAGCACCCAGATCGCCGTCTTCGCGAGGTCAACGTCTCCCCACCACCGGCCGAAGGCGTAGCGGAACACCCTGTCCGGCGAGTAGAGGTAGCGCTCGGGCAGTCCGTCGGGCGCGGAACCTTCCCGGTCCTCGAGGCCGTGGTCGGCTGCCGGTGTCGCGAAGGCGTCGTCCACTAGGCGAGCGGATCCTCGGCGCCGTACGGGACGAGCCGGAGCCGGCGGGCGGCGTCCTCCGGCGTCAGCCCGCGGAGGGTGGCGAGGTCGTCCCTGCCGGCGCGGACGAAGCGGCCGGCCCACGCGTCGAGCTCCCCCGCCGCGATCGCCGTGACCAGTTCGACCACCCGCTCCGGCGGGGTCCAATCGGTGAAGTCCCGCCACATCTCCATCGAGCGGGTCATCGCGGTGTCCACGACGCCCGGGGCGACGTCGAACGCGTGCACGCCGCTGCCCTGCAGGGCGAGGTCCAGTGCCTCGGTCAGCCGCATCAGCCCGGTCTTGGCGACCGAGTAGGCCGAGTAGTCGCGGTTCGCGCGGGTGCCCATCCCGCTGGCGACGTTCACGATCCGCCCGTGTCCGCGCGCGAGCATCCCCGGCACGACGGCGCGCACCAGCAGCTGCGCGCCGCGCACGTGGCTGGCGACGACGTCCCACCAGTGGTCGGGATCGGCCTCCCAGACCGGCACCTCGGCGGCGTCGATGGCCCCCGCGTTGTTGACCAGCAGGTCGACGCGGCCGAGCTCGTCGGCGACCCGCGCCACGGCGGCGTCCACAGCGGCGCGATCGGTGACGTCGGCGGCCACGGCGAGCGTGCGGACACCGGAGGACGCGGCCACCTCCGCCATCGCCGTGGTCAGCCGCTCCTCGCTGCGGGCCAGACCCGCGACGAGCACCCCGCGGGCGGCGAGCCCCTCGGCGAGCGCCCGGCCGATCCCCGACGACGCCCCGCTGATGAGAGCTATCTGGCCGGCGAGGTCAGCCACGCAGGACCGCTCCCGTCCGCCGGCCGGCCGCGGCGACGGCGCTCTCGCGCACCGTGGCCGCCTCCTCACCGGTGAGCGTCCGGTCCGGCGCGCGCAGCGTCAGGGCGTAGCCCAGCGACCGCGACCCGGCCGGGACCGGCGCGCCGGTGTAGACGTCGAACAGCCGCAGCGACTCCAGCAGCTCGCCGGCGCCCTCGCGCAGCGCGGCGTCCACCTCGGCGGCGGGCACGTCGTCGCCGACGACGAGCGCCAGGTCGAGGAGCACCGGCGGGAAGCTCGAGATGGGCGGTCCGACCGGCACCCCGGCCGCCGGGAGGGCGTCGAGATCGAGCTCCATCGCCGCGGTGCGCGCCGGCAACTCAAGCGCGGCGCAGACCCGGGGGTGCAGCTCACCGGCGTGGCCGATCACCCGATCGCCGACGACGAGCCCGGCGCAGCGGCCGGGGTGCCACGGCGCCTCTGCCCCCGCCCGGACGGTCAGCTCGACGCCCGACGCCGCCGCGACCAGCCGGGCGGCCTGCACCGCGTCGGCCCAGACGCCCGGGCGCCCGGGGCCCCACCAGCCGCGGGGCTCGCGGGAACCGGTCAGGGCCACGGCGACGTGCCACGGCTGCTCCGGGACGGCGCCGAGGAGGGCGGCCAGCGTCGCGTCGTCCGGCCGCCGGTCGACGCCGGGCAGCGGGGCCGCCGTCCGGGAGCTGCCGGGGAAGACCGCCCCGTGCTCGAACAGCGCCAGATCGCGCTGGCCCCTGGACAGGTTGCGGGCCAGGGTCGCGAGCAGGCCGGGCAGCAGCGTCGTCCGCAGCGCCGGCTCCTCCTCCGACAGCGGATTGCGGACCAGGACCACCTCGCGGCGCGGGTCGCCGTCGGTCAGGCCCAGGGCGTCGAGGGCCGCCGTCCCGACGAAGGGATAGGACGGCGACTCGACGTAACCGGCCTCGGCCAGGGCCCGGCCGACCCCGCGGCGCCTCCGCTGCACGTCGGTGAGCCCGCGTCCCGGCGGCGCCGTCGGCAGCACGGAGGGGATCTCGTCGTAGCCGGCGAGGCGGACGACCTCCTCGACGAGATCCGCCGGATCGGTGAGGTCGGGCCGCCACGACGGCGGGGTGACGGCGAGCGGGTTGCCGCTGGAGTCCACGTCGCAGCCGACGGCGCCGAGCAGCTCGACCACCTGGGCCGCCGTGTAGGGCACCCCGGCCACGCGCGCGGGCGTCGCCGCGTCCAGTGCGATGGCCGGACGTGGGACCCGGGTGTCGACGTCGACCAGCGCACCGACCACGCGCGCACCGCCGTACTCGGCGAGCAGCTCGGCGGCCCGGGCCAGCGCGACCACGGTCATCTCCGGGTCGACCCCGCGCTCGAAGCGCTTGGCCGCCTCGCTGGGCAGCCGGTGCCGGCGGGCGGTCCGGGCGACCCCGGTCGGCTCCCAGTGCGCGGCCTCGAGCAGCACGGCGGTGGTGCCGTCGCCGATCTCGGTGCTCGCGCCGCCCATGACCGCGGCCAGCCCGATCGGGCCGGTCTCGTCGGTGATGAGCAGGTCGTCGGCGGTGAGCTTCCGCTGCGCGCCGTCCAGGGTGGTGAGCTTCTCCCCCTCGCGGGCCAGCCGGACGGTGATCGGCCCGGTGACGGCGTCCCGGTCGAAGGCGTGCATCGGCTGGCCGAGCTCGAGCATCACGTAGTTGGTGACGTCGACGGCGAGGGAGATGCTGCGCACGCTCGCCTGCGCGAGCCGGCGACGGAGCCACCACGGGCTGGGCGCGGTGGGGTCGAGCCCCTCCATCGCGATCATCGAGAACCGGTCGCAGCGGTCGGGGTCGGCGACCGTCACCTGCCAGGCCGGCTCCCCCGACCAGACCGGCGGGGTGACGGCGCCCGGGTCGCGCCACGGCGCGGCCAGGCCGGTGCCCATCTCGCGGGCGATCCCGCGCATGGACAGGCAGTATCCCCGGTCGGGCGTGACGGCCAGCTCGATGACGACGTCGTCCAGACCTGCGACCTGCCCCGCGGGAGTGCCCGGCGGCGGCACGTCGGCGCCGTCGTGTCCCAGCACGAGGATCCCGGCGTGGTCGTCGCCGATGCCCAGCTCGCGGACCGAGCAGATCATCCCGTCGGAGACCCGGTCGTAGGTCGTCCGCGCGGCGATCTCGAAGCCACCCGGGAGCACGGCCCCCGGCAGCGCGACCACGACGGTGTCGCCGACGACGAAGTTGCTGGCGCCGCAGACGATGCCTCGTGGCTCTGCCTCTCCCACGTCGACCTGCGTGTAGCGGATCGGCTTCTTGAAGCCGGTCAGCTCCTCGATCCCCAGGACCTTGCCGATGACGAGCGGTCCGGTGACCTCCTCGGGCCGGTGGATCTCCTCCACCTCGAGACCGAGGCGCACGAAGGCGGTGTCGAGGTCCTCGACCGACGTCCCCGCCGGCACGTCGACGTACTCGGCCAGCCAGCCGATGGGGACCCGCATTACTGCTCAACTCCGAACGCTCGTGTGAACCGGACGTCGCCCTCGACGATGTCGCGCATGTCGCCGACGCCGGAGCGGAACTGCAGGGCGCGCTCGATGCCAAGGCCGAACGCGAAGCCGGTGTACTCCTCCGGGTCGATGCCGCAGGCGATGAGCACCCGCGGGTTGACCATCCCGCAGCCACCCCACTCGACCCACCGCGGGCCGTCGCGGTGCTCGGGGAACCAGACGTCGAACTCCGCCGACGGCTCGGTGAACGGGAAGTACGACGGCCGCCAGCGGGTGATGGCATCGGCGCCGAACAGGATGCGGGACAGGTGGTCGAGCGTGCCCCGCAGGTGCGCCATGGTGAGCCCGCGGTCGACCGCGAGGCCCTCCACCTGGTGGAAGACGGGCGTGTGCGTGGCGTCGAGCTCGTCGGTCCGGTAGACCCGGCCGGGCGCCACGACGTAGATCGGGGGCTTCCGCTCGAGCATGGTCCGGGCCTGCACCGGGCTCGTGTGCGTGCGCAGCACCAGACCGGAGTCCTCGGGCGCGACGAAGAAGGTGTCCATCATCGTGCGGGCCGGGTGGTCGCGGCCGATGTTGAGGGCGTCGAAGTTCAGCCACTCCGCCTCGAGCTCCGGGCCGTCGGCGACCTCGTAGCCCATCCCCACGAAGATGTCGGCGATCCGGTCGGTCAGGGTGGTCAGCGGGTGCCGGGCCCCCCGCGGCGTGCGGTCCCACGGCAGCGTGACGTCGACCCGCTCCTCGGCCAGCACCCGCGCATCCCGCTCCGCCTCCAGCTCGGCGAGCCGCTCGGCGTAGGCCGCGGCGACCGCCTCGCGCGCGGCGTTCACCCGCTTCCCGGCGTCGCTCCGGGCCGCCGGCGGCAGCGCACCGAGCTCGCGGCGGGCCAGCAGCACGGGCGCGCGGTCGCCGAGATGGGCAGGACGGACGACGGCCAGCGCCTCGAGGTCCCCCGCGGCCGCGAACGCCTTCTGTGCGGCCGTCACCGCCTCGTCGAGGGCCTCGGGCGAGAGCGCGGCGACCTGCTTGGGGTCGTAGGGATCATTGACGCCAGACACGGGAGGCCATTCTGCCCGCCGTCCGCGCCCGCCCGCGCCTGGGTTACCGACGGGTGCGGCGTGGGCGGCTCCCCCGCCTGCCGAGACCTGCGAACTCGTGGTCATCAGCCGCTGACTGCCACGAGTTCGCAGGTCTCGGGGATCGCAGCGCCGGGGGGCGGCCGACCGGGCTGGTGCTAGAACGGGAACGGGTGCGAGCGCGCCCGGAACCGGAGGTGGGTGTGGCGGTCGTGCTGGCGCTGGCCTCGGCCGTCGTCTACGGCGCCGCCGACTTCCTCGGCGGCCTGGCCAGCCGGCGGGCGTCGGTCTTCGGCGTGGTCGCGATGTCGCAGGTGGTCGGCCTCCTGGCGCTGGTCACGCTCCTCCCGTGGCTCGGCGGGCCGGTCGGCACCGCAGACCTGGCCTGGGGTGCCGCGGCCGGGCTCGCCGGTGCGGTGGGCCTCGTGGTCTTCTTCCGAGCCCTCGCCGGTGGGGTGATGAGCGTGATCGCCCCGGTCACCGCGGTCACGGCCGCCGCCGTCCCCGTGCTCGTCGGACTGCTCACCGGCAACCGGATCGGCCCGTGGGCGGCGGTCGGCATCGCCCTGGCGCTCACCGCGGTGGTGCTGGTCTCGGCCGAGGGCGGGCTGACGGCGCTGCGCACGGCGCGTCCGGTCAGCCTGGCGCCGGCGCTCGTCGCCGGGGCGGCCTTCGGGCTCTTCTTCGTCCTCCTCGACGGCACATCCCAGACCTCCGGGCTCACGCCGCTGGTCGCGGCCCGGCTGGCCTCGGTCGCGCTCGTGGTGGTCGTGGCCCTCGCCGGGCGGCAGACGCTGCGGGTCACCGGGGCGGCGTTCCCGCTGGTGGCGCTGTCCGGGCTGGGCGACATGAGCGCGAATGCGCTGTTCCTGCTGGCGACCCAGCAGGACGGCCAGCTGGCGATCACCGGCGTGCTGGCCTCGCTCTACCCGGTCAGCACGGTGCTGCTGGCCCAGGTGCTGCTGCGCGAGCGCCTGGTCGGTGCACAGATCGCCGGCCTGGGCGCCGCCGTCGTCGCCGTCGTCCTGATCACGCTGCCGGGCTGACCCCTCCCCCATCGGGGGAGGCGACGGGGCGGAGAGCTGCTGTCGACGCCCTGGGACGCCGATAGCGCACGCGTGAAGGATTTCGGGGACCCCACCGCACGCGCACTGGCCGACGCACTGCTGCCCGGGGGGATCCACAGCGTGTTCCAGCCCATCGTGGAGCTCGACACCGGTCGGGTCGTCGCCTACGAGGCGCTCGCCCGCGGCCCCCGGGGTCCGCTGGAACGCCCCGACCTGATGTTCGCTGCTGCCCGCTCGGCCGGCCGGCTGGCCGAGCTCGACGAGGCCTGTCGCTCGGCCGCATTCCGTGGCGCGGTGGAGCACGGCCTGCTGGCGCCGCTGACGGTGTTCGTCAACGTCGAGCCCGAGGTGCTCGACAGCGCGCCGCTGGACGACCTCCTGGCGATCGCCGAGAGCGCTCCCCGGGAGCTGCGCGTCGTCCTCGAGATCACCGAGCGGGCCCTCGCCGCCCGCCCTGCTGAACTGCTGCGCACCGTCGAGCGCGTGCGCGCCCTCGGGTGGGGGGTGGCCGTCGACGACGTCGGGACCGACTCGATGTCCCTGGCCTTCCTCCCCCTGCTCGCCCCGGACGTGATCAAGCTCGACCTGCGACTCGTCCAGGAACGCCCCGGCCCGGCGATCGCGGAGATCATGAACGCGGTCAACGCACACGCCGAGCGCACCGGTGCCGTCGTTCTCGCTGAGGGGATCGAGACCGAGGAGCACCTCGCCACGGCGCGCGCGCTGGGCGCCACCCTCGGTCAGGGCTGGTACTTCGGCCGACCCGGCCCCGGCCCCGCCCCCGGCCTGGTCGCCGGCGAGCTCGTCCTCCCCGGCGGCCCGCCGGGCAGCACCACGGACGTCTCACCGTTCGCCTGCCTGCCGGGGGGCTTCCCGTTGCGCCGCTCGGCCAAGTCGCTGCTGATCGAGCTGAGCAAGCAGCTGGAACGGGAGGCACTGCGTCTGGGCGACACCTGCGTGGTCGCCGCCACCTTCCAGGAGGCGCGGCACTTCACCCCCTCGACCGGCCTCCGCTACCGCGACCTGGTCGAGCGCACCGCATTCGTGTGCGCGCTGGGTGAGGATCTCGCCGTCGAGCCCCTGCCGGGTCTGCGCGGGGCGACTCTCGGGGCGGATGACCCGGTGCGCGGGGAGTGGGACGTCGTCGTCCTCAGCCCCCACTTCAGTGCCGCCCTGCTGGCCCGCGATCTCGGGGACGGCGGGCCGGACCTGGAGCGCACCTTCGAGTACGCACTGACCTACGACCGCGACACCGTGGTGCGGGCGGCGGCGGCACTGCTGTCCCGCGTCGCACCGCGCCACACCGCCGTCATCGCTGTGCCGCCAACGCATCCCGTCGTCGTCGCGCGCCCGCACCGCCCGGTCGTCGCCCCCGACGCGGACGGTCTCCTGCACCGTGCCCTCGCCGCCACGACGAGCGGCGTGACCATCTCGGACCTGCGGCAGCCCGACCAGCCGCTGGTCTTCGTCAACGATGCCTTCGAGCAGCTCGCCGGGCTGTCCCGCGACGACGTGCTCGGCCGCAACTGCCGTTTCCTGCAGGGGCCGGACACCGACCCCGCGGCGATCGCCAGGATCCGCAGCGCCATCGACCGGGGTGAGGAGTGCCGGGAGACGGTCCTCAACCATCGCGGGCCGGAGCGGACGCCCTGGTGGAACGAGATCCACCTCGCCCCGGTCCTCGATGCCGAGGGGACCGTCGTCCAGTACATCGGCGTGCAGCACGACGTCACGGCGCGCGTCGAGGCCGAACGCGCGCTGCTCCAGGAGCGGGACCGCAACGCGATCTGCCTGGCGCGCATCGAGGAGCTGGCCTACACCGACCCGCTGACCGGGCTGCCGAACCGCCGGAGGCTCGAGGAGCAGGTCGAGACGGCGATCTGGGACGCGCGCACCGGGCGCGACACCCTGGCCCTGATGTTCGTGGACCTCAACGGCTTCAAGGCGGTCAACGACCGGTTCGGTCACGCCGTAGGCGACGAACTGCTGCAGACCGTCGCGCGGACCCTGCGCGGCCGGCTCCGCCGCGGTGACCTGCTGGCGCGGCTCGGCGGGGACGAGTTCCTGGTCGCGCTCCTCGGCCTCGACCCGGAGAGCGCGGCGGAGGAGGCACGGCGCGTCGCCGACGACCTGTCCGCCGCCGTCCGGCTGCCCGTGGTCCTCCGCGGCCAGGAGATGTCGGTGGGCGCGAGCGTCGGCATCGCCGTGTACCCCCGGGACGGCGAGGAGTTCACGACGCTCCTGCACAACGCCGACCTCAGCATGTACGCGCACAAGACCGCCGACGCCCCCGCGGCGGGCCAGGGGTCTGGGCGGCGCTGACTCTCCTCAGCGTGCCGGCCCTGTCCCGGATGCGGCGTCCAGCAGCTCGACCGGGAACGGTGGACGGCCCACGCCCCGGACGCGGGTGTTGCCCCAGGGGTCCCGCTCGACGGCCTCGGCCGAGCCGCTGCCGTGGAGGGTCCGGAGAACCAGCGGCGTCCGCGCGGGCAGCCCGGCGGAGACGCGTCCCTTCCAGACCACGTGCCCGGCCAGCGGGTCGAACCGGGCGGCCAGTGCGGCGTGCGCCGTACGGGGCTCCTCGCCCTCGACGACGACGGTCACGACGCCCTCGTATCCGTCCGGCTGTTCGTGCTCGCTCACGAGTCCTCCTCAGGGCGGCGGCAGCAGCGCGCCGAGCCCGCCGTACGCCAGCCCCGTGAGCTGGTCGACGAGTTCGGCGGGACTCACCTGGCGGGTGCCGGACCACCAGTGGGCCGCGAGCTGGACCATCCCGACCACGCCGTACGCCCACGTCATCGCCGGTCCGGCCGGCCGGCCCGCGGAGGTCAGCCGCTCGCCCAGCATCCGCCCCAGCGCCTCGGCGATCTCGTGCTCGGTGGCCGCCACCAGGTCCGCCCGGCCCGAGCGCCCTGCCTGGGCGTAGGCGAACCGGTAGAGCGCCGGTTCGTCCTCGATCAGCCGGACGAACGCGGCGATCACGGCGTGCAGCCGCTCCCGGTCGTCGGCGCGGTCCACCGTCAGTTCGCCGAGCAGACGCGGGAGCAGGATCGCCGTGGAGATCCGCTCGAGGACGTCGTTGATCAGCTCGTCCTTGTCGCTGAAGTAGCGGTAGATGACCGTCTTGGAGACGCCGGCGCTGCGGGCGACGTCGTCGACGGAGAAGTCCGGTCCGGCCAGCCGGACGGCCTCCACCGCGGCACCGACGAGCTCTTCCTTCCGGGCCCGCCGGTGCTCGGTCCACCGGGAACGGCGGCCGTCGGGATGCGGGTCCGGCGTCGCCGGGCCGGTCGTCCCACCGGGCGGCACGGCCACCTGTTGCATGTGTTCCACGGTAACAGCTACCTTTCCTCGCAGCCACGCATCGCCGTCCTGGGGAGCCCGCAGATGACCGCCACGCTGCCGCCCACCGCCACCGACCGCCCGGCCAGGAGACCGGTCGACCGGCAGGAGCTCTCCAGCCGCCTGCTCGGATCGGCGGCCAAGAAGTCCTACGACCCGGTCATCGACATCGACTGGGCCGCCCCTCTCCCTACCCAGCTGTACGGCCTGTCACCGGAATGGTCCACCCTCTACGGCACGCCGTTGTGGGATTCGCTCGACCACGAACAGCGCGTCGTCCTCACCATCCACGAGTACTGCTCGATCTCCGGCGTCGGGATCTGGCTCGAGTGCCTGCTCATGCAGCTGATCCTGCGCGACATCGCCGGGGACGACCCCGCGCTCCCCCACGTCCAGTGGGCCCTGACCGAGATCGCCGACGAGTGCCGGCACTCGGTCATGTTCGCCCGCACGGCGGAGACGTTCGGCGCGCCGTCCTACCAGCCGCCGTCGTCGGTCCAGCGGCTCGGCAGGGCGTTCGCCGCGAAGGGGGCCGGCCCGGCCGCCTACGCGGCGATCCTCGTCACCGAGGAGATCCTCGACATCTTCCAGCGGGACCTGATGAAGGACGAGCGGGTGCAGCCGCTCACCCGCGCCATCAGCCGGATCCACGTCGTGGAGGAGGCCCGGCACATGCGCTTCGCCCGCGAGGAGATCGCGCGCCGGACGCCTGAGCTGTCGCGCTGGCAGCCGCGCAAGCACCGCACCGCCGTCGCCGCTGTCGCTGTGATCGTCGCCGAGAACCTCGTCCAGCCGGCGGTCTACGCGTCGGTCGGGCTCGACCCGCGGGAGGCGCGGGCGGCAGCCCGGGCGAACGAGCACTACCGGTCGAAGCTGCGGGATGCCTCGGCCGGTCTGGTGTCGTTCCTGCGCGAGGTCGGGCTCATCGGCGGGCCGTCGGAACGCCTCTGGCGCCGCTCCGGCCTGATCTGACCTCTGCCCGCACGCTTTCGGTACCGAAAGCGACGCCCCACGCCCCCGCTTTCGGTACCGAAAGCGGGTCAGGCCTGGGCGAGCTGGGTGGTGTAGAGGCAGATCGCGGCCGCGGCGGCGAGGTTCAGGCTCTCCGCCCGTCCCCGCATCGGGATGCGGACCCGCGCGTCGGCCAGCGCGGCCAGCCCCTCGGGAACGCCGCGGGCCTCGTTCCCGAACAGCCACAGCACCGGGCCGGCCAGGCGTCCGGAGGCGGCGATCTCGTCGAGGGCCACCTCTCCCCCGCCGTCGGCGGCCAGCACCGTCACCCCGGCGTCCCGGAGCTGAGGGAGCACCGACGCCAGGTCGGCGCCACGGACGACATCGACGTGGAACAGGCTGCCGGCGCTCGACCGCACCGCCTTGCCACCGAACGGGTCGGCGGATCCGGCGCCGAACACGACCGCGCCCGCACCGCACGCGTCCGCCGTCCGCAGCACCGTGCCGGCGTTGCCGGGGTCGGCGAGCTCGGCGAGCGCGACCGACAGCCTGGGTGGGGCCGCGACCAGATGGGCGGCGGGCACGTCGCGCAGGGCGCAGACGGCCACCAGGCCCTGGGGCGTGACGGTCTCCGACAGCGAGGCCGCGGCCTTCTCGGTGACCAGGCGCACCGGGGCAGGGGTAGCGGCCAGCAGGTCCTGGTGCGCGGCCGCGGCCGCCTCGGTGGCGAACACCTCGCGCACGCCCGCAGGGTCGGCCAACGCCTCGGCGACGGCCTGACGCCCCTCGGCGAGGAAGAAGCCGGCGTCGTCCCGCCCCGGCCGCCGGGTCAGCTTGCGGGCGGCGACGATCCGCGCCGACCGCTCGGTCAGCACCTCGGTCATCCCATCTCCTCGGAACAGACGCCGACGCCGCCGGTGCCGGCCCCGAGGGACCGGTCACCGACGGCGTCGGAACGTGCGTGCGACCTGGTCAGGCGGCGTCGGTCGCCACGGTCGACGGCGCGGCCGCGACGGCGGCGCGCGAGGTCTCGACCAGGGCGGCGAACGCGGCCGGCTCGTTCACGGCCAGCTCGGCCAGGACGCGGCGGTCCAGCTCGATGCCGGCGAGCTTGAGCCCCTGCATGAACCGGTTGTAGGTCATGTCGTTCAGGCGGGCCGCGGCGTTGATCCGGGTGATCCAGAGCTTCCGGAAGTCGCCCTTGCGCGCCTTGCGGTCGCGGTAGGCGTACGTCGCCGAGTGGAGCAGCTGCTCCTTGGCCTTGCGGTACAGACGCGAACGCTGACCCCGGTAGCCACTGGCTGCCTCGAGAGTCGTCCGGCGCTTCTTCTGGGCGTTGACCGCCCGCTTCACGCGTGCCACGTGAGTGCTCCTGTCTTCTAGCCGTTAAGGGAGTGCGGTCAGAGACCGAGCAGCTTCTTCATGCGCGGAGCGTCGGCCGGCGAGAGGACGCCGACACCGCTCACCCGGCGCTTGCGCGAGGACGACTTCACCTCGAACTTGTGCTGGTTGTTCGTGTGCTCGCGCACGAGCTTTCCGGTGCCCGTCACGCGCACGCGCTTGGCGGTGCCCTTGTGGGTCTTCTGCTTCGGCATGTCCCTCGTCCTGTCGTATGTGTCGGTGCGCATGCGGCAGCCAGGGGCGGCTCCATGCGCACCGGCCGTCTCGGTGGTGCGGTGGTGCGGTGTGCGACCGGTCAGGCGGTCGGGGCCTGCTGCGCCTCGGACGCCGTGGCCTTCTCCGCCTTGGCGCTGCGGCGGGCGGCGTCGGTGGCGGCCTGGTTCCGGTGCGGTGCGATCACCATGACCATGTTGCGGCCGTCCTGCTTCGGGTTGGACTCGACGACGCCCAGCTCGGCGACGTCGGCGGCCAGCCGCTGCAGCAGCCGGTAGCCCATCTCCGGGCGGGACTGCTCGCGGCCACGGAACATGACGGTGATCTTGACCTTGTCGCCGCCTCGCAGGAAGCGCTCGACGTGGCCCTTCTTGGTCTCGTAGTCGTGCGGGTCGATCTTGAGGCGCAGCCGCATCTCCTTGATGACGGTGAGCGCCTGGTTCCGCCGGGCCTCGCGGGCCTTCTGGGCGGACTCGTACTTGAACTTCCCGTAGTCCATGAGCTTGCAGACCGGCGGCCGGGCCATGGGCGCGACCTCGACGAGGTCGAGCTCCGAGTCCTGGGCCAGACGCAGTGCTTCGCCGATCGACACGACGCCGACCTGCTCACCCTCGGGACCGACCAGGCGGACCTCGGGCACACGGATGCGGTCGTTGATGCGGGGCTCGGTGATGGCCTCTCCTCTGCTCTTGCCTGGGAGGAGCCGCTGGGCCACCGGACGCCGGGACGACGAAGGCCCCGGGAGCACGAAGCTCACGGGGCCCACTCTCCGGTGTCGTACGCGCCCCCGGAGGGGTGCGTGCGCGACGCGAGCACCGACCCGACGGGCCGGCTCTCGCGTTCCGGGGACCTGGACGCCTGGTAGGGCGTCAGGTGGGAGCGGACTCCTCTTGGTCAGCGGCTCCGGGGAGCCGCTGTTCGGTACGCGTGTCCCGATGGAACACCGGGACACGCGAATGCTACAGCGCTGCCGCCGCGCGTATCATTCCGGGTACAGCAGGGGCGGCTCATTCCGGGTACAGCAGGGGCGGCGGCACCGAATCCTGGGCGCGCTTGGCCGCATGCAGGGCGCGCAGCGCCTCGACCGCGCGGACGGCGCGCTCCTTGTCGGCGGCCTGCACCGCGAGGACGGCGACCTCGTCGTCGTTCTCCAGCTGCAGCGTCGCCCAGGACGACGTCCGCGCGAACGACACCGCCCGCACCGCCGTCCACGGCAGCTCGTGGTGCACCAGGATGTTGCGGATCCGCACCCCGTCGGCATCGGCGTCCACCCGGGACCGCCCGAGCGCCAGGATCGCCGCCCCGAGGGCGACCCCGAGCCCGAAGATCGCGATCTGGTCGACCGTCCGGAAGGCGACCACGCCGGTCGAGGACGACTTCAGCGAGACCGCGACGACGATCGCCACCACGACGACGACCGCCGCGGCCACCGCGCAGAGCAGCCGCATGCGACGGGGCACGACCGACAGGGACGACGGCGCAGCGGGACCGGTCACGCGCCCATCGTCCCAGGCCCGGACGGGCCGGCGGGCCACGGCTGGCAGAGTGCGGGGACGTGGAGGTCACCGGCACGGCGCAGCACGAGGCCTGGCAGTCCCGATCCCTGCCCCCTGTCGAGCAGCTCCGCGACGGCCTGTGGTCGATCCCCGTGCCGATCCCGCACAACCCGCTGCGCTACGTCAGCGTCCATGCCTTCGCCCTCGACGGCGGTGGGCTCGGCCTGCTCGACACCGGCTGGGAGAGCGACGAGGCGTGGGCGGCGCTGACGGGCGGACTCGCCTCGGTCGGCGGCGCGGTCGCCGACGTCCGCGGCGTCCTCGTCACCCACCTGCACTTCGACCATCTCGGCCTGGCCAACCGGGTACGCGAGGCGAGCGGCGCCTGGGTGGCGATGCACCCGGCCGACGCCACGCTGGTCGCCGGCCTCAACCGCGGCGGTGGCGCTGCCGCGATCGCCGCGGAGATCGAGTTCCTCGTCGGTCTGGGGGCGGACCGGGCCGACGCGGTCAGCGATGTGGGGCCGGCGGAGAACATGGAGCGGTTCACGAGCATGGCCGTTCCGGACCGGCTGCTCGAGGACGGCGACCTGGCCGACTTCCCCGGCTGGCGGCTGCGCGCCGTGCACACACCCGGTCACACGCCCGGCCACCTGTGCTTCGCCGAGGAGGACGGGCGGCTCTTCTTCTCCGGCGATCACGTCCTGCCGCGGATCAGCCCGAACATCTCCACAGGCGTCTCGGGTGCGGCCGACCCGCTGCGGAACTACCTCGACTCCCTGGCCGCCGTCCGCGACCTCGATCCGGCCGAGGTGCTGCCGGCCCACGAGTGGCGCTTCACCGGGCTGGCCGACCGCGCCGACGCGCTGACCGCTCACCACGAGCACCGGCTGACCGAGCTGCTGACCGCGATCCGCGCCCATCCGGGGTCGACCCCCTGGGACCTCGCCGCGCACCTCACCTGGTCCCGCCCGTGGGACTCCTACGCGCGGCGGATGCGGATCTTCGCCGTGACCGAGACCGACGCCCACCTGCGGCTGCTCGCGAGCCGGGGCCTCGTCGTCAGTGACGGCGGACCGGTGCCGACGTGGACCCTCGCCGCCCGTTGATCGGCACCGTCGCCGACCTCGCGGCGCTGGTGCTCGCCGCCCCCGCCCGGCTGGGCGGCGTCCGGCTGGTGAGCGTCGACGGCCCCGCCGGGTCGGGCAAGACGACGTTCGCCGGCCGGCTCGCCGACGCACTCGGAGCGGACTCGGAACTGGTGCACCTCGAGGACCTCTACGCCGGCTGGACCCTCACGGGCGCGACCTCACGGCTGTCCGCCGGTGTCCTCCGGCCGCTCTCCGAGGGCCGCTGCGGCGCGTACCACCGCTACGACTGGGCGGCCGGCCGCTTCGCCGCCGAGCCGACCGTCGTCCCGGTCCCACGCGTGCTGGTCGTCGAGGGCTGCGGCAGCAGCCCGCGGTCTCTGGACGCGTGGACGACGTTGCGCGTGTGGGTGGAGGCGCCCGCCCCGCTGCGGCTGTCCCGCGGGCTGGCCCGCGACGGCGAGGACCTGGCCGCGCACTGGCGCCGGTGGCAGGAGACGGAGGCCGCCCACTTCGCCGCGGAGGGCACGCGCGCCCGGGCCGACGTCCGGGTGGACGGCGCCGCCGCCGCGCCCGCCGGCGCGCTGGTCCTCCTCGACTGATCCAGGCGTGCGAAGCGTCTCATCTGCAGGACACACGCCCGGAACACGCACGCCTCACCATGGGGTCGTGACCGAGACCGATCCGGAGGCTCCGCTCCAGCCGCTCGCGGGCTACACGGTCGCCGTGACGGCGGCCCGTCGCAAGGAGGAGCTGGGCGCGCTGCTGGACCGCCGGGGCGCCCGCGTCGTCTACGCGCCGGCGATCCGGATCGTGCCGCTCTCCGACGACGCGGAACTCGTCGCGGCCACCCACGAGGTGATG
The DNA here is from genome assembly GCF_004570385.1 of Blastococcus sp. CT_GayMR19. Taxonomy (GTDB): domain Bacteria; phylum Actinomycetota; class Actinomycetes; order Mycobacteriales; family Geodermatophilaceae; genus Blastococcus_B. The sequence goes on along the minus strand of NZ_SPQL01000006.1, from coordinate 218,472 downwards.
GCCCGGCCGGTGGACCTGGTGATCGCGACGACCGGCGTCGGTTTCCGCGGGTGGCTCGAGGCCGCCGACGCCTGGGACCTCCCCCTGGTGGAGCACCTGCGCCCGGCCCGGGTGATGGCCCGCGGCCCCAAGGCGCGCGGGGCGATCCGCGGCGGCGGGCTGGTGGACGCCTGGTCGCCGGAGTCCGAGTCCTCGGCGGAGGTGCTGGCCCATCTGCTCTCCGGGGCGGAGGGGCCCCTCGAGGGACGGCGGATCGCCGTCCAGCTGCACGGTGACCCCCTGCCCGACCTGGTGGCCGCGCTGCGACAGGCCGGTGCCGAGGTCGTGACGGTGCCGGTCTACCGCTGGGTCCTGCCGGAGGACGTCGTCCCGGTCCGGCGCCTGGTCGCCTCGATCGTCGCCGGCACCGTCGACGCCGTCACGTTCACCAGCGCACCGGCCGCGGCGAGCCTGCTGACCGTGGCCGACGAGCTCGGCCAGCGCGAGGCGCTCGTCGCCGCGATGAAGGACCGGGTGCTCGCCATCGCCGTCGGCAACGTGACCGCCGGGCCGCTGGAGGCCGCCGGGATCCCGACGCACCAGCCCGAGCGGGCGCGACTGGGCGCCCTCGCTCGGGAGGTCGTCGCCCGGCTGCCGGAGCGGGACCCGGTGCTGCAGGTCGGTGCCCACTCGCTGCAGGTGCGGGGCCACGCGGTCCTCCTGGACGGCCAGGTGATCGAGCTCGCGCCGGGCCCCATGGCGGTGCTGCGGACGCTGGCCTGCCGGCCGGGCACCGTGGTGTCCCGCCCGGAGCTGATCGGCTCGCTGCCGGGTGGCGGCGACGGCCACGCCGTCGAGATGGCCGTGACCCGGCTGCGCTCCGCGCTCGGTGCACCGGTGGTCGAGACGGTGGTCAAGCGCGGGTACCGCCTCAAGATCTGAGCGGCGATGAGCGCAGGTCGAGCCGCATGAGCACGCGCGGGAAGCCGTTGACGACCGACTCCGTGTCGGCCGCCTTGCGGAACCCGGCCCGCTCGAACATCGTCCGCGTGCCGACGTAGGCCATCGTGAGGTCGACCTTCCGGCCGTCGTTGTCGACCGGGTAGGCCTCGATCACCGGTGCGCCGCGGGTGCGGGCGAACTGCACGGCTCCGTCGATCAGGTGGTGGGCGATCCCCGTGCCCCGATGTCCGGGACGCACCCGGACGCACCACAGGGACCACACCCCGAGGTCGTCGAGGTGCGGGATCTTCCGGTTGCGGGCGAAGGTCGTGTCCGCGCGTGGGTGGATCGCGGCCCACCCCACTACCTCGTCGCCGTCGTAGGCGAGCACTCCCGGCGGTGGGTCCTCCCGCACCAGCTGCTGCACGCGCTCGCCCCGTGCGGGGCCGGTGAGCGCCAGGTTCTCCTTCGACGGGATGCGGTAGCTCAGGCACCAGCACACGTTCGCGTCGGGGCGCTTGGGACCGACCATCGTCGCGACGTCGCCGAAGCTGGTCGCGGGACGCACCTCGATCGTCATGCGGGCATCGTGGCAGCGCGGTCGGACAGAAATGACGCCCTGCGGTCCGGCCCGGCGAGATCTGCACGGTGGCCCCCATCGACGCCGTGATAGGGGCCACCGGACTGATCCAACCGTTGCTCAGACGCGGCCGAGCGCCGTCCGCGGGCGGAGGTAGACGACCCAGGTGACGGCGACGCACACGACGTAGAACGCGATGAACACCAGGTAGGCGGAGTCACCGGTGCCGGTCGTCATGAACGACTGCCGGAACGCGAGGTTCACCAGCACACCGCCGAAGGCACCGACCGCACCCGCGATGCCGATCAGCGCGCCGGACATGCGCAGCGCCCGCCGGTCGGCGGCGTCGGCGTCCCCGCCCTCGGCCACCGCGGTCAGCGCCTGCGACCGGAAGATCGCCGGGATCATCTTGTAGGTCGAGCCGTTGCCGATGCCACTGAAGACGAAGAGCAGCACGAAGCCGACGACGAACAGCGGCAGCGACTCGAGCTGGCTCGCCGTCCAGACGACGCCGGCGCCCAGCGCCATGGCCACGAAGTTCCAGCAGGTGATGAGCGCGCCGCCGAAGCGGTCGGCCAGCGAGCCGCCGATCGGGCGGATCAGCGAGCCGAGCAGCGGGCCCAGCCACGTCAGCGACGCGGCGGCCAGCGGGGTGGCGAACGACTCGGTGAACTGGTTGACGAGCACCTGGCCGAAGGCGAACCCGAAGCCGATGAACGAGCCGAACGTCCCGATGTAGAGGAACGACATGATCCAGGTGTGCGGCTCGCGGGTTGCCTCCCGCATGGCCCGCGGCTGGTTGCGTGCGGTGGTGAGGTTGTCCATCAGCAGCGCCGCGCCGACGGCGGCGGCGACGATGAGCGGGATGTAGAGGAAGAGGACCAGCCGCGGCTGGGTGACCCCGGCGGTGGCCAGCACGAGCAGGCCGACCAGCTGGACGACGGGCACGCCGAGGTTGCCACCGCCCGCGTTCAGCCCGAGCGCCCAGCCCTTGAGCCGGTCCGGGTAGAAGGTGTTGATGTTGGCCATCGAGCTGGCGAAGTTGCCGCCGCCGACGCCCGCGAGACACGAGACGACCAGCAGCGTGGTGAACGAGACCCCGGGCTGCAGCACGATCGCCGTGGCGATGGTCGGGATCAGGAGCAGGGCGGCGCTGACGATCGTCCAGTTGCGCCCGCCGAACTTGGCGACGGCGAAGGTGTAGGGCAGCCGGACGAACGCGCCGAGCGCCGTCGGCAGGGCGGTGAGCAGGAACTTGCCGGCCGGGTCGATGCCGAACACCGGCTCGGGCAGGAACAGCACGATCACCGACCACAGGCTCCAGATGGAGAACCCGATGTGCTCGGAGAAGATCGAGAAGAACAGGTTGCGGCGGGCGACCTTCTTGCCCGTGGACTCCCAGAACTGCGGGTCCTCGGGGCGCCAGTCGTCGATCCACGTCCCGCGGCCGGCCGGTGGGCTCGGCGGCGGGGCGACGACGGTGTCCTGTTCCAGCTGCGGGAGATGTGTGGGGGCGGCCATGCGAGGACGGTCGCAACGCAGCGTTTCCCCGGCGTCGCCCTGCGGCTGGATTCGTGTTCCGTTTCCCTCACCGCGGCTGACCCGATGCGGTGAGGTACCGGGCCGACCGGGTGCGTGAGCGACCGGGAACCGGAGATGATCGACCGTGTGACCGAGCCCGATCCCTCCGTGCCCGGCCGCGCCCTCATCGAGGCCGGCGCACCGGTGGCGGGTTCGATGTGCTCCGCCGCGGCGGCGGTCGTCTTCGAGTCGTCGTCCGTCGCGGTGCAGGTGGACCCCCGGCTGGCCGCCTGCCTGCGGGCGGCCGCCGCCGAAGCGGCGCCCATCTCCATCCCCCGCGAACGGGTGCGCGCCGGTGCGGTGCTCGCCTTCGCCGTGGAGCACAGCGTCACGCTGGCCCGCTCGGCACGCCGGCTCCGCAACGACGCCTTCTTCGCCGGCCGGCCGGGCGCACGGCCCGCCGCCGGTGAGGTGCTGGAGGGGATCGTCACCGCGGCGCGACTGTCGGCCGACGAGCGCCGTGTGCGCCACCTGGGCTACCTGCTGGCCGAGGTCGCCCACTCCACCGACGTGGACGCCGAACTGGTCGGCCGCGCCCTGCGGCTGGCCGAGCAGCTGAACTGGCGGCAGCTGGCGATCCTGGCCGGAGTGGGCCGGCGCGACCGGGTGCCGATGCCCATGGCCGCGCTCGACGACGAGCCGGCCGGCTGGAACGCCTGGGCGGCCCGCGAGGACGTCACCGACCTGCAGCGCAGCGGCCTGCTCGACCCGCCCGTCACGGCTCGCCGTCCCGGCGGTGCGGCGCTGCCCCGGCTGCGCGCCGCCGATCTGCGCCTGACCCGGCGGGGCGTGCTCGTGCACCGGCTGCTCGTGCTCGACGTCCTCCGGGACGACGCGGTCGCGGCCGCCCTCGCCGACCTGGGGCTACCGCGCTCCTGAACCCTCGGGACTTTCCGCGCGGCAGGTCCCTCGCCGTCAGGCCCGGCCGCGGCGCGCCACGAGCACGGTGTCCGGCGCGTGGTTCGCCGTCCGGGAGACGGCGTCCGGGTCCCGTTCCCGGGTCTCGGTGACGACGTCGCGCCACTCCTCCGGGTCGAGCAGCGACGCGACGTCCTCCGCGGTGTAGAGCACGCCGGGGTCGTGCGCGTGGTGCTGGCCGTGGCCCCAGTCCTCGCCGAGGAGGTGGCCCACCACGAGCAGGGTGCCGCCCGGCGCGACCGCGGCCGCGAGCCGCCTGAACATCGTCGGGCGGTCCGACCAGGTGGCGTGCAGGTAGTGCGCCGTCACCAGGTCGAAGCGCCCTTCCGGCGGCGTCCAACCGTCGAGGTCCTCGTGCCGCCAGTCGATCCGGTCCGCGAGCCCCCGGGCCCGGGCGACCGCGGCGGCGCGCTCCAGCGCGACGGCCGAGAAGTCCACCGCGGTGACGCGCCAGCCCCGCTCGGCGAGCCAGAGTGCGTCGCCGCCCTCGCCGCTGCCGGCGTCCAGCGCGGTGCCGGGCGGCAGATCGGCCGCCTCGACGACCAGCTGGCGGTTGGCCCGGCCGCTCCACACCGCCGGCGTCGAGCGGTAGAGCTCGTCGTAGGACTCCCGGTCGACGGCGCTCATGCAGCCACGCCCCGCTGCGCGGCGACGGCGTTCCGGGCGTCCTCCATGACCAGGTCGGCGTTGATCATGGCGCCGGCCCGCATCCCCGCGGCGGCGGAGACGACCACCTGCGCGGACATGTCGGACACGTTCCCCGCCACCCACACCCCGGGAACGGCGGTGGCCCCGGTCGGGTCCGCGGTCACGGCGCTGCCGACGACGTGGCCGCGCGTCTCCTGCTCCGTCGCCTCGAGCCCCAGGGAGGCGAGGACATCAGCATTGGCGGTGAACCGCGGCGCGACGACGACGGCGGCCCGCAGCACCACCTCGCCCGCGACCAGGCGGACCCCGGTGAGCCGGTCGTCGGTCACCTCCAGCCCCGCGACCTCGCCGTCCACCGTGCGGATGCCCAGCGCGGCCAGCTGATCGGCCTCCTCGTCCGCAAGTTCGGGCCCGGTGTGCCGGAAGAACGTGACGTCGTCGCTCAGCTGCCGGAACAGCAGGGCCTGGTGCACCGACATGGGACCGGTCGCGAGGATGCCGATCGCCCGGTCGCGGACCTCCCACCCGTGGCAGTACGGGCAGTGCAGGACGTCTCGGCCCCAGCGCTCGGCCACCCCCGGCAGGTCGGGCAGCTCGTCGACCAGGCCGGTGGCCACCAACAGCCGGCGGGCCGAGACCTCGCGCCCGTCGGCGAGGGTCACGCGGAAGGTGCCGTCGTCCTCACGCCGGGCGGCCGTGACCACGCCGGACACCACCTCACCCCCGTACCCGGCCAGCTCGGCCCGTCCCAGGGCGAGGAGCTCCCCGGGCGGGGTGCCCTCCCGGCCCAGGTAGTTGTGCACCCCGTCCGCCCGGGCGTTGCGCGGCTGCCCCGCGTCGACGACGAGCACCGACCGGCGCGACCGCGCCAGGGCCACCGCCCCGCTGAGTCCGGCGGCACCGCCACCGATGATGACGACGTCGTAGTGCTGGTCCCTGGAAGTCATGCCGCCACGGTCTCCTGTCGTGGCTGCTTCGACAACTATGCTTGCCGGTATGGCAAAGACTTTCGAGCCTCCCCCGGTGGACGACGTCCTGGATGCGGTCGGCCCCCGGCTGCGGGCGCTGCGCACCGAGCGGGACCTGACTCTCGGCGCCGTCTCGCGGACGACCGGCGTCTCCGTCAGCACGCTCTCGCGGCTGGAGTCCGGCGGCCGGAAGCCCACGCTCGAGCTGCTGCTGCCGCTGGCGCGCGCCTACCAGGTGGCGCTGGACGACCTGGTCGAGGCGCCGCCGCCCGGGGACCCGCGCGTCCACGGCCGCCCGTTCGACCACAACGGCGTGACGATGGTGCCGCTCACCCGTCAGGACGGCGGGCTGCAGGCCTACAAGCAGGTGTTCCCGCCGCGGTGGCCGGACGTCCAGCCCGAGCAGAAGGTGCACGACGGCTACGAGTGGCTCTACGTCCTGTCCGGCCGCCTGCGTCTGCTGCTCGCCGCACGGGACTTCGTGCTCTCCGCCGGCGAGGTCGTCGAGTTCGACACCCGCGTCCCGCACGCCCTGACCAACCCGTTCCCCGAGCCTGCGGAGGTGCTCACCCTCTTCGGCCCGCAGGGCGAGCGCATGCACGTCCGCGCCCGCCCGAAGGCCTGACCCGCTTCCGGTACCGGAAGCGGGAAGGTCAGACGTCGACGACGAGGTAGCCGTCGCGCTCGCGCACCGGGTACAGCCGGACCGGCGGCGCGCCGCCGGGCGAGGTGCCGTCGGCCCACCGGAAGGCGTACTGGTGCAGCGGGCAGACCAGCACGTTGACGTCGGTCTGCCCGTCGGCCAGCGGTCCGCCGGCGTGCGGGCAGGCGGCCTGGGTGGCGTGCAGCGAGCCGTCGCGCAGCCGGAAGACGGCGATCTGCGTGCCGCCGGCGACGAAGGCCCGCCCCTCCCCCGGCGGCACGTCGTCGGCCATCCCGACCGTGTAGGCCTTCACGCCCGCGCCCTGGACGGCGGGCGCGGCGGTGGTCAGTTCGCTGATGCTCATCGGACGGGCACCTTCGGGAGGGCGATCAGGGGCAGGGAGGGCCGGAACTGGCCGGGGGTGGCCGGCTGCTTCGCGTCCTGGCCCCACGGGTCGGTGTAGGCGTCGATGGAGCGCTGCATCCCGGCGTCGAGGTCGGCGACGATGCCCTCGGCGTCCTCGAGGAGGACCTCCTTGAGCCGGTCCAGCCCGATCCGGGGCACGAAGTCGTACGTGCGCTCCAGCCAGTTGGCGTTCTCGCGGTAGTACTGCAGGAAGCGGCCGGTCAGCTCGAGCACGGCCTCCGGGGAGTCGACGGTGGCGAGCAGGTCGCCCTTGCGCACCGAGGCGCCCGCCGCCCCGCCGACGTAGACCTCCCACTTGCCGTTGCCCACCGCCACGACGCCGACGTCCTTCACGTAGGCCTCGGCGCAGTTCCGCGGGCAGCCGACGACGGCCATCTTCATCTTCGCCGGGCTCTCGATGCCCTGGAACCTGGTCTCGAGGTCGATGCCGAGCTGGGTGGAGTCGCCGAGGCCGAACCGGCAGAAGTCCGATCCGACGCAGGTCTTCACCGTGCGCATGCTCTTGCCGTAGGCGTATCCCGACGGCATGCCGAGGTCATCCCACATGGCGGGGAGGTCCTCCTTGCGGACGCCGAGGAGGTCCAGCCGCTGGCCGCCGGTGATCTTCACCATCGGCACCTCGTACTTCTCGGCGACGTCGGCGATCTTCCGCAGCTGGGCCGGTGTGGTCACCCCGCCCTTGATCTGCGGGACGACGGAGAAGGTGCCGTCGCGCTGGATGTTGGCGTGGACGCGGTCGTTGATGAACTCGCCGTCCTTCTCCGGGACGTAGTCGTGGCCCCACAGCATCTTGAGCAGCGAGGTCAGGCCCATCTTCGACCTGGCGTCGTCGACCCCGCCCGGGGCGAGGGCCGCGAACACGGCCGAGACGCTGCGCAGGTCCTGCGCCCGGATGGCGGCCATGAGCTCGGGCTTGGCCATCGGGATGCCCGGGACGTACCAACTGGCTGATACGTCCTCGGTGACGTCGCCGTCGGCGGCCCACTCGACGATCTGCTTGACCAGCGACTTGCAGGAGCCGCAGCCCTTGCCGGCGCGGGTCTTGTCCATGACGGCGCCGACGCTGCCGCAGCCGTCGGCCACGGCGCCGCAGATCGCGCCCTTGGTGACGCCGTTGCAGTTGCAGACCTGCGTGGTCGCCGGCATCTCCGCGACGCCCACTTCGACCGCCCCGTCGGAGAGGTCGACGAGCAGCTTGATCCGCTCCTCGGGCAACGCCAACCCGCGGTCGAAGGCCTGGGTCAGGAAGGCGACCTTGCGGGTGTCGCCGAGCAGCGTGGCGCCGACCAGCCTCTCGTCGCGGATCACGACCGACAGGTGCACGCCCCGCCGGGGCTCGGAGATCACGAGGAACTCGTCGTCCTCGCGCTCGGGGGTGTTGATGCCCATGACGGCGACGTCGACGCCGGCGACCTTGAGCTTCGTGGCCGTCCGGCTGCCGTGGTACTCCGCCGTCGGGTCGGTTCCGGTGAGCACGTCGGCCAGCACTCTCGCGTGCTCCCAGGCGGGGGCGACCAGGCCGTAGACCTCGCCGCGGTGCTGCGCGCACTCACCGATCGCGTAGACGTCGGGGTCGTCGGTGCGCAGCTGGTCGTCGACGACGATGCCGCGCTCCACCTCCAGGCCCGAGCGGACGGCGATGTCGGTGGAGGGCCGGACGCCGGCGGCGACGACGAGCAGGTCGGCGTCGATCCGCCGTCCGTCGGCCAGGCCGACGCCCTCGACGGAGTCGATCCCGAACACGTCGGTGGCGAAGACGTCGAGGTGCACGGTGATCCCGAGCTTCTCGACGCTCCGCTTGAGGATCGCGCCGGCCTCCGGGTCGAGCTGCATGTTCATCAGGTACGGCATGGCGTGCACGAGCTCGACGTGCAGGCCGTGGCCCTGCAGCGCGCGGGCGGCCTCCAGGCCGAGCAGGCCGCCGCCCATGACCACGGCCTTCCTGCACCGGCCGACGGCGTCGAGCATGGCGCGGGTCTCGTCGATGGTCCGGAACCCGTAGACGCCGGGCCGCAGCTCGCCGTCGTCGGTGCGGACGCCCTTCATGGGCGGGATGAAGGAGTAGCTGCCCGTGGCGAGAACCAGGTGGTCGTATGCGGTGACGGTGCCGTCGGCCGCGTAGACGAGCTTGGCCGCGGTGTCGATCCGCTCGGCCATGACGCCGGCCCGCAGCGTGACGCCGTTGTCGGCGTACCAGTCGTGGCTGTTGAGGACGATGTCGTCCTCGTGCTCCTCGCCGGCGAGGACCGGCGACAGCATGATGCGGTTGTAGTTGCCGTGCGGCTCGTCACCGAAGACCGTGATCCGGAACTGCTCGCCGCCGCCGCGCTCGAGCACCTCCTCGACGAAGCGCGCACCCGCCATGCCGTTGCCGATCACGACCAGCCGAGCGCGCGGGTCGAGGTCGTCGTCGTCCAGGTGGAGTGCCGTGAGCCCCTCGATGCGGCCACCGAGAACGGCGTTCATCGACCCTCCCGACCCGCCCACTAGACCTCCACCAGGCCCAGGTCGACGACGATCTCGCCGGTGACGCCCTCGGGCGCCGCGGCGTGCAGCTCGATCACGCAGCCCCCGGCCAGGTCCTCCACGACGCGCAGCGGCACGTGGGTGTCGCCCTTCGCGCCGATCGGGAACCAGCGCATCGGCACGCCGTCGCGCAGCAGCAGGACGTACACCAGCTCGGCCGTCGAGTTGCCGCCGCGGAAGTACAGCGCCTGGGCCGACATCCCGAGGGGCACGGAGTACCGCAGGGCGGCGTCGAGCGGGCCGGGCTTGGACAGCCCTTCCCCGACGATCGGGTAGACGCCTTGCAGGAAGCGTGGGGTGCTCTTCATGCGGGTGCTCCTCTTCCGGGACGGGGCCCTGGGCTCGGGGGTCGTGGAGTGCTCGGGGGTCGTGGACGGCTCGTGCGAGCGGGTCTGCGGCTGCGCTGCCGGAGGGGGGATGCGTTCGTCGGGACCGCCGACGCGGGTGACGGCGACGGCGCAGACCTTGAAGGCGGGCATCCGGCTGGTCGGGTCCAGCGCCGGGTCGGTGAGCACGTTGGCGCTGGACGGGCCGCCCCAGTGGAAGGGCGCGAAGACGACGTCGCGCCGGATCGTGTCGGTGACGTGGGCATGGAAGCGGGCGACGCCGCGGCGGGTGGCGAGCTCCACGACGTCGTCCTGACCGATGCTCAAGCTCCGGGCGAGGTCGGGGTGCAGCTCGGCGCGCGGCGTGGGCGCGATCAGCGAGAGGCTCCTCGTGCGGCGGGTCTGCGTGCCCGACTGGTACTGGGCGAGGACCCGGCCGGTGGTGAGCACGTACGGGTAGTCGGCGTCGGTGGGCTCGTGGGCGTCGACGTGCTCGACGCGGAGGAAGCGCGCCCGGCCGTCGGGGGTGGCGAAGCGCTCGGTGAACAGCCGCGGCGTGCCCGGGTGGGCCTCGTCCGGGCAGGGCCAGAACACGCCCTGCTCGTCGTCGATCCGGCGGTAGCTGATGCCGGCGTAGTCGGCCACTCCCCCGGCGCTGGCCCGGCGCAGCTCCTCGAACACCGTCTCCGGGTCGCCGCTGAACCTGTCGCCGGCGCCCAGCCGGTCGGCCAGGGTGGCCAGGAGCTGCAGGTCGTCGGGGACGTCGGTCGGCGGGTCGAGTGCCCGGCGGCGGCGGATCACCCGGCCCTCGAGGTTGGTCATGGTGCCGTCCTCCTCGGCCCACATGGCGCTGGGCAGGACGACGTCGGCGAGCTCGGCGGTCTCGGAGAGGAAGAAGTCGCTGACCGCGAGGAAGTCGAGGTCGCGGAGCCGGCTGATCACCCGGCGCGCGTCGGGCGCGGAGACCGCGACGTTCGACGCCAGCACCAGGAGCGTGCGCACGCCGCCGTCGGTGCCGAGCGCGTCGAGCAGCTCGAAGGCCGACTTGCCGGGCATCGGGAGGTCGTCGGGGTCGACGCCCCAGACGGCGGCGACGTGGGCGCGGGCCCCCGGGTCCTTCAGCGAGCGGTAGCCGGGCAACTGGTCGGCCTTCTGGCCGTGCTCGCGGCCACCCTGGCCGTTGCCCTGACCGGTCACGGTGCCCCAGCCGCTGCCGGGGCGGCCGGGCAGCCCGAGGGCCAGGGCCAGGTTGATCCACGCCTGCGCGGTGTCGGTGCCGGACCGGTGCTGTTCGGCGCCCCGGGCGGTCAGGATGATCGCCTTCTCCGCCCGCGCCAGGGCGAAGACGGTGCGCCGCTGGTCCGCGACGGGCACGCCGGTGAGCCGCTCCACCCGGTCGGGCCAGTAGGCCCCGACGCCGGCCCTCACCTCGTCGAACCCGGTGGTACGCTCGGCGATGTACGCCTCGTCGACCAGGCCCTCGGCGAGCGCGATGTGCAGCAGCCCGTTGGCCAGGGCGAGGTCGGTGCCGGGCAGCACCTGGAGATGCAGGGCGGCGTTGCGGGCCGTCGCCGTCTTCCGGGGGTCGACGACGACGTGCTGCGCGCCCCGGGCACGGCCCTCGTCGAAGTACTGCATCGCCGGCGGCATGGTGTCGGCCGGGTTGCTGCCGACGAGGACGACGACATCGGCGGCGGCGATGTCGCTCAGCGGGAAGGGCATGCCGCGGTCGAGGCCGAACGCCCGGTTGGCCGCGCCCGCCGCCGAGGACATGCAGAACCGGCCGTTGTAGTCGATGGCGCTGGTGCGCAGGGCGACGCGAGCGAACTTGCCGAACTGGTAGGCCTGCTCGTTGGTCAGCGAGCCGCCGCCGAAGCAGCCGACGGCGTCGCGGCCGTAGCGGGCCTGGGTGCGCTCGACCGCGTCGACCAGCCGCCCGAGCGCGTCCTCCCAGGTGGCCTCGACCAGCGGGCTGGTGCGGTCGCCCGGGGTGGCCCGGACGAGCGGGCGCAGCAGCCGCTCGGGGTGGTCGAGCAGCTCGGTCGACGACCAGCCCTTGGAGCACAGGCCGCCCTTGTTGGTCGGGAAGTCGGCCGGGACGAGGGTGGCGGGGCGGTCGCCCGCGGTCACCTTCATGCCGCACTGCAGGGAGCAGTAGGGGCAGTGGGTCAGCGTCGTCCGTGCGATGCCGAGCCCGCGGGCGGCGGACTCGGGAGACGCGGCGGCGGGCATGGAACGAGGGTCTGTCGGTCTCGTTTCCCATCCGAACCACCGGCGTCAACGCTGCGTTCCGTCGTCCTCACCGCAACCGTCCGGCCACTGTGCGTTCCCGGGACGGCCGAAATGGCCATATTGGCCGAGGGTGGTCGAATGGCGGCGTGACAGCTCACCGTCCCACCGTCCGGCGGATCGACGACCCGGACGACGACGGCCCCGACGTCCGCCCGGCGGAGCAGCGCGACGTGCCGCGGATCGCCGCCACGCTCACCATCGCCCACGCCGACTCCCGCTGGACCCGGTGGGCGCTGCCCGACGACGGCCGGATGCAGCGGCTGACCCGCCTGCACGAGCTCGACGCCGGCCACCGGGGCGTCTCCACCGGCGGCGCGTGGGTGACCGACGACGTCACCGCCGTCGCCGTCTGGGAGCCGCCGCCCGGGGCGCCCGGCACCTCCTCGCTCCCCTCCGACGTGCGCGCCGCGCTCGACCGGGAGCTGCCGTACCTGGCCGCGGGCCGGGCCTCCGTCGTCGCGGAGACGGCCGCCCTCGTGACGGCCGCCCGGCCGGACGGCCCGCACTGGTGGCTGGCCCACCTCGGCGTCCGGCCGACGTCCCGGCGCCGGGGTCTGGCCGCGGGGGTGCTGGCCCCGGCACTCGTGCGCTGCGACGCCGACGGGCTTCTGGCGGCTGCCGCCGTCTTCAGCTGGGCGAACGTCCGCTTCCTGCGCGGGTTCGGCTTCGAGGTCACCACCACGACGCGGACGGCGGACGACGCCCTGCCGCTGTGGGTGGTCGTGCGGCAGCCTCAGCCCGTGGCCGCCGGCTGACTGTCGATTTCGGCGGGCGCCGTTCGTACAAGGGGTGAGCAGCCGGCGCGACGCCGGCGCCGACCGAGGAGGTACAGATGCCGCGTTACCTGATGACAGTCGTCGAGCCGAGTGTCGGCGAGCCGCCCACGCCGGAGGCCCTGGAGCGGATCATGAAGGACGTCGACGCCCTTCACCGCGAGATGGCGGACGCCGGGATCTGGGTGTTCGGCGGCGGCCTGCACCCCCCGACCACGTCCACCACGCTGCGACCTTCCGGCGGCGACATCCTGGCCGTCGACGGCCCGTTCATCGAGGGCAAGGAGCACGCGGGCGGCTTCTCGGTCATCGACGTGCCCGACCTCGACGCCGCCCTCGCGTGGGGCCGCAAGCTCGTGCGGGCGACCACGATCCCGATCGAGGTGCGCCCCTTCTACGCGGACTCCACGGACACCCCATCGGCGTGACCGGGCCGCCCACGGCGGAGATCGAGCGGGTGTTCCGCGAGCACTACGGGCGCGCGGTCGCCGTCCTGATCCGTCTCCTCGGCGACATCGGTGCCGCCGAGGAGGCCGTGCAGGACGCCTTCCTCACCGCCGTGGAGCGGTGGCCGACCGACGGCCTGCCGCCCAGCCCCGCGGGCTGGATCGTCACGACCGCCCGCAACCGCGCGATCGACCGTCTCCGACGGGAGGCGACGCGCGCCGACAAGTACGCCCAGGCGGCGCGGCTCTCCGCCGACGCCGAGCCGGAGGAGGCCGGACCCGTGCAGGACGACCGGCTGCGCCTGATCTCCACCTGCTGCCACCCGGCGCTCGGGACCGCCGCGCAGGTCGCGCTCACCCTGCGGCTGCTCGGCGGGCTGACGACGGCGGAGATCGCGTCCGCGTTCCTGGTGCCCGAGCCGACCATGGCGCAGCGGCTGGTGCGGGCCAAGGGGAAGATCCGCGACGCCCGCATCCCCTACCGGGTGCCCACGGAGGCGGAGCTGCCCGACCGGCTCCCGGCCGTGCTGGCCGTCGTCTACCTGATCCTCACCGAGGGGCACACGGCCACGTCCGGCGAGCGCCTCATCCGGGAGGACCTGTGCGCCGAGGCGATCCGGCTGGGCCGGCTGCTGGCCGAGCTCATGCCCGACGAGCCCGAGGTTCCCGGGCTGCTGGCGCTGATGCTGCTGACCCAGGCGCGACGGGCCGCGCGGACGACGCCCGACGGCGGCCTCGTGCTGCTGGCCGATCAGGACCGCACCCGCTGGGACCGCGACCTGATCGCCGAGGGCCAGCAGCTCGTGCGCCGGTGCCTGCGCCGCAACCAGCCGGGTCCCTACCAGCTGCAGGCGGCGATCAACGCCGTGCACACGGACGCCGCGACGGCGGCCGACACCGACTGGCGCCAGATCGTGCAGCTCTACGACCACCTGCTGGCGATCGCCCCGAGTCCGGTGGTGGCGCTGCACCGCGCGGTGGCGCTGGCCGAGGTGGACGGCGCGGCGGCGGGACTAGCACTCGTCGACGCGCTGGACCTGCCGCGCCATCACGTCTTCCACGCCGTCCGGGCCGACCTGCTGCGGCGACTGGGCCGGGAGGACGAGGCTGCCGAGGCCTATGACGCCGCTGTCACGCTGTCCGGCAACGCGCGGGAGCAGGCGTTCCTCCGGCGTCGACGGGACGAGCTGACGCGCGGGCACGGCGCACCACGACGGTCGCACTGAGCGGTCGACTCCCGCGCCTCAGGAGCGGCCTGCGCCGCCGATTCGGTGAGTACCTTCTGGCTACGACTGGAGCGGGACGTTCGAGCCCGAGGAAGACGTGGCACCCGACAGCTGAGCTCGCTGCCACCGGTTGGACCGCCGCCGTTCCTGACCGGCGGGCAACCAGGAACCTCGTGCAACTGGTCAGCCGTGCGGCCTACGGCTACCCCATGGGCTCGACCCATCGGGCCCGCCATTCGGGTGGATCCCACGGCTCCCCGAAGTAGATGCGCTCGCGGACGACCTTGCCGTCGCGGAACTCCATGATGCCCACGACATGGAGAGGCTTCGTGTCGTCGTAGCGGATCGCGTACTCGTTGACCCACAGGTCCAGGAGGCCGATGGTCCGATGCATCTCGAAGGTCACGCGGGCGGGATAGGCCGACCGAAAAGCGATGATGTGGGCCTTGCCGCGGATGCGCTCCCTGCCCTGGGGGAACTCGAGCACGGCCTCGTCCGCGTAGATCTCGGAGGCGCGGACGATGTCGTCCGTGGACGCGTCGAAGTGATCCTTGATCATCGCCCGCACGGCGTTCTCGTCCATGTCGAAACCTCTTCTGCGGTTCCCCGGGTCGGCACATCGTAGGAGCCCTCGAGGCCCCCAGCGGATCGCTGCATGGCGCTCGAGACCGCCTTGACGGCCCGGCTCCGTTCGTCCAGGCTAACCGTTCGTGGGCACTTACCGAGAGGCCGACGCGTGGAGCGCGCTGGGTGACCCCTCTCGGCGGGCCATCGTCGAATGCCTCGCCGAGCGTCCGCGGGCGGTCGGCGAACTGGCGGAAGCCCTGCCGATCAGCCGGCCGGCCGTCTCCCAGCACCTGAAGGTGCTCAAGGACGCTGGGCTGGTCGCCGAGCGCGTCGCCGGCACCCGCCGGATCTACCGGCTCAATCCGGCCGGCGTCGCGGCCATGCGCGACCAGCTCGACACCTACTGGAACCGGGCGCTGACCGGATTCCGGGACGCCGTCGCTTCCCCCGATGACAGCGAGGAACAGGACGTCGTCGAACCAGGACAGGAGAGGTCATGACACAGGCAGCCACCGCCGCCATCCGCAAGCAGATCATCGTCGAGGCATCCCAGGAGCGGGCCTTCATGGTGTTCACCGAGAACTTCGGGGACTTCAAGCCGCGCGAGCACAACATCATGCGGTCGCCGATCGCCAGGACCGTGTTCGAGCCGCAGGTCGGCGGGCACATCGTCGACATCGCCGAGGACGGCAGCGAGTGCCGCTGGGCGCGGGTGCTGGCCTTCGAGCCGCACGAGCGGGTGGTGTTCAGCTGGGACATCGGCCCGGACTGGCAGCTCGTCGCCGACCCGGACAACGCCAGCGAGGTCGAGGTGCGGTT
This sequence comes from Blastococcus sp. CT_GayMR19, assembly GCF_004570385.1. Classification (GTDB taxonomy): domain Bacteria; phylum Actinomycetota; class Actinomycetes; order Mycobacteriales; family Geodermatophilaceae; genus Blastococcus_B. Next base: position 202,812 of record NZ_SPQL01000006.1, on the reverse strand, counting down.
CATCGTCGAGACGCCGCAGCGCACCCGCGTCGAGCTCGTGCACCGCAACCTCGACCGGCACGGCCCCGGCTGGGAGGCCGTCCGCGACGGCGTTGCCACCGACCAGGGCTGGCCGCTGTACCTCGACCGCTACGCCGGCCTGCTCGCCCCGCCCAGCTGACCCGGTCGCTCCGCATTTCTGCCGCTGCGTCGGTCGCTTCGTCGAAGCCGGCCTCGGCGTCCGCACGCTCGAGCTACTCCCATGAGCGGCGCTGCTTCTTGAGCTGCCCGCGCTGCTTCTTCGCCTCGATCCGGCGTTCCTGCGACCCGCGCGTGGGCTTGGTGCGGCGCCGGCTCGGGGGTGGAGGCGCGAGCGCCGCACGGAGGACGGCGGCCAGCCGTTCCCGCGCCGCCTGCCGGTTGCGGAGCTGCTGCCGGTGCTCGCTGGCCGCGATGGTCAGGACGCCGTCGGTGAGCCGGCTGCCCAGGCGCGCGGCCAGCCGCTGCCGCTGCGAGTCGCTCAGCCCGGGCAGGTCGAGCGGGGCCACCGACAGCTCGACCCGCGAGTCGGCGGTGTTCACCCCCTGCCCGCCGGGGCCCGAGGACCGCGAGAAGCGCCAGTTCAGGGCGGCGGCGGGGACGACGAGGGAACCGGTGACCGCCAGGTCCCCGGCGGCGTCGTCGTTGGCGGCCATCCGTGCAGTCTGACGTCAGCCGCGGCCGGGGGCAGCGCTCAGGGTGCCGGGCGCGAGGTGCTCCGCCGTCCAGCCCGGCACGGCGTCGGCCCACTCCCCGACCTCGTCGGCGTGGACGCCCTGCAGGATCCGGCGCCAGGTGAGCGCGCGCTGCAGCGGTCCGACCTGCAGGGCCCGGTCGCACTGCTCCCGCAGCTGCTGCGGGCTCCCGTGGTCGCGCCACACGTCGAGGTAGGAGTCGCGGAGCCGGAACAGCACCGGATGTCCGGGAGGCACGGCGAGGGCCTGTCGCGCCATCCGCAGGGTGACCAGCAGGCTGAGGAACGGGTGGGAGACGGAGGCGTCGCCCCAGTCGAAGAACCGGTGCCGGTTCCGCGAGACGAAGACGTTCGCGTCGTGCAGGTCGTCGTGCTGCAGCGTCGCCGGGATGCCGCCGTCGGCCAGCTGCCCGCACAGCTCGGCGTATCTGGTCAGATCAGCGACCACCCGCTCCCGAATCCGGGGCGCCAGCCCACCCTCGCGTCCGGCGAGCTGCGCGTCGTCGTCGGCCAGCAGGTCGCCGACCAGCGCAGGCAGGCGGTCCGGCCGGGAGTCGGGGACGCCGAGCGCCAGCATCTCCGCCGCGTGCGGCACGAGCTCGAGCTGCAACCGGGCATAGGCGCGGAGCATCGACTCCCAGGCCTCCGCCAGGGTCGCCCCGCCGACGTCGCGCAGCGTCCGGCCGCCGTCCGGGAGGAGGATCAGCCGACGCCCGGCGTCGATGGCCAGCGGTACCAGCACGCGGTCGGGCACCCAGCCGCCCAGCGCGACGGACAGTGCGGGCTCGTGCGCCGAACCGGGCCCGACGGCTTTCAGCCAGACGGCCCCGCCCCGCACGGGCAGCCGGAACGCGGTCGACCAGGGGTACACGTGCGGCTGCGCGGGTTCGCCGTCGAGGGTCAGGCCGGCATGCTCGAGTTCCGCACCGGCCCAGTCGAGGGCGGCTGCCCGCCACGCCGGGTCAGTCCAGGTGCCGACCCCGGCGGTGGGGCTCTCCTCGCTGCGCACCGGGGAACGATAGGTGCCCCGCCACCCCCTGCTCAGACCGCCGGGACCGCATCCGCCCCGCGCGCCGCCCCCGGCCGGCAGCGGACGAGCCGCCGCAGCGTGAGCCAGCCGCCCCGGCGGGCGCCGTGGCGCTCCAGCGCCTCGACGGCGTACGCCGAGCACGTGGGCTCGAAGTGGCAGCAGGGCGGGCGCTTCGGGCTGATCTCCCGCTGGTAGACGCGGACCGCGGCGATCATCCGGGCGGTCACCCGGGTGCCGCGCCCGCCCGTGCCCTCCCGACCGACCGCCCGCAGCGTCGTCGGGGCCAGCAGGAACGAGTCGGTGCCGCAGCCGATCGCGTTGGCCAGGCAGCAGCCCGTGTTGAGGAACAGCAGGTCGCGGAGGCAGGAGTCGTCGCGGCGGTACCCGTGGCCGCGGCCGAAGCCCCGCCGGCCGTAGCCGTGGCCGTACCCCCGATGCGACCGGCGGCGCCGCGGACCCCAGTTGCTGCTCCAGATGAAGACCATGGGTACCCGTTACCGCCGGATGCGCGCGCCCATGCGTCTCCCCGGCCGTCCTCGCGCCGAGATCCGCCCCACGACGGTCGTGCCGGCGTGGAAACCGCCGTACAGCTCGGCGCACCGTCAGAGGATGGGCTTGCCCCCGGTGACGGCGATCCGCGCGCCGGAGACGTAGGAGGCCTCGTCGCTGGCGAGCAGCACGTAGACCGGCGCGAGCTCGGCGGGCTGCCCGGCGCGGCCCATCGGCACCTGCTCGCCGAAGCCCTCCACCTTCTCCGGCGGCATGGTCGCGGGGATGAGCGGCGTCCAGATCGGGCCGGGGGCGACCGAGTTGGCCCGGATCCCCTTCTCGGCCAGCATCTGCGCCAGCGACGCGGTGAAGTTCGCGATGCCCGCCTTCGTCATCGCGTAGGGCGCCAGGTCGGGGCTCGGCATGTCGGAGTTGATCGACGACGAGTTGATGATCGAGCCGCCCTCCGGCATGTGCGGGATCGCGTCCTTGCACAACGTGAACATCGCCGTGAGGTTCACCGCCAGGGTGTGGTCCCACTCCTCGTCGGAGACCTCGTCGAGCGACGGATGGTTCATCTGGAACGCCGCGTTGTTCACCAGGATGTCGACCTTGCCGAACTCCTCGACGGCCTTCGGGATGATCGTCTTCGTGTGCGCTCGGTCGGCCAGGTCACCGGCGACCAGCACGCACTTCCGGCCGGCCTCCTCGACGTGGCGCGCGGTGTCCTTCGCGTCGTCGTGCTCATCGAGGTAGTGGATGAGGACGTCGGCGCCCTCGCGGGCGAACGCGATGGCCACCGCGCGCCCGATGCCGCTGTCGCCGCCGGTGATGACGGCCGCCTTGCCGGCCAGCCGCCCGGAGCCGCGGTAGCTCTCCTCGCCGTGGTCGGGCTTCGGCGTCATCTCGCCCAGGACGCCGGGCGGCTCCTGCTGCTGAGCGGGCTGGCTCTCGGGACGGGGCTCGGACACGTCTCCTCCTGCGATCCGGGTGCGTCCGCGTCCGGCTACCCGGCCCGCCGCGCCCGACACCTGCACGGGAAGGGAAGTGCCGTCGGGCACGCTGTTCCTCACGATGTCCTCCTCCCTTGCCGCCCCTCCCCTGCTCGACGACGCCGGTGACCTCGCCGCCCTGCGCGCCGAGGGTGCCGATCCCGACCAGCTGTTCGCGAGCTTCGCCGCGTGGGCCGAGGCCGGCGGCACCGTGCTCTACCCGGCGCAGGAGGAGGCGCTGATCGAGCTGGTCAGCGGCGCGAACGTGGTCCTCGCGACGCCGACCGGGTCCGGCAAGTCGCTGGTCGCCACCGGCGCGCAGTACGCGGCGCTCGCGGCCGGACGGCGGAGCTACTACACGGCACCGATCAAGGCGCTGGTCAGCGAGAAGTTCTTCGCGCTCTGCGGGGTCTTCGGCGCGGAGAACGTCGGCATGCTCACCGGCGACGCGTCGGTCAACCACGACGCCCCGATCATCGCCTGCACCGCCGAGGTGCTGGCCAACATCGCGCTGCGCGAGGGGGGTCAGAACGACGGCCTCGGCGACGTCCTTGTGGTTATGGACGAGTTCCACTTCTACGGCGATCCCGACCGCGGCTGGGCCTGGCAGGTGCCGCTCCTGGAGCTGCCGAAGGCGCAGTTCCTGCTGATGAGCGCCACCCTCGGCGACGTCACGTTCCTCCGCGAGGACCTCACCCGCCGCACCGGCCGGCCCACCGCGCTGGTCGCGAACGCCGAGCGCCCGGTGCCGCTGCACCACTACTACGCGACCACGCCGATGCACGAGACGATCCAGGACCTGCTGGACACCAGGCAGGCGCCGATCTACGTCGTCCACTTCACGCAGGCCTCGGCCCTCGAGCGGGCGCAGGCGCTGATGAGCGTCAACGTGTGCAGCAAGGAGGAGAAGGCGGCGATCGCCGACCTGATCGGCGGCTTCCGGTTCTCCTCGGCCTTCGGGACGACGCTGTCGCGGCTGGTGCGTCACGGCATCGGCGTCCACCACGCGGGCATGCTGCCCAAGTACCGGCGGCTGGTGGAGCAGCTGGCCCAGGCCGGGCTGCTCAAGGTCATCTGCGGCACCGACACCCTCGGCGTCGGCATCAACGTGCCGATCCGCACGGTCCTCTTCTCCGCGCTGAGCAAGTACGACGGCACCCGCACCCGGCTGCTGCAGGTGCGCGAGTTCCACCAGATCGCCGGGCGGGCCGGGCGCGCGGGCTACGACACCGCGGGCACCGTCGTCGTCCAGGCTCCGGAGCACGAGGTGGAGAACCTCAAGCAGTTCGCCAAGGTCTCCGACGACCCGAAGAAGCGCCGCAAGCTGGTGCGCAAGAAGGTGCCCGACGGCATGGTGCCGTGGAGCGAGGCGACGATGAACCGGCTGGTCGAGGGTGAGCCCGAGAAGCTGACCAGCAACATGCGGGTGTCGACGTCGATGATCCTCGACGTCGTCGACCGGCCCGGTGACCCGTTCGTCGCGATGCGCCGCCTGCTCACCGAGAACCACGAGCCGCGGAAGAAGCAGCTCGCGCACATCCGCGAGGCGATCGGCATCGCCCGCTCGCTGCTGCAGGCCGGCGTCCTCGAACGGCTGCCCGAGCCCGAACCGGACGGACGGCGCTACGACCTGACCGTCGACCTGCCGCCGGACTTCGCGCTCAACCAGCCGCTGTCGACCTTCGCGCTGGCCGCGATCGACCTGCTCGACCCGGACTCCGACACCTACGTCGTCGACGTCGTCTCGGTGATCGAGGCGACCCTCGACGACCCGCGCCAGATCCTCGCCGCGCAGCTGAACCAGGCCAAGGGCGAGGCCGTCGCACAGATGAAGGCCGAGGGCATCGAGTACGACGAGCGGATGGAGCTGCTCGAGGAGGTCAGCTACCCGAAGCCGCTCGAGGAGCTCCTCGACGCGGCCTTCGAGGTCTACGTCCGCACCAATCCGTGGGCGGCCGACGCGCACCTGTCGCCGAAGGCCGTCGTCCGGGAGATGTGGGAGCGGGCGTTCACCTTCCGCGAGTTCGTGAACACGTACGGGCTGACCCGCGCGGAGGGTGCGGTGCTGCGCTACCTGTCCGACGCGTTCAAGGCGCTGCGGTCCGGCGTGCCCGCGGACGCCCGCACCGAGGAGGTCACCGACCTCGTCGAGTGGCTCGGCGAGCTCGTGCGCCAGGTGGACTCGTCGCTGCTGGACGAGTGGGAACAGCTGACCTCGCCCGACCAGCCGCTGGACGTCCCGGTCGCGGTGCCGGCCCGCCCGCGCCCGCTGACCGGGAACGAGCGCGCGTTCACCGCGATGGTGCGCAATGCGCTGTTCCGGCGGGTGGAGCTGTTCGCGCGGCGGCGCTGGTACGACCTGGGCGAGCTGGACGGCGGCGCCGGCTGGGACGCCGACCGATGGGAGTCCGTGGTGCGGGCCTACTTCGCCGAGCACGGCGAGGTGCAGACCGGGGCCGACGCCCGCGGACCGGCGCTGCTCATCGTGGACAAGTCGGAGCCCGGCCGCTGGAAGGTGCGGCAGATCCTCGACGACCCCGAGGGGAACCACGACTGGGGCTTCGACGTCGAGGTCGACCTCGAGGCCTCGGACGAGGAGGGCAGCGCCGTGATCCGGATGGTCGACGCCGGCCGCAAGGACTGAGCGTGGAGTTCCGGCACCTCACCACGGCACGGCTCCGGCTGGACGCCGTCGTCCCCGACGACCTGGACGCGCACTTCGCCCTGATGTCGGACCCCGCTGTGTGGGAGCACCTGCCGTCGGGCCGGCACACCTCGCCGGAGCGCACGGCCGAGGGGATCGAGCACTCCGTGGGCCACTGGGAGCGCGACGGCCTCGGCTACTGGACGGCGCGGCTGCTCGTCCACCTCGGCGGCACACCCCTGCGCGCCGGCGACGTGGTGGGCACCGGCGGCTGCGCCGTCCGCGTGGGGACGTCGTGGTGGAACCTCTACTACCGGCTCACGCCGCCCGCCTGGGGGCACGGGCTGGCGAGAGAACTGGTCGAGGCCGCCCTCGACACCGCCCGCGCGGTGGACCCGGACCGGCCGGTCGTCGCCTACCTGCTCGAGCACAACGTGCAGTCCCGCATCCGGGCCGAGCACGCCGGCCTGACCCTGGTCTGGCGGGGACCCGACGCCGGCAATCCGGATCCGGACGCCGTCCGTCTGGTCTACGCCGACCGCCCCCTCGACGCCGACCTGATCACCCGGATCGCCGAGCACCCCTGACGCCCCGGCACCCGGCACCGGACGGGAAGGGACGTCGGCCGATTTCGTCCGGCGCCGTGCCGGTTCTGCCGCCACGACGGTCCTCCCCGTCCTACCCTGGGGAGCAGCGGGTGCCTCCCCTCGCCCGCGCCGTCGGAGGACCCGATGACCGAGCGCCTACAGCCTTCCGGTTCCGGCTCGCGAACGGCGCGCAGGCGAACGTCGCGGTCCCGCGCCGGCGGCATCTGGGGCGCACGGACGATTCCCGGTGCCACGGCCCGGGACGTGGTCGCGGAGAGCGAGCCGAACCTCTTCGGTCTGCCGGCGGAGATCGTGCGGGACGACGACACGGGCGAGCGTCCGTCCGCCGACATGCCCGAGGCCCCGCCGTCCGACGTCGGTCTGGTGGTCGTACGGCGTCCCGACCGGATCGGCGCCGGTGCGCTCGTCCTCGCCGGTGTGGCCGCGAACGTGAGCCTGTCGCTGTCCTGGGCGCCCGGCGACGGCCCCTCCGGCCTGTCGCTGCTGCGGCGCGGCGTCGAGGAACTGGGTGTCGGCGCCGGCACGTGGGCTCTGAACGGGCTCTGGCAGCCGTTCGTCGTGGTGCTGTGCGGCGGCCTGCTCGTCCTGCTCGGTCTCCTGCTGCTCGTGCCCGCCCGCGCGCACCGGCTCGTGGGGGTGCTGGCGCTGGTCGTGTCGCTGACCGCGGCCACCGCGATCGTCCTCCTGATGGCCGACGGCGGCTGGGGGGCCGACCAGTTCGGTCCCGGGATGTGGTGCGCCGTGGCGGTCCCGGTCCTCGGCGCACTGGGCTCGCTGAAGGCGATGCTCACCACCCCGCTGGTCACCGTCGTTCCCTCCTGATCCGCCCCCCGCGCGGGTTCCCCCGCCCTCGTCGCGCAGGCCCCGACCGGCCGCGAACGCACCCAGGCACCAGAAGGCGCTTTCGGTACCGAAAGCGGCGGCGTCCACTCCCGCTCTCGGTACCGAAAGCGGGATGTCACATCCGGACTGTGAGCTGATCCACCCGGCCTGCCGGGCGGCAGTGCCGTGCGCCGTGTCAGGCTCGACCCGATGGACGCATGACGGCGTGGGAGATGGTCGCGGTGGCGGCGGCCGGGTTCGCGGCGGGCGGCATCAACGCGGTCGTCGGCTCCGGCACGCTCGTGACGTTCCCGGTGCTGCTGGCCGTAGGTCTGCCGCCGGTCACCGCGACCGTCACGAACTCCCTCGGCCTCGTCTCCGGGAACCTCGCCGGAGCGATCGGCTACCGCCGTGAACTGCGCGGCCAGCGAGGGCTGCTGCTGCGTCTGCTCCCGGCGTCCATCCTCGGTGCACTGACCGGGGCGTTCCTGCTGCTGAACCTGCCGGCGTCGGCGTTCGAGGCGATCGTCCCGGCACTGATCGCGCTGGCCGTCGTCCTCGTGGCCACCCAGCCCATGCTGCAGCGGGCCCTGGCCCGACGCCGGGCGTCCGGGGACGCAGAGCCCGAGGCCTTCCGGATCGGGCCGGGTCGGCTCGTCGGCCTCCTCGCCGGCGCCTACGCCACCGGCACGTACGGGGGCTACTTCGCGGCCAGCCAGGGGGTGCTCCAGATCGGCATCTTCGGACTCCTGCTCCCCGAGTCGATCCAGCGGCTCAACGCGCTCAAGAACGTGCTCACCATGGCCGTCAACGGGGTCGCGGCCATCGCCTACGTGATCGTGGCGCCCGACCGGGTGCGGTGGGCTGCCGCCGCGCTCATCGCGGTGGGCGCCCTCGCGGGCGGCTTCGTCGGCTCCTCGCTCGGCCGGAAGCTGCCGGCGGTCGTCCTTCGGACGGCGATCGTCCTGCTCGGGCTCACGGCGATCGTCGTGCTGATGTCCCGGTGACCGCGCTGGAGTTCGCGCTGCTCCTGGGAGCCGGCATCTGCGCCGGGCTGGTGGGCAGCGTCGCCGGGCTGGCCTCCCTGATCAGCTATCCCGCGCTGCTGGCGACCGGGGTGCCCCCGCTGACGGCCAACATGACCAACACCGTCGCCATGGTCTTCCAGGGCGTGGGCTCGGTGAGTGCCTCACGACCGGAGCTGAAGGGCCAGGGCCGGCGGGTGCTGCGGCTGGCCGTGGCGGCGGCCCTCGGCGGCGCGGCCGGTGCCGCGCTGCTGATGCTCACGCCGACATCGATCTTCGAGCGGGTCGTCCCGCTGCTGATCGGCGGCGCCTCCGCCGCGCTAGTCGTCCAGCGGCCGCCGCGCGAGCTGGCGATCGAGGGGGCCCGTCTCCATCCCGGCCGCGCCCACGACGACCCGCGGTGGCTGCCGGTGGGGACCTTCGCCATCGCCATCTACGGCGGCTACTTCGGTGCCGCCGCCGGGGTCATGATGCTCGCGATGCTCCTGCTCTCCACCGGAGAGGGGCTCCCGCGGGGCAATGCGCTGCGCAACGTGCTCCTGGGCCTCGCCAACATCATCGCGGCGATCGCCTTCATCGCGCTGGCCCCCATCGCCTGGTCGGCGGTCCTGCCGCTGGCGATCGGGCTGTTCACCGGCAGCCGCTGCGGCCCGTGGGTGGTCCGCCGCGCGCCACAGACCGCCCTGCGGCGGGTCATCGGCCTCGCCGGTATCGGCCTGGCGATCCATCTCGCGATCGAGGCGTACGGCTGATCGGCGACGGCGGTGTGGTGGCGAGTGCCGCGCTGCAACGCGGTACCCGCCACCGCACGGAGGCGCTGGCTCAGCCGCGGCTGACGTAGGCCGCGAGGAACAGCACGAACCCGCTCACCAGCAGCAGCAGGCGCGCCGGCGTCAGCCCGTTGAGCAGGCCGGCCGTCGCCTCCACCCACGCCGGGCGGACCGTGGCCCCGCGAGCGCCCATGCGCAGCATGCGCACCTCGTCGGCCAGCAGGATGCCGGCGGTGCCGAGCATCCCGAGGCCCAGGACCACGAACGCGAGGGCGAGGCGCTCCTCGAAGACCTCGGCCGAGCCGGCCAGGAACAGCACGACGACCACGCCGACCAGCAGGCCCAGCAGCCCACCGGCGACCGGTGCCCATGGCCCCATCACCGTGAGCGGACCGCGGCGCGGCATGCGGGGCGCCGGCCGGACGGTCACGGGCGCGGTCGGGTGCGGGCCCGGTACGGGGCCGGGCTCAGCGGGTGCCGACGCGTCCCCATCAGGGGCCGCCGGGACGGGCGGAACCGCCGGCGGGTCGCCGGCCGGGGCGGTCGCCGCCGGGGGGCGGACGACCGGGGCGGTCGCCGCCGGGGGGCGGACGACCGGGATCTCGGCGGTTCCGGTGCCGACGGACGTGCTTCCGTTGGGTTCGCTCATCTGCTCATCACCTCACCCGTCACGCTAGGCCCACCCGCCCCCGGACCCGGGACATCGCCCCGGCGTGCCGCAGGTGACCGAGAACTCACCAGGCGGCCGGACTCAGCAGGCGGCGGACTCAGCAGGCGGCGGACTCAGCAGGTGGCGAGCAGGCCCTCCAGCGCCGCGGCCTCCGGCGGGGTCACGGTCAGGGCGTAGCGGTCCTTGACCGTGATCACCACGGTGGCGTACGAGCAGCCGTAGGTGGGGTCCGGCGGCACCCACTCGTCGGCGGTCGAGTCACCCTTCGCGGAGTTCTCCGCACGGGTGGTGGCGATCAGGTTGGTCAGATCGTTGGCGAAGAGCGCACGCTGCTCCGGCGTCCACGCCGCCGCCCCCTGCACCCAGGCGGCGGCCAGGGGCACGACGTGGTCGATCGGCACCTCCGCCGCCTCGGCCTTGGCGAAGGGCAGGACGGCGCCGGTGTACGGGTCGTCCAGGACCCCGGCGACGACGACGCAGCCCTGCGTGCCCTCCCGCACCTGCACGTCGGTCAGGTCCCGCTGCAGGACGTCGTTGCGCTGGTCGCAGCCGTTGCGGTCGACGTCGGCCCAGGCGGGCCCGAAGACGCACCCCTCACCCTCGCCGCAACCGCGCTCGTAGCCCTCCAGCGGCGTCTTCTCCGCCACCGCGAGCCCGGCGAGGGCGGCCGACGCCGCCGACGGCTCGAACGTGCCGGCGGGGACGTCGCCCTGCCCGACCGAGGTGAGCGCCGGCTCCGCCGGACCCTCCACCTGCCACTCGAAGGTGCAGCCGGTGAGCGCGATCAGGACGGAGATGAGCAGGAGAACCGCCCGGGAGGTGCGCACCGCCCGACGCTACGAGCGGCGACCGACGCTTCCCGGGACCGACAGGCGGCCCCCTCCGGCCTTTGTGGCCATGAAGGCCGCTCAGACCAGCCGGCGGCTGTCCTGGGCCACGACGCGCAGCCAGCGGTAGCCGTAACCCTCCAGCGGGATCTCGACCTTCCCCTTGTCCGAGACGGACGCCTCACCCGACTGCAGCAGGTCGACCAGCCGGTGCGAGGAGTCGCATCCCTCCAGCGTCAACGGCACCGTGCGGGGTTCCGCACAGAGGTTGTGCAGCGCGACGAGCGAGCCGTCGTCCCAGGTGGTGAGGTGCGCGAGCACCTCCGGGCACGAGTGCTCGAGCACCCGGAAGTCGCCCCAGCCCAGTTCGGGCGACTCCCGGTAGCGGCGGATCAGCAGCTTCATGAAGGAGAGCAGCGAGTCGGGGTCGTTGCGCTGCGCGGCGACGTTGACGTACTCGGGGGCGAAACCGCCGCTCACCACCGGCCCGGGGAGCTTGCGCGGCGGCGCCGGTGAGAACCCACCGTTGCGCCCCGAGGTCCACTGCATGGGCGTCCGGACGGCGAGCCGGCCCTCGGCGTCGAGGTCCTCCCCCATCCCGATCTCCTCGCCGTAGAAGAGCACCGGGGTGCCGGGCAGCGAGAACAGCAGGCTGTAGACCATCCGCACCCGCCGCGGGTCGCCGTCCAGCATCGGGGGCAGCCGGCGGCGCAGCCCGCGGCCGTAGACCTGCATGGTCTCCTCCGGGCCGAACGCGGCGAACACCTCGGCCCGCTCGTCGTCGGACAGCTTGTCCAGGGTCAGCTCGTCGTGGTTGCGCACGAAGGTGGCCCACTGCGAGTCGGGGTTCAGCGTCGGCCGGCCCTCCAGCGCGGTGGCCAGCGGCCCGGCGTCGGCGCGGGCGAGTGCCAGGTAGAGCGCCTGCATGCCGATGAAGTCGAACTGCATGGTCAGCTCGTCACCGTCGGTGCCGCCGAAGAACTGCAGCTGCTGCTCGTAGGGCAGGTTCACCTCGCCGAGCAGGACGCCGCTGCCCGACCGCCGGCCGAGCAGCGCGCGCAGATCGCGCAGGTACTCGTGCGGCTCCGGGAGCGCTCCGCCGTCCGCGCCGGCCGTCTCCAGGAAGAAGGGGACGGCGTCGACGCGGAAGCCCGCCAGCCCGACCTGGAGCCAGAAGCCCATGATCTTGGCGACCTCGTCGCGCACCCGCGGATTGGTGACGTTCAGGTCGGGCTGCTCCTTGTAGAACTTGTGCAGGTACCACTCCCCCGTCGGCTCGGACAGCGTCCAGATGCTGGTCTCCTGGTCGGGGAAGACGACGTCCTTCTTCGTGTCCGGCGGCGGGTCGGACCGCCACACGTAGAAGTCCCGGTACGGAGAGTCCTTCGACGCCTCCGCCGACCGGAACCACGGGTGCTTCCGCGAGGTGTGGTTGACCACCAGGTCGGCGATCACCCGCATGCCGCGGTCGTTCGCCGTCCGGATGACCTCGACCAGGTCGCCGTGCGTGCCCAGCCGCGGGTCGACGCCGTAGAAGTCGGTGATGTCGTATCCGTCGTCGCGCTCGGCGGTCGGGTAGAAGGGCATCAGCCACAGGCAGGTCACGCCGAGGTCGGCCAGGTGGTCGATCCGCTGGGCGAGGCCGGCGAAGTCACCGATGCCGTCGCCGTTCCAGTCCATGAACGTCTCGACGTCCAGGCAGTAGACGACGGCGTTCTTCCACCAGAGGTCCGAGGTGTCGGTGATCCTCATATCGCCACCGCCGGCGCGGGGGCCGTCACGCCCAGCTGCGGCAGCACGTGCTCGCCGAACGCGTCGAGGAATGCGCGCTGCTCCTGGCCGACGTGGTGCAGGTAGATCTCGTCGAAGCCCAGCTCGGCGTACTCCGCCAGCCAGGCGGTGTGCTGCCCGAGGTCGGCCGAGACGTTGACCACCTCCGCGACGTCCTCCCGAGTGACGCGCTCGCTGGCGGCGTCGAAGGCCTCCACGTGGTCGAGGTCCCAGCAGACCGGCGGGGGGAAGACGTTGCTCCGCCACTGGTCGTAGGCGATCTCCGTGGCCCGGTCGGGGTGGGGGTCCCAGGAGATGTGCACCTGGACGGCGAGCTTCCCGCGTCCGCCGGCGTCGCGGTAGGCGGCGATCATCTCGCGGAGCTTGTCGTGCGGCTGGTTGACGGTCACCAGGCCGTCGGCCCACTCCGCGCCGTTCCGGGCCGTCGCCACGCTCACCGCCGGGCAGACCAGGCCCGGCTGCACCTCGGGCAGCGTCCAGATCCGCGCCCGGTCGACGGTGACCAGGCCGTCGTGGCTGACCTCCTCCCCCGCCAGCAGCGCCCGGATGACGTCCACGCACTCGCGCAGGCGGGCGTCGCGCAGCTCTTTGCGCGGCCACCCTTGCCCCGTGATGTGCTCGTTCGACGCCTCACCACTGCCGAGGGCCACCCAGAAGCGGCCCGGGAACATCGCGCCGAGGGTGGCGATCGCCTGGGCGATGATCGCCGGGTGGTACCGCTGGCCGGGCGCGTTGACCGCGCCGAACGGCAGCGACGTCGTGGCCAGGGCGGCCCCGAGGAACGACCAGCCGAACCCCGACTGGCCCTGGCGCGCGCTCCAGGGCGAGAAGTGGTCCGAGCTCATCGCCGCGGTGAAGCCCACCTCCTCGGCGTGCCGGACCGCTTTCAGCAGCTCGGCGGGGTGGACCTGCTCGTGCGAGTTGTGGAATCCGATCACCGGCATCCGTCATGCCTACCGGGGTCGGCAGAGCGCGGCCAGGTGACCTGCCCCGTCGCCGGCCGACGTAGGGGTCGCCCGGGTCAGCGCGCCGAGGTCGCGAGCCGGACGCCGAAGCCCACGAGCGTGGCGCCGGTGACCCCGTCGACGGCCCGCACGGTGGCCGGCCGCCGCAGCCACCGGCCGAGTACCGAGGCCAGTCCGACGAGCAGCGCGAACCAGACCACGGACAGCCCGGCGTGCACGCCGGCGAGGAGCAGCCCGACGAGCAGCGGATCGCTGCCGGCCGGCAGGAACTGCGGCAGCAACGCGGCGTAGAAGACGCCGACCTTGGGGTTGAGCAGGTTGGTGGTCAGGCCGGTCCGCGCCGCCCGCCACGCCGAGCTGCCGGCCAGGCCCTCCGCACCGACGCCGGCCGGCCCGGGGCGCAGCGCCCGGACGAGCAGCCGGACACCGAACCCCACGAGGTAGGCCGCACCGGCGTAGCGCAGCACGTCGTAGGCCGGCTCGGACGCCGTCAGGAGCGCGGAGACCCCGACGGCGGCGGCCGCACCCCACACGAACAGGCCTGCCACGATCCCGCCGGCGGTGGCCGTGGCCACGCGGCGGCTCCGGGTGAGCGCTGCCCGGAGGACGAGCGCCGTGTCCAGCCCCGGCGTCACGGTCAGGGCCATGGCCACGACGGCGAAGGAGAGCACGGCCGCAGAGAGGGTCACGGAGCCATGGTCGCGCAGCGGCACGAGGGCGGTGAATGTGCCGCACGCGAGACTGGGTGCCGTGCTGCCACCGCCCGGGACGCCGGGGACCGACCTGCCGGTCCGCTCCGCGCTGCCCGAGCTGTCCGACGCGCTCTCCTCCGGTGGAACGGCCGTGCTGATGGCGCCGCCCGGTACCGGCAAGACGACGCTCGTCCCGCTCGCGCTGGCCGGCGCCCTGCCGGGCCGGATCGTCGTCGCCGAACCGCGCCGGGTGGCCGCCCGTGCCGCCGCTCGCCGCATGGCGGCGCTACTGGGTGAGACCATCGGCGGACGGGTCGGCTACAGCGTCCGCGGGGACAGCCGGCGCAGCGCCGGGACCCGCGTCGAGGTGGTCACCACCGGCCTGCTCGTCCGCCGGCTGCAGGCCGACCCGGAGCTGCCGGGCGTGGCCGCCGTCGTCCTCGACGAGTGCCACGAACGGCACCTGGACACCGACCTCGCGGTCGCCTTCTGCCTCGACGTCCGCGCCACGCTCCGCCCGGACCTGCAGCTGCTCGCCATGTCGGCGACCGCCCAGGCGCAGCGGCTGGCCGCACTGCTCGGCGGGGACGGCGGCCCGGCCCCGGTCGTCACGGCGACCGGCGCCCTGCACGAGGTCGACGTCGTCTGGGCCCCGCCGTCCACCCCGGTCGACCCACCGCACGGGCTCCGGGTCGACCCGCGACTGCTCACGCACGTCGCCGGGACCGTCCGCCGGGCGCTGGCCGAGCAGGCCGGCGACGTACTGGTCTTCCTTCCCGGCGCCGGCGAGATCGGCACCGTCGCCGGGCGGCTGAGCGGCGTCGATGCCGACGTGCTCCCGCTGCACGGCCGGCTGCCGGCAGCCGCGCAGGACGCGGCGCTGCGGGCCGGCCCCCGCCGCCGGGTCGTGCTGGCCACGGCGCTCGCGGAGAGCAGCCTGACCGTGCCGGGCGTCCGCGTCGTCGTGGACGCCGGCCTCTCCCGGGTCCCGCGCGCGGACCTGGCCCGGGGGCTGGGATCGCTGGCGACCGTGCGGGCGTCGCGGGCGGCGGTCACGCAACGGGCCGGCCGGGCCGGCCGGGAGGGGCCGGGTGCCGTCTACCGCTGCTGGACCTCGGCGGAGCACGACCGGCTCCCCCCGCACGACGAGCCGGAGGTCGCCACCGCCGACCTCACCGCCTTCGCGCTCGAGCTGGCCTGCTGGGGTGCGCCCGGCGGCCACGGCCTGCCGCTCCTCGACGATCCCCCACCGGCGGCCCTGCTCGTCGCCGAGCAGACCCTGCGGAGCCTCGGCGCCGTGGACGACGACGGCCGCGCGACTCCGCGGGGACGGGCGCTGACCGCGGTCGGGGTGCACCCGCGGCTCGCCCGGGCGCTGCTCGACGGCGCGCCGCTGGTCGGCCGGCGCCGGGCGGCCGAGGTCGTCGCGCTCCTCTCCGGGGACACGGCCTTCCGCGGCGACGACCTCGCCGCAACCTGGCGGAGCCTGCGCGGCGGCGCGGACCGGGGTGCCACCGCCCGCTGGCGCGACGAGGTGACCCGGCTGGAGCGTGCGGTCGACGACGCCGTCCCGCCCGCCGTCCCCGACGACACCGCCGCCGGCCTCGTCGTCGGGCTGGCGCACCCCGAGCGGCTCGCCCGGCGCCGGCCGGGCGGCAGCGGCACGTACCTGATGGCCGCCGGCACCGGCGCGGAGCTGGTGCCCGGAACGGCCCTGACCGGGGCCCCGTGGCTGGCGATCGCCGTCGCCGACCGGTCCCCCGGTCGCCGGGACGCCCGGGTTCGTTCGGCCGTCGCGATCGACGAGGCGACCGCGCTGGAGGCGGGGACCGCGCTGCTCAGGGAGCGCGGCGAGGTGACGTGGCGGAACGGCGACGTCCACAGCGCGCACGTGCAGCGGCTGGGCGCGATCGTGCTGGTCGAGCGACCGCTCCCCGACCCGGACCCGGGCGAGGTGGCCGCCGCCCTGGCCGAGGGGCTGCGTCTCGAGGGGCTCGGGCTGCTGAACTGGACACCGGCGGCAGTCCAGCTGCGGGCCCGCCTGGCCGCGGCATCCGCCGGACTCGGGCAGCCATGGCCGGCCGTCGACGACGACGCCCTGCTCGCCGCGATCGACGTGTCGAGGGCCCGCGGTCGCGCCGACCTCACCCGCCTGGACGTCGTCGCGGCCCTGCGTGCGCTGGTCCCGTGGCAGCTCGCCGGCCGGCTCGACGACGTCGTCCCCGAGCGGGTGGAGGTCCCCACCGGCTCCCGGATCCGGGTCGACTACACCGATCCCACGGTCCCGACGCTCTCGGTACGGGTGCAGGAGGTGTTCGGCTGGGCGCAGGCACCGACGGTCGCCGGCCGCCCGCTGCGGCTGCAGCTGCTCTCCCCCGCCCAGCGGGTCGTCGCGACCACCGCGGATCTCGCCGGCTTCTGGGTCACCGGCTATCCCGCCGTCCGGAGCGAGCTGCGCGGTCGCTACCCCCGGCACCCCTGGCCGGAGGATCCGGCAGTGGCATCCGCCACGAAGCGGGCCCGGCCGCGACCCTGACGCTGCGGGCTTTCCCCGTCCCGGCGAGGATCGCCGGGTGACACCGACACCGACCACCGACGAGTGGGGCATCGACGCGAGCTGGCTGGACGCGCTGGACAAGGAGCACCACGTCGCGCAGGCCACCATCGATCGCCTGCGCGAGGTCATCGGCACGCCACCGCCCGACCTCGAGGAGCGGGCGCCGATCGTCGCCCGCCCCGGGGACGCCCTGGAGGTCGACGAGGCCGAGGTGCTCTGCGAGGACGGCGAGGTGCGGCACATCGACGGCGAGCTGCCGGCCGACTTCCCGCTCGGGTACCACTGGCTCTCCTCGGCCGACGGCCGCCGTCGCCGGCTGATCGTCTCCCCGGGCCGCTGCTGGCTGCCCGAGGGCTACCGGGCGTGGGGCTGGGCCGTGCAGCTCTACGCCACGCGGAGCCGGACGAGCTGGGGCATCGGTGACCTGGCCGACCTGCGGGCGGTCCGGCAGATGGCCGCCGACCAGGGCGCCGGCTTCGTCCTGATCAATCCGCTGCACGCCGTCGCCCCGACCGCCGGGCAGGAGGCCAGCCCCTACCTGCCGGCCACCCGCCGCTTCCGCAACCCGATCTACCTCCGGGTGAGCGAGGTTCCCGGTGCCGACGGGGTGGACCTCGAGGAGGACGCCGGCCGGGCCCTGTCGGACGGTCCGCTGATCGACCGCGACGCGATCTGGGCGCGCAAGCGCGAGGTGCTGATGCGGATCTTCTTCGCCCACGGCGGCGGGGAGGCCTTCGTCCGCTGGCGGGAGGAGCAGGGGCAGACGCTGCAGGACTGGGCCACCTGGGCCGCCATCGCCGAGGAGCACGGCGGCGACTGGCACAGCTGGCCCGAGGAGCTCCGCCGTCCGCAGGGCCCGGCGCTGTCGGACTACGTCGAGCAGCACGGCGCCGTCGTGGCGTTCCACGCCTGGCTGCAGTGGGCGCTGGAGCTGCAGTTCACCGCCGCCACGGACGGGATGACGGTCATCCAGGACCTGCCGATCGGCGTCGCCGGGGGCGGCGCGGATGCCTGGACCTGGCAGGAGGTGCTCGCCGAGGGCGTCAGCGTCGGCGCTCCGCCGGACGCCTTCAACTCCCAGGGCCAGGACTGGGGCTCGCCACCGCTGGTGCCCTGGCGGCTGCGGGACGCCGACTACGAGCCCTTCGTGCAGTCGATCCGGGCCACGATCGCGGGCGCCGGAGGGCTGCGCGTCGACCACGTGATGGGGCTGTTCCGGCTGTGGTGGGTTCCCTCCGACGGGACCGCCGCCGACGGCGCCTACGTCCGCTATCCCGCCGAGGACCTGCTGAACATCGTCGCCCTGGAGAGCCACCGGGCGGAGGCGCTCGTCGTGGGCGAGGACCTCGGCACGGTCGAGGACGGCGTCCGCGAGGCGATGGCGGAGCACGGCGTGCTGTCCTACCGGCTGCTCTGGTTCGAGGACGACGACCCGGCGGAGTGGCCGGCGACGTCGATGGCGGCGGTCACCACCCACGACCTCCCCACCGTGGCGGGGCTGTGGACCGGGGACGACCTGGTCGAGCAGCGGGAGCAGAAGACCGGCACCGAGGAGGAGCTGGCGCGCGGGCGGTCGTCGCTGCTCGAGCACCTTCCCGGCCTGGACGAGGACGCCACCCCCGAGGACGCGGTGGAACGGGCACACGAGCTGCTCGCCCGGGCGCCGTCGACGCTGCTCTCGGCGACCCTCGACGACGCCCTCGGCGAGGTGCGCCGGCCGAACATGCCCGGCGCCACGGGCCGGCCGAACTGGTCGCTGCCGCTGCCCGTCCCGGTGGAGGACCTGCCGGCACACCCGCTGCTCCAGCGGGTCGCCCGGACGCTGGCGGACGGGGTCGCCGGCGGCTGACCAGCGGACGCCGCCGGCGACACGCCCGCGCCGCCGGTCGCGAGACAGCGGATCGAACGTGTGTGCGAACGTCGTGCCACACTGCGCAGATGGCCGGCGGCATGCTCCCAGGACGATCCGGGCGCTCCCTGGGCGAGCGGGCGGCGAACTCCGGCGTCCGCGGTGACGATCCCCGGCCGACGGCAGCCCCGGACCCGCTGGGCCCGGGACCCGCGCGCAGCGGATACGCGCCGGCCGGTACCGGCGGAGAGGGCCGGCACTGCTGGGTGCGGGACCCGCCGGACGCGCCGGGGATCTGGCCGGGCCTCCTGGTCGAGTGGCGGCAGCGGGACGGCGCCTGGCAGGGCCGGGTCGCCTACACCGTGACGGGACCGCACGGGCCGGCGCTGGTCGAGACCTGGCTCCCCGCGGCACGGCTCGAACCTCGCTGACCGGGGATTAGGCACCGTCGGCCGCGGCTATGGCCTTCCGCGGAGACGATCACCCCACCGGACGGAGCAACGATGACCGGCCCGAACGACCGCCCCACCCTCGACGACGTCATCCAGCCCGAGGAGAGCGTGACCCGCGATCGGACCCAGCACGCGAAGGACCCGCACCCCAGCGACGAGGTGCTCGAGCGCCGCACCGAGCAGGAGCGCCAGGCCGTGGGATCCGACGACGCCGATCCCACCGGCGGAGTGGAGCACTCCGCCACCGACTGAGGCGACCGACCGACGTGGCCCGCCTGGCCGCCGCGGACATCGCCTGCTGGGTGTTCAAGAGCGCCGTGCCGCCGGCGCAGCTCGCTCCCGGATGGCGGCCGGGCACGACGCGGACCATGACCCGGTGCGTGCGCCCCTCCTACCGGCTGGAGCTCATGGCTGCCGGGCAGCCCTGCCTCCTCTGGCTCAGCGGCCGCACCGACCCAGGTGTGCACGCGGTCGGCCTCCTGACGGCCGGGCCACAGGACGCCGACGGCGAGAGCGCGAGTTCCGCTTCCGCTGCCACGAGCGGAACGGGCGGGCCGGTCGTGCCGGTCCGTCTCACCCTCCTGGCCGAGCCCCTGGCCCGGGAGGCGCTCCTCGCCGACCCTCGGGCGCGGGACGCCGAGGTCCTCCGGATGCCGGCGGGGAGCAACCCCTCGTGGCTGTCGCCGGCGCAGTTCGCCGTCGTCCTCGACGGGATCGGCGCGGTCGGGTGAGGAAACCCTGCCTGGGAGCATGGGTCGCGTGAACCAGACCCGGCTCCGGTGGGGCGCCTGCGCCTGGCTGCTGACCCTCCAGTTCTTCGTCGTGGAGGCCGTCGCGGAGTCGCGCTTCGCGGGCCCCTACTCCCGCGCCGGCGACGTCATCAGCGCGCTCGGCGCCGCCGACTCGCCCGCGCGCCAGCTGATGAACGCCTCCTTCGTGCTGCAGGGAGCGCTGATCCTCGCCGGGACGCTCCTGCTCCGGCCGGCCCTGCTCCGGGGTGCCGCCCAGGCGGTCCCAGTGCTGCTCGGCGCGGCGGCACTCGGCGTGCTGCTCGTCGGGGTCTTCCCGTTGGACGGGAACGCGACGCTGCACGCGATCGGCGCCGTGCTCTACCTCGTCGGAGGCGGTCTCGGGCTCATCGCACTGGCCTACGCCGTGCGGCCGCGGTCGGAGGCGCTGGGCAGCGCGCTGGCGCTGCTGGGGCTGGTCGGCACGGCCGCCACGGTCCTGTTCCTGACGGGTGTCACCTCCTACCTGGGGGACGGCGGCACCGAGCGGGCAGCGGCCTACGTCCTGCCGGTCGGCCTGGCGCTGGCGGGTGCGGCCCTGTGGTGGCTCGGCCGGCGGCCGGCAGGCGACGTCCGCCCGTCCCGCCGGGAGGAACGGGAGCTGGAACGGGCCGGGCGGGCCGAGCAGGACCGCCGCCGGGACGAGGCTCTCGAGGCCGCCGCCCGCCGCCGCGAGTCCGACGCCACCGGGGTACGTCCCGTCGACGGCGGCCACGAGGACGAGAGCGACCCGTGGGCAGCGCCGCCCGCGCGGCGCAGGGACTGAGGCGGGCGGCCGGTCAGTCGGCACCGGGAACGAAGCGCAGGACCTCGGCCACGGGGCGACGGCCGCTGACCGCGCCGGGCGGAGCGTCGGACGGGTAGCCCAACCGGAGGAGCATCTGGGGGTGCCCGACCAGGGACAGTCGCCCACGCAGCCGGGTGCGCGTGGCGGGCCAGTCCAGGGCCTGGGTCAGGGGTGAGGCCGCCAGCCCCGCCGCCGTCGCGTGCAGCAGGAGCCGCCCCAGGGCCCGGCCGGCCTGCAGCCAGGCGCGCCTGTCGTCGCCGTCGGTGCCCATGAGCACGACGGCCGGCCGCTCCACGTCGGGCGGGGGCGCATCGGGGTCCCCGCCCCCGAGGAAGCGGTGCTGCTCCCGCTCGGCGACGACGAAGTCGCGGATGAGCCAGTTGGAGGGCCGGGCGTGCGGATCGCCGCTGGGCACGGCCTCCACGGGGACGCCGTCGACGGCCGCCGGGTCGGTGCGCAGCCAGCGCTGGAGCTCCTCGAGGTAGGCCGGATCGCTCTGCTCCATCTCCTCCGCCCGGGAGATCAGGAAGACGGTCGCCACCTCCTCCTCGGAGCGGGTGATCGGCTTGACCCACGTGTCGAATGCTCCGGCTTCGGCTCGCAATCGGTCGACGAGCTCGGCCGGAACCGCGCGAGCCAGGAAGGCGGCACGCACGGTGTGCCGACGGTCGATCGCCTCGGCAAGGGCACGGTCCTCCCCCGACGCCGGCGCGGAACCGGTCGCGCGGATCGTCACCAGGTGGTCGGGGTCGGCGTCGGGCAGCAGATCGATCTCCGTGGCCACGCCCGCGGCGGCGGCCGCGACGACCGCGAACTCGATCGCGCAGCCGCAGCTGATGACCTGCTGCCGGCCTGTCGGGTCCAGCACGGGCAGGGCCCGCTCCGGGTCCAGGAAGACGTCGAGGCGGTCGACGGAGGCCGTGAACCGCCACGGCTGCGTGTTGTGGATCGAGGGGGCCCGGACGGCCGCGGCCACCACCTTCGCCCAGTCCTGCTCGTCCACGCCTGCCTCCAGTCCTCTCGCGCCCGGAACGGGTGCCCTCCATGCCTACCTCATCGCCGGTCCGACGGTGCGCACAAGGCCGACCCTCGTCAGAATCGGACGCATGACGAGTCCCCAGTCCGACACCGCCGCGACCGGTGGGCCCCACGCGACCATGGAGGTCATCCCCACCGACGAGTGCTACCGATTGCTCGCCACCCAGGAGATCGGCCGCATCGGGGTCAACGCCGAGCACTATCCGCTGGTCCTGCCCGTCAACTACGCGCTGGACGGATCGACGCTGGTGATCCGGACCGGGGACGGGACAATTCTGCAGGCGGCCGAGCACGCGAACGTCACGTTCCAGGTGGACGAGGTGGATCGGCGCACCCGGAGCGGGTGGAGCGTGCTGGTCCGAGGTCAGGCCGAGCAGGTCGGCGCGGCCCACCGCGAGGAGCTCGTGGCCCGCACCGAGGCCAGCGGCGTCGAGCCATGGGCGCCGGGCGACCGTGGCAACTGGCTGCGCCTCATCGTGCACGACATCTCGGGGCGGCGGATCGTGCCCGGCGAGCTGCCACCCCCCGTCGACCCGCGGGCCTACCTCTGACCGCAGGCGGGCCCGTCAGACCGGCGCGCCGGCCTCCTGTGGCACCGGCACCGGAGGCCGCACTCGGCCCTTCCGGCGGGACAAGGCCACCCCGGCCAGGCACACCGCGCCCCCGACGAGAGCGAGGCCGGGCGGGATCTCGTCCAGCAGCAGCCAGCCCAGGAGGATGACCAGCGGCGGCACGACGTAGGTGGTGACGCCGAGCTTGCCCGCGTCCATGCGGCGCAGCGCGTAGGCCCACGTGCTGAAGGCCAGCGCGGTGGGCACCACGCCCAGGTAGGCCATGCCGGCGATCGAGCCGGCCGGGGCACGGACGATTTCGCCGGCCAGGGCGCCGGACCACGGCAGCAGACACACCGCACCGATCGCGCACGCGGTGAAGGTCACCTGCAGGCCCGGCAGCCGGCGCAGCAGCGGCTTCTGCGACACGACACCGATCGCATAGGTGAGCGCGGCGACGACACACAGCACGACGCCCACCGTGTCGGTCTCGGCCCCGCGCGTAGCCACCCCGATGATCACGACGCCCGCGAAGGCGACCGCGATGCCCACGACCAGCCAGCGCGGGAACCCCTCGCCCAGCAGCAGGCCGGCGAAGACCGCGATCAGGATCGGGCCGATGTTGACCAGCATCGCCGTCGTCCCGGCGTCCAGGTGCTGCTCGGCGGCGTTCAGTGCCACGTTGTAGATGCCGAACCAGCCGATCCCGCACACGGCCAGACCGGTCCATTCCCGGCGGTCGGGGCGCACCCAGCCGCGCCCCGCCAGGAGCAGCCCGAGGACCGCCGTGCCGATCAGCAGCCGCCCCAGGGCGAGGGCGCCCGGCGAGAAGTCCTCCCCCACACCGCGGATCGCCACGAAGGCCGACGCCCACGCGAAGATGGTGAACGCGACGGCGGCCAGGAGGAGAACGGCGGAGCGGCGGGTCTCGGGAACGGGCGGTGCGGCGATGCTCACGGGCCGACCCTAGGAGGCGGCACCGACATCGCTCCGGCGGTTTCCGGACAGCGAGGTCAGATCGTCCGTCGCGTTCCCATTCCTGGCAGGACCACGGCGGTCAGTGCGCGGGCCGTCGCAGGTGCTCGGCGTAGGTGCGCCGGCCACGGGCGCCTCCGGTGGGACAGGCCGCCCCGTCCCGGAAGGCGGCCCCCAGCTTCCCCGGCACCGGTGTGGCCACCACGTGCGTCCCGGGGGAACGGGCGGCGACCCAGGAGCGGGCGAGGTCGGCTGCGGAGAGCTCCTCCGGCCCGCCGTACTCGACGACGTCCCCCGCCGGTGGTGCGGCGATGACCGTGCCGATGTGTTCGGCCACGTCGCCCACGTCCACCGGCTGCACCCGCCAGCCCATCGGCACCGGGAGCACCGGTCCACGCCGGGCCGTGTCGAGCAGGAGGTCGACGAAGTCGTGGAACTGGGTGACGCGCAGCAGCGTCACCGGCAGCCCCGAGGCGAGCAGCACCTGCTCGGCGGCGAACTTCGCGCGGTAGTAGCCGTACGGGATGCGGTCCACGCCGACGATCGAGACGTAGACGAGGTGCCGCAGCCGGTCGCGGTCCACGGCCTCGACCAGCCGCCGGGTACCCGCGACGTCGACCTGCCAGGGATCGCCGCGCGGGTCGCTGGCCGCGTGCACGATCACCTCGGCACCGGCCACGGCGGACCCGAGGTCCCGCCCGGTCGCCAGGTCACCCCGGACCCCGCCCGGGCCGGTTCCCCGGCGCGACATCTGCTTGACCGAGTGACCGGCCGCCTGGAGCGGCCCGATGAGCCGTTGCCCGAGCCGTCCTGTTCCACCGGTGACGAGTACGTCCATGCCGGCAGTCTGACCCGGATGACCGTCTCGGCGCAGCACCGACCCGGGACCCAGGTGCCCCTGGACGCCGCAGCGAGGTCGTCCGCGGCCGATCTCAGCCGAGCACGCGACCTCCGCGGATCACCGCCCGGGGCGGGTCATGGCGGGCCAGCAGATCGACGGTCCTGGTCGCCGCGTGCACCAGCAGATCCGCCGGGCCGCCCTTCCGCAGCCCGTAGTCGGACAGGCCCAGGACGCGGGCGGCCGAGGTCGTGACGAGGTCGACCAGCACCTCCTGCTGCGGCGCGGAACGCATGTCCAGAAGGTGGGCGGCGAGGAACGCCACCTCCAGCAGGTTGTGCCGGCCGAACGGGTAGTACGCATCCTCGATGTCGTCCTGCCCCAGGGCGACCGCCACGCCCAGCGCCAGCGCGCGCTCCACGGGCAGCGCGACCGAGCCGGTGTGCGGGTCGCTCACCAGTCCCAGCCCCACGTCGCGGGTCAGCTCGAGGACTGCGGTCTGCCGGTCGGGCGGGTAATGGCCGACCGCCCGGGCGTGGCAGGCGACGCCGCGACCCTCCAGTCCGTGCCGGCGCATCGCCTCGGCGAGCATCCGGGTGGTGTCGAAGCCGGGGTCGGGTGCGTCGTCGGTGAGCATGGCGACCCGCCGCCCGAGCCGGGCGGCCAGCGAACACGACCACTCGACGTGCGCCTCCTGGTCGGCCGTGGTCGCCTCGATCCAGGGGATGCCGCCCACGACGTCGGCCCCCAGGGCCATGGCCTCCGCGACCAGCTCCGCGGCACCCGGGTCACGCAGCACGCCGTCCTGGGGGAACGCGACCACGGAGACGTCGACCCGGCCCCGGAACTCGTCACGGGCGGCGAGCACCGCCCGGACGCCGATCAGACCTGCCGCGGTGTCGACGTCGGCGAACGCCTGCACGTGCAGCACCCCGTTGCGCTCGCCGTCCGCCAGCGCCTCCCGGATCGACGGCAGGAGGGTCTCCTCCGCGTAGTGCGCCTTGACCGCCCGGGCGAGGTCGATGCCACGAGCGGAGTCGGCCATGCCGTCAGCCGTGTAAGCCTCGAGCGCGGCGTCGCCGATCAGCGGGAGCGTGCGGACCTTGTCCAGGTGCAGGTGTGCGTCGACGAACGGCTCCGTCACCAGCCCGCCGTCCGCGTGCACCACGACGGCGCCCGGCGGCGGGGTGACCTCTCCGGGCGGCGCCAGCGTCGTCACGCGTCCGCCGGCGCAGTGCACGTCCACCACCCCGCCACTGCGCAGGCGCCCCTCGGTCACGACGAGCGCCCCCGCCTCTGCAGCCGGCGCAGGAATCACCTGCGGAGCCCTAGCAGACGGGGGCGTCGAGCGGGAGTAGTCAGCGCTCCTGGTCGGTCGGCCGGACCAGCACCTCGTTGACCGCCACGTGCGGGGGCTGGCTGACCACGTAGACCACGGCCCGGGCGATGTCCTCGGACTGCAGCGACCGCATGCTCGTGTACATCTGCTCGGCGGCCGCCTTCGCCTCCGGCTGGGTGATGTGGTCCCGCAGCTCCGTCGCCACCGCCCCGGGCTCGACCAGCGAGATCCGGACCCCCTGGCCGGTCACCTCCTGGCGCAGGGACTCGCTGAACGCGTTCACCGCCCACTTGCTGGCGTTGTAGACGCCGGCCCCCTTGCGGGCGGTGCGCCCGGCGACGCTGGACATGTTCACGATGTCGCCGGAGCCCTGCTCGACCATGCCCTCGATCGCGGCGTGGGTCATGTACATCAGGCCGAGGACGTTCGTGCCCAGCATCCGGCGCCAGTCCTCGGGGTCGGCGCCGACGATGGTGCCCAGCAGCATCACGCCGGCGTTGTTGACCAGGACGTCGAGGCCGCCGAGCTCCTCCCGCGTCGTGCGGACGGCGTCGGCGCAGGCCTGCTCGTCGGTGACGTCGAGGTCGAGCTGCAGCACCGTCGAGCCGCCGTCCCGCAGCCGGGACGCCAGCGCGTCCAACCGGTCCTTGCGGCGCGCGCCGATCGCGACGGCGGCTCCGGCCTCGGCCAGGGCGACGGCGGTGGCCTCGCCGATGCCCGACGATGCTCCGGTCACCAGGGCGACCTTGCCTGCGAGGGGACGGGCAACCTCGGACACACGGACCTCCTTCGGGGCCGCACGGTGCGGCACGGCCTCCACCCTGCCCCGCCGCGCCGCGGTGCGCGCCCCGGGACCGAGTCAGCTCGCGGGCAGTGTGACGCCGAAGCCGTAGACGGCCAGCCGGAGCAGCACCGGCCCGGGGCGCAGCAGGTCACGCACGCGGGCGGCGCTGGCCTCCTCGAGGTCAGCGAGCCGCTCGGCATAGGCAGCCGGCCCGCGCAGCCGGGCGGCGTGCAGCGCGCCCGTGTTGACCCACACCTTGCGGCGGGACTCCCGCAGGAACAGCCGGCTCGCCTGGCGGTTGGCCGGGGCCAGCGCGCGGTCCAGCGTCGTGCGCCGCCCGCCGGCGCGCTCCAGCGCCACGTCCTCCTCGGCGACCCGCGAGGCGAGCACCTCGTCGATGCGCTCGTGGTCACGGCGGCGCCGGTCGAGCACCGAAGGGGAGGTGAAATCCGTGGGCGGGATCATGCGGACCAGCGACTGCGGCAGGTCGAAGTTGATGTGCGCGTTCATGCCGAGCAGCACGTGGGCCTCGGGTCGCAGGCCGGGGTCGGCGCCGAAGGCCAGCCGCCACGGCCCGGCGACCGAGCCGGCGTCCCGGCGGTGGGCCTCCAGCGCGTCGAGGTACAGCCCGGCGAAGTCGACGTCCCATCCCGCGACCCAGTCGGGGTCCTCGAAGACCCCGCGACCGAGGGCCGCCCCGACCGCCCGCGTCGTCCGGAGGTAGGTGCCCAGGAAGAACCGGGCCGGGTCGCGGGCGGCCTCCAGGCCGGCCAGCAGCCCCTCCATCCGCCCGACGAGCGCGGTGACGAGCGGGTGCACGGCAGCGGCGCTCAGACCAGCGAGTCCAGACCCTCGTCCGCCTGCAGGGCCAGACCCGCCTCCACCGGCGGCCGGTGCGGCTGGTCCAGGCCCCGCATGCGTGCCGCGTGCAGGGCCAGCAGGAGATTCAGCCGGAGAGTGGGATCGGTCGTGAACGGGCCGAGCATCCGCTCCAGCTTGCCGATCCGGTACCGCATCGTGTTGTAGTGGAAGTGCAGGCGGCGGGCCGACTCGGCGACGTTGAGGTTCGTCTCCAGCAGGACGCGGAGCGTCTCCCGCAGGTCCGCCGAGTCCGGGTCCGCGGCGTCGGCCAGCGTGCCGAGCACCTCGTCCACGTACGTGCGGAGCTCCGTGCTGTCCGGGATCAGCGACAGCAGGCGGAAGACGCCGAGCTGGTCGAAGTGCGTGACCGACGAGACGCCGTGGATCTCCTGCCCGACGCCGAGCGCGCGCTGCGCCTGGCGGTGGGCCTCCGCCAGCGCGGACAGCGACTCCGCCGTCCGGCCGATACCGGTGCCGAGCAGCCGGCCGACCCGCCGCAGCCGGCCGTTCACCCGCGAGGTGACGGCGGCGACGAGGGCGGAGACCTCCTCCGGCGTCCGTCCGTCCAGCGGCAGGAGGGTCACGATCTCGGTGGCGAGCCCGGCGACCGCGGCGCCCGCCACCTCCGGTTCCAGAGCCGCCCGCCAGCCGTCGGCGAGGCGGTCGAGCACGTCGAGGGCCTTGGTGGGGTCCGCCGCGGCGTCGGCGACGGTCTCCGTGGCGGTGACCAGCACCGCCACCGGGCCGTCCAGCCGCCAGCCGAAGGACCGCGTGTACGCCAGGGTCCGCTCCGTGTGGCCGACCGAGCCGCCCACCAGCCGCCGCACCAGGTCGCCCTGGAAGCGCAGCTCGACCGAGTGGACGGCCTGCAGCCGGATCACCGACAGGGCGGCGATGACCGCGGCGCGCTCCAGCACGCCACCGGCGCCGAGCATCATCGCGCCGGTCCGGTGCACCGCGACGAGCCAGCCGTGCCGCTGCTCGCCGGCCATGATCGGGGCGACGGCGTACTCGCCCACGCCGCCGGGGAGCTCGTGGTGACCGGGGACGAGCAGGATGCCGTCGGCCGGCGACAGGTCGGCGTCGGCCAGCACGTTCGCCGGCGTCACCACGGTCTGGTCGGCGCGCACGCCGGACACCCGGCGGGAGGGGGTCAGCTCGGCGAGCGCGTCGTCGGCCGCGGCGTCCAGCAGCCACAGCCAGTCGCTGATCTCCTCGACCTCCTCGGGCGGGCCGGCGGAGGTGACGACGTCCCGGTCGGGTCCGAGGCCGAGGACGGCGACGCCCTCGAGCATCACGGCGAGGCGGTGGGCGACCTCGGCCAGCCCGCCGCCGCGCAGCGCCACCCCGATGAACTCGTCGTCCATGCGGGAGGAGAGCGCCAGCGCCTGGCTCTGCTTGGTCACCACCGTGCCGAGCACCTCGGACAGCACCTCGTCCAGGCGCACGCCGGCCGGGAGGGCCAGCACGGGCAGACCGCGCCGGTCGGCCTCCGCCAGGATCTCTCCGGGCACGGGGGCCGGACCCTCGCTCCGCCGATAGGCCAGGGCGGAGGTGCCCATCGAGTCCAGCCGCTCGACCAGCGCCCGGCAGTTGGCGGCGTCGGCCGGGGGCAACCGGGCGCCCAGGACGACGAGGACGTCGGCACCGGCACCGGCGAGCGGATCGGAGGGGTCGTCGACGACCATGTGCCGCACCACGCGGCCGAGCCCGGAGGCGCCGGCGGCGATCGACGTGCCGGCCAGCGACGGGAGCTGGAGGGCCTCCTCGACGGTGAGCCCCATCCGCTCCTGCCAGCTCGACCGCTCGTCCCGCGGCTGCTCGGCGCGCGACTCGGCGACCGCCCAATTCCTCCGGAACGTCAGAGAGCCGTTACGGTGCGTTGACGCCGCGAACGCGGCATCACCCTGGGTCACCACGTGTCCCCTTCCAGTTGTCGCCCAGATTGCCACACCGCAGCTGCCTGTCAGGTGTCCCCGGACGCCGGGGTTCATTCTTGGCGACATCCGCCATAAGAGGGCATGCGACGCGCCGAATAAGTTCGAACCCCGGTCCACCCCGTTCAGCTGGATGGTAGGCCTTCGCCGGATCCCGGTGACCGCCCCTCCCTCCGACCGAGCGGACGTGGGGCGGGTCCGGGCGGGGGGGCCATGGCAGGCACTCCCGTCGTCCCTCCCAGTGAAGGGCCGTCATGCGCACCGTCGACCAGACCTCGGGCCACGTCCACCGCTCGCCGACGGAGGCGCCGCGCCACGGTCGCGCTGCACAGGCGGGCTTCCCCACGATCCCCCTCCCCCGCGAGTCCGCCCAGGCGACGGCCCGCACGGCCCGCCCGGCACGGGCGGCGACCGCCGTCCCGGCCCAGGCCAGCACCGGCGTGGCCGAGCTGCTGCGCGGGCCCGTCCGGCCGGCACGGGTGCTCCTGAGCTTCCCCGCCGCCGTCTACCTGCACGTGCCGGGCGAGCGCGGTGGCGACGTGGTCGGCGTGCTGACCAGTGACGCCGCCCGTCTGCCGCTGGCCTGCGTGCTCTTCCGGCCCAGCAACGGCCGCCCGCTGGTCGCCCTGCCCAGCGGCGCCCCGGCCGAGGTCGGCGGCGGTCGCATCGTCGTCGGCGACCTGGCGGTGAGCGCGGCGGCCTGGTGGAACCCCCGGCCCAAGCTGCCGAGCCTGCGCCCGGCGCTGCTGCCCGAAGGCGTTCGACAGCTCCGCAACGCCCTGTACGGCGAGGGTGTGCCGCACAGCGCCTTCACGCTGCCCGGACTGCCCGCCGGCCCCGGCGGCCCGCTCGCCGCGCTGCGCGGCGCGGTGCGCCGGGCCGACCTGGACGCCGCGCTGCGGACGGCGACCCGCCTGATCGGGCTCGGCCCCGGCCTGACCCCCGCCGGGGACGACGTCATGGCCGGCACCATCGCGGGGCTGGTGCTCCTCGGCCACCCGTCCGCGGACCGGTTCGCCGCCGGCGTCTACGCCCTGGCCGCCGGCCGCACGACGGAACTGTCGCGGGCGCTGCTGCGGCACGCCGCCTGCGGGCGGGTCAGCGGTGAGTTCGCGGCGGTGCTCCACGCCCTCGTCGGCGAGCGCCCGCTCATGCCGGCCGTGGCCGCGCTGCTGGCCACCGGATCCACGAGCGGCCGGGCGATGGCCCTCGGCCTGAGCACCGCGATCGACCTGGTCGAGCGGACCACCCGGGTCCGCTGACGCTCGCGACCCGGACCGGTCAGCCGACCGGTCCGGGGAGCAGCGGTCCCAGAGCGTCCCACTGGGAGATCCGGCAGCCGTCCGTCCGCGAGAGCTCGAGGTCCACCGGCTCGCCGTTCCACCGGCCGAGCACGCGTGCCGTCTGCGCGCCGCCGTACTGCTCGGTGCAGACGACGTCAGCGGGCAGCGGGGCGAACGGCTCGGCCGTCGCCTTCAGGTGCGCGCAGGCGGCCTCTGCGTCGGGGTGGCTGCCCTCGACGAAACCGACGCAGGTGAGCGTCCAGGTCTCCGGTTCCGTGCCGTCACCGGGGTCGAACTCGACCTGCAGGTCGTTGTCCGCCTGCTCGATGCCGCCGCCCGCCGCCGGATCGTCGGAGCCGGAGGTCGCGGGCCGGTCGCCGGCACCCCCGGCGTCCCCGGACGGGGACGCGCAGGCGGTGAGCAGGGTGAGCAGGGCGACCAGGGCCAGGAGGATGCGCACGTACTGGAGACGCCGGGCAGGCCCGGAAGGTTGCCGCCCGAGGGAAAGTGGCTACGCCTGGGTCAGATGCGGCAGGCGTGGATGCTCGTCACGAGGATCGCGCGGGCCCCGAGCTCCCAGAGCTCGTCCATGACGCGGTTGGTCTCGGCCTGCGTCACCATCGCCCGCACCGCCGACCAGCCCGGCGTCTGGAGGGGGCTGACCGTCGGGCCCTCCAGTCCGGGGGTGACGGCCGTGGCCCGGTCGAGCAGCTCGTTCGGGCAGTCGTAGTCGAGCATCACGTACTGGCGGGCGACGAGCACGCCGCGGATCCGGCGCCGCAGCTGGGCGACCGCCGGGATCTCCTCGGCGCCCTCCCGGCGGACCAGGATCGCCTCGCTGGTGAGCACCGGCTCGCCGATGATCTCCAGCCCGGCGGCACGCAGCGTCGTCCCGGTCTCGACCACGTCGCAGACGGCGTCGGCGACCCCGAGCCGGCAGGCGGTCTCGACGGCGCCGTCCAGTTTGACCACGCTCGCCTTGATCCCGGAGTCGGCCAGGTACCGCTGGAGCAGCACCGGGTAGGCGGTGGCGATCCGCTTGCCCGCCAGCTGCTCGACCCCCCCGATGCCGGACTCGACCGGAGCGGCGAAGCGGAAGGAGGAGCGGCCGAAGCCCAGCGGCATGACCTCCACCGCGGCCGGCCCCTCGCCGTCGTCCGGCGCGGTCTCGAGCAGCATGTCGCGGCCGGTGATGCCGACGTCGAGGGTGCCCGAGGCGACGTAGACGGCGATGTCACGCGGGCGTAGGTAGAAGAACTCGGTGTCGCTGTCCGGGTCGTAGACGGCGAGGTCCTTGGTGCTCCGGCGCTGGCGGTAGCCGCTCTCGGCGAGCATCTCCGCCGCCGGCTCGCTCAGGACGCCCTTGTTGGGCACGGCGACGCGCAGCACGGTCAGGAACTCCCTCGGGCGGACAACAAGATCACAGGTGAGCGTAGACGTCGTTCAGCGTCAGGCCGCGGGCGAGCATGAGGACCTGCACCCGATAGAGGAGCTGGCTGATCTCCTCCGCCGTCCGCTCGGGGCCCTCGTGCTCGGCGGCCATCCACGCCTCGGCGGCCTCCTCGACCACCTTCTTGCCGGCGGCGTGCACCCCGTCGACGACGGCGCGCACGGTGCCCGAGGTGGGGTCGTCCGCGGCAACCTTCCCCGCGAGCTCGGCGAACAGCGAGTCGAACGTCTTCACGAGCGGATCCCCCGGGCCGGCGACGCGGCGAACCCGGTGGTCCGCTGCGGGGTGCGCAGCTCGCGCAGGGTCAGGGCCGTGGCCAGCGCGGCGACGGCCGCCTCCCAGCCCTTGTCCTCGGCCGAGCCGGGCAGGCCGGCGCGGTCGCGGGCCTGTTCCTCGCTGTCACAGGTGAGGACGCCGTTGCCGACCGGCTTCCCGGCGTCCAGCGCCACGCGCGTCAGCCCGGCGGTGACCGCGTCGCAGACGTAGGTGAAGTGCGGCGTCCCCCCGCGGATGACCACGCCCAGCGCGACGACGGCGTCGTGCCGCTCGGCGAGGGCCTGCGCCACCACCGGCAGCTCCACAGCGCCGGGCGCGCGGACCACCGTCGGCTCGGGCACGCCACTGGCGTGCGCCGCCTCGATCGCCCGGGCCAGCAGCATGTCGGTGAGCTCCGCGTGCCAGGTGGTGGCCACGATGCCGAGCGTCAGCCCGGCCGCGTCGACCGGCTGCACCTCCGGTGCTCCGCTGCCGCTCATTCCGCCTCCTCGCCGGCGCTCGCCGGCCGCATCCGCGACGCTGCTCCGCGCATCGCTGAGCTCGCACGCTCGCTCACGACGGCTGCTCGTCGACGCCGAGCCGGACGTTCGGCGACAGGGCAGCGGCGTCGGCCGGCCCCGACTCGGTCTCCGGCTCGATGATGTCCAGCAGGTGTCCCATCCGGTCGCGCTTGGTGCGCAGGTACCCGAGGTTCTCGGCGGTCACGTGGCTGGGCAGCGGCACGCGCCCCGTCACCCGCAGGCCGTACCCCTCGAGCCCCGCCCGCTTGGCCGGGTTGTTGGTGAGCAGCCGCATGGTGTGGATGCCGAGGTCGACGAGGATCTGCGCGCCGGTGCCGTAGTCGCGGGCGTCCGCCGGCAGGCCGAGGTCGAGGTTGGCGTCCACCGTGTCCGCGCCGCGGTCCTGCAGCTGGTAGGCCTGCAGCTTGTGCAGCAGGCCGATGCCCCGGCCCTCGTGGCCGCGGATGTAGAGCACCACGCCGCGCCCCTCCTGCGCCACGGTGGCGAGCGCGGCCTGCAGCTGGGGGCCGCAGTCGCACCGCAGCGAGCCGAAGACGTCGCCGGTCAGGCATTCGGAGTGCACGCGGACCAGCACGTCCTCGCCGTCCGCGATGTCGCCGTAGACGAAGGCGACGTGCTCCCGGTTGTCGTAGGAGCTGCGGTAGCCGACGGCCGTGAAGGTGCCCGCCGCCAGCGGCACGGTCGCCTCCGCCTCGCGCTCGACCAGCTTGTCGAAGCGCTTCCGGTAGGCGATCAGGTCGGCGATCGAGATCATGCAGAGGTCGTGCTCGTCGGCGAAGACCCGCAGTTCCTCGCCGCGGGCCATGCCGGTCGGGTCCTTCTCGCTGACGATCTCGCACAGGGTCCCCGACGGCCGGAGGCCCGCCAGGACCGCCAGGTCGACGGCGGCCTCGGTGTGGCCGGGCCGGCGCAGTACGCCGCCGTCCTTGGCCCGCAGCGGGACGATGTGGCCGGGCCGGGCGAGGTCGGCCGACGTGGTCTCCGCGTCGGCCAGCAGCTGGATGGTGCGCGCGCGGTCGACGGCCGAGATGCCGGTGCTGATGCCCTCGCGGGCGTCCACGGTGACCGTGTAGGCGGTGCCCCGCCGGTCCTGGTTCACCCGGAACATGGGCGGCAGGTCGAGGCGGTCGGCGTCGGCCTCGGTGACCGAGACGCAGATGTAGCCCGAGGTGTACCGGACCATGAACGCCACGAGCTCGGGGGTGGCGAGCTCGGAGGCGAAGATCAGGTCGCCCTCGTTCTCGCGGTCCTCGTCGTCGATGACGACGACGGGCCGGCCGTCCTTGATGTCGGCGATGGCCGTCTCGATCGCATCGAGTCGTGTCAGCGGACTACTCATGAGCGACCTCCCAGCAGGCGCTCCACGTACTTGGCGATCACGTCGACCTCCAGGTTGACGGGGTCCCCCGGGGTGCGCGCGCCCAGCGTGGTCTCGCGGAGGGTGGTCGGGATGAGGCTGACCTCGAACCAGGGTTCGGGGAGATCCGCGGCGCTGACGGCGCTGACGGTGAGCGAGACGCCGTCGACGGCGATGGACCCCTTCTCGACGACGTAGCGCGCGAGCTCGGGCGGCAGGCCGATCCGCACGACCTCCCAGGCATCGCCCGGCGTGCGGGTGAGGATGCTGCCGACACCGTCGACGTGGCCCTGCATCAGGTGCCCCCCGAGCCGGGTGTGCGGGGTGACCGCCCGCTCGAGGTTGACGGAGTCGCCGGAACCGGCCTTGCCTAGGCTGCTGCGGCGCAGGGTCTCGGCCATGACGTCGGTGCTCCACACGCCGTCCGGCGTCACGCCGGTGACGGTCAGGCAGACACCGTTCACGGCGATCGAGTCGCCGAGGGCCACGCCCTCGAGCACGCGCCGCGCCTGGATCCGGAGGACCGCGGAGTCGGCCGCGTCGTCGCGGACGACGAGGGTGCCCACCTCTTCGACTATGCCGGTGAACACCTCAACTCCTTCCCTCCGCGAACTGCCGACCACCAGTGTGCCGGTTCGGCCGCAGGCGGACCTCCACGTCCCCGCCCAAGCGGGTGACGTCGATGATCGCCAGGGACAGCGCACCGGCGATCGTGGGGATTCCCAGGTTCCCCACCAGGGAGGGGCCGGCGCCGAGCAGTTTGGGCGCGAGATGCACCACCGCCTCGTCCACCAGCCCGTGCCGCAGGAAGGCCGCGGCCAGCGTCGGCCCGCCCTCGAGCAGCACCCGGCGCACGTCCCGGTCGAACAGCTCGGCCAGCAGCTCCACGGGGCCCGCGGCCCGGCTCACGTGCGTCGGGGCGGCGTCGTCGAGCACGCGGGCGGTCGCCGGCAGCCGGCCCCGGCGGTCGACGACCACGCGCAGCGGCTGTCGCGGCGCCGTCCGTCCGTCGGCACCGCGGACGGTCAGCTGGGGGTCGTCGGTCAGCGCCGTCCCCGATCCGACGACGACGGCGTCGCAGGTGGCGCGCAGGCGGTGGACGGCCGCCCGCGCCTCCTCGCCGGTGATCCAGCGGCTGGTGCCGTCGGCCGCGGCGACCCGCCCGTCGAGGGTCGCGGCGACCTTCCAGACGACGAAGGGCCGGTGCTCGCGCACGCCGGTCAGCCAGCCCGCGAGGGCGCCCGCCTCGGCCGCGGCCTGCTCCACGCCGAGCTCGACGTCGATGCCCGCGGCGCGGAGCTGGTCCGCTCCCCCGCCGGCGAGCTCGGTCGGCTCGGGGACGGCGACGACCACGCGGGCCACGCCCGCGGCGATCAGCGCGTCCGCGCACGGCCCCGTGCGGCCGGTGTGCGCGCACGGCTCCAGGGTGACGACGACGGTGCCACCACGGGCCCGGTCCCCCGCCGCGGCGAGCGCGGCGATCTCCGCGTGGGGACCCCCGGGCGGGGCCGTGGCCCCCTCGCCGATCGGCGTGCCGTCGGCGGCCAGCACGACGGCGCCGACGGCAGGGTTGGGGCTGGTGGTGCCGAGGACGCCGGAGGCGAGCTCGCGGGCCCGGGCCATGGCGCCGGCCTCGCTCGCCCGGATCATGGCGGCCGGTTCGGCAGGGGTGGCGGTCATCCCCGCATGGCCGATGCGGCCTGCGCCCGCAGGGCCGCGATGGCCTTCCCGGGGTCGTCGGCGCCGTAGACCGCGGACCCGGCGACGAAGACGTCGGCACCGGCCTCGGCGGCCTGCTCGATGGTGTCGGCGTTGATGCCGCCGTCCACCTCGATGAACAGCGTCAGGTGGCCGGCGGCGACCAGATCCCGGGCCCGGCGCACCTTGGGCAGCACCTCGGCGATGAACTCCTGACCGCCGAAGCCGGGCTCGACCGTCATGACCAGGAGGGTGTCGAAGTCGGGCAGCACGTCGAGGTAGTCCTCGAGCGGCGTCCCCGGCTTGAGGGCCAGGCCGGCGAGCGAGCCCGCGGCGCGGAGGTCGCGGGCGACGGCACGCGGGTCGGTGCAGGCCTCGGCGTGCACCGTGACGTTGCGGGCGCCGGCCTCCGCGTAGCCGGGCGCCCAGCGCTCCGGGTTCTCGATCATCAGGTGGCAGTCGAGCGGCACCGGGCTGGCCGCCTGGACCGCCTTCATGACCGGCAGCCCGAAGGTCAGGTTGGGGACGAAGTGCGCGTCCATGACGTCGAAGTGCAGCCAGTCGGCGTCAGCGACCCGCTGGGAGTCCTCCGCCAGCCGGGCGAAGTCCGCCGACAGCAGGCTCGGCGCGATCATCGGTTCCCGGGACACGTCCGCCGAGTCTAGGTGCCGCCCGGAGAGCGACGTCCGTGCATCGAGACCGTGCGCCGATGAGCAGGTCCGGGCCGATTTCCTGCGCATCCGCGCCCACTGATCGGATGCCTAGCGCGGGGGAAGCGCGTTCCACTCCGCCCAGGAGAGATCGCGGCCGACATAGCGGGGCCGGCGAATCGGCCAGCTGTCCAGCCATCGGGGCACGAACTCGTCCAGCGCCCGCTCGACGTCGCTGCCGACGAGGCGGTCCACGACCCACCAGGAGACCTCGGCCCCGACGCCACCGGACTTGGTCGGGGGATCGATGTAGACGCAGCCCAGCAGTTCCGCCTCGTCGTCCTCGAACAGCCCGTAGAGGAAGCTCTCGTGCGCCGCGATCTCCCGCTCGTGGTGGGCGAGGTCGTCGCGGTCCTGCTCGGGGGTCATGTGGGCCGGCGGCCAGCCCCAGGCGTCGCCGTAGATCGACCAGAGCCGCTCGCGCGAGCCCATGACCGCGGGAAAGTCGATCTCGGTGTCGGCCGCGCCCATCGGTCGCAGGTGCTGCCCCGTGGGCAGCCCGACGCGGACGGGGTGGTCGAAGTCCTCGGGAAGCCAGGCCACGGGCGGCAAGGTAGCGCCTCCGCGGGATGCCTCTCCGCCGACCCCCGGCCTACGGTGCCGACGTGGACCTGTCCGGAGGTGTGGCGGTGCGGGTGTCCGCGCTGTGCCTGGACCGGGACGGCCGGCTGACGGATCGGCTGCTCTTCTCCGACGCCGTCCGCGCGGGTCTGCTGCTGGACCTCGCCCTGGCCGGGCGACTGCAGTCGACCGCGGAGAGCATCGAGGTGGACGAGGCGCCGACCGGGTTCGGGCCCGCCGACCGGCTGCTCGCCGCGATGGCCGTCGAGTCCGGGCGGTCCCTCGACGAGTGGCGGGTCGAACGGCGGATCGGACTGCGCGACGTTGCGGCGGCGAACGTCGCATCCGGGTCCTGGGTGCGCCGGACGGGGCCGTTCGGCCTGCGCCCCCGGTACACCGACCGGAACCGCGACCGGGCCGCACGCGACGCGGCTCGGAGCACGGCGGACTGGCCGCGGGACGCGACCCCGGCGGACGCCTGCGTGACCGCTCTCGCCGCGGCGAGCGGCCTGCTCGACCGCGACGCCGGCCTTCCGGAGGGCCCGGCCCCGGCGGTGCTCGCCGCGGCCGCGCCCGTGGAATGGCTCTGCGCGGTCGCCGCCGAGCACCTCCAGCGGGCCCACCGCCGATACCTCGACCAGGCGAGTGCCCTGGGGACCGGCTTCTTCTGAGCGACGCGGTCCGGGCGGCCGTCAGCGCGTGCGGCGGAGCAGTGCCATGAACATCGCGTCGGTGCCGTGCCGGTGCGGCCACAGCTGGCCGTGGTCGCCGCGGGCCATGTCCGGGACGTCGGGGAACAGCGGCGGGACCGCGAGCACCTCGACGTCGTCGCGCGCAGCTGC
This sequence comes from Blastococcus sp. CT_GayMR19, assembly GCF_004570385.1. Lineage (GTDB taxonomy): Bacteria > Actinomycetota > Actinomycetes > Mycobacteriales > Geodermatophilaceae > Blastococcus_B. Next base: position 165,321 of record NZ_SPQL01000006.1, on the reverse strand, counting down.
AGCGTCGACGATCGCCACCGTCTCCGCGGGATGGGGCGAGCAGGTCACGTAGGCGACCACTCCCCCGATCCGCACCGACGCGAGGGCGCTGTCCAGCAGCGCCGTCTGCAGCTCCGCGAGCGGCGCGACGTCCTCGGCCGTCCGGCGCCAGCGCACCTCCGGCCGGCGCCGCAGTGCTCCCAGGCCGGTGCACGGCGCGTCCAGGAGCACCCGGTCGAAGGAGCCGGGTGCCCAGGGCGGCGCCAGGCCGTCGGCGGCGAGCACCTCGACGTCGTCCTCGCCGGCCAGTGCCGAGCGCACGAGCTCGGCGCGGTGCGGCGCCCGGTCGGCCGCGGTCAACCGCACGCCGTCGGGGCGGACGGCGGCCAGCAGCCCGGACTTGCCGCCCGGCCCCGCGCACATGTCGAGCCAGGCCCCGTCCGGCCCGTCGACGGGAGCGCGTGCCAGCAGCAGCGCGGCCAGCTGACTGCCCTCGTCCTGGACCGCGGCCGCACCGGAGCGCACGGAGCGCAGCCGGCCGGGATCACCCCCGTGCAGCCGGACGGCGAACGGCGACCACGGCCCCGGCTCGCCGCCGGACTCCGCCGCCAGCTCGTCGCGGCCGATCCGGCGGGCCACCAGGTGCACGTCGGGCGCCGCGTCGTCGGCCAGCAGCGCAGGCTCGAGCTCGTCGTCGCCCCCCAGCGCGTCGCGCCAGGCGTCGACGATCCAGCGCGGGTGGTTGGTGGCGAGGGCGAGCCGCTCGGCGTCGTCCCCACCCAGCCGGTCCAGCCAGTGCTCCCGGTCGCCCGCCGCGACCTTCCGCAGCACGGCGTTCACCAGGCCGGACGCGCCGGCGCCGATGATGGCGCGGGTCAGGTTGACGGTCGTGTCGACCGCGGCGTGCGACGGCACCCGGAGGTCGATCAGCTGGTAGGCGCCCAGGCGCAGCAGGTCGAGGACGCGGGGATCCAGCTCGGCCAGCGGGCGGGACACGAGCCCGGTGAGCACCGCGTCGAGCGTGCCCTGCGCGCGCAGCGTGCCGTAGGCGAGCTGGGTGGCGAAGGCGGCGTCGCGCTCCTCGAGGTGCCGCTCGCGCAGCAGCTGCGGGAGCAGCAGGTTCGCGTAGGCGGCGCGCGAGGAGACGCCGTCCAGGACGTCGTAGGCGGTCAGCCGCGCCCCGTCCAGGACGGGACGCCGGGTGGCGGGGTGGCGGCGCTGACCGGGCCGCGGTCCGCTGGAGGTCTTCCGGGGCGGGCGGTTCATGTCCCCACCCGTTCGCCGGCCGCGGGACGTGCGCCGCGGGCCCAGTCGGCGGCGGGCAGCATCCGCTTGCCCGCCGGCTGGACCTGCCCGAGGCGGACCGCTCCGCGTCCGGTGCCGACCAGCACGCCGTCGGCGGAGGACCGGATCTCACCGGGGTGGAGCTCGTCGGCGGGCACCGGCTCCACCGGGCCGAGCCGGAGCCGCTCCCCGCGCCACGTCGTCCAGGCGCCGGGGGCCGGGGTGACGCCCCGGACGCGCCGGTCGACCACGTGGGCGGGCAGCGCCCAGTCGACGCGGGCGTCGGCGGTCTCTATCCGCGGCGCGAGGCTGACCCCGTCGGCCGGCTGCGGCTCGGCGACCAGGGTGCCCGCCTCGATCCCGTCCAGCGTGGCGACCAGCAGGCCGGCACCGCTCACGGCGAGCCGGTCGAGGAGGTCGCCGGCGGTGTCCCGCGGGCCGATCGGCTCGGTGACGAGGCCGAAGACGGGACCGGTGTCGAGGCCCGCCTCGAGCCGGAACGTCGCGGCGCCGGTCAGCTCGTCGCCGGCCATGATCGCGTGCTGCACGGGCGCCGCGCCGCGCCAGGCCGGGAGCAGCGAGAAGTGCAGGTTGACCCACCCGTGACGCGGGATGTCCAGGGCGGCGGGAGGCACCAGCGCGCCGTAGGCCACCACCGGCGCGCAGTCGACGGCGAGGCCGGCGAGCTCGGCCAGGAACTCCGGCTCACGCGGCGAGCGCGGCTGCAGGACGGGGATGCCGGCGGCGTCGGCGCGTTCGGCGACCGGTGACCGGGACACCTTGCGGCCGCGGCCGGCCGGGGCGTCGGGCCGGGTGAGCACCGCCACGACCTCGTGACCGGAGCCGAGCAGTGCCTCGAGCGAGGGGACGGCGGGCGCCGGGGTACCCGCGAACAGGAGCCTCAGTGGGGGCTCACCTTCACGACGGGAGCCGGCGCGGGCAGGTAGTGGGCCATGCCCGCCCACTCGGCCTCCCGGAGCTCGCTGAGCGCAGCGGCCCGGGCCGCTGCGTCGAGCCGGTCGACGAACAGGACGCCGTCGAGATGGTCGGTCTCGTGCTGGATGGCGCGGGCCAGCAGCTCGGCCCCCTCGACGCGCACGGGGTCGCCGTGCATGTTCCAGCCGCTGGCGACGACGTGCAGGTGACGCCGGCAGTCCCAGCGGTAGCCGGGGATCGAGAGGCACCCCTCGGGGCCCTCCTCGACCTCGTCGCCCACCGGCGTGACGTCGGGGTTGACCAGATGGCCCACCTCGCCGTCCACGTACCAGGTGAAGACCCGCAGGCCCACGCCGATCTGCGGAGCGGCCAGACCGGCGCCTCCCGCCGCGAACATCGTCTCGGTCAGATCGCCGACGAGCTGCCGCAGCTCGGCATCGAAGTCGACGACCGGCGCGGCGGGCGTGCTCAGCACGGGGTCGCCGAACAGCCGGATCGGGGTCACGCTCACCCGTCGATCGTAGGCGGCCCTAGATTTGTCTCCGTGCCATCGCTCCGCACCCACCGGATCCGCGCCGTGACCAGCAGCCTGGTCGAGGGACTCGCCGTCGGCGGCCTGCTGGCCGGCCGGGAGGCGCCACCCTGGTCCCGGCCCCGCGTGCTCATCGCGACCGCTGCCGGAGCACTGCTGGTCGTCGACCAGCTCAGCGTCGACCTGCCCCGCGTGCTGCGCGAGGCGCGCACGCTCGGGACGGTCGCGGCCACGCCACCGGAGGAGCGCCGCGCACTCGTCGAGGCCGGCGTGCGGGCCGTCGCGGGCGGCCTGGCTCTGCAGCTGCTCGATCGGCCGGTCCGCGGCAGGCTCGCCCGACGCGGCATCCGGCATCCGCACCGGTGGTTCGGAGCGGCGGCCGGGCTGACCCAGGTCGCGGTCGTCGCGCCGGTCTACTGGCGGCTGGCGGCCGACCGGGCCCGGCGGGAGGCCGAGCTGGACGCGGCGATCGAGGCGGAGCTGCAGGAGATCGCCGCGGGGCACTGAGCCCGCGGGTCAGACCAGGTCGAGGGGGTCGAGCTGCACGCGCACGTGCTCGGGCACCTTCTTCGCGCTGCGCACGCCCTGGACGTCCGCGAGCGCGCGGGCCAGCGCGAGGCCCTCCCCGCGCGGGACCCGCACCAGGTAGCGCTCCCGCTCGCCCTCCTGCCCCGGCCGCGGGGGCTCGGGCACCGGGCCGAGCAGGTCGGCGCCCTCCGGTAGCCGGGCCGCCGCCAGGAACTCCGCCAGCGCCGCCGGGGAGCCGGCCAGCGACGCGATCCGGGTGACCGGCGGGAAGCCGAGCTCCCGCCGGTCGGCGAGCTCGCGCTCGGCCAGCCACGCCGGGTCCCAGCGCACCAGGGCCTGGACGACGGGGTGGGCGGCGTCGGCGGCGACCACGACGTGCCCGTCCGCGGACGCGGGCCGGACCAGGGACGCCGCGTTCATCCAGCGGCGCAGCGTCTCCTCGCCGGCGCGCAGGTCGGCGCGGCCCAGCAGCGCCCAGGAGTCCAGCAGCAGCGCCGCGCCGTACCCACCGTCGGCCACGGGCTCGGCTCCGGGGGTGGCGACGACGAGCGAGGGTCCGGCCGGCACCGTCGCCAGCACCCCGGACGTGCTGCCGGACGTGCGCACCACGGCCCCGGGGAAGGCCCTCGCCAGCTCCTCCGCCGTCCGGGACTCCCCGACGACGGCCGCCCGCAGCTTGGTGCCGTGGCAGTACGGGCAGTCGAAGGTCGCCGCCGGGCGGGCACACCACCGGCAGGCGGGTATCCGGGCGCCGCCGGGCCCCGGCCGCGGCGAGATCCCGAGGGGTCCCGCGCACGAGGCGCACCGGGCCGGCGCCCGGCAGCGGGCACACGCCAGGGAGGGGACGTAGCCCCGGCGCGGCACCTGCACGAGCACGGGCGCGCCGGAGGCGAGGGCCCGGCGGGCGGCCTCGTGCGCCAGCGAGGGCAGGCGCGCGGAGCGGGCGGCGGGGTCGCGCGCCAGCTGGAAGTCGTCGCCGAGGGCCTCGACCCGGGGCGCCGTCGTCCGGAGCACGGACCGGTCGGCGGCGAGCTCGTGCGCCCAGCCTGTCTCGACCAGCAGGGCCGCCTCGGCGGTGCGCGACGTGCCGGCGACGACGGCGGCGCAGTTGTCCAGCCAGGCCCGCTGGACGAGGACGTCGCGGGCGTGCGGATAGGGGGCGTGCTCGTCGGCGTGCAGGTCGTCGCCGTCGTCCCACACGACCACCAGTCCGAGGTCGCGCACGGGCGCGAACATCGCCGCCCGGGTGCCGAGCACCACCTGGGCCGCTCCGCGGGACGCGGCGAGGAACTGGCGGTAGCGCTTCTCCGGGGAGTCGTCGGCGCGCAGCACGGTGAACGAGGCGGCGGGCAACGACCGCGCCGCGGCGGCGGCGAGCCGGTCGAGGTCCCGCCCGTCGGGGACGACGACGAGCGACCCCCGCCGTCCGGACAGGGCGGCCTGGCAGAGCTCGACCAGCCGGGTGGGCCAGTCCTCGCCCGGGAGCGCCGTCCACACCGCCCGCGCGGGGCGTCCGTCGGCCAGCGCGGTGAGGAGGGCCGGCCCCGCCGCATACCGGGCGAACCCGGCCGGATCGGGGCCGCCCGGCAGGGTGTCGGGCGTCGGTGTCGGCCGCTTCTCCGCGGCCGCGCGACGGGGCGGGACCGCCAGCCGCAGGACGTCACCGAGGGTTCCCGCGTACCGGTCCGCGACCACCCGGGCCAGGCGGGCCACCTGCGCGGTGAGCACCGGCTCGCCCGAGGGGACGTGCGACAGCGGCAGGAGCTTCCCGGCGAAGTCGGTGGCGTCGGCCAGCGACAGCACGAACCCGTCCAGCAGCTGGCCGCTGAACCGGACGCGGACCCGGCAGCCGGCCTGCACCGTGCCGGCGAACTTCTCCGGCACGGCGTAGTCGAACGGCCGGTCCAGGTGGGCCAGCGGCACATCGACGACGACCCGGGCCACCTGCACGGGGCGGTGGGCGGGTTGGCCACCAGCGCGCGAGGAGCCCGGGTCGTCGGGTGGAGCGGGGGTGTCCAGTGCGGTCAGGCGCCGGCCGTAGAGATGCCCACGGCTGATTGCAAGGCCGCCACGCGGTCGAGACGCTCCCAGGGCAGCTCGACGTCGGTCCGGCCGAAGTGCCCGTAGGCCGCCGTCGGCGTGTAGATCGGCCGCAGCAGGTCGAGGTCTCGCACGATCGCGCCGGGTCGCAGGTCGAAGACCGAGCCGATCGCCTTCTCCAGGACGTCGTCGGCGATGGTGCCGGTGCCGAACGTCTCCACGAACAGGCCGACCGGGTGGGCGGCGCCGATGGCGTAGGCGACCTGCACCTCGCAGCGGCGCGCGAGACCGGCGGCGACGACGTTCTTGGCGACCCAGCGCATCGCGTAGGCGCCGGAGCGGTCGACCTTCGACGGGTCCTTGCCCGAGAAGGCGCCGCCGCCGTGGCGGGCCATGCCGCCGTAGGTGTCGACGATGATCTTCCGGCCGGTCAGCCCGGCGTCGCCCATGGGGCCGCCGATGACGAACTTGCCGGTCGGGTTCACCAGCAGCCGGTAGCCGTCGGTGGGCAGCCCGAGCGCGGCCAGCTCGGGCTCGACCACGAGCTCCTGGATGTCGGGGGTGAGCAGCTGCTCGATCGAGATGTCCTCGGCGTGCTGGGAGGAGACGACGACGGTGTCGACGGCGACCGGCTGGTCGTCCTCGTAGACCACCGTCACCTGGGTCTTCCCGTCGGGCCGCAGGTAGGGCACCGAGCCGTCCTTGCGCACCGCGGACAGCCGGCGGGCCAGCCGGTGGGCCAGCGCGATCGGCAGCGGCATCAGCTCGGGGGTCTCGTCGGTGGCGTAGCCGAACATCAGGCCCTGGTCGCCGGCGCCCTGGCGGGAGATCTGGTCCTCGGCGTCCTCGACGTGGGTGCGGGTCTCGTAGGCGGTGTCCACGCCCTGCGCGATGTCGGGCGACTGCGCGCCGATGGACACGCTGACGCCGCACGAGGCACCGTCGAAGCCCTTGCGCGAGGAGTCGTAGCCGATCCGCAGGACCGTCTCGCGCACGATGGTGGCGATGTCGACGTAGCCGGCGGTGGTGACCTCACCGGCGATGTGCACCTGACCGGTCGTGATCATGGTCTCGACGGCCACCCGGCTGGCCGGGTCCTGCGTCAGCATCGCGTCCAGGATCGAGTCGCTGATCTGGTCGGCGATCTTGTCCGGGTGGCCCTCGGTGACCGACTCGGAGGTGAAGAGACGGCGTGACACTCGGTACTCCCTGCGACGGCGGACGGTCGGCTCTGGCTGGAGCCGCCATGAACGTTACCGGCGGGGGCCGACCGTCGTGCGGGGGCGGCGGCCACCGGCCGGTGGTCAGCGCGAGGGCGGGTCGCCCAGCCGCGCGGCGACCGCGGTCCAGATGCCCGCCGCGACCGCGTCCTTGCTGTCGCGGGGCACCTCGGTGGCCGAGCCGTCGGCACCGAGCACGATCACGGCGTTGTCGGCCCGGCCGAACACCTGGCCGCCGGAGACGTCGTTCACCACGAGCAGGTCGCAGCCCTTGCGGGCGAGCTTGTCGCGGGCGTGCGTGAGCACGTCGGCGTCCTCGTCGCCGGTCTCGGCGGCGAAGCCGACGACGAGCTGGCCGGCCGTCCGCTTGGTGACGAGCTCGGCGAGCACGTCGGGGTTGCGCACCAGCGGCACGGCGCTCGGCTCCCCGGCGCTCCCCTTCTTCAGCTTGGTGGCGGCGGCGACCTCGGGGCGGAAGTCCGCGACGGCGGCGCTCATGACGACGACGTCGGCCTCGACCGCCTCGGCCAGCATCGCGGTGCGCAGCTCCTCCGCCGTCCCGACCGGGACGACGCGGACGCCGAACGGGACCGGCAGGTCCACGTTCGCGGCGACGAGGACGACGTCGGCGCCGCGGGCCGCCGCCACCCGGGCCAGCGCCCAGCCCTGCTTGCCCGAGGAACGGTTGCCGAGATAACGCACCGGGTCCAGCGGCTCCCGGGTGCCGCCGGCGCTGATCACCACCCTCCGGCCGGACAGGTCGGGCCGGAGTGAGTCGGCGCCGTGCTTCAGCACGACCATGGCGAGCGCCGCGATGTCGGCCGGTTCGGGCAACCGGCCCGGCCCGGAGTCGGGGCCGGTCAGCCGCCCGACGGCCGGCGGGAGGACGACCGCTCCGCGGCGGCGCAGCGTGGCGACGTTGTCCTGCGTCGCGGGGTGCAGCCACATCTCGGTGTGCATCGCCGGCACGAAGACGACCGGGCAGGAGGCCGTCAGCAACGTCGCGGTGAGCAGGTCGTCCGCGCGGCCCATCGCGGCGCGGGCGAGCAGGTCGGCGGTGGCCGGCGCGACGACGACGAGGTCGGCGTGCTGGCCGATCCGGACGTGCGCGACCTCGGGGACGTCGGACCAGACGTCGGTGGTGACCGGGTTCCCCGAGAGCGCCTCGAACGTGGCGGCGCCGACGAAGTGGAGCGCGCCGGGTGTGGGGACGACGCGGACGTCGTGGCCCGCCTCGGTGAAGGCGCGCAGCACGAAGGCGGCCTTGTACGCGGCCACTCCCCCGCTCACACCCAGCACGATCGACGACACGACGCTCATCCTCCCAATCGCACCTCCGGTGTGTAGCCGGAGCCTGCGGCACTACCTCAAAAGAGAAGGCACCCGGCAGCGACTGCCGGGTGCCTTCTCATCAGTTCTGGTTGCCCCGAACGGGGCGGTCGGAGTCTGTGTTCCGGTTCCCCAGCGGAGCAGCGATCAGTTCTCGCCGGCGGTGTGGGTCAGCAGACCCTCGTTGATCTCGCGGAGCGCGATCGACAGCGGCTTCTCCTGCGGTGCGGTGTCGACCAGCGGGCCGACGTACTCCAGCAGGCCCTCGGAGAGCTGGCTGTAGTAGGCGTTGATCTGGCGGGCCCGCTTGGCGGCGAAGATGACCAGGCCGTACTTGCTGCTGGTGCGCTCGAGCAGCTCGTCGATCGGCGGGTTGGTGATGCCCTCGGGGGCAGGTGCGACTCCGGACACGGGCGGGCGTGCTCCTCATTCGATAGCGGGAGGAAGCGGCCGGTGGGGACCACCGGCGGTGCTCTTCCTCGGGGGCACTACTCGCCTGGCACGAGACCGGGCGAGGGCGCAGTCAGCAAGCTTACCAACTCGTCCGCGGCCCGGGCGACGTCGTCGTTGACGACGACGCGGTCGAACTCCCCCGAGGCGTCCAGCTCGGCCTGCGCCAGGGCGAGGCGACGCTCCTGGACGGCGGGTGGTTCCGACCCCCGGCCGGCCAGTCGGCTGACCAGGGCGGCCCAGGACGGAGGCGCCAGGAACACCAGCTGCGCCTCGGGATCGCGGTCCCGCACCTGCCGTGCACCCTGCAGCTCGATCTCCAGCAGCGCCGGGGCGCCGGTGGAGAGTCGCTTGCGCAGCTGGTCGAGCGGTGTGCCGTAGCGGTTGCCTGCGTACTCGGCCCACTCCAGCAGGCCGTCGGTCTCGATCAGGCGGTCGAACTCGGCGTCGTCCACGAAGTGGTAGTCGACCCCGTCGACCTCACCCGGTCGAGGACGACGAGTGGTGACCGACACCGACACCCAGACCTCGGGATGCCGTCGCCGGACCTCCGCGACGACGGTGCCCTTGCCTACCCCGGACGGGCCGGAGAGCACGGTCAACCGCGCCGGTGTTGCTGCTACCACTCGTCGTCCTCATCCGGGGTCGTCCATCGCGCCGAGCGTGCTCAGCCGGCCTTCTCGCCGGCGAACTCGGCCTCGAGCGCCTTCCGCTGGTTGGCTCCCAGGCCGCGCACGCGGCGGGTCGGGGAGATCTCCAGGCGCTCCATGATCTTCGCAGCCCGGGCCTTGCCGACTCCGGGCAGGGACTCCAGGACCGCGGAGACGCGCATCTTGCCGATCACCTCGTCGGTGTCGCCCTGCTTCAGGACGTCGCCGACCGTGGCGCCCTTGCTCTTCAGCCGCTCGCGCAGCTCGGCGCGTGCCTTGCGGGCCGCCGCCGCCTTCTCGAGCGCGGCGGCGCGTTGTTCCGGGGACAGGTCAGGCAGGGGCATGGCAGACCCAATCGTGTCGTTCGCGGGACCGTTTCTCGACCCGTCAGTTGGGGGTGAGTCGTTGAGACAGCGGCTCGCCTCTGAGCCTCATGGAGACCGTACTTCCCGGCAAATCCGCTGGTCACGCCCCCTGCGCGCGGAAAACCACAGCCTCCCGCGCGCCGACTTCACACCCTGTCCACGAGTGTGATCACGCGTGGTGATCAGTGCAGGTCAGCGCGCTCCGATACGAGTCGGTTCCGGATAGGTGTCTTGCGCTTTCCCGGGCGCGTCCGGGTGCGACACGCCGTCGCCGACACGCCGGACGCCTCTGGTCCCGATCGGCGGAAGTCACCCGGCGCGGCGACGAGCCGCGCGAAGGCCGGCGAACCAGCCGGCCAGACCGGTGAGCACCAGCAGCCCGAGGACGGCGATCCCGCCCCCGACGAGCTGCCCGACGCTCGAGCGCACCGCGCCGTCGAAGGCCAGGGTGAGCTCGCTCCGGTACGCCCCGGGATCCTCCGCCTCCAGCGGTGCGTTCCCGCCGGTGTAGACGGTCACGGGGTCCGCGGCCGAGCTGAGGACCACCGCCGCCCCGGCGACGACCAGCGCCGCGCCGAGGCCGGCGAGCAGCCAGGGCAGCGCTCTGCTCATCCCGCCAGGCTCATCCCGCCAGGCTCATCCCGCGAGGCTCATCCCGCGAGCTCCCCCGCCCAGCGGTCCGCGGCGGCGCGCAGCGCGCCGACGTCGGGCCCGGCGGACAGGACGTCCCGGGACACCGTGGGGACGACGGCCCGGCCGGTGCCGAAGAGCCGCCGGAGGTCGGCCGGCGAACCGCCCTGCGCCCCGAGGCCCGGTGCGAGGATCGGGCCGCCGAGGCCGTCGAGGTCGACGTCCAGCTCGGGCAGGGTGGCGCCGACGACGACGCCGAACGATCCGGTCGACGGACCCCAGCCGGTGGCCAGGTCGCGGACCGCCGCGATGTCGGGCACCGGGTCGCCGACGACCCAGTCCGGGGTGTTCCAGCCACGCACGGTGTCGACCACCACCTGGGCGACCGACCGCTGCCCGACGAGCGCGTGCTGCAGCGTCCCCGCCTCCGGGTTCGAGGTCCGGGCCAGCACGAAGAGCCCACCGCCGGAGCGGACGGCGGTGCGCCGGGCGGGCTCGAGCGACTCCGGCCCCAGGTAGGGGCTCACGGTCAGGGCGTCGACGCGCATGGGGTGGTCGCCGGCGAGGTAGTCGGCGTAGGCGTCCATCGTGGAGCCGATGTCGCCCCGCTTGGCGTCGAGCAGCACCAGGGCGCCGGCGGCCCGGATCCGGGCGACGGCGTCCTCCAGCACTGCGACCCCGCGGGCCCCGAAGCGCTCGTAGAACGCCATCTGCGGCTTGAGCACCGCCACCGAGCCGGCCAGCGCCTCGACGACGGCGTCGGTGAACCGCCGCAGGCCGTCCAGGTCGTCGCCGACGCCCCAGTCCAGCAGCAGTGCCCGGTGCGGGTCGATGCCCACGCAGAGCGGGCCACGGTCGGCCACGGCGGCGGCCAGACGGCGGCCGAACGGTGCGACGTCGTCGAGTGCAGAGGCGCTCATCGCTCGACTCCGGCCGGACGGTGGGCGTGGCCGACGGCGTCGGACAGCGATGCGAAGCCGCGCGCCGCGAGCACCGCCGCGAGCTCGTCGTGGATCCGGACGGGCGCTGACGGGTCGTTGAACACGGCGGTGCCGACCGAGACGGCGCTCGCGCCGGCCAGGACGAACTGCAGGGCGTCCAGGCCGTTGCGGATGCCACCCATCCCGAGGATGGGCACCTCCGGCATCGCCGCGTGCACCTGCCAGACGCAGCGCAGCGCCACCGGGCGGATGGCCGGCCCGGAGAGGCCGCCGGTCACCCCGCCGAGCACCGGGCGCATGGTGTCGGGGTCGATGACCAGGCCGAGCAGGGTGTTGATCATCGACAGCCCGTCGGCGCCGGCGTCGCGAACCGCACGCGCGACCGAGACGATGTCGGTGACGTCCGGGCTGAGCTTGGCGTAGACCGGCTGCGCAGGGTCCGCGGCGGCGCGGACGGCGGAGAGCACGTCCGAGGCCGCCACGGGGTCGCAGGCGAACACCTCGCCGCGGCTCTCCACGTTCGGGCAGCTGATGTTGACCTCGAGGCCGAGCACCCCGGGGACGCCGCGCAACCGCTCGGCCAGCTCGGCGAAGTCCTCGACCCGGGTGCCGGCGATGGAGACGAAGGCCCGCGCCCCGCGCTCGGCCAGCCAGGGCAGGTCCTCGGCCAGCAGCCCGTCGATCCCCGGGCCCTGCAGGCCGATCGAGTTGAGCATGCCGCTCGGCGTCTCCGCCATCCGCGGCGTCGGCCGGCCGGACCGCGGGCGCAGCTGCACCGACTTGGTCACGACGGCGCCGAGCGCGGTCAGGTCGACGAACGGCTCCAGCTCCTGCCCGAAGGCCGAGCACCCGGAGGCGGTCAGCACCGGGCCCGGGATCTCCACCGCGCCGAGCGCCGTCCGCATGTCGACGCCGGTCTCGACGACCGTCATGGCGAGACCGCCCCCACTCCATCAGTGAGCTTTCGGTACCGAGAGCGCGCGCCGACGGCGCAGCTTTCTGTACCGAAAGCTGGTTGGACGGCGGTCACGGGGCCACCACTCCCATCGCGTCGGCGCCGACGACGTCGTGCGGCAGCTTCCCCACGTCGTCGAAACGCACCCGGTCACCGCCGAACACCGGCCCCTCCACGCAGGAGCGGGAGAAGCGGGTGCGGCCGTCCTCGCCGACCACCGGCAGGACGCACGTCATGCAGACCCCGATCCCGCAGGCCATCGACTCCTCGACGGCGACGTAGGACGGGATCCCCAGCGCGGTCGCCGCGTCCGCCACGGCCCGCAGCATGGCCATCGGCCCGCAGGCGTAGACCACGCCGACGCCGGTCAGCAACTCGTCCACCGCGACGGTGACGCGCCCGGTCCGGCCGGCGCTGCCGTCGTCGGTGGTCACCTCCACCGGCGCGGCGAGGGCCGAGAGCTCCGCCACCGAGCAGAGCCGGTCGGCCGAGGCCGCGCCAGCGACCGCGGCCACCTCGTGCCCCTGGGACCGCAGTCGGGCGGCCAGTCCCACCAGCGCGGCCGCGCCGTAGCCGCCGCCGACCAACAGCGCCCGCGCTCCGGCGGGCGCGGCGGGGAACGGCCGGCCGAGCGGCCCCACGACGTCCACCCGCTCCCCCACCCGCAGCCCCGCCAGCCAGGTCGACCCCGGCCCGTGCGGAGCCACGACGACGCTGACCACGCCGTCGCCGGCGCCGGCGATCGCGATGGAGCGGCGCAGCAGGAGTGCCGAGGTCTCCCCGCCGATGGCGAACGCGAGGAACTGCCCCGGCTCGGCCCGCTCCGCGATCTCCGGGGCGGCCAGGCTCAGCTCGACGTAGGCGTTCACCGGGCGCCGGCCGACCACCTCGACCTCGCGCTGCACCGGCGGATGCGCGGGTTTCGGCGCCGGCTCGGTCACGTGGCCGGCGTGGCCATTCCGGCCGGTCACTGCGCGTCCCGGGAGGCCGCCAGGGCGGCGTGGACCTGCTGCAGGCTGCGGACACCGATGTCCCCGCGGCGCAGCGACTCGATCCCCTGGACGGCGGCGGCCATGCCCTGCACGGTGGTGATGCAGGGGATGCCGGCGGCGACGGCCGCCGTGCGGATCTCGTACCCGTCGAGGCGGGGCCCGCTGTTGCCCGGCGAGCCGAAGGGCGTGTTGACCACGATGTCGACGTCGCCGGCGAGGATCAGCTCCACCACGTTCCCGGGCCCGTCGCTGAACTTGCCGACCACCTCGCAGTGCACCCCGTTGCGCCGCAGCACCTGAGCGGTGCCCACGGTCGCCAGCACGCGGAAGCCGAGGTCGGCCAGGCGCTTGATCGGGAAGACCGCCGAGCGCTTGTCCCGGTTGGCCAGCGAGACGAAGACCGTGCCCTCGGTCGGCAGCGAGCCGTAGGCGGCCGCCTGCGACTTGGCGAACGCCCGGCCGAACTCCGAGTCGAGCCCCATGACCTCACCGGTGGACTTCATCTCCGGCGAGAGCACGGTGTCGACGCCGTGGCCCTCCACCGTGCGGAAGCGGTGGAAGGGCAGCACCGCCTCCTTGACCGCGATGGGTGCGTTCTCGGGCAGGTCCGTGCCGTCGCCCGTCGTCGGCAGCACCCCCGCCTTCCGCAGGTCGGCGATCGACTCACCCACCGCGATCCGGGCGGCGGCCTTGGCGAGCTGCACCGCCGTCGCCTTCGAGACGAACGGCACCGTGCGGCTGGCGCGGGGGTTGGCCTCGATGACGTAGAGGATGTCGTCCTTGATCGCGTACTGGACGTTCATCAGCCCGCGCACGCCGATGCGGCCGGCCAGTTTCTCCGTCGCCGCCCGGATCTTCAGCAGGTCGGCCGACCCGAGGGTGATCGGCGGCAGGGCGCACGCCGAGTCACCGGAGTGGATCCCCGCCTCCTCGATGTGCTCCATGACCCCGCCCAGGTAGAGGTCGGTGCCGTCGAAGAGGGCGTCGACGTCGATCTCGACGGCGTCCTCCAGGAACCGGTCGACCAGCACGGGGTGGGCGGCGCTCAGGTCGGTGGCCTTGGCGATGTAGGCCTCGAGCGTGGCCTCGTCGTAGACGATCTCCATCCCCCGGCCGCCGAGCACGTAGGACGGCCGGACCAGCACCGGGTAGCCGATGGTCGCCGCGATCTCGCGCGCCTCGGCGAACGTCGTCGCCATGCCGTGCTTCGGCGCGGTGAGCCCGGTGTCCGCGAGCACCCGCGAGAAGGCCCCGCGGTGCTCCGCGTCGTCGATGGCCTCGGGCGACGTGCCGAGCACGGGGACGCCGGCGTCCTTGAGCCGCTGCGCCAGGCCGAGCGGGGTCTGGCCGCCGAGCGTGCAGATGACCCCGGCCACCGGGCCGGCGGCCCGCTCGGCCTCGACCACCTCGAGGACGTCCTCGAAGGTCAGCGGCTCGAAGTAGAGCCGGTCGGCGGTGTCGTAGTCGGTGGAGACGGTCTCGGGGTTGCAGTTGACCATCACCGCCTCGTAGCCGGCGTCCTGCAGAGCCATGACCGCGTGCACGCAGGAGTAGTCGAACTCGATGCCCTGCCCGATCCGGTTGGGTCCCGAGCCCAGGATCAGCACCGCGGGCTTCTCCCGGGGCTGCACCTCGGTCTCCTCGTCGTAGGAGGAGTAGTGGTACGGCGTGGCGGCGGCGAACTCGGCGGCGCAGGTGTCGACGGTCTTGTAGACCGGCCGGATGCCCAGCCGCCAGCGCAGCGTCCGGACGCCGTCCTCACCGGCCAGCTCGGGGCGCAGGGCGGCGACCTGCCGGTCGGACAGCCCGAACCGCTTGGCCCGGCGGAGCAGCTCCGGGGTGAGGGACGGCGCGCTGCGCACCTCGTCGCCGATCTCGCGGACCATTGCGATCTGGTCGACGAACCACGGGTCGAAGCCGCTGGCCTCGGCGACCTGCTCGATGCTCGCCCCCGCGGCCAGCGCCTGCTCGGCGAGATAGAGCCGGCCGTCCACCGGGACCCGGAGCGCCTCGAGCAGCTCCTCGGCCGACCGGTCCGCGTATCCACCCGCCCCACCGCCCCAGCCGGCCGGACCCGTCCAGAAGCCGGCCACCTTCGTCTCGGTCGAGCGCATCGCCTTGCCGAGGGCCTCGGCGAAGTTCCGGCCCATCGACATGATCTCGCCGACGCTCTTCATGGTGGTCGTCAGCCGCGGGTCGGCCCCGGGGAACTTCTCGAACGCGAACCGCGGGATCTTGACGACCACGTAGTCCAGCGTCGGCTCGAAGGCGGCCGGGGTGACGCCGGTGATGTCGTTGGTGATCTCGTCGAGCGTGTACCCGATGGCCAGCTTCGCGGCGATCTTGGCGATCGGGAAGCCGGTGGCCTTCGAGGCCAGCGCACTGGATCGCGAGACGCGCGGGTTCATCTCGATGACGACGAGACGCCCGGTCCCCGGGTGGACGGCGAACTGGATGTTGCACCCGCCGGTGTCCACGCCGACGGCGCGCAGCACCGCGATGCCGACGTCGCGCATCTCCTGGTACTCGCGGTCGGTGAGGGTCATCGCGGGGGCGACGGTCACGGAGTCGCCGGTGTGCACGCCCATCGCGTCGATGTTCTCGATCGAGCAGATGACCACCACGTTGTCGCTGCGGTCGCGCATCAGCTCGAGCTCGTACTCCTTCCAGCCGAGCACCGACTCCTCGATGAGGACGGTGTGCACCGGGGAGTCGGCGAGCCCGTGGCCGGCCATGCGGCGCAGCATCGGCTCGTCGGTGGCGATGCCCGAGCCGAGACCGCCCATGGTGAAGCTCGGCCGGATGACGACGGGGTAGCCGACCTTCTCGGCGGTGGCGAGGGCCTCCTCGACGGTGGCACAGACGGTCGACCGGGGGGCGTCGGCGCCGATGGAGCGCACGATGTCCTTGAACAGCTGCCGGTCCTCGCCGCGGTTGATCGCGTCGACGTCGGCGCCGATGAGCTGGACGCCGTACTTCTCGAGGACGCCGTTCTCGTAGAGGCCGATGGCGATGTTGAGCGCCGTCTGCCCGCCGAGGGTGGCCAGTAGCGCGTCCGGGCGCTCGGCCGCGATGACCTTCTCGACGAACTCCGGGGTCAGCGGCTCGATGTAGGTGGCGTCGGCGACGTCGGGGTCGGTCATGATCGTCGCGGGGTTGCTGTTGACGAGGCTGACCCGCAGCCCCTCGGCGCGCAGCACCCGGCAGGCCTGCGTGCCGGAGTAGTCGAACTCGGCGGCCTGGCCGATGAGGATCGGCCCCGAGCCGATGACCATCACGTGCTTCAGATCGGTGCGCTTCGGCATCAGAGCTTCTCCCCCGTGCTGTGCTCCACGACGGGCGGTGGGCTGACCGCGTCGCCGCTCCCCCGCGCGCTGTCCATGAGGTCCACGAACCGCTGGAAGAGCGGCGCCGCGTCGTGCGGCCCGGCTGCGGCCTCCGGGTGGAACTGCACGCTGAACGCGGGGACGTCGAGGCAGCGCAGCCCCTCGACGACGTCGTCGTTCAGGCCGACGTGGCTGACCTCGACCCGGCCGTACGGGGTGTCGGTGGCCCGGTCGAGCGGTGCGTCGACGGCGAAGCCGTGGTTGTGGCTGGTCACCCGGACGGTGCCGCTCACGCGGTCGAGCACCGGCTGGTTGAGCCCGCGGTGGCCGAAGCGCAGCTTGTACGTGCCCAGGCCCAGCGCGCGGCCGAGGATCTGGTTGCCGAAGCAGATGCCGAACAGCGGCCGGCGCGCGTCGAGCACGCCCCTCACCGCCTCGACGGCGTAGTCGGCGGCGGCCGGGTCGCCCGGACCGTTGGAGAGGAAGACGCCGTCGGGGCCGGCTGCCAGGAGGTCCGCCGCGGTCGCGGTGGCGGGCAGCACGTGCGTCTCGACGCCGAGCTCGGCCAGGTGCCGCGGGGTCGCGGTCTTGATGCCGAGGTCGAGGGCGGAGATCGTGTACCGCTTCTCCCCCACCGCCGGGACGACGTAGGCCGACTCCGCGCTCACCTGCGGCGCGAGGTCCGCACCCACCATGCTCTCGGCCGCGCGCACCTCGGCCAGCAGCCGGTCGGCGTCCGTGTGCTCGCTGGTGATGCCCACCCGCATGGCGCCGCGGTCGCGCAGGTGCCGGGTCAGGGCGCGGGTGTCGATGCCGCTGATCCCGACCACGCCCTGCCGGACGAGCTCGTCGTCCAGGCTGCCGGTCGACCGCCAGTTGGCGGGGCGGCGGGCGGGGTCGCGGACCACGAATCCGGCGACCCACATCCGGCTGCTCTCGTCGTCCTCGCCGTTCACGCCGGTGTTGCCGATGTGCGGGGCGGTCATGACGACGACCTGGCGGTGGTAGCTCGGGTCGGTCAGCGTCTCCTGGTAGCCGGTCATGCCGGTGGAGAAGACCGCCTCGCCGACCGTCGTCCCGGTCGCGCCGTAGGAGTCGCCCCGGAACGTCCGCCCGTCCTCGAGCACGAGGATCGCGTTGCTCATTGCTCCCCTCCGGACTCGCTCCGCTCCTCGCTCGCAGACCTCGCTGCGATGCTCACTCGCCCGTCGTGTTCGTTCCTCACTTCTGCGCCTTTCCGTCGAGCACGGTCGGGACGCCCCGCAGGAAGGTCGCGACCACCCGGCCGGGGAGCTCCCGGCCGGCATAGGGGCTGTTGCGGCTGCGGCTGGCCAGCGCGGCCGGGTCGACGGTGGCCCGGGTGGAGGGATCCAGCAGCAGCAGGTTGGCCGGCTCGCCGGGGGCGAGCGGGCGGCCCTGCTCGGTGAGCCGGCCGATGACCGCCGGGCGCACCGACATGCGATCGGCCACGCCGGCCCAGTCGAGCAGCCCGGTCTCGACCATCGTCTCGACGACGACGGACAGCGCCTGCTCCAGCCCGAGCATCCCTGGCCGGGCCGCGGCCCACTCGCTCTCCTTGTCCTCCACGGCGTGCGGGGCGTGGTCGGTGGCGACGGCGTCGATGGTCCCGTCGGCCAGCCCGGCCCGGAGGGCGGCCACGTCCTCGGCCGTCCGCAGCGGGGGGTTGACCTTGAAGACCGGGTCGTAGCCCTCCGCGCAGGCGTCGGTGAGGAGCAGATGGTGCGGGGTGACCTCGGCGGTGACCTGGACGCCGCGCGCCTTCGCCCAGCGCAGCAGCTCGACCGAGCCCGCCGTCGACACGTGGCAGACGTGCAGGCGGGCGCCGACGTGCCCCGCCAGCAGGACGTCGCGGGCGATGATCGCCTCCTCGGCCGCGGCCGGCCAGCCCGCGAGCCCGAGCCGCGCCGACCGGTCGCCCTCGTGCATCTGCGCGCCGACGGTGAGCCGCGGCTCCTCGGCGTGCTGGGCGACGACGCCGTCGAAGGCCTTCACGTACTCCAGCGCGCGGCGCATCAGCGCCGGGTCGCTCACGCACATCCCGTCGTCGGAGAAGACGCGGACCCGGGCCGCGGAGTCGGCCATGGCGCCGAGCTCGGCCAGCCGCTCGCCCTTGAGGCCGACGGTCACGGCGCCGACCGGGACGACGTCCACCAGGCCGGCCTGCTGGCCCAGCCGCCAGACCTGCTCGACGACGCCGGCGGTGTCGGCGACCGGGTCGGTGTTGGCCATGGCGTGCACAGCGGTGAACCCGCCCAGCGCGGCCGCCCGGCTGCCGGTCTCGACGGTCTCGGCGTCCTCCCGGCCGGGCTCGCGCAGGTGGGTGTGCAGGTCGACCAGGCCGGGCAGTGCGACCAGGCCGGCGGCGTCGATCACGTCGGCGCCCGGCACCCGCAGGTGCTCGCCGATCGAGGCGATCCGGCCGTCCTTGAGGAAGATGTCGGCGGCCTCGCCGCCGTAGGGCTTCGCGCCCTTGATCAGGTAGTTCGTCATGCGGGCTCCCCGTCCACACTCGCTCCGCTCGTCACTCGCTCCGCTCCTCGCTCGCTGGCGCTCGCTGCGATGCTCACTCGCTCCGCCCCCCCAGCAGCAGGTAGAGCACGGCCATGCGCACGGAGACCCCATTGCCGACCTGCTCGACGATCGTGGAGCGGACGGAGTCGGCCACCTCGGCGGCGATCTCCATCCCGCGGTTCATCGGGCCGGGATGCATGACGATCGCGTCGTCGGGGAGGGTGGCCATCCGGCGGGCGTCGAGTCCGTACCGGCGGCTGTACTCGCGGGCGCTGGGGAAGAACGAGGCGGTCATCCGCTCGGCCTGGACGCGCAGCATCATCACGACGTCGGCCTTGGGCAGGACGGCGTCCAGGTCGTAGCTGACCTCGACCGGCCAGCTGCCGACGCCGACCGGCACCAGCGTGGGCGGCGCGACAACGGTGACCTCGGCGCCGAGGGTGTGCAGCAGGCCGACGTTGGACCGGGCGACCCGGCTGTGCAGCACGTCGCCGACGAGCGCGACCCGGACGCCCTCGAGCCGCCCGAGGCGCTGCCGGATCGTGTACGCGTCGAGCAGCGCCTGGGTGGGGTGCTCGTGCGTCCCGTCGCCGGCGTTGACCACGCTGCCCTTGACCCAGGAGGCCAGGCGGTGCGGCGCCCCGGAGGCGTGGTGCCGGACGACGATCGCGTCGCTGCCCATGGCCTCGAGGGTGAGCGCGGTGTCCTTGAGGCTCTCGCCCTTTGACACGCTGCTGCCCTTGGCCGAGAAGTTGATGACGTCGGCGGAGAGCCGCTTGGCCGCGAGCTCGAAGGAGATGCGCGTGCGGGTGGAGTCCTCGAAGAACAGGTTCACCACCGTGCGGCCGCGCAGGGTGGGCAGCTTCTTCACCTCGCGCCCGGCCAGCGCGGCGTCGATCTGCGCCGCGGTGTCCAGTACCAGCGTGGCGTCGGCGCGGTCCAGGTCCGCGGCCTCCAGCAGGTGGCGCTTCACTCTGCCTCCCCTTCGCTCCCGCGGGTCGCTCCGCTCCTCGCTCCCGTGCCCAGGCCGTCCCCCTCCGTGACCAGGACCTCGTCGGTGCCGTCGATCTCGGTCAGGTGCACGCGCACCTGCTGAATGCGCGACGTCGGGACGTTCTTGCCCACGAAGTCGGCCCGGATCGGCAGCTCCCGGTGGCCACGGTCGACCAGCACCGCCAGCTGCACCGCCTTCGGTCGCCCGAGGTCGCGCAGGGCGTCGAGGGCGGCGCGCACGGACCGGCCGGAGTAGAGGACGTCGTCGACGAGGACGACGAGGCGGTCGTCGATGCCCGCATCGGGCAGCAGCGTGGGCTCCAGCGCCCGCACTCCGCGCCGCCGTAGGTCGTCGCGGTAGAGCGTGATGTCGACCGTTCCGACGTCGACCCGGGTGCCGGAGAAGGCCTCGATCCGGGCGGCGAGCCGACGGGCCAGGGGGGCGCCGCGCGTCGGGATGCCCACGAGGACGAGCGCGGAGAGTCCGCCGTCCGCAGCGCCCGGGTCCGTGGTGGCGGCCCGCTCGATGAGCTGGTGCGCCATGCGGTCGACCACGCGGCCGACGTCGCCGGCGGAGAGGAGCACACCCCCGGCGGCTGGGGTGCCGGGCTTCGGCGCGTCGGTGCCGCCCGGAATCCGGGCAGGCTGGGTCGAGCTGGCCATGTGGCCTCCTTCCCCGCCTCACTGGACGGGTCGTTAAAGGAGTGATTTCGGACCGCGGACGACGGTACTGCACGGGCCCCGATCCACTGCGCGCACCCGTCCAGACGCAGGCAGCGATCGGCTCGACCACGAAGGGTCGCATCTCGGTTACCGAGCCCGAGGGGAGCATCCGCCTGTTGCGCGTCGGGCCCGACCAGTACGGTGAGTGACCAACAGGACCCATACGAGACGACGGACAGTGAGCATGCAGCGATGAGCACCGACTATTCGCGGGCACTCGGCGCCCGGCTCCGCGCCATCCGTAACCAGCAGGGCCTCTCCCTGCAGGGCGTGGAGGACAAGTCGCACGGCCGCTGGAAGGCAGTGGTCGTCGGCTCCTACGAACGCGGCGACCGCGCCGTCACCGTGCAGCGGCTCTCCGAGCTCGCGGTGTTCTACGGCGTGCCGGTCTCCGAACTGCTCCCCGACCCGCGGCCCAGCTCCGCGGTGACCACCAGCACCAAGATCGTGCTGAACCTCGAGTCGCTGGGCTCCCTGCCCGCCGACGAGGCCGGCCCGCTCGCCCGATACGCCTCGACCATCCAGGCGCAGCGGCACGACTACAACGGCAAGGTCCTCTCCATTCGCACCGAGGACCTCAAGTCGCTCGCGATCATCTACGACATGAGCCCCGACGAGCTGACCACCCGGCTCATCGAGTGGGGGGTGCTCTCCCCCGGCATGGAGGGCATCGTCAGCACGGGCGGCGACGACCTGCTGGAGGACGACGAGCTCGACCCCAACTGGGAGCGCCGCCGCGCCCCGCGCTGACTCAGCAACGTCCGAGGAGGCTCCGTCCGCAGCATGCGGACGGAGCCTCCTGCGTTCGCCCCAGCCGAGGGCGCGCGCGATTGTGCACGTACCGGGGCATCAGCGGCCGGGAGACCCCGCTGAGCGCACAACCGATCGCCGGCGATTGCGCAGAAGAGGACCTGTCCGGGGGCTCGGACAGGTCCTTTTCTACGCAACGGGGACGCGCGTCGCGGCGCCTCAGGCGGTCGGGACCTCGGCCGCCAGGATCGCACCGAGCACGCCGTTCACGTAGGCCGGCGAGTCGTCGGTCGACAGCACCTTGGCCAGCTCGACCGCCTCGTCGATGACGACGGCGTCGGGGACGTCGTCGGCCCACAGCAGCTCGAAGACGGCCATCCGCAGGATCGCCCGGTCGACGTCGGGCAGCCGGTCGATCGACCAGTTCGACGCGTGCGCGTCGATCAGCGCGTCGATGCGCACCGCGTGCTCGGCGACCCCCTCGACCAGCCGGACGGTGTGCTCGTGCACCGGCTGCGTCTCGTCGGCCAGCCGCTCGCGCAACAGCGTCAGCGGGTCCCCGCTGCGGATGTCGGCCTCGTAGAGGACGTCGACGGCCCGCTTCCTCGCCTTGGACCGTGCGGCCATGTGCAGCTACCGGGACTTCAGTTGACGCGGCCGAGGTACCGGCCGTCGCGGGTGTCGACCTTGAGCTTCTCGCCGGTCGTGATGAACAACGGCACCTGGATCTGGGCGCCGGTCTCCAGCGTCGCGGGCTTGGTACCGCCGGTCGAGCGGTCGCCCTGCAGGCCCGGGTCGGTGTGCTGGACGACGAGCTCGAGGGTCACCGGCAGCTCGACGTAGAGCGGCACGTTGTCGTGCACGGCGACGACGACCTCGGTGTTCTCCAGGAGGTAGTCGGCACCCCCGCCGACGGTCTGGGCCGAGACGTGGATCTGGTCGTAGGTGTCGCCGTCCATGAAGACGAAGTCGGTGCCGTCCTTGTACAGGTAGGTCATCGACCGCTTGTCGACGTTGGCCGTCTCCACCTTGGTGCCGGCGTTGAACGTCTTGTCGACGACCTTGCCCGAGAGCACGTTCTTCAGCGTCGTCCGCACGAACGCGCCGCCCTTGCCCGGCTTCACGTGCTGGAAGTCGGTGACGGTCCAGAGCTGACCGTCCAGGTTGAGGACGATGCCGTTCTTCAGGTCGTTGGTGGTAGCCATCTAGAGAACCAGCAGTTCCTTGCTCGTGAGGGTCAACAGT
Source organism: Blastococcus sp. CT_GayMR19 (assembly GCF_004570385.1). Taxonomy (GTDB): domain Bacteria; phylum Actinomycetota; class Actinomycetes; order Mycobacteriales; family Geodermatophilaceae; genus Blastococcus_B. Next base: position 142,921 of record NZ_SPQL01000006.1, on the reverse strand, counting down.
TCGGGCGCGTCGTCCGTGACGATCAGCGTGTCCTCGATCCGGACACCGCCGCGTCCGGGTAGGTAGACGCCCGGCTCCACGGTGACGGCCATGCCGGCAGCCAGGGTACCCGCGCCCAGCGGCCCGATACCCGGCGCCTCGTGGATCTCCAGGCCCACACCGTGGCCGAGGCCGTGGGTGAAGTGCTCGCCGTGACCAGCCGCGACGATCACCTCGCGCGAGGCCCCGTCGATCGCGACGACGTCGGCGCCGACCTCCAGAGCGGCCCGCCCCGCGGCCTGGGACGCCGCGACGAGCTCGTAGATCTCCCGCTGCCAATCGGCCGCACGACCCAGGACGACGGTGCGGGTCATGTCGGAGTGGTAGCCGTCCACCGTCGCGCCGAAGTCGAGCTTGAGGAAGTCGCCGTCGGCCAGCACGGTCGCGTCGGGCCGGTGGTGCGGGATCGCGGAGTTGGCGCCGGCGGCGACGATCGTCTCGAACGACGGCGCCTCGGCACCGAGCTGCAGCATCCGGGCGTCGAGCTCCCGGCCCACCTGCAGCTCCGTTCGGCCGGGCCGCAGGGCACCCTCGGCCACGAGCTCGGCGAGCGCCTGGTCGGCCACGGCGCAGGCGCGGCGCAGCGCCTCGATCTCGTCGTCGTCCTTGATCGCGCGCAGCGCCTCCACCGCCCGGCGGATCGAGGTCAGCTCGGGTACCGCTCCCCCGTCGGCCGCCGCGGTGAGGACCTTCTCGAGGCCGACCAGGCCGTCGACCGTGAGGTCGTGGGACTCGTAGCCGAGCCGGCCGACGCCGCGGCGTACGGCCTCGCGGGCGAGCGCCGGGACGGTGCCGCGGTCCACGATCAGCTCCACGTCGGGCACCTGGGTGCCGGCCTGGGTGGTGTACCGGCCGTCGGTCCCGAACAGGTCGCCGCCGTCGGTGCGCACCAGCAGCGCGCCGTTGGAGCCGGTGAAGCCGGTCAGGTAGCGGACGTTGAGCAGATTCGTCACCAGGACGGCGTCCAGCCCCTGCCGGGCTGCGGTGGCCCGCAGCGCGTCCCGCCGATCGGCTCTGCGGTCCACCGACCCCACCCCGGCCGTGCTCACCGGACGCCCTGCTGCGCGAGCCATCCCAGCGCCAGGATGTAGCCGCTGACGCCGAGGCCCGCGATGACGCCGTCCGCGACGCCCGAGACGTAGGAGTGGTGCCGGAACTCCTCGCGGGCGTGGATGTTGGTGATGTGCACCTCGATCAGGGGCGCGTTGAGCCCCGCCAGGGCGTCCCGCAGCGCCACGGACGTGTGCGACCAGCCTCCGGGGTTGATGAGCACGGGGTCGGCCGCGTCGGACGCCGCGTGGACCCAGCGCAGCATCTCGCCCTCGTCGTCGGTCTGGCGGACCTGCACCTCGACGCCCATGTCACGCCCCGTCGCCTCCACCAGTGCCACGAGCTCGGCGTAGGTGGTCGTGCCGTACTTCTCCGGCTCGCGGAGACCGAGCCGGCCGAGGTTCGGGCCGTTGAGCACCTGGATCGTCATGCGGCTCCTTGTTCGGGGCGGTGGGAGCGGGTGGATCGGCTGGGGCGGTGGGGTGGGTGAGCTACAGAGCGACGGCCGACCAGGCGGCGTCGAGCCAGGCCTGGGCCGGGTCGGTCAGGATCATCGGCGTGCCGAGCCCGTCGAGGACGACGAACCGGAGAGATGCGCCGCGGGCCTTCTTGTCCACCCGCATCACCGCCTGCAGCCGGTCCCAGTCGCCCGCGTACCGGGTGGGCAGGCCCATGGCGGCCAGCAGGGTGCGGTGCCGGTCGACGTCCTCGCGGGAGAGCAGCCCGGCCTGCCCGGCCAGCTCGGCGGCGAACACGAGTCCGACGGCCACCGCCTCGCCGTGCCGCCAGCCGAAGTCCTCGACCCGCTCGATGGCGTGGGCGAGCGTGTGCCCGTAGTTGAGGAACTCCCGCTGCCCGGTGTCGTAGAGGTCCCCGCCCACGGCGTCGGCCTTCACCCGCACCGCCCGCTCGATGAGCTCGGCGGTGTCGCGGCGGCCGGTCGCGTCGGCGTCGAGCAGCTCCAGGATCGCGGCGTCGGCGATGAAACCGCACTTGACGACCTCGGCGAGCCCCGAGCGGAACTCCGCCTCCGGCAGCGCAGCCAGGGCGTCGGTGTCGGCCAGCACCGCGGCGGGCGGGTGGAACGCGCCGACCAGGTTCTTGCCTGCGCCGGTGTTGATCCCGGTCTTGCCGCCGATGGCGGCGTCGACCATGCCCAGGAGGCTGGTGGGCACCTGGACCACGGGGACGCCGCGCACCCACGTGGCGGCCAGGAACCCGGCGAGGTCGGTGACCGCTCCCCCGCCGACCCCGACGACGGCGTCCGAGCGGGTCAGCCCCAGCCGGCCGAACTCCTCCCAGGTGCGGGCGGCGACCTCGGCGGTCTTGGCCGCCTCCCCGTCGGGGACGACGACGGCCCCGGCGGCGACCCCCGCCGACTGCAGGATCTCGACGGCCGCGCCCGCGGCGGCGGCCAGCGGCGGCGCATGGACGACGACGGCCCGCGGTGTGCCCGCCAGCACCAGGCCGAGCTCGACCTGGGCGCCGGGGCCGACGACGACGTCGTAGGGCTTGTCCCCCGCGACCGGCACGCGCCTCATCGGCCGGCCGACGTCGTGGGGCCAGGCGCCGCAGGCTGCGGGTTCCCCTGCGGAGCAGTGACGGCGAGCACCTCGGCCATCACCTCGTCGGGGCCCCGCCCACCGGTCGGCACCCTCTGGGTGGCCACCTCGCCGTAGAGCGGCGCCCGCGTCTCGAGCATGTGCCTCAGCATCGCGCGCGGATTGACGCCGAGGATGGGGCGGTCGCGGGAGAGACCGACGCGCTTCGCCGCCGAGGCGAGGTCGACGTCCAGCCAGACGACGGTGCCGCCGCTCTGCCCGTACTCCACGAGCAGCTTCCGGGTGGCCGCGCTGGTCACGGCTCCCCCGCCGAGCGCGAGGATCCCGCCGTGCGTGGCCAGGGCACGGGCGGCGGCCTGCTCCTCCAGGGCGCGGAAGTGCGGCTCCCCCTGCGAGATGAACACGTCGGCCACCGAGCTGCCGGTCTCGAGCTCGACGTCGGCATCGGTGTCGCGGAAGGCGACGCCGAGCGCCTGCGCCACCGCCGTCCCTACGGTGGTCTTGCCCGACGCCGGCGGCCCGACGAGCACCAGAACGGGGAGACTCACCGGATCTGCAGCGCGTCGAGGTAGGAGTGCACGTTGCGGCGGGTCTCCGCGACCGAGTCGCCGCCGAACTTCTCGAGGACCGCGTCGGCGAGGACGAGGGCCACCATCGCCTCCATGACCACGCTCCCCCGGGGCACGGCGCAGGCGTCGCTGCGCTGGTTGATCGCGACGGCGGCTTCGCCGGTCGCGACGTCGACGGTCTGCAGCGCCCGCGGCACCGTGGAGATCGGCTTCATCGCGGCACGCACCCGCAGCACCCCGCCGGTGCTCATGCCCCCCTCGATGCCGCCGGCGCGGTCGGTGACCCGCTCGATCCGGCCGTCGTCGTTCCGGACGATCTCGTCGTGGGCCACCGAGCCGCGGCGGCGGGCGGTCTCGAGCCCGTCCCCGACCTCGACGGCCTTCACCGACTGGACGCCCATCAGGGCACCGGCCAGCCGCGCGTCGAGCCGGCGGTCCCAGTGCACGTGGCTCCCCAGGCCGGGCGGCAGCCCGTGCACGACGACCTCGATGACGCCGCCGAGGGTGTCGCCGTTCTTCCGGACGTCGTCGATCTCGGCCACCATCGCCTCGCTCGTCGCCGGGTCGGCGCAGCGGACCGGGTCGTCGTCGATCCGCGGGTTGTCGCCGGGGCCCGGGACGACCCCGTCCGGGACGACGACCGGGCCGATCGCGACCACGTGGCTGACCACCTCGGCGCCGACGGTCTGGCGGAGGAACGCCGACGCGACGGCGCCGAGCGCCACCCGCGCGGCGGTCTCCCGGGCGCTGGCCCGCTCGAGCACGGGGCGGGCGTCGTCGAAGCCGTACTTCTGCATGCCGGCGAGGTCGGCGTGCCCGGGACGCGGACGGGTGAGCGGCGCGTTGCGGGCCTGGCCGGCCAGGATCTCGGGGTCCACCGGGTCGGCGGACATCACCGTCGTCCACTTCGGCCATTCGGTGTTGCCCACCTGGACGGCGATCGGGCCACCCTGGGTGCGGCCGTGCCGCACACCGCCGGTGAGGGTGACCTCGTCCTGCTCGAACGACATCCGCGCGCCGCGCCCGTGACCGAGCCGGCGACGGGCCAGGGCGGCGTCGAGATCGGCGGTCTGCACCTCGACGCCGGCCGGGAGCCCCTCGAGGATGGCGGTGAGCTGCTGCCCGTGCGACTCACCTGCGGTCAGCCAGCGCAACATGGCCGGGATTCTGCCAGGCGGGCCCGCCGCACCCGTCCGGCACCGCTCAACCGACGGGTACGGGGCCCGCCAGCGCCAGGGCGATCACGGCGCCGGTCAGCAGCGGCGGCCCGAACGGCAGCGCCGTCCGCCATCCGGCACGGCGGGTGGCCAGGAGCACCAGCGAGACGACGGCGCCGGTGAGCAGGCCGAGGAAGACGCCCACGAGCACCACACCCCAGCCCACCCAGCCCAGGACCAGACCGACCATCCCGAGCAGCTTCACGTCCCCGAAGCCGAGCCCCTGCGGCGACACCGCCGCGGCACCGGCCGCCACGGCGAAGGCGGCGGCCGCCGCGACCACCGCCCGGCCGAGCGGTGCCCACTCGTCCATCACGGCGGCGTCCACGGTGAGGGAGACGGCGCAGACGGCGTAGGCGGGATAGGTGACCCGGTCGGGCAGCCGGTGCACCAGCAGGTCCACCGAGGCGAGGACCACGGCGGCGCCGCCGGCCCAGGCGAACGCGACGGCCGCCGGGCGGACACCCGTGAGCAGGAGCGCCCCGGCGAGCAGCGCCCCGAGGGCGACGACCGTGACCACCACCCGCACCGCGGTAGGACGCAGGTCGGCGTCCCGCGACGCCAGGCGGACGGCGACGCGGGCCAGCCACGGCCCGAGCACCACCGCGACCAGCGCGGCCACGACCAGCACGGCGGCCGGGTGCGCTCCCCCCGCCGCCGGCCCTTCGAGGACGTCCATCGGGTCAGGACGTCAGCGGGGGCCCACGGCGGCGTCCAGAGCCGCCCGCATGGCGGCGATCGGCGCGGGCTGCCCCGTCATCAGCTCCACCTGCAGGGTCGCCTGCCAGAACAGCACGTCGAGCCCCCCGGCGACGGTCCCGCCCACCTCGCCCACCCGTTGCGCCAGCGGCGTGGGCCAGTTCGCGTAGAGGACGTCGAGCACGGTCTGGCCGCCCCGCCAGGGAAGGTCCAGGACGTCGGGCTGGGCGTCGACGGGGACGGTGCTCACCACCACGGCCGCGTCGAGGACGGCGTCGGCCAGCCGGGAGACGGTCACCGGGACGCCCAGCGTGTCCAGCACCCGGGTCAGGCCCGCCGCACGCGACGGATCCCGGACGACGACCTCGACGTGCGCCGCGCCCAGGGACGCCAGGGCGACGGCCGCCGCGCCCGCCGTGCCGCCGGCACCGACGATCGCCGCCTCACCGACCTCCTCGACGCCGGCCAGCTGCAGGGCCATCCCGACGCCGCTGACGTCGGTGTTCTCCGCACGCCAGCCGGCGTCGGTGCGGATCAGCGTGTTCGCCGCCCCCAGCAGCCGGGGCAGTGGTTCCACGACGTCGGCGACCGCCGCGGCCGCCTGCTTGCACGGCATCGTGACGGAGAAGCCCCGCCACTCCGGCCCCAGCCCGGCCAGCAGCTCCGGGAGGTCCTCGGCGCCCACGTCCAAGGCGTCGTAGGTCCAGTCGGCCAGCCCCAGTGCCGCGTAGGCGGCCCGGTGCAGCAGCGGCGAGAGGGAATGGCTGACGGGGCGACCGAGGACCGCTGCCCTCACCGCACCGTCCTCATCCCGCGCGTCCTCATCCCGCTGTCCTCATCCCGCTGTCCTCATCCCTCGGGGTTCTCCCGCAGCCACTGCTGGAACAGCAGCACGTTCTGCTCGTGCTCCTCGGCGGTGGCCCCGAACCGGGTCTCCCCGGTGTCGGGGTCGACGACCACGAAGAAGCGCCAGTCGCCCGGGGTGGGTGCCAGCACCGCCCGCAGCGCGTCCTCACCGGGGTTGCTGATCGCCCCGGGCGGGAGGCCGGCGTGCACGTAGGTGTTGTACGGCGAGGGGTTGGCCCGGTCCTGGGCGGTGGTGGTGATCCCGCCCTTGTTGTTGGCGTAGTTGACCGTGGTGTCGAGCTGCAGGGCCATCCCGTCGGCCAGCCGGTTCTCCAGGACGCGGGCCACCTTGCCCATGTCCTCCACCGAGCCCGCCTCGGCCTGCACCAGGCTCGCCTTGGTGACGACCTCGAGCCGACGCTCGACCGGGATCTGCAGCTGGTCGAGCATCTGCACCGAGCGGGTGACCATCTGCCGCAGGATGTCCGCCGGCGCGTCGTCGGGCTCGACGTCGTAGGTGGCCGGGAAGAGGAAGCCCTCGAGGCCGCCGGTGGCGTAGGCGGGCAGGCCGAGCGCCGCGAGGTCGGAGGCCGCGGCCTGGAACTCCGCCTCCGGCCGGCCGGTCGCCTCGGCGAGGCGGGCCAGCGTGCGCTGGACGGTGAGCCCCTCGGGCAGGGTGACCCGGGAGAGCTGGCGCGCCGCGGGGTCGAGCAGCAGATCCAGCGCTGCCTGCCCGCTCATCTGCTTCCGCAGGGCGTAGACACCGGGCTGGATGCCCTTGGACTCCGCGTTGGCCTCGGCGGCCACGACGAACGGGCCGGCGGAGGCGATGACGCCGGCGTCGACCAGGGTCCGCGCGATGTCGCTGAGCGTCTCACCTTCGCTGACGCGGATGTCCTGCGTTCCTGTCCCCTGCCCGGTGTAGTCGCGCGACGTAGGGTCGATCAGCGTCAGCAGCCGCTGCCCGCCGACGACGATGCCGACGACGAGCCCGGCCAGCAGCAGCAGCGAGACCACGATCGCGATCGGACGCCGGCGCCGGCGCGCGCGGCTGGAACGCGGGTCGTAGGGCTTGACGGGGATGTCCTCCCCGAAGTGCTCGTCGCGCACCAGGCCGTCGGGACCCAGGACGTCGTGCTCGAGGTCGTCCGGCTCGAGGCCGGCCGCCTCCAGGTCTTCGCCGGCTTCGTACTCCGCGCGGCGGGCGGCCTCGGCGGCCTCGCGGCGGGCCCGGCGTCCGCGCGGACGGGGCGCGTCCTCGGCGACGTGGGCACCGATGACGTCCAGCCCGCCGGTCTGGTCCTCCCAGGCGCGTGGGTCGAGGTGGTGCGCCTCGGTCTCCTCGTCCGACGGTGCGCCGGGCTCCTCGGACACCGGGGGCGCCCCGGGGACGAGCGGCTGCGCCACGGTCGCGGCGTCGTCGCCCGGCGCGCCGTGGCGGGACTGCAGCCGGTCCCACACGCCCGGGGGCATCGGCGGGAGCGGGGCGGAGGGATGGGGCGATGCGGGGCCGGTGCGGGGGTCGGAGCCCCAGGCGCCCCGGCCGGGCGGCTCGTCACGGCTGTGCCGTGCGGTCAGGGGACCGCCCAGGTGCTCGGCACCGGGAGAGGACCACCACTCGGGCTCGACGAGCGGGCCGGTCTCGTCCGGACGGCGGTCGAGCAGGCCGGAGCCGGAACGGAGGCCCCCGGTGGTGTGCGCGGATGCGTCGAACGCGGAGCCCGCGGTCGCGGTGGTCCACAGCGGCGGCTCGTAGCGGGCGTCCTCGTAGCGCGGGGCGGCGAAGCCCGGAGTGCGCGGCACCGGGAAGTCGGCGCGGAACTCGTGGCCGGCCGTGAACGGGCTCTCCGGGAAGCCGGACGAATGTCGGCCTCCGCGCGATCCGCTGGGATCGGTCATGTGTCCTCCTCGCTGGCGCACGCCGGCGATTCGCCCGGCGGCGGTGCTGTCGAACAGCGCCCCGCCGAGCCGGTCATGATCGGGTCTGCCGGCTGTCGAGGTACTGCTGCAGGATCACCACCGCGGCCGCCTGGTCGATCACCGGACGCTGCTTGCGGCTGTCGATGCCGCCCGCGCGCAGGTGACTGGCTGCGGTCACGGTGGAGAGCCTTTCGTCGATCAAGTACACCGGCACATCCGCTGCGCGACTGGCCAGTGCCTCAGAGTAGGCACGGGCATCCTGGGCGGAAGCGCCCGACGCACCTGACAGATGCCTCGGCTCTCCCACCACCACCTCTGATACCTCGTGTTCCACGACGAGCGCCGCGAGCCGGTCCAGATCGGACTCGTCCTTCGCGCGATGGAGCGTCTCCAGCGGGCTGGCGATCGTGCCGGTCGGGTCCGACAGAGCGACGCCGACCCGGACCGTGCCCACGTCGACCCCCAGCACCCGGCCGGACGGGCGCGACGACGCCCGCCGGGGCGGCACCTTCAAGTGCTCGGGCCAGCCGCCACTGAGATCGATCTCGCTCGTCTCGTGCGTGACCGGCGGCGGGAACCCGCGGCCGAGGTCGAGCTCGGTCGTCGGGTGGTACGTCGGCTGAGGTGTGGTCGCACGCGGCCGGGCCGGTGGGACGGCCGGCAGGTCGCGCCGCCGTCCGCCGACGGGACCGGTGTCCTCGGGGTTGTAATCGTTCCGATCAGGCACGCTGGTCTACCTCCCAGTGGCGGTCGCAACCGCCTGCTCGCCGGCCTGCAACGCCGCGGGGATACCCGCGGGGTCGGTTCCGCCACCCTGGGCGACGTCGGCCTTGCCGCCACCCCGGCCCCCGACCGGCGGGGCAGCAGCCCGGAGCAGGTCGTTGGCCGACAGTCCGCGCGCGAGCGCGGCCGGGTTCAGTGCTGCCACCAGCGCCACCTTGCCACCGGACTCCGACGCCAGCAGGACCACGGTGGGCGCGGCGTCCGGCAGCCGGCCCCGGATGTCCAGGGCGAGCGTCCTCAGGTCGCCCCCGCCGAGGCCGGCGGGCGAGCCGGTGACCACGGTGACGCCGCCGACGTCGTGCGCCGAGGCGGCCAGCGAGCCCGCTGCCGCGAGGTTCTGCTGGCCGCGCAGCTCGGCCAGCTCCTTGTCCGCGTCGCGCAGCCGCGCCAGCATCCCGCTGACCCGCTCGACCAGCCCGTCCTGCGGCGCCTTCAGCAGGTCGGCGAGCTGGCGGACCAGGTCGCGCTCCCGGGCCAGGTAGCGGAAGCCCTCGAGCCCCACGACGGCCTCCACCCGGCGCGACCCCGAACCGACCGAGGACTCCCCTGTGAGCGCCAGCGTGCCGATCTGCGCGCTGCCCCGCACGTGGGTGCCACCACAGAGCTCCCGCGACCAGGGCCCGCCGATCTCGACGACGCGCACCTGCTCGCCGTAGGTCTCCCCGAAGAGCGCCAGCGCCCCGAAGGCCTGGGCCTCCGGCAGCGTCATGTAAGAGGCGGTGACCTTGTGGTCGGCACGGACCGCGGCGTTGGCGACGTCCTCGATGTCGCTGCGCTGCTGCTGGCTGAGCGCGCCCTGCCAGGCGAAGTCGAGCCGCAGGTAGCCCGGCCGGTTGTAGGAGCCCGACTGGAGCGCCTGCGGGCCGAGGACCTGGCGCAGCGCGGCGTGGACGACGTGCGTGCCGGAGTGCGCCTGGCAGGCCGACAGCCGCCACTCGTAGTCGACCTCGGCGGTGAGCTCGGCACCCTCGCGGAGCTCGCCCTCCAGGACGCGGACCTGGTGCGCGACCAGGCCCTTGACCGGCCGCTGGACGTCGAGGACCTCGGCGGTGCCTTCGTCCCAGGTGAGCACGCCCGCATCGGCGACCTGGCCGCCGGACTCCGCGTAGAACGGGGTGCGGTCCAGGACGACCCGGGTGATCTCGCCGGGGCCGGCGACGGTCGCGCCGTCGTCCTCCCCGGCGAGCTCGGAGACGACGGCGAGCACGCGGGAGTCGGTGCGCAGGGTGTCGTACGCCTGCCAGTCGGTGGGACCGTGCTCGGCGAGCAGCCGGCGGTAGGCCAGCACGTCGACCGCGCCGGTGCGCTTGGCGCGGGAGTCGGCGCGGGCGCGGTCGCGCTGCTGCTTCATCAGCGCGCGGAAGCCCTCCTCGTCGACGGTCACGCCCTGCTCGGCGGCCATCTCGAGGGTGACGTCGATCGGGAAGCCGAACGTGTCGTGCAGGCTGAACGCCTGCTCGCCGGAGAGCGCCGGCGTCCCAGCCTTCTTGGCCTGGTCGACGGCGGTGTCGAACAGCGTCGTCCCGGCCGAGAGCGTGCGCCGGAACGCCTCCTCCTCGGCGTAGGCGATCGAGGAGATCCGGGCGAAGTCGGTGGCGACCTCCGGATAGCTCGCCGACATCGCGTCCCGGGACACCGGCAGGAGCTCGGGCAGCGTGGCTTCGTCGATGCCGAGCAGCTTCATCGAGCGGACGGCGCGGCGGAGCAGCCGGCGCAGGATGTACCCGCGGCCCTCGTTGCCGGGCGTCACGCCGTCCCCGATGAGCATCAGCCCGCTGCGCACGTGGTCGGCGACGACGCGCAGGCGGACGTCGGCGGCGTGATCGCGGCCGTAGGTGACCCCGGCCAGCTCGGCGGCGCGGCGGAGCACCGGCGCGACCTCGTCGATCTCGTACATGTTGTCGACGCCCTGCATCAGGAAGGCCACCCGCTCCAGGCCCATGCCGGTGTCGATGTTCTTCTTCGGCAGCTCGCCGAGGATCGGGAAGTTCTTCCCCTCCCCCTCGCCCCGCTCGTACTGCATGAAGACGAGGTTCCAGATCTCCAGGAACCGGTCGCCCGCGAGGTCGACCTCCGGGCCGCCGTCGGGGCCGAACTCCGGACCGCGGTCATAGTGGATCTCCGAGCAGGGACCGGCCGGCCCGGGGGCGCCGGTGTGCCAGTAGTTGTCCTCCTTGCCCCGCCGCTGGATCCGCTCCTTGGGGACGCCGGCGACGCGGTGCCAGGCGTCGAAGGCCTCGTCGTCGTCCAGGTAGACCGTGGGCCAGATCCGGTCGGGGTCGAAGCCGAGCCCGCCGTCCTCGATCCGCCCGGTGACCAGCTCCCAGGCGTAGGAGATCGCGCCTTCCTTGAAGTAGTCGCCGAAGGAGAAGTTGCCGTTCATCTGGAAGAACGTGCCGTGCCGCGTGGTCTTGCCCACCTCCTCGATGTCGAGGGTGCGGACGCACTTCTGCACGCTGGTCGCCCGCTGGAAGGGCGCCGGCTCCCGGCCGGTGAGGTACGGGATGAACGGCACCATCCCGGCGACGGTGAACAGCAGCGTCGGGTCGGGAGAGATCAGCGAGGCGCTCGGGACGACGGTGTGCTCACGCTGGGCGAAGTGCTCGAGGAAGCGGCGGCGGATCTCGGCGGTCTGCATCAGGTCTACTCAGTTCTGCGGGGCCGGCGCCGGAGCGGGCTGCTCGGTGCCTCCGGCCGGAGGTAGGTGGTCGTCCACGTCGGGCGGCGTGCGGACCGGGCGTCAGGCGGAGTGCGCGCCGCGCCGTCCGGGCAGCTGGACCTGGTCACCGGTGGGCAACGGCGCGTCCAGCCCCGTGCCCGCCCGCAGCTCCGCCTCCCGGTCGGCGGCGGCGGCGCGGACGTCCGCGCCGAAGTCACCGATCGCGTCGGCGAGCTCGCGCAGGCCCTCGGCTATGGATGCGCCAATGCCCGCGGGCGTCATCTTCTCCGCGGCGCGGGAGAGCTTGCGGACGACGAGGGCACCGATCGTGATGCCCATGGCGAGCCAGAACAGGCGGCGCATCAGGAGCTCCTCCGCTCGGCCCGGCGGGCGCGACGGGCCTCCTTGTCCCGGGCCGCCGCGTCGGCGACGGCCTGACCCTCACGCTTCTTCTTCGCCGCGGTGCGCACGCCGTAGCTGAAGGCGGCGACCTTGATCAGCGGGCTGCCCAGCGTGGCGGCGACGACGCTGCTCAGGGCGGCGACGTTGCTCGAGACGTTGGCGGCGTTGCCGGTGATGTCGTCGACGCGCTCGAGGTTGCTGTTCACGTGCGCGACCGTCGTGCTGGCCTGACCGAGGATCGGCGCGCTCTGCTCGCGCACCTGTCGGACGGTCAGCGTCGTCTCGTCGAGCGTGCGCCCCAGCTTGAGCAGGGGGATGGCGAGGAACACCACCAGCAGCACGAAGGCCAGGGCGGCGATCAGTCCGGCCCACTCTCCTGGGGACACGCGGGGTCTCCTGTTCCTCGGTCGTTTCTGCCTCGGGCGGGCGTCGGCCCGGCGTGGTCACAGTAGTCGTGGGCCCCGAGAGGCGTCCGTCGGTGGACGGTTGGTCAGCGCGTGCGGCGGATGATCGCGCGGAGCTTGGCCAGGCGCTCCGCCAGCCGACCCTCGACGCCCCTGTTGGTCGGCCGGTAGTAGTCCTTCCCGACCAGCGCATCGGGCGGGTACTGCTGCGGGACGACGCCGTCGGGATGGGCGTGCGGGTAGTCGTAGGTCTTGCCGTGGCCGAGCTTCTTGGCCCCTGCGTAGTGCGCGTCCCGCAGCCCCGGCGGCACGGGTCCGGCGAGTCCGGCGTGCACGTCGGCCATCGACTCGCTCATGCCGACGGTGACGGCGTTGGACTTCGGGGCCGTCGCCAGGTGGACGACGGCCTGCGCCAGCGGGAAGTGCCCCTCCGGCATGCCGATGAAGGCGACCGCGTCGGCGGCGGCGACCGCGGTCAGCAACGCCGTCGGGTCGGCCATGCCGATGTCCTCGCTCGCGGAGATGACCAGTCGCCGCGCGATGAAGCGCGGGTCCTCACCGGCCGCCACCATCCTGGCCAGGTAGTGCAGGGCGGCGTCGACGTCGCTGCCCCGGATGCTCTTGATCAGCGCGCTCGTGACGTCGTAGTGCTGGTCGCCCTGCCGGTCGTAGCGGACGGCCGCCTGGGCGACGGCGGTCTCGAGGGTCGCCAGGTCGAGGACGTCGGTGCCGGCGGACGTTGCAGCCCCGGCGCCGGACTCCAGCGCGGTCAGGGCCTTCCGGGCGTCGCCACCGGCGATCCGGAGCAGGTGCTCCTCGGCCTCCCCAGTGAGGGTGACGGCGCCGTCGAGGCCGCGGTCGCTGGTGAGGGCGCGCTGCAGGACGGCGCGGATGTCGTCGTCGCTCAGCGGTTGCAGGGCCAGGACGAGGGAGCGGGACAGCAGCGGGCTGACGACGGAGAAGAACGGGTTCTCCGTGGTCGCGGCGATGAGGCTGACGATCCGGTCCTCGACCGCGCTGAGCAGGCTGTCCTGCTGCGTCTTGGAGAACCGGTGGACCTCGTCGATGAAGAGCACGGTCCGGCGGCCGGCGTAGGTGAGCTCGCGCTTGGCGGCGGTGATGACCGCGCGGACCTCCTTGACGCCCGAGTCGAGCGCCGACAGCTGCACGAACTGCCGCTTGGTGGCCAGCGAGATGACGTGGGCCAGCGTCGTCTTGCCGGTTCCCGGCGGGCCGTACAGCACCAGCGACATGGGCTCGTCGGACTCCACCAGCCGGCGGAGCGGGGCGCGCGGCCCGAGCAGGTGTTCCTGGCCGACGACCTCGTCGAGCGCTCGCGGCCGCATGCGGACGGCGAGCGGAGCCCCGGCGTCGACAGCGGCCTCGGCGGCGGCCTCCGCGGGGTCGTCGAACAGCGAACTCACGGTTCAGAAGCTACCCGCGGGGCACGACTGCTTCCGTGCAGCAGCGATCGATCGGCAACGACACCGTGGGCCGCCTGGCCGTGGGGGCCATCGGCCTCGGCGCGATGCCGCTCTCCACGAAACAGCCCCGGCCCTCGCCGTCGGACGCCGAGGCGACGGTGCATGCCGCGCTGGACGCCGGGGTGACCCTCATCGACACCGCGGACGCCTACTCCCGCGACGAGGCCGAGTTCGGGCACAACGAGGAGCTGGTGGCCAACGCGCTGCGCTCGTACGGGCGCGCGGACGTCCTCGTCGCGACCAAGGGCGGGCACACGCGGCGCGGCAGGGACTGGGATCTCGACGGGTCGCCGGCCTATCTGCGGCGGGCCTGCGAGGACTCGCTGCGGCGGCTGCACGTCGAGGCGATCGGGCTCTACCAGTTCCACCGGCCCGACCCCGCGACGCCGTGGGAGGAGTCGATGGGCGCCCTGCGCTCGCTGTTCGACGACGGCCTGGTGCGGATGGTCGGCATCTCGAACGCGGACATTCCCCAGATCGACGCCGCCCGGGCGATCTGCGGCGACGCCCTCGTGAGCGTGCAGAACCAGTTCTCGCCCGGCTGGCGGTCCTCGGCCGACGAGCTGGCGCACTGCGCCGCCACCGGGCTGGCGTGGTTGCCCTGGAGCCCGTTCGGCGGGGTGTCGGCGGCCGGCTCGCTGGACGCCGCCGCCCCGGCCTTCGCGGAGGTCGCCGACGAGCTCGACGTCTCGGTCTACCGGGTGACGCTGGCCTGGCACCTGGCGCAGGCCGACGTCGTTCTCCCCATCCCGGGCGCCTCCCGGCCCGAGTCGATCATCGACTCGGCGGCCGCTGCAGACCTGAAGCTCACCGACGACCAGCTCGCCAGGCTCAACGCCACCTGGCCCCCGCCCGCCCGCCCCGCCCACCCCCCGAGTTGATCATCGAGTTGTTGCCGCCGACTGCGGCGTGGCTACGCGTGTCAGCGGCAGCAACTCGATGATCGCCGTCCACAGCCTCGAGCGCTGTCCACAGCTGTCCCCTCTCCGGCCCGGCCGCGGCTCGGAGACCGCACGGTTCGGCGATGGAAGACGTCGAACTGGGCTCGGTCTACACATGGCGGGGAGCCCTCGACGGCGGCGCCCGGAGAAGGCAGATCGTCGCTGACGGCCTGCGCGTGAGCCGCGGCGTCTATCTCTCGTCGGTGGTGGAACCCACCCTCGCCGAGCGGTGCCGTGCGTGGTCCCGGGTCCTACCGGCCGGTGCCGCCTTCGGGCTGGAGACGGCGGCAGAGCTGTACGCGCTGCCGACCCGGTGCTCCCCCACCGTTCATGCGGTGGTGCCCGCACAGAAGGTGTTACCCCAGCGGCGCGGGCTGCAGATGCACGTCCGGCAGCTCGAGGACGAGGACGTCGTCGCATTCGAGGGGCTACGCGTCACGTCGGGCGAACAGACGTATCTCGACCTGGCAGGAAGGACCTCGGCTGCCGAGCTCGTGGTGATCGGAGACGCTCTCATCCGCCGCGGGCTGCTGACCGCCGAGGGGCTGGCGCGCCGGCTCGCCCGGGCCGATCGGGTACGGGGAGTCGTCCGCGCACGGGCATGCGCACAGATGATCTCGGCGCTCGCCATGTCCCGTCCCGAGAGCCTCATGCGCTACTGGCTCCTGATCAGCGACCTGCCGGACCCGGAGGCGCAGCTGCCCGTCCACGATCGATGGGGCCGCGAGGTGGCCCATGCTGATCTCGGCTATGCACGGTGGCGGGTCGCACTGGAGTACGAGGGTCGACACCACGCAGAGCGCGATCAGTTCGGCCGGGACATCGACCGCTACTCCTTGATGGCCGCCGACGGATGGCTGACGCTGCGCTTCGCGTCCCGCCACGTCAACGGCCCCACGGTTCTGCTGGATCGCACGCGTCGGGCGCTCGTCAGCCGCGGCTGGCATCCCGGAGCGTGATCACCGAGTTGTTGCCGCCGACACGCGCCGGCGCGCTCAACCGGGCGGCAACAACCCGATGATCAACTCGGAACCGGCGTCAGCTGGTCGGGTTGCTCGGCCCGGGCGCGCCTGGGTGGCCCGGCAGCGGCGGCTCCTCCGGCTTGGCGTCGATGCCGGCCTCGGTGCGCTGCGCGTCGGTGATCGGTGTCGGCGCGCCGGTCAGCGGGTCGAACCCGGCGCCGGTCTTCGGGAAGGCGATGACCTCGCGGATCGAGTCGACGCCGGTCAGCAGCGCCGAGAGCCGGTCCCAGCCGAGCGCGGCACCCGCGTGCGGCGGCGGTCCGTAGGCGAACGCCTCCAGGAAGAACCCGAACCGTTCGCGGGCCTCCTCGCGGGACATCCCGAGGGTCTCGAACACACGCTCCTGCAGCCCGGCGTCGTGGATACGCACCGAGCCGCTCATCACCTCGTTGCCGTTGATCACCATGTCGTAGGCGTCGGACAGCGCCTCGCCCTTGTTCTCGGCGAAGGACTCCCGGTAGTCCGGCGTGGGCGAGGTGAACGGGTGGTGCATGAACGTCCAGTCGCCGCTCTCGGTCTGCTCGAACATCGGGAAGTCGACGACGAACAGGAACGACCACGTGCCGGGCTCGATCAGCTCGAGGCGCTTGGCGATCTCGTTCCGGGCGGCGCCGAGCAGCTCCTGGGAGGACCGGCGCTGGCCTGCGGCGAAGAAGACGCAGTCGCCCGGCTTCGCGCCGACGGCCTCGACCAGGCCTCCGCGCTCGGCGTCGGAGATGTTCTTGGCGACCGGCCCGCCCAGCTCGCCGTCCTCGCTGATCGTGACGTACGCGAGGCCCTTGGCACCGCGGGACTTCGCCCAGTCCTGCCAGGCGTCGAACGCCCGTCGCGGCTGCGAGCCACCGCCGGGCATGACGACGGCCCCGACGTAGGGCGACTGGAAGACGCGGAACGGGGTGTCGGTGAAGTAGGAGGTGAGCTCGGTCAGCTCGATGCCGAAGCGCAGGTCGGGCTTGTCGGAGCCGAACCGGTCCATGGCCTCGCGGTAGGTCATCCGCGGGATCTCCGGCACGTCGTAGGACGCCAGCTCGCGCCACAGCGCCCGGACGACGTCCTCGGCGATCGCCAGGACGTCGTCCCGCTCGACGAAGCTCATCTCGAAGTCGAGCTGGGTGAACTCCGGCTGCCGGTCGGCGCGGAAGTCCTCGTCCCGGAAGCAGCGGGCGATCTGGTAGTACCGCTCCAGCCCGCCGATCATCAGCAGCTGCTTGAACAGCTGCGGCGACTGCGGCAGTGCGTACCACTTGCCGGGCTGCAGCCGGACCGGGACGACGAAGTCGCGGGCGCCCTCCGGGGTGGAACGGGTCAGCGACGGCGTCTCCACCTCGACGAACCCGTGCCCGGCCATCACCCCGCGGGCGATCCGGTTCACCTCCGAGCGCAGCCGCAGCGCCTTCGCCGGGCCCTGGCGGCGCAGGTCGAGGTAGCGGTAGGCGTAGCGGACGTCGTCCCCGGCCGCCTGGTCGGTCTCGATCGGGAACGGCAGCGGCGCAGACGCCGACAGCACCTGCAGCGACGTCGTCGCCACCTCGATCTCGCCGGTCGGGAGCTCGGGGTTCTCGTTGCCCTCCGGACGGCGGCGCACCTCACCGGTCACGAGGACGCAGTACTCGTTGCGGAGGTGGTGGGCCTCCTCCTCGCGGACGACGACCTGGACGTAGCCGGAGGCGTCCCGCACGTCGAGGAAGACGACGCCGCCGTGATCGCGGCGGCGGGCGACCCAGCCGGCGAGGGTGACGGTGGAACCGGCGTCGGACGCGCGGAGCGTGCCGGCGTCGTGGGTGCGAAGCACTGAGAAGGGCCTTTCAGAGGGCGGTGGGAAGGACCGGGTGGCCGGTTACCAGCGGTCGTGGACGTGGGCGCGGATGCGCTCGTCGTACACGCGCTCGAGGTCGCTGAGCTGGGACTGCGAGAGCGGGGCGAGGGTGGCGGCGGCGACGTTGCCGCGCACCTGGGAGACGTTGCGGGCGCCGGGGATGACGGTGGTGACGCCGGGCTGGTCGATCACCCAGCGCAGCGCGAACGCGGACGTCGGCACGTCGGGCCCGGCGATCGCGGCGACCTCCCGTGCGGCGTCCACCCCGACCTCGAAGGGCACGCCGGCGAAGGTCTCGCCGACGTCGAAGGCCTCGCCGTGCCGGTTGAAGTTCCGGTGGTCGTCGGCCGGGAACGTCGTCGACTCGTCGTACTTGCCGGTCAGGAGCCCGCTGGCCAGGGGCACCCGGGCGAGGATCCCGACGTCGGCCCTCCGCGCGGCCGGCAGCAGCTCCTCCAGCGGCTTGCGTCGGAAGATGTTGAGGATGACCTGCAGCGACTGGACGCCGGGGCGCTGGATCGCGCGCAGACCCTCCGCAACCGACTCGACCGAGACCCCGTAGGCGGCGATCGCCTCCTCGGCGACCAGGGCGTCCAGCGTGTCGTACACGCGGTCGTCCTCGTAGGTCGCGGGGGGCGGGCAGTGCAGCTGGACGAGGTCCAGGGTGTCGACGCCGAGGTTGCGGCGGGACCGGTCGACCCACGCCCGCAGGTTCTCCGGCGTGTACTGGGCCGCCTCGAAGGGATCGGCCCGGCGGCCGGCCTTGGTGGCGACGAAGGGACGGTCGGACCGGGCGGCCAGCGACTGACGGATCCGCACCTCCGACCGGCCGTCGCCGTAGACGTCGGCGGTGTCGAGCAGGGTGACCCCGGCGTCGAGGGCGGCGTCCAGGACCTCGGCGGCGGCGTCGTCGTCGACGTCCCCCCAGTCGCCGCCGAGCTGCCAGGTGCCCAGCCCGATGACCGACACGTCCGCGCCCGTTCGCCCCAAGGGCCGCTGCTCCATGCTCATCGTTCGACTCCGCGCTCGTTCCGCTCCTCGGTCGAGATCGTCAGTCGCCTCCGCGCTCGCTCCGCTCCTCGCTCACTGGCGCTCGCTGCGATGCTCACTCGCTGTCGGCTCCCGGCATCTCCCTGCGATGCTCGCTCGCGCGTCCTTCTCACGGTCACGCCCCCACCGTTCCACGCACCGTCTCGAACAGCTCCCCGACCGGGACCGGCCGCTGTTCGCCGGTGGACATGTCCTTGAGCTGGCCGACTCCCTCGGCGAGGTCGCGGTCGCCGATCACCACGACGTGCGAGGCACCCGAGCGGTCGGCGGCCTTCATGGCGCCCTTGAGGCCGCGGTCGCCGTAGACGGTGTCGGCGGCGACGCCGGCCTGCCGGAGCTCCCCCACCAGGCGGACGGCGACCCGCTTGGCCTCGGCCCCCAGCGGGACCACGAACGCCTGCACGCCCGCGGACGTGCCGATGTCCAGCCCCTCGGCCTGCACCGCCAGCAGCGTCCGGTCCACACCGACGGCGTAGCCGATGCCCGAGAGGTCCGGTCCGCCGAGCGCCGCGGACAGACCGTCGTAGCGGCCGCCGCCGCCGATGGCCGACTGCGACCCCAGTCCGTGGTGGACGAACTCGAACGTCGTCTTCGTGTAGTAGTCCAGTCCGCGGACCAGCTTCGGGGCCTCGGTCCAGGTCACCCCGAGGTCGGTGAGGTGCTGGCGGACGGCGTCGTAGTGGGCCCTGGTGGAGTCCGAGAGGTGGTCGACCATCAGCGGGGCGTCGTCCAGCTGCGCCTGCACCTCGGGCCGCTTGTCGTCCAGCACCCGCAGCGGGTTGATCTCCGCCCGCCGCCGGGTGTCCTCGTCGAGGTCCAGCTTCGCGAGGAACTCCACGAGCAGCTCGCGGTACTGCGGGCGGCAGGTGGCGTCGCCCAGGGAGGTGAGCAGCAGCTCGAAGTCGGTCAGCCCGAGGTCGCGGAAGCCCTGCACCCCCAGCGCCACCACCTCGGCGTCCAGCGCCGGATCGTCGACGCCGAGCGCCTCCATGTCGACCTGGGTGAAGTGCCGGTACCGGCCGGCCTGCGGGCGCTCGTACCGGAACGCCGAACCGACTGTCCACAGCTTCACCGGCAGCGCGCCGTCGTGCAGCCGGTGCTCGATGAACGCCCGCATCAGCCCGGCGGTGAGCTCGGGGCGCAGGGTCAGCGAGCGGCCGCCGCGGTCGTCGAACGTGTACATCTCCTTGGAGACGACGTCGGTCGACTCCCCCACCCCGCGCGAGAAGACGGCGGTCTCCTCGAACACCGGCGTCTCGACGTAGCCGTAGCCGGCCCGGCGCAGCGGCGCGGTCAGCGTGTCGCGGACGGCCAGGAAGCGCGCCGAGTCCGGCGGCAGCGTGTCGAACGTGCCCTTCGGGGCGCGCAGATCGCTCACAGCCCGCGCCCGCTCGGTGCCGAGGCGGCCTCGGCGAGATACGGGTTCGTCGCCCGCTCGCGGCCGATCGTGGTGGCCGGCCCGTGCCCGGGCAGTACGACCGTCTCGTCCTCCAGCGGCAGGACGACGTCGCGCAGCGAGCGGAGCATCGCCTCCCACGACCCACCGGGCAGGTCCACCCGGCCGACGGAGCCGGCGAACAGCACGTCGCCGGCGAGCAGTCCGGGAGCCTCCCCCAGGTCGACGGAGAACATCACCGACCCGCGGGTGTGGCCCGGGGCGTGTCGCACGGTCAGCTCCACCCCGGCCAGCGACAGGACGGCGCCGTCGTCGAGCCGCTTGACGTCCGACGGGTCGGGCAGCCGGACCCCGGTGATCAGCGGGGCCAAGGCGGGACCGTGCCAGCGGCCCGGGTCCGACAGCATGCCGAAGTCGTCGGGGTGCAGGTAGGCCGGGATGTCGTAGCCGTCGCAGACCGGGAGCACCGAGAACGTGTGGTCCAGGTGGCCGTGGGTCAGCACCACCGCGACGGGCTTGAGGCCGTCCGCCGCCAGCATCTCGGCCAGCGGAGCGACGGCGTCCATGCCGGGATCGACGACGACGCACTCCTGCCCCGCCCCCTGGGCGACGGCGTAGCAGTTCGTGCCGAACGCGCCGGCGGGAAAGGAGCGGATGAGCACCCGTGCAGGTTACGCGGGGCGCTCCGAGGGCCCCGGCGCTGCCGGGGAACGCACAGCACCGCCTCCTAGACTCGGACCTCGACCAGCGGACCGCGGCCGTTCCGGGACTTCTCCGGCGCCGCCCCGCCGAGCCCCCGCCTGTCCGAGGAGTTCCCGATCGTGCCCACAGACAAGCAGCGCCGTCAGGCCGCGCAGCGCCACCTGCAGAAGCAGCTGGAGCGCCGCGCCGAGCAGACGGCCCGTCGCCGCCGCAACCTCGCGATCGTGGCGACGGTGGTCTCCGTCCTCGTGGTGGTCGGGGCGGTGCTGCTGCTCACCGGCGTCTTCAGCGGCGACGACGACACCGAGAACGACACCACGGCCGCGGCCGAGACCGGTGCCTGCACCTACGTGGCCGACACCTCCGGAAACCCGGATCTGACCGAGGTCGACGTGCCGTCCGGTGACGTGCCGACCACCGGCACCCGGGCGGTGACCATGTCGACCAACTTCGGCGACATCGGCCTCACCCTCGACCAGGAGAACGCGCCGTGCGCCGCCGGGGCCATCGTCCACCTGGCCGAGCAGGGCTTCTTCGACAACACGAACTGCCACCGGGAGACCAACAGCCCCAACCTGCAGGTGCTGCAGTGCGGTGACCCGAGCGGCACCGGTCGCGGCGGGGCTGCCTTCGACTACCCGACCCAGGCGACCGGCGAGGAGACCTACCCGCGGGGCACCGTCGCCATGGCCAACTCCGGGCAGGGCAGCGACGGCAGCCAGTTCTTCCTGGTCTTCGGTGACAGCCTCGAGGGGAACCCGAACTACACCGTCGTCGGCACGATCGACGAGCCGGGCCTGGCGGTGCTCGACAGCATCGCCACGAACGGGATCGCCGACGGCGCTGCCGACGGGCCCCCGGCCGAGCCGGTGACGATCACCGCCATGACGGTCGCCGGGTGACCTGACGAGCGACGGACGGCCCGGTCCCCTCGGGGGGCGGGCCGTCCGGAATCGTTCGTCAAGCAGTGACGCGCTCGACGTCGAAGACGCCGTCGACGTTGCGCACCGTCTGCAGCACGGCGCCGAGATGGGCCGGATCGGCGAGCTCGAAGGTGAACCGGCTGACCGCCACCCGGTCGCGGCTGGTCTGCACGGACGCGGACAGGATGTTGACCCGCTCGTCGGCCAGCGCCTTGGTGACGTCGGACAGCAGGCGGTGGCGGTCCAGCGCCTCGACCTGGATGGCGACCAGGAAAACCGAGCCCGGGGCGCTGGCCCACTCGACCTCGACCAGCCGTTCGGGCTTGCGCTGCAGATCGGCGGCGTTGGTGCAGTCGGTCCGGTGCACGCTGACCCCACCGCCGCGCGTGACGAACCCGAGGATGGCGTCACCCGGGACGGGGGTGCAGCACTTGGCGAGCTTGGCCCACACGTCGGTCATCCCGTGGACGACGACGCCGGGGTCGCCGCCGGCGGCCCGCCGGGTGACCGTGTGCCGCGTCGGGATCGCCGTCTCGGCGATGTCCTCGGCCGCGCCCTCGGGCCCGCCGAGCGCCGTCATCAGCTTCTCGACGACGGAGGCGGCCGAGAGCTGGTGCTCCCCGACGGCCGCGTAGAGCGCGGTCACGTCGGCGAAGCGCAGGTCCTTGGCCAGCGTGCTCAGGGCCTCGCCCCCGAGGAGGCGCTGCAGCGGCAGGCCGGCCTTGCGCATCGCGCGGGTCAGCGCCTCCTTGCCGGCCTCGACGGCGTCCTCGCGGCGCTCCTTGGTGAACCACTGCCGGATCTTGGTGCGCGCCCGGGACGAGCCGACGAAGCTCAGCCAGTCCTGCGAGGGGCCGGAGGACGAGCGGGTGGTGAAGACCTCTACGACGTCACCGTTGGAGAGCTTGCTGTCCAGCGAGACCAGCGAGCCGTTGACCCGGGCGCCGGTGCAGTGGTGCCCGACCTCGGTGTGGACGGCGTAGGCGAAGTCGACCGGGGTGGACTCGCCCGGCAGGCTGATGACGTCGCCCTTGGGCGTGAAGACGAAGACCTCCTGCGGACCGAGGTCGTAGCGCAGCGTCTCCAGGAACTCCCCGGGCTCCTGCGCCTCGCGCTGCCAGTCCAGCAGCTGGCGCAGCCACAGCATGTCGTCGGGCGTGCCGGGCTTGGCCGGCGCACCGAACTCTCCGGCGCTGGGCTTGCCGCCGGCGCGCGCCTTCTCCTTGTACTTCCAGTGCGCCGCGATGCCGTAGTCGGCGGTGCGGTGCATGTCGTGCGTGCGGATCTGCAGCTCGACGGGCTTCCCGTGCGGGCCGATCACCGTCGTGTGCAGCGACTGGTACATGTTGAACTTCGGCATGGCCACGAAGTCCTTGAAGCGCCCGGGCACCGGCTGCCAGTGGGCGTGCATGATGCCCAGCGCCGCGTAGCAGTCGCGCACCGAGTCGACCAGGACGCGGATGCCGACGAGGTCCCAGATGTCGGTGAAGTCGCGGCCACGGACGATCATCTTCTGGTAGATCGAGTAGTAGTGCTTGGGGCGGCCGGTGACGACGGCCTCGATCTTGGCGGCCTTCAGCTGCTCGGTGACCGCGGAGGTCACCTCGGCCAGGTAGGTGTCCCTCGAGGGCGCCCGCTCGGCCACGAGGCGCACGATCTCGTCGTAGCGCTTCGGGTAGAGCGTGGCGAACGCGAGGTCCTCGAGCTCCCACTTGATCGTGTTCATGCCGAGGCGGTGGGCCAGCGGCGCGAGGATCTCCAGCGTCTCGCGCGCCTTGGTCTCCTGCTTCTCCGGCGGCAGGAACCGCAGGGTGCGCATGTTGTGCAGCCGGTCGGCCAGCTTGATGACCAGGACGCGCGGGTCGCGGGCCATCGCCACGATCATCTTGCGGATCGTCTCGGCCTGCGCCGCGTCGCCGAGCTTGACCCGGTCGATCTTGGTGACGCCGTCGACGAGGTGGGCGACCTCGGACCCGAACTCCGCGGTGATCGCCTCCAGCGTGGCGCCGGTGTCCTCCACCGTGTCGTGCAGGAGGGCGGCCACCAGCGTCGTGGTGTCCATGCCCAGGCCGGCGAGGATGGTGGCGACGGCGAGCGGGTGGGTGATGTACGGGTCACCGCTCTTGCGCTTCTGGCCGGCGTGGGCGGCCTCCGCGACGTCGTAGGCCCGCTGCAGCAGCGCGAGATCGGCCTTCGCGTGACTCTGCCGGTGGAGGGAGGCCAGCGGCTCCAGCACCGGCCGGACCAGCGGGCTCCGCTGCCCGGCGACGATCCGGCGAGCCAGCCGGTCCATCACACTGCGCCGCGGGGCGCCGGGCTCGGAGTCGGGCTCGGAGCCGACGTCGTCGGGACGGCGGACCGCGGGGCGGTCGGGCAGCGGGCGACGGTCCGGCGCGGTCTCCTGCGCGGTGTCCGGCGCGGTCTCCTGCGCGGTGTCCGTCGCCGCGGGCGGAACCGTCCCGGTGGCCGGCTCCCCGGGGCGCGCGGCGGCCGCATCGGCGGCTACGTCGGGGGCCACGGCGACTCCTGCGGGACGAAGAACGGCGGACCATCGCCATGTTAGCCGGGCGGCCCCCCGATCGACCGGGTCCTGGTGAGGTGGCGCCCGGTCAGGTGGTCCAGAGCGCGTGCACGGCGTGCGGCGCGATCCGCTCCCGCCCACCGAGGGCGGCGAGCTCGATGATCACCGAGACGGCGGCCACCACTCCCCCGGCGCCTTCCACGAGAGCGATCGCCGCGCCGAGCGTGCCGCCGGTGGCCAGCACGTCGTCGACCACGAGCACGCGCTGCCCCGGCCGGATGGCGTCCGCGTGCAGCTCGAGGGTCGCGGTGCCGTACTCGAGCGTGTAGTCGGCGGCGAGGCTGGCGCGCGGCAGCTTGCCCGCCTTGCGTACGAGGACGACCCCGACACCGGCGTCGTAGGCCACCGCCGCGGCGAGCAGGAACCCACGGGCCTCCACCCCCACGACGACGTCGAACGCCCGCTCACAAGGCCCCGCGGCGGCGCGCGGGTCGGCCACCGACGGTTCCGCGAGCCCGTCGATCACCCGCCGGAAGGCCGGACCGTCGGCGAACACCGGCGTCAGGTCGCGGAAGAGCACGCCCGGCTCCGGGAAGTCGGGCACGTCCACCGCGAGGCCGGCGATGAGCGCGTCGATCGGCGTCGCCGCGTCCGCCGGCTCCCGCGGAACGGTGCTCACTTGCGTCGCTTGCCCGGGGACCGGCGGTCGGAGCCGGGGCGCTGCGGGCGTGCCCCCGGCCGCGGGGCCGCCGTGGCACCACCGCGCTGGCCGGCCAGCGCGCCCTGTCCTTGTCCCGCCCACCCATCGGGCCGGACGGAGGACGGCGACTCGACGACCACGTCGGCCTCCGCGTGCTCCGGCAGATCGCGCTCCGTGAGCGCGACGGCCGAGCTGCTCCGGGCCGGGGCGGCCCGCCGGGCGCTGGCCACCTGCCCGGGTCGGGTGGCCGGAGCGGGGCCGGTGCGGCCGGCCGCGGAGCGGCGGGCGAGCACCCGCCGGCGCAGGGCCACCTGCTCCGGCTCGCGCTCCTTGAGGTCGGCCACGATCGGGGTGGCCAGGAAGATCGAGGAGTAGGCGCCCGCGGCGAGACCGACGAACAGCACCAGGGCGAGGTCCTTGAGCGTCCCGACGCCCAGCAGGCCCGCGCCGACGAACAGCAGCCCGGCGACCGGCAGGAGCGCGATCACGGAGGTGTTGATCGAGCGCATGAGGGTCTGGTTGACCGCGAGGTTGGCCGCCTCGCCCCAGGTCATCCGGGCGCTCTTCTCCAGGTCCTTAGTGTTCTCGTCGACCTTGTCGAAGACGACGACGGTGTCGTAGAGCGAGAACCCGAGGATGGTCAGGAAGCCGACGACCGTGGACGGGGTCACCTCGAAACCGATCATCGAGTAGACCCCGGCGGTCACCACGATGTCGTGCACCAGCGCGGCGATCGCGCCGATGGCCATCTTGGGCTGGAACCGGACCGCGAGGAAGAGGATCACGGCGACGAGGAAGACGGCCAGGGCGATGAGGGCCTGGTCGGTGATGTCGCTGCCCCACTCGGCGCTCACCGACTCGGGGCTCACCTGGTTGGGCTGGATCCCGGCCGCATTCGCGACCGCCTCGACGACCGACCGCTCGGCGTCGTTGTCCAGCTGCTCGGTGCGGACCAGCAGCGTGTTGCCGCCGACGACCTGCGCGCTGGCCACCTCGGCGCCGGCGCCCTCGGCCGCCTCGCGGACGTCGACCAACTGCTCCGCGGTGCCCGGCAGCCGGAAGCTGTTGCCGCCGGCGAAGTCGATCCCGAAGTTGAAGCCGCGGAACACCATCGAGGCAACGCAGAGCAGGACCACCACCGCGGTGACCTTGTAGATCAGCCGGCTGCGGCCGACCACGTCCAGCCCGACCTCGCCGTTGTAGAGGCGGCTGGACAGGGCGGCGCGGGCCGGCCGACGCGGCGGCGCCGGGGACGGACGCGCGCCGTCCACAGCGGGCGCCGCGGCGGGACCCGCACCCGAGGCAGGGTCTCCCGTCCGGCCTTCCAGCGGCAGGCCGGCGTCGGCCAGGGCCTCCTCGTCGGCCGACGCCGTGGCATCGGCGAGGACGGCGTC
This sequence comes from Blastococcus sp. CT_GayMR19, assembly GCF_004570385.1. Classification (GTDB taxonomy): domain Bacteria; phylum Actinomycetota; class Actinomycetes; order Mycobacteriales; family Geodermatophilaceae; genus Blastococcus_B. Next base: position 116,822 of record NZ_SPQL01000006.1, on the reverse strand, counting down.
CGAATCCTGCTGCTCGTCGGCCTCGGTGCCGACGGGGATCGTCTCCTCGTCGGCCGAGGGCTGCCCGCCCGGCGCGTCGCGGTCGGTCATGAGGTGCTCCTGTCCTGGCCGCCGGCGAGGGATCCCGCGCCCACGAGCTCACGGCCCGGCGTGGCGTCTCCGCCGGGACGGCGGGTGTGCCCCACCTGGCCGAGACCCGAGATGCGGCTGCTGCCGAACGACTTGAACCGTGCGAGGACGGCCATCAAGGGGTGGGTGAAGAGGAAGACGACGACGAGGTCGAGCACGGTCGACATGCCGAGGGTGAAGGCGAAGCCCTTCACGTCACCGATGGCCAGCAGGTAGAGGATCGCCGCGGCGAGGAAGCTGACCGCGTCGGCGGAGAGGATCGTCCGCCGGGCCCGGACCCAGGCGCGCGGCACCGCCGACCGCAGCGTGCGCCCCTCGCGGATCTCGTCCTTCAGCCGTTCGAAGTAGACGACGAACGAGTCGGCGGTGATGCCGATCGAGACGATGAAGCCCGCGATCCCGGCCAGGCTGAGGGTGAAGCCGATCTCCCGGCCCAGGAGCACCAGGCAGGCGTAGACGATCACCGCCGACAGCGCGAGGCTCGCGATCATCACCAGGCCGAGCAGCCGGTAGTAGAACAGCGCGTACACGAACACCAGGGCGATCCCAATGGCCCCGGCGATCAGGCCGGCCTCGAGCTGCTCGGCGCCGAGCTCGGTCGTGATCGTCTGCGCGGTAGCTTGCGTGAACGTCAGCGGGAGGGCGCCGTACCGGAGCTGGTTGGCCAGCTCGGTCGCCTTCTCCTGGTCGAAGTCCCCGGTGATCGTGGTCTGCCCGTTGATGGGCTGGTTGATCGTCGGCGCGGAGATGACGCGCCCGTCCAGCGTGAAGGCGACGTTCTTGCCGACGTTCGCGGTGGTGTACTCCGCCCACGCCGAGCGCCCCTGCGACTTGAAGTCGAGCAGCACGATCCATGCGCCGTCGGTGGGGCTGGTCCCTGCCGCCGCGTCGTCGATCTCGGTGCCCTCGATGATCGTGGGTCCGAGCAGGTATTTGAGGGTGCCGTCCTCGCTGCAGGTGGCGACGTGGTCGTCGGGGCGGGACACCTCGCCGGTGACGTTCTCGGCCTCGCAGGTGAGCGTGGCGAACTGGGCGGTCGCCTCCTCCAGGGTGACCGGCGGAGAGCCCGGCTCGGGCGCCGCGGGACCGTCGGTCGCACCGTCGCTCCCGGCGGCCGGGGAGCCGCTCGCGGTCGGCGCGGCGCTCGACGACGGCGTCGCGCCGTCGGTGGGCTCGGCGCTGTCGGTGGGCGTCGCCCCGTCGGTGGGCGTCGCGCCGTCCGTGGGCTCGGCCCCGTCGGTCGCCTCGGGGCTGTCCGTGGAGGGGCCGGCGGGCTCAGGCGCCCCGAGCACCGGCCGGAACCGCAGCTGCGCGGTGGCGCCCAGCTCGCGGGCCTGTTCGCCGTCGTCCCCCGGCACCGAGATGACGATGTTGGAGTCGCCCTCGGTGACCACCTCGGCCTCGGCCACGCCGAGGCCGTTCACGCGCTGCTCGATGATCTGGCGCGCCAGCTCGAGCTCCTCCTGCGCCGGCGGCTGCCCGTCGGGGGTGCGGGCGGTCAGCGTGACCGTCGTCCCGCCGCGCAGGTCGAGCCCCAGCTGAGGGGTGCGGTCAGTCCCCGTGAGGAAGATCAGCCCGTACAGCAGGGCGACGATCGCGACGAAGGCGCCGAAGTACCTCGCCGCCGGCATCGAGCGGTTGGCCATGGGAGTCGCCTGGCTCAGAGGGTGCCGTCGGCCGGCCGACCGCCGGCCGCACCGTTCCCCGGACCGTCGATCCCCGTGCCGTCGTCCTCCGTGAGGACGGCGGGACTACGCACCTCCATGATCGCCGGCCGGGCGAACGTGACGACGACGCCGGGGGCGAGCTCGAGATCCACGGTCTTCTCGTCCAGCGAGGCCACCGTCGCGTGGATCCCGCTGGTGGTCATCACCGGGGTGCCGATGGTCAGCGACTCCTGCAGCGCCTGCGCCTGCGCCTGCATCCTCTTGCGCTGCCGGGCGGGGAGGACGAACAGCACCACTGCGAACAGGGCGAGCAGGACGATCGGGAAAAGTTCCACGACAGGTGTGCCTCTCTACCGCGGGTCATGCTCCGCGGTGGGTGCGGGCCTATACGGCCCGCTCGGGAACGTCGGTTGCGTTGGTCATGTGGATGGCGCGCTCAGGCAACCGGGCGGGACGCGCACGGCAACGGCCTGACGGAGTTGCGCGCCAGCGGTACGGAGTCTATGCGCCGAACAGGGGCTCTGACGACGCACCCGGGATCCCCGGTGTGCCGCCTCCCCCGCCGGAGCCGCCGAGCAGGGCGCCGCCACGGGGCAACGGATGGCCCAGGTGGTGCCACGCGGCCTCGGTGGCCACGCGTCCGCGCGGGGTCCGCGCGAGGAGGCCGGCACGCACCAGGAACGGCTCGCAGACCTCCTCCACCGTGTTGGGCTCCTCGCCGACGGCGACCGCGAGCGTGGACACGCCGACGGGTCCGCCACCGAAGCGCGTCACCAGCGCCTCGAGCACCGCCCGGTCGAGCCGGTCCAGACCGAGGACGTCGACGTCGTACAGCGCCAGCGCCGCCTGGGCCACCTCACGGGTCACCCGGCCGTCGGCCTCCACCTCGGCGTAGTCCCGGACCCGGCGCAGCAGCCGGTTCGCGATGCGGGGTGTCCCGCGGGACCGTCCGGCGATCTCCGCGGACCCGTCCTCGCTGAGCTCGACACCCAGCAGGCCGGCGCTGCGGCGCAGCACCTGCTGGAGGTCGGCCGGCTCGTAGAACTCCATCTGGCCGACGAAGCCGAATCGGTCGCGCAGCGGACCGGTGAGCAGTCCCGCGCGGGTCGTGGCGCCCACGAGGGTGAACGGGTTGATCTCCAGCGGGATCGCGGTGGCGCCCGGACCCTTCCCGACGACGACGTCGACCCGGAAGTCCTCCATCGCCATGTACAGCAGTTCCTCGGCCGGCCGGGCGATCCGGTGGATCTCGTCGATGAACAGCACGTCGCCGTGGCCGAGGTTGGAGAGCATGGCGGCGAGGTCGCCGGACCGCTCGATGGCCGGCCCGCTGGTGATCTTCACGGCGGTGCCGAGCTCGGACCCGATGATGAGGGCGAGACTGGTCTTGCCGAGCCCAGGCGGGCCGGAGAGCAGGACGTGGTCCGGCGGCCGCCCGCGACGCTTGGCCCCCTCGAGCACGAGGTCGAGCTGCCGGGCCACCTTGGGCTGGCCGATGAACTCGCGCAGGGAGTGCGGGCGCAGCGCCGACTCGACGACGCGTTCCTCGTCCCCGGCCTGCGGGGAGACGGCCCAGTCCTGCCCCAGTTCGCCGTCCACCTCCCCGGTCATCGCCCGGTCGAACGGGGTGCTCATGAGCTCATCCCTCCGCTCCCGCGGGGCGCTCCGCTCCTCGCTCGCTCTGACACCGGTCGCCTCCGCGGTCGCTCCGCTCCTCGCTCGCTGGCGCTCGCTGCGATGCTCACTCCCGGTCGGCTCCGTCGCTCGCTGCGATGCTCCCGCCCCTGTCCGCTCACGATCGTCCCAGCAACTGCAGGGCCTGCCTGAGCAGGACGGCGACCTCGACGCCCCCGGTGACGGCGATCTGCTCGTCCGCCACCGGCACGAGCTGGGCGACCGCGCCGTCGGCCTCGCGCAGGCTCCAGCCGAGCTGCACGAGGGCGGCGGCGAGCTGGTCCCGCCAGGGTGCGACCGGCGTCAGGGGCGGCAGGCCGGCGGGCGCGTCGAGCGAGGTGTCCGTCGTCGTGACACCCAGCCGGTCGCGCAGCTCGAGGACCAGCCGCTCGGCGCCCTTCTTGCCGATGCCGGGCACCTGCATGAGGGCCTTGAGGTCGCCCATCGAGACCGCGCGGCGGACCTCCCGGGGCGGGTGGATCGCGAGCACGGCCTGCGCCAGGCGGGGTCCGACACCGTTCGCGGTCTGCAGCAGCTCGAACAGCTGGCGCTCGTCGTCGTCGGCGAAGCCGTAGAGGGTGAGCGAGTCCTCGCGGACGATCAGGCTGGTCGCCAGCCGCGCGTGCTCGCCCACCTGCAGCCGGGCGATCGTGGCCGGCGTGCACTGGACGGACAGCCCGATGCCGCCGACCTCCACGACGGCACCGTCGGGCGACACGGCGGCGACCCGGCCGTTCACGCTGGCGATCACTTGGCCACTCCTGTCCAGCGGGGCAGCGTGCGGGTGGTCACGGGGGCCCCGATGCCCCGTGCCAGTGCGGCGACGCGGAGCCGGTCCTGCGCCGGGCCACGCCAGACATGGCAGACGGCGAGCGCGAGAGCATCCGCTGCGTCGGCCGGCTTGGGCGCGGCGGACAGGCCCAGGACCCGCGTGACCATCATCGTGACCTGATCCTTGTCCGCGCGGCCGCTGCCCGAGATCGCCGCCTTGACCTCGCTCGGGGTGTGCCAGGCGACGGGCCGGTCGGCCTGGGCGGCGGCGAGCGCCGCGACTCCTGCGGCCTGCGCCGTCCCCATGGCCGTGCCCTTGTTGTTCTGCGTGAAGACGCGCTCGATCGCGACGACGTCCGGCCGGTGCTCGCGGACCAGCGCCGTCACGGCGGTGTGCAGCTCGAGCAGCCGGAGTTCCAGGTCGAGTTCGGCCATCGTCCGGATCACCCCGACGCCGACGGCGGCGGGACGGGCCCCGGGAGAGCCGTCGACGACGCCCCACCCGCACCGGGTGAGGCCCGGGTCGATGCCGAGCACCCGCATGAACGTCTCCTCGTGACCGAACTGATGTTCGACCACGCTAGACGGCGACACCGACGTCCGCCCGGCACAACACGCCCGCCCGGGGGCCAAAAGCGTGCTTGTGGCCCTCGATCAGCCGATGAGCTCCATGACCTCGTCGGACACGTCGTAGTTGGCGAAGACGTTCTGGACGTCGTCGCAGTCCTCAAGGGCGTCGATGAGCCGGAAGACCTTGCCCGCGCTGTCCTCGTCGAGCTCGACGACGACGCTCGGGACGAAGCCGGCCTCGGCGGAGTCGTAGTCGATGCCCGCCTCCTGCAGCGCCGTGCGCACCGCCACCAGATCGGTCGGCTCGCAGACCACCTCGAAGGTGTCCCCGAGGTCGCGGACCTCCTCGGCCCCGGCGTCCAGCACGGCCATCAGCACGGCGTCCTCGTCGACCCCGTCGGCCTGCGGCACCACGATGACGCCCTTGCGGGAGAAGAGGTAGGACACCGAGCCCGGGTCGGCCATCGACCCGCCGTTGCGGGTCATGGCCGTGCGGACCTCCATGGCCGACCGGTTCTTGTTGTCGGTCAGGCACTCGATGAGGACGGCGACCCCGCCGGGGGCGTAGCCCTCGTAGGTGATGTTCTGGTAGTCCACCCCACCGGCCTCGAGGCCCGCGCCCCGCTTGACCGCGCGGTCGATGTTGTCGTTGGGCACAGAAGACTTCTTCGCCTTCTGGACGGCGTCGAACAGCGTCGGGTTGCCGGAGAGGTCGCCGCCGCCGGTGCGCGCCGCCACCTCGATGTTCTTGATCAGCTTCGCGAAGAGCTTGCCGCGCTTGGCGTCGATCCCGGCCTTCTTGTGCTTGGTCGTCGCCCACTTGGAATGGCCACTCATGAGCGGTGTCCTCTCTCGTCGCCGGCGCGCTCGCCGGCCCTCTCGGCCAGGTGGCGGCGGACGATGTCGACGAACAACGCATGCACCCGGCGGTCCCCGGTCAGTTCGGGGTGGAAGCTCGTGGCCACCAGGTCGCCCTGGCGGATGGCGACGATCTTACCGTCGGCCGGACCGCCCACGACCCGGCCGAGCACCTCGACCCCGTCGCCCGCCTCCTCGACCCAGGGGGCCCGGATGAACACCGCGTGCACCGGGCCGCCCTCGAGCCCCTCGAAGGCGAGATCGGACTCGAAGCTGTCGACCTGCCGGCCGAAGGCGTTCCGGCGGACCGTGACGTCCATGCCGCCGACGGTCTCCTGGTCCGGTGGTGCGTCCAGGATGCGATCCGCCAGCAGGATCATCCCGGCGCAGGAGCCGTAGGCGGGCAGTCCGTCGCGAACCGCCGACCGCAGCGGCTCCAGCAGGCCGAAGCGGGCGGCGAGCTTCACCATGGTCGTCGACTCACCGCCGGGGATCACCAGCCCGTCGACGGCGGCCAGCTCCTCCGGCCGCCGCACGGTCACCGCCTCGGCGCCCTGCTCCCGCAGCGCGGCCAGGTGCTCACGGACGTCGCCCTGCAGGGCGAGCACCCCGATGACGGGCCGGACGGTTTCGCTGGACACGACGGACCAGGCTACGGCGGGCCCGAGCCGGGTGGAGGTCCTCCCCTCGGGGTCCGGGGCCCGGGCGCCCCGACCCGACGGTCCCGCCGATGAATCGCCGCTCCTCCGGAGGTCAGAAGCAGCATGCAACCCGTACCCGAGCAGGACGTCCGTTTCGGCGATCCGGAGTCCCCGCCGACGCCATGGGGGGACGTCCGCCACGTGCTCGAGACCGCCGAGCTCTTCTGGATCTCCACGGTTCGCCGGGACGGCCGTCCGCACGTCACCCCGCTGCCGGCCGTCTGGGACGACGGCCGGCTCCACTTCTGCACGGGACCGGCGGAACAGAAGGCGGTGAACCTTGCGGGGAATCCGCACGTGGCGCTCACCACGGGCACGAACCGGTGGAAGGAGGGACTCGACCTGGTGGTCGAGGGCAGCGCCGTCCAGGTGACGGACGACGCCCGGCTGCGGACCCTCGCCGACCTGTGGCGCAGCAAGTACTCCGGCGACTGGGACTTCACCGTCGAGCACGGGGCGTTCCAGCACGAGGACGGCGGATCCGCCGTCGTGTTCGAGGTCGCGCCCACGAAGGTGCTCGCGTTCGCCAAGGGCCGGTTCGCGCAGACGCGGTACCGTTTCCCGACCGGCACCTGAGCTCACGAACCCCGTTGCGTCGCCGCCCGCACGTGGCAGCGTGGCCCCGTGGATCGCGACGGGGTGATGCGGTGGGTGGCGGACTACGAGCGCGCGTGGCGCTCCGGGGACGTCGCCGCGGTTCCTCGCCTGTTCACCGAGGACGCGAGCTACCGGACCTCGCCGTACGCGGAACCCCGGGTCGGCCACACCGCGATCCAGGCGTTCTGGCTGGACGACGAGGGCCGGACGTTCTCGGTGTCCGCGGAGCCGGTCGCCGTCGAGGGACGAGACGCGGTGGTCCGGTTGGAGGTGGAGTACCGCGATCCGGTCGCGCAGCAGTACCGGGACCTGTGGGTGCTGCGCTTCGCGCCGGACGGCCGCGTCGACGACTTCGAGGAGTGGGCGTACTGGCCGGGCAAGCCGTACTCCGCGGGCGCAGAGGCGGCCGGGGAATGACGACGGTCTTCGCCGGCGTGGCGGCCAGCCTGGACGGCTTTCTCCAGTCGGCGTCCGGCGACCTGTCCTGGATCGACGACGCCATGGCGCCGGGCGAGGACTACGGATTCGCCGCGACCGAGGCGCGCACCGGCGCGTACGTCATCGGCGCCGGCACGTACCGGGAGATGGGCCGCGCGGCCGGCGGCGGGGTACCGACGTACGTGGTGACCCACGACGCCGCCCTCGCCAGAGGCCGGAACGTCCGCCCGTACGCCGGGGACCTGGCGCGCTTGATCGACACCGTGCGGGCCGAGCTCGATCCCGGCAAGGACATCTGCGTCTTCGGCGGGGGACAGCTGGTCACCCAGCTCCTCGAGCTGGGCCTGATCGACGAGCTGGGGCTGGCGATCGTCCCCGTCGTCCTCGGGAGCGGTGTGCCGTTCTTCGGCGCGATGGGGTCGAGCACGAAGCTCGAGCTGATGGAGTGCCGCCCGTTTCCCTCCGGGATCGTGCTCCTGAACTACCGGGTGGTCCGGCCCTGAGCCGGATGCCCGTGCCGGAGTGGAGCATCATCCGCCGCGCTCCCCGCCGCTGGCCTGCCCTCGTCGTGGCGGTCCTCGCCACGCTCCCGGCCTGCTCCGCCGTGGCGGTCGACGGCTCCGGACCGCCGGTGACCGTCATGACCCGCAACCTCTACCTCGGCACGGGTCTGAACGACATCGTCGGGGTGTCGTCCCTGGTCGAACTCGTGACGGTGGCCGACGAGGACTGGGCGCACGTCGTGGCGAACGACTTCCCGACGCGGGCGGGGGCGCTGGCCGAGGAGATCGTGTCCGCCCGTCCGGACGTCGTCGGCCTGCAGGAGGTCACGCTGTACCGCGACCAGACGCCCGGCGATCTCCGGACGCATCCGGATCCGAACGCGACCCACGTCGTCCTCGACCTGCTGGCGGTCCTCGAGACCGAGCTGGACGCCCGCGGAACCCCGTACACGGCGGTGGCCACGTCGACCAACGCCGATCTCGAGGTCTCCCGGAGCGGCGTCGACGGCGGCCTCGTCGACGTACGGATCACCGACCGGGACGTGCTCCTCGTGCGCGCAGACGTGGCCGACCGGGTGCGCAATCCCCTGCAGGGTCACTACACGGCGGTCCGGATGCTGCCGTCCTGGCCGGAGCCGATCGCCTCGACCCGTGGCTGGGTCTCGATCGACTACTCGCCGGACCGGCGGGCGACGGTGCGGGTCCTGACGACGCATCTCGAGGTCAGCGGCCCGCGCGCCGGCCGGATCCAGGAGCGGCAGGCCGAGGAGCTGCTGACGCTCGTCGCGGCGAGTCCCCGTCCCGTGATCGCTCTGGGCGACTTCAACGCGCCGGTCGACGGTTCGGGCACGGACACCTACGCCCGCCTCACCGAGGTGCTCGACGACGCGTGGGGAAGCGCCCGGCCCGCGGACCCGGGTCCGACCTGCTGCCACGCCGAACTCCTCGACAACGCGGTCGGACAGGCCGACGACCGGTTCGACCTCGTGCTCGTCCCCGAGGGGTGGCGGATCCGGAGCGTGGCACGCACCGGCGCCGAGCCGTTCCGGACGGCCCCGCCGCCCCTCTGGGCGTCGGACCACGCCGGCGTGACGGCGCAGGTCACGATCCCCCGCTGAGTGCCTGTCGCGACGCCGTCGTCACGCCATCGCTACGCCGTCGCCGCCCCGAGGGCGGTCACGACGCGGCCGAGGTCACCAGCCGCGCGTGGCGTACCGCTCGCTCTCGGGGAGCGTGGAGACGTTGATGCCGACCATCGGCTCGCCGAGGCCGCGGGAGACCTTCGCGATCACGTCGGGGTCGTCGTGGAACGTCGTCGCCTGGACGATCGCGGCCGCGCGCAGCGCCGGGTCGCCGGACTTGAAGATGCCCGAACCGACGAAGACGCCCTCGGCGCCGAGCTGCATCATCATCGCGGCGTCGGCCGGGGTGGCGATGCCACCGGCGGTGAAGAGCACGACCGGCAGCTTGCCGAGCCGGGCCACCTCGGCCACCAGGTCGTACGGGGCGCGCAGCTCCTTGGCCGCGACGAACAGCTCGGTCTCGTCGAGGGTGCCCAGCGCCTTGATACCGGCGCGGATGGACCGCATGTGCCGGGTGGCCTCCACGACGTTGCCGGTGCCCGCCTCGCCCTTCGAGCGGATCATCGCCGCACCCTCGGAGATGCGCCGCAGCGCCTCGCCCAGGTCGGTGGCGCCGCAGACGAACGGCACGGTGAACGCGCTCTTGGCGATGTGGTGCGCCTCGTCGGCCGGGGTGAGCACCTCCGACTCGTCGATGTAGTCGACGCCGAGCGCCTGCAGCACCTGGGCCTCGACGAAATGCCCGATGCGCGCCTTGGCCATGACCGGGATGGAGACCGCACCGATGATGCCCTCGATCATGTCGGGGTCGCTCATCCGGGAGATGCCGCCCTCGGCCCGGATGTCGGCGGGAACCCGCTCCAGCGCCATGACGGCGACGGCGCCGGCGTCCTCGGCGATCTTGGCCTGCTCCGGCGTGACGACGTCCATGATCACGCCACCCTTGAGCTGCTCGGCCATGCCGCGCTTGACGCGGTCGGTGCCGGTGCCGGTGGAGGAGATGCTTTCGGGGGTCTCGGTGTGCGGGGTCTCGCCTGGCGTGGCCACGGGATGCTGCCTCAATGATCGACGGATAGCGGTAGCTCCATGGTACGGCCGCTCAGCGCCGCTGATTCCTGGCACCGTCCAGGCCGGGAGCGACGCCGTCGGCACGTTCGTCGATGTCGAAGAAGCGGGGCAGCGGATGGGAGGCGTGCAGCCGCAGGAGCCGGGGCAGCCGGCCGCGGCGCAGCGCCTGCAGGTCCCGCACGGCGTCGTTGTAGAACCGCCGGGCGAGGCCCACCCGGGTGGTCGTGCCGGTGAGGTCGCTCAGCAGCGCCGTCGGGACGCCCGCGGAATCGGCCGGCAGCTCGCGCAGCTCCCGGCCGAGGATGTTCTCGGCGAGTTCCCGGTCGCCGTCGGCGGGCGCTCGTGCGTCCGCCGCGAAGGCCGCGAGGTACTCCGCCCGCTCCTCCCCCACCGCGGCCGGGTAGTGGCGCGCCAGCTCCTCGGCCAGTCCCGCCCGCCGCTGCAGTTGGGTGTCCAGGGCCGTCCAGGCCTGCGCGACCCGCGCCTCGAGCCGGCGCAGCCGGGTGAGCGTCCAGGCCGTCCATGCGGCGAGGAGCAGGAACACCACGGCCACGACCAGCAGCCAGGCGTCGGGTGTCACGGGAGGTCAGGCTACTGCTGCCCCCGCCGCAGACCGGGGAACCAGGCTGCGGTCCCAGTCGGGGGGTCGTCGGAGAAGTCGTCCTCCTCCCCGGCCATCACCTCGCCGCCGCCGGCGGGGACGACGGTCTCGTAGACGGTCAGGATGCGCCGGGCCAGCACGTCCCAGTCGTACCCGGCCGCCACCGCCGCTGCGCGCCCGGTGAGCTCCGCCCGCCGGGCGGGGTCCGCGAGCAGGTCGCACAGCGCCCGCGCCAGCGCCGCGGGATCGCCGCGGCGGACGAGCACGCCGGCGTCCCCGTGCTCGAGCACGCGGGCGAACGCGTCCAGGTCGCTCGCGACGATCGGCGCCCCCGCGGCGAGCGCCTCGATGAGGACGACGCCGAACGACTCACCCAGCAGGTTGGGCGCGCAATAGATGTCCACCGACCGCAGGAACGCGGCCTTGTCGTCCTCCGACAACTCGCCGAGGAGTGCCACGTGGGCCTGCAGGTCCTCGCCGATCAGCTGCCGCGCCTCCGCCGGGTCCCCCCGCCCGGCGACGAGCAGCTGGGCCCCCGGGTACCTGCGGACGACGATGCGCATGGCGTCGAGCAGCACCGGCAGGCCCTTGCGCGGCTCGTCGTAGCGGCCCAGGAAGCCGATGGTCGGCCCGTCGACCCCGCGGGTGTGCCCCGGCAGCGACGGCCCCTCGGCGAACGCAGCGACGTGCACGCCGTTGGGGATGATCACCGCGTCCCCGCCGAGGTGCTCCACCTGGACGCGGCGGGCGAAGTCCGACACGGCGATCCGGCCGGCGATCTTCTCCAGCCACGGCCGGGCCATGGGCCCGACCGCCGCCAGCCACTTGGACCGGGTGGTGGCCGCGTGGAAGGTCGCCACGATCGGCCCCGTGGCGATCATGCAGACCAGCAGCGAGACCGACGGCGAGGCCGGCTCGTGCACGTGGACGACGTCGAAATGCCCCTCCCGCAGCCACCGGCGCACGCGGGCGGCCGAGACGGGGCCGAACTGCATGCTGGCCATCGAGCCGTTGTAGGGCACGGGTACGGTGCGTCCGGCCCAGGTGACGTGCTGGGCCGGCAGCGACTCCTCGCGCTCCGCGGGCGTCAGCACCTCGACGTGGTGCCCCAGCCCGCGCAGCGTCTCGGCGAGGTCGCGGACGTGGTACTGGACCCCGCCGGGGACGTCCCACTGGTACGGGCACACGAGGCCGATGCGCATCAGGCCGGCTCCCGCCGGCTCCGGGCGGGCGGATCGGGGGGCACGTCGGCCCAGATCCGCCCGAGCATGTGCCAGTCCTCCGGCCGCCGCGCGATGCCGGCGGTGAACGCGTCGGCGACCGCCTGCATCGCCGTCGACACGCGGTCCCGGAGCCGGCCCGGGCCCTGCACCGGGACCTCCGGGCAGAAGTGCACCGCCCACCCCGTGTCGGTGAAGGAGCAGACGACCGGCACGAGCGCGGCGCCGGTCTGTGCCGCCAGGAGGGCAGGCCCGGTGGGCAGGGTGGCCGCGCGACCGAAGAAGGTGACCGGCGTGCCCGTGCGGCCGAGGTCGCGGTCGACCAGCAGGCAGACGGTGCCGCCGCCGGCCACCCACTCGGTGAGCACCGAACTGCTGGGCCGCGGGCCACCGGTCAGCGGGACCACGCGGATGCCGAGGAACTCGCGGTAGGCGACGAACCGTTCGTAGAGCGACTCCGGCTGGAGCCGTTCGGCGACCGTCATGAACGGACCGCCGAGCCAGTCGACCAGCCAGACGGCGGCGGCGTCCCAGTTGCCGCTGTGCGGCAGCGCGAAGACGATCGGCCGGCCCTCCGCGCGGAGCCGGTCGACCGGCTCCTGGCCGAAGGTGACGGTGTTCCCGACGATCCGGCCGGGCTCGATCACCGGCAGCCGGAAGGCCTCCTGCCAGTAGCGCGCGTAGGAGCGCACGGCCCGGGCGGTCAGCGCGTCGAGGTCCGCCTCGCCCAGCGTGCCGCCGGTGGCGACCCGCAGGTTGGCCCGGAGCTGGCGCACGCCGCGGCCGTCCCGGCCCGCGGCCCAGCGGCCGGCACCGTCGAAGGCCGCCCGGGCCACCGACTCCGGAAGGAGCTTCACCGCCCCCCACCCGGCGGCGAAGCCGGCGTCGGTGAGCCGGGCGGTGAGCCGGGACCGCAGGCCGGGGGCGACCCCGACGGGGCCCGGCACGGCGGCCTCGCTCATGGCGTCTGCGGCGCGAGAGGTCCGGAGCCGGCCTGCCGGACGACGAGGAACCGCTGCCCGACGGTGATCGCGCTGACCACGAGCAGCACCCACAGCGCCACGTGCAGGGCGTACGGGATCCCCAGTCCGCTGAACCCGGTGCCCACGAGGACCAGGATCAGCCGCTCGGTGCGCTCGGCGACGCCGACGTCGCAGGAGAGCCCGACACCCTCGGCCCGCGCCTTGATGTAGGACGTGAGCACCCCGAGCACGAGGCAGAGCAGCGCGAGCAGGACGATGAGCCGGTTGTCCCCCGCCCCGGAGAACCACCACACCAGCGCACCGAAGATCGCCACGTCGGCCGCGCGGTCGCCGGTGGAGTCGAGGACGGCGCCGAACAGCGAGCCACCGCCGCGCGCCCGCGCGAGGGCACCGTCGAGCATGTCCAGCAGCACGAAGACCGTGACCGTGAAGGCGCCCCAGAACAGCTGCCCGGTGCCGATCAGCCCGACGGCGCCGGCCACGGCCCCGAGCGTGCCGGTGATGGTGATGGCGTCGGGCGTGACACCCGACCGGGCCAGGCGCCCGATCACCGGGGCGACGATCTTGGCGACCACGGGCCGCGCGGAGCCGCTGATCACTCAGGCCTCCCCGACCGCGACGGTCTGCGGCGACCAGGCGGCCGCCAGCAGCGCACGGGTCTCGGCGAGCACCTGCGGCAGGACCCGGGTCAGGCCGATGACCGGCATGAAGTTGGTGTCCCCGCCCCAGCGCGGGACGGCGTGCTGGTGCAGGTGGTCGGCGATGCCCGCGCCGGCCACCGATCCCTGGTTCATCCCGATGTTGAAGCCGTGCGCCCCGCTGACCGCGCGCACGGTGCGCATCGCCGTCTGCGTGAACGAGCCCAGCTCGGCGACCTCCTCGTCGGTGAGGTCGGTGTAGTCGGGCACGTGCCGGTACGGGACGAGCATCAGGTGGCCGGCGTTGTAGGGATAGAGGTTGAGGACGGCGTAGACCGACGTCCCGCGGGCCACGATCAGCCCCTCCTCGTCGCCCATCGTCGGGATCACGCAGAACGGGCAGTCGTGCGCTCCCGTCGGCTTGCCCTCGCCGCGGATGTAGGCCATGCGGTACGGCGTCCAGAGGTGATCGAAGACCGTCGCGGGACCGCCGTCGTCGTTGGGGGTGGTCAACGCTGCTCCGCAGGGGAACCGGCCGCCTCCGGCGACGGATTCGCCACCTGGATCTCGGCGGTGGGGTCGGTGTTGTGCCGTGCGGCCACCCACGCGGCGATCTGCTCGACGGCATCGGCCACCGGGACGCCGTTGCGCTGCGACCCGTCGCGGTAGCGGAAGGAGACCGCGCCGGCGTCGGCGTCGGTGGCCCCCGCGAGCAGCACGAACGGGATCTTCTGCTTGCTGGCGGTGCGGATCTTCTTCTGCATGCGGTCGTCGGAGTCGTCGATCTCGACCCGGAGGCCCCGCGCGCGCAGCTGCTCGGCGACGTCGAGCAGGTAGGGCACCTGCTCGTCGGTGATCGGGATGCCGACCACCTGCACCGGCGCCAGCCAGGCCGGGAACGCCCCGGCGTAGTGCTCGGTCAGGACGCCGAAGAACCGCTCCATCGAGCCGAACAGTGCGCGGTGGATCATGACCGGCCGCTGACGCGAGCCGTCGGCGGCCGTGTACTCGAGGTCGAACCGCTCGGGCAGCATGAGGTCGACCTGGATGGTCGACATCTGCCACGACCGGCCGATCGCGTCGCGGGCCTGGACCGAGATCTTGGGCGCGTAGAACGCTGCGCCGCCCGGGTCGAGCACGAGCTCGAGCCCGCTGGCCTCCGCGGCCTCCCTCAGCGCGTCGGTGGCACGCTCCCAGTCCTCGTCGCTGCCGATCGACTTCTCCGGGTTCCGCGTGGACAGCTCCAGGTGGAAGTCGTTCAGGCCGTAGTCGGCGAGCAGGTCCAGCACGAACTGCAGCAGCGACCGGATCTCGTCCTGCATCTGCTCGGGGGCGCAGTAGATGTGGGCGTCGTCCTGGGTGAACCCGCGGGCCCGGGTCAGCCCGTGCACGACCCCGGACTTCTCGTACCGGTAGACCGTGCCGAACTCGAACAGCCGCAGCGGCAGGTCCCGGTAGGACCGCCCGCGGGTCCGGTAGATCAGGTTGTGCATCGGGCAGTTCATCGGCTTGAGGTAGTAGTCCTGCCCCTGCCGGCGGACGTGGCCGTCGGCGTCCCGCTCCTCGTCGAGGTGCATCGCGGGATACATGCCGTCGGAGTACCAGTCCAGGTGACCGGAGGTCTGGAACAGCTGACCCTTGCTGATGTGCGGGCTGTTGACGAAGGAGTAGCCGGACTCCTCGTGCCGCTGGCGGCTGTAGTTCTCCAGCTCCCGCCGGATGACCCCGCCCTTGGGGTGGAAGACGGCCAGCCCGGAGCCGATCTCGTCCGGGAAGCTGAAGAGGTCCAGCTCGGCGCCGAGACGCCGGTGGTCGCGGCGCTCGGCCTCGGCCAGCCGCTCGAGGTGGGCCTTGTGGGCGTCCTTGCTCTCCCAGGCGGTGCCGTAGATGCGCTGCAGCTGCGGGTTCTTCTCGCTGCCGCGCCAGTAGGCGGCGGCCGACCGGGTGAGGCTGAACGCCGGGATGGTGCTGGTGCGCGGCAGGTGCGGGCCGCGGCACAGGTCGGTCCAGACGCGGTCGCCGGTGCGGGCGTCGAGGTTGTCGTACATGGTCAGCCCGCCGGAGCCGACCTCGACGGAGGCGCCATCATCCGAGGACGCGGCCTCGCCGCCCTTGAGCCCGATCAGCTCGAGCTTGTACGGCTCGTGCGCGAGCTCGGCCTTGGCGTCGGCGTCGCTGATCTCGCGACGGGCGAAGTTCTGCCCGGCGCGGACGATCTCCTGCATCTTCTTCTCGAGGGTGGTGAGGTCCTCGGGTGTGAAGGGCCGCTCCGGGTCGAAGTCGTAGTAGAAACCGTTCTCGACCGGCGGGCCGATGCCCAGGCGGGTGCCGGGGAACAGCTCCTGCACGGCCTGGGCCAGCACGTGAGCGGCCGAGTGCCGGATGACGGCGCGCCCGTCGGGACTGGCGGCCGGGACGGGTTCGACGTCGGCGTCGGCGTCGGGGGCCCAGGTGAGGTCCTTCAGGTCACCGGTCGCGACCTCCCGCACGACGACCGCGCCGTCCGGGCCCTTGAGCGGCACCCCGGCGTCCTTGAGCGCCTGCATCGCCGTGGTCCCGGCCGGCACCCCGATCGGGGCGGCGACGGTCGGCGAAGGCGCGGTGGACACAGGAACTCCTGGAGGGTCGGTGCGGAAACGGCCCCCCGAGCGTAGTGCGCCCCCTGCGGTCAGCCCGGGACGATGCCCAGTCCCGCCGCCACGGCTCCCCGCCGGTCGAGGACGGCGGCGACGCGCTCGAAGGTCGCCGGGTCGGCGGGCTGCACCGTCACCTGGTCCGGGGCCAGCACGATCGACAGTGGCACCGCCTCGGCCGACGTGACGGTGAACCGGCCGTCGTCCCCGCGGGTGAAGGTGAACCGGGCCAGCACCGAGTCCTCCGTCGGATAGCCGCGGGTGGCGTGCTCGGCGACGTGGTTGCCGAGGCCGTAGGCGGCCCACTCCCCCGCGATCGCCTCGATGGGCTGCACGACGTGTGCGTGGTGACCGAGGACGAGGTCGACGTCCGGCGAGGCGAGCAGGCTGCGGACGGCGGACTCCTGCGCCGGTGTCGGATCGCTGTCGTACTCGAGGCAGCAGTGCAGGCTGGCGACGACGACCTCCGCGCCGGCGTCCCGCGCCCGGGCAGCGGCGGCCAGCATCGCGCTCACGTCGGGCACGTCGGCGACGTCGACCGACCATTCCCGGTCGGCCGGGAGCGGCACGCCGTTGAGGCCGAACGTGGCCGCCACGTGCCCGACCCGGATGCCGTCGACGTCGACGATGCGCGGCTCGGTGCTCTCCGGCTCCGTGCGATAGGTGCCGGTCGCGGCGATCCCCGCCGCGTCGAGCGCCTCGAGCGTGCGCGCGAGCCCGTCGGTGCCGTCGTCCAGCGAGTGATTGGAGGCGGTGGAGCACAGGTCGTACCCCGCCCCGGCCAGCGCGTCGGCGATCTCCGGCTGGACGGCGAAGCTCGGATAGCCGCGGTACGGGCCGCCGGGCGGTGCGACCGGCGTCTCCAGATGGCAGATGGCCAGGTCGGCCGCGCCGATCATCGGGGCGACGGCGGCCAGCACGCCCGAGAAGTCGTAGGTACCGTCGCCCTGCCGTGCGCCGGAGGTGAGCGCGCGGTCCTGGTGGATCAGCACGTCCCCGGTCGCGACCAACGTGAAGCTGTCCGGAGCAGCGGGCACCGACGACGGGTCCGCGGAGGACCCGGCCGCCCCCGCGCAGGCGGTCAGCAACAGGACGGCCAGGACTGCCGGAACCACGGTGCAGGTCCTCGGCACGGCGGGCGATCAGAGCAGGACGGGGTCCCCGACGGCCACCACGCCGCCGGAACGCACGTTCGCGTAGACGCCGAGACAGTGCTTCGGCGTCCGTGTCACCTCCAGGACGACCTCGCCCACCGACACGAGGCGCCCCACCCAGGCGCGCTCGTCGTCGCCGTCCGGCAGGGAGAGCAGGAGGTTGGCGCGGGGATCGTCGGCCGAGCAGCCCTCCGGGACCTCACCCGCCGCGGCCCGGTCGATGGCCTGCCGGGAGACCAGGTGGACAGCAGCGACGTCGGCGGCGGACCCGCCCGATGCCGGCTGCAGCCGCACCGGACGGCCCAGGGCCGCCCCGATGGCCCGCTCGTCCGCCGGCAGGTCGCCGGTGGGCACGAGCGTCGCCAGCACCGGGGAGTGCTTGGCCCGGACCGGCTCGCCGGAGTCGGCGGCGACGACGGAATGGGCGCGGTCGCCGCGGGGCCCGGCCGGACCGATCTCGACGGTCGCCACCGGAGTCCCGGCCAGGGACTTCACGGGGTAGACCCAGACCTGCTCGAGCCGTCCGACCACTCGCCGTCCCGCGTGCACCACGTCCACGACGCTACCCACCGCCCTTGAGCTGCGGTCCGCGGTCGGTCCGAGGGCCGGCGCCCGCGGAGCGGAACTCTGCGCCGGGCGGGACGCCGAGATCAGGGCCGGGCCGGCGGCCCGTCGTCGCAGCCGCCGCAGCTGAGCGTCGAGGTAGGGGCGCGCCCGGCGCTGCCCGCCCTCCCGGCCGATCGCCTCGGCGAGGCGGGCCAAGGAGCGTTCGAGCCGCTGCCCGTCCGGGCGCCACCCGCGGCCGAGGCATTCCTCCAGCCACTCCACCGGGCCGCGATGGCCGCGTTCTGAATTGCACCGGCGGCAGGCCGCGACCTCGTTCTCCAGCCAGGACGGCCCGCCCTTGAGCCGGGGGACGACGTGCTCGGTGGTGGGTGCGACCAGCCCGCTGAAGCCGCGACCGCACCAGATGCAGGTGGGCCCGTCCCGCTGCACCGCCGCCCGGAGCCGGTCGGCCCGGTTGAGTGCCATCGCCTCCATCGTCCATGCCGAGGCGGTGCGGCGCATGCGCCTCGCGGGTCCGCTGGAGCGGGCGGGACGAGCGGGAGCCTCGATCCGGACAACTCGGCCTGTTGCGGAGCCGCGCGACACCGGTCCCCACCTACCGTCCCGGCGACATCCCATGCCGGCCACGTCGGCCGGCGCACCCTCGGAGGACAGCAACGTGACGCAGCAGACGCCGTACGAGTCGGCAGTTCAGGAGCAGCCGGCATACGGCCAGGGCGCTCCCGCCCACGCGCCCGGCCCGCAGAAGACCAACACGATGGCCATCCTCGGCCTGATCTTCGCCTTCGTCTTCAGCCCGCTCGGCATCGTGTTCAGCGCCATCGGCCTCAGCCAGATCAGGAAGCGCCGGGAGGGTGGCCGCGGACTCGCCATCGCCGGGCTGATCCTGTCGATCGTTTTCCTGCTCATCACGCTGGCGCTCGTCGTCTTCGCGTTCGCGATGGTCCAGGAGGCCGCGGAGACGGTCGCGGCCGAGGAGACGCAGGCCGCTGCCGTGGCCGAGGGACCGGGCGAGGACCCCCAGGGGGTCCTCGCGGCGTGTGAGGTCATCGCCCCGGCCCTGATCGGGTTCGACTCGAACGTGGCGACGATCAGCACCCCCGAGGAGTACGCGCTGCTCGTCACCGACGTGCGCACCACGATCGAGGGCGCGGCAGCCACCACCTCGGACGCCGCGTTCGTCCAGGACGTGCAGACGATGTCGGCCAACCTGCAACTGACCGCCGATGCCGTCAGCAGCGGCGAGGACCCCTCGTACCTGGATGCTGCCCTGACCGAGGACGACGCCCGCGTGGGTTCGGCCTGCGCCGCAGCCGGCTACTGACGCCCGTACGTCGAACGCCGGGCCGGCTCCGTCACGGAGCCGGCCCGGCGTTGCGTCGGGTGGGCGATACTGGGTTCGAACCAGTGACCTCTTCGGTGTGAACGAAGCGCTCTACCACTGAGCCAATCGCCCGAGCGGGTCCGATTGTGCCAGACGCTCAGCGCCAGAGCGGGACCCACCCCGGCACCCAGCCGGGCACGCCGGTCACGTGCAGGGTCACCACGAGGATGCCGTAGACGAACGCCGCCGTCGCCAGCCCGATGAGCACCCGGACCCACACCGGCCGGCCCTTCACCCAGTCCGTCCAGCGCTTCACGTGCCGCTTGGTGAACTCGAGCAGACGCTCGGCCAGCAGGAACTCGGTCGCCAGCACGAACAGGCCGGCGATGACCGTCAGCCAGCCCGGACCGGGCAGCGGGATGGTGACGAGGCCCAGGGCGACGATCGCGCCGCCGACGATGCCGACGCACACCCGGTAGCCGTGGTCCAGGGTGCGGCGCGACGCCAGCCGCCGTCGCCACCTCGACCGTGCCACCCGTTCCCGGAGGCTGTGCACGTCGTCCGCCTCGTACCGAGCGCGCCGCGCCTCGCTGCTCTCCCGTCCGGGACGAGCCGTGCCGCTCCCCCGCCCAGGACGCGCCGAGCTGCTGTCGGGCTGGGGACGCGTCGTCGAGGCGGCGGTCTCCGGCTTGCTCAGCTGGCCACCTCCCCGGTCGCGACGACCACCGTCGGTTCCGGCGGGGCCTCCTGACCGGGTTCGAGGCTGATGCCGTACATCGAGAAGCCGTCGAGGTCGGTCGACCGGGAGCCTACGGGCCGCACGTCCATCTGTGACCGGGTGACGTCGAAGGTGCCGAGAGGTGTCGGCGACCCCTCCCCCATCCCCCACACCACGTAGGTCGTCGCGTCGGCGTCGTTCACCGACAGCCCGTTGGTGACCACCTGCAACTCGTCGTCGCGCGCCACCACGGTGGCGACCGTGCCGCCCTTCGGGTCGACCTGCTGAAGAGGGGCGATCGTGGCCTGGCCGGGGCTCAGAAGGACGGCCATCACCTCCTCCTGCGACGCGACGGTCTCCTCGAGGCGTTCCTGGGACGACGCGAGGAAGACGTTCCACAGCCCCAGGCCCACGATCGCCGCGATCGCCGCGGCGACGAGGGAGGCCGGCAGCGCGCGGCGCCACCGGGAGCGTTCCCCACGGGGGTGCAGCGAGCGCACGGGTGCCGGCTCCTGGGCACCGCTCGGGGCGCCCTGCGACGGCGCCGCAGGAACGGCTTGCGCGGGCAGCTGTTCCGTCGTCTCCACGGCCGCGAGCAGGCGGGAGCGGAGATCCTGGGAGGGCTCGGCCTGCGGGAGGTCCAGGGCCATCGAACCCATCACCTCGGTCGTCTCGGCCACGGTGGCGGAGCACCGGGCGCAACCGGGCAGGTGGAGGGCGAACACCGCCTCGTCCTCCGGCTCGAGGGCGTGCAGGGCCCAGCCGACCGCCAGTTCGTCGAGGGTCTCGTGGTCGGGCATGGGCTCCCCGCCCCGGTTGCCGGTCATCGGGTCTGCCCGTCGACGGAGGACGCCCGGCCGAGCGCACCACCGGCCGGACCGGCACCGCTCGCGTCGCCGAGGGCGGCCTTCAGCCGGCGCATGCCCACGAGCATCCGCGTCTTCACCGTGCCCAGTGGTGCCCCGGTCAGCGCGGCCACCTCCCGCTGGGTGTAGCCGCCGTAGTACGCCAGGGTGAGCGCCTCACGCTGGGGCTGGGACAGCGACCCGAGGGCCGTTCGCACCTGTTCGGCGACCACACGCGTCCAGGCCTCCTCTTCCACGTCCCGTGTCGCCACCGGCTCATGCAGCGCGAGTTCCTCTTCGGCCAGGGTCTGCCGACGGCGCTGGGACTCCTCGCGTCTGACGGCGTCCACCGCCTTGTGGTGGACGACGGCCAGCAGCCAGGAGGAGAAGCTTCCCCGCGCCCGGTCGTAGGCGGCCGGATCGCGCCAGACGCTGAGGAACGCCTCCTGCAGCACGTCCTCCGCGAGCGACTCGTCGGCCAGGATGCGACGCGCCAGCGCGAAGGCCGGACGCCGGAACCGTTCGTAGAGATCGGCGACGGCCGTCCGGTCGCCCGCCCGGATGCGCCGGAGCAGTTCGGCGTCCGCGGCGGGGTCCTCGGGACGCCGCACCGGGGGACTCACGGCTCCCATGGTCACATGCGTCCTTCGCAATCACCCCGCCGTACGGTTCACCTACCCCTGGTTCGGGCATTGCCGGGGAGACGACGTGGCCGGCCGTGTGGCCGGTGTGACTGGTGTGAAGGAAGTGCAATGGGACGTACCCGATCGACGCGAAGGTCGTTGACCTGACATGCCGAGCCGATGGACTACCGGGTACTCCTGCCCCGTCACCCTTCAGCTGGTCGGTCCGCAGTCGTGGACCGAGGTGCCGGCGTTGCTCTGCTACGACGCGGCCGACCCGTTCGCCGTCCGGATCGCCTTCGGTGACGTCGGCGACGGGAACGGCGTCGTGGACCCGGACGACGGCGGCATCGCCTGGCTGCTGAGCCGCGAACTCCTCCAGACCGGCCTCGAGGGGCCCGCCGGCGAGGGCGACGTCCGGCTGTGGCCGGCGCACGCCTCCACCGACGTGCTGTTCCTCCACCTGCGGGCGCCGTCCGGAGAGGCACTGTTCGAGCTGTCCCGGGCGGCCGTCGCGGCCTTCCTCCGGCACACCGAGGCACTCGTGCCGTCGGGCACCGAGAGCGCACTGCTGGACCTCGACGACGAGCTGCACGTGCTGCTCACCAACGGCGGGACGGACTCACCGGGCCGCTGACCTGGCTCTTCGCGGCGACGGGCGGAGATCCGGGACGCGCGGAGACACCCCCCTGGTTGGAGCGGTCCGGCACGTCGGTTAGAGTTCTGCACACAGCGCGGATGTGGCTCAGTGGTAGAGCATCACCTTGCCAAGGTGAGGGTCGCGGGTTCGAATCCCGTCATCCGCTCGGAACCTCGGGCCCTGGTCGAGAGACCCGGGCCCGTGTGCGGTGGAGTGGCCGAGAGGCGAGGCAACGGCCTGCAAAGCCGTCTACACGGGTTCAAATCCCGTCTCCACCTCGTCTCCTCCGCGGAGCACGAGCGTGGAGGTGGGTCCGGTCGCACGACCGGGAAGGGCGATTGGCGCAGCGGTAGCGCGCTTCCCTGACACGGAAGAGGTCACTGGTTCGATCCCAGTATCGCCCACAAGCAGAGCCCCAGGTCACCGACCTGGGGCTCTCGCCGTTCCGGGCCCCGGTGCCGCGATCGCCGTCGCCCCGGATTCCACGTGCGTCGGCTCCCCCGCCCCGGGCAGGATCAGCGGATGGTCCACCTGCGCTGCGACTTCTTCTCCGAGGCGTTGAGCCTGAGCACGTCGATGACAGTCCTGCTGCCGCAGCGGACCACGACGCAGATCGGCATGGAGGGCGCCACGTCGGACGGCCCGCCACCCGTCCTGTACCTCCTGCACGGCCTCAGCGACGACGACACGATCTGGCTGCGCCGTACGTCCATCGAGCGATACGCCGCCCCGCTCGGACTCGCGGTGGTCATGCCGCAGGTGCACCGCAGCTTCTACACCGACCAGGCCTACGGCGGCCGCTACTGGTCCTTCCTCAGCGAGGAGCTCCCCGAGCTGGTCGGCTCGCTGTTCCGGGTCTCGGACCGCCGGGAGGACACGTTCGTGGCCGGCCTGTCGATGGGCGGGTACGGCGCGCTCAAGTGGGCACTGCGGCAGCCCGAGCGGTTCGCGGCCGCCGCGAGCCTGTCGGGTGCCGTCGACGTCGCGGGCCTGCGCACCGGACGGGAGCGCCCCGAGGACCCGCGGATGTTCGAGCGCATCTTCGGGAACCGGGGACCGACCGCGGAGGACGACCTCCGCCGGCTGCTCGAGGGGGCTGACGTCGACGACCTGCCGGCGCTCTACATCTGCTGCGGCACCGAGGACATGCTGATCGAGGACAACGTCGCCTTCCGGGACGAGCTCGTCGCCGCCGGAGCGAAGGTGGCGGCCGACTTCGGGCCGGGCGACCACGACTGGGCCTACTGGGACGACCGCATCCAGGACGTCCTCGCCTGGCTGCCGCTGGACACCCGCGCCTGAACCCGCAGGAGGGGGCTCAGCCGACGGCCGGCTCGACCCGCTCGGCCCAGAAGCGGTCCACCTGGGCCGCCAGCTCCGCCTCGGTGCCGCTGTTGTCCACCACGACGTCGGCCACCGCACGGCGCTGCTCGTCGTCGGCCTGGGCCGCGATGCGCGCCCGGGCGTCCGCTTCGCCGAGTCCGCGCCGGACCAGGCGCTGGACGCGGGTCTCCAGGTCGGCCTGGACCACGAGCACGAGGTCGTAGGAGCCCGTCTGACCGGACTCGACCAGCAACGGGACGTCGTGCACCACGACGGCGTCCTCGGGCGTCGCCGCGGCCAGCTCCGCGGACCGTGCCCGCACCAGCGGGTGGACGATGCCGTCGAGCCGCTTGCGGGCAGCCGGGTCGGCGAAGACGACCGCGGCCAGGCCAGGGCGGTCCAGGGACCCGTCGGCCGTCAGCACCTGCTCTCCGAACGCCTCGACCACCGCGGCCAGGCCGGGTGTTCCGGGCTCGACCACCTCGCGCGCGATCCGGTCGGCGTCGATCACGACGGCCCCCCGCTCGGCCAGGAGCGCCGACACGGTGCTCTTGCCCGATCCGATCCCGCCGGTCAGCCCGATGCGCAGCACGTACGGACAGTAGCCATCGGGGCCGACGGCGCCTGCGTCGAGCGGGCGGTCCAGCCGAACGTGGTCACAGAGCGGTAACGCACGCCCGACGCGCCCGGCGCGTCGCACCAGTCACACCAGTCACACGACCTAACGTCCGACGCGGCGATCTTCCCCCGCCGAGAGAGGCAGACCCGATCATGTCCCGTTCCACTCCTGCTGGCTCCCCGTCGACCAGCGCAGCCCGCCGCGGTGCCGGCCGGCACCGCCTCGGCTCGCCCACCGGGGTGCGCGTCGCCGACCTGCCGGCCGTGCGCGAGCGGATGCAGTTCCAGCGCCCGGCGCCCGCCCACCGCAGCTCGTTCCTCCAGTGGCTGTTCCAGGTCCCGCCGACCGGCCGGCACACGTGGAGCTTCCTCGCCGGCGCCGGTGGCCGCCCCCGCACGGCGTTCGCGATCATCCTCAGCCTCTGAGCGACGCAGAAGGGGCCCCGGACGTCGTCCGGGGCCCCTCTCGCGTGCCCTCGACACAGGCATGAAACACAGAGGCCCGGAACCAGAACGGTTCCGGGCCTCTGTGGTTCAGATCGTGTGCGCTTACTCTCCGCCGGCCAGCTTGGCCCGCAGGGCGGCGAGCGCCTCGTCACTGGCGAGCGTGCCACCGGCGCTGACGCCGGCGGACTCGCCACCGGCGGCGTCGGCGTCGTCGCTGGAGTAGTTCGTCCCAGCGGCGGCCTCGGCGTCGGCCTCCTTGGCGGCCGCGATCTGCTTGCGGTGCGCCTCGAAGCGGGCCTGGGCGTCGGCGTAGGCCTTCTCCCACTCCTCGCGCTGGGCGTCGAAGCCCTCGCGCCATTCGCCGGTGTCGGAGTCGAAGCCCTCCGGGTAGAGGTAGTTGCCCTCGGCGTCGTACGAGGCGGCCATGCCGTAGGCGGCCGGGTCGAACTGCTCCTCGTCGCCGACGACGCCCTCGTTGGCCTGCTTGAGCGACAGCGAGATCCGACGGCGGTCGAGGTCGATGTCGATGACCTTGACCAGGATCTCGTCGCCGACCTGCACGACCTGCTCGGGGATCTCCACGTGGCGCTCGGCCAGCTCGGAGATGTGCACCAGGCCCTCGATGCCCTCGTCGACGCGCACGAACGCGCCGAAGGGGACGAGCTTGGTGACCTTGCCCGGGACGACCTGACCGATCTGGTGGGTCCGGGCGAACTGACGCCACGGGTCCTCCTGCGTCGCCTTCAGCGACAGCGAGACCCGCTCACGGTCCAGGTCGACGTCGAGAACCTCGACGGTGACCTCCTGGCCGACCTCGACCACCTCGGACGGGTGGTCGATGTGCTTCCAGGACAGCTCGGAGACGTGCACCAGACCGTCGACGCCGCCGAGGTCCACGAACGCACCGAAGTTGACGATCGAGGAGACGACCCCCGTGCGGACCTGGCCCTTGGCGAGCTTGTTGAGGAACTCGCTGCGGACCTCGGACTGGGTCTGCTCCAGCCACTGACGACGGGAGAGGACGACGTTGTTGCGGTTCTTGTCGAGCTCGATGATCTTCGCCTCGAGCTCGCGGCCCACGTAGGGCTGCAGGTCGCGGACGCGGCGCATCTCGACCAGCGAGGCGGGGAGGAACCCGCGCAGGCCGATGTCGAGGATGAGGCCGCCCTTGACGACCTCGATGACGGTGCCGACGACGACCTCGTCGGCCTCCTTCTTGGCCTCGATCGTGCCCCAGGCGCGCTCGTACTGTGCGCGCTTCTTGGAGAGGATCAGCCGCCCTTCCTTGTCCTCCTTCTGGAGAACCAGGGCTTCCACCTCGTCGCCGACCTTGACGACCTCGTGCGGGTCGACGTCGTGCTTGATGGAGAGTTCGCGCGAGGGGATGACGCCCTCGGTCTTGTAGCCGATGTCCAGCAGCACCTCGTCCCGGTCGACCTTGACGATGACGCCTTCGACGATGTCGCCGTCGTTGAAGTACTTGATCGTCTGGTCGATCGCGGCGAGAAAGTCCTCGGCCGAGCCGATGTCGTTGATCGCGATCTGGGGGGTGCTGGAAGGACGGACCTGGGTGGAGGTCATGTGGTTGGTAGCTCCGGACGGGGGATGTGTAGGGACAGGACCACCCGCGGCCGGACGACCGCGGGGATGAACAGCGGGGAGAGCCGGCGCGTGCGTTCCCCTGTGGGGAGGAACGCGACAGACCTCTGGCGCACTCCCCATGGTACGGACGATCGGATCGCAGGGTCCACCTGGGTCGGCGGGGCCTCGGGGGCGGTCGGCGTGTCACGATCGGCGTGTCATGAGCGCCCTCCCACCCTCCGGTTCCGGTCTCCCGCTCGGCAGCGACGGCTATCCGGCGGCGGGGGGCGTGGCCCGCCGCCCGGCCGGGGACGCCGAGTCGATGCGGGCCAATCGCCGCTGGTGGGACGCGGCGGCTCCCGCCTACCTGGCCGAGCACGGCGACGACCTCGGCGACGCGGACTTCCTCTGGTGCCCTGAGGGGCTTCGCGAGGCCGACGCCGGGCTGCTCGGGGATGTCCGCGGCCGGCGGGTCCTCGAGCTCGGGTGCGGGTCGGCGCCCTGCGCGCGCTGGCTGCGGCGAGAGGGCGCCGACGTCGTGGCCCTGGACCTGTCGGCCGGGATGCTGGCCCGCGGAGCGGAGCTGAACCGGGCGACCGGGATCGACGTCCCGCTGGTGCAGGCCGACGTCGGCGCCCTCCCGATCGGCGACGGTGCGGTGGACATCGCCTGCTCGGCGTTCGGCGGGCTGCCGTTCGTCGCCGACGTCGAGGGCGCGCTGCGGGAGGTGGCGAGGGTGCTGCGGCCCGGCGGCCGGTTCGTGGCCAGCGTCAACCACCCGATGCGCTGGCCGTTCCCCGACTCCCCCGATCCCGAGGACCTGCAGATCGCCTCCTCCTACTTCGACCGGACCCCGTACGTGGAGACGGACGACGAGGGGGGAACGGTCTACGTGGAGCACCACCGGACCGTCGGTGACTGGGTGCGCGCCGTGGTCGGCGCGGGCCTGGTGCTCGAGGACCTCGTCGAACCCGAGTGGACGCCGGGCCGGACGGAGAACTGGGGCCAGTGGTCCCCCGCCCGCGGCGCGCTCGTCCCCGGCACGCTGATCCTGGTCTGCGCGAAACGGGACTAGCTACCAGAGGTCGCCGTCACGCCAGCCGCAGATCAACTCGACCGCCGGGTCGAGGTCGACGGTCACCGGCAGGACGAACAGGGAGCCGTCCTCCTCTGGGGTGGCCACCGCACCCGTCGGTGTCAGCGCGGCGCTGCGTCCCTGCCACAAGGTCCAGCCGCGGGAGAGGTACAGCGCCGCGCCGGCATCGGACGCGCTGAGCACCCCGAGGTCGTAGCCACCACGGATGATCTGCTCGAGCTCCGCCATGACCGCCGAGGCCAGCCCCCGCCGCCGGTAGGGTCCGGCCACCGCAACGGCCTCGACGTACCCGGCCCGCAGTGCCCGCCCACGGTGCAGCATGCGGCGCTGCACCACCGAGCCGTGCGCGACCAGCCTCTCCGCGTCGAACGCCAGGCGTGCATGCCTCCGAGGCCGTGGTCCCAGTCGGCGTCGGAGAACTCGCCGTCGAATGCCTCGTCGAGGAGCCGTCGGGCGGCGGCCAGGGTCGACCGGTCGAGCTGCCCGGTGTGGGCGAGGATGACGGTCGGCACGGTCAGTGCGCTGCGGCGTCCCAGCTGGGGCCGAATCCGACCGACACCTCGAGCGCCACCGACAGCTCCGCGGCGCCGGCCATCTCGCGGCGGACCAGCGCCTCCAACGCCTCCCGCTCGCCGTCGGCCACCTCGAGCACGAGTTCGTCGTGCACCTGCAGGACCATCCGTGAGCGCAGCCCTTCCGCGGCGATCGCCTTCTCCACGTTGAGCATGGCGACCTTGATGACGTCGGCGGCCGAGCCCTGGATCGGCGCGTTCAGCGCCATCCGCTCGGCCATCTCCCGCCGCTGCCGGTTGTCGCTGGTCAGATCCGGCAGGTAGCGGCGGCGGCCGAGGGTGGTCTCGGTGTAGCCGGTCTGCCGTGCGTCGTCGACGACGCCGTCCAGGTAGTCGCGGATGCCGCCGAAGCGCTCGAAGTAGGCGTGCATCTGGCCGCGCGCCTCCTCGGGCGTGATCCGCAGCTGTTGCGCCAGCCCGTAGGCGGAGAGTCCGTAGGCGAGGCCGTAGCTCATCGCCTTGATCCGGCGGCGCATCTCGGGGTCGACGTCCTCGATCGGGATGTCGAACGCACGGGAGGCGACGAACGAGTGCAGGTCCTCCCCCGACGTGAACGCCTCGATCAGTCCGGCGTCCTCCGACAGGTGGGCCATGATCCGCATCTCGATCTGGCTGTAGTCCGCCGTCATCAGCGACTCGAAGCCCTGGCCGACGACGAACGCCTGCCGGATCCGGCGCCCTTCGGCGGTGCGGATCGGGATGTTCTGCAGGTTCGGATCGGTCGAGGAGAGCCGGCCGGTGGCCGCGATGGTCTGCTGGAACGTGGTGTGGATGCGGCCGACGTCGTCCACCATCGGCAGCAGGCCGTCGATGACCGTGCGCAGCCGCGTGACGTCGCGGTGGCGCAGGAGGTGCTCCATGAACGGGTGCCCGGTCTGCTCGAACAACCACGTCAACGCGTCGGCGTCCGTCGTGTAGCCGGTCTTGTTCTTCTTCGTCTTGGGCAGGCCCAGCTCGTCGAAGATCACGGTCTGCAGCTGCTTGGGCGAACCGAGATTCACCTCCCGGCCGATCACCGCGTAGCACTCGGCCGCGGCAGCGGCGACGCCGTCGGCGAACTCGCGCTGCAGCTCGCGGAGGTAGTCGACGTCGGCGGCGATGCCGCGCGCCTCCATGGCGGCCAGCACGCGGGTGAGCGGCAGCTCCAGCTCCGTGAGCAGCCGGCCGGCGCTGCGCTCCTCGAGCATCGGCTCGAGGGCGGCCGCGAGGTCCTTGACCGCGGCGGACTTCAGCAGGTCGACCGCGGCGGCCTCCGCGGCCAGGTCGTCCTCCGAGGGGCCCAGACCGTCGAGGGTGAGCTGGGCCTCCTCGGCGGCGGCGTCCTTGAGCTCGCGACGCAGGTAGCGGACGGCCAGGTCGGCGAGGTCGAAGGACCGCTGGCCGGGCATGGCCAGGTAGGCAGCCAGGGCGGTGTCGCTGGTCTCGCCGGCCAGCTCCCAGCCCCGCGCCCAGATGGCCAGCAGTGGGCCCTTGACCTCGTGCACGGCCTTCGCCACGGCGGGGTCGGCGAGCCACGCCGCCAGCGCCTGCTCGTCGGCGACGTCCAGAGCCGGGCCGAGGTCGACGAACGTGGCGTGCCCGTCGGCGGCCGCGAGCGCGATGCCGTCGAGGGACCCGGTGCCGCGGCCCCACGAGCCGCGGAAGATCAGGCCGGTGCGGCCGGTCGCCGTGTGCTCCCGGAGCCACGTGCCGAGCTCGCCCTTCGGCGGTGCATCGATGGCGACGGCGAAGCCGCCCTCGACCTCGGGCTCGGCGCTGGTGAGCGTGGCGAACAGCCGGTCGCGGAGCACCCGGAACTGCAGGTTGTCGAAGAGGGTGTGGACCTCGTTGCGGTCCCACGGCTGGACGGCGAGCTCGGCGGGGCCGATCGGCAGCGGGACGGAGCGGTCGAGCTCGGTCAGCCGCCGGTTCTGCATCACCGAGGAGAGGTGCTCGCGGAGCTTCTCCCCGACCTTGCCCTTCACGGTGTCGACCTGGTCGACGAGCGCGTCGAGCGAGCCGTACTCACGGATCCATTTGGCCGCGGTCTTCTCCCCCACGCTCGGGATGCTCGGGAGGTTGTCGCTCGGGTCGCCGCGCAGCGCCGCGAAGTCGGGGTACTGCGCCGGGCTGAGCCCGTACTTGGTCTCCACCTCCCCGGGCGTGAAGCGGGTCATGTCCGACACCCCCTTCCGGGGGTAGAGCACGGTGACGTGCTCGTTCACCAGCTGGAGCGCGTCCCGGTCGCCGGTGGCGATGAGCACGTCCATGCCCTGTTCCACCGCCTGCACGGTGAGCGTCGCGATGACGTCGTCCGCCTCGTAGTTCTCGGCCGTGATGACCGGGACGTGCAGTGCCGCGAGCACCTCCTGGACGAGGCTGACCTGGCCGCGGAAGTCCGTCGGGCTCTCCGACCGGTTGGCCTTGTACTCGGCGAAGATCTCGCTGCGGAAGGTCTTCCGGCCGACGTCGAAGGCGACGGCGAGGTGCGTCGGCTGCTCGTCGCGCAGGATGTTGATCAGCATCGACGTGAAGCCGTAGACGGCGTTGGTCGGCTGCCCCGTGGTCGTGGAGAAGTTCTCGACCGGGAGGGCGAAGAACGCCCGGTAGGCCAGCGAGTGACCGTCGAGCAGCAGGAGCCGCGGGCGCGGCCCCGAGCTGGTGGGGGCGGTCGAGGGGGCGGGAGCGGAGACCGGAGCGGACATCGCAGCCGATCCTAGGTGCGGGGACCGACGGACCGGATCTGCCCGGGTCGAGGGCCGGTCGGGTCGCGCCGGATCGGTCGGGTCAGCGCACTGGCTACCGTGCCGGGGTGAGCACCCTTCCCCCGTCCTGGGCCCCGGCGGGCGCGAGCAGTCCGCTCGACGACAAGCTGGGCATCGAGATCATCGACTTCACTCCGGACCGGCTGGTGGCGACGATGCCGGTCGAGGGGAACCAGCAGCCCTTCGGGCGGGTGCACGGCGGCGCCACCTGCGCGCTCATGGAGACGATCGGCTCGTGGGCCGCTGCCCTCGGAGCCGGCCCCGAGCGCAAGGCGGTCGGCGTCGAGCTGAACGCCAGCTACATCCGGCCGGCGACCTCGGGCGTCGTCACGGCGGTCTGCACTCCGGTGCGACGCGGCCGCACCCTGGCCACGTTCCTCATCGACGTCCGCGACGACCAGGGCCGGCCGACCGCCAGCGGCCGGCTGACCTGCATGATCCTGCCGGCCTGAGGGGGCTCACCCCTCGGCGGCGACCCCGACACCGCGCAGCGTGCGCGGGGCGGGACGACGGCGCGAGCTGAGTGCCCGTCGCGGCGCCGGGACCGGCAGGCCGCTGCGCTGCCACGCCGCGAGGGACCGGGTGAGCGAGTCCAGGCCCACGATCCGGCGCGTCGTCAACGGGGCGAAGCCCATCCGGGCGAAGAACCGCTGCCGTTCCGCCTCGTGGCCGGCCACCGCCGCCACCACGTGCGCCGCGCCGGTCTCCTCGGCATAGCGGGCTGCGGCCGCGAGCAGCACCGCGCCCGCCCCCCGGCGCCGGTGCTCGCGGTGGACGACGAAGGTGTCGACGGTGACCTGCGGATTGCCGAGCACCAGCGAGAGCGGGTCGAGGCCCAGGACGGCGAGTCCGACCGGAACCTCGCCGCCGGCGCCCCCCGCCGCCGGGTTCGGGCCGGGCAGCACGGCGAGCACGACGCGGTGCTCCGGGTCCTCGAGCAGCCGGCGGAAGCCCGAGGCCGCCGCGTTGAGGCGGGTGTGCCCGGCGAGGACGTCCTCGGCGTGCGCGTCGGCCCGGTGCTGGCGCACGAGCGCGAGCACCGCCGGCAGATCGGCGACCCGCGCCGTGCGCGTGTGCACCCGAGACCGCGACGAACCGGTTCCTGGCACGAGGAGCCCTCCCCTGGACGGTGTGTGGAGAGTGCACCGCTGACCAGCCGCGATCACGGCGACGCGCCGGAAGAGCACGGACCGTGATCACATCGGGGACCGCCGGCCGGTTCCCGCCCCCGGCATGGTGACGGTCGTGCAACACGATCGAGCAGCCAGCTACCTGCAGGCAGCAGCGGGGGGTTACTTTCCCAGGAACGAACCCCCTCGAAGGAGCTGCACCGTGTCGACCCGATCTCTGCGCGTCTGGGGCCTGCTGGCCGCTGGAGCCCTCAGCGTCACCAGCCTCGCCGCGTGCGCTGACAACACCGCGTCCGAAGGATCGGGTGCGCCCAGCGCGGCGGTGACACAGGACGAGGAACTCGCCGGGCTGGTGCCCGACGGGATCGCCGAACGCGGCACTCTCACCGTCGGTACGGACCCCACCTACGCGCCCAACGAGTTCCAGGACGACGCGAACAAGATCGTCGGGTTCGACATCGACCTGTTCGACGCCGTCGCCGGCAAGCTCGGCCTGACCGCGGAGTACCAGGCGTCGACGTTCGACAACATCATCCCGAGCGTGCAGAGCGGCAGCTACGACGTCGGGGTGTCCTCCTTCACCGACAACGCCGAGCGCGAGGAGGTGGTGGACATGATCACCTACTTCGAGGCCGGGACGCAGTGGGCCCAGGCCGCCGGCGGGGACGTCGACCCGGAGAGCCCCTGCGGCCTCACCGTCGCGGTCCAGACCGGGACCGTGCAGCTGGAGGAGCTCACCGCCCGGTCCGAGGAGTGCACCGCAGCGGGCGAGGAGGCGATCGACATCCTCCAGTTCGACGACCAGGGTCAGGCCACCAACTCCGTCACGCTCGGCCAGGCCCAGGCCGTGCTGGCCGACTCCCCGGTCATGGCCTACGCCGTCCAGCAGAGCAACGGTGCCCTGGAGCTGACCGGCGAGGTCTACGACGCGGCCCCCTACGGCTACGTGGTGGGCAAGGAGAGCGGGCTGAGCGAGGCCCTGCAGGCCGCAGTGCAGTCGCTGATCGAGGACGGCACCTACGCCGAGATCCTGGAGACCTGGGGGTTGTCCGACGGGGCGGTGTCCGAATCGGAGATCAACGGCGCCTCCGGGACCTGACGGTGACTGATCCGAGCACCCCCATCAAGGCGGTTCCACTTCGCCGGCCGGGCCGCTGGATCAGCGCTGCAGTCCTGGTCACCCTGCTGTTCCTCTTCGCGTGGGGAGCGGCGACGAACGACGCCTACGACTGGCCCACCTACGGCAAGTACCTGTTCGACCAGCGGATCTCCGCGGCCGCACTGGTGACGCTGGAGCTCACGGTCATCGCGATGGTGATCGCCGTCGTGCTGGGGGTCCTGCTCGCGGTCATGCGCCTGTCGGACAACCCCGTGCTGCGCGGGCTGTCCTGGCTCTACCTGTGGTTCTTCCGCGGCACCCCGGTGTACGTGCAGCTGGTGTTCTGGGGCCTGATCACCTCGATCTACCAGCAGGTGCGGATCGGGATCCCGTGGGGGCCGAGCTTCGTCACCTTCGACGTCCGCGAGGTCGGCTCCGCCTTCATGTTCGCGTTCATCGGCCTCGGCCTCAACGAGGCCGCCTACATGGCCGAGATCGTCCGGGCGGGCATCCGGTCGGTCGACGAGGGGCAGACCGAGGCTGCCTCGGCCCTGGGGATGACGTGGCTGCAGACGATGCGGCGGATCGTGCTGCCCCAGGCCATGCGGGTGATCATCCCGCCGACCGGCAACGAGGTCATCAGCATGCTCAAGACCACCTCGCTGGTGGTCGCCATCCCGCTCACGACGGAGCTGTACTCACGGGCCCGTGCCATCGCCACGCCGATCTTCCGGGTCATCCCCTTGTTGCTCGTGGCCGCGACCTGGTACCTGGTGATGACGTCGGTGCTGATGGTCGCCCAGTACTACCTGGAGCGGCACTTCTCCCGCGGGTCGTCGCGCACCATGTCCAGCCGGCAGCTGGCCGCTCTGGCCAAGGCCCAGGAGCAGCCTCCGGGAGGCGGATCGTGACCGAGCCCGAGCAGTCGCGGCCCACCCCGATGGTGTCGGCGCAGGGGGTGCACAAGAGCTTCGGCGCCCTGGAGGTGCTCAAGGGCATCACGCTGGACGTCGCACCCGGTGAGGTGATGTGCCTCGTCGGCCCCTCCGGTTCCGGGAAGTCGACGTTCCTGCGGTGCATCAACCACCTGGAGACGGTGAACGCCGGCCGGCTGTACGTGGACGGCGTGCTGGTCGGCTACCACGAGCGCCGCGGCAAGCTGCACGAGATGCACCCCCGGGACGCCGCCCGGCAGCGGCGCACCATCGGCATGGTGTTCCAGCGGTTCAACCTCTTCCCGCACATGACTGCGCTGGAGAACATCGCCGAGGCCCCGGTGGTGGTCCAGGGGCGGCGCAAGGCCGAGGCAGCGACTCAGGCCCGGGACCTGCTGGCCCGCGTCGGACTGGCCGACAAGGCGCAGGCCTACCCGGCGCAGCTGTCCGGCGGTCAGCAGCAGCGGGTGGCGATCGCCCGGGCGCTGGCGATGCAGCCGCGGCTGATGCTCTTCGACGAGCCCACGTCCGCCCTCGACCCGGAGCTGGTCGGCGAGGTGCTGGACGTGATGCGGCAGCTGGCCGACGAGGGCATGACGATGATCGTGGTCACGCACGAGATGGGCTTCGCGCGGGAGGTGGGCGACCAGCTCGTCTTCATGGACGCCGGCGTCGTCGTCGAGGCCGGCCCACCGAGAGCGGTCCTGGCCGATCCGCAGCACGAACGGACGAGGGCCTTCCTGTCGAAGGTCCTCTGAGTGCGACGGGCCGGCCGACCTCAGGAGTGGGAAGGCGGGTGTCCGGACCGGACCGCTGACCGCCCCGATCCGTAGCGACGACGCCCGCTCAGACGTCGCCCCCGAGGTAGGCCGCGCGCACGCTGTCGTCCGCGGCCAGCTCCCGGCCCGAGCCCTCACGCACGACCTCACCCGTCTCGAGGATGTAGGCGCGGTCGGCGATGCGCAGCGCCTGCGCGGCGTTCTGCTCGACCAGCAGGATCGTCGTCCCCTGCTCACGGATGTCGGTGATGATCGCGAAGATCTGCTGGATGAGCTTGGGCGCGAGCCCCATCGAGGGCTCGTCGAGCAACAGCAGCTTCGGTCGCGACATGAGCGCCCGGCCGATGGCCAACATCTGCTGCTCACCGCCGGACATGGTCCCGGCCGCCTGATCGCGACGCTCCTGGAGACGCGGGAACAACGTGAAGACCCGCTCCAGGTCGGCCGTCCGGGTCTTCGCCCGGTCCGGGCGCGCGTACGCGCCCATGTCGAGATTCTCCACCACCGACATGCCCGGGAAGATGCGCCGCCCCTCCGGGGACTGGCTGATGCCCAGCGGTACCCGGGCGTGCGAGGGCATCGTGGTGATGTCCTTGCCCGCGAAGGCGACCGTGCCGGCGCGCACCTTCCGCAGGCCGGACAACGTCTTCATCGTCGTGGTCTTGCCGGCACCGTTCGCCCCGATGAGCGTGACGACCGACCCCTCCTCGACCGAGAAGCTGATGTCGCGGATGGCCTCGATGCGGCCGTAGTTGACGCAGAGCCCTTCGACCTCGAGCAACATCAGGCGGTCTCCTCCGTGTCGGCCTCGGTGCCCAGGTAGGCAGCGATGACCGCCGGGTCGTCGCGGACGTCCGCGGGTACGCCCTCGGCGATCTTGCGGCCGAACTCCAGCACGGTGACGCGGTCGCTCACACCCATGACCAGGCCCATGTCGTGCTCGATGAGCAGCACCGTCAGGCCGCTGTCGCGCACCCGGCGGATGAGGTTCATCAGCTGCGCCTTCTCCGCCGGGTTGAAACCGGCGGCCGGCTCGTCGAGGCAGAGCAGCTTGGGCTTCGTCGCCATCGCGCGGGCGATCTCGAGGCGGCGCTGCTCGCCGTAGGACAGGTTTCGCGCGAGCTCGTCGGAGCGCCGCTCCAGCCCCATGAAGCGCATCACCTCACGGGCCGTCTGCTCTCCCTCCCGCTCCTCCCTGCGGTGGCGCGGGGTGCGGAGGAGCGCATCGATGACGTTCGTGCGGTGGTGCGCGTCGGCGCCCACCAGCACGTTCTCCAGAGCCGTCATGTTGGGGAACAGCCGGATGTTCTGGAAGGTCCGGGCGATGCCGAGCCGGGTGATGGCGAACCGTTTGCGGTTGCCGAGCGGTTCACCGGCGAAGCGGACCAGCCCGGAGGTGGGGTGGTACACGCCGGTCATGACGTTGAAGCAGGTGGTCTTCCCGGCCCCGTTCGGCCCGATCAGCCCGAGGATCTCCCCCTCGCGCACCTCGAAGCTCACGTCGTCCAGGGCCTTCAGCCCACCGAACTGAAGACTGACGTTCTCCAGCGACAGCAGCGCGGACGACGTCGACGTTCCCGGCCCGCCGTCCGTCGGGGTCTCAGGCACGGGCGGTCCCCTCCTCCAGTGCGTCGAGTTCCTCTTCCACCGCTTGCACGCGCCGAGTTCGGCGCGGCGGGAGCAGACCCTGTGGCCGGAAGTTCGCCAACAGCAGCAGCGCGAGCCCGAAGACGAGCAGGCGCCATTCCTCGAAACCGCGGAACCGCTCGGGCAGGTACGCCACGACGGCGGCGCCCAGGATCACGCCCCACCGGTTGCCGGCACCACCGACGACGACCGCGGCGAGGAAGAGGATCGACAGCAGCAGGGGGAAGGAAATGGGATTGATGAAGCCCTGCCGGGAGGCGAACAGCGCGCCGGAGAGACCACCGATGAACGCGCCGGTCGCGAACGCCAGCAGCTTGAACCGGAACGTCGGGACGCCCATCAGCTCGGCGGCGTCCTCGTCCTCCCGGGTCGCCTCCCACGCGCGGCCGATGCGCGACAGCCGCAGCATCCGGTCCGCCCCGAGCACGAGGAAGATCAGGGTCAGCGCCAGCCAGTAGTACGGCGCCTGATCCGCGACGCCGAAGACCAGGAACTTCGTCGTGTTGTCCAGGTCGACGAAGGCCGTGAACCCGTCCCAGGACAGGTTGGGTATCTCGAAGAGCTCGAGACTGGGCGGCCGTGGGATCTTGGTGATCCCTCGCGCCTCACCCAGCCAGGCAGAGTTGAGCGCCGTCAGCCGGATGATCTCACCGAACCCGAGGGTGACGATCGCGAGGTAGTCGCCCCGCACCCGGAGCGTCGGCGCGCCCAGCAGGACGCCCGAGATCGTGGTGATGATCACCGCGAGGGGGATCAGCATCCACCAGGACAGCTGGGCCTGGAACGAGCCGAGGACGGCGACGGTGTAGGCGCCGACGGCGTAGAAGCCGACGTAGCCGAGGTCGAGCAGGCCGGCGTACCCGAGGACGACGTTGAGCCCCAGTGCGACCAGGACGTAGCTGGCCACGGTGAACAGGACGGCGCCGAAGTCGGTGTCCGGGGTGCTGAGGATCGGCAGATCCAGCAGCGGGAGCGCGTACAGCAGGAGCACCAGCAGTGCCATGAGCAGCACCTTGACCGGCGTGGGAAGCGCACCCAGACGGCGCCCGAGAGCCCCTCGGTCCCAGCCGCGCCTCTTCTGCGCAGCCGCCGGCTTGCGGGCGGCGGTCGCTCCGGCGGGAGTGGTCTTGTCGGTCATGCGCGGGCCCTCCCCAGGCTCTCGCCCAGCAGGCCGGTCGGGCGGAACAGCAGGATGACGACGAGCAGCAGGAAGGCGACGACGTCGCGCCATTGCGATCCCACGAGCGCCGAGCCGTAGTTCTCCGCCAGACCGAGCACGAAGCCGCCGAGCAGAGCGCCGCGGACGTTGCCGATGCCGCCCAGGACAGCGGCGGTGAACGCCTTGACGCCGAGCAGGAAGCCGGCGTCCCACCGGGTGACGCCGAAGCGCATCAGGTAGAGCAGCGCCGCCGCCCCCGCCATGACGCCGCCGACGAGGAACGTGGCCCGGATGACGCGGTCGCGGTTCACGCCCATGAGCGCCGCGGCCTCCGAGTCCTGCGCGACCGCCCGGATGCCGCGCCCCGTCCGGGTGCGCCGGATGAACTGGTCGAGTCCCACCATCATGAGGATGGCGCCGACGATGATGATCACGTCCACGTTGGAGACGGTGTAGCGCCCGATGGAGAACAGACCCTGGGTCTCCAGCGGATTCAGGAACCGGGTGTTGTCGCGCGCCGAGCGCACGAAGGGGTCCAGCGCGTCCCGGAGGCCGAAGAAGTCCACCACCCGGTCGCGGAGACCCATCAGCTCGGCGAGGAAGAAGCTGGCCCCGATCGCGCTGATCAGCGCGACCAGTTTCGGCGCCTCCAGCCGGAGAAGCCGGCGGTAGGCGACCCGCTCGAGGAGCAGCGCGATCCCACCGCTCACCGTCATCGCGGCGAGCAGCGCCAGCAGGAGCACCCCGATGGCGGTCAGCACCGGCCCACCCGGCGCGACGCCGAGGGCGACCGTGACCCATACGGCAGCGAAGCTGCCGTACATCCACACCTCGGAGTGCGCGAAGTTGATCAGCTGGAGCACGCCGTAGACCAGCGTGTAGCCGAGCGCGACGAGGCCGTAGACGGCGCCGAGCACCAGACCGGTCACGGTCAGCTCGACGATGTTGTTCAGGAGGAAGGACACAGGGCCTCCGGGCCGGAGAGAGGTGCGGCCGGGTCGCCCGTGACAAGGCGACCCGGCCGCACCCTAAGGGTCAGCGTCGATGAGGAACCGACTAGCCGACCTCGACCTCCTGATCGGCCACGATCTCGCCGCCTTCGACCTTGTAGGCCCAGACCGAGATGTCGGCCACCTCGCCGGTCTCGTCGAACTTGATCGGCTTGGTGATGCCGTCACCCTCGTACTCGTTCACCCACGTGAGCAGGGACTCGCGGTCGGTGTTCCCCTCGAGGATGCCCTCCAGGAAGACGTTGGCGGCGTCGTACGCCTCCGCCGAGTACGTCGCCGGAGCGGTGCCGAACGCATCCTCGAACGCGGTGAAGAACTCCTGCTGCTCCTCCGGCGGCAGGCACGGGCACGTGATGATCGTGCCTTCCGCGG
The DNA here is from genome assembly GCF_004570385.1 of Blastococcus sp. CT_GayMR19. Lineage (GTDB taxonomy): Bacteria > Actinomycetota > Actinomycetes > Mycobacteriales > Geodermatophilaceae > Blastococcus_B. The sequence goes on along the minus strand of NZ_SPQL01000006.1, from coordinate 78,306 downwards.
CGTCGCCGGCGGCCTCGATGAAGCCCGGGTCCTTCACGCCGTCGGCCACCACGAAGGTGGCCTGGACGCCGGCGCCGCGCATCTGCTGGACCAGCAGTCCGGCCTCCGCGTAGTAGCCGCCGAAGAAGACGGCCTCGGCGCCGGAGTCGCGGATCGCGGTGATGGTCGCCGAGAAGTCGGTCTGCCCGGTCTGGATGGTGTCGGTGCCGACGACGACGTCCCCGAGGTCCTGGGCGACGATCTCGGCCAGGCCCGCGCCGTACTCGGACGCGTCGTCCACCACGAACACGCTCGCGCTCTGCAGCACCTCGCTGATGTAGGAGGATGCCGCGGGGCCCTGGCTGGCGTCATTGCCCAGGATGCGGTGGAAGGTGTCCCAGTCGTTCTCCGCCAGGGCCGGGTTGGTCGCCGACGCGGTGATCGTGGGCAGGCCACCCTCGGCGAAGATCGGGCCGGCGGAGTTGGACTCCCCCGAGAAGGCGGGGCCGACGACGCCGAGAACGGTGTCGTCGCCGATGGCCTGGGTGGCCAGGCCGGTGGCCTGGTTCGGGTCGCCGGCCGAGTCGTACTCCTCCAGGGTGACCTGGCAGTCCGCGTTCGCCTCGTTGTGCTGGTCGACCGCCAGCTGGACCCCGTTGCGGATGTTGATCCCGAGGTTGGCCGCGGCGCCCGTCAGGGCGCCGAAGAAGCCGATGGCGACGTCTTCGCAGGTGCCCGCCTCGGCGGCGGCGCCGCCGCCGGAGCCCTCGTCCTCGCCGCCGGTCGTGCCGCCGCAGGCGGTGAGCGCCAGCGCGGCCGCCAGCAGGGGTGCCCCCGTCTTCACCAAGAAACGCACGTGTCCTCCTGTACCGGGTCGGCGCTCCGCTCGTCGGCGCGCCAGACATCGCGCCGCCCCGACAGGGCGGCGCGGCAACACTAAGGGCAAGCGACGAAGCTTGGCGGACCGCTTGTGATTCGTGACCGTCTCGTGATCGCCCGCCTCCGTCGGGCTCCGTCGGACGGGTGACGGTCCCGCCACCTCGCCCCTCAGGCGGAGGACGACTCCGGCGCCGGATCCGGCGCGATGATGGACTGCGCCACTGCCTTCATCGAGGTGCGCTGGTCCATCGCGGTCCGCTGGATCCTGCGGAAGGCCTCGGCCTCGGTGAGCCCCTGGTCCGTCATGAGCAGGCCCTTGGCCTTCTCGATGACCTTGCGGGCCTCGAGGCGCTCCTCCAGGGTGCGCACCTCGCCGTCCAGCGCAGACATCTCGGCGAATCGCCCGCGGGCCACCTCGATGGCCGGTACCAGGTCGTTCTTCGAGAAGGGCTTCACCAGATAGGCCATGGCTCCGGCGTCCCGCGCCCGCTCCACGAGCTCGCGCTGGCTGAACGCCGTGAGGACGATGACGGGGGCGATCCGCGCCGAGGCGATCTGCTCCGCGGCCGACAGCCCGTCGAGCACCGGCATCTGGATGTCCAGGATGACCAGATCGGGGGTCAGCTCCTTGGCCAGGTCGACGGCCTGCTGCCCGTCCCCCACCTCGGCGACGACGGCGTAGCCCTCCTCCTCGAGCATCTCCTTGAGGTCGAGGCGGATGAGCGCCTCGTCCTCCGCGATGAGGACCCGGATCGTCTCGCTGCTCACGGGGCGGAGCCTAGCGACGTCGGGCCGCTGCCACCTCCCCGCTAGGCTTCCCGGGCAGCCGGGCTCCCCGGCGCGCCCCCGTACCCCAATCGGCAGAGGGAGCGGATTCAAAACCCGCGCAGTGTGCGTTCGAGTCGCACCGGGGGCACTGGATTTCTCGCGGTCCGGAGGACCGCACCGCGGCCAGGTGCCGTTCCCCTCTTGCGTGGAGCCCTTTCCAGCGCTCGTCCCGGGACCCTCCGGGCCCCACTCGTCGCGCCGATACGGTGACGGGGTGACCGAGCCTGCGCCGCACATGACGCCCGAGCAGTTCCGGCAGCACGGCCACGCGGTCGTCGACTGGATCGCCGACTACTGGTCCCGGGTCGGCAGCTTCCCGGTGCGGTCACAGATCTCCCCCGGCGAGGTCCGCGCCGCGCTGCCGCCGGCTGCCCCGGAGAACGGTGAACCCTTCTCGGCGGTGCTGGCAGACCTCGACCGCGTCGTCCTACCGGGCGTCACCCACTGGCAGCACCCCGGGTTCTTCGGCTACTTCCCGGCGAACACGTCCGGGCCTTCGGTGCTCGGCGACCTGGTGAGCGCCGGGCTCGGCGTCCAGGGCATGTCCTGGGTGACCAGCCCCGCCGCCACCGAGCTCGAGCAGCACGTCCTCGACTGGCTCGCCGGCCTGCTCGGCCTCCCGGAGTCCTTCCGCTCGACCGGAACCGGCGGCGGGGTGGTCCAGGACTCGAGCTCGGGCGCCAACCTGGTCGCCCTCCTGGCGGCGCTGCACCGCTCCAGCCGCGGCGCGACCCTGCGGCACGGCGTCGAGCCCGAGCGGGCCACGGTCTACGTGTCGGCCGAGACCCACTCCTCCATGGAGAAGGCCGTCCGCATCGCCGGCCTCGGCAGCGACGCCGTCCGGATCGTGGAGGTCGACGGTGACCTCGCCATGCAGCCGGGTGCGCTGACCGCGCGACTCCAGCGGGACATCGACCGCGGCTACACCCCCGTGCTCGTCTGCGCGACGGTCGGGACGACGTCGACGACCGCGGTCGACCCGCTCGCCGAGATCGGGCCGATCTGCCAGAGGTACGGCGTCTGGCTGCACGTCGACGCGGCCTACGCCGGCGTGAGCGCGATCGTCCCCGAGTTGCGCCCGCTGCAGGCCGGCGTGGAGTGGGCGGACAGCTACACCACCGATGCGCACAAGTGGCTGCTCACCGGCTTCGACGCCACCCTATTCTGGGTCGCCGACCGCGCGGCTCTCACCGGTGCGCTGTCCATCCTCCCGGAGTACCTGCGCAACGCCGCCACCGACGCGGGCGCCGTCGTGGATTTCCGCGACTGGCAGATCCCGCTGGGCCGCCGGTTCCGCGCCCTCAAGCTGTGGTTCGTGCTGCGCTGGTACGGCGCGGAGGGTCTCCGCGCCCACATCCGCTCGCACGTCGCGCTGGCGCAGGAGCTGGCCGGCTGGGCGAGCTCCGACGAGCGGTTCGACGTGGTCGCCCCCCATCCCCTGTCGCTGGTCTGCCTTCGCCCCCGCTGGGCCGACGACGTGGACGACGACGTGGCCACCATGACCCTGCTGGAGCGCCTCAACGACGGGGGCGAGGTCTTCCTCACGCACACCACGGTCGGCGGCCGGGCCGTCCTGCGGGTGGCCGTGGGATCGCCGGCGACCACGAGAGAGCACGTCGAGCGCGTCTGGACGCTGCTGCGCGAGGGGCACGACTGGCTGGCCGCCGACTTCGCCGCCGCAGCGGCCGAGCGGCAGGCGGAGCGGGCCCGCGCCGCGGCGGAGCAGGAGGCCCAGCGCGGCCGCGTCGAGGAGACCACCGCCGAACCGGACCGCAGCACCGCCCCGGACCCCAGCCTGGCCTGAGCGGAGGCACGGGTGCTGGACCGGCGCGAGATCCGGCCGGTCGGCCGGTGACCGTCCCCGCCCCCTCCCTGGGGCAGCGGCTCGGCCTGCCCGTGCTGTTCGTGGTGCTGTGGAGCACCGGGTTCGTCGGCGCCAAGTACGGGCTCCCCTACGCGGAGCCGTTCACCTTCCTGGGCCTCCGGCTGGTCGTCGCCGCGGCGCTGCTGGCCGCGCTGGCGCTGGCGATGCGCTCCGCCCTGCCCGCATCCCGGGCCGAGCACCGGCACGCGGCCGTCGCCGGGATCCTGCTGCACGCCGGGTACCTCGGCGGTGTCTTCTACGGGATCTCACTCGGCATCCCGGCGGGTGTGTCCGCAGTCATCGTCAGCCTCCAGCCGGTGCTCACCGCACTGCTCGCCACGCGGCTGCTGCACGAGCGCCCGAGCCGCCGGCAGTGGTTGGGTCTCGTGCTCGGCGTCGTGGGGGTCGCACTGGTGGTCGGACCCGGGATCGCGGCCTCCCCCGCGTCGGAGGCCCCGCTCCCGGTTGCGGGTCTGGTCTCGTGCCTCGTCGCCCTCGCCTCCGGCACGGCCGGCACGCTGTACCAGAAGCGGCACGGGGACGACGTGCCACTGGTGTGGGGCACGTCCGTCCAGTACGCCGCGGCCGCCGCCCTGCTGCTGGTCATCGCGGTCGGCACCGAACGGATGTCGATCCGGTGGACCGGGGACTTCGTGCTGGCCTTCGCCTGGCTGGTGCTGGTCCTGTCCCTCGGTGCCGTGCTGTTGCTCCTGCTGCTCCTCCGCCGGGGGACGGCGGCGGGCGTGTCCAGCCTCTTCTACCTGGTGCCACCCGCCGTCGCCGTGGAGGCCTACCTGCTGTTCGGTGAGGAGCTGACCGCGCTGTCCCTGATCGGGATCGGGATCACGGCGGCCGGCGTCGCGCTGGTCGTCCTGCCGCCACGACGGGGCGGCGGCTGAGCCGGCAGCGCTCAGTCCTTGTGCGACCGGAGGAGCCCCTCCTGCGCCACGGTGGCCACGTGCGTGCCGTCGGCGGCCCAGATCTGGCCGAAGCAGAGCGCCCGGCCCGCTGACGCCGCCGGGCTGTCCGTCGCGTACAGGAGCCAGTCGTCGGCGCGGACCGGCTGGTGGAACCACAGGGCGTGGTCGAGGCTCGCGCCCAGGAAGTCGCCCCAGCCCCCGCCGAGCCGCGCGAAGCCGGCCGACAGGAGCGTCAGGTCGCTGACGAACGTCAGGGCCGCCGCGTGCACCCCCGGGTCGCTGCCGAGCTGTCCGGCGACGCGGAACCACGTGTACGTCGTGGTCGCGGGTGGGGACTTCGGTGGCGCCGCGAACGGGTCCTCCATGAACCGCTGGTCCACGACCAGACCCATCGCCTCCATCCAGGAGGCACGCTCGCCGTGCCGGGCCACGATCTCCGCCGTTCCGGGGAGGGTCTCCGGGCGGGGGACGTCGGGCATCGGCAGGCAGTGCTCCGCGACGGCCTGCTCACCGGCGTGGTAGTCGGCCGTCAGCGCGAAGATCGCGACGTCCTCACCCTTGCGCCGCTGCCAGGCGACGACCCGGCGGGTGGTGAAGGACCGGCCGTCGCGGATGCGGTCGACGGCGTAACGGATCTCCTCCTGCGGATCGCCCGGTCGCAGGAAGTAGGAGTGCAGCGAGTGCACCCCGCGCTCGACGGGAACGGTCCGGCCGGACGCCGCGAGGGCCTGCCCGGCGACCTGGCCACCGAAGATCCGCTGGCGCTCCGTGCTGGGCGTCTGCCCGACGTAGAGGTCGGTCTCGCGCTCCTCCAGGTCGAGGACGGCGAGGAGGGCCGCAGCCTGGCTGTTCCCGGACCCACCCGTCACGAGTCGGTGCCGACCTCGTGCACGCGGATGAGGTTCGTCGAGCCGACGGTGTTGGGCGGGCTCCCGGCGACGACGACGACCCGGTCGCCCTCCTTGAGCCGGCCGATCGAGAGCAGCGAGAAGTCGACCTGCGCCACCATGTCGTCGGTGTGGTGGACCGACGGCACCAGGAACGTCTCCACGCCCCACGACAGCGCGAGCTGGCTGCGGACCCGGGCGTCGATCGTGAACGCGAGGAGCGGCTGCCCGGGGTGCAGCGCCGCCAGCTGGCGGGCGGTCTTGCCGGTCTGGGTGAAGGTGGCCAGCGCCTTGACCTCGAGGTCCTCGGCCACGTCCTTCGCCGCGCGGACGATCGCCGCCGACCGGGTCCGCAGGCGGCTGTCGGTGCGCCGGCGCGGGGGCACCGGGACCCGCCAGGTGTCTGTCTCGACGGCCTGGATGATCCGCTCCATGGTGCGGACGACGCCGACCGGATGGGCGCCCACCGAGGTCTCCCCCGACAGCATCACGGCGTCCGCCCCGTCGAGCACGGCGTTGGCCACGTCGGAGGCCTCGGCCCGGGTGGGTCGCGAGTTGGTGATCATCGACTCGAGCATCTGGGTCGCGACGATCACCGGCTTGCTGCGCTCGCGGGCGGCCTGGACGGCCCGCTTCTGCACGAGCGGCACCTGCTCCAGGGGCAGCTCCACCCCGAGGTCGCCGCGGGCGACCATGATGCCGTCGAAGGCGTCGACGATCGCCTCGAGGTTCTCCACCGCCTCCGGCTTCTCCAGCTTGGCGATGACCGGGACCTCGATGTCCTCCTGCCGCATGATGTCGCGGACCAGCTCCACGTCCGCGGGCGAGCGGACGAAGGACAGCGCGATGAAGTCGACCGACAGGTGCAGGGCGAACCGGAGGTCCTCCTCGTCCTTCTCCGACAGCGCGGGCACGCTCACGGCCACGCCGGGCAGGGACAGGCCCTTGTTGTTCGAGACCTCGCCGCCCTCCACCACGAGGCAGAACACGTCCGGCCCCTTCACCGACACCACGGTGAGCGCGATCTTCCCGTCGTCGACGAGGAGCCGGTCCCCGAGACGGACGTCGTTGTGGAGGTCCTTGTACGTGGTCGACACCCGGTCGGCGGTGCCCACCACGTCCTCGACCGTGATGCAGACCTGGTTGCCGGTCGCCCACATCACCGGTCCGTCGGCGAACGTGCCCAGCCGGATCTTGGGGCCCTGCAGGTCGGCGAGGATCGCTACGGCGTGGCCGGTCGCGTCGGAAGCCTCGCGGACCCGCCGGTACGCGGTGGCGTGGTCCGCGTGGGCGCCGTGGCTGAAGTTCAGCCGGGCGACGTCCATCCCGGCTTCCACGAGGGCGGTGATCTGCTCCGAGGAGCTGGTCGCGGGTCCGAGGGTGCAGACGATCTTCGCGCGGCGAGACATGACGAGAACGCTAGTGGGGTGGGCTCGGTCTCACCGGACGGCCCCACGTGCCGACAGCGCTGGTCGCGCCGAGTGGGGCCCGCAGGGTCCCGCGCAGGCGCGACGGACTCGCTCAGCGCAGCCGGGTCCCGCCGAGTGGGGCCCGAAGGGTGCCGCGCAGGCACGACGCAGCGGCTCACCGCAGCCGGGACGGCAATGGGCCGCGGTGCGATCCGGAGGATCGCAGTGTCATTGCGATCCGGAGGATCGCAGTGTCATCGCAGCGCGACGGCCGTGGGCGTCACCGGGCGCGGCAGCATGGAGTTGCCGGTCAGCCAGACGTCGGCGGCGGCCGCGGCGGCGCGGCCCTCGGCGATGGCCCACACGATCAGCGACTGACCGCGACCGATGTCGCCGGCCACGAAGACCCCGGGCAGGGTGGCCATGAACTCCTTGTCGCGGACGACGTTGCCCCGGCCGTCGACCTCGACACCGAGCGCGTCCACGAGGCCCTCCCGCTGCGCCCCGGTGAAGCCCATGGCGAGGAAGACCAGATCGGCCGGGAGCTCCCGCTCGGTGCCCTCGACCTTCTGGAACCGGCCGTCGACCCGCTCCACGTCGTGCAGGAGCAGGGCCCGCACGTTGCCCGAGTCGTCGCCGAGGAACCGCTCGGTGTTGACCGAGTAGAGCCGCTCCCCGCCCTCTTCGTGGGCGCTCGAGACACGCATGATCATCGGATAGGTGGGCCAGGGGTTGGTCTCCGCCCGGCGGTCCGGCGGGGTCGGCATGATCTCCAGCTGGGTCACCGACGCGGCGCCCTGCCGGTGCGCGGTGCCGAGGCAGTCCGCCCCGGTGTCACCGCCACCGATGATCACCACGTGCTTGCCGTGCGCGTTGATCGGCGGGTCGTCGAGCTCACCGAGCGCCTGCAGGTTGCCGTAGGGCAGGTAGTCCATGGCCATGTGGATGCCGGCGAGGTCCCGGCCGGGGACCGGCAGGTCACGGCCGACGGTGGCCCCGCCCGCGAGGACGACGGCGTCGAACTCGGCTCGCAGCGCGTCGGTGGACAGGTCGCCGTCGTTGTCGCCACCGACGTCGACGCCCGTCACGAAGCGCGTGCCCTCGGCGCGCATCTGGTCCAGCCGCCGGTCGAGGACGGCCTTCTCCATCTTGAACTCGGGGATCCCGTAGCGGAGCAGCCCGCCGATGCGGTCGGCCCGCTCGTAGACCGTCACGTCGTGGCCGGCGCGGGTCAGCTGCTGTGCGGCCGCCAGCCCGGCGGGACCGGAGCCCACGACGGCGACCTTCTTGCCGGTGCGCTCGGCCGCGGTCTGGGGCTGCACCCATCCCTCGATGTAGGCGCGGTCGATGATCTCCCACTCGATCTGCTTGATCGTGACGGGCGACTCCTGGAGGTTCAGCACGCAGGAGCCCTCGCAGGGGGCGGGACACAGCTTCCCGGTGAACTCCGGGAAGTTGTTCGTCGAGTGCAGCCGCTCGATGGCCTCCTGCCAGTCGTCGCGACGGGCGAGGTCGTTCCACTCCGGGATCAGGTTGGCGACCGGGCAGGCGTGGTGGCAGAACGGGATGCCGCAGTCCATGCAGCGCGCCGCCTGCTTGCGGACGGCCGCGACGGGGAAGACCTCGTCCTCCCCGTTCTCGCGGGTGAGGTAGACGTCCTTCCAGTCCAGGATCCGGATGTCGACCGGACGGCGCGGCGGCAGCTCCCGGTCGTACTTCAGGAATCCGGTGGTGTCAGCCACGAGCTGCCTCCAGAGAGATGGTGCCGGATGCCACCTTCGCGCTTTCGGTACAGAAAGCGGCGCGGGGGGCGGCAGCTTTCTGTACCGAAAGCTGGAAACGACGGTCAGCCACGAGCGGCCTCCATCACTGCGAGGTCGACGTCTGTCCCGTTGGCCTCGGCCATCCGCTGGGCGTCCAGCGCCCGCTTGTAGTCGCGCGGCATGATCACGCTGAACTGCTCCGACCAGCGGCCCCAGTCGGCCAGCAGGGCGTGCGCCACCGGCGACTCGGTCTCGGCCGCGTAGCGCACGAGCACGTCGCGCAGCCACTGGGCGGACTCGCCGTCCAGCGGCTCGATGTCGACCATGTCGGTGTTGACCCGGTGGCGGGCGAGGTCCAGCACGTATCCGATGCCGCCGGACATGCCCGCGGCGATGTTGCGTCCGGCCGCACCGAGGATGACCGCCTGACCACCGGTCATGTACTCCAGCGCGTGGTCGCCGACGCCCTCGACGACGGCCAGCGCACCGGAGTTGCGGACGCAGAACCGCTCCCCCACCCGCCCGCGCAGGAAGATCTCCCCGCCGGTGGCGCCGTAGCCGATGACGTTGCCGGCGATGACGTTGTCCTCGGCGGGGAAGGTCGCCTCCCGGGACGGCCGGACGACGATCCGGCCGCCGGACAGGCCCTTGCCGACGTAGTCGTTGGCGTCGCCGAAGAGCCGCATCGTGATCCCGCGCGGCAGGAACGCGCCGAAGGACTGGCCCGCCGAGCCGCCGAACGTGAGGTCGATCGTCCCGTCGGGCAGGCCCTCGCCACCGAAGCGGCGGGTGACCATCGACCCGAGCATCGTGCCGACCGTTCGGTTGACGTTTCGGACCGGCAGCTCGAGGCTGACCGGCCGCGCGTCGAGCAGCGCGCCCTCGCAGAGCTGGATGAGCGTCTGGTCGAGGGCGACGTCCAGGCCGTGGTCCTGCGACCGCACCCGGTGCAAGGGCGCACCCTCGGGCAGCTCGGGGACGACCAGCATCGGCGAGAGGTCCAGCCCGGCGGCCTTCCAGTGGTCCACCGCCTTGCGGGTGTCCAGCAGCTCGGCGTGGCCCACGGCCTCGTCGATCGACCGGAAGCCGAGCTCCGCCAGGTACTGCCGCACCTGCTCGGCCAGGAACTCGAAGAAGGTGACGACGAATTCCGGCTGGCCGGTGAACCGCTTGCGCAGCTCCGGGTTCTGCGTGGCGACACCCACCGGGCAGGTGTCGAGGTGGCAGACCCGCATCATCACGCAGCCGGACACCACCAGCGGCGCGGTGGCGAAACCGAACTCCTCGGCACCGAGGAGGGCGGCGACGACGACGTCCCGGCCGGTCTTCATCTGCCCATCGACCTGCACCACGATCCGGTCGCGCAGGCCGTTGGCGAGCAGCGTCTGCTGCGTCTCGGCCAGGCCGAGCTCCCACGGGGAGCCGGCGTGCTTGAGCGAGGTCAGTGGTGCCGCGCCGGTGCCGCCGTCGTGACCGGAGATCAGGACGACGTCGGCGTGCGCCTTGCTGACGCCGGCCGCGACCGTCCCGACGCCCACCTCGGAGACGAGCTTGACGTGCACCCGCGCCTCGTTGTTGGCGTTCTTGAGGTCGTGGATGAGCTGCTTGAGGTCCTCGATCGAGTAGATGTCGTGGTGCGGCGGCGGGCTGATCAGGCCGACGCCCGGCGTCGAGTGCCGGGTGCGCGCCACCCACGGGTAGACCTTGCTGCCCGGCAGCTGGCCGCCCTCGCCGGGCTTGGCGCCCTGGGCCATCTTGATCTGGATGTCGTCGGCGTTGACCAGGTACTCGCTGGTGACCCCGAAACGGCCGCTGGCCACCTGCTTGATCGCCGAGCGGCGCAGGTCGCCGTTCGGGTCGGGGGTGAAGCGGTCGGGGTCCTCGCCGCCCTCACCGGTGTTGGACCGGCCGCCGAGCCGGTTCATGGCGATCGCGAGGGTCTGGTGCGCCTCGGCCGAGATGGAGCCGTAGCTCATCGCGCCGGTGTTGAACCGCTTCACGATCTCGCTGACCGGCTCGACCTCGTCGAGAGGCACGGGCGGGCGGACGCCGGTCTTCAGCGTGAAGAGCCCGCGCAGGGTCGCGGCCTCCTCCGACAGGTCGTCGACCGTCTTCGTGTACTGCTCGAAGACGTCGTACTGCCGCGAGCGGGTGGCGTGCTGGAGCAGGAACACCGTCTCGGGGTTGAAGAGGTGCACCTCGCCCTCGCGGCGCCACTGGTACTCGCCGCCGGTCTCCAGCGTGCGGTGGGCGGTCTCCGTCGGGTTCCGCGGGTAGGCGCGGCGGTGGCGCATCGCCACCTCCTCGGCGAGCACGTCGATGCCGACGCCTCCGAGCGGGCAGGAGGTGCCGGTGAAGTACTCGTCGACGATCTCCTGGGACAGCCCGACGGCCTCGAAGATCTGCGCCATGGTGTACGAGCCGACGGTGCTGATCCCCATCTTGCTCATGACCTTGAGCACGCCCTTGCCGAGCGCCTTGACCATGTTGCGCACGGCCTGCGCCGGCTCGACGCCGGTCAGGGCGCCGTCCCGGATGAGGTCCTCGATGGTCTCGAACGCGAGGTAGGGGTTGACCGCGGCAGCGCCGTAGCCGAGCAGCAGCGCGACGTGGTGGACCTCGCGGCAGTCGCCGGACTCGACGACGAGGCCGACCTGCATGCGGGTCCGCTCGCGCACCAGGTGGTGGTGGACGGCGGCCGTCATCAGCAGTGACGGAATGGGGGCGCGCTGCTCGTCGCAGTCGCGGTCGGAGAGCACGATGACCCGCGCACCGGCCGAGATCGCCTTCGACACCTTGGTCCGCAGCGACTCGATCGCCTCGGTGAGGGCAGCGCCGCCGCCGTTGACGTCGAAGTGGCCGGTGATCCGGACGGCGGCGAAGCCGGGCAGGTCGCCGTCGTCGTCGATGTGCAGGATCTTGGCCAGCTCGTCGTTGTCGATCACCGGGAACGGCAGGTGCACCTGGCGGCAGGAGGCCGGCGAGGCCTGGAGCAGGTTCTGCTCCGGCCCGAAGGTCCGGCCGAGGCTGGTGACCAGCTCCTCCCGGATCGCGTCCAGCGGCGGGTTGGTCACCTGGGCGAACAGCTGCCCGAAGTAGTCGTAGAGCTGCCGCGACCGGTCCGACAGCGCGGCGATCGGGGTGTCGGTGCCCATCGAGCCGATCGGCTCGGCGCCGCTGGCGGCCATCGGCGTGATGAGGACCCGCAGCTCCTCCTCGGTGTAGCCGAAGAGCGTCTGCCGGCGGACGACGGACTCGTGGCTCGGGCGGGCACGACGCCGCTCGGGCAGGGAGGGCAGGTGCACGAGACCGGCGTGCAGCCAGTCGTCGTAGGGGTTCTCCGCCGCCAGGGCGCCCTTGACCTCCTCGTCGGAGACGATCTTCCGGGCGGCGGTGTCGACGAGGAACATCCGGCCCGGCTGCAGCCGGCCCTTGGCCACGATGTCGGCGGCCGGGATGTCGAGGACGCCGACCTCGCTGGCCAGCACCACCAGGTCGTCCTTGGTCTGCCACCAGCGGCCGGGACGCAGGCCGTTGCGGTCGAGCACGGCGCCGATGACCGTGCCGTCGGTGAACGCGACGGCGGCGGGGCCGTCCCACGGCTCCATGATCGAGGAGTGGAACCGGTAGAAGGCCCGGCGGGCCGGGTCCATCTCGTCGTGGTTCTCCCACGCCTCGGGGATCATCATCAGGACGGCGTGCGGCAGTGAGCGCCCGGACAGGTGCAGCAGCTCCAGCACCTCGTCGAAGGTGGCCGAGTCGCTGAAGTCGCTGGCGGTCACCGGGAAGATCCGCTCGAGGCCCAGCTCGGACGCCGGGCCGGCCGGGCCGTCGAAGAGCTCCGTCTCCAGCTTCGCCTCGCGGGCGCGCATCCGGTTCCGGTTGCCCTTGATGGTGTTGATCTCGCCGTTGTGGGCGATCAGCCGGAACGGGTGGGCGAGCGGCCAGCTCGGGAAGGTGTTGGTCGAGAACCGGCTGTGCACGAGGGCGATCGCCGACTCGTAGCGCTCGTCGCGCAGGTCGGGGAAGAACGCGGGCAGCTGGTCGGTGGTCAGCATGCCCTTGTAGGTGATCGTCCGGGAGGACAGCGACGTGATGTAGAGCGAGCTGCCCGCCTCGACGGCGGCGCGCTCGGCCCGCTTGCGGAGCACGAAGGACCGCCGCTCCAGCCGCGTGACGCCGTTGCAGACGACGTTCCCGCCGAACGCGACGGCGTCGGCACGGGCCCCCATCGTCTCGGCCACGAAGAGCTGGGCGAAGTGCGGCATGACCGCCCGCGCGGTCGGGCCGACGTCGGCGCCGTCCGGGTCGACGGGGACGTCGCGCCAGCCCAGGACGGTCAGGCCCTCCTCGTCGGCGAGCTTGGCCACCTCGTCGTACCGGGCGGCCCGCTCCGACTCGTCGGTGGGCAGGAAGGCGATCCCGACGGAATACTCCCCAACCGGCGGCAGGTCGAAGTCGACGCTCGCCCGCAGCAGGGCGTCGGGGACCTGCGTCAGGATCCCCGCGCCGTCGCCGGAGTTGGGCTCCGACCCGGCGGCGCCGCGGTGGTCGAGGTTGTGCAGCGCGGTCAGGCCCGCGGCGACGATCGACCGGGAGCGGCGCCCGCGGGCGTCGGCCACGAAGGCGACGCCGCAGGCGTCCTTGTCGTTCGCCGGGTCGTAGAGACCGGTCGGGGCGGGTAGGGCGGAGAAGGGCACGGCCGGGGGCACGGCCGAGAAGGGCACGCCGGAGGGGCGTGCCGTACGTGCAGCGGCGGGGGCGGTGATCTCGGACATGTCACTCCCGTCGTCGGCGGCCGTTCGCACCTCGGAGCGAGGTCACGGACGGGGGCTGGTGCCCGGGCCGGTGGTCAGAGGGCGGTACAGGCGGCACGTGCGGAGGGTCCGTCCGGGAGGGGCGCGTACGTCCCGGCCCGGCGCAGACTCGCGAGCCCGCCGGTGGATGGCCGGAGGGCTGTCGTCCGCGGGGCGACGCTGGCCCGGTTCCGACGAGGTCGACCCGGCCAGGATCGCCGGCGGGTCTGCTCGCAGGGTACACAGCGGTAACACCGGTCCCACACGCCCAAACCCGAGGTGCGGCGAGTCGGCAGGATCGGTGCGGGAACTGGCCGGAGGACGGCGTCCCCGGCTCAGCCGGGGGGATCGGAACGGCGGGGCTCCCCGGCCGCTGACGGGCCCGGCCCGTCGGCCGTCCCGGCGGGGACGCCCGCGTCGTCCTCGTCCCCGGCGGCCACCTGCGCCCGGTCGAGGACCTCCCTCGGGCGGCCGCGTTGCCACACCATGTAGGCCACCGCCAGCAGGCCGACCGCGATCGCGGTGAAGACGTTGAGGCGCACGCCGAAGAAGGTCTCGGCCGGGTCGGTGCGCAGCAGCTCGATCCACAGCCGGCCGGTGCAGTAGGCCACGACGTAGAGCGCGAAGGCCCGGCCGTGGCCCAGCCGGAACCGGCGGTCGGCCCAGATGACCAGCGCGGCGGCGGCCAGGTTCCAGAGCAGCTCGTACAGGAACGTGGGATGGAAGGAGCCGGCCACCACCGGCTCCCCGGCGGCGTCGAGGACCGCCCGGCCGCCCTGCCACTCGTAGATCGTCAGTGCCCAGGGCAGATCGGTGGGGCCGCCGTACAGCTCGTTGTTGAACCAGTTGCCCAGCCGGCCGATCGCCTGCGCGACGAGCAGCCCGGGCGCGACCGCGTCGGCGAAGGCCGGCAGCGGGATGCCGCGCCTGCGGCAGGCGATCCACGCGCCGACCCCGCCCAGGGCGATCGCGCCCCAGATGCCGAGGCCGCCCTCCCAGATGGCGAACGCCCGCAGCGGTTCCCCGCCTTCGCCGAAGTACGCCCGCGGACTGGAGATCACGTGGTAGAGCCGGCCGCCGAGGATCCCGAACGGCACGGCCCAGACGGCGATGTCCAGCACCTCGCCCGGCGCTCCGCCGCGGGCCACCCAGCGCTTCTCGGTGAGCAGGACGGCCGCGACGATGCCGGCCACGATGCACAGGGCGTAGGCGCGCAGCGGCAGCGGCCCGAGCTCCCAGACGCCCTGGGTCGGGCTCGGGATCGCGGCGAGAACGGTCATGCCTTGCCTTCCGACCGGCCAAGATGGCCATTGTGGCCCTTCACACCACGGGCGAGGTCCTCGGTGAGACGACGGACGCCGTCGGTTCCGCGGCCCTCGAGGAGCTCGCGCACGTAGGCCGAGCCGACGATGACGCCGTCGGCGAAGGCGGCGACCTCGGCGGCCTGGTGCCCGTTCGAGACGCCGAGCCCGACGCAGACGGCCAGGTCCGGCCGGGCCTCGCGGGTCCGGGCCACGAGCTTCTCGGCGGCATCCCCGACCGTCGCCCGCGTACCGGTCACGCCCATGGTGGAGGCCGCGTAGACGAACCCGCGGCAGGCGGCCGTCGTCGAGCGGAGGCGCGCCTCGGTCGACGACGGCGCGACGAGGAACACACGGTCGAGGTCGGCCCCCTCGGCGGCGCCGAGCCACGCGGCGGCCTCGTCCGGGATCAGGTCGGGGGTGATCGCCCCCGCTCCCCCGGCGGCGGCCAGGTCGGTGGCGAACCGGGGGACGCCGTACC
The DNA here is from genome assembly GCF_004570385.1 of Blastococcus sp. CT_GayMR19. Classification (GTDB taxonomy): domain Bacteria; phylum Actinomycetota; class Actinomycetes; order Mycobacteriales; family Geodermatophilaceae; genus Blastococcus_B. The sequence continues at coordinate 63,199 of NZ_SPQL01000006.1, read as the reverse complement.
TCTCGATGGGGTTCCAGTAGCTCATGACCACCGGCACCGCCCCGGCGGCAGCGACCGCCTCGACCGCCCGCAGCACGTCGGTCATGCCGACGCCGGCCCGGACGGCGACGTCCACCGCCTGCTGGATGACCGGGCCGTCCATGCCGGGGTCGCTGTAGGGCACGCCGACCTCGACGACGTCGGCCCCCGCCTCGACGGCGGCGACCATGGCCGCGATGGAGCCCTCGACGTCCGGGTAGCCCACGGGGACATACGCGATCAGCGCCGCCCGCCCCTCGGCCTTGGCCGTGCCGATGCGCTCGGCAAGTTGACTGCTCACGCCGCCGTCCTCAGGGCCGAGATGGCCGCTGTGGCCCTCATGCCGATTCTCCTGCGTCGGGGCCGGCCACCGCGTCGCCCTGGGTCACGGCGCCCTCGGTGGGCTGCTGGTCGGTGTCCAGGCCGGGACCCGGGTCGACCTCCTCGCGGTCGCCGAGACCGAACCAGCGCGACGCCGTCTCGACGTCCTTGTCCCCCCGGCCGGAGAGGTTGACCAGAAGCAGCGCCTCCGGCCCCAGCTCCTGACCGAGCACCATCGCCCCGGCCAGGGCGTGGGCGGACTCGATCGCCGGGATGATGCCCTCCGTCCGGCAGAGCAGGGCGAACGCCTCCATCGCCTCGGCGTCGGTGACCGGGCGGTACTCGGCGCGGCCGATGTCGTGCAGGTAGGAGTGCTCCGGGCCGACGCCGGGATAGTCCAGCCCGGCGCTGATCGAGTGCGACTCGATGGTCTGCCCGTTGTCGTCCTGCAGCAGGTACGAGCGCGCCCCGTGCAGCACGCCGGGCGAGCCACCGGTGATCGTGGCCGCGTGCCGCCCGGTGTCCACGCCGTCGCCGCCGGCCTCCAGGCCCACGAGCCGGACGCCGTCGTCGGGCACGAAGGCGGTGAAGATGCCGATGGCGTTGGAGCCGCCGCCGACGCAGGCCAGCACCGCGTCGGGCAGCCGGCCTTCGCGCTCGAGCACCTGCGCGCGCGCCTCGTCGCCGATCACCCGCTGGAAGTCCCGGACCATCGCCGGGAACGGGTGCGGGCCCGCCACCGTGCCGAAGACGTAGTTCGTCGTCTCCACGTTGGTCACCCAGTCGCGGAACGCCTCGTTGATCGCGTCCTTGAGCGTGCGGGAGCCGGTGGTCACCGGGATGACCTCGGCGCCGAGCAGCCGCATCCGGGCGACGTTGAGCGCCTGGCGGCGGGTGTCCTCCTCGCCCATGTAGACGGTGCAGGACAGCCCCATGAGCGCCGCGGCGGTCGCCGTCGCGACGCCGTGCTGCCCGGCCCCGGTCTCGGCGATCACCCGCGTCTTGCCGATCCGCTTGGTCAGCAGCGCCTGGCCCAGCACATTGTTGATCTTGTGCGAGCCGGTGTGGTTGAGGTCCTCGCGCTTGAGCAGGATCCGGGCGCCGCCCGCGTGCCCGGCGAACCGCGGCACCTCGGTGATCGGGCTGGGCCGCCCGGTGTAGTCGCGCTGGAGCGCGTCGAACTCGGTGAGGAACGCCGGGTCGACCCGCATCGCCTCGTAGGCCTCGGTCAGCTCGTCGAGCGCGGCGATCAGCGCCTCGGGCACGAAGCGGCCGCCGAAGACGCCGAAGTGACCGGTCGCGTCCGGCCAGCCCGGCCGCGCCGGCAGGACGCGTTCCCCGGGCGGCTGCAGCGAGCTGGTCGTCATGGGGCCAGTGTCCCGCGCCGACCGCCGGCCGGACCGCAGGGGGTCAGCGGGTCGTGCGCGGGGTGGCCGGGTGCGAGCCCGCCGTCACCAGGTCGGCGACGGCCTGGCGGGCGTCGCCGGCGGTGACCAGACCCTCCCCCACCAGCACGGCGTCGGCGCCGGCGGCCGCGTAGCTGATCAGGTCGTGCGGCGCCCGCACGCCGGACTCGGCCACCTTGACGATCCCCGACGGCAGCCCGGGCGCGATCCGCTCGAAGGTCGACCGGTCGACGTCGAGGGTGGTCAGGTCGCGTGCGTTGACACCGATGACCGAGGCTCCCGCGGACAGTGCCCGGTCGGCCTCCGCCTCGGTGTGCACCTCCACCAGCGCCGTCATGCCGAGGGACTCGACGCGTTCCAGCAGCCCGAGCAGGGCGTTCTGCTCCAGCGCCGCGACGATCAGCAGGACGACGTCGGCACCGTGCGCACGTGCCTCGTGCACCTGGTAGGTGGTGACCACGAAGTCCTTGCACAGCACCGGGACGTCGACGACTGCACGGACGGCGTCGAGGTCGGCGAGGGTGCCCCCGAAGCGGCGCCGCTCGGTGAGGACGCTGATCACCCGGGCGCCGCCGGCGGCGTACTGGGCGGCGAGCTCGGCCGGGTCGGGGATGGCGGCGAGGTCGCCCTTGGACGGGCTGCGCCGCTTGACCTCGGCGATGACGCCGACACCCGGCGCCCGCAGCGCGGCGAGCGCGTCGAGGGCGGGAGGCACGTCCAGCGCCGCCGCCTTGACCTGGTCGAGCGGGACCAGCGCCTCGCGGGCGGCGAGATCCTCGCGGACGCCGGCCACGATGTCGTCGAGCACGCTCATCGGGTCTCCTCGCTGGCGCCCGTCGACCCGGCGAGCGACGCTGCTGCGCCCCTGCGCGACCTCGCAAGCTCGGTCACGGCCGCTCGCCCTCGCGGTCAACTGCCTGTCGCACGTCGGTCCCCTCACCAGCCGATCGGTGGGCCCACTCTAGAGAGCGCACGGGCCCCCTCCGGCCGGGGGGCGGGTGCAGCGGCCCGGACCCGTTCCGCTAGAAGCGGGCGCCGGGCGCCGGATCGGTCGGGTCCTCGCCCCTGTCGAGGGCCCGCCAGGCGAGGTGGGCACGCTCTTCGTCGGTCTCGGGCCGGGGCGCCGCCGCCCGTCCGCCGACCGGTGACGCCGTCCGCTCGTAGCGGCGTCCCATCGCCGGCCAGTGGCGGCTCCGGAGCACGGTCAGCAGGCCTGCGCCGGCCCCCAGGACCCCCGCGACGACGGTCGTGGCGGGCCAGAACGCGGAGATCCCGGACACCGGCGTCCCGACGACGACCGGCACCTCGGCCGCGGCGTCGCGCAGGCCTCCGGCCAGGGCACGGCCCGCGGTCCACGCCACGGCGGTGCCGCTGATCGTCATGAGCACCCCGACGGCGGTCCGCCCGCTCGCCCGCACGGCGAGCAGGGCGACGGCCGCGGCCAGCAGCACCAGTCCGGCAGCGGGGACCAGCGGGGCGTACGTGGAGCCGGCCAGCACCCCGGTGACCGGGGGCAGCGGAGCCGGGCGCACCGCGGAAAGCGTCGCCCAGGTCTGCCCACCGGCGAACAGCGCGAGGCCACCGGCGACGGCGGACGCGAGGACGGCGACGGTCAGCTCCCGGCGCTCGCTCGGTTTCGTCGCTTCGCTCCCGCGGGCCGCTCCGCCCCTCGCTCGCTCTTTCACAGTCGCCTCCGCGGTCGCTCCGCTCCTCGCTCGCCGGCGCTCGCTGCGATGCTCACTCCCTGTCGGCTCCGTCGCTCGCTGCGATGCTGACCGCCCTGTCCGCTCACCGGATCTCCCGGAGGCCCTCGGCCGTCGCGATCGCGGAGAGCACCGCCCGCGCCTTGTGCCGGGTCTCGGCCTCCTCGGTCGCGGCGTCGCTGTCGGCCACGATCCCCGCCCCGGCCTGCACGTAGGCCCTGCCCTGGTGCAGGACGGCGGTGCGGATCGCGATCGCCATGTCCATGTCGCCGCTGGCGTCGACATACCCGACCGTGCCGGCGTAGAGCGCCCGGCGGGTCGGCTCGAGGGAGTCGATGATCTCCATCGCCCGCGGCTTGGGGGCCCCGGAGACCGTGCCGGCGGGGAACGTCGCGTCGAAGACGTCCAGTGCGTCGTGCCCGTCGGCGACCTCGCCGGCCACCGTCGAGACCAGGTGCATGACGTGGCTGTACTGCTCCACGCGCATGAAGTCGGGCACCTCGACCGTCCCTGGCACGCACACCCGGCCGAGGTCGTTGCGGGCGAGGTCGACCAGCATGACGTGCTCGGCGCGCTCCTTCGGGTCCGCGAGCAGGCTCTCGGCCAGCCGCACGTCCTCCTCCTCGGTCGCGCCCCGGGGACGCGTGCCGGCGGGCGGGTGGACGACGGCGGAGGACCCCGTGACCGTGACCAGCGCCTCGGGCGAGGACCCGACGACGTCGAACGGCGTCTCGCGGCCGGCGAAGCGCAGCAGGTACATGTACGGCGACGGGTTCGTCGCCCGGAGCACGCGGTACAGGTCGAGCGCGTCGACGGTCGTCTCGAGCTCGAACCGCTGCGCCAGCACGACCTGGAAGGCGTCGCCGGCCCGGATGTGCTCGCGGATCCGCTCGACGCCGTCCTCGAAGACGCCCGGCTCCATGTTGCTGTGCACGGCCGGTGCCTCGACCGGCTCCAGCACCGCCACACCGGGCGGCACGGCCTTGGTGAGGTCGGCGGCCATCGCGTCGAGCCGGGTGACCGCGTCGTCGTAGCCACCGCCGTCGCGCAGGGCGTTGGCGATGAGCAGGACGGTGCCGTCGGTGTGGTCGAGGACGGCCAGGTCCGTGACCAGCGTCATCGCCAGCTCCGGCATGCCGAGGTCGTCGGTGCTCGTGTCGGGCAGCCGCTCCAGCCGCCGGACGACGTCGTACCCCAGGTAGCCGACCAGCCCACCGGTGAGCGGGGGGAGGCCGGGCATCCGGGGCGAACGGAGCCGGCGGGCCAGCGTGCGGACGGCGGCCAGCGGATCGCTGGGCAGGTCGTCGGTGAGGCCGGGCACGGCGTCGCCCAGCCACTGCGTGGCGCCGTCGCGCTCGGTGAGGACGCCGGCGCTGCGCACCCCGACGAAGCTGTACCGCGACCAGCGCTTGCCCTGCTCGGCCGACTCCAGCAGGACGGTGCCGGGCCGGTTGCCGGCCAGCTTGCGGTAGATGCCCACGGCGGTCTCGCTGTCGGCGAGCAACCGGCGGGTCACCGGTGTGACCGGCTGGTCCAGCCGGCCGAACTCCTCGCGGGTCGGGCTGGTGACGCCGAACCTCATCGCCCCGCCACCTGGACGGCGGGCAGCCCGCGGTGGAAGCAACTGCGCTCGCCGGTGTGGCAGGCCGGGCCCTCCTGGTCGACCAGCAGGAGCAGCGCGTCGCCGTCGCAGTCCAGCCGCACGTCGCGCACCCACTGGCGGTGCCCCGAGGTGTCGCCCTTCACCCAGTACTCCCCGCGGCTGCGCGACCAGTAGGTCGCCCGGCCGGTGGTGAGAGTGCGGTGCAGCGCCTCGTCGTCCATCCAGGCGAGCATGAGCACCTCGCCGGTGTCGTGCTGCTGCACCACGGCGGCCACCAGCCCCGCCGGATCGCGGCTCAGCAGCGTGGCGACCGCGGGGTCGAGTGCGGAAGCGGCGGACATGCCCCCAAGTGTGCCGTGCGGCCCGGTCAGGCCCGCGCGGTGCCGTCGAACCAGGCCTTGCCCGGCCCGAGCAGGACCAGCCCGAGCCCGACCAGCGGGGCGACGGCGAAGACCAGCGCGACGGACGCGAAGGCGCCCTCGCTGATCGTGCCCGGCACGTCCCCCAGGACCGTGAGCAGGCGGATCCCCCAGTACAGGGCGAGGACGACCTGGACGGCGTGCCCCGCCAGGAGCAGCAGCCAGGCCACCTGCGTCCGCCGGGTCAGTCCCGCGACGCCGGCGCCGACGAGCAGGACGGCGGAGAGCAGCCCGAGCACGGCCAGGACGTTGCCCTCGGAGGCGAGCGCCTGCGCCGTGCCCGACGCGGAGGTCCCGGTCTGCTCGGCGGCGAAGCCGACCAGCGACACCGCGAACCACACGTAGAGCGAGGCCAGGACGACCAGCGCGGCCTGCACGAGCGCGAGCACGGCCGAACCGATCACCTGGCCGGGCCGCCGGGGACCCGGCGGCGGGCCGGGAACCCAGGGCCCCGAGGGGCCGTAGGGCGACGGGGAGCCGTACGACGGGGGTCCGTAGGGCGACGGGGCGCCGTAGGGCGACGGGGCGCCGTACGACGGAGGTCCGTAGGGCGGGGGGCCGTAGGGCGAGGGGTAAGGAGCGGGCCCGTACGGCCCGAACCCGTACGCCGGTGCCGGCGGGCCGGTCGCCGGGGGCCCGGCGTAGGGCGGGCCGGGTTCGGTCGGCGTCGCCGGGTCGGCCCAGGGGCTCCCGCCCGAGGTCACAGCGTCACCGGTTCGCTTCCGCGGACCGCTCCGCTCCTCGCTCGCTGGCGCTCGCTGCGATGCTCACGGCCCTGTCCGCTCACAGCGTCACCGGTTCGCTTCCGCGAACCGCTCCGCTCCTCGCTCGCTGGCGCTCGCTGCGATGCTCACGGCCCTGTCCGCTCACAGCGCGGCCGCCACGGCGCGGCCGGCCACCCGGCCGGAGAAGAGGCAGCCGCCGAGGAAGGTGCCCTCGAGCGACCGGTAGCCGTGCATGCCCCCGCCCCCGAACCCGGCGATCTCGCCGGCGGCGTACAGGCCCGGGAACACCTCGCCGCCCGGGCGCAGCACCCGGCCCGACAGGTCGGTCTCGAGCCCCCCGAGGGTCTTGCGGGTGATCAGGTTCAGCCGGACGGCGACCAGCGGCCCGGCCTCCGGGTCGAGGATGCGGTGCGGCGGAGCCACGCGGATCAGCTTGTCGCCCAGGTAGTTGCGGGCGCCGCGGATCGCCGTGATCTGCATGTCCTTGGTGAACGGATGGGCGATCTCGCGGTCGCGGGCGACGATCTCCCGCTCCAGCGTCGCGAGGTCGAGCTCCGGCGTCCCCCCGGTGATCCGGTTCATCCCGGCCACCAGTTCGGGCAGCGTCGGGGCGACGACGAAGTCCTCGCCGCGGTCCAGGAACGCCTTCACGGGCGCCGCGACACCGGCCTTGACCCGGGTGGCGAGCAGCCGGACGTCCTTGCCGGTGAGGTCCGGGTTCTGCTCCGAGCCGGAGAGCGCGAACTCCTTCTCCACGATCTTGTGCGTCGCCACGAACCAGGTGTGCTCGTAACCGGTCGTCCCGATGTGCGCCAGCGTCCCGAGGGTGTCGAAGCCCGGGAAGAGCGGTACCGGCAGCCGCTTGCCGGTGGCGTCGAACCACATCGACGACGGGCCGGGCAGGATCCGGATGCCGTGCTGCGCCCACACCGGGGAGTGGTTGTGGATGCCCTCGGTGTAGTGCCACATGCGGTCGCCGTTGACGACGCTCGCACCGGCGTCCTCCGTCGCGAGCAGCATCTGCCCGTCGACGTGCGCGGGGACGCCGGACAGCAGCCGCTGCGGCGCCGGGCCCAGGCGGGCCGGCCAGTTCCGGCGCACCAGGTCGTGGTTGCCCCCGATGCCGCCGGCGGTGACGACGACGGCCTGGGCGGCGATCTCGAACGACCCGACCTCGGCGCGCGAACTGGCCTCCCCCCGGGCGACGCCGCTCGGCTCCAGGACCGCACCGCGGACGCCGGTGACCGCGCCGTCCCTCACCTCGAGCCCGGAGACGCGGTGCCGGAAGCGCAGGTCCACCAGTCCGGCGTCGACGGCCGCCCGTACCCGGCGGGCGAACGGCGCCACGACGCCCGGGCCGGTCCCCCAGACGATGTGGAAGCGCGGCACCGAGTTCCCGGGTCCGGTGGCGGTGTACCCGCCGCGCTCGGCCCAGCCGACCACGGGGAAGAAGCCGATGCCCTGCTCCTTGAGCCACGCCCGCTTCTCCCCCGCCGCGAACTGCAGGTAGGCCTCGGCCCACCGGCGCGGCCAGTGGTCGCAGTCGCGGTCGAAGCCGGCCGTGCCGAACCAGTCCTGGCGGGCCAGCTCCAGCGAGTCGTGCACCCGCAGCCGGCGCTGCTCAGGGGAGTCGACGAGGAAGAGCCCGCCGAAGGACCACCATGCCTGGCCGCCGAAGGACGCCTCCGGCTCCTGCTCGACGAGCACCACCCGCTTGCCGGCGTCGGCCAGCTCCGCCACGGCGACCAGGCCGGCCAGCCCCGCCCCCACGACGACGACGTCGGTCTCGATCCGGGTGCTGCCCGCCGGGGGATCGCTCTGGGTGCTCACTCCCGCGACGCTAGTGGGCGGACCCCGGCTCGCGCCGTCCCCCCGCGGGGCGACGTCCCCGGCCGGAACGGGTCCACTCCCGGACCGGACGCCGCAGCGCCAGGACCAGACAGCCCACCGGGGCGACCAGGAGGGCCATCGCGCCGAACAGCGCCGAGCCGCCGCCCAGGATGGCGAACAGCACCACCACCGCCAGCAGCGCCAGCAGCGGCAGCGCGGCGGCGACCGCCAGGAACAGCCAGCCGCGACGGACGCCGAGGAACACCGCCGTCGCGGCCGCGACCGCGAGGACGCCGAGCAGGACCGGGACGAGCAGATAGCTGTCCCAGCCCACCTCGGGCGTCCAGAGCAGCCACAGCAGGTACCCGTCCACGGCGGCGACCAGCAGGCCGAAGATCGCAGCCAGTGACGCGGCGAGCGGCCGCTCCTGCGGGGTCGCGGACGTGCCTGCCCGTGCGGCGGGCCGCGGCGAGCGACGCGCCGGGACCCGGCTCCGGGAGGACGACGACGGCACGGTCCGAGCCTAGGACGCCGACCGGGGGACGGGCCGCGGCCCGGTGGTGGTCGCGGTCCCCGAGGTGCCCGCCCCTCCGCCGGGGCGGCCCGGTTTCGTCCTCAGGCGACGGACTCCGGCTGGCCGGTCGAGGAGCGGCGCCACGAGGCGTGCAGCCGGGCGTAGGGGCCGTCGGCGTCCACCAGCTCGTCGTGCGAGCCGCGCTGGACGACGCGGCCGGCATCCACCACCAGGATCTCGTCGGCCCGCTCGGCGGTGGAGAGGCGGTGGGCGATGGTGAGCGTCGTCCGCCCGTCGGTGAGCCGGTCGAGGGCGTGGGTCAGCCGCCGCTCGGTGGCCGGGTCGACCGCGCTGGTCGCCTCGTCGAGCACCAGCAGGTCGGGATCGGCGACGTAGGCGCGGGCGACGGCGACCAGCTGCCGCTCCCCCGCCGACAGCGACTCGCCCCGCTGCCCGACGTGCGTGGCGACGCCCTCGGGAAGCCCCTCGAGCCACGTGCCCAGGCCGAGCTCCTCGAAGGCGACCGCCACCTGCGCGTCGGTCATCCCCGGCCGGCCGTACCGGACGTTGTCGGCCACCGTGGCGTCGAACAGGAAGCCGTCCTGCGGGACCATGACCACGCGGGTGCGCAGCGAGTCGAAGGCCACCTCGTGCAGCGGCACCCAGCCCCCGGCGTCCGAGCCGAGCAGCACGCGGCCCTCCACCGGGTCCATCAGGCGGGTGACCAGCTTGGCGAACGTCGTCTTCCCGGACCCGGTCTCCCCCACGATCGCCACCCGCCGGCGCGGCTCCACGGTGAGCGACACGTCGTCCAGGGCCTTGGGCGCGGCCGGCGAGTACCGGAAGGAGACGCGGTCGAAGCGGACGCCGAGCGGGCCGTACGGGAGCGCGTGCACGCCGTCGGGGTCGCCGAGGGCCGGGTCGCGCACGTCGGGCTCGGTGTCGATCACGTCGAGCACCCGGCGGAACCCGGCCACGGCGTTCTGCGCCTCGTTCAGCACCTCGCTCGCGGTCTGCACCGGGGCCACGAACAGCGTGACCAGGAAGAGGAACGCCACGAGCGTGCCGGCGGAGATCTCCCCCGCGAGCCCGAGCAGCACGCCGACGACGACGACCGCCGCGTTGGCGAACGCCGCCACGAACTCACCGCTCACGAACACCGCGGCGGTCGTCTTCTGGGCGTCGACCTGCGCGCGGTAATGGCGGTCGATCGCGCCGTCGATGCGCTCCGCCGTCCGCGCCCGGACGCCGTAGGCGCGCACCGTGGGCGCCCCGACGACCGACTCGGCCACGGCCGCGAGCACGTCGCCGACCCGCTCGCGGACCACGCCGTAGGCGGCGGCCAGGCGCTTGGCGAACCAGCGCACGGCGATCCCCAGCGGCACGAAGCAGGCGAGGACCAGCAGGGTGAGCTGCCACGAGTAGAAGCTCATGACGACGGTGGCGACGACGAGCTGACCCACGCTGATCAGCCCCAGGACCCCGCCCCACTGCATGAACACCGACAGCTGGTCGACGTCGCTGGTCACGCGGGACACCAGCGAGCCGCGCCGCTGGCCCTGCTGGTGCAGCACCGACAGGTCGTGCACGTGGCGGAAGGCACGGATCCGCAGGCCGGCCAGCGCGGTCTCCGTCGTCCGGAACAGCCGTACGTTCATCCGGTAGACGGCGACGGCGGTGATCACCACCACCGCCGCGCAGACGAGGACGAGCTGGGCGATCAGGCCCAGATCGGGGTCGCCCGAGGCCAGGCCGCGGTCGATGACCTGCTGGACGGCGATCGGGACGACGACCCGGCCGGCGGTGGCGACCAGGGCGAGCGCGAACGTGGCCGGGAGACCGCGGCGGAACTCGGGCATCATCCGCAGGCCGCGGCGGAGGGTGGCGAACGCGCCCTCGGGCCGCTCCACGATCTCGCTCACGCGGGCACCTCGGCCTGCGAGTAGGCGCGGACGAGGGCCGCGTAGCCCGGCACCTCGGCGAGCAGCTCGTCGTGGGTGCCCCGCGCGAGCGCGCGGCCCTGCTCCAGCCACACCACCTCGTCGGCGAGGGCGATGGTGGCCTGCCGGTAGGCGATCACCACCACCGTCGCGGGGGTGTCGCTGTCCCGCAGCGCGTCGAGGATCCGTGCCTCGACGGCGGGGTCGACGGCGCTGGTCGCGTCGTCCAGCACCAGCAGCCGGGGCCGGCGGACGACGGCGCGGGCCAGCGCGAGCCGCTGCCGCTGACCGCCGGACAGCGACGCGCCGCGCTCGCCGACCCGGGTGTCCAGGCCCTCGGGCAGCGCCGCGACGAAGTCGTCGGCGGCCGCCACGCGCAGCGCCGCCCAGACCTCGTCGTCGCCGAAGGGTGCGCCGAGGGTGACGTTGCCCCGGACGGTGTCGTCGAAGAGGAAGGCGCCCTGCGCGACGAAGGCGGCCGTGGTGCTGACCTCGCCCTCGCGGAGGCCGCGCAGGTCGACGCCGTCGAGCAGGACGTGGCCGTCGGTGGGGTCGACCAGGCGGACCAGCAGCCCGGCCAGGGTCGACTTGCCGGAGCCGGTGGGCCCCACGACGGCCACCGTCGTCCCCGCCGGTACGTCGAAGGTGACCCCGTCGAGCGTGGGGCGGTCCACGCCCGCGAAGGTGAAGCCGACGCCGGAGACGTCGAGCCCGGCGCCGCCGGTCCCCGCGGGCGCGGCGTCCGGCCCGTACGGCGTCTCCCCGGTGGCGTCCAGGACCGGCGTGACCCGGTCGAAGCCGGCGAGAGCGCGGGGCAGGTCGGCGAGCACCCAGCCGATGGCCCGGATGGGCAGGACGAGCAGGGTGAAGAGGTAGGCGATGGCGACCAGCTCGCCGGCGTCGGTGCTGCCGTCGGCCACGCGACCGGCCCCGATGAGGAGGACGACGAGGGTGCCGAGGTTCGGCAGCGCCTCCATCATCGGGTCGAACAGCCCGCGGACCCGGCCGACGGCGACGAGGCCGTCGCGCAGCTCCTCCGCCCGCGCGCCGAACCGCTCGGTCTCCGCCGCCTCGCGACCGAGCGTCTTGACCACCAGCGCGGCGTCGAAGCTCTCGTGGGCGATCTCGCTGACCTCGGCCCGGAGCTGCTGCGCCCGCTGCATGCGCGGGCTCATCACCTGCGAGTACACGATGTTGGCCACGAAGACGAGCGGGAAGACGACCAGTCCGACGAGCGCGAGCAGCGGATCGGTGAGGAACAGCACGACGACCGTGATGGCGATCATCACCAGCGCCCCGCACGCGAAAGGCAGCGGCGCCACGAAGAACCAGGACGCCTCCACGTCGGAGTTGGCGTTGGAGAGCAGCTGGCCGGTGGGATGGCGCTGGTGCCAGGACAGCGGCAGGCGCAGGTACTGGCCGGTGACGCGGCGGCGGTAGTCGGCCTGCAGCCGGTAGCTCATGATCCCGGCGAAGAGACGGCGACCGACGATGCCGACGATCTTGAGCAGGGCGACGCCGATGATCGCCAGCGATGCCAGGGCCAGCGCCGCGGTCGTCGTGGCTCCGTCCGCGAACGAGGGCAGCAGCACCCGGTCGGTGATCTCGCCGATGACGTAGGCGCTGGCGACCGTCATCGCGCCGTAGAGGCTGCTGGCCACGACGGCGAGGGTGAACATGCCGGGTTGCTCGACGATCGACCGCAGCACATGGCGGAGCCCGCGCCGCACCACGGCGTCTCGGCGGCGGGCCACAGGTCTCCTCCATGATCGGACGGCGAGGTTCCGATGCTACGCGTTCGTTAGTGCTGCTAATCGCCGTTCGCGGGGCGGCTGCCCGGCGTCGGCTCCTCGGTAACCTCCGGCGATGACCGCCTCTTCCCCGCCGCTCGCGGCCCGCGAGCGCGCGGCGCTGGCCGACCTGCTGGACGAGCTCGGCCCGGACGCCCCGTCCTGCTGCGCCGGCTGGACCACTGCCCACCTCGCCGCACACCTCGTCGTCCGCGACCGCCGGCCCGACGCCATGCTCGGCTACGGCCTGGAGGCCGCCGGTCTGGGCGGCCCGCTCGCGGCGTGGGCGCACGCGGCCGAGGACCGGCTCCGCGCCGGGACGCCGTACCGCGCGCTCGTCGACCGGGTGCGCGTCGGACCGCCGGCCTGGCTGCCGACCAGCTGGCCGGCCGTCGCCTCCCTGGTCAACGTGTCCGAGTTCGCGATCCACCACGAGGACGTGCGGCGGGCCCAACCGGAGTGGACGGTCCGCGAGCTGTCGCGGGAGGACCAGGACGCCGTCTGGACCGCGACCGCCTTCTACGCCCGCCGCGCCGCCGGTCGCCGCGGCGTGGTGCTGCGCCGCTCCGACGTCCCGGACGCGGAGCGGCGCGTCGGGGCGGGCGGCCGGGTGGTGGCCGGCGAGCCGATGGAGCTGCTCCTGTGGGCGGCCGGCCGGAAGGACGTCGCCCGCGTCGAGGTGTCCTGATCGGTCACAGGCGGGGGTCGACCGGCTCGGACTCCAGCGCGAGGACGGCGAAGACGCACTCGTGCACCCGCCACAGCGGCTCGCCGCGGGCGGCCCGCTCCAGCCCCTCGATCCCGAGCGCGTACTCCCGCTGCGCCAGCCCGCGCTTGCGCCCGAGGTTCCGCTCGCGCAGCCGGTCGAGGTTCTCCGGCCGCGTGTAGTCGGGGCCGTAGATGATCCGCAGGTACTCCCGGCCGCGGACCTTGAGGCCCGGTTGGACGACGCCCCGCCGTCCCCGGGTCAGGTTGGCCGCGGGCTTCACCACCATGCCCTCGCCACCGGCGGCGGTCAGCTCGGTCCACCAGGCCGTCGCCGCCTCCTCGCTCACCGGGTCGGTCAGGTCGACGTACCGGTGGGCGGTGCCGCGCACGAGCTCCGGGTCGGCGGCCGCCAGCCGGTCGGCGACCGCGAGGTGCCAGGCGTGCTCCCGCTCGGCGAAGGTCGCCCCCTCCGCCGCCAGCACCTGGAACGGCGCCACCGAGATCCCGGACAGGCCGTCGGTCGGCCAGCAGTAGCGCCGGTAGGCGTCGGTGAAGGCGGCCGCGTCCCCGGCGCGCTGCCGCTGCCGGTCGAGGAGGGCGCCGACGTCCAGCCCCCGGGCCGCCGCCCGCTCCAGCTCGGCGACCGCCGCCGGCACCGCGGCGCGGGCGGCCGCGCCCACCGACGCGTACTGGGAGCGGATCAGCTCGCCGGCCTTCGCCGACCAGGGCAGCAGCTCGGTGTCCAGCAGGACCCAGTCGCTGCCGAGCTCGTCGAACAGCCCCGCCTCCTCCACGGCCGCCGCCAGCCGCGCCAGGACGGCGGCCGTCAGGTCGGGCGCGAAGAACGACCGTCCGGTGCGGGTGTGGACGGCGCCGCGCCGCTCGACCGGGCGGTCCGGGTCGCCGAGCACGTCGTCGCGGCGGACGAGCGCGACCGCGCGGGAGCCCATGTGCTTCTCCTCGCAGACCACCCGGTCGACGCCCTCGTCGCGGTAGTGGGCGAACGCCTCGGCCGGGTGCTCGAGCAGCCCGGGCAGCTGCGACGTCGCGACCGGGCTCATCGTCGGCGGCAGGTGCAGCAGCTGCTGCGGGGCGAGCGCGAAGCGGCTCATCACCTCGATCGCCGCGGCCGCGTTCTCCTCGCGGACGGTCACCCGCCCGGCCAGCCGCGTCTCGACCACGCGCTTGCCGAGCACGTCCTCGATGTCCAGCACGTCCGCGTCGCGGGCGGGCTGCAGCGGCGGGGCCGCGCCGTCGACGAGGAACGGCCGGGCCGGCTCGTAGTAGGTCCGGGCCGCCGGGACGGCGACGAGTTCGCGCTCGGGATAGCGCAGCGCGGTGAGCTTCCCGCCGAAGACGCAGCCGGTGTCCAGGCACATCGTGTTGTTGACCCACTCCGGCTCGGGCACCGGCGTGTGGCCGTAGAGCACCATCGCGCGGCCCCGGTAGTCCTTCGCCCACGGGTAGCGGACGGGGAGCCCGAACTCGTCGGTCTCACCGGTGGTGTCCCCGTACAGCGCGAAGGACCGCACCCGGCCGCTGGACCGGCCCTGCAGCTTCTCCGGCAGCCCCGCGTGCACGACGACGAGGGCACCGCCGTCGAGCACGTAGTGGCTCACCAGCCCGTAGCAGAACTCCTCGACGGCGCCGCGGAACTCCTCGGGTTCGGCGGCCAGCTGGGTGAGCGTCTCCTCCAGGCCGTGGCTGATCTGCACGTTGCGCCCCCGCAGGGCACGGACCAGCTTGTTCTCGTGATTGCCCGGCACGCAGAGCGCGTGCCGGGCGGCGACCATGCCCATCACGAGACGCAGGACGCCGGGTGAGTCCGGCCCGCGGTCGACCAGGTCGCCGACGAAGACAGCGCGGCGTCCGTCCGGGTGGACGGCGTCGACCGGCCGGCCGCGGTCGTCGCGTGTGATCGTGTAGCCGAGGCGGCCGAGCAGTTCCTCGAGCTCCGCGCGGCAACCGTGGACGTCGCCGATGACGTCGAACGGCCCGGGATCCTCCCGCCGGTCGTTGTACTGCTTCTCGTAGGTCAGGACGGCGGCCTCGACGTCCTCCGGTGACCGCAGGACCAGCACCTTGCGGAACCCCTCGCGGCCCAGCCCGCGCAGTCCGCGGCGCAGCTCCGAGCGCTGCCGGCGGATCACGGCCGCGGACAGCTCGCGGTCCGGGCGGGCGGCGTTGCGCTCGATGCAGACCGACTCGGGCAGGTCGAGGACGATCGCGACCGGCAGCACGTCGTGGTCCTTGGCGAGCCGCACGAGCGACGCGCGGTCCTCGCGCCGGACGTTGGTGGCGTCGACGACGGTCAGCCGGCCGGCCCGGAGCCGGGTGGCGGCGGTGTAGTGCAGGACGTCGAACGCGTCCGGGGTGGCCGCCTGGTCGTTCTCGTCGTCGGCGACGAGCCCGCGGAAGAAGTCGCTGGACAGCACCTGGGTTGGGGCGAAGTGCCGCCGGGCGAACGTCGACTTGCCCGAGCCGGAAGCGCCGACGAGGACGACGAGCGCGAGGTCGGGGATGGCCAGCGCGCGGCCGCCCCGGCCGTCGGTCTCCTCGGCCGCGTCCTCGGGACCCTGGACGTCGTCGGCGCTCATGCGGCGTCCTCGCCGGCGACCGCGGCACTGCGGGTGAAGACCGCCATCTGCGTCGGTGGACCGACCTCGGGGTCGTCCGTCCCCACCCCCAGGAAGCGGACGGCGTAGCCGCGCCGTGCCGCCACCCCGGTCGCCCACCCGGCGAACTCGGCGCGATTCCACTCGAACCGGTGGTCGCGGTGCCGCATCCCGCCGGGCAGCAGCGCCTCGTAGCGCACGTTGTGCTCCACGTTCGGCGTCGTGACGATCACGGTCCCGGGGGCGGCGTCGGCGAAGACGGTGCGCTCGAGGGCGGGCAGCCGGTCGGGATCGAGGTGCTCCACGACCTCCATCAGCACCGCCGCGTCGTAGCCGCGCAGCCGGGCGTCGGTGTAGGTGAGTGCGCCCTGCAGGAGCGTCACCCGGGCCCGCTGCCGGTCGGGGAGGCGGTCGAGGTGGAGCCGGCGTGCGGCCGCCTCCAGGGCCCGGTGGCTGACATCGACGCCCACGATCTCGGTGAGCGCGCCCTCCTTCAGCAGCGCGGCCAGGAGGGCCCCACTGCCGCAGCCGAGGTCGAGCACGCGCGCGGCGCCGGAGGCGCGCAGGGCGGCGACGACGGCCCCGTGCCGCTGCAGCACGAGCGGCACGGGGCGCTCGTCCTGCTCGTCGCCGCTCCCGGCGGTGACGACGGCGTCGTCGAGGCTGTCCGGCTCGAGGTCGTCCACCTCGGCGAGCCGGGACATCGCCGCCCGCGCGAAGGAGACCCGGTGCGCCAGGTAGCGGCGGGTGACCAGGTCGCGGTCGGGGTGCGTCGCCAGCCAGCCCTCCCCCGCCCGCAGCAGCTTGTCGATCTCGTCGCTGCTCACCCAGTAGTGCTTGGCGTCGTCGAGGACGGGCAGGCCGACGTACAGGTGGTTGATCGCGTCCGCGACCCGCTGCGTGCCGGTGAGGCGCAGGTCGACGTACCGGGAGTCGCCCCAGTGGGGGAACGTCTCGTCGAGCGGCACCGGCCGGGCCCCGACCGTCCAGCCCAGCGGGGCGAAGAACCGCTGCGCCATCTCGACGCCGCCGCGGCAGGAGAGTGCGGGCAGGTGGATCTCCAGCGGCAGGGCGACGTCGACGAGGTCGGGCCGCTCCTTGCTGACGCCGCGGCGCGCGCTGGCGAAGGCCTTGCCGAGGGCGACCGCGAGCAGGCTGGACGCCGCGTACGGGCGGTCGTTCACGTACTGCCCGAGGCTGAAGCCCTCGGTCGCGGTTCCGCGGGCGTTCCGGACCAGGGCTATCGGGTCGACGTCCAGCAGCAGCGCGACCGTGCAGCGCTCGTCGCTCGCCTCGGGGTAGAAGACGTGCACCCGGCCTGCGGAGACGTCCACCGACTGCGCCCGCTCCGGGTTCTTGTGCAGCAGAAAGCCCAGGTCGGTGGCGGGCCGGTGGGTGGTCGACAGGGTCAGGAGCACGGCTCAGTCTCGACGGACGGTCCCGTGAGGTCCAACCGGTTTGCCCGGAGCGCCGCCGTCCTCAACTCGCCCGGGTCCTACCTGAGGCCCCAGGTCTCGACGTCGCCGTCCGGCATGCCGACGGCCTTCGAATCGTCTGATCCGTTGTACGTCCAGGCTTCGAACTCATGACCCGGGTGAACGAGCATCGAGAAGTCGCCGTCGATGCGAAGTTCGAGGCCACCGCCGTCCAGCACCCGCAGGGCCGTGACCCGCCGGCGCACCTGCCGCACCAGGACAGCCGCGTGCGGGGCGACGTGGGAAGGGTCCACCCTCTCGGTGGTCGACCCGTCGACGGTGAGGTCGAAGGGCCCTTCGACGCGTAGCTCGCTGCCTTCTGCCGTCAACAGCGTCACCGCCCGGTCGAAAGCCACCCGGGAGATCTCCTCACCGACCCCCGGGAGGCTCACGATCCCTCCGGATGGTCGGCTTCCCGGCGGACCGGGATCCCGGCCGCCGCGAGGCCGGCCTTCACGTCGCCGACCCGCAGGACGCCGAAGTGGAAGACGCTGGCGGCCAGGACCGCGTCGGCACCGGCCTCGACCGCGGGCGGGAAGTGCTCGACCGCGCCCGCTCCCCCGCTGGCGATCAGCGGCACGCTCACCTCGCGGCGGACCTTCTGGATCAGCTCGGTGTCGAAGCCGGCGCGGGTGCCGTCGGCGTCCATGGAGTTGAGCAGGATCTCCCCCGCGCCCAGCTCCGCGGCGCGGATGCACCACTCCACGGCGTCCAGGCCGGTCCCGCGCCGCCCTCCGTGCGTGGTGATCTCGAAGCCGGAGTCGGTGGCCGCGCCGTCCTGGCAGCGGCGGGCGTCCAGGGACAGCACGAGCACCTGGTTGCCGAACCGGCCGGCGATCTCGGCGATCAGCTCCGGCCGGGCCACCGCCGCGGTGTTGACCCCGACCTTGTCCGCGCCCGCGCGCAGCAGCCGGTCGACGTCGTCGGCGCTGCGCACGCCCCCGCCGACGGTGAGCGGGATGAACACGCTCTCGGCCGTGCGGCTGACCATGTCGTAGGTGGTGGCGCGGTCGCCGGAGCTGGCGGTGATGTCCAGGAAGGTCAGCTCGTCGGCACCCTCGGCGTCGTAGACGCGGGCCATCTCGACGGGGTCACCGGCGTCGCGGAGGTCGACGAAGTTGACGCCCTTCACCACCCGGCCGGCGTCGACGTCGAGGCACGGGATGACCCGCACGGCGAGAGTCATGCCCCCGCCCAGCGCACGGCGTCGGCCTCGATCTCCACGAGCATCGCCGGGTCGATCAGCGCCGCGACCTGCACCATCGTGGTGGCCGGCCGGACGTCGCCGAACACCTCGCCGTGGGCGCGGCCGACCTCCTCCCAACGGGCGATGTCCGTGACGAAGATCCGGGTGCGGACGACGTCGTTCATGGTGAACCCCGCCCGCTCCAGCGCCGTCGTGATGATCTTCAGGGCCTGGCGGGTCTGCGCGGCGGCGTCCCCGGGGTGGGCGACCGCGCCGTC
Organism: Blastococcus sp. CT_GayMR19; assembly: GCF_004570385.1. Taxonomy (GTDB): domain Bacteria; phylum Actinomycetota; class Actinomycetes; order Mycobacteriales; family Geodermatophilaceae; genus Blastococcus_B. The sequence continues at coordinate 44,668 of NZ_SPQL01000006.1, read as the reverse complement.
GACCACGGAGGTCGTGCCGCTCACCCACGCGGTGTCCCCCCGGACGACGACCCGGCTGTAGCCGACGATGCCCTCCCAGGGCGCGCCCGGGCCGATCCGGATGACGCTCACGAGCCCTCCTCGGTGACGCGCAGCGCCTCCGGCAGGGTGAACGCCCCGGCGTAGAGGGCCTTGCCGACGATCGCGCCCTCGACCCCGATCGCGCTCAGCCCGGCCAGCGCCCGGATGTCGTCCAGGGAGCTGACCCCGCCCGAGGCGATCACCGGCCGCGGGGTGGCGGCGCAGACCTCCCGCAGCAGGTCGAGGTTCGGACCGCGCAGCGTGCCGTCCTTGGTGATGTCCGTGACGACGTAGCGGGCGCAGCCCTCGGCGTCCAGGCGGGCGAGGGTCTCGTAGAGCTCGCCGCCCTCCTTGGTCCAGCCGCGGGCGGCCAGGCGGGTGCCCCGCACGTCGAGTCCGACGGCGATCCGGTCGCCGTACTCGGCGATCGCCCGGGCGCACCACTCCGGCGACTCCAGGGCGGCGGTGCCCAGGTTGACCCGACGGCAGCCCGTGGCCAGCGCGGCCGTCAGCGACTCGTCGTCCCGGATGCCACCGGAGAGCTCGACGTCGACGTCGAGCTCACCGACGACACGCGCCAGGAGCTCCCGGTTGCTGCCGCGGCCGAAGGCGGCGTCGAGGTCGACGAGGTGCACCCACTCGGCGCCGTCCCGCTGCCACTGCATCGCGGCCTCGAGCGGGTCACCGTAGGAGGTCTCGCTGCCGGCCTCGCCCTGCACCAGGCGGACGGCCTGGCCGTCGGCGACGTCGACGGCGGGGAGCAGCTGCAGCTTCGGCACGGAGGACAGCCTAGGGAACGCGCCTTGCCGGTCTCCCTCGCGACCTCAGCCGCGTTGGCAACGGTCCGCTGCCGATTCCAGGTCGGCGTCCGAGGTCGCGGGCAGATGAGTCAAGGTGACGTTCTGCGCCTCGATCCGAAGCACCGTTCGCGATGCGCAGTCGTAGAGCGCGTTCACGCCCTCGGCCGAGCCGAGGAAGAGCATCACGGGGCTCTCCTTACCCGACCCGGCCGGACTGCCGGTCATGTCCACCGTGACGTACTGGGGCACGACGCCCACTGCCGTCGCGGCAGCCCCCCAGCGCCCCTCGTCCCGCATCTGCACAGCGGACTCCCTCACCGCCGAATTCAGTGCGATGGACGCCGACGCGATCAGCAGCGCCACAGCTACGCACCCGACGATCGACCCCATGCGGTGTCCGGCGACCTTCCGGAGCAGGGCACACGCGCCTCCGGAGAGCAACACGAAGAGAACGAACGCGAAGGGCCCGTCGAGATCGACGGGCCTGAGCGCCCGCTCGCTGTAGGCCTTCGCGGCGTCGAAGGCAACCAGGCTGACCGCGAGCGCAACGGCCTGCGGCGGGGGCGCCCACCGGAGGACCACGTCTTCGGTCCCCGGCCCGACGGCCCGGGCAGCGCGGGGGAACCGGCGGAGCAGCTCCCGGCGCGCCCAGGCGAGGGACACGAGCAGGCCGAGCGCGGCGGCCGCGACGACCAGCAACAAGATGACGAACGGGCCCGACATGACGGCCACCACCGTGGCGGGGACCACGGACATCCGGCCGAACGCCTGGGGCCAGGAGATCCCGACGTCCTCGGGCGTGAGGCCGAATGAGCCGTAGAAGGTGGAGTACGCCCCGTAGTACAAGCCGTACATCACGATGCCGGCGAGGCCGACCACGACCGCGGCGCGCTCCCATGACGGACGGGAGCCTGACCCCGCCGCGGTCACCGCCGGAAGCCGTAGCGGCCGTGCCACGGCGGCACCACCCGGGCCGTCGGACCGGGGCACGGGTACCTGCCCGGCAACGGAACCCTCCGCGTCTAGCTGGCGCTCATCGACTGTGGTCATGCGGGCCTCCCGTGCGAAGCCTCAACCGCCGAGATGACCATGCCCGGCAGGTACGACAGTTCCGCGAGTGCGGCAGGGTGGGGGCGTGGAGTTCGCCGACGTCGTCCGCCGCCGGCGCATGGTGCGCGACTACGACCCCGACCGTCCGGTGCCGGCCGAGGTGCGGGAGCGGCTGCTGGAACACGCGATCCGGGCGCCGTCGGCGGGCTTCAGTCAGGGCTGGGCGTTCCTGGTGCTGGAGTCGCCCGAGGAGCGGGACCGCTTCTGGGCGGCCACCACCGACGGGGGCGCCCCCGACCGCTGGCTGACGCGGATGCGGCGCGCGCCGCTGCTGATCGTCCCCCTGTCGAACAAGTCCGCCTACCTCGACCGCTACGCCGAGCCGGACAAGGGCTGGACCGACCGCGACGAGGCACGCTGGTCGGTCCCCTACTGGGACGTCGACGCCGGCATGGCCGCCCTGCTGATCCTGCTCACCGCCGTCGACGAGGGGCTCGGGGCCTGCTTCTTCGGGATCCCCGGCGACCGGGGAACGGCGTTCCGGGCCGCCTTCGGGATACCCGGGGAGTTCCGGCCGGTCGGCTGCCTGTCGATCGGCTACGCCGGCGCCGAGGACCCGCGGTCGCCCTCGCTCCGCCGCGGCCGCCGCGGCGTCGAGGAGGTCGTGCACCGCGGCACCTGGTGACGCGGCGGCCGGGCACGGGTCAGGCAGGCGCCGCGGGCGCGTACCGCAGGTGCAGCACGCCGCTGGGCAGCGTCGCGCTGGAGATCAGCTCGAGCGGCACCGTCGGGGTGTCCTCGAAGAGCCGCTGGCCCTTGCCGACCGCGATCGGGTGCACGAGCAGGTTGAATTCGTCGAGCAGTCCGTGGGCGAGCAGCCAGCGCACGGTCGTGGCGCACCCCGACATCCCGATGTCCCCGTCGTGCCGCTCCTTGAGTGCCCGCACCTGGTCCGGGTCGTCTCCCACGACAGTGGTGTTGTTCCAGACGCTGCCCTCGATCGGGCGATGGGTCAGGACGTACTTCGGCAGACCGTTGATGAAGGACGAGAACGGCACGTCCGCCGCCTGAGCGGGCCAGTACTCCGACCACTCGTCGTAGAGCCGTCGCCCCAGGAGGAAAGCGCTCGTCGTCTGCATCCCTTCGCCGACCACGCGCCCCATCTCGTCGTCGAAATACGGGAAGTGCCACTCGTGGGGCGCCTCGACGACGCCGTCGAAGGCGATGAAGAAGTTCGAGACGATCCTGGCCATGTGCTGCTCCCGGGGTTCGTGGCTGTCGACAGCTCAGACGGCCCAGGCCCCACCGACTCATCGCTCCGCAAGGGTGCGCTTCCGCGACGCCTGGCCGGGGGTGGGACGCCTGGCCGGGGGTGGTCAGTCGCCCGGCACCGCGAAGTCGCTGAGCGTGGCCGCGCCCGGCACCAGGGCGGCGAACGATCCGGGCAGCCCGAACACCGCGACGCCGCCGGCCGGGAATCCCCTGTCGACGGCCCGCCGGGCCTCGGGGTCCCCCTCCCCGCCGTCGAGGACGGCAGAGAGCTCCCCGATCGACGGGTTGTGGCCGACGACGGCCACGGTCCGGACGTCGTCCGGGGTCTCCTGGATGGCAGTGAGCAGGTCCTCGACGGTGTTGTCGTAGATCCGCGGATCGACGATCGGTTCCAGCGGCAGCCCGGTCAGCTCCCAGGTCTGCCGTGCCCGGAGCGCGGGCGAGGCGAGCACCCGGTCGGGCACCACCCCGGCCTGCTCCAACCACGAACCGATCGCCGCGGCCTGCCGCGCGCCGCCCGCCGTCAGCGGCCGGTCCGCGTCGACCGAGCCGGCGGCAGCCGTGGCGTGACGGACCAGCAGGAGACGGCGCGACGGCATCCGCCGAGTCTGGCACCCACGGCCGACCCCGGGTGTCGGCGAGCGCGGCGCACACTGGCGGCGTGCCCCGCGCGCTGCCCCTGCGGCTGCCCCGCTCGGCGGGGCGGCGGACCAATCTCGGCGTGCTGAGCCTGCTCGTGCTCGCCGGCAGCACCGGACTGCTCGCCTACGGCGTCGGGGTGGCCGGGCCGTCCCGGTGGGTGGTCGCCGTCCACGGCGCGGCCGGACTCGGCCTCCTGCTGCTCGTTCCCTGGAAGACCGTGGTCGTCCGCCGGGCACGCCGGCTGCCGCCCGGCCGGCGGGCCCCGACGGCCGCCGTGTCGCTGGGGGTCCTCGTCGCCCTCACGGTCCTCACCGGGGTGCTGCACGCCGCCGGGGCTGCCGGGCCGTGGTCGTTCCTCGCCGGGCTCGGCGCACTGCACGTGCACGTCGGTGCCGCGGTGGGCAGCGCGCTGCTCGTGGTCGCGCACGCCTGGGGCAGGCGTCAGCGGCCCCGCGCCACGGACCTGTCGCGACGCTCGCTGCTCCAGACCGGCGGGCTCGGACTCGGTGCCGCCGTGCTCTGGGGAGCGACCGAGGGCGTGCTCCACCTGACCGGATCCCCGGGTGCCGGCCGCCGCGGGACCGGGTCGCACGAGCGCGGCACCGATGACCCGACCGCGATGCCGGTCACCCAGTGGTTCACCGACACCGTGCCCGACCAGTCCTCGGACGGCCTCGTCATCGTCGCCGGAGGCCGGCGGCTCCGGGTTTCGGTCGCCGACCTCGACCGGGGCGACGAGGTGCGGGCCGTCCTGGACTGCACCGGGGGGTGGTACGCCGAGCAGGACTGGGCCGGGATCCGGCTGGACCGGCTGCTGGCCGAGGTGGCCCGCGACGGCCTCCCCGAGGACGGCAGCGTCGACGTCGTCTCGCGGACCGGCTACCGGCGGCGTCTGCCGCTGCGGGACGCGGGCAGTCTCCTGCTGGCCACCCGGGCCGCCGGGGAACCGCTCTCGCTGGGGCACGGCGCGCCGGTCCGGCTCGTGGCGCCCGGCCGGCGGGGGTTCTGGTGGGTCAAGTGGGTGCGCCGGATCGAGGTCGTCGACGCGTCCTGGTGGGCGCAGCCGCCCTTCCCGCTGCAGTGACCGCCGACGCCAGCCGTCAGTCGCCCCCACCACCGCCGCCCCCGTCCCCACCGGAACCGCCGCTGTCCCCGCCGGATCCGGCTCCGCCGTCATCGCCGCCATGGCCCCCGGGGGCAGCACCGCCGTCGCCGCGGTTCGGCTTTCGCTTCTTGCGCGCCTCGAAGGGGGCGGTCATCGACTGGACGACCACCCCGATCGCCACGACCGCCACGAGCGCCGCGACCGCCACGATCAGGACGATCTCGCCGTCCATGCCATACCTCCGTTCAGCCGAGGTCGGTGGACGCCGACACCACGACCAGGTCCGAGCTGTGGGTGCCGGCCGCGTCGACGCCGTCCGGACGAGGCTCGAAGCCGGGCAGCCCGTCGAGCCCGTCGCTGCCGTCGATCACCCGGAGGCGGACCGGGCCGCCGCCCGCGACGGCGAACGACGCCTGGAGGCCGTCGTCCGGAGGCGCGTGGAAGGTCACCCAGAGGCGGTCCCCGCCCAGCGCCGGCTCCGCCACCGGGCGGCCCGCGAGCCGCCCACCGGTCACCGAGCCGCCCTCGACGCTCAGCTCGAGGGCCAGGAGTCGCACGCCGGATCGCTGCGGCGTGACCCGGACGGTGATCTCGCGATTGCCGCCGACCACACTGTCCGAGACCGTCTCCACCACCGGCGCGGGCAGCGGCGCCGGCTCGGCGGCACCCGACACCACGTCGGCGCCGGCGAGGTACGGGAAGTCGACCGGCAGGGCGCCCCGGCTCGACACGTAGCGCCCGGTGTACTCGCCCGGCTCGTGCTCCGTGCTGGCCCACCACGCCTGCCCGCTGTCCGTGTCCAGTGCGTAGACCAGCTGGCTGGGCACGGGATGGCCGGCGTCGAACCTGTCGACGAGCAGGCCCACGCCCGCGCAGGACGCGGCCACGACGACGGCGACGGCCGGCACCGCGGCCGAGGCGAGCCGGCCACCGCCGTCCGCGGACCGCTCCTCGTCGGGGAACAACAGCTCGACCGCGGGCAGCAGCGCGACGGCGAGCATCGTGGCCAGGAAGGCCGGCGCGGCGCCGGAGGACAGCCCGAGCGCCGGGAAGAAGAGCGCGACCGTCGGGGCCAGGACGAGGACGGCGACCGCGCCGGCGACCAGCGCCGCGCCGGCCCGGGCCACGCGCGAGGTCGTCAGGACGGCGACGACGCCGGCCAGTGCCCCGGCGAGGGCCGGCCAGGCGGCCAGGTACGAGCCGCCGGGGGCGAACGCCGCCAGTACCGCGGCAAGGACGGCCAGCCAGATCAGCGCGCCCGAGGCCAGCGCCGCCGGCCCCACCCGCCGACGCAGCACCGCGTACCAGAGCAGCACCACGGCGGCGACCAGGGCGAGCGCCGCCAGCCGGAACCAGCCCGGCCGCCACGGATCGAGCATCGATGAGTAGTCCGGGCGGACCGCCACGAGGAGCGACCACGCTCCCTGGACGGCGAGCGGGGCGAGGACCAGCGGGACCAGTGCCAGCACGGTGCCGCCCGCCGTCCGGCCCCAGGTGCTCTCGGCCCGTCGGACGGCGACCGCGACGAGCAGCACCACCGCGGCCAGTGCACCGCCGGCCAGCGGCCACACCCAGGCACCCGGGTAGCGGACCAGCTCGCCGAGCACCGGGAAGTAGGTCGCGTCCTGCGCGCCGGGCCGGGCCAGGGCGCCGAGGTCGCGGCCGGCCAGTTCGCGGGCGACGGCCAGGGCGTTGTCGCCCATGGCCTGCAGCGTTCCGCGGTCCAGCCGCTCGGGCAGGTCCTGCGGGGTGTGGTACGCGGCCGCGCCGTCGATGAACGCGGTGTTGAGCCCGGTGAAGTCCCCGTCGCCCAGCAGCACGCTGAAGTCGGTGTCGTTCGGCAGCGTGCGATAGACCTCGACGGCGAAACTGCTGGCCACCGGGTGCGGTGCAGCCGCCGCGAAGGCGTCGGCGAGGTCGGCGTTGCCCTGCGAGGTCTCGAACATGATCGGCGGTCCCGTCGTGCCCCGGGCCTCGAAGTTGAGGACGACGCCGCCCTCGGCGGCGAGCGGGTGCGAGGTCGCGAACGCCTCCGCGCCGCAGAGGCACGCCTCCTCCGCGTCGGTGAGGACGACGACGACGTCGTTCCGGAGCTGCGGCCCCTGGCTCAGCGCCCGCACCGCCTCCAGCACCGCCGCGACCCCGGCGGCGTCGTCCGCGGCCCCGGGGCCGGTCTCGACGGAGTCGTGGTGGGCCATGAGGACGAGCCGGCCGGTCGAATCACTGCCCCGCAGGAGTCCGACCACGTTGCGCACGCGGGCCATCTCGGTCGCGCCCGGCCCCGACTGCCAGGTGCCGACGGCGTTCTGCACGCGGGTGTCGAGCCCCAGGTCGGTGAGGGTGGCGACGAGGCCCTCGACGACCCGGCCGTTGGCGGGACTGCCCGCAACGTGGGTCCCGGCCGCGACCTCCTGTACGTGCTCGAAGGCCCGGGCGGCGCTGAACTCGCCAGCGGGGGCGGTGATCGGCCGGGGATCCGGAGGCGCCAGTGCGACGACGCTCCAGGTTGTCAGCCCGAGGAGGAGTGCGGCGACCAGCAGGCCGGCGAGGCGCCCGCTTCCTCGCCGGCTCCGTGAGGACCGCCGTGCCGACACGTCGGCCTCCTGGGTGCGCCGGGACAGGACGGCGTCACCCTAGGTGGCGAGGGACGTCCTGATCGTTGCGGCGTGCCGTCGTCAGGAGAGTGTCGTGAGCCAGTTGGTCAACAGCTGCGCGCCTGCGTCGCCGCTCTTCTCCGGGTGGAACTGCGTGGCCGACAACGCCGTGTTCTCGACACCGGCCACGAACCGCTCGCCGTGCTCCGCCCACGTGACCAGGGGCCGGGGCAGCGGGCTCGGCTGTCCGTCGGCCGCGAGCGGGAAGTCGCGGACACCGTAGGAGTGCACGAAGTAGAAGCGCTCGCCGGCCAGTCCGCCGAACAGGACACTGCCCGCGGGTGCCTCGACGGTGTTCCAGCCCATGTGCGGCAGGACCGGCGCCTTCAACTGCTCCACGACGCCGGGCCACTCGCCGCAGCCCTCGGCGTCCTGACCGTGCTCGACGCCGCGGTCGAACAGGATCTGCATGCCGACGCAGATGCCGAGCACCGGTCGCCCCCCGGCCAGCCGCCGGTCGATGATCCGCGGGCCGTCGACCGCGCGCAGGCCGGCCATGCAGGCGGCGAAGGCGCCCACCCCGGGGACGACGAGGCCGTCGGCGTCAAGCGCCGCCTGGGGGTCGGAGGTGACCGTTACGTCGGCACCCACCCGCTCGAGCGCGCGCTCGGCCGACCGCAGGTTGCCCGACCCGTAGTCGAGGATGACGACCTTCTTCACGCTGCCCACGGTACCGAGCAGCGGCGCGGGGCCCGCGGGATTCCCATGCCTCCGGACGGTCGGCGGGCGAGTACGCCGCTGCCGCCAGGATCGTGGGCGCACAAGGGCTACCGCAGATCTGTGGACAGGCGTCTGACCTGGGGATTCAGGTGGTCCACTGACATCCGGAGGGGTATCCTTCGAACAGTTGATCGAAGGCCGAGGAGGTGCCGTGAGCGAGCTGCTGTCGGCCCTCGACGCGCTCGCCGCCGACGACCTGCACGCGCAGCCCGCCGGTACCCAGCTGGAGCGGATCGCCGACCTGGTGCGGGCGCGCAACCGCCTCGACGCGCTGCTGGCCCGGCGGGTGCGCACCGCGGAGCTCACCCAGGCCGCGGAGCACGACGGGCTGAAGTCGATGGCCTGGTGGCTGCGCGGGCACCTGCGGCTCTCGGCGAGCGCGGCGAGGCAGATCGTGCGGAACGGCCGGACCCTGGAACACCTGCCGGCGGTGGCCGCGGCCTGTGCGGAGGGCATGGTGACCGCCGAGCAGGTGGCGGTGCTCGCCCCGGTCGCCAAGCCGAAGAACCTGGCCGCCGCCGCGGAGCGGGGTGTCGACCTGACCGCAGTGGATGCGGTGCTGGCGGAGACCGCGGCCACCCGGCAGCACGCGCAGCTGGGCGGGGTGGTGCACCACTACCTGTCCCGCCTGGATCCCGACGGCACCGAGCCCGACCCGACCGAGGGCCGGTCGCTGTCGATCGCCCGGCACGCCGACGGCAGTCGCAGCTTCCGCGGCGACCTCGACGCCGTGGGTGGGGAGAAGTTCGAGGCGATGCTGGAGTCCTTCGTCCAGGCGGACCGGCCGGCCGGTGACCGGCGCACCAGATCCCAGCAGCTCGCCGACGCCCTCGTGCAGGCCGCCGACGTCGCGCTGGCCTCCGGGCGGTTGCCGACCCTGCGCACGGTCAAGCCGCACGTGATCGTCACGATCCCGCTGGCAGACCTGGTCGACCCCTTCGACGCACCGGGCGTCGCACGGACCGGATTCGGTGAGGACATCTCCGCCGCCCGCGCCCGCGCGCTGGCCTGCGACGGCAACGTCACCCGCATCGTCATCGGCCCCGAGGACCAGCCGATGAATCTCGGCCGCACCCATCGGGTCGTGCCACCGTCGCTGCGCCGGGCCGTGGAGCTTCGGGACAAGCACTGCGTGTTCGCCGGCTGCCACGCCCCGGCCTACTGGTGCGACGTCCACCATCTGCTCGAATGGATGCTCCACGACGGAGAGACATCGGTCGAGAACTCAGCCCTGCTCTGCGAACGCCACCACACCAAGGTCCACCACGGGTTCTCGGTCGTTCGAGATACCGGCGGCCGATGGCACACCTACCGCCCCGACGGCACCGAGATCCTCGTCCACCCGCTGATCGTCTAGCGGACCGCGGTCGGTCGACGACCGCCGGCAACCGTTCCTCGTCGGTCAGACCATGCGGAGGATGGCCGCCGCGCTCGCGATCACCGCGGCGACGAGGAGCGACACGGCGAAGAACACCTGCGGGCCGGTGCGGCCCGCGGCGTCGGAGTCGGCCTTCCACACGCTCCAGGCGCCGCCCAGGAGGAACCCGCCGAGCAGGAGCAGGACGAGCGCGAACGTCACCGGCTACAGAGCGCCCTTGGTGGAGGGGACGTCGCCGACGCGGGGATCGATCGCGACGGCGGTGCGCAGCGCCCGGGCCAGGGCCTTGAACTGGCCCTCGACGATGTGGTGGGCGTCGCGGCCGGCGTAGAGCACCCGCACGTGCAGGCTGATCCGGGCGTTGAAGGCGAAGGACTCCAGCACGTGCGCGGTGAGGCTCGTCGGATAGTCCGGGCCGATCATCGGCGTCATGTTCTCGGGCTCGGAGTGCACGAAGTACGGCCTCCCCGAGAGATCGACCGCGGCCTGCACGAGCACCTCGTCCATGGGGATCGTGGCGTCGCCGTAGCGGGTGATGCCGCGCTTGTCGCCCAGCGCCTCGGCGAATGCCTGGCCCAGTGCGATCGCGACGTCCTCCACCGTGTGGTGGGCGTCGATGTGCAGGTCGCCGTCCGCCTGCACGGTGAGGTCGATGCCGCTGTGCTTGGACAGCGCGGTGAGCATGTGGTCGTAGAACCCCACGCCCGTACGGATCGAGGACGTACCGGTGCCGTCGAGGTTCAGCTCGACGACGAGCTTGGTCTCGCTGGTGGCCCGCTCGACGCGTGCTGTGCGGTTCATGGGCTCAGTCTCCCAGAGTGGTGCGGTGCTCCGGCGCGACCTCACCCAGGGTGGTGGCCGGACGCACGTGTGCGGCCATCAGGTCCGGCCACCGTGCTCGGCGACCACAGCCGCCAAGGCCGTGAGGAAGGCGGTCGTCTCCTCGGCCGTGCCCGCGGTGACCCGCAGCCAGCCGGGCAGCCCGACGTCCCGGACGAGGACGCCACGGTCGAGCAGCGCCTGCCACGCGGCCCGCGCATCGGCGAAGTGCCCGAACAGCACGAAGTTGGCGTCGCTCGCGACGCTGGTCAGGCCCAGCCCCGGCAGCGCCGCCACGATCCGGTCGCGCTGCTCCTTGACCGCGTCGACCGTCGCCAGCAGGGCCTCGGTGTGCGCCAGCGCGGTGCGGGCGGCGGCCTGGGTCAGCGAGCTGAGGTGATAGGGCAGCCGGACGAGCTGCAGCGCGTCCACCACGGCCTCGTCGGCGGCGAGGTAACCCAGCCGCAGGCCGGCCATCCCGAACGCCTTGCTCATGGTACGGCTCACGATCAGCCGAGGACGGCCCGGCAGCAGCGTGAGCGCCGACGGGGTCCCCGCCCGCGCGAACTCGGCGTAGGCCTCGTCGACGACCACCACGCCGTCGGTTGCCGCGTAGATGTCGCAGACCGTCTCGAGCTCGACCGCCGTCCCGGTCGGGTTGTTGGGACTGGTGACGAAGACGACGTCCGGCCGCACCTCCCGCACCTGCGCCGCCGCGGCCACGGCGTCGATCGTGAAGTCGGCACGGCGGTGCCCGTCCACCCACGACGTCCCGGTGCCCGCGGAGATGATCGGGTGCATCGAGTACGACGGCGTGAAGCCCAGCGCCGTCCGCCCCGCCCCGCCGAACGCCTGCAGGATCTGCTGGAGAACCTCGTTGGAGCCGTTGGCCGCCCACACCTGAGCCGGCCGCACGGACGCCCCGCTGGTCCGGGTGAGGTAGGCGGCCAGGTCGGCGCGCAGCTCGAGGGCGTCGCGGTCGGGGTAGCGGTTGAGCTCCAGCGCCGCGTGTCCGAGCGCCGTCCCCAGGTCGGCGAGCAGTTCGGCGGGCAGCGGGTACGGGTTCTCGTTGGTGTTCAGCCGGTGCTTCGCCGGCAGCTGGGGGGCGCCGTAGGGCGTGCGGCCACGCAGCTCCGGCCGCAGCGGGAGCTCCTCGAGCGAGCCCATCAGCGCTGCCGGACCCGCACGGCCGCGCCGTGGGCGGGCAGGTCCTCCGCGCCGGAGAGGGCATCGATGTGCGCGGCGACGTCGGCCAGCGCCTGCCGGTCGAACTCGACGACGTGGATGCCGCGCAGGAAGGACTGCACCGACAGTCCGCTGGAGTGCCGCGCGCACCCGCCCGTGGGCAGCACGTGGTTGGAGCCCGCGCAGTAGTCGCCGAGGGAGACCGGCGACCACGGACCGACGAAGATGGCCCCCGCGTTGCGGACGCGCATCGCGACTTCGTGCGCATCCCGGGTCTGGATCTCAAGGTGCTCCGCGGCGTAGGCGTCGACCACCCGCACGCCCGCGTCGAGGTCGTCGACGAGGACGATGCCGGACTGGCTGCCGCCGAGGGCCGTGGCGATCCGGTCGGAGTGTTTCGTGGCCGCGACCTGCCCGGGCACCAGGGTGAGGACGTCGTCGGCGAGCCGCTCGCTGGTGGTGACCAGCACCGCCCCGGCCAGCGGGTCGTGCTCGGCCTGGCTGATCAGGTCGGCGGCGACGTGCGCGGGGTCGGCCGTCTCGTCGGCGAGGATCGCCACCTCGGTGGGGCCGGCCTCGGAGTCGATCCCGATCAGCCCGCGCAGCAGCCGCTTCGCCGCCGTCACGTAGACGTTGCCCGGCCCGGTGACCATGTCGACCGGCTCGCAGGAGCCGGCGCCGTAGCCGAACACGGCGATGGCCTGCGCGCCGCCGACGGCGTAGACCTCGGAGACCCCGAGCAGGGCGCAGGCGGCGAGGACGCCCGGATCGGGCAGCCCGCCGTGGTCCCGCTGCGGTGGGGAGGCGACGGCGAGCGACTCGACCCCGGCGATCTGCGCCGGCACGACGTTCATCACCACGCTGGACAGCAGCGGCGCGAGACCACCCGGCACGTACAACCCGACGCGGCGGACGGGCAGCCAGCGCTCGGTGACGGTGCCGCCGGGGGCGACCTGCGTGGTGACGTCGGAGCGACGCTGGTCGGCGTGCACCCGCCGCACCCGGTCGATGGTCTCCTCGAGGGCCGCCCGCAGCGCCGGGTCGCACTCGGCGAGCGCCCGGTCCAGTGCCACCTTCGGCACGGCGAAGTCCTCGGCGTCCACCCCGTCGAGCCGCGCGGTGATCTCCCTGACCGCCTGCGCGCCGCGGATGCGGACGTCCTCGCACAGCGGGCGGACGGTGGCCATGACCGAGTCGATGTCGGTTCCGGCGCGCGGCAGCAGTCCGCCGAGCACGCGGGGCCCGGGGAGCGCGGATCCACGCAGGTCGATGCGGGCGAGCACGGGGTTGCCTCCGGGATGGTGGGCGGGAGGAAGCTGAGCGCGGGCGGCGGAGCTGCGGCGTGGTGCGACAGAGCCTCCAGCGTAGCCAGCGCGACCGCGGGCGCCGCCGCCACCGGGGCGGGCAGCTGTGCTTCGGCCCGTACGCTGCGGGGATGGGCGAGCTGATCCCGTTGTTCCCGCTCGGGACGCCCCTGTTCCCCGGCGTCGTGCTGCCGCTGCAGATCTTCGAGCCGCGGTACCGCCGGTTGATGCGGGACCTCATGGCGCTGCCCGAGTCCGGCGACCGGCGGTTCTTCGGTGTGGTCGCGATCCGGCAGGGCTGGGAGGTCGAGCAGGTCGCGCCCGCCGAGGCGCTCTACGACATCGGCTGCACCGCCCGCCTCCAGGCCGTGCGGCCGCAGCCCGACGGCGCGTTCCGGATCGTCACGGTCGGCGGGGACCGGTTCCGCCTGCTGGACGTGGTCGTCGGCGAGGACCCGCCCTACCTGCAGGGCGAGGTGGAGTGGCTCGCCGACGAGGAGGCCGCCGAGGAGGCGGCCGGCGACTCCGACGGCATCACCGCGGCCACCGCCGGCAGCCGTCCGGGACCGGATGCCGCCGGCAGCCTGGAGGACGTCGTGGCGTCGGTGGCCCGGGAGTCCATGCAGGTGCTCGCCCGGGGGGTGCGGACGCTGTTCACCCGGTACGTGGCCGAGGTGGCCGGGCTCAGCGTCGGCCGGGGCGACGCCGGCCCCGGCGAGGCGGTGAACGCCGAGACCGCCGTCCTGGTCAAGGCCGTGGCCGACGATCCCACCGCCCTGTCCTACCTGGTCGCGTCCGCGGCGCTCCTGACCACCGAGGACCGGCAGGCGCTGCTGGCCGAGTCGGCCACCCGGCGCCGGCTGGCGGCCGAGTCGCGGCTCCTCCGCCGGGAACTGACCATGCTGACGACGCTGGGCGCCGTGCCCGCCCCGCTGCACGAGTTCGCCACTCCGATGACGGTGAACTGACCGCTCAGGCCGGTGGCCCTCCGGGCGGGACGTCGACCAGCGGCCGCTCCGGACCCGCGAACGGGCTTCCGTCGGCCGAGGACAGCCGCTCCTCGGGCCCTGGGCGGCCCCGGGTCCGGCCGAGGCCGTCGTCGTGGGCGGTGAGCGCGCCCACCACGTACGCCAGGACCGCCATGAACGGGCCGACGGCGAGCGCTGCCGGCGACCCGAGCCCGAGCGGCGTGGTGACGAGGCGGCCCACGTCGGCGATCTGCTCCTCGGTGGGTCCGGCGCCGAGCAGCGCGCCGAGCTGCCAGGCGATCAGTGCCGAGGCCAGCGCACCGACGGCGAGCGCCACGACCGTCGCCACTCCCCTGCGGCTGCGGAGCCGCCACGCCGCAGCGCCGGCGATCAGGCCGACGGCGGCGAGCACCAGGACGAAGACCCCGTCGTCGGCCACCAGCAGCTCGATCGAGGGCGTACCGACCGGCTCGGGACCGGCCTCGGTGATGCGGAAGTCCGCCCGCGGCGCCAGCCCCCACCACGCCAGGCCGGCCGGGACGCCGGCGAGGGCGAGGACCAGGACGAGGCGCAGGGACGACCGGACGTCCGCCCGGACCTCCGGCCATCCCCGCCAGTAGGCCTCCGCCGGCGGACCCGGATCGAACGTCGGCAGCGGGTTGCTCACCTCCCCAGTGAACATCGGCCCGCTGCCGGGCGTGCGGTCGGCGCCGGTCCCCTCCGCCGGGACGCCGCTGCCGGGGCTCAGAAGCCCACGCTCACAGCAGGGCCACGCTGGTCGGCCCGAGCAGCGCCTTGATGTCGCCCATCAGCGCCGTGCTCGGGCGCACGCGCAGCCCCTGGTCGAGCCGCAGCACCGTCTCGCGGCTGCCGTTCACCAGCTTGAGCTGGACCTCCGTGGTGCCGGGGTGGCTGCCGAGCACCTCCTTGAGCCGCTCCACGACGGGAGGCGTGCAGCGCGCCGCGGGCATGGACACGAGGACGGGCCCGCGTGGGCCCTCGGTGAGCTCGGGGACGGACACCTCGGAGGCGAACAGGGACGGCTGGTCGTCCCGCCGGCTGATCCTGCCCTTGATCACCACGATCTGGTCGCGGACGATCTTGTCCGACACCTGCGCCCAGGTCTTCGGGAAGAAGAGCACCTCGATACCGGATTCGAGGTCCTCGAGGGTCGCGATCGCCCACGGGGCGCCCTGCTTGTTGGTACGCGGGCCGACCGCGGTGAGGATGCCGGCGATGGTGACGTTCGCGCCGTCCTCGACCCCGCCGGCGTTGATCTCGGCGATGGGTGTGTCGGCGTGCGAGGTGAGCACGTGCTCCACGCCGTGCAGCGGGTGGTCGGACACGTAGAGGCCGAGCATGTCGCGCTCGAAGACCAGCCGCTCGGACTTCGACCAGTCCGCGGTCGGGATCGTGATGTCGAGCGCCCCGCCGAACGGGTCGTCGGCCCCACCGTCCCCGCCGAAGCCGCCGAAGAGGTCGAACTGGCCCTCGGCCTCCTTGCGCTTGAGGCTCATCGCCATGTCCACCGCGTTGGCGTGGACGGTGACCAGGCCCTGCCGGGAGTGGCCGAGGGAGTCGAACGCCCCTGCCTTGCACAGCGACTCGATGACCTTCTTGTTGCAGGCCACCGCGTCGATCTTGCGCAGGAAGTCGGCGAAGTCCTTGAACGCGCCCTGCCCCTCGCGGGCCCGGACGATCGCCTCCACGACGTTGTGCCCGACGTTGCGGATCGAGGCGAGCCCGAACCGGATGTCGGTGCCGACGGCGGTGAAGTCCGCCGACGACTCGTTGACGTCCGGAGGAAGGACCTTGATGCCCATCCGGCGGCACTCGGCGAGGTAGATCGGCCGCTTGTCCTTGTCGTCGCCGACGCTGGTCAGCAGGGCGGCCATGTACTCGGCCGGGTAGTTGGCCTTGAGGTAGGCCGTCCAGTAGGAGATCAGCCCGTACGCCGCCGAGTGCGCCTTGTTGAAGGCGTAGTCGGCGAACGGGACCAGGATGTCCCACAGCGTCTTGACCGCCGCCGGGGAGAAGCCGTTGGCCTTCATGCCGGCCTCGAAACCGACGTACTCGGCGTCCAGCACCGACTTCTTCTTCTTGCCCATGGCCCGGCGCAGCAGGTCGGCCTTGCCGAGGGAGTACCCGGCGACCTTCTGCGCGATGGACATGACCTGCTCCTGGTACACGATCAGGCCGTAGGTCTGGCCGAGGATCTCCTCCAGGGGCTCGGCCAGCTCCGGGTGGATCGGCGTGACCTCCTGCTGGCCGTTCTTGCGCAGCGCGTAGTTGGTGTGCGAGTTCGCACCCATCGGGCCGGGCCGGTAGAGCGCGCCGACGGCCGAGATGTCCTCGAAGTTGTCCGGCCGCATCAACCGCAGCAGCGACCGCATCGGGCCGCCGTCGAACTGGAAGACGCCCAGGGTGTCGCCACGGGCGAGCAGGTCGTAGGTGTTCTGATCGGTCAGGTTCTTGCTGACCTCGTCGAGGTCGATGGCGTCCTTGCCGTTGATGACGATGTTGCGCAGCGCGTCGTCGATCACGGTGAGGTTGCGCAGGCCCAGGAAGTCCATCTTGAGCAGACCGAGCGTCTCGCAGGTCGGGTAGTCGAACTGCGTGATCACCGCCCCGTCGGACTCGCGCCGCATGATCGGGACGCTGTCGATCAGCGGGAACCGGCCGATGATCACCCCGGCCGCGTGCACGCCCCACTGGCGCTTCAGGCCCTCGAGCTTGCGCGCCTGGTCGATGACCTCCGCGGCGCCCGGGTCGGACTCGTAGCGGGCCCGGAACTCCGAGGCCTCCTTGTAGCGCTCGTGGGAGGGATCGAAGATGCCCTTGAGCGGGATGTCCTTGCCCATGACTCCGGGCGGCATCAGCTTGGTGAGCTCGTCGCCCACCGAGTAGGGGCGGTCGAGCACGCGGGCGGCGTCCTTGATCGCGGCCTTCGCCTTGATCGTCCCGTAGGTGACGATCTGGCTGACCCGCTCCTCGCCGTACTTCTCCGACACGTAGCGGATGACCTCACCGCGGCGGCGGTCGTCGAAGTCGATGTCGACGTCGGGCATGGAGACGCGCTCGGGGTTGAGGAACCGCTCGAAGATCAGGCCGTGGGCCAGCGGGTCGAGGTCGGTGATGCCCATCGCGTAGGCCGCCAGCGAACCGGCGGCCGACCCTCGGCCGGGCCCGACCCGGATGCCCTGGTCCTTGGCCCAGTTGATGAAGTCCGCGACCACGAGGAAGTACCCCGGGAAGCCCATCTGCGTGATGATCCCGACCTCGTAGTCGGCCTGCTTGCGCACGTGGTCCGGGATGCCGGTCGGCCAGCGCTTGTGCAGCCCACGCTCGACCTCCTTGATGAACCAGGACGTCTCGTCCTCGCCCGGGGGCAGCGGGAACCGGGGCATCAGGTCGGCGCCCTCGGTGAACTTGATCTCGCACTGCTCGGCGACCAGCAGCGTGTTGTCACACGCCTCGGGCAGGTCGGCGAACAGGGCACGCATCTCCGCGGAGCTCTTCAGGTAGTAGCCGTCGCCGTTGAAGCGGAAGCGGTTGGTCTCGTTCAGCCGGGAGCCGGTCTGGATGCACAGGAGCGCGTCGTGGGCCTGCGCGTCCTCCTTGTGCGTGTAGTGCAGGTCGTTGGTGCCCAGCAGCGGGATGCCGAGGTCCTTGGCGATGGCCAGGAGCGCGGGCTTGGTCTTCTTCTCGATCGACAGGCCGTGATCCATGATCTCGGCGTAGAAGTTCTCCTTGCCGAAGATGTCCTGGAAGTCCGCCGCCGCCTGCCGGGCGCGGTCCTCCTTGCCGGCGCGCAGCCACATGTTGACCTCGCCAGAGGGGCAGCCGGTCGTGGCGATGAGGCCCGTGCCGTAGCGCTCCAGCAGGTCGCGGTCGAAGCGCGGCTTGCGGTACTGGCCCTCGAGGCTGGCCAGCGAGGAGATCCGGAAGAGGTTGTGCATCCCCTCCGTCGTCCGAGCCAGCAGCGTCATGTGCGTGTACGCCGCCTTGCCGCGGTTGGAGCCGCCGTCCCCCTCCTCGTCGATCAGGTTGTCGCCGAAGTCGAACGGCGACCGGTCGAACCGCGAGCCGGGCGTGTAGTAGCCCTCCATGCCGATGATCGGCTTGACGCCGGCGTTCGTGGCCTGCTTGTAGAAGTCGTAGGCCCCGAAGACGTTGCCGTGATCGGTCATCGCCAGGGCCGGCATGCCCTGGGCCGCGGCGGCCGCCGTCACCTCGGGCAGCTTGGCCGCGCCGTCGAGCATCGAGTACTCGGTGTGCACGTGCAGGTGCACGAACGAGTCGGGCGAGGGGGTGCTCACGCGCACTCCTCGCGGGCGCTCGTCGAGCCCGCTCGCGGGGCTGCCGTGCTCATGCGTTCACTCGCAAGCTCGCTCACGGTGCGGTCGATGCTCCTCAGTGGTCGTGCGTGCCCGGCCGTCGGAGAACCGCGGCGGGGCGACCGGCGGGGAAGACCGGCGGGCGTGTGCGGGTACGACTGTGCGGTCTCGGGTGCCGGTGGACCGGCTCCCCAATCCTCGCACTGAGAGGTGTGTAGTCCGAGGGTCTGACAGAACGTGTCTCGTCACAGCCGGACCGATCCGTCACACCCTGCCCACTGGCGCGGTCCCGCCTCCGCGACCACGTCCCCGGTACGCAGGGAGAGGGCGGCATCCGCTACTCGGGCAGGCTGCGCCGCATGGTGATGTGCGCGATACCGGCCTCCTCGTACACCTCGCCGACCGCGGCGTAGCCGGCCCGTTCGTAGAACCCCCGGGCCGTCAGCTGTGCGTGCAGCTCGACGTCGGCCACCCCGCGCAGGACCGCCTGGCGGTGCAGCTCCGCCAGGACGGCTGCCGCGTGCCCCCGCCCGCGGGCGGCGGCGTCGGTCGCCATCCGGCCGATCGCTGCGGTCCGCCCGGAGGCGAGGAGCCGCCCGGTGGCCACCACGCGGCCGGCGGCGTCCCGGCTCAGCACGTGCACGGCGGTGGCGTCCGCCGCGTCCTGCTCGATCTCGGCCGGCACGCCCTGCTCGGCCACGAAGACCCGCGTCCGGAGGGCAGCCACCTCCGGCAGGTCCGCCGCTGTCGCGACCACCGCCGTGGGGGCGCTCACCCGGACACCCGTCCGACCGGCAGGACACGCGAGGGTACGAGCAGGAAGCGCAGGTCGATCAGCGCGTGGAGCAGGACCGGCAGGAGCAGCGAGCCGGTCTGCAGGTACACGGCGGCCATGATCCCCCCGAGCACGCCGGTGGTCGTGATGCCGACCCACCCCTGGTAGGCGTGCGCCAGTCCGAAGGCCAGCGCGGCGACCCCGACGAGGACCCCGGTCGACCACCCTTCGCCCACGGCGGCGGCGACGGCCAGGAAGAAGCCGCGGTAGAGCCACTCCTCGCAGATCCCCGCGGTGACGCCGACGACGGTGAACAACCGCCGCTCCCCCGCGGTCCGGGGCAGCAGCGCGAGCGTGGCGTGCGCGGCCGGCTCGCTGTGCCGCCCCTCACCCGGCCGTCGCACCGGCTCGGCCGCCTCGAGCAGCGCGCCGCCGCGCAGCGCCCGCGTGGACACCACGACGAAGACCAGGACGAGCAGAACCACCACGGAGGTCACGGGCCCGGGCCACTGCACCGGCCAGACGAGGCCCACCTGGCCGGCGTCCACCCCCGGGGCGGACAGCCAGATGACGAGCGCCAGCACCGCCAGCCCCCACTCGAGCACCAGCAGCCGGCGGTAGAACGAGCGCCGGGCCTGGGGATCGGACCGCAGCCGGCCCTCGAAGCGCCGGTGCAGGACGTGCCCGACGACCGGCTCGCCGAGGATCAGGTAGGCCGCGACGACGACGGCCGCCAGCGCTGCCGGACCGAAGTCGGCGAGCGAGCCCGGCAGGCTCATGGCCGGGCTCGCAGGCTCGCCCTCGGGGGCCGCATGGTCAGGTCTCGGCGCGGAGCACGGTCAGCGCGCCGGCGAGGTCGGGCGGGTACTCGCTGGTGAACTCGACCCAGCGGCCGTCGGCCGGATGGGGGAAGCCCAGCCGGACGGCGTGCAACCACTGCCGGTCCACGCGCAGCCGCGCCGCGAGCGTCGGGTCCGCGCCGTACATCGTGTCGCCGACGCAGGGATGGCGCAGGGCGGAGAAGTGCACGCGGATCTGATGCGTGCGGCCGGTCTCGAGCCGGATGTCGACGAGGCTCGCGGCGGGAAAGGCCTCCATCACCTCGTAGTGGGTGATGGACGGCCGGCCGCCGCTGACCACCGCGAACCGCCAGTCGTGGCGGGGGTGGCGGTCGATCGGGGCGTCGATGGTGCCCCGGGACGGATCGGGATGGCCCTGGACGAGCGCGTGGTAGCCCTTGGCGACGGTGCGTTCCTTGAAGGCCGCCTTGAGCGCGGTGTAGGCCCGTTCGCTCTTGGCCACCGCCATGACACCGGTGGTCGCGGCGTCCAGCCGGTGCACGACGCCCCGCCGCTCCTCGGCCCCCGACGTGGAGATGCGGTACCCCGCCGCGGCCAGCCCGCCGATCACGGTCGGGCCGTCCCAGCCGGGGCTCGGGTGCGCCGCGACGCCCACGGGCTTGTCCACCACGACCAGGTCGTCGTCGTCGTACAGGACGTGCAGGCCCTCGACGACGCGCGGCGCCGTCGGCTCCCGCGGCGGCGGGGGCAGCTCGACCTCCAGCCAGCTGCCACTGGTGAGCCGATCGCCCTTCCCGCGCACCCGGCCGTCGACGACGACGTTGCCGGCGTCGGCGACCTCGGCGGCCACGGTCCGCGTCAGCCCGAACAGCCGGGACAGCGCCTGGTCGACCCGCTGGCCCTCGAGCCCGTCGGGCACCGGGAGGGCGCGGTGCAGGCTCGCGGAGCTGGTCACGTCGCCCATTGTGACGGGCGGGTGCGACGGCGGCGCGCAGCCGGCAGGCGCACGGTCAGCCGGGCCCCGCCCGGCCGTCTCCCGTCGTCGCACCGGCGGCGTCCTCGGGGCCGCCCCGGGACCCGTCGAACTCCACGCCCCGCAGCGCCAGGAAGGCGCCCAGGAAGCCGCCGCAGACGATGGCGGAATCGGCCACGTTGAAGACCGGCCAGACCCGTCCGTCCGGCGCCAGCACCGACAGGAAGTCGACCACTCCCCCGCGCAGGAAGCCCGGATCGCGGAACACCCGGTCGATCAGGTTGCCCAGGGCACCGCCGAGGACGAGACCGAGCGCGACCGCCCAGCCGGTCGAGTACATGCGGCGCGCCGCCCGCACGATGACGACGGCCACGACCACGGCGATCATGCTGAAGAGGACCGTCGCACCCTCGGCGAAGGAGAAGGCGGCGCCCATGTTCCGCAGCTGCGTGAGGTAGAGCAGACCACCCAGGACACGGATGTCCTCGCCCGGTTCGACGGTCGCGACCACGATGACCTTGGTGATCAGGTCGCAGAGCAGGATGCCCGCGGCAAGGAGGAGCAGCAGGCGCGTCCGCGGCCGTCTGCCGGCGAGGCGGTCGTCCACCGCATCAGGATGCTCGGACAGGACGCGCTCCTCGCCTCGGCGGGCGCCCCGGCGGGCCCCAGCAGGACCTGACGATAGTCGCGCGCGGACCACCGGCAGATCTCCTCCGCCCATCGGGCACGGCGCGCGGCGGTTCAGCCGGTCGCCGGCGCCATCCCGTGGATCACCAGCCGGTGCAGCTCCGCGCCCGCCGCCCCGGCCGAGACGGCCAGGGTGAGCTCGCCTCCCGGCGGGCGGAGCCGCGCCGCGGCAACTCCACCTCCGCCGAAGACCTCCACCACGCCGGCGTCCACGAGCAGCCGCAATGACAGTCCGCCGTCGGCCTCCGGGTGCAGGGGCGTCCGCGCATCCGGTCGGCCGGGCACCGTGAGCCGGAGCTCGGCGGCGTCCGGGTCGGCGACGAGCGTGAGCAGCCGTCCGCCCGCCTCGTCGAGCGTGAGGACCAGCGGTCCGCCCGCCGGGTCGGCCCGCAGGTCGACGTCCGCATGGGCGGCCAGCGGCCCGACCACCACGGCGGCCCCCGCGAGGGACGCCGGACCGAGCGCGGCCTGCACCTCGGTGCGCAGCGACTCGACGTCGGGATGCGGCGCGACGGTGACCCGGTCCCCCTCGCGCGCCAGCAGCCACGGGACCGACAGCGCCCCCGCCCGGACGCCGTCGCCGGCATCGGCCTCCTGCACCCAGGAGAGCGCGCACCGCCGGCCCCGGGAGTCGGCGAAGGCGGTCGTGGCGTAGAAGGGGTCGGTGGCGAGCCACTGCCAGGACCGGGGAGCGAACCGGCGGCCGTCGTAGTCGCCGAGGGCGCAGGCCACTCCCCCGGGCACCTCGTCCCAGACGGAGACGATCAGCGCCCAGGCGCCGTCGAGCCGGAAGAGCTGGGGGCACTCCCAGACCGTGCCGCCCGGTCCCGGCAGGTTCGGCTCCGGCTCGGCGAGCACGCCGTCCGCCCGCCACGTCCGCAGGTCGGGCGACGAGTACTGCAGCACCGACGGGCGCCCGTCGGTGCTGCCGGCGCCGACGGCCATCCGCCACTCGTCGCCGTCCCGCCAGACGAAGGGGTCGCGGACGTGGGCGAGCCCCCGGCCCGGTTCCGGCGCGGGGAGCACCGGCCCGGCCGGGTCGCGGGTCCAGCGCCGCCACTCCGCATCGCCCTCGGCCAGGGCGATCCGGCCCATTCCCGGGGCGTCGGCCAGCACGCTGGTGTAGACGATCACCGGCCGGCCCTCGTCCACCACGACCGAGCCCGACCAGCAGCCGGTCTCGTCCGGCCCCGGTTCGAGCGCGGTGCGCGGATCCCGCCAGCGGACCAGGTCCGGCGAGGTCGCCTGCCCCCACCGGATCGCCGGCGTCCAGAGGGGGGCCTCGGGGTTGAACTGGTAGAAGAGCTCGTACCGGCCACCCTCGGGACCGTCGTGCCAGGTCACGCCCAACGGGTCGTTGATCCAGCCGGCCGGCGCGGTGAAGTGGTAGGCGGGCCGACCGGGGTCGGTCGGCATCAGCGCACGAACGGCGTGGTCAGTCCTCCGCGCAGCAGCCGGCGGGTGGTCTCGAGCCCCCACTCGTCCAGTTCGCGGAGCCGGTCGCTG
Source organism: Blastococcus sp. CT_GayMR19 (assembly GCF_004570385.1). Taxonomy (GTDB): domain Bacteria; phylum Actinomycetota; class Actinomycetes; order Mycobacteriales; family Geodermatophilaceae; genus Blastococcus_B. Next base: position 21,633 of record NZ_SPQL01000006.1, on the reverse strand, counting down.
CTGGCGCGCAGACCGCTGCACTCCTCGACCACGGTCGCCCACTCCTCACGGCGCTCCACGTGCGGTCCGGCGACCAGACAGTCGGCGTCGTTGACCCAGAACCGGCCGTGCTGCCATGCCCGCCCTCGGCTGTTCTGCGCCGCGGCCCGCTGGGAGGGCTGCGAGAGGTCGCCGTCGAGCGGCTCGAAGTGGTGGCCGATGTCCGGGCCGATCCGCATCGCGTCGACGAGGCCCACGCTGGGCAGGATCGGCGCGCCGCACCCCAGCAGGTAGGCGTCCGGACCGATCGCCTCGCGGATGACGCGCAGGCCGTGCCGGTACGCCTCGACGCCTGTGACGTCCGCGGCCCGGCCACCCTCCATCGCCCCGGCGTAGATGAAGTCGATCTTGAAGTAGTCGATGCCCAGGTTCCGGAAGGTGCCGAACACCTCGCGGAGGTACTCCTCGGCTCCGGGCCGGGTGACGTCGAGGGCCGCGAGCTGCTGGTCCGGCCATCCCGTGCCCGGGCTCGCGTCCCGGACCAGCCAGTCGGGATGCTCCCGGGCGAGCACCGAACGCTCGCCCACCAGGAACGGCGCCACCCAGATACCGGCGCGCCGGCCGGCCCCGCGGATGTGGTCGACGATGGCACCGAGCGAGGCGAACCGCTCGGACAGCAGCAGCCAGTCGCCGATCTCCGCCTGGTAGCCGTCGTCGATCTGGACCACGTCGATCTCGAGGTCCAGCTCCGAGATGGCGCTCAGGTTCTCCTCGATGTCGCCCTGGGTCACGTGCTCGAAGTAGTGGTACCAGGAGCACCACGCGGTGGGCGGGGGCCGCAGCGGGCCGACGCCCTCGGCGGCGGCGAAGCCGTCGGCCCAGCGGGCGAGAGCGGTGTCGAGGCCCGTTCCCGCATCGGAGACGGCGACGTCGATCTCCCCGTCGGCGCTCACGGTGATCCGGTCGCCGGAGACCTCCGCCCGGATCGACGGGATCGGCCCCGCGGCCGAGCGGGCGGCGAACACGCGCACGCCCTCTCCCGTCCCCGGGTCGACGGCGAGCAGGCCCTCCCCCCAGAAGGCGTCCTCCGGAGCGGTGCGCTCGGGCCGGTAGTTCCCGATCCGGCGCAGGTCGCTCACCGGACGGAACGGTCGCGAATCGAGCCGGTAGGCCGTAGTGGGGCTCCACGACTGCCAGCCGTGCTCGTACACCCGGGCGCGCTCGCGGTCCACGGCGACGGTGGCGACGACGTCAGCCATCGTGCCGTGGACCGTCCTGCGAACGCCGGTGGGAAGGACCCGGCACGGCCGCCGTCAGCCCTTGACCGCGCCGGCGGTCATGCCGCGGACGAAGTACCGCTGCAGGGACAGGAACACCAGGATCGGGACGATCATGGTGAAGAGCCCGCCCGCGGTGAGCAGCTGCCACCCCTGCCCCTGCTGACCGAGCAGCTGGACGAGGGCGATCGTCAACGGCTGGTTGTTCCCGGGTCCGACGAAGACCAGCGCGTTGAGCAGGTCGTTCCACACCCAGAGGAACTGGAAGATCGCGAACGACGCGAGCACCGGCGTCGACATGGGCAGGATCAGCTTCCAGAAGGTCTGGAAATGGCTGGCCCCGTCGATCTTCGCCGACTCGATCACTTCCCTGGGCAGCGTGGCCATGTAGTTGCGGATGATGTACACCGCCAGGGGCATGCCGAACCCGACGTGGGCCAGCCAGACGGCGGGGAACGTGCCGTTCATCCCCAGCGTCCCGTAGATCTTCAGCAGCGGGACGAGCGCCACCTGGGTGGGCACCACGAGCAGGCCGACGATGACGATCAGCAGCAGGTCGCGGCCGGGGAACTGCATGAAGGTGAACGCGTAGGCGGCGAACGCGGCGATCAGGATCGGGATGATCGTCGCCGGGATGGTGATCGCCAGACTGTTGACGAACGCCTCTCCCATGTTTGCCCGGGTGAAGACCTCGCTGTAGTTCTCGAAGGTCAGCCGGGTGAAGTTGGCCGGCGTGGTGAAGATCGTCCACCAGCCCGACGTGGTCGCATCCTCCTGACCGCGGAAGGACGTGATCGCCAGGCCGAACGTCGGGACCACCCAGGCGATGCAGATCAGCGCGAGGACGATCCGGACCCACAGCGGCGACTTGCCCACCTCGGCGACCCCACGACGGCGCCCCGCCTTGCCCGCGTACGGCGTCTCCTTGGGGAGCTGGACCGGCGTGGGCGTGACCGCCTGCGTTCCGCTCATCGGGCGGCCTCCTCGGCACGGAACTGACGGACCTGGAACACCAGGACCGGGATCATGATGATGAGCAGCATGACGACGATCGCCGCGGCGTAGCCGGCGTTGTTGTTCGTGAACAGCTGGTTGAAGAAGTCGACGGCGATGACGTTGGTGTTGAAGTTGCCGTTGGTCATCACGTAGACGATGTCGAAGGTCTTCAGCACGCCGATCAGGACGGTGATGAAGACGGTGATCAGCGTCGTCCGGATCTGCGGGATCACGATCCGGAAGAAGATCGCGCCCTCACCGGCGCCGTCCAGGCGGGCCGCCTCGAGGGTCTCCGTCGGCACGCCCTTGATCGCGGCCGAGAGGAGGACCATCGCGAAACCGGCCTGCAACCAGAGCAGCATGACCATGAGCAGCAGGCTGTTGAACCGGAAACCCGAGATCTGCAGCCAGTTCACCGGCTCCCCGCCGAAGCCGGTGACGATCCCGTTGAGCAACCCGATCTGGTCCTGCGTGGGCGGGTTGCTGGCGTAGACGAACCGCCAGATGGCGCCGGCGCTCACCGCCCCGATCGCCATCGGGAGGAAGATCAGCGTTTTCGAGAACTTCTCGCCCTTCGGCTTGAGCCGGTCGGCGAGGGTCGCGATCAGCAGGCCGAGGATGATCGCCCCCGCCGGGACGATCAGGATCCAGAGGAACGTGTTGAACAGCGTGTTCTGGAAGCCCGAGGAGCCGAGCAGGTTGATGTAGTTGTCGAACCCGACGAACTCGGTGCTGCGCGCATTGGCGAAGCTGTAGACGAACGTCTGGATAGTCGGATAGATCAGGTAGAGGCCGATGGCCGCCAGCGCCGGCAGCAGGTACAGGTACGGCTTGACCCGGTCCTCCCACTTGCCCGGCAGGAGTTCGGCCAGCTTGTTGAGCAGGTAGTAGAGGACGATCGCGCCGGCCACGCCACCGAGGACGGCGAGCAGAGCGTTGAGGACCTTGATGGTCACGGGGAGCCTCCCGTCGGGGGCGGGCGAGGACGAGGGATCCGGGGTGCCGGGCGGCGAACCGCCCGGCACCCCGGCTACTGCTCAGCTCACTGCGGCCAGCTGGCCTCGATGTTGTCCAGGGCCGTCTTGGCGTCGGTGCCGCCGCTGATGTAGGCGGTCATCTCCCGCCAGAAGGAGCCCGAACCGACCTCGCCCGGCATCTGGTCGGAGCCGTCGAACACGAACTCGGTCGACGAGTAGGCGATGTCGCCGATGGACTTCATCACCTCGTTCGCGTACAGGCTGGTGTCGAAGTCGGTGCGTGCGGAGAACCACGTGCCGTTCTCGGCGTAGCCGTTCGTCCCGAACTCCGCCGAGGAGAGGAACTGGACGAGCTTCTGAGCGGACTCGTTCTCCTGGCTGAAGATGCCGGCCAGGTCGCCGCCGCCGAGCACCGGCTTGTCCTCCGCGGTCAGGCCCGGCATCGGGAAGACGCCGACCTGGTTGTCGATGTCCGCGATGACGTCGTCCGGGAAGTTGCCCGGCGTGGCCACGAAGTTGCCCTGCCGGTACATGTAGCAGCCCGGGGGCTCGTCGAACATCGGGTTGGCCGCGGTGTTGAAGTTGCTGCTGGCGATCGACTGCCGGCCACCGTTCGTCCGGCCCTCCTCCAGGAGCAACCCCTCCATCTGCTCCAGGACGTCGACCACCTGCGGGTCGTTGAACGGGATCTCGTGATTGACCCACTCGTTGTAGGTCTCGCTGCCGTAGTTGATCAGCATCAGGTTCTCGACCCAGTCCGTCGCCGGCCAGCCGGTGGCCGCCTCGGACTCGATGCCGAAGCACCAGGGCGTCGTGCCGGTGGCCGCGATGCCCTCGGTCAGCGCCTGCAGGTCCTCGAGGGTCGCCGGCGGCTCGGTGAGGCCCGCGGCCTCCGCAGCCCCCTTCGGGTAGAAGACGATGCTCTTGACGTTGATGCTCATCGGGACCGCGTACTGCGTCCCGTCCACCTGCCCGGTCTCCAGCGCACCCGGGATCATCGCGTCCAGGTCGGCCTGGTCCACGACGTCGGTGAGGTCGGCCAGCAGGCCCTCGCCGGCGAGGTCGGTCATGATGCCCGGCTGCGGGAAGAGCGCGACGTCCGGCGCGTCGTTGCCCTGCACGCGGGTGTTGATCAGCTGGTTGAAGTTGCCCGTCTGGGAGAACTCGACGGTGACGTCGTTCTCCGCGGCCCATGCCTCGACCTCGGCCTGGAAGCCCGCCTCCTGCTCGCCGGCGAAGGCGTACATGACCTCGATGGTGTTGCTGGTGTTGCCGCTGCCGCCGCCACCACCGCCGCCTTCGCTCAGGCAGCCGGCCGTCAGGACGGCGGCGGCGCCGAGCGTCGCGGTCGTGGTGAGAGTCGATCTGATGCGCATGTGCACTCCTTCGGACACTTGCTTGGTCGAGGGAACTCCCGGTCAGCAGACTCAGCTGACACCGGGGTGGACGTGTGGCTGGTCGGGGCCGGAGGCCGTGGACAGGTGGTCAGGCCTGGGAGACCCGGGAGGCTCCGCTGGTGACGCGTGCGGCGGCGTCACCGGAGACGCGGAGTCCGCTCCCGGCCGAGAACACGTGCGCCTCGTTCGGGTCGATCTGGATGTGGATGGTCTCGCCCTTCATGGGCGGCTTGCGGGCGTCCACGCGCAGGGTGATGAGCTTGTCGCCCTCCTTGGAGCGGGTCGTGTGCAGCGTGCCGTAGGCGAAGGCGTCCGAGCCGAGTTCCTCGACGACGACCACCTCGAACGGGAAGCCCTCGCCCTCGCCGACCAGCTTCACGCTCTCCGGCCGGAACCCGAGCGTCGCGCTCTTCGAGCCGTCGGCCGCCAGCGCCGACATCGTCTCCCGCGGGAGCGGGAACGACCGGCCGCCCAGGACCGCACCCTGACCGTCGAGGTCGACGTCGATCAGGTTCATCGCGGGGGAACCGATGAAGCCGGCGACGAAGACGTTGTCCGGACGGTCGTAGAGGTTGCGCGGGGTGTCGACCTGCATCAGGTAGCCGTCCTTGAGCACGCACACCCGGTCGCCCATGGTCATGGCCTCGACCTGGTCGTGGGTGACGTAGACGGTCGTCGTGCCGAGCCGGCGCTGCAGCGCGGCGATCTCGGTGCGGGTCTGCACGCGGAGCTTGGCGTCGAGGTTGGACAGCGGCTCGTCCATCAGGAACGCCTGCGGGCTGCGGACGATCGCCCGGCCCATCGCGACGCGCTGCCGCTGACCACCCGACAGCGCCTTCGGCTTGCGGTCGAGGTAGGTCTCGAGGTCGAGGATCTTCGCGGCGTCCTCGACGCGCTTGCGGATCTCGTCCTTCTTCATGCCGGAGATCTTCAGCGCGAAGCCCATGTTGTCGGCGACCGTCATGTGCGGGTAGAGCGCGTAGTTCTGGAAGACCATCGCGATGTCGCGGTCCTTCGGCGCGAGGTGCGTGACGTCCTTGTCCCCGATCCGGATCGCCCCGTCGGTCACGTTCTCCAGCCCGGCGAGGGCACGCAGGGATGTGGACTTGCCACATCCCGACGGGCCCACCAGGACGAGGAACTCACCGTCGGCGATGTCGAGGTTCAACGCGTTCACCGACGGCCGCTCGGCACCCGGGTACTGCACGGTCGCGTTCTCGTACGTGATGGCGGCCATGTGGCGTCCTCTCAGCTGTGCCTATTCACCGAGCACATGACCGCTCGCGACCGGCGGAAATCCGCTGGTCGTGGCGTCGCCCGGTGCGTCCTCCGGAACCATGGCACGCAGGTGTGAGGGACGCCACAGGAGTGGCCCCCCTGGGGGTTTCCGTTATGCAGCGGTGACCCGGACCGCCCGGACCCGGTCTCCTAGCCGTCGCCCGGGGAGCGCAGGACCGGCCCGGACAGCTCGTGGTCGCGCAGGTCCGGGCGCACCCCGCAGAGCGTCGCCGCGACGTCCAGGACCGGGGTGGCCGGCCGCAGTGCGACGGGCCGGGACGTCGAACCGCCGTCGTCCCGGCGGACCCCGATCTCGCCGTCCAGCGACGGTCGCGCCTCGCCGGCGCCCGGGACGCAGGTGAGCCGCACCGACAGCGGGATCTCGATCTGCTGCCCGGGTGCGACCGGCCGGGCACCGTCGTCCCGCATGCGCACCTGCACCCCGTCACCCGCGGCGGTCACCGACGTCACCGACACGGGGAGGGGGCCGTCGTTGCCGACCAGCACGAAGAAGCCCACCTCGCCTCCGGGCCGGTTCGTCGACGAGCTCCAGACGCCGACCGTCGCAGTCAGCTCGACGGCCTGCCGGAGCTCGCGCTCGGCCATCCAGTTCCGGACGAGGGCGACACCCCCGCCGAGCAGGACGAGGACGGCGAGCCCGACGACGAGCCGGCGGCCGCCGCGCGGCAGCGCCGCCCACCGGTCCGCCCACCAGGAGGGTTCCGTCCCGCCCTCGAACAGCTCGCCAGGGGTCAGGCCGGCGGCGGCCGGCTCGCCTTCGGTGCGCACGGCTCTCAGTCGAGCTCGGTCGCAGAGCCGGTCTCGCCGCGCCAGCTGGCCAGTCGCCCCGCCCGGCTGACCGCGCGCAGCCGCCGCTCGGCCTCGGGGCGCGACCGCCGGGCAGACACCAGGAGCGCCTGGTCGCCGCGCATGAAGCGGGTCGTGTGGTCGGGGACGAAGGAGCGCCCGTCCCGGACGATCAGCACCACGGCGGCGTCCGCCGGCAGGCGCAGCTCCGGCAGGTACACGCCGTGCAGCCGGGACCGGGGAGGCACGGTCATCTGCATCAGGTCGGCGTCGAGCTCGTCCAGAGTCGTGGACTCCACCGCGACGTCGCGCGGCGTCAGCGGAGTGGCGATCCCCAGGCGGCGGGCGACCCACGGGAGCGACCAGCCCTGCACCAGCGTGAAGACGACGACGAGCACGAACACCGTGTCGAAGACGAACGCCGCCCCCGGCACCTGCGCGGTCAGCGGGAAGGTCGCCAGCACGATGGGAACCGCCCCCCGGAGGCCCGCCCAGGAGATGAAGATCTGCTGGGCCCACGGGAACCGGAACCAGACCAGGCTCACCACCACCGACAGCGGGCGGGCCACCAGCAGCAGCGCGCCCCCGACGAGCAACGCCGGGCCGACCGCGTCGTCCAGCCGGCCGGGCGAGACCAGCAGCCCCAGCAGCACGAACAAGCCGATCTGGGCCAGCGAGGCCATGCCCTCGGCGAAGCCGATCGACGCCGACCGGTGCGGCAGCTTGGCGTTCCCGAGGACGAGGCCGCACAGGTAGACGGCGACGAAGCCCGAGGTGTGCAGCAGATCGGCCGAGGAGAACGCGAGCACGCAGAGGGCGAGGGTGGCCAGGGGGTAGAAGCCCGACAGCGGCAGCGCCGAGCGACGCAGCAGCTGGACCCCGCCGAAGCCGATGAGCAGGCCGACGATCGTGCCCCCCAGCAACTCCCCCACGATCTCCAGGGCGGTCACCCACCAGGCGTGCGTCTCGCCGCCGGTGAGCTGCTCGGCCAGGACCGCGACGAGGAGGATGGCGGGGGCGTCGTTGAGCCCGCTCTCCGCCTCCAGCGACGCCGCCATGCGACGCGGTAGGGGCAGCCGGCGGAGCGTGGCAAAGACGGCCGCGGCGTCCGTCGAGCTGATGACCGCCGCGAGCAGCAGGGCGTACCCCCAGCTGAACTCGAGCAGCCAGACCGTGATGGCCGCGGTCACCCCGACGCTGACCACGACGCCGACGGTCGCGAGGGTCAGGCCGGGCCCGACGGCCCGGCGCACGTCGCCCCAGCGGGTGGTCAGGCCACCTTCGGCGAGGATCACCACGAGGGCCGCCACGCCGAGGGTCTGCGTGAGCGAGAAGTCCTCGAACTGGACTCCGGCGCCCCCCTCGCCGAGGGCGATGCCCAGTGCGAGGTACAGCAGCAGGCTGGGCAGGCCGGCCCGGTCGGCGACCCGGAGGGCGATCGCCGCCACGAGGACGACCATCGCGCCGATCGCGAGGGCCACGGTGACGTCGGTGTTCACCGGGCTCCCCTCATGGGAGTCAGTCTTTCCTACGGCGCCGGCTCAGGCTCGGAGCGCCTGGCCGCCCGGCCGGAACCCCGCCGCCGGCGGCCCGGCGGGGCGCGGGCGGGCGGTCGACCCGTGCCCCGCCGGAGGCGTCGGGTTCCCCACCGGAGGTGTGTTTGGCGGCTCGGGGAGAATGGGCCCGTGAGTGTTCCCTCCCCCGCCGGTCCGTTCGCCGCGCTGCCCCCTCAGGTCGACCTGCCCGCGCTGGAGCAGGGGATCCTGGCGCGGTGGGAGGCCGACAAGGTCTTCGCGCGGTCGCTGGAGGCCTCGGAGGGGCGGCCGCAGTGGAACTTCTACGAGGGACCGCCCACGGCCAACGGCCGCCCCGGCACCCACCACATCGAGGCGCGGGCGTTCAAGGACGTCTTCCCCCGGTTCAAGACCATGCAGGGCTGGCACGTCCCCCGCCGCGCCGGCTGGGACTGCCACGGCCTGCCCGTCGAGATCGCCGTCGAGCAGGAGCTCGGCTTCGCCGGCAAGCCCGACATCGAGCGGTACGGCATCGCCGAGTTCAACGCCCGCTGCCGCGAGTCGGTGGAACGGCACGTCGGCTCGTTCTCCGACCTCACCCGCCGCATGGGCTACTGGGTCGACCTGTCCACGGCCTACTGGACGATGGATCCGGCCTACATCGAGAGCGTCTGGTGGTCGCTCAAGCAGGTCTTCGACAAGGGGCTGCTGGTCGAGGACCACCGGGTCGCGCCGTACTGCCCGCGCTGCGGCACGGGGCTGTCCGACCACGAGGTCGCCCAGGGCTACGAGACCCTCACCGACCCGTCGGTCTACGTCCGGCTGCCGGTCACCAGCGGCGAGTGGGCCGGGAAGGCCGACCTGCTCGTCTGGACGACGACGCCGTGGACGCTGCCGTCGAACACGGCCGTCGCCGTCCACCCCGAGGTCACCTACGTGGTCGCCCGGCGCGGGGACGACACGGTCGTCGTGGCCGAGCCGCTGCTGGCGTCGGTGCTCGGCGACGACGACGTCGAGGTGCTGGCCCGCACCGTGGGGCGGGACTGGGAGCGGACGACCTACCAGCGCCCGTTCGAGCTCGTCGAGTTCCCGGACGACAACGCGCACTACGTCGTCCTCGCCGAGTACGTGACGACCGAGGACGGCACGGGCCTGGTGCACCAGTCCCCCGCCTTCGGCGCCGACGACCTCGCCGTCTGCCGGAGCTACGGGATGGCGGTGGTCAACCCGATCGACGGCACCGGCCACTTCCTCGGCGACGTCCCCCTGGTGGGCGGGCACTTCTTCAAGGCCGCCGACCCGACGCTGGTGGAGGACCTGAAGAAGCGCGGCGTCCTGTGGCGGGAACAGCGCTACGAGCACAGCTATCCGCACTGCTGGCGCTGCCACACGCCGCTCATGTACTACGCGCAGCCCTCGTGGTACATCCGCACCAGCGCGATCAAGGACAAGCTGCTCGCCGAGAACGACAGGACGAACTGGTACCCCGAGAACATCAAGACGGGCCGCTACGGCGACTGGCTGAACAACAACGTCGACTGGGCGCTCTCCCGCGACCGGTACTGGGGGACGCCGCTGCCGATCTGGCGCAACGACGCCGACCCCACGCGGCTGGTCGCCGTCGGCTCGCTGGCCGAGCTGTCGGAGCTGACCGGCCGGGACCTCTCCGACCTCGATCCGCACCGGCCGTTCATCGACGACGTCACGTTCATGCTGCCCGGCGAGGAGGGCACCTTCCGCCGGGTCCGGCAGGTCATCGACGCCTGGTACGACTCCGGGTCGATGCCGTTCGCCCAGTGGGGGGCTCCGCACCGCAACAGGGAGCAGTTCGAGGCGGCCTACCCCGCGCAGTTCATCTGCGAGGCGATCGACCAGACCCGCGGCTGGTTCTACACGCTGATGGCCGTGGGCACGCTGGTGTTCGAGAAGAGCTCCTACGAGAACGTGCTCTGCCTGGGCCACATCCTCGCCGAGGACGGCCGCAAGATGAGCAAGCACCTGGGCAACATCCTCGAGCCGATCCCGCTGATGGACCGGCACGGCGCGGACGCCGTCCGCTGGTTCATGCTGGCCGGCGGCTCGCCGTGGTCGGCGCGGCGCGTGGGCCACGAGACGCTGTCCGAGGTCGTGCGCAAGGTGCTGCTCACCTACTGGAACACCGCGAGCTTCTTCACCCTGTACGCCGAGGCCAACGCCTGGGATCCGGCTGCGTCGCCGGCCCCGGACCGCGCCGGGCGTCCGCTGCTCGACCGCTGGGCCCTCGCCGAGCTGGCCTCGGTCACCTCCGCGGTGACCGACGCGCTGGAGGACTTCGACACCCAGGGCGCGGGCCGGCTGCTCGCCGGCTTCGTCGACGACCTGTCCAACTGGTACGTCCGCCGGTCCCGCCGCCGCTTCTGGGACGGCGACCCGGCCGCCCTGGCGACCCTGCACGAGGTGCTCGACGGCCTCACCCGGCTGATGGCTCCGTTCACCCCGTTCGTCACCGAGGAGGTGTGGGCCCGCGCGGTCGCGCCGGGGCTGGTCGACGCCCCCGACTCGGTGCACCTGGCCTCCTGGCCCGCGGTCGACGAGGCGGCCCGCGACGACGAGCTGGTCCGCCAGGTGGCCCTGGTGCGCCGGCTGGTCGAGCTCGGACGCTCGGCCCGGACGTCGGCCAAGGTCCGCACCCGGCAGCCCCTGGCCCGCGCGGTCGTCGCCGCGCCGGGCTGGGCGGCCCTCCCGCGCGATCTGGTGGCCGAGGTCGCCGACGAGTTGAACGTGACCGAACTGGTCGAGCTGTCGGCGGTCGGGGAGCTCGTCGACGTGAGTGTCAAGGTCGACTTCCGCGCCGTGGGACGCCGGCTGGGCAAGCAGGTCCAGGCCGTGGCGACGGCGGTCGCCGGCGCGGATGCTGCGGAGCTGACCGCCGCCTACCGGGCCGGCACGGCCTCGGTCGAGGTCGACGGCGACCCGGTCCAGCTCGAGGACGGCGATCTGATCGTCACCGAGACGCCGCGCGAGGGCTGGACCGTGGCCAGCGGCGGCGGGCTCACGGTCGCCCTGGACCTGACGCTCACCCCGGCCCTGGAGCGGGCAGGTCTCGCCCGCGAGGCGGTCCGGCTCATCCAGGAGGCCCGCAAGACCAGCGGCCTGGAGGTCAGCGACCGCATCGAGCTGTGGTGGACCGCCGAGGGCGCCATGTCCGAGGCGCTTCCCGAGCACGCCGCCCAGATCGCCGCCGAGGTGCTCGCGGTGTCCCTGCACGCCGGGACGCCGGGCGACGGCCCGGGCATCGAGGGCCCCGAGGGCTCCCGCTTCTGGCTGGCCCGCGCCACCAGCTGAGGCCGCCCCCCCCCCGCTTTCGGTACCGAAAGCGGGGAGGGAGGCGCACGCTTTCGGTACCGAAAGCGGAGAGGGGGCCGGGGTCAGGTGCCCGTGGCGTGCCTGCGGGCGCGGGCGCGCTGGGCGAGGTTCCGGTCGGGCTCGCACACCGCGCACGGGGTGAACCCGTCGGTGCGCGCCTCGTCGACGGGCAGCGGGATCGGTGTCCGGCCCCGGAGGTGCACGCAGTCGGCCAGGTGGTAGCGCGGGTGCTCGTCGAGGACGAGCACCTCGTCCTTGAGGTCGACGACCAGCAGCAGGTCGGTGACCTCGACCTCCTCCACGTCCGGGTCGGGCAGGTCCTCCGGCGGGGCCGCGGGCCCGGCAGGAGCGGCCGCGCCGGCCGGCTCCGTGGCACCGGCCGGCGCCGCCGTCCCCTGGCCCGGCGTGGCCGCCGGGGCCCCGTTCGCCGCCGCCGGAGTGCCACCGGACGCGGCCGCCGAGATCCGGCGCCGGGCGACGACCAGCAGCACCGCCGCGACCACGCAGGCGGCGACACATCCCCAGTAGAGCGCGGTGGCGCCGGTCAGGATGCCGGCGACGAAGAGGCCCAGGCCGAGGAGCACGAGCAGTCCGGCAGCCAAGATCACGGTGGGCACTCTAGGACGGAAGGGAATCGGCCCGCCCCGTTCGCGCGCGGCGCGCCGCCGTCCCCGCCCCCGGGAACGCGAGAGGGCCCCCGGACGATGTCCAGGGGCCCTCTCGTCGACTGCCGCGACGGGGTGGTTCGCCGAGGTCAGGCGCTGGCGTGCTGCCGGCTGTTGGCCGAGGGCTCGGCCGAGCCGCGGCTGTCCAGGTCACGCAGGTGCGACTCGAGGTAGGACCGCAGACGCGTGCGGTACTCGCGCTCGAAGGTCCGCAGCTCCTCGATCTTGCGCTCGAGGCTGCTGCGCTTCTCCTCGAGGCCGCTCATCGCCTCGGTGTGCCGGCGCTCGGCGTCCTGCTCGAGGCTCGCCGCCTTGGCGCGCGACTCGCGCTCCAGGGTCTCGGCGCGGGTGCGGGCGTCGCCGATCATCGAGTCGGCGCGGTGCTTGGCCTCGGCGACCATCTGCTCGCTCTTGGCGCGCGCGTCGGTCATCAGTCGGTCGCTGTTGCTCTTCGCGCCGCTGAGCATCTGCTCGGCCTGGGTCTTGGCCTCGTTGACGTAGCGGTCCGCGGTCTCGGTGGCCAGCGCGAGCATGCGGGACGCGCGGGCGCTGTCGTCCTCCCGGGGCGCGACGGGCGGCGGGGGTGCCGCGATGGCCGCCGGTGCAGCCACCACGGGCTCCGGACGCTCCTCGACCCGCGCGACGACCCGGCTCGCGGCGGAGCGCAGCTCGTTGTTCTCCTCGATCAGCCGGGCGAGCTCGGCCTCCACGACATCGAGGAAGGCGTCGACCTCGTCCTCGTCATAGCCCCGTTTGCCGATCGGCGGCTTCTTGAAGACGACGTTGTGCACGTCGGCAGGCGTCAGTGGCATCGCGGGTCACCTCGGGTCGAACGGCAGGAACAGGGACGTACTCGGACGGGGGTGGTGCGACCACTCCCATTCTGCGGCTCTGATCCCGGGGGAGTCAGCCAAGTCTGATCGCCAGGGAGTCGGCAAAGCTCCTGAGGAGCACCACGGCGATCAACAGCACCATAAACCCGAGGTCCAGTCTGATGGACCCCAGGTTCAACGGCGGGATGACCTTACGGACCGCCTTCAGCGGCGGGTCGGTGGTGCTGTAGACGACCTCGAGCCCGGCGGCGACGAGCCCGGAGGGCCGCCAGCTGCGCGCCAGCACCATCACCCAGTCGACGACGAAGCGCGCGAACAGCAGGATCAGGAAGACGAGCAGCACCGACGAGACGATCTGCAAGAAGAGAGCCACAGTCCTCGTTCGTTCGGGGCACCTCGCGTGCCGTGTCCATCGTCGCGCCCGAGATCAGGACTGGTTGAAGAACCCACCTTCGCGGATCCGGGCCTTGTCCTCGGCGGTCACGTCGACGTTCTGCGGGCTGAGCAGGAAGACCTTCGCCGTGACTCGCTCGATACTACCGCGCAAGCCGAAGGACAGACCGGCGGCGAAGTCGACGAGTCGCTTGGCGTCGGCGTCGTCCATCTCGGTGAGGTTCATGATGACCGGCATCCCGTCGCGGAAGCGCTCGCCGATGGTGCGCGCCTCGTTGTAGGTCCGCGGGTGCAGCGTGGTGATCCGGTAGGGCTGCGGGGCCGGCGCGGGCGCGGGCGCCGGGGCCTCGGCCACCACGGGCTCACGGACGGCGAGCTTCGCGGCCGTGGCTCCGACCGGTCCACTGCCGAGCGCACCGTTGCCCGCTCCGCCGCTCATCGCACCGACCCGGACCGGGCCGGCACCCGCCGCTGCTGGGGCGAGGCCGAGCGGCCGGGCCGTGCCGGCGCGGCGCACGGACACGGGCTCGGGCTCGCGGACCGGCGGCAGGGCCGGGGCCTCGAGGTCCTCGACGTAGTTGCCCGTCGGGTAGTCCGTGTCGTAGGGCCCCTCGTAGCGGTCGTCCGCGTATCTCCCGTAACGGCGGTCGTGTTCCGGGTGATCTGCGACTCGGGCGTCGTACCGGCCGTAGCCGCGGGCGTCGTCGTCCTCGACGAGCCCCAGGTAGATACCCATTCTCCGCATGGCTCCAGCCATCGGACCTCCCCCTCTGCTGGTGTCCTCAGCGTCGCGTCTGTACGGCAATCGTCAAGGGCCCCCGGTTACGTCCGGGGCGTCTGTGGCTCGTGTGACTGGTGAGCTTCGATTCCGGAGACTAGGGGCCGATTCCCGAAGAGCGCGGTTCCGACACGCACGATCGTCGCGCCCGCGCTGATCGCGGCCTCGAGGTCGCCGCTCATCCCGGCCGACAGCTCGACCGCCTCCGGATGGTCCGCCCGGACCCGGGCGGCCACGGTCGCCAGTCGCCCGAACGCCGACGCCGGGTCCTCGCCCCGGGGCGCTACGGCCATGAGCCCCCGGAGCCGGAGGCCGGGAGCTGCGGCGACCGAATCGGCCAGCCCCGGGATGTCCTCGGGGGCCGCCCCGCCGCGGGGTGCCGTGGCCCCGGCGTCCGCGACACCGGCACCGAGGTCCACCTGGAGCAGGACCTCGACCGCTCGGCCGGTCTCCCGACCCGTCCGGTCGAGCACCCCCGCGAGGGACGGCCGGTCGACCGAGTGGACGACCGCGCCGAGGCGTGCGACCGCGGCGGCCTTGTTCCGCTGGAGCTGGCCGACGAAGTGCCATCGCACCGGGAGCTCGCCCAGCTCGGCGGCCTTGGTGATCAGCTCCTGCGCCCGGTTCTCGCCGAAGTCCCGCTGGCCCAGCCCGGCCAGCGCACGGACGTCGTCGGCCGGCCAGGTCTTGCTGATCGCGAGCAACGCGACCGAGGCAGGGTCCCGCCCGGCCGCGCGGGCCGCGGCGGCGATCCGTTCGCGGACGCCGCGCAGGTTCTCCTCTAGCCGGGCCACGCCGTCGATCCTCTCAGCTCCCGATGTCCGCTTTCGGTACCGAAAGCGGAGGACGACGGCCCCGCTTTCGGTACCGAGAGCAGGAACGCGCACTGGCCCGGGAGTGGGCCCGCCAGGGCGGGACGTCAGCCCAGCCAGACCAGACCGGCCTGCCGCCCGGTCACCCCGTCCCGGCGGTGGGAGAAGAGGTGGGGGTCCTCGACGGTGCACCGCGGATCCTGGACGACCTCGGGGATGCCCGCGCGGGTCAGCAGCTCGGCGAGACCGGCACGCAGGTCCAGGCCCGGCGTGCCCCGGCGGGTGGCCACGGCGGCGGCGGGGACGACGCGGGCCAGCTCGGCCTGCATGGGCTCGGGCACCTCGTAGCAGGCGCCGCACACGGCCGGCCCGAGGAGCGCACTGACGTTGCGGGCCCGCGCCCCGAGGCTCGCCATCGCCGAGAGGGTCGCGGGGACGACGCCCCGGCGCACGCCCTCGCGGCCGGCGTGGACCGCCGCGACGACCCCGGCGACGGGATCGGCCAGGAGCACCGGCACGCAGTCGGCGACCAGCACGCAGAGCACCAGGCCCGGGGTGCTGGTGACCACGGCGTCGGTCTCGGGAAGGGGCCCGTCCTGCGGCCCGTCGACGACCACGACTCCTGGGCCGTGCACCTGGGACATCCAGACGAGGCGGTCGGCCGGCACGCCCAGCTCCCGGGCCACGCGCCCGCGGTTGGCCGCGACGTCGGCCGGGTCGTCGCCGACGTGGTCGCCCAGGTTGAACGAGTCGTACGGGGACGCGGACCGGCCGCCCCGCCGATCGGTGACGACCCTGCGGGGTCGAGCCGACGGCGGAGCGGCCGGGGAGGAACTCACGGGGCGCCCGGACCGGACGCGCCCGCTGCCGGGCACGGACCGGGCGTCACTGCTTCAGGAACTCCGGGATGTCGAGCTCTTCCTCGAAGTCCTCGTTCGACAGCGGGCGACGGCCGTGCGCCGCGCCGGCCATCGGCGGCAGCGGCGGCACCGTGATGCCGCCCCCGACCGGGGGCAGGGGGGCGCGGGTCGGCGCGGACGCCACCGCTCCCCCGTCGGCCTGCACCGGCGCCGACTGCTGCGGTGCCGACCGCTGTCCCACGGGCTGCGGTACCGCCGGGACGTTCACGGGCCGGCGGTACGGGGGCAGGCCGGCGGGCGCCGCCCCTGCCGCTGCACCCGGCACCGCCGCGGCGGCGTCCTTGCGTGTGCTCGGACGGCCGCTGTCGAACCCGGCCGCGATGACCGTGACCCGCACCTCGTCACCCAGGGCGTCGTCGATGACGGCACCGAAGATGATGTTGGCGTCGGCGTGCGCGGCATCCGAGACCAGCGAGGCCGCCTCGTTGATCTCGAACAAGCCCAGGTCCGAGCCGCCCGAGATCGACAGCAGGACGCCGTGCGCGCCCTCCATCGAGGCCTCGAGCAGCGGGCTGGCGATCGCCTGCTCGGCCGCGAGCAGCGCCCGGTTGTCACCCCGCGCGCTGCCGATGCCCATCAGCGCCGAGCCCGCCCCGGACATGACCGACTTGACGTCGGCGAAGTCCAGGTTGATCAGGCCGGGCGTGGTGATCAGGTCGGTGATGCCCTGGACACCGGAGAGCAGCACCTGGTCGGCGGTGCGGAACGCGTCCATCACGCTGACGTTGCGGTCCCCCAGCTGCAGCAGCCGGTCGTTCGGGATCACGATGAGCGTGTCGCACTCGTTGCGCAGCTCCTCGATGCCCGATTCGGCCTGGACCGCACGGCGCTTGCCCTCGAAGGCGAACGGCCGGGTGACCACACCGATGGTCAGGGCGCCGAGCTTGCGCGCGATCGACGCGACGACGGGGGCGCCGCCGGTGCCGGTGCCGCCTCCCTCGCCCGCCGTCACGAAGACCATGTCGGCCCCCTTGAGGACCTCCTCGATCTCCTCACGGTGGTCCTCAGCGGCCTGGCGGCCCACGTCCGGCTGCGCCCCGGCACCCAGACCTCGGGTCAGCTCGCGACCGACGTCGAGCTTGACGTCGGCGTCGCTCATCAGCAGGGCCTGGGCATCGGTGTTGATGGCGATGAACTCGACCCCCTTGAGGCCGACCTCGATCATGCGATTGACCGCGTTCACCCCGCCGCCGCCGATGCCGACGACCTTGATGACCGCTAGATAGTTGTGCGGAGGTGTCATGCGGCGCTCCCCAACTGGACCCTCATCCTCAAGTTCAGCGTTACAGTTATGTCAACTTGCTCGACCTGGACGAAGCTAGGGGCGTCCGGAGGACGCCACAAACACCCTCCCCGGCTCGGCGTGTCGGTGGGACCGGATCGCACGAACCTCTGGCGACTCGTTGGTCACTTGGGCACCACGAGGTGTGACGACCCGCGCCGGAAACGTCTCATGCCCGGGTGCAGACCCGGCTCAGGAGCGAGACCGGGAACTCGTCAAAGAGATGTTGCGTGTCGGGCGTGTCGCGCTGGACGGCGTGTCGATCGCGGGGCTCACGTGCTCCTTCCTCCTCGCCGCCTCCCAGCTCAGGCGCGCGGCACCCGGCCGAGGAGGTAGAACTCCGGGTTCGGCGGGATCGCCGCCCAGTGGGCGAGCCGGTTCGACAGCGCGAACAAGGACACGATCGCCCCGACGTCCCACACGTCGTCCTCGGTCAGTCCGTGGCCCCGGAGGTCCGCCAGGTCCTGGGCCGTCACCGTCGCCGGCTCGACCGCGAGCCGCACCGCGACCTCGACGACCGCGTGCATCCGTGTGTCCAGGGGCGCCTTGCGCCAGTCGACGGCGACCTGGTCGGCGAGGTACGGGTCCCGGGCCCGGATCCGGGCGATGGCGCCGTGGGCCACCACGCAGTAGAGGCAGTCGTTGGCGGCACTGGTGGCCACCACGACGACCTCGCGGTCGGCCTTCGACAGGCCGGGCGTCTCCTTGTCCATGAGCGCGTCGTGCAGCGCGAAGAACGCCTCGGCCTCCGCCGGGCGCCACGACAGCGCGCCGAAGATGTTCGGCAGGAACCCCGACTTCTCCTCGACCGCGTCGAACCGCTCGCGCAGCTCCGGCGGCAGGTCCTTCCGGAGCGGAACGGGGAACCGGCTGATGGGGGCGGCGGGCTCGGGGAGCGGGGACGTCGGCATCCGGCCATGCTGCGCTCCGAGTCAGCGCAGCACCACCGCGTCCGGGGTGCTGAGGTCGATCGTGCCGGCCGGCTCCAGGTCCTCGTCCGCCATCCGGTCGAGCAGTGCGGTCAGCACCGTGGCCTTCTTCCCCGACTCGGCCGGGCCGCCCCAGCGCACCAGCGTGCCGTCGGTCAGCGTGAGCGTGATGTCCTCCGGACCGGCCACCGTGGCGCCGTCGATCCCGTCCCGGACCTCCTCGGGCAGGGCCACGAGCGCCTGGAGTGCGGCCATGGTGGCGGGGTCGTCCGGGCCGGGGTCCGCGACGTCGAGCGGGACCACCCCGGGCGGGGGTGCCCCCGTGATGGTGTCGAACAGCACGCCGTCGGCGTCGACGAGCGACCGTCGTCCGACCTGCCCGACCACCGCCACGGGGATGCGCTCCACCACGGTGATGACGACGCTGCGCGGCCAGCCACGGGTCACCTCGACGGCGGCGACCTGAGGCAGCTGCGCGACCCGGGCCTCGACGTCCCGGACGTCGACCCGCAGGAGCGGCGTCCCCGCCTCGATGCCGGCCGCCTTCCGCACCTCCTCCGCCGAGACGCTGCCCGCGCCGTCCACCTGCACGGTGCCGACGGCGAGGACCGGCCCGGTCCACAGGAACCACAGGGCCGCCGCCAGCAGCAGCACCGCCGCGGCCAGCCGCAGCGCGCGCCGGCGGCGTGAGCTGGGCCGGGGACGGCTGCGGCGCGCCCGCGGGGTCGCCGGCGTCGACGGTCGGCGGTCCTGCGTCCGGCGGCGGCCGCCGATCCGGTCCCGCGTCGTCGTGCCCGTGCGGCTCACCGGAGCGCGCCCGCCGGGTGGTCCCCTCCGGGCTCGTGGCTGCGCAGGGCCTCCAGCACCTCCGGACCCACCATCGACACGTCGCCGGCACCCATGGTCATCACCAGGTCGCCGGGCCGGGCGCGCGCCGCCAGGGCGGGGGCGGCTGCCGACCAGGACGGCTCGAACAGGACACGGCCGGCGGGCAGCGGCACCGCATCGGCGACCATCGCGCCGGTCACGCCCGGCACCGGGTCCTCGCGGGCGCCGTAGATGTCCATGACGACGACCTCGTCGGCGAGCCCGAGCGCGCGGCCGAACCCGTCCGCGAACTCCAGGGTGCGGCTGTAGAGGTGCGGCTGGAAGGCCACGACCAGCCGGCCGTCGCCGGCCACCGCCCGGGCGGCCCGCAGCTGCGCGGTGACCTCGGTGGGGTGATGGGCGTAGTCGTCGTAGACGCGCACACCCGCGGCCACGCCCTTGAGCTCGAAGCGGCGGTGCACGCCGCCGAACCGGGCCAGTCCGTCGATCAGCCCGTCCGCGGGCAGCCCCAGTTCGAGCCCGGCGAGCAGCGCCGCGGCGCTGTTGCGCGCCATGTGCTCGCCCGGCAGCTGGATCCCTACCCGGCCCAGCTTCCGGCCGTCGAGGACCGCGGTGTAGCTGGTGCCGTCCTGCGCCACCTGGAGGTCGAGCAGCCGGAGGTCGGCGCCCTCGGCCGTGCCGTAGGTGCGCAGCCGCGCCTTCGTCGGCACGGTGCTCAGCCGGGCGGCGCCAGGATCGTCGGCGCAGAGGACCAGGAACCCGTCGGGGTGCAGCGTGCCGACGAACGTGTCGAACGCGGCCTCGACCGCGGCGAGGTCCCCGTAGTTGTCCAGGTGGTCGGCCTCGACGTTGGTCACGATCCCGCCGAAGGGCGCGAGCAGCAGGAAGGAGCGGTCGCTCTCGTCGGCCTCGGCGACGAAGACGTCACCCTCGCCCGAGTGCGCGTTGCTCCCCGACTCGTTGAGGTCGCCACCGATCGCGAAGGACGGGTCGGCGCCGCAGGCCTGGACGGCGACGGTCAGCATCGAGGTGGTCGAGGTCTTGCCGTGCGTGCCGGCGACGGCGACGCTGCGCCGACCGGCCATCACCGCGGCCAGCGCCACCGCCCGCGGCAGGACGGCGAGCCCGCGTTCCCGGGCGGCGACGAGCTCGGGGTTGTCGGGTCGGATGGCCGTGGAGACCACCAGGGTGTCGGCGTCCCCGAGGTTCGCCGGGTCGTGACCGACCGCCACCCGCGCGCCGAGCGCGCGCAGGGCCAGGAGGGTGGGGGTGTCCCGTCGGTCACTGCCGGATACGCGCACCCCGCGGGCCAGCAGGATGCGCGCGATGCCGCTCATCCCGGCCCCGCCGATGCCGACGAAGTGCACCGCCCCCAGCTCGGGAAGGCTCGGCACCGGCGCCGTCCACGCCGCCACGTCCGCGGCGCTCATCGTCCGACGCCGCTCATCGGGCCACCGCCAGCACGATGTCGGCCAGCCGCTCGTCGGCGTCGGCGACCCCCGCGGCCGCGGCATGCCGCGCGTAGCCGGCCAGCGCGGCCGGGTCGGTGAGCAGCGGCACGAGCGTCGACCCGATCCAGTCGGAGCTGAGGTCGGCATCCTCGACGAGGAACCCACCGCCGGCCTCGACCATGGGCAGCGCGTTGCGCCGCTGCTCGCCGTTGCCGATGGGGAGCGGGACGAAGGCCGCCGGCAGTCCGACGGCGGACAGCTCGGCCACGGTCACCGCCCCGGACCGGCACAGCGCGAGGTCGGCGGCGGCGTAGGCGAGGTCCATGCGTTCCAGATAGTCCACGACCACGTAGGGCGCGCTCCCCGCGGGGCGCGGCGGGACCGTCACGTCGGTGTTCTTCGGCCCGCGGGCGTGCAGCACCTGGACGCCGGCCGCGGTGAGAGCATCGGCGGCGCCGGCCGCCGCCCGGTTCAGCGAGGCGGCTCCCTGCGAGCCCCCGAAGACCAGCAGGGTCGGCCGGTCCGCGTCCAGCCCGAACTCCGCCCGGGCCGCGGCGCGGGAGGCGGCGCGGTCCAGCGACGTGAGCGCCCGGCGCAGCGGCATGCCGACGTGCTCGGCCCGGTGCAGCGGGGTCCCCGGGGCGGTCACCGCCACGCGTGCGGCCAGGCGGGCGCCGATCCGGTTGGCCAGCCCGGGCAGCGCGTTCTGCTCGTGCACCACGACCGGTATCCGCGCCCGTCCCCGTCCGCCACGACGAGCGGCGAGGTACGCCGGCAGGGCGACGTAACCGCCGAAGCCGACGACGACGTCGGCCTCGAGCTCGTCCAGGACGGCGCGCGTCTCCGCGACCGCCCGCCACACCCGGGTCGGCACGCGCAGCAGGTCGACGGTGGGCTTGCGGGGCAGCGGGACCGGCGGGATCAGCCGCAGGTCGTAGCCGCGGGCCGGGACCAGGCGGGTCTCCATGCCGCGCGCGGTGCCGAGGCAGGTGATGCGGACCGGGGTTCCCCCGTCGGCGCGGCGGCTCAGCGCGTCGGCCAGCGCGAGCATGGGCTCGATGTGCCCGCCCGTGCCGCCACCCGCCAGGACGACGCTCCGGGGCCGCTCGGGCGTGCTCACCGCGGCCCCCCGGGTCGGCGTGGGGTGCCCGCCGGCGGCTGCCGCCGGGCGG
>NZ_SPQL01000005.1 GCF_004570385.1 Blastococcus sp. CT_GayMR19 | reverse complement strand
CTGCCCGGCGCGCTGGCGCCCTCCGCAGGTGCCGGCTGGCGAGCGCGCCGGGCCGCCGCTGTCGTCGTCGAGGGCGCGACCCGCGTGGGCGCTCCCCTGGCCGCCGTGCTGGCGGCCAGCGGGGTGGGCCGGGTCAGCATCCGCGACTCCGGGATCACCGCCGCCGCCGACGCGGTCGTCGGCGGGCTCGGCGCGGCCGACGAGGGGCGTCCGCGCGCGCTCGCCGCGGCGGATGCCATCCGCCGGGTCAGCCCGCTCACCGATCTGCGACCGCTGTCGCCCAGCACGCCTGCGGACCTCGTCGTCCTCGCGCGCGCGTGGGCGGCGTCGGACCCCCTCGTCACCGAGATCCACCGGAGCGGCGTGCCGCACCTCGTCGCGGCGGTCCGCGGCGAGGTCGGCGTCGTCGGGCCCCTGGTCGTCCCCGGGGCGACGAGCTGCCTGCGCTGCGCCGATCTGCACCGCCGGGACGCCGACCCGCGCTGGCCGGCGCTCGCCGCCCAGCTCACCGCGGCGGAGCCGCTCCCCAGCGGTGCGACCGTGACCTGCCTCCTGACCGCGGCGACCGCGGCCCTGCAGGTGCTCGCCTATCTGGACGGCGCCGGCGCCCCCGGCACGCTCGACGCCACCATCGAGCTGAGGCCGCCCGACCATGCTCCGCGGCTGCGCCGGTGGACGGTGCATCCCGCCTGCGGCTGCGGTGCCGCCGGCCCCGCCCCGGACCCCGGGCCCACCCGGCCGGGGGACGTCGAGGGGGCTCCTCCCGGCGGAGTCGAGCCCGGGCAGGGAACAATGGGCCGCTGAGCGTGCACACGAGCTCACCCGAGGCGACCCCACGGCGTCCGGGCGCGGGATCGCCGGCGAGGAGGACGCGTGACTGACGACGGACCGGTGATGCCGAAGGGATCGGTCGCCCGGACCGCACGGCTGGCATCCCTTCCGCTCGGCGCAGCCGGACGCGCGACGCTCGGGTTCGGCCAGCGCCTCTCCGGGCGGCCCGCCGACGCCGTCGCCGCCGAGCTCCAGCAGCGCACCGCCGAGCAGCTCTTCGCCGTCCTCGGGCAGCTCAAGGGCGGGGCGATGAAGCTCGGCCAGACCCTGTCGGTCTTCGAGGCCGCCGTGCCCGAGGAGATCGCCGGCCCCTACCGCGAGGCGCTGGTGAAGTTGCAGGAAGAAGCGCCGCCGATGGCGGTGCGCACCGTGCACGCGGTCCTCGCCCAGCAGCTCGGCGGGAAGTGGCGGGAGCGGTTCCGCCACTTCGACGACGAGCCGGCCGCGGCGGCGAGCATCGGCCAGGTGCACCGCGCGACGTGGCGGGACGGCCGTGACGTCGCGGTCAAGATCCAGTACCCGGGTGCGGGGACGGCGCTCATGGCGGACCTCAACCAGCTGGCCCGGTTCGCGCGGCTGTTCGCCGCCCTGTTCCCGGGCCTGGACGTCAAGCCCCTGATCGCCGAGCTCAAGGCCCGGGTGGTGGAGGAGCTGGACTACGGCCTGGAGGCCGACTCGCAGCGGACGTTCGCCGCCGCGTACGCCAGCGACCCGGAGATCGTCGTGCCGCGCGTGGTCGCCAGCGCGCCGAAGGTCATCGTCTCCGAGTGGCTCGACGGCACCCCGCTGTCCAAGATCATCGCCGGCGGCACCCGGGAGCAGCGGGACCGGGCCGGGCATCTCCTGGCGGTGCTGCACTTCTCCGGCCCCCAGCGGGCCGGACTGCTGCACGCCGATCCGCATCCCGGCAACTTCCGGCTGCTCGCCGACGGGCGGCTCGGCGTCATCGACTTCGGGGCCACCGCCCGTCTGCCCGATGGACATCCCGAGCCGATCGGCCGGCTGCTGCGCTGGGCGCTGGCCGGCAAGGCCGACGAGGTGCTCGCCGACCTGCGGACCGAGGGCTTCGTACGGCCCACGGTGGAGGTCGACGCCCAGGGCGTGCACGACTTCCTGCGCCCGATGCTCGAACCGCTGGAGAACCGCCACTTCCACTTCACCCGCGCCTGGATGCAGGAGCAGGCGGGCCGCATCGCCGATCCCCGGTCCGAGGCCAGCCGGCTCGGGCGGCAGCTGAACCTTCCCCCGGCGTACCTGCTGATCCACCGGGTGACCATCGGGTCGATCGGCGTGCTGTGCCAGCTCGACGCCGCCGGGGACTTCCGCGGCGTCCTCGAGGAGTGGCTCCCCGGCTTCAAGGAGTGAAGCCGGGGAGCACATGACCTAGCGGTCCGGAGGACCGCAGTGACTCAGTAGACGGCGGAGCTGGCGCGGGCAGCGCGCTGGATCGCGCGCTCCGCACGCCGGGCCGCTCGCCGCGCGACGTACAGCCGGCGGGCGCGGGAGACGGCCTCGGCCTCCGCCTGCAACTCGCGCAGGCGGCTGCCGGCCAGTTCGTGCTCGATCATGTGCATGGCAGGTCCTTCAGGGAGAAGTGATCGGTTGCTGTCGGGTGTTCCGCGGCTGGACTGCGGCCTCACGCGGCCACGACCTTGCGGGGACGGCCCCGCGGTCGCTTCCGCGCGATGACCACGCCGCGCTCGAAGATCTCGCCGCCCCAGACCCCCCAGGGCTCGGCGCGGTCCAGGGCGCCGGCGAGGCAGGCGTCCCGCAGGGGACATCCGCCGCACAGGCGCTTGGCCACCTCCAGCTGGTCAGGGCTGTCGGCGAACCACAGCTCCGGGTTCCCCGCGCGGCACGGCAGGGGGCGCCGGACCGGAGCGGGTGCGACCGGGGTGCGCGGCCGCCTCGGGGACGAGCCACCGGTCCAGGGGAGCCCGTGCCGGCGGTAGGACGTCGGTCGGGCGATCGTCGGCTGCACTGCCGATCCTCCTCGTACTCGCTGTCTGCGACGGCCGGCGGGAGACCGCCGACCGGTGGTCGGGGCCGGGTGCCGCGGACAAAGAGAAAGGCCGCGGATCCCGGGTTCGGGTTCCGCGGCCTCGAGGAGGACCGGTCGAGCGGTTAGCTCTGCGGTCTCCCCGGGGAGTGGATCCCGAGGGTGGTGTCGTCGTTCTGGGTGGACTGCCGGTCGATGAACTTCTGAGCGGTCAACCGCGGAGCGAGGGGCTCGCGGGTCAGGACGGCGACCGAGCAGCCGCTCAGCGGACGCAGCCGGGCGGTGTCGTCGCCGGTCAGGCCGCGAACCTCGGCCGCGAAGCCGCCGGCGGGCAGACCGGTCCCGTGACCTGCCGCGGGGGTGGGGCAGACGACGACGCCGGGGTACGGGCGCACGTCGACGCTCCCCTGGCCGAGCACCCCGGCGGGAGCGAACATCCATGTGGTGGTGGTCATCGGTCCCCTCCTTCCGGGGTCGGATCCGGCCCGCGGCCGGTCCTACGTTGGCGCGCCGCGAGGAGTCCCCCAGGCGCGATCCAGACAGTAGGGGTGGCTCGGAAACCGGTCAACGCAATTAAGGAGCGGGTCCTCCGGACGGGGAGACGGAACCGGGCGGTACCGCCTGCCGTCGCCGTGCGCAACCGCCGCCTGGCCCAGTGCGACCGGACTGCGGTCAGCTCAGTCGCGCACCGCGGCCAGCACGTCCTCGCCGTAGAGATCGAGCTTGCGGGCGCCGATGCCCGGGAGAGCGGACAGCTCGTGCAGGTTGGCCGGCCGGGTCTCCGCGATCGCCTGCAGCGTCGCATCCGTGAAGACGACGTACGCAGGAACCGACGCCGTCTGGGCAGCCGAGCTGCGCCAGGCGCGCAGCCGCTCGAAGAGCTCGCCCGCCTCCCCCTCGAGCACGACCTTGGCCCGCTTCGCGGCGCGCCGTGCGGGTGGCGCGCTGGCGGTCGACTCCGGGGCGAGTCCGGTGAGGAAGCGGCTCCGCGGGCGGGCCCGCTTGGCGCCGGGATTGCGGGCCAGCGACCAGGAGAGGGTGAGCCGTTCCCGGGCACGGGTGACGGCGACGTAGAGCAGTCGCCGCTCCTCGTCGACCGCCTCCGGCCGGGCCAGGGACTGCGCGATCGGGACCACGCCGTCGACCAGGCCGACGACGAAGACGACGTCCCACTCGAGGCCCTTGGCCGCGTGCATGGACGCCAGCGTGACGCCCTGCACGGTGGGGGCGTGCTGGGCGTCGGCCCGCTCGGCCAGGTGCCCGACGAAGCCGGCGAGGTCCAGGGTCGGTTCCTCCGCCACCATGTCGACGGCGAGGTCGACCAGCGCGGCCAGCGACTGCCAGCGGTCGCGGGCCGCGCCGCCGGCCGGCGGCCGGTGCTCCGCCCAGCCGGTCGAGGCCAGCACGTCGCGGACCGTCGGGACCAGAGCGCCCGGGTCGCTGCCGCCGGCCGCGGCGCCCCGGAGCAGGAGCACCGCCTCGCGGACCTCGGGACGCTCGAAGAACCGCTCGCCGCCCTTCAGGACGTACGGGACGCCCGCGTCGGCCAGGGCCGCCTCGTAGACCTGGGACTGGGCGTTGATCCGGAACAGCACGGCCATCTCGGCGGCCGGCGTCCCCGCGTCGATCAGTGCCCGGCACTTCAGCGCGACGGCGGCGGCCTCCGCCGGCTCGTCGGGATGCTCGACGAACGTCGGCTCGGGGCCGTCCGCGCGCTGCCCGAGCAGCCGCAGCTCCGGCAGACCCTTGCGCCTTGGCGCCTGGCCGATCAACCGGTTGGCCAGCGCGACCACCTGCGGGGTGGAGCGGTAGTCGCGTTCGAGCTTGACGACGCCGGCGTCGGGATACCGGTCGGCGAACCCCAGCAGGTAGTCGGGGTTCGCGCCGGTGAACGAGTAGATCGTCTGGTTCGGGTCGCCGACGACGCAGACGTCCGCGCGGCCGCCGAGCCAGGCGTCGAGCAGCCGCTGCTGCAGCGGGTTGACGTCCTGGTACTCGTCGACCACGAAGTGCCGGTACTGGCCGCGCACCTGACGCGCGACGTCGGGGTGCTCCTCCAGCGCGTAGGCGGTGACGAGCAGGAGGTCCTCGAAGTCCAGGGCGCCGTCCCGCTGCTTCGCCGACTCGTAGCCGGCGTAGACCGCCGCCACCGCCGCCGCCTCGAAGGGCGGCTCCCGCCCCGCGGCCTTGGCGCGCGCGCCGTAGTCCTCCGGCGTCGCGAGGGTCGTCTTGGCCCACTCGATCTCGCTGGCGAGGTCGCGCAGGCTGGTGCGGTCGGTGGACAGGCGGGCCCGCGCGGCCGCCGTCGCCACGAGCCGGAGCTTGTTCTCGACCAGGGAAGGCATCGGGCCGCCGAGGACGCGGGGCGCGAAGTACCGGAGCTGTCGCATCGCCGCGGCGTGGAAGGTGCGCGCCTGGACGCCACCGACGTCCAGCGCGGCCAGCCGACCCCGCAGCTCCCCCGCGGCCCGGGCGGTGAACGTCACCGCGAGCACCTGCTCGGGGACGTAGACCCCGGTGTGCACGCCGTAGGCGATGCGGTGGGTGATGGTGCGGGTCTTGCCCGTGCCTGCACCCGCGAGGATGCAGACGGGACCGGACACGGCCTGGGCCGCCTCGCGCTGCTCCTCGTCCAGGGCGGCGAGCACGGCCTCGGCCCGGGACTCGACGTCCGGCACCGCACTGGTCATGTCACGCCTCCCTTCCCGATCCGTCCGGCTGGTCCCCTGATCCTCGCAGCCCGCGACGACGGTCCGGGGAAGCATCCCCAGGGAGTCTCGGTTGACCTGGACACGCGACCGATCGACCGGGCCACACCGCAGGCCCGGCCCGGAGCTTCCCGGGAGCCACCCCTCCCGGAGTGGACCTGCCCGGCACGACCATGGAGGATTCCCCCCGATGACCACGACCCCCGGCGCCGCCGTGACGATGTTCACCACCCAGTGGTGTGGCTACTGCGTGCGGCTCAAGAAGCTGATGCAGCGCGAGGGCATCGATTTCGCCGAGGTGGACATCGAGAACGACGCCGCCGCTGCGGAACTGGTCATGCAGGCCAACGGCGGGAACCGGACGGTGCCCACGCTCCTGTTCCCCGACGGGACGGCCCTGACCAACCCCAGCATCGACCAGGTGAAGTCCCAGCTGGGTCACCCGGCCGGGGAGTAGACCGCGCGTGATCCCGGGACCCCGCCCCCCGAGGGGGCATGATCGCCTCTCAGCGGGCCGCGACCGCGGCCTCGACGTCGTCCGGTCGATGCGGCCGGGCCTGGCCGAGGAGGCGGATGACGTGAGCGCGAGCGACGAGCGCGATCCGGCGTCCGGGGACCCGTCGGCAGAAGTCCCACCGGTCACGCTGACCCGCACGACGCGCGGCTGGTCGATCGTCTCACCCTCCGGCACCGCGCTGGCCGGCGACCTCGTCGAGGGCATGACGCTCGCCGACCTCGTCGCCGAGGAGTTCGGCGCGCTGATCGAGCCGGACCGCACCGCCCGCCGTTCCGCGCGGGGTCCCGGGCAGGCCGCCGTGCCGGCTGCGGACACTCCCGACGGCCGGCTGGCGGCCCTGGAGCGCACCGTCGCCCAGCTGGAGCACGCGCTGGCGGCACGGGTCTCGACGGAGCGGGCGATCGGCGTGCTCGCCGAGCGGCACCGGACCAGCCCGCGCGCGGCGTTCGACTCGCTGCGCCGCGAGGCCCGGTCGTCGGGGCGGCCCGTGGCAGAGCTGGCCCGTGAGGTCCTCGCCACGCTCGAGGAGCTGCCGGGGCTCGGGACGGACGCCGTCGCCGCTCAGCTCCCGCTCATCGGACCAGTCGCAGCGCCTGCTCCCCGGACCTCGTCGCGCAGGCCGGCCGCCGGACGCGGCACGCCCGTCGGGTCCCCGGCGGTTGCCGCAGCGGACGGCCGCTCCTGACCCGTCCGGAGCCGCTCAGCCCGGCAGCGCTCGCCGACCGTCTCGCCGCACTCCTGGCCCGGACGCCGCCGCCGGACGGCGCCACCGCGCTCCGGGTGGCGGTCGACGGCCCGGAGCTGGCCGCTCCGGAGCAGCTGGCAGAACGGATCGCCGAACGACTCCCCTCGGCCGGGCGGGCCGCCGTGGTCGTGCCGGCGGCCGGCTTCTACCGGCCCGCGTCGGTGCGGCTGGAGCACGGGCGGACGGACCCGGACGCGCGTTACACCGACTGGCTCGACGTCCGGGCGCTGGCGCGGGAGGTCCTTGACCCGGTGGGTCCCGGCGGCTCCGGCCAGTACCTGCCGGTCCTCTGGGACGTCGAGCGGGACCGGGCGGCCCGCGCCCGCCGGCTCCCGATGCCGCCCGGCGGCGTCCTGCTCGTCGCGGGGCCCCTGCTGCAGGGCGTGGGGCTGAGCTTCGACGTCGTGGTGCACCTGCGCGTCGCGCCCGCCGCGCGGCGGCGGCTGGTGGCCGCGGACCAGGCGTGGGTGCTCCCTGCCTACGACCGCTACGACGACGAGGTCGACCCCGCGGCACTCGCGGACGCGGTCGTCCTCGCCGATCATCCGGACCGGCCGGCGCTGGTGCTCTCCGGCCGCTTCGCCGGCTGATCGCCCGTCAGCCGAACTCGCCGGCCACCCACCTGTCGATGATGTGGCGGGCGATCGAGACCGGTGGCGGCAGGGCGCGCGGCCCGTTCCCCGTCCGCAGCTCCTCACGGGTGAACCAGCGGGCCTCCTCGATCTCGGAGGGGTCCGGCTGCAGCGTGTCGTCGCCCTCGATGCGGGCGACGAAGCCGAGCATCAGCGACTGCGGGAACGGCCACGGCTGACTGCCGACGTACCGGACGTCGGCGACGCGCAGCCCCACCTCCTCGGCGACCTCCCGGACGACGGCCGCCTCGGCGGACTCCCCCGGCTCGACGAACCCCGCCAGGATCGAGAACCGGCCCGGCGGCCAGGCGGCCTGCCGGCCGAGGACGACGCGATCGCCGTCGTGCACGAGCATGATCACGGCGGGGTCGGTGCGGGGGAAGAACTCGGCGCCGGTGGTGGGGTCTCGCTGCACCCAGCCGGCCCGCTCGACGGTCGTCGCGGCGCCGGTGAGCGGGCTGAAGCGGTGGCGGTCGTGCCACTCCAGGATGCCGATGGCCTGGACGAGGAGTCCGGCGTCGAGGTCAGCGAGGTCCGCGCCGACCTCCCGCAGACCCGCCCAGGCGTCGACCGTCCGGCCGTCGAGGGTGAGGGCGCGGTCGCCCCGGACGGCGGCGTAGGGCACCCCGTCGGCCTCGCCGAGATACACGGCACCCGCCGGCAGGGCCGGGTGCTCCACCCAGAGCAGCTGCGGCCCGTCGGGGCCTTCGGCCACCGGGACGGCGCGCTGCGGATCGACGAGCAGCACGCGGACCGGGCGCCCCCCGGTGGGATCCGGGAGCGTGCGGGACAGATGGGCCCGGTCGTGCGCGATCCGGGCCAGCACCGGGACGGCCCCGGTGGTCGCCGGTGTCCCCTCCGGCCAGGCGGGATCGGTCACTGCGCTGCGACGCTGACCGGCGCCAGCGCCCCCAGCGACCCGGTGATCCGGTCCGCGTCCCCGACGACCACCGTGGTCAGCGCACTCGCGGCGAGGTACCGGCGGGACGCCTCCTGGACCTCCTCGACGGTCACGGCGGCCAGGTCCCGCTGGTGCTCGGCCAGCCAGTCGACCGGGAGGCCGGAGCCGACCAGCGCCGACAGGGTGCTCGCCAGGCCCGCATGCGTCGCGGTGGCCAGCGCCATGCTGCCGAGGACGTAGCGGCGGGCGCCGTCCAGTTCCGCGTCGGTGACCGGGACGAGGGCCATGCGCCCCAGCTCGTACCAGGTCTCGAGGAGCGCGGGACCGGTCACCTCCGTCGCGACGTCGGCCTCGACGAGGAAGGACGAGCCGGCCGTCTGGTGGTCGACGGAGCTGCGCGGGCTGTAGGTGTAGCCGCGGCGCTCCCGGATGTTCTCGACCAGCCGCGAGGAGAAGTAGCCGCCGAAGATCATGTTGGCCAGGCGGACCGCGGCGAGGTCGGTAGCGGTGCGACCCGGAGCCGGCCCACCGAGCCGGAGATTGGACTGGACGGCGCCTGGCCGGTCGACGACCTCGATGCCCGCGGGGCGCAGCTCGGAGGCCGGTGGCGCCTCGACCGCGTGCCCGCTCGCCGACCAGCCGGCCAGGGCGGTGCCGACGGCGTCCGTCGCCGCCTGCGGGTCCAGGTCGCCGACCAGGACGAGGCTGCTGCCGGCGGGCAGCACGCGGTCGCGGTGGACCATCCGGAGCGCATCCCCGTCGACGGCGGCGACGAGCTCCGGATCGGGCAGCTGGATGGCGTACGGGTGCTCGCCGTAGCGCCGTGCCGCCAGCGCCGTGCGGGCGATGACCCCGGGCTGGGAGCGGGCTATCGCGATCCGCTCGGCGACCCGGTCCCGCTCGCCCTCGACGCGGTCGTCGGGATAGCTCGCCGCGGTGAGGAGCTCGGCCAGCACGCCGAGCACCGGCTGGAGCCCGCTCGTCAGCAGGGTGGTGGCGAAGAGCAGGCGGTCGGCGTCGGTGGAGACAGACAGCTCGGCGCCGTGGCTCTGCAGCAGCTCGGCGATCGCGGTCTGGTCGTGCGTCGCCGTCCCCAGGAGGACGGCGCCGGACAGCACCGACGCGTGCGCGGTGAGCGCCCGCGCGGCGGGAGCGTCCGCCGCGGCGAAGGGCACGCGCAGGCGCAGCTCGATCAACGGCACGCCGGGGCGGGGCACGACGACCAGCCGCAGGCCGTTGGGCAGCGTCGTCTCCTGCGCCACCGGCACCGGCTGCGGGCGCGGCTCGCCCAGGGGCGGGACGAGCGAGAGGTCGAGCACGGCGCTCATGAACGTCCTCCGGAGGGGCGCAGCTCGAGGACCGCGACGGTGTCGGGATCGAGGTCGCGGGCCGCGGCCTGCACCGCGTCCGGACCCACGCCGGCCAGCCGGGCGGCGAGTTCCCCGGCCAGCTCGGCCCGGCCGTGGACGATCTCGGCGGCGGCGAAGCCCAGCGTGCGGCCCAGCACCGAGTCGGCCTGGCGGAGCAACTGTGCCTCGGTGCGCGCCTGCACGCGGCGCAGCTCGTCGGCGCCGACGCCGTCCGCGGCGATGCGCGCGACCTCCTCGTGCACCGCCGACAGCACCTTCTCCACGGGAACCGCCGCGGGGTGGTGCACCTGGGTGGTGAGCAGGGTGGCGTCGCGGACGTCGAACGGGTCGCCGAACAGTCCTACGTAGCTGCTCTGCGCGATGGCGATCCGGTCGTCGTGGATGAGCCGCCGCTCCAGGCGGGAGGCGTCACCCTCGCTCAGCAGTTCGGCCAGCAGCACCGTGCCGAGGTAGCGGTCGAAGTCGCCGACCGGGTCGGGGACCCGCCAGCCGAGGGCGACGGCCGGGGCGGGCGCGAGGGCGTCCTCGACGACCGTGGAACGGACCTCCGTGGGCCTCGGCTCGCCGGTCGGCGGCACGGGCGGCACCGGCCGGGCGGCGACGGGACCGAACCAGCGCTCGATCAGGCCCTCGGTCTCGGTGACATCGAGGTCACCGCCGATGCACAGGACGGCGTTGCCCGGCGCGTAGTAGCGGGAGAAGAAGTCGGTGGCGTCGTCCACCGTGGAGGACTCGAGGTCGACGAAGGAGCCGTAGCCGTCGTGGGTGTTGGCGAAGCTCGCGAAGGCGATCTGGGGCAGCTGCAGCCAGGGGAAGGCGCCGTAGGGCCGGTTCAGCACGTTGACCCGGATCTCCTCCTTGACGACGTCGATCTGGTTGCGGAGGTTCTCCTCGGTGATCGCCGGCGCGGCCATGCGGTCGGCCTCGAGGAAGAGCGCCCGCTCCAGCGCCTCGGAGGGCAGGGCCTCGTAGTAGTTCGTGTAGTCCTGGTGGGTCGAGCCGTTGAACGTGCCGCCGGCGGCCTGGACCAGCCGGGCGTGCTCCATCTTCGGGACGTTGGCCGAGCCCTGGAACATCATGTGCTCGAAGAGGTGGGCGAACCCGGTGCGTCCCTCGGGCTCGTTGCGCATGCCCACGTCGTAGAAGACGCTGACGGCCACCACGGGGACGCTGCGGTCGGGCGCGAGCACCACGCGCAGGCCGTTGTCGAGCGTGAACCGCTCCACGGGGTGCCGCAGGGTCAGTTCAGCACCGGCTGTCGTCACGCTCCCGACAGTACGACGGCCGTCTCAGAGCACCTCCACTGCGTCGAGGACGCGATCGATGACGCCGTAGAGCTCCGCGTGCGTGTTGGGGATGGAGATGTAGAGCAACGCGGGGGCAGGGCGCCCGACGTCGATGAGCAGGAGCGCGGCCCGCTCGCCGGTCGCGTCGTAGCCGGGCACGTCCCAGGACAGCTGGAACTCGATGAGGTGTGCCGCGTGCCCGTCGACGGTCCGGGCCTCGTCGCGCGTCACCCGCCGCTCGTTCGGCCCCGGGTAGTAGTTGCCGCGCACGCTGTCGGCGATCGTCGCCGTCGTCGACTCGAGCGTCCCCGGTCCGGCCCAGCCGTAACCGTCGGCGAGCGGCCCGGACGTGCACTGGGCGATGAAGCTGCCGAGGGCGGGCGTGTCCTCCTGGGTCGTGAAGTACTGGCCGGCGATCTGCGAGGTCTCGTACTGGGGGTCGAGGTCCCACTCGTACCAGCCGTCGCCGAGGAACGGATAGGAGATCCCGGAGGCCTCGTCGATGATCCGCACCGTCCCGGGCGGGAACGTGGGGCCGGGCGGCGGGGACGGGAGCTGCACCGTCGTCTGGGCGGCAGGCGTGCCGCCGTTCCCGGACCGGCCCACCAGCAGGCCGGCGCCGACCACCAGGACGAGGACCAGGAGCGAGATCGCGATGATCCACCCCGCCCGTGGACCGTTCCCGGCCGGAGCCGGCTCCGTCGGCAACGGCGCGACCGCGGGGCGCGGCCGCGGAGCGAGCACCGGCGACACCTGGACGGCGACGCCCGGTCCCGCCGGCGTCGCGACGTCGGACCAGCCGGAGCCGCTCCACCACCGCACGAGGCCGGGTGCCCCGTCGGGGTCGGGGTACCAGCCCGGCGGCGGGGCCGGCTGCCCAGGTCCGGTCACGGTCTCACCCTAGGACGGCGGACACCCGGTCTCGGGTCGTCCCCGGTGCACGCGCCGCGCCGGGTACGGTTCCCGCCTCGGCCGAGGGGAGCCCGGATGACCGCCGCCCCGCTCGACGAGTCCGCCGTCGTGGCGCGGCTCCGGGCCGCCGGCTGCGTCTTCGCCGAGGACGAGGCCCGGCTGCTGACGGACGCGGCCGCGACGCCCGCCGAGCTCGCCGCCCTCGTGGACCTGCGGGTGGCCGGCTTCCCGCTCGAGCACGTCGTGGGCTGGGCTGAGTTCTGCGGGCTGCGGATCGCCGTCGACCCGGGGGTGTTCGTGCCACGGCGCCGCACCGAGGTGCTCGTCCGCGAGGCCGCTTCACTCGCCCGGCCGGGCGCCGTCGTGGTCGACCTCTGCTGCGGCTCGGGCGCCCTCGGGGTGGCGCTCGCGGCCGCCGTGACCGCGGTGGAGCTGCACGCGGCCGACGTCGACCCGGCTGCCGTCGCGTGCGCGCGGCGCAACGTCGGGGCCGTCGGCGGTTCGGTCCACGCCGGGGACCTGTTCGACGCCCTCCCGTCGGGGCTGCGGGGCCGCGTCGACCTGCTGCTGGCCAACGTGCCCTACGTGCCCAGCGGCGGGATCGCGTCCATGCCGCGAGAGGCCCGGGAGCACGAACCCCGCGGCGCGCTCGACGGGGGGCGGGACGGCCTGGACGTCGCCCGGCGGGTCGTCGCCGCGGCGCCCGCCTGGCTGAGCGCTCGGGGCTCCCTGCTGTTCGAGGTCGGCGAGAGCCAGGTTGCCGCCGCGGTCGACGCCGTCGCGGGCGCCGGGCTGCGGCCGCGCGTGGTCACCGACGACGACCTCGGTGCCACGGTCGTCGTCGGCACCCGGTCGTCAGAAGCGAACTGAGGCGAGCTCCCGCCACAGGTGCGCCGCCGCCTCGGCCCCGCGGGTGAGCATCGACAGCAGGACCCGCTCGTTGGGCGAGTGGATGCGGTCGGTGGGCAGCCCGGCGCCGAGGAAGAGCAGTGGGGCACCGAGCACCTCGACGAGATCGGCCTCCGGTCCGCTGCCGCCCTCGCGGGTGAAGAGGACCCTGTCGGCGTCGGTGTCGAAGGCCTGGGCGATCGCCCGCAGGAGGGCGTCCATGGCCGGGGAGTCGAGGTCGCTGGCGCATGGCGCGACACCGCCGGGCGGGGTGTGCACGTCCGCCTCGATCCCCGCCGGGAGGTTCGCCTCCACCCAGGCGCGCACCTGCGCGCCGACGTCCTCCGGGCGCTGGTCGGCGACCAGCCGGAAGGTCAGCTTGGCGTGCGCCTCGGCCGGGATGATCGTCTTGTGGCCCGGGCCGGTGTAGCCGCCCCACATGCCGTTGACCTCGGCGGTCGGGCGGGCGCCGGTCCGCTCGAGGGTGGTGAACCCTTCCTCGCCGGTGGCGACCCGGGACGCGGCGGGGCCGGCCAGCCAGGCCTGCTCGTCGAAGGGCACCCGGCCCATGAGCTCGCGCTCGCGGTCGGACAGCGGGCGGACCTTGTCGTAGAAGCCGGGCAGGGTGACCCGGCCCTGCTCGTCGTGCAGACCGGCGAGCAGCTTCGCCATGGCGTGCAGCGGGTTGGGGACGGCGCCGCCGAAGGAGCCGGAGTGCAGGTCGACAGCGGGGCCGCGCAGCGTGATCTCGGCGTCGGCGAGCCCGCGCATGGCCGTGACCGCGCTCGGCACGTCAGGGGCGGCCATACCGGTGTCGCTGACGACGACGACGTCGCAGGCGAGCCGGTCGGCCTTCTCCTTCAGCAGCGCGGCGAAGTGCGGCGAGCCCGACTCCTCCTCGCCCTCGATCAGCAGCTTGACGGTGACGGCGGGGGCGTCCCGGCCGGTGGCGGCGAGGTGCGCGCGCATGCCGAGCAGGTGGAAGGCGACGTTGCCCTTGTCGTCGATCGCGCCGCGGGCGTGCAGCTCGGGGCCGTCGGGGCCGTCGACGCGGGTGGGCTCGAACGGCGGGTGCTCCCACAGGTCGAGGGGGTCCACCGGCTGGACGTCGTGGTGGCCGTAGACGAGGGCCACGGGAGCGGCGGCGTCGTCCGACGGCCACTCGGCGAAGACGGCCGGCGCACCCGGAGTCGGCCAGATCTCCACGGTCGGGAAGCCGGTCCGGCGCAGGGCCTCGGCCAGCCAGGTGGCACTGGCCGCGACCTCGGGCGCGTACGTCGGGTCGGCCGAGATCGACGGGATGCGCAGCCAGGCGTCGAGGTCGGCGTGCAGGTCGTCGAGATGGGCGAGGACGTACGTGCGTTCGGCGTTGTCGCGTTCCGGGCTGCTCACGGGCACCGACGGTAACGCCGGGCTAGGTTCCCCTTCATGCCGGGACAGCTGCTGCGGGTCGACGTCGGCGATCTCACCTTCGACGTGCGGGCCGACGGACCCGAGGACGGCCGGCCGGTGCTGCTGCTGCACGGCTTCCCGCAGACGTCGCTGTCGTGGGCGTCCGTGACGCCGCTCCTCACCCGGGCGGGGCTGCGCACCTACGCCCCCGATCAGCTCGGCTACTCCCCCGGCGCCCGCCCCGGCGAGGTGGCGGCGTACTCGATGCAGAACCTGGCGCAGGTCACCGCGGACCTCATGACGGCTCTCGACGCGCCCGTCGCCGACGTCGTCGGCCATGACTGGGGCGCCAACGTGGCGTGGACGCTGGGCGCCTGGCATCCCGACCGCGTGCGGACGCTGACCGCAGTCTCGGTGCCGCACCCGGCCGCGTACACGGTCGCCTACCGCGCCGACCCGGAGCAGAAGGAGCGGTCGGCCTACATCCGGCTGTTCTGGCAGGAGGGCAAGGCCGAGGAGGTGCTGCTGGCGGACGACGCGCGCCGGCTGCGGCGGATGCTGACCGGCGGCGAGGGCGAGACCGGTGTGCCGGCCGAGGCCGTCGACGAGTACGTGGCCGTGCTGTCGGCGCCGGGCGCACTGACCGCGGCGCTGAACTGGTACCGCGCGATGAGCTCCGACGCCCGGGTGGAACCGGTCGGGGTGCCGACGACGTACGTCTGGAGCGACGGCGACGTCGCGATCGGGCGGACTGCCGCCGAGGCGTGCGCCAACTACGTGACCGGCGACTACCGGTTCGTCGAGCTGCCCGGTGTGACGCACTGGATCCCGGAGCAAGCACCCGATCAGCTCGCAGCCGCGATCCTGGATCGCGTCGCGGCGAGCTGAGAGCCCGCCTTTTGCCGCCGAGACCTCGGGCCAGGCCGCTGTCAGCGGTTCTGCGCCTCTCATCACCACGATGACCGCGCTGTCCCCGCTCATTGCGGTGAGGTGTCAGTCAGCAGATCCCGTCACCAGGGTCAGCAACCCGGCCTCGTCGAGGAGGTCGACCGGGCGCAGGGTCAGGTTGGCCGCGACGTGGTGGAAGCCGGCGCTCACCCGCTCGACCGGCACCCCGGCCAGCCTGGACCAGCCCAGCCGATACGCAGCCAGCTGCACTCCCGCCGCGACCAGGTCGGCGCCCGAGGGCGGCGGCCCGGTCTTCCAGTCGATCACCTCGTACCGGCCCGCCCCGTCGGCGTAGACCGCGTCGATCCGGCCGCGCAGCGTGAGCGGACCCAGCGGGGTCTCGAACGGCACTTCCACCTCGGCCGGCTGCCGGTCGGCCCACTCGCTGGCGAGGAAGGCCGCCTGCAGGTCGGCCAGCGCGCTGTCCGGGACGGCGAACTCGTCGCCGGAACCGGGCAGCTCGTCGAGGTCGACCAGCTTCGCCGCGCCGAACCGCTCCTCCAGCCAGGCGTGGAACGCGGTACCGCGACGCGCCTGGGGGGCCGGCGCCGCCGGCATCGGTCGGCGCAGCCGGCGGGCGAGCTCGGCGGGATCGCGGCGCAGGGTGACCAGCGCCGAGACCGACAGGTGGGAGGGCAGCGGGACGTCGACGGTCGGACTGGCGTGCCGGGCGCGCTCGCGCAGCAGGAGATCGGCGTCGCGGACCCACTGCTCCAGCTGCGGGTCGCCGCCGTCGAGGACCAGCTCCGGATCGAGCGGATGCGGCACCGCGGCCTCGACCAGCTCGGCGGCCGCGCTGAGGGCACGCCGTCGCCGGGCCGAGAGCGGATCGGCCGGCCAGTTCCCGATCGGCCACTCCTCGAGCACGGGGTTGGTCGCGTCGTCGGGGGGCGCGGCCGCCCAGTGCACGACAGTGCCGGCCCCGTCGTCGCAGGCCTCGCGCACGGTGGTGAGCAGTGCCGACGGCCCGCACGGCTTGACCCCGTCGCGCCACCAGCTGCCCGAGCAGAGCAGCAGGTGCCGGGCACGGGTCACCGCGACGTAGCCGATGCGGATCTCCTCGCCGAGACCGAAGGCCTTCCACTCCTGCACGTAGTCGTCGAGCGCGTCCTTCACCACGGCCTGGTCACCGGAGCCGGGGACCGGCAGCCGCAGTCGAGGGAGCTCCTCGCGGTCGGTCAGCCGCAGTTCGGCGGGCACGGTGCCGGGGTCGCGCACCCACGAGTCGCTCGTGTCGGTCTTCGACGGGAACTGGTCCTTGGTCATCCCGGGGACCGCGACGACGTCCCACTCCAGACCCTTCGCGGAGTGCCCGGTCAGCAGCTGGACGGCCTCGGGATTGACCGTGACCTCGCCGGGCTCGAGGCCGCGCTCGCGCTCCTCGGCGTCGCGGAGGTAACCCAGGAACGCCGGCAGCGACGGCAGCTCGGCCAGCTCGGTGAACTCCGCGGCGACCGCGTGCAGGGCATCGAGGTGCGCGCGCGCACCGGCGGGGCTGGCCTCCGGTGCACTGGCCAGCTCGGTCTCCAGCCCGAGCGTGCGGGCCACCTCGTCGACCAGGTCGGGCACGGACTCACCGAGGCGGTGGCGCAGGTGCGCGAGCTCCGCGCCCAGGCGCCGGAACCGGCGGTGACCTGCGGCCGAGTACGCGTCGGGACTGCCGAGGTCGTCGAGGGCCTCGACGATGCTGCCGCGCTCCTGCGGCGCCGCGACGACCTCCGGTCCTCCGTCGGACTCCTCGCTGCGTGCCGGCCGTCGCGAGTGCACCAGTGCCCGGGCACGGGCCTCCAGGGCGGCCAGGTCGCGCGGTCCGATCCGCCACCGGGCACCGGTGAGCAGCCGGCCGAGGGCATCGCCGGCGGTCGGGTCGACGAGCACGGTGAGCGTCGCGACGACGTCGGAGACCTCGGGCACCTCGAGCAGGCCGCCGAGCCCGACGACCTCGACCGGCAGGCCCCGCTCGCGCAGGGCGGCGGCGATGCCGGGGAGCTGCTTGCGCGCCCGCACCAGCACGGCGACCGTCGGGCGGCGCCCGTCCGCCATGACATCGTCGTCCTCCGGACGACACCGCGGCCCATTACCGTCCCCCGGTCGCGTGGAGCCGCTGCGTCGTCCCTGCGCGGACCCCTCCGGGGCCCACTCGGGACGACCTGTGTCCAGGCGTTTCGTGTGCCAGACGGCCGCCAGCCGGTCGGCCAGCGCAGCGGTCTCCTCGGCGACCGTGTCGTACAGGCCGACGGTCACCGCCCCCCGGCCGGCGGTGGGCGCGGGAGCGAGGTCGGGCAGCGGCTGGGCCGGCGGGGGCAGCATCCCCGACACGGCGTTCGCGACCGCCAGCACGGCCTGGTCGTTGCGCCAGCTCGTGGCGAGGGTGAGCCGCTCGGCGCGCCGGCCGGGCAGGCCGGGGAACGTGCGGTCGAAACGCTCGATGGTGCCGGCCGACGCCCCGCGCCAGCCGTAGATCGACTGCCGCGGATCGCCCACCGCCAGCACCGGATGGCCGGTGTCGCGGCCGAACAGCGCCTCCAGCATCCGCAGCTGGCCGACGCTGGTGTCCTGGTACTCGTCGAGCAGGACGACCTGCCACCGGGCGCGTTCCCGACGGCCCACCTCGGCGGAGGCGACCGCGATCCGCGCCGCGTAGGCGACCTGGTCGGCGTAGTCGATGGCCCCGGCGGCCCGCTTGCGTGCCTCGAACGCCTCGACCAGCGGCAGCAGAGCCACTCGCGCCCGCTGGCGGGCGAGCATCTCCTTCACCGGAGCCCGCACCCCCTTGGGGCCCTTGGGCGCGTCCGCGTAGCCGGCGATCTGGGTCTCCAGCCGGGCGGTCCACGTGCGCAGCTGCTGCGGGCTGATGTCGTGCTCGCCCAGCTCGGTGGCCAGCGCCAGCACGTCCTCGACGGTGATCAGCAGCGTCAGCGGGACGTCGGACATGTCGCCGGTCCACGCCGTCACGACGGTCGCGGCCTGCCCCCAGCACATGGCCGGCCCGAGTACCCCGGCCCCCGGCTCGACGCCGATCCGCAGCCCGTGCTCGGCGACCAGCGCCGCGGCGTAGCCGTGATACGTCGAGACGGTCGGCTGGGCGATGTCGAGTAGGCGGCGGAGGTCGTCGTCGGTGTCGGGGTGGCGGGCGAGCGCACCGAGGCGCAGCCGCACCCGCTCGTTCAGTTCGCTGGCGGCCTTGCGGGTGAAGGTGAGCCCGAGGATCGCCTCCGGCTCGACGATCCGGTTGGCGACGAGCCAGGCGACCCTGGCGGCCATCGTCTCGGTCTTACCCGACCCGGCCCCGGCGACGACGACCAGCGGCCGGTCGGCGGGCGCGGCCACCACCCGTGCCTGCTCCGGGGACGGGGCGTAGGACAGCCCGCAGCGCGCGGCCACCTCGGCCGGGTCGAGCAGCCGCCGGGGTGCGCGACGCTCCGCCGGGCCGTCGCCGAAGAGGTCGTCGAAGGACAGCTGGTCCTCGTTCGCGGCCGTCCGGGAGAGCGGGGTCATCCGGTCACCTGCCGGCCCCGCTCGTGCATCGGGCAGCTTCGCCGCATCGGGCAGCGCGAGCAGTGGGACCCGGTCCGGACCTCGAAGGTCGCCGCGCCCATCCCCTCCCCCACCTCGGCGATCAGCTGCCCGGCCCAGGTCTCGGTCACCGGCACGTCGGCGGGCAGCGGCTCCTGGTGCTGCTCCTTGGCTTTCGCGCCCGTGCCGACCTGCAGCAGCGCCGCCCCGCCGGGCACGGTGCCGTGGTCGGCGAACGCGCCTGCCGAGACGGCGACCTGGTAGGCCGCGAGCTGCCCGTGCTCCTCGGTGTTCCTTACGGGCGTCTTGCCGGTCTTGAGGTCGACGACGACCAGCCGGCCCTCCCCGTCGCGCTCCAGCCGGTCGACCTGGCCGCGGATGCGGGCCCGGCCGACGACGACGTCGAAGTCCAGCTCGGCGGCGATCAGCTCGCGGTCGTTCGCCGCGTGCCAGCGCAGGAAGCGGTCGAGCATCTCCTGTGCGGACAGCCGCTGCCGCTGATCGGACCAGCCCGGCCCGAGGTCGAGCTGGTCGAGCTCGACGTCCAGGGCGGCCGGCGCCTCGGCCGGGGGCAGCCCGTCGGCCACCTGCTGGGCCACGGCGTGCACGGCGGAACCGACGGTCTGCGTGGCGTCCGGGGACGCCTCGGCGCCGACCGCGCCGAGCACCCAGCGGAGGGGGCAGCGCTGGAAGGTCTCGATGGCGGACGGGCGGACGCGGACGTCGTCGTCCTCCGGCACCAGCGGTGCGTCGTCGGAGAGCGGCGCCAGCCCCCACCAGCCGACCGGGCGGGCACCGGGCACGCCCTCGTCGGCGAGCCGGCGCAGCACCGAGGCGGCCGCGGCCCGGCGCGCGGGCGGGGTGTGCTGGTCGGCCACCGCCCGGCGGAGGTCGGCCACGAGCGCGGGCAGGGTCAGCGACCGCGGCAGCTCGGTGACCGGTCGCCCGTCCTCCGGTGGCGGCGCGACCAGATCGAGGAACCGGGAGGCGTTCGCCCCGGCGTCGGCCCCGTCCAGCGCACCCTCCACCGCGGTGACCACCAGCCGGCGGCGGGCGCGCGTGCAGGCGACGTAGAACAGCCGCCGTTCCTCGGCGAGGGCCAGGGTGCGCCGGTCGACCGCGGTGCCGTCGATCCCGGACGCCCGTTCGACCAGTTCCTCGATGCCGAGCAGTGAGCTGCGGTCGCGCAGATCGGGCCACACGCCCTCCTGCACCCCGGCGACGCAGACGACGTCCCACTCCAGGCCCTTGGCGGCGTGCGCGGTGAGCAGCCGCACCGTGTCGCCCGCCACCGCCCGCGCGGCTCCTACCTCACCGGGCAGCTCCTGGGCCGAGAGGTGCGCGACGAAGGCCCGCACGTCGGCCGACGGGAGCCGGTCCACGAAGCCGGCGGCGGCGTCGAACAGCGCCACGACGGCGTCGAGGTCCCGGTCGGCGACGGCCCCCGAGGGACCACCGGAGGCGCTCGACCGGGCCCACTTGGCCGCCAGGCCGCTGCGCTGCCACATCGCCCAGAGCACGTCCTCGGCGGTGCCGTCCTGCGCCAGCGCGAGCCGGCCGGCGGCGAGCACCTCCGCGACCCGGCGGGCCGGCCTGGAGACGTGCTCCGGGAGCGACTCCAGGAGGGTGTCGTCGGCCAGCGCGGTCGCCAGGGGCGCGCCGCGCTCTGCGGCGTCGATGCCCTGCCGGGCCAGCGCGATGCGGACGGCGCGCCGGAGCCGGCGCAGATCCAGGACGGTCGCGCCGCCGAGCGGCGAGGCGAGCAGGGCCTCGGCGGCCGGCTCGTCCAGCCCTGCGGCGGCGCCGTCGGCCTCGGGGCCGGACCCGGACGCCGGCAGCAGCGCCGTGAGCGCGCTGAGCAGCGGTGCCACAGCCGGTTGTCCGGCGAGCGGGAGGTCGTCGGCGGAGACCGCGACCGGGACACCAGCCGAGGACAGCGCCCGGCGCAGCGGCCCGAGCGCGAGCGCCGTCCGCACCACCACCGCCATCTCCGACCACGGCACCCCGTCGAGCAGGTGGGCGCGGCGCAGCACGTCGGCCAGGTAGGCGGCCTCGACCGCCTCGGACGCGAAGACGTGCACCTCGGCGGCGCCGGGCTCGGTGCCCTCCCCCGCGGCCAGCCGGCGGTGTTCCCACGGCCCGGGCAGCCCCTCGGCGACCTTCCGGCTGACCCGGAGGAGCTCCTCCCCCGAGCGACGGCAGACGCCCAGGGACACCCGCCGGGCCGGCCGCCCGTCGGTGTGCCGGAAGCGATGGGGGAACTCGACGATGCCGCGCGGCTCGGCGCCGCGGAACGCGTAGATGGCCTGGTCGGGGTCGCCGACGGCCACGAGGTCACGGCCGCCGCCGGCGAGCAGCTCGAGCAGCTCGACCTGGGCGGGATCGGTGTCCTGGTACTCGTCGACGAACAGCCAGCGCGCGCGCTCGCGCTCCTGGCGCAGCAGCTCGGGGTCGCCGTCCAGCTCGGCGATGGCCGCCCGGACGAGCTCGGCCGGGTCGTACCCGGACGCGTCACCGCGGCCGGCGGTGGAGAACGCGGTGACGCCCTCGTACTGCTCCTGGAACGCGGCGGCCGGCACCCAGTACTCGCGCCCGGACTCGCGGCCCCAGGCGGCCAGCCGGTCCGAGCCGATCCCCCGCTCGGTCGCGCGGAGCAGGAGCTCGCGCAGCTCGGTGCGGAAGCCCGCGGTGGTCAGCGCCGGTGCGAGTGCCGCCGGCCACCGGACGGCGCCCTCCTCCTCGACGTCCCCGCGCAGGAGCTCCGCGACGACGGCGTCCTGCTCGGCCGAGGTCAGGAGCCGGGGCGGAGCCTCGCCGCGCAGCAGGGCGGCCCGTCGCAGCACGCCGTAGGCGTAGGAGTGGAAGGTGCGGGCCAGCGGCTCGCGGATCGTGCGCGCCACCCGGCCGGTGATCCGCGTCCGCAGCTCGGCGGCGGCCTTGCGGCTGAACGTCAGGACCAGGATCTGCTCCGGATCGACGCCCGCGTCGATCCGCGCTGCGACGGCCTCGACGATCGTCGTGGTCTTCCCCGTGCCGGGGCCGGCCAGCACCAGCAACGGCCCGGAGGGGTGGTCGACGACCGCCTGCTGGGTCGGGTCCAACGTGGGGGCCGTGAGCCGGACGGGCTCTCCCGCGACGAGCCGGTAGACCGGCCCGCTCTCGCTCCCCCGCTGTGCCACCCCCCGATGGAAGCACGGCCCACCGACAGTCCTGGGACCCGTGGGGCAGGGGTGTCGGGCGTCCTCGGGTCAGCCGAGCACGGCGTCCCGCAGCTCCGCTTCCTTCATCAGGTCCGCGGCCGTGGTCAGCCACCCCGCGACGAGGAGGAGCGGCCACGCCGCCTCGTCGTCCAGGGAGGCCGTCGCCGCCGAGAGCC
This sequence comes from Blastococcus sp. CT_GayMR19, assembly GCF_004570385.1. Classification (GTDB taxonomy): domain Bacteria; phylum Actinomycetota; class Actinomycetes; order Mycobacteriales; family Geodermatophilaceae; genus Blastococcus_B. The sequence goes on along the minus strand of NZ_SPQL01000005.1, from coordinate 254,142 downwards.
CCGCCTGGGCCACCGCCCTGCACGCGTTCGTGTTCATGCCCTCAGGTCGGCATGCGCGGCACCGAACTGAAGACGACCGGGCGGAACTGGTCCGCAGGGGGCAGACGGTCACGCCCCGGCAACACGCCTCAGTCCGGCCAGCCCACGGCGGAAACATCGACGCGGCCGTTGCGCACCGGCACCCCCTCGGCGGCCAGCAGCGCCAGCTGCTCCACCCGCACCGGCTCGGCGGCCGTCCCGTCGGCCCGCACGACCCGGTACCAGGGCACGGCGCCGCCCCCGGAGGACAGGGCGCGTGCCACCCGGCGGGGGCCGACCCCGATCAGCCGGCCGATCGCGCCGTAGGTGCTCACCCGCCCCGGCGGGATCCGCTCCACGACGTCGAAGACCGCCTCGTCGACGTCGATCGCGGGGTCGGTCACCCGCTGATCATCGGGCATTCCGACGCGGACGCCCCGGAGCGTTGTCCCTGCACCGGACGTTCCGGACCCGCGAATGTCCGGTGGAGGGACAACGCTGTGGCAAAGGCGAACGCGTCAGCCCTTGCGACCGAAACGGGCGAGCAGCCGCTGCTGGGGAGACGCCGAGGCCGAGGTGTCCAGCGGCGGGTCGAAGAGGCCGGGGACGCCGTCCTCCGGGAGCTGCTCGGCGAAGACGAGGGCTGCGGTGACGAGCTCCCCGTCGAGCTCGGTGTCGCCCTGGGTCGCATGCGCCAGGTCCCAGGCGTGCACGGTGAGATCGGCGGTCATCTCGAGGATGTACTGGGTCGCCGGCGTCGGGCCGCGGGAGAGGTGCACGGTCCGCACCAGGGCGTCGTCCTCGGCGAAGGCGGACAGCGCGTCGTCGGCGGCGGACTCCCAGCCGATGAACGGATCACTGCCGAGCAGGTCGCTGGTGTCCTCCGGGAAGCGGCCCTCGGCGTACGGCTCCCCCGCCAGGAGCGGGGGCACCCAGAGCTGCTCGGTGACCAGATGGGCGACGAGATCCGCGACGGTCCACTCGGGCAACGCGGGGTCGTCCCACTGGTCCGGCGCGACCGCGTCGACGCGGTCGGTGAACTGGTTCTGGGCACGCTGGAAGAGCTCGAGCAGCTCCACCGGTGAGAAGTCGGCCATGGGGCCAGTAGACGTGCCGAGGGCCCGGCCCGCACCCCGGGACGGGGAGCGGAACCGGGCCCTCGGAGAACCCTGCAGGTCAGTACGTCGGCAGCGTCTTGTCGATGCGCGTGGCCCACGCCGTCACGCCGCCCTGCACGTGGACGGCGTCCCGGAAACCGGCGTTCTTGACGGCCGCGAGCGCCTCGGCGGAGCGGACGCCGGTCTTGCAGTGCAGCACGATCGGGCGGTCCTGCGGGAGCTGCGCAAGGGCGCGGCCGGACAGGATCTCGTCCTTGGGGATCAGCTTCGCGCCGGGGATCGAGACGATCTCGTACTCGTTCGGCTCGCGGACGTCGATGAGCTCGAAGTCCTTGCCGGCGTCCATCATGTCCTTGAGCTCGTCGACGGTGATCGTCGAGCCGGCCGCCGCCTCCTGGGCCTCGACGGAGACGACGCCGCAGAAGGCCTCGTAGTCGATGAGCTCCTTGATCGGCTCGCCCTCGGGGTCCTTGCGCACCTTGATCGTGCGGAAGGTCATCTCGAGGGCGTCGTAGACCATGAGCCGGCCCAGCAGCGTGTCACCGATGCCGGTGATCAGCTTGACCGCCTCGGTCGCCTGGATGGCGCCGATCGTCGCGCAGAGGACGCCGAGCACGCCGCCTTCGGCGCAGCTCGGGACCATGCCGGGCGGCGGGGGCACCGGGTAGAGGTCGCGGTAGTTGGGCCCGTGCTCGTTCCAGAAGACCGAGACCTGGCCGTCGAACCGGTAGATGGAGCCCCAGACGTAGGGCTTGTTCAGCAGCACGCACGCGTCGTTGACCAGGTAGCGCGTCGCGAAGTTGTCGGTGCCGTCCACGATCAGGTCGTAGTCGGTGAAGATCTCCATCACGTTCTCGCTGTCCAGCCGCGTCTCGTGCAGCCGGACGTCGATCAGCGGGTTGATCTCCTTGATGGAGTCCCGCGCGCTCTCGGCCTTGGACCGGCCGACGTCGGACTGCCCGTGGATGATCTGGCGCTGCAGGTTCGACTCGTCGACGGTGTCGAACTCGACGATGCCCAGCGTGCCGACGCCGGCCGCGGCCAGGTACATCAGCACCGGCGAGCCGAGGCCGCCCGCGCCCACGGCGAGCACCTTGGCGTTCTTCAGGCGCTTCTGCCCGTCCATCCCGACGTCGGGGATGATCAGGTGGCGGCTGTACCGGCGGACCTCGTCGATCGACAGGTCGGCAGCGGGCTCCACCAGGGGTGGCAGGGACACGATTGCTCCTCGGTGTTCGCGGACAGCGGCCCAGCTGGCGGCCGCGTTCGTGCGCATAACAGCGTGGCACGCGCACGTCTTCCCACTGTCGGCCCGGGTCGCTGCCGACCGCGCGGAAGGTGATCGGCGATACAGATCAGGGGTAGGGCCAGGCGTTCCTGACGCAGCCCTGGAGCCCGAGGGTCTGCTGCAGCATGACGGGGGCGAGCTGGCCGGGGCCGGGGCAGTCCACGTGACCGTTGCCGAGCACGTGCCCGACCTCGTGGTTCACGACGTAGTGGCGATAGGCCGTGATGTCGCCGTCGTAGTGCGGAACGGCCGTGGCCCAGCGGGCCAGGTTGATGACGGCGCGCTCGCCGTAGCGGCAGGAGGTGTAGCCGCCGGTGCCGACGCCCGGGCAGTACGTCTCCATGCTGCCCGGGCTGATCAGGCTGACCCTGAAGTCGTACTGGGAGGTCGCCGCCTCGGCGGCGCCCACGCGCTGGAAGGACATCCGGCCGCCGTTGCCCCAGGAGCCAGGGTCGCCGAGCGTCGTCTCGACGGCGGCGGCGAAGGCGGCCGCGTCGACCCCGATGCCGTCCTCGACCTCCACGACGAACCGGCGCAGTGGGCCACTGCCGTAGACGGCGGAGGACCCGTCGACGACCGAGACGGTGCCCGCGCCCTGCTCGACATAGGTCTCGGCGCCCACGACCTGCGGCACCGGGCTCGGTCCGGCGTCGGCCTCGGCCGGTGCGGGCTCCGGCTCCGGGTCCGGGGAGGGACTCGGGATCTCCGACGCCGACGCGGGGGCGACGCCGGCGGCGGCGGATCCCGAGTCGCCGTCCGGCATCGTGAGCGCCACGTCCACCAGCGCGATGAGGGTCGCGACGGTGAGCAGTGGAATCGCGTAGGCGCGCCAGCCGTAGCGCCGGACGAAGCGGCGGATCCGGCCGGGACGAGGCCGGACGGTCGATCGCACGCGAGGCGGCTGGGCGAGATCGGTGCGGGCGACGAGCGGACCCGGTCGGGGGACGGCGCGGACGGCGGTCGGGCGCAGGCCCGGGCCGTCGGCGGGGGGTCCTCCCACTGGCCGCACTCCTGCTCCTCGTCCGTACGCCGCTCTGAGCTCCTCAGGGTCTCACGCTCCGTCGCGTGTCGACCGCAGCGCGGCTCTCCCGGCACGTTGCCCGGGTCAGGGACCGCCCGGAGCCGCAGCCTGGGGAACGGCGGCCTGGGGGACGGCGGTCTGGGGGACGGCGGTCTGGGGGACGGCGGCCCCGGCCACGGCGGGGCCGCCCGGCGAGGGCCGCCGGTCGAGCGCTTCGACCATGCCGAGCACGGCCCGGGCGGTCGGCTCCGGCGCCTCGAGCATCGCGACGTGCCCGACCCCCTCGAGGACCAGCAGCCGTCCGTCGGGGACGGCGGCGGCGAGGCGGGGGGCGAGCGCCGGGTCGACCAGCTTGTCCCGGCTGCCCCACACCACCAGCGTCGGCATGCGCAGACCGCGGGCGGCCCGCCAGGCGTTGGCGGCGCCGACGCGGAGGTAGGAGGTGATGAGCCCGCGCATGCTGCGGGTCAGCGCGCGGTCGGCCCACGGCTGCTCCGCCCGCTCGCGCATCTCCTGCACGGCCCGCTCGACCCGCTGGCGGGGAACCCGGTCCGGCTCTCCGAAGCACATGCGGATCATGGCCCGGACGTTCTGCTCCGGCGTGACGCCGGCCATCCGACGCGCAGCGAGCGAGGGGACGCCCGGGAGCAGGAGCAGGACCAGCGCCCGGCTGAACGCCGGGGGTACGCGGTAGACCGGCATGGCCGGGGAGACGAGCGTCAGCGAGGCGACCAGGTCGGGACGACGCGTCGCCACCAGCAGGCTGACCAGCCCGCCGAGGGAGTTCCCGAGCAGGTGGACGGGCTCGCCGGCGGCCACGCCGGGCCGGGCGACGATGTGTTCGAGGACGTCGACGACGGCGGCGACGTGCCCGCGGATCGAGTAGCGCCCGCGCAGCGGGGGCCGTGAGCGGCCGAAGCCGGGCAGGTCCAGCGCCCATGCCTCGAACCGGACGGCGAGGAGCGCGGCGAGATCGGTCCAGTTGGTGGACGCACCGCCGAGGCCGTGGACGTACAGGGCCCGCTCGCGCGGGGCATCCTCCGCTGACGGGTCCACGGGGCCGGTCCACGGCGTGTGGCGCACGAACACCTCACCGGTTCGCAGGGGCAGCGCCTCGCCCGGCCACGGGGGCAGGGCCGGCGCCACGCGGGGCAGCGGGGTGGCGGACAGCGGGGCGTCGGACATCGGGGGCGACGGTAATCCACGCGCGGGACACCGCATGCGGAACGGCAACTCGCCGGTAACATAGGGCCGTCATGCAGCCCCCTCCCGCCGCCGCCCCGAACCGGCGCACGTCGCGACTGCCGCGGGGTGCTCGCCGGCTCCAGCTGCTGCGGGCCGCGCAGGACGTCTTCGTGGCCCAGGGTTTCCACGCCGCCGCGATGGACGACATCGCCGACCGCGCCGGCGTCAGCAAGCCGGTGCTCTACCAGCACTTCCCCGGCAAGCGGGAGCTGTACCTGGCGCTGCTCGAGGAGCACGTGTCCGAGCTGGCGGACCGGGTCGGCGAGGCGATGGGCGCCACCGACGACAACCGCGAGCGGGTGGACGCCGCCGTCGGTGCCTACTTCGACTTCATCGACGCGGAGGGCGAGGCGTTCCGCCTGGTCTTCGAGTCCGACCTCCGCAACGACGCGGACGTCCGGGCCATCGTCGACCGCGGCACCGGCGTCTGCGTGGACGCGATCGCCGAGGTCATCGCGGCCGACACCGGCGCCGACCCCGAGCGGGCGCTGCTGATCGCCGCCGGGCTGACCGGGCTCGCCGAGACGAGCGCGCGCTGGTGGCTGCCCCGCAAGGGCACCGTCTCCCGCGACGAGGCGGTTGCGCTCATGTCCGCGCTGGCCTGGCGGGGCATCTCCGGCTTCCCCCGGATCGACGGCGGCTCGCTGCCCCACTGACCGGCCCGGCGCCGTTCGCTGACGGCGCACCGGCGGAGCACGGCCGCGACCGCGCCACTGGGTTAGCGTGGGGACAGTCGCGCGAACCGAGGAGGCATCGCCTACGTGGAAGTCAAGATCGGCGTCCAGCACTCCCCCAGGGAGCTGGTCATCGACAGCCCCAAGACCCCCGACGAGATCGCAGCAGACGTGGCAGCAGCCATGTCCGGCTCGACGAAGGACGGCCTGCTGACCCTCGTCGACGAGCGGGGTCGTCGCGTCGTCGTCCCCGTCGACCGGATCGCCTACGTCGAGATCGCCCAGCCGGACCAGCGCCGGGTCGGCTTCATCGCCGGCGCCTGAGAACAACGCACGTCCCGACAGGGCGTCTCCGCTTCTGCGGGGACGCCCCGTTGCGTTTCACGGCGTCAGGTCGACCAGGCTGCGCCAGCGCTCTCGGGGGCCGGCGGTCTCGGCGACCAGTTCGGCGTAGAGCGCGGCGACCCGATCCGGGGTGATCTGCCGGTCCTCCCCGACGAGGCCGCGGATCGTCACCGTCGCCACGTGGACGCCTTCTGGTGCCAGCGCCTCGGCCTGCACCTGGGCCAGCGCCCGCAGCGCGGCCTTCTGCACACCGAGGGTCGCCATGGAGGTCATCGGCCGGTCCGCCGAACCACTGCCGGTCACCAGCACGGTGCCCGACCCGCGGTCGCGCATCCCGGGCAGCACCGCCCGCACCGCCGTCTGCAGACCCACGGCGCCGGCCGCCAGATCGGCCAGCAGGTCCTCCGGCGCCAGGTCGGGGATTGCCACCTGCCGACCGACCGAGACGTTGTAGAGCAGGACGTCGACCGGGCCGAACGTCTCGACGAACAACTCGACGGCCGCCGTCAGCGACGCGGGGTCGCCGGCTTCCGCGGGGGCGCGCCCGATGACGCCACAGCCCCGCAGGTCGTCGGCGAGCTCGGCGAGCGTCTCGTCGCGGCGCGCGATCAGACCGACGGCGTCCCCCTCGCGCGTCAACCGGCGCACAGTGGCGGCGGAGATCCCCGGTCCGGCGCCGACGATCAGCAGGTGCAGCATCGGAACTCCCCTCAGGGGTTGAGGCCGAGCGTCTTCATGCGCTCGGTGTGCGCGTCGGTGATCCGCTGGATCAGGCGGCCCACCCCGGTCAGGTCGCCGGTGCCGCCGACGATGAGCTCGGCGAGCCGGTCGTTCTCCGCGATGACCGCCTGGGAGCGGGTCATCGCCTCGCCCACGAGCCGCCGTCCCCAGAGGGCCAGCCGCCCCGCGACCCGGCGGTTGGCGGCGATGGCCGCGCGTACCTCGCGGACCGCGAAGTCCGCGTGCCCGGTGTCGGCGAGCACGTCGAGGACCAGGGCGCGGTCCGGATCGGGCAGGAAGGAGGCGATCTCCCGGTAGAAGTCGGTGGCCAGTCCGTCGCCCACGTATGCCTTGACCAGGCCCTCCAGCCAGGTGCTCGGCCGGGTGCTCTCGTGGAAGGTGTCCAGCGCCGAGACGAACGGGGCCATCGCGTTCGCCGGGTCGATGCCCAGCTCCGAGAGCCGGTCGGTGAGCCGGACGTGGTGGGCGATCTCGGCGGCCGCCATCCGGGCCAGCGCCGCCCGGCCGCCCAGCGTGGGCGCCAGCCGGGCGTCCTCGGCCAGTCGGTCGAAGGCGGTCAGCTCCGCGTAGGCGAGCACGCCGAGCAGGTCGACGACGGCGCGGCGGTCGACCGGTGGCACGGGCAGCTCCAGAGGCTCAGCGGGACCATCCGCGGACGGCCGCCGAGGGCGGGGAGCGCGGCGCGCCGAGGCTAACCGGTGCCCGCGCTACCATGGGAATCGGCGAGCCGCTCGGCTCGCTTGTGTATCTGTGCGCTGACACCGCTGGACGCCGCCCCTCGGGGCCGGTGATCGAGAGCCCCAGGGCTTTCTCCCGGGTCGATCCCCTTCGCCCGGTCTGCTGGCCGCGTCGGCGCTGGAACTGATCCCGCGACAACCGACCCCGCGGACAGGCCCGACGCTGCGGATCCCCGCCGCCGGACCCGGTCCCCCAGCAGACCAGAGGCGAGACCACTGACCTCCATCGAGAACACCCCCACGCCCGACCTCGAGCCGACCGCGCTCGACCACGCCGAGACCGGCGCTCCCGCTCCGGAGGAGCTCGAGTCGCAGGTCGAGGAGCTGGGCGGCGCGCCCGTCGCGCCCGACAGCCCGCTGTTCAGCGACTTCGACGTCCACCCCGACATCGTCCGCGCGCTGAACGACGCCGGGATCACCCGCACGTTCGCCATCCAGGAGCTGACGCTCCCGCTGGCGCTGGCCGGCCACGACCTCATCGGTCAGGCCCGCACCGGCACCGGCAAGACCCTCGGCTTCGGGGTTCCGATGCTGCAGCGCGTCGTCCCCCCGGCCGAGGGCGGCGACGGCGTGCCGCAGGCGCTGGTCGTCGTCCCCACCCGTGAGCTGTGCGTGCAGGTCTCCCGCGACCTGGCCACGGCCGGCGCCCGGCGCGGCATCCGCGTGCAGGCCATCTACGGCGGCCGGGCCTTCGAGCCGCAGGTCTCCGCGCTGCAGAACGGCGTCGAGGTCGTCGTCGGCACACCGGGCCGGCTGCTCGACCTGGCCCAGCGGGGCGACCTGATCCTGGGCAAGGTCAAGGTCCTCGTCCTCGACGAGGCCGACGAGATGCTCGACCTGGGCTTCCTGCCCGACATCGAGCGGATCCTCGCGATGGTCCCGGACAAGCGGCAGACGATGCTGTTCTCCGCGACCATGCCGGGCCCGATCGTGACCCTGTCCCGGTCGTTCATGACCCAGCCGACCCACATCCGGGCGCACGGCAACGACGAGGGCTCGACCGTCCCGCAGACGACGCAGTACATCTACCGGGCCCACAACCTGGACAAGCCCGAGCTGCTGTCCCGGGTGCTGCAGTCCCGCGACCGCGGACTGGTCATGGTCTTCTGCCGCACCAAGCGCACTGCGCAGAAGGTCGCGGATGAGCTCGTCGACCGCGGGTTCGCGGCGGCCGCGGTGCACGGCGACCTCGGCCAGGGCGCCCGCGAGCAGGCGCTCCGAGCCTTCCGCAGCGGCAAGGTCGACGTCCTGGTGGCCACCGACGTCGCCGCCCGCGGCATCGACGTCACCGGCGTCAGCCACGTCGTCAACTACCAGTGCCCCGAGGACGAGAAGACCTACCTGCACCGGATCGGCCGCACCGGCCGGGCCGGCAGCGAGGGCGTCGCCGTCACACTCGTCGACTGGGACGACATCCCCCGGTGGCAGCTGATCAACAAGGCGCTCGACCTGGACTTCGCCGAGCCGCCGGAGACCTACTCCACCTCGCCGTGGGTCTACAGCGACCTCGACGTCCCGGAGACGGCCACCGGCCGGCTGCCGCGCTCGCAGCGCACGCGCGAGGGCCTGGACGCCGAGACCCTCGAGGATCTCGGGGAGACCGGCAAGCGCAACCGGCCCACCTCGGGCGGACGCGACTCGGGCGGACGCGACTCCGGCGGACGCGACTCCGGCGGGCGCGGCGACTCGCGCGGCCCGTCGGGCAGCCGGCAGGGCGAGCGCTCCACCGACGGCGAGCAGGCCGGTCCCGGCAAGAGCCGCCCCCGCCGTCGCACCCGCGGCACCGGACCGACCGCCGAGGCCGGCGAGTCCACCCCGGCCGCGGCGGGCCCGTCCGAGGGATCGTCCGACGGCTCGGGCGAGGGCGGCGGCAGCAAGCCGCGTCGCCGTCGTCGCCGCGGCGGTTCCGGCCGCGGCGGCTCCGAGTCCGCCGCCTGATCCTCCGGCCGTGCCGCCTCTCCTGACCGGTCTGCGCCGCCCGCCGCTGCGGGTGTGGGTCTGGACGGCGGCCACCCTGGCGCTCGTCGTCGTCGCTGCGCTGCTCTGGCGCGGTTCGGACGCGGCGGCCACGGAGAGCACCACCGCGGCACCGGCCGACGCCCCCTCGGGGACGCCGGCCGGCGCCGTCTCCGAGGACTGGTCCGCTCCCGGCGGCTCGTTGCCGGAGACCGTCGTGGAGAGCGGGCGCGTCCTGCTCCGGTCCGCGCACGGGGTGCGCGCCCTCGACCCCGCGACGGGCGAGGAGGCGTGGCACTACACGCGCGCCAACGCGCGGCTGTGCGGCCTGACGGCCACCGACGGCGTCGCGGTGGCCGTGTTCCGCACCGCGGACCGCTGCGACGAGGCCATCGCCCTCGACGCCGGCACCGGCGTGCGGAGGTGGACGCGCAGCGTCCACTTCCGGGGGGACGCCACCCTCGACTCCACCGACCGGATCGTCCTCGCCGTCAGCGCCACGGGGCTGGTGACCCTCGACCCGACGGGCAACAACATCCGCTGGCGGTACGCCCCGCCGGACGGCTGCGTCCTGCTCGGCGCGGAGGCCGGGTCGGCGGGGGTCGCGCTCCTGGAGCGGTGCGGCGGGTCGTCCGCCGTACGGCTGCGGCTGCTGGACGGCTTCGAGGGCGACGCGCACTGGACCAGGGACCTGCCGGTCCGGGACGGTGCGGAGATCCGGCTGCTCGGGGCCGACGGCCTGCTCGGCGTCGTGCTGGACGGCGAGTTCCAGGGTCTGTCGCCGGCGGACGGGACCGTTCTGTGCCGGCTGCTGGTCCCGGCCGGTGCCGCCGACGCCGTCCAGCAGGTGGCGGTGGGCACCGTCGCGCTGGTCCGGCTCGGGGACACGTTGGCCGCTCTCGACTCGGCGTCCGGCGGCCTGCTCTGGTCGGCCGACGCGCTCGGCCTGCCCGCCGCCCCGGACGCCGGCGCGGACCCGGCGACTCCGCTGCCGGTGCCGACAGCGGTCGGCTTCGTCTTCCGGGAGACGTCGACCGGGCGTGAGGTCGCCCGGTCGGCGGTGAGCGGCCTGCCCGAGGGCGGGGTGGCCGCCACGGCCGGGGACGCCGTGGTCTACCGCCTGCCCGACCGGGTGCACGGCTTCCGCTGAGCCCCGCGGACGGCACGGCCGCAAGAACCGGGGTTCACTGGGCACCATGGTCCTGCCCGGTGGTCCCGACTTCTCCGTGCCGCTCGCCATCGCACCCGACGACCTCCGCCAGCTCGCCGCCCACGACGCGGCGCACCGCACGTTCCCCGGGCGCGCCGGTCCCCTCACCGCCCTGGACACCGGCGGGGAGGCGGTGCGCGGAACCGCGCTGCTGGTGGCCGGCTACACCGGCAGCAAGGAGGACTTCGCACCGCTGCTCGCCCCGCTGGCCGACGCCGGTTACCGGATCGTCGCGCTCGACCAGCGCGGGCAGTACGAGTCACCCGGCCCCGACGACCCCACGGCCTACTCGGTCGCCGAGCTGGGTCTGGACGTCGTCGCCGTCGCCCGGATCCTGCGCGAGGAGTCCGGCGAGCCGCTGCACCTGCTCGGGCACAGCTTCGGTGGCCTCGTCACCAGGGCCGCCGTCCTGGCGGAGCCGGCGCTGTTCACGTCGTTCACGCTGCTCGGGTCGGGGCCGTCGAAGCTGGGCGGGCGGCGGGCCGACCTCCTCGACCACCTCGGCCCGCTGCTCGATCAGGGCGGCGTGGCGCTGGTCCACCAGACGCTCGAGCAGGTCGCGATGACCGATCCGAGGGCGCAGACGGTCCCGGCGCCGACCCGGGAGTTCTACTCCCGCCGGTTCCTGCGCAACTCCGAGGCGGGCCTGCGCGGCATGGCCGAGGCGATGCTGAACGAACCCGACCGCGTGGCCGAGCTGGCCGCCACGGGAGTGCCGCTGCTGGTTGCCTACGGCGAGGCGGACGACGCCTGGCTCCCGCACGTCCAGGCCGACATGGCGGTCCGGCTCGGCGCCCGGCACGAGGTCATCAACAACTCGATCCACTCCCCCGCCGTCGAGAATCCGCCGCGCACGGTGGAGGTGCTGCTCGACTTCTGGGCGAACGCCTCGGTGGAGTCATGAGCCGGCTGGCGCCGCTGCCCTCGCCCGACGAGTGGACCGCCGAGGAGGACCTGCTCGGCTTCTTCGGGCCCGGCAGCGTCACCTGGCGGATCCACGCCGACCCGAGCTACGCGGTCGGCGGATTGCGTGCCCTCATGCTGCAGGCGCTGCACCCCGTCGCGATGGACGGCGTGGCCCGCAACTCGACCGGCTTCAAGGACGAGTGGTGGATGCGGATGACCCGCACGGGCCAGTACGTGGAGACCGTCACGTTCGGCACCCGCACCGAGGCCCGGCGCATGGCGGCGCGGGTGCGCGGATACCACCGCAAGCTCTCCGGCGTCGACGAGACCACCGGCCGGGCCTACCGGGTCGACGATCCGGATCTCCTGCTGTGGGTGCACAACGGCGCGGTCGACTCGCTGCTCTCGACGGCCCGGCGGGCGGGTCTGCCGCTGTCCGACGACGACGCCGACGCCTACGTGCTGGAGCAGATGGCGGCGGCCCGGCTGGTGGGGGTGCCCGAGGAACTCGTCCCTCGGACGGTGGCCGACCTCGACGCGTACTTCGAGCGGATCCGCCCGGAGCTGGCGCTGACACCGGCCGCCTCCGAGGGCGTCCGCCGACTGTTCGTGCCGCCGATGAAGGGCTGGGTGCAGGTGCTGACGCCCGCGCGCCCGGCGTGGGGCACGTTCGTGTCGCTGGGCTTCGCGACGCTGCCGCCGTGGGCGCGGCAGATGTTCTCGATGCCCGGCTTCTCCCTGACCGACGCGGCAGCCACGGCCGCGCTGAGGGCCTTCCGCACGGCGCTGCTCGCGGTGCCGGAGCGGGCGCGCTGGTCGCCGATCGTGCGGGCGGGGTACGCCCGCGTCGCCGACGCCCGCGCTGCCTGAGCGGGTTCAGGCGTCGTCCTCGGCGAGGAAGCTCCACGTCTCGCGGGCGGGCACCGCGGCCTGACCGGTCGGGCAGCTCGGCCGGAAGTCGCACCAGCTGCACTGCACGCCCGGGACCGCCGGGAAGGCGGCGTCCGGCTCCTCTCCCGCCGCCATCCTCTCGGTGGCCGCGGTGATGTCGACGGCGATGTCCTCCGCGCGGCGGACGTGGTTGGCCAGCGACCGCTCGGTGTGCTCGAAGGCCGCCACGGTGCCGCTGGGCAGGTGGTGCAGCTCGACGCGGGTGCAGGGCCGGCGCAGCGTGCGACGGACGCCGAGGACGTAGGCGGCGAGCGCCGGCGACCCGCGCGCCTCGTCGTCGGTGCACACGGCGCGGCCGGTCTTGTAGTCGACGACCACGAGCTCGTCGCCCCGCTGGTCGATCCGGTCGACCCGGCCGGAGATCGCCAGCCGTTCCGTCGTGGCACCGACCGTTCGCTCGTTGCCCACGGGCTCGTCGGTCGGGTCCAGTGTCGGGACGTACTCGGTCAGCCACCCGGCCGCGCGGGCCCGCCAGCGGTCGGCCTGCTCGGGATCCCGGAAGCCGTTCTGCGACCACGCCGCGTAGAGCAGCTGGCGGGCCGCCGCCGTCGTCCGCTTCTGCACCGGGAGGTCCCACCACGAGCGGAGCGCGGCGTGCACCGCGGCCCCGACGGTGTTGTGCGCCCACGCCGGGCCCTTCGGCGGCGTCGGGCGGTCGACGTAGGCGTACCGGTAGCGGCGGGGGCAGTCGGCGAAGGAGGCGAGCTTGCTCGGCGTCGCCGAGAAGAGCCGCCGGGGCATGCCGGGCATCTCGAGCTGGGTGCGCTGCCCGCCGACGGTCATGCCGGTCACGGTAGCCGCGGGGTACGACGGTTCCGGGTCAGTCGCGGTAGGGCGCGCTGCCCGTGCCGGCCGCCAGCAGCGCCTCGAACTCGGCGGGCTCCGTGGTGCAGACGGCGATCGCGGTCTGCTTGTTGGTGCCGTGGTAGTCGCTGGAGCCGGTGCTGATGAGGCCGAGGTCGGCGGCCAGGCCGCGCAGCTGCGCGCTCTGGTCGGGAGTGTGGTCGGGGTGGTCGACCTCCAGGCCGAGCAGCCCCGCCTCGGCCATGGCCGCGATGGCCTCGTCCCCCACGGTCCGGCCCCGGTTCGTCGCCAGGCCGTGGGCGAACACCGGGACCCCGCCGGCCGCGCGGATCAGCGCGATGCCCTCCCGTGCGTCGGTGTCCGCCTTCGTGACGTAGTACGGGCTGCGGTGGTGCAGGAGGGTGGCGAAGGCGTCGTCGACCGAGGCGACGACTCCGGCGTCCACCAACGCCCGGGCGACGTGGGGGCGGCCGACCACCCCGCCGGCGCACCCGGCGACGATCTCCTCCCAGACGACCGGGTGACCGTCGGCGGCCAGTGCGGCGACGATCCGCTCGGCCCGGCCCAGCCGTTCGTCGCGGAGGCGGGCGCGCTCGGCCACGAAGCCCGGGTCGAGCGGGTCGAAGAGGTAGGCGAGCAGGTGGACGCTGATCGGGGGCGCGTCCGACGGGAACCAGCGGCAGGACAGCTCCATGCCGGGGACGACGGTGAGCCCCGGCGGCCTCGCCGCGTCGGCCGCCGCCCAGCCGGCGGTCGTGTCGTGGTCGGTGAGGGCCACCACGTCCAGCCCCGCCGCCCGCGCCGTCGCCATGAGCTCGGCCGGGGTCTCGGTGCCGTCGGAGACCGAGGAGTGGGTGTGCAGATCGATCAGCATCACGCCCAGCCTGCCGCACGGCGTCGTGGCCCACCCGGCGGGCTCATGCGTTCGGCGGCGGGGGTCCCGGGATGGGCTCGCTGTCCCGCGGGCCGGCGGGCGGCGGGGCGGGAGGCGGCGGCGCGGGAGGCGGCGGGGCGGGAGGCGGCGGCGCGGGGGGCGATTCCGGTTCCGGATTGCCTTCGTCGTCCCCGGCCGCGGCACCGCCGTAGTCGCTGCTGAACAGCAGCCGGCTGACCTCCCGGTACAACCCCTGGGCGTCCGGCATGTAGGTGAGGTGGCGCAGCGCCTGGTCCTGGCCGGCGGACTCGAAGCGGAAGGTGCCGTACCCCAGCACCTGGCCGAGCAGCGTCTCCTGCCAGGTCAGGTCGGTGATCCGGCGCAGCGGCAGCAGCGTCACCGTGCGCACGATGACGCCCGAGGTGAGCAGCACCCGCCGCTTGGTGACGATGAAGTGCCGCATCCACCACTCGGCGACGCGCAGGGCGTAGTACCCCAGCGCCCCCACGAGAACGAGCAGACCCGCGGTGCTGGTCACCTCGTTGCCGGGGTCGAGCAGGAACAGCCAGCCGCCGGCGACGAAGGCCGGGATGAACTTCATCGTCGGCTCGATCAGGACGGCCCAGTGACGCCTCCTGGTGAGAACCGGCTCCTCGTCGTCGAGCAGGTACTTGGCGGCGTCCTTGCTGGCCCGGGACGGCAGCCGTCCCGGTGCCGGGCCGGTCACGCGGCAGCGCCGCTCGGCCGCAAGCCCGCACGCTCGGCCACGGCGGGCTAGACGAGCGAGCCGACGAAGGCCGCGAGAGAGGACGCCGCGTCACCGAGCGCGGTGCCGGCGTTGCGGACGATCTGGGCCGATGCCTCGGGCGCCTGGATCACGTAGAAGACGACGAAAGCGACGACCAGCCAGGTGACGACCTTCTTGAGGTTCACCGCCACCTCCGTGGGTGTTCGTTCGGGAGGTTCCGATTCTGCTCCGGAACCTGCGGGACAGGGTCTGCCAGAGTGCGGCGGACTGATTCGTCCCATGGGTAACACAGGTCCCAGTCGTCCCATCGGCGGCGCGCCGGTCGTGAAAAGGGCCCACCGGGTTCCGGTTACTTGCCCGGCAGGAGGTGCTCGCTCGGCGGCCCCAGCGGAAGGTCGGGGTAGATGCGGTCGCGCAGGTCGATCAGTACCAGCTGCTCGGCCAGCAGCCATGCGGCATTCATCGGCCACGTGACCAGCCACAGCCAGACGCCGTAGGCCTCACCGACGAAGGCGGCCCGGTCGTCGGAGGTGGGCACCGCCCACAGCGGCGCGTGCTGACCGGCGGCCTTGACGTCGACCGACGAGGGCCCGTCGATCACGTCACCGGGATCGAGGCCGGGGAGCCCGGCGTACCCGCACCCGACTCCGGTGCCGGGTTCCTCCGCGACGAGCACCAGCTCCGCCGAACCGCCGAGCGGGGCGGGCCCGGCGCAGTCGACGACGATGGCCCGGGCCCCGGGCTCGCCTCCCCAGGCCAGCCCGGTCACCGACCAGCCGGCCGGCATCGGGTCGGGCACCCAGGCGGGCACCCGCGCGTCGGCGGTCACCGCGGCGATCGCGTCGTGCGCGACGAGCACCGTGTGGTGGAGGGGGGTGACGGCGCCGTGGAGGTGGCACCAGGCCTGGGCGGAGGACCCCGGCCGGACGACCAACTCCTCGCCGCAGCGTGGGCAGACCGGCGACACGCTCATCGGGCATCACCGTCCTGTGGCGGGGCGGAATCGTCAAGCGAACCCCACCGCGTCGACCGCGACGGGCTCGTGCGGCGTGTCTGCGGGTGGGTACTGCGTAGCCTGCCGCGCATGGACGCGGCGGGCACCCCGGACGGCGTCTCGCTGCCCGTCGTCCCCTGTGTGGGCGCGATCGTGCACGACGCCGCGGGCCGACTGCTGCTGATCCGGCGCGGCCGGGAACCGCATCGTGGGCGGTGGTCGCTGCCGGGTGGACGGGTCGAGGCCGGCGAGTCCCCGGAGCAGGCCGTCGAACGCGAGGTGCGCGAGGAGACGGGGCTGTCGGTGCTGGCCGGAGCGCCGGTCGGACGCGTGCGGATCCAGGGGGACGGCGTCGTGTACGACGTCGTGGACCTGGCGTGCACGCTGGTCACCCCCGGCGAGGTGCCGGTCGCGGGGGACGACGCCGCCGACGTGCAGTTCGCCGACGCCGCCGTCCTGGCGGCCCTGGACTGCACGCCTCTGCTCGTGGAGACCCTCCGGGGGTGGGGCCTCCTGCCCGGCTGACCGGTCCCGGTCACGGCTGTCGCCGGCTCAGCGGGGTGTGGGCTCCGGACGCCCCGGCTGTTCACCGCCACGGCTCTCGCCGTAGGAGCGCTTCGGCACCATGACCTTGCGGCGGAAGACGCAGACGACCGTGCCGTCCTGCTTGTAGCCGATCGTCTCGACGTGCACGATGCCCCGGTCGTCCTTGGACTTCGACTCGGTCCGGTCGAGGACCGTGGTCTCGCCGTAGATGGTGTCACCGTGGAAGGTCGGGGCGACGTGCCGCAGCGACTCGACCTCCAGGTTGGCGATCGCCTTGCCGGAGACGTCGGGAACGCTCATGCCGAGCAGCAGCGAGTAGATGTAGTTGCCCACCACCACGTTCTTGCCGAAGTCGGTGGTCCGCTCCGCGTAGTTCGCGTCCATGTGCAGCGGGTGGTGGTTCATCGTGAGCAGGCAGAACAGGTGGTCGTCGTACTCGGTGACGGTCTTCCCGGGCCAGTGCCTGTAGACGGCCCCGACCTCGAACTCCTCGTAGTACCGACCGAACTGCATCTGACCCGCTCCCGACCTCGCACGCGTGGGGGTACGGCGGTACGCGGGACGGCGGGCCGACCGGTACGGAAGGCCAGCTGCCCATCACGAAGCGCCGGTGACCCGCCTGGACGGGCGCTGATCATACGGCGGCCCTCCGCCAGCCCCCGGGCCGCTCGGGCGGCCGTCGCGGCGGCGGACCGGGCGAGGAGGCCCGGTCCGCCGCGGGCCGGCCTCAGATCAGCGCGCCGATGCGGGCCGCCATGTCGGCCTCGTGCTGCTGGTAGGACCCGGCCACGCTCGTGAGCAGCGAACCCATGCCGGTCAGGGCGTCGCTGACCCCCTGGGCAGACATCCGCCACTGCTCGTAGAGCTCGCTGAACTGGACGGCGGCCTGGCTGTCGGTCCACCCGTCGAGCACCGACGTGTTGATGCTGCTCGACAGGGTGGCGTGCCTTCCGGCGGTGTCGGCCGCCTCCGACCGGCACTGGCCGGCCATGGACTGCAGGGTGGCGATGTCGACCTTCACGGGTCCTCCTCCGATCCGGGTCCCTCCCGGTCGGGGCGAACGGTAGGGCGGCGGGCCGCTGCGCCGTCCGCGCTGTCCACAGGCCGGTGGTTGTCCACAGGTCGGCGTCCTCGGGTCCCGCGCTGCCGGGGCAGCGGTCAGGATCGCCCGGTGATCCGACTCTCGACGTCCGAGCCGACGGCAGCGCGCTCCACCCGACGCTGGACCGTCGTCGTGGTCGGCGGCGCGGTCGACCTGGAGGTGACGGCCGCGGAGGACGCGACCCTCGGCACCGTGCTGCCCTGCCTCGGGCGGGAGCTCGGCAGCGAGATCCCCGGGCTCTGGGCCGGGTCGACCCGGCTCGATGACGACGTTCCGCTCACGGCGGCCGAGCTCGCACACGGGGCGGTGCTGGGGCTGGGACGGCCCGTGCCGCGCGTCGTGGCGGGCCGCGGTGCCAGTGCACTCTCGTTGCACGTCGTGGGCGGGCCCGACGCCGGCCGGACCCTCGCGCTGGGTCAGGGCCGGCACGTGCTCGGCCGGGGAGGCGAGGCCACCATCCGGCTCGACGACCCGGACGTCTCCCGCCGTCATGTCGAGGTCCATGTCGGTGGAGGCGAGATCACGGTCGCCGACCTGTCGTCGACGAACGGCAGCCGTCTGGACGATCGGGACCTGGACGAGCGACCGGTGAGCTGGCCCGCCGGCGCCGTCCTGCGGTTCGGCGCCAGTGCCGTCAGCGTCGCCGGCCCGGGCGGGGCGGGCGCCGCACTCACGCCGGCGGCCGGGGGGCGGGTGCGGCTGCGCCCGGCCCGGCGCATGTCCACCCCGAGGCCCGAGGTGGAGGTGACGTTCCCGCGCCCCCCGGAGCCACCGCCCCGCCGGCGGCTGGCCTGGGTGGCGGTCGCCCTTCCGGCGGTCGCGGGCGTGCTCATGGCCTGGCTCCTGCACACGCCGACGTTCCTGTTCTTCGCCCTGCTGAGTCCCGTCGTCGCGCTGGGCACGTGGCTGTCCGACCGATGGTCGGGCCGGCAGAGCGGACGGAAGGACGCGGCCGCCCACGCCCTCGAGCTGCTCGACGCGCAGAACCGCCTGGCCGACGCGGTCCGCTCATGCGTACGCGCCGCGGACGTCGCTCACCCCGACCTGGCCACGCTGGCCGGCGCCGCACGGCGGCGTTCCTCCCTGCTCTGGAGCCGGAGCCGCGGGGACGCCGACGCGCTGACCATCCGGGTCGGGACCGGTCCCGGGACGATCGGCGTCACCCGGATCGAGCCCGACGGCGCACGTCGTCCCGAGAGCGCGCCGCACGTCCCGGCAGTGGTGGACCTCCGCGCCGCCGGTGGGCTGGCCGTCATCGGGCCGCGCGAACGGACGGTCGGAGTGCTGCACGGCGTCCTCGCGCAGCTCACCGCGCTGCATCCGCCGGGCGAGGTCGACCTCCTCCTGCTGACCGACACCGACCGCCTCCGGGACTGGGAGTGGGCCCGGTGGCTGCCGCACCTCGACACGGGCGCCGTCCACGTCCGCCACACCGGCGCGAGCGGCACGGAGGCCCAGCAGGAGGACGAGGCGCTGCATGCGTGGCTGACCGGCATCACCGCCCGGCGCCGCGCGGCCGCCGGTCCGTCGGGCCGGCACGCAACTCCGCTCGGGTGGCTCGTCGTGGTGGTGGACCGTCCGCTGGACGCCCGGCTCGCCGCGGCGCTCCGCGGAGCCGTCGACGCCGGGATCCTGACGCTGGCGGTGGCGGACTCGGTGGCCGACCTGCCGGTGACCGTCGATGCGGCGCTGCGGCTGTCCGGTGAGACCGGGGACGTGGGCGTCCTCAGCCGGCAGGCCGTCGCCGACCAGAGCTCGATCGTGGTCGATCGTCTGCCTCGTTCCGTGGCCGCACAGTTCGCCCGCGACCTTGCCGCGCTCAGCCCCGTGACCTCGGACAAGAGCCTGCCTCGTCGCGTCCGGCTGCTGGACCTGCCCGTCGCAGGTCTGCGCCTGTGCGAGGACGGCGCGGCGACGGGTTCCTGGTCGCGATCGCGAGATCGTCTCGTGGCCACACTGGGGCGCACGGCGGAGGGCCCCGTCGAGATCGATCTCTGCCGGCAGGGCCCGCACGCCCTCGTCGCCGGGACCACCGGCTCGGGGAAGTCGGAGCTGCTGCAGACCCTGATCGCCGGGCTCGCGCTGAACCATCCCCCCGACCGGTGCTCGTTCCTGCTCGTCGACTACAAGGGTGGCGCGGCCTTCGCCGAGGCAGCCGCGCTGCCCCACACCGTCGGGCTGGTGACGGACCTCGACGGCCAGACGACCGCCCGCGCCCTGCGGTCCCTCGGCGCCGAGCTGACCCGCCGGGAGGCGATCCTCGCGACCCACCAGGTCTCGGACATCGCGGCCCTCCCGGACGAGGTCGACCTCGCTCGGCTGGTCATCGTGGTCGACGAGTTCGCCACCCTGGCCGACGAACTGCCGTCGTTCGTCCCGGGGCTGGTGTCCATTGCCCAGCGGGGGCGCTCGCTGGGGGTGCACCTCGTGCTGGCGACGCAGCGGCCGGGCGGAGTGGTCTCACCCGAGATCCGCGCCAACTGCACCCTGCGCATCTGCCTGCGGACCACGGACGAGACCGACTCGCGCGACGTGCTGGGCACGACGGACGCCGCACACCTGCCCGTCGATCTGCCCGGTCGCGCCTACCTCCGGGTCGGCAGCGGTGCCCCCGTCGCGCTGCAGGTCGCCCGGGTGGCGTCCTCCGCCTCCCGCGTCCCCGACCCGGGCCCGGGCCCGGAGATCCGGCGGTGGGCCTGGCCGTACCGTGCCGAGGCGCCGCCCGATCCGGCCGCCTCGGGGCAGGAGACGGACCTGGCGCTCCTGTGCCGGGCGGTGGCCCGACGGACCGGGACCGACGGCGTGCCGACGCCGCACCGGCCGTGGCGGCCCCCGTTGGCCGAGCGCATCCCGGCCGAGAGCCTGGACGGACCGGCCGACCGGAACCCCGGCGCCTCGGACGTGGACGACGCGAGTCCTCGCGGTGCGCGGAGGAGCACCCGCCTGCGGATCGGCCTGGTCGACCGACCGGACGGCCAGACCCAGGAGCCACTCGAGCTCGACCTCGCCGACGGCGGCACGTGGCTGGCGGTGGGCGGCCCCCGCAGCGGCCGGACCACCCTGCTGCGCAGCGTGCTGAGTGAGAGCGTGCGCCGGCTGGGACCGGCGGACCTCCACGTGCACGTGCTCGAAGCCGGCGCGGGCGCGCTCGGGACCGAGGCGGCCGCCCTGCCGCACACCGGCACCACCGTCGGCGGCGAGGACGTCCTCCGGGCCGTCCGACTGGTCGACCGCCTCGCCCAGGAGGTGGCTGCCCGCCGCGCCGCAGCGACACCCGGCGCCGGCTGGCCGCTGATCCTGCTCCTCGTCGACGGGGCGGAGTCGATCTGCACGGTCCTGGACGACGCGGACCCCGGCCGCGGTTCGGCGCACCTCCTCCGGCTCGCGCGCGACGGCGCCGCCGTGGGCCTGACCTGCATCCTCACGGCCGACCGGGCGGTGCCGGGCGGACGGCTCGCCGCCGTCGCCGGCCGGCGCCTCGTCCTGCCGCTGCCCGACCGCGCCGACTACGCAGTCGCCGGCGTGCCCGCCCGGGCCGTACCGGGCCACCGGCCTCCGGGCCGGGCGCTGCTCGGAGAGGAGGCGCTGGAGTGCCAGCTCGCCCTCCCGCGTCCGCCGGAACCCCGGGCCGCCGACCAGTGGTTCCCCCTCCCCCTGCGCATCGCCGACCTCCCGTCCGACCCGCTGCTCGACGTTCCGCACGACCTCCGGTCCGGGGTCCTGCCGGCGCCGGGCACCGCCGGGTCGCTCCCGCTGCCGATCGGCCCGGGAGGCGACACGGGCGACGTGCTGGAGGTGGACCTCCTGCGGACCGGCGGGCTCCTCGTCACGGGCCCACCGGGCAGCGGCCGCTCCACCGCGCTCGACGCGTTCAGCGCGCACCTCCAGGCCGTGGGGGTGGCGGTGCTGCGCCTGGGAGCGGCGCCCGCGGGAACACCCGTGGAGGCCGACCTCGTCTGGCTGGACCCGGGCGACGGGACCGGGATGGCCGCCTGGGTCGCGGAGCTGGACGGCCGCCCGGGCGTCGTGGTCGCCGACGACGTGGGGACACCGGCCGAGTTCCCCGCGCTCGGCCGGCTCCCGGCGCTGGGTTCGCGCGGCGGGATCGCGCTGCTGGCGGCCGCCGCGCCGGGCCACTTGTCCGGCCACTACCAGGGACCGATCGCGAGCCTGCGCCGCGGCCGTAGCGGACTGCTGCTCTGCCCGGGCCCCGGCGACGCCGAGCTCCTGGCCATCCGGCTGCCCCGGACGCCCCTGCCCGTGCGGCCAGGCTCCGGCTGGCTGGTCACCGGCGTGGGCATGGAGCGCGTCCAGGTGGCGCGTCGCCGGGCACCGGTTCCCGTGGCGGTGGGTTCGCGGTGAGGGTCAGAGCAGCTCGAGTGCGGGACCGATCTCCTGGTTCGCGTACCAGGCCAGCTCGTGGCCTTCGGCCTGGTCGACGACGAACTGCGCGTCGTCGCTGCCGAGGTCCGCCTCCAGCACCACGGCGACCGCAGCCTGCACGTCGGCCTCGGCGTCCGCGCCGTCGAGGTGCGCGCTCGCCACCTTCCGGAGCTCGACGTCGCCCGCCACCCGCACCGCGCCGCGGTCCGTGTCCGGATCGTCGATCGGCGCGACCGAGTCGTCGGCCACGTCGGCGGCCAGCACCACCCGCCGGCGGGCAGCGAAGGGATCGACGTCCAGCAGCCGCAGGCTCGCCCGGGCGGCCGCCAGGAGCGCGGCGTACTCCAGCTCCTCCGTGTCGGCCTCGGCCTCGCTGAGCGCGTAGAACTCCCGCAGCGCAGGCGTGACGGCGAACCCCGTCAGTGGGCCGGTCAGGCGGCCCTCGTCCACGAGCGTCCGGAGCACGGTCGTCGTCGCCGGCAGGTACACGCGCACGCGGGAACTCCCTCTCTTCGTGGAAGGGCGACGGTATCCCGCGGGCTCAGTCCAGCGACTCCACCAGCTCGCTGACCTCCTGCTCGATCAGGTCGGGGAGGATGTCCACGTCACCGACGCTGTCCAGGTCGGCGTTGAGCCCGAAGAACACCCGGCCGTTGTAGCTGGTCATCCCGATCGACAGGCCCTGTCCGCTGGCCAGCGGCACGACCGGGAACACCTCGAGCATCTGGCTGCCCGCGGCGTAGAGGGGCACCTGAGGGCCGGGCACGTTGGTCACGACCAGGTTGAACAGCCGACGCGACAGCCCGCGCGCCGCACGGGCGCCGAGGGCGTGCAGGGTCGGCGGTGCGAACCCGGTGAGTGCGATCAGGCTGTCCGCGCCCATGGACCGGCCGTGCTGCGCCGTGCCGCGCATGGCATAGCTCAGCCGGGTCAGGCGCACCCGGGGATTGGACTCACCGACCGGCAGGTCCACCAGGTAGGAGGAGACCCGGTTCCCCTGGACGGTGTCCTCGTCCTGCATGGAGATCGGCACCAGCGCGCGCACCGACGTGCCGGCGACCACCGGCTCCCCCCGGGAGAGCAACCACTCGCGCAGCGCACCCGTGAGCACGTTCAGCAGGACGTCGTTGACCGTCCCGCCATGCGCCTTCCGGATCCGCTTCACGTCCTCCAGCTGGACCCGCGCCACGGCCACCCGCCGGGAACGCCCGATCGGGGCGTTGAGCGGGCTGTGCTGCACCGGGAGCACCGCCTTGCGCGCCGTCCGCAGCAGCCCACCGGCGATCCCCGTGACGCGGGCGGCGGTGGAGCGGACGTCGGTCACCGCCTCCCGGACCGTCTCGACCGCGGACGACGGCCGGCGCACGTACTCGTCGATCGCCTCCCACACCAGCTCGACGCCCGACGGGGGCCGCCTCGGCGTCCACGCGACCGGAGCCGGCGCCGGGGCGTCGGGTGAGATGTCGAGCAGCACCTGGCCGATGTCGATCGCGCTCAGCCCGTCGACCAGAGCGGGGTGGGTCTTGGTCACCACGGCCACGCGGCCGCCCGGCAGGCCCTCCACCAGGTATGCCTCCCACAGCGGCCGGTTGCGGTCCAGGGGCCGCGAGGTCAGCCGGGAGACGAGGTCCAGCAGCTGCGCCTCCGTACCCGGACGCGGCAGACCGGACCTGCGGAGGTGGTAGGCGATGTCGAACTCCGGGTCGTCGACCCACACCGGGCTCGCCAAGTGCCCCGGCACCTCGGCCACGCGCTGCCGGTAGCGCGGCACCAGCGACAGTCGCGCCTCCACGAGTGCGGCCAGCGGCTCCAGCCCGCCCGCGGGCGCCTCGAGGATCAGCACCCCGCCCACGTGCATGGGGGTGCCGGGTTCCTCCAGGTACAGGAATGAGGCGTCCAGTCTGCTTAGCCGCTCGACCATCGATCTCCTCCCGGGTGGTGGCCCACGCTACGTGGGCACCGGGCGGCCGTCCGGCCGCCGTTCCCGACGGTCAGCCGGCCCCGCGGATCCGCCCGAGGCCGCGTCGCCTGCCCGCGGGCTCGGGAACCCCCACCACCGCCGCGGCCAGCGACCGGAGCGCCACGCGCAGCGGTGAGCCGGGCGCCACCTCGGCCAGCGTGCGCCCCGAGGCCAGCGCGGCATCGGTGGCGCCGCGGTCGGCCGGGAGGAAGAAGCGGACCTCGCGGCCGGCGAAGCGCTCGAGCGCCGCCGCGATCTCCTGCCGCGCGTCCCCCGGGACCGGCCCTCGCCGCACCTGGTTGACCACCACCACGGGGTCAACCTCGGGCAGCACCTCCCGCAACTCGTCGAGCGCCCGCACGCTGCGCTGCAGTGCCACGGGGTCCGCGCCGGTCACGCACAGCACGGTGTCCGCGGCCTCGAGCACCGCCAGGGTGGCACCGTTCCGCCGCGGCGCCGCGGTGTCGAAGGACAGCTCCTCGTCGTCCTCCAGGCTGAAGGAGCAGTCGACGACGGTGCAGCGGGCCAGCCGCCGCGCCTCCTCGAGCACCGTCGCCACGGCGCGCGGCCGCAGCTCCGGCCAGCGGTCCGCCCGCGCCAGACCGGTCAGCACCCGCAGCCGGGGCCGCACCGCCCACGCCAGCCGCACGACGGCGGCGCTGTCCAGGGTCCCCGCACCGGCGAGGCGCGCCGCTCCCGCCAGGCCCGGCGACTCGTCGAGCAGGCCGAGCACCTGCGCGACGACACCCCCGTAGACGTCGGCGTCCACCAGGAGCGTGGAGATGCCCAGCCGGGCCGCCTCGTCCGCGAGCCCGACGGCGACGGTCGTCCGCCCGGGGGCGCCCGTCGGCCCCCACACCGCCACGACGCTGCCCGGCCCCGCGGGCCGCTCCTCGGGCGCCTCGGGAACGCCGAGCGCCGGGAGGGCGGCGCGGGGGTCGGCCACGTCCCGGCCGGACGGCGACGAGCCCGCCACCGCCTCCCGGAGAGCCTGCGCGATCGCCTCCGGTTCGGCGTCGGCCGGGAGCACGCGCCGCACCCCCAGCTGCCGCAACCGCTCGGCTGCCCGCTCGTCACCCGGCTCGACGAGGCCGACGACGGCCACCCCGGCGGCATCCAGCCGGGCGATCGCGTCGCCGTCGAGACGGCGCAGCTCGGCAGAGAGCAGGGCTGCCTGCCCCGTGCCCGTGGCCGCGGCGGCGAGGAGCTCGGAGACGTCGACGCACCGGCGGACGACGGTGACCCCGTGGTCGGCCCGGTCCAGGGCGCCGACGAGCTCGGACTCCCAGGCGGCGCCGGTGACGGCGGTGAAGACGTTGAGCGCCATCAGCCGGTCGGACCCGCCGGCGCCGACGTGGCGGCGGCGCGCTCCGGAACGTCCACCCCCTCGCTCCCCGAGCCCGTGTCCACCGAGTCGTGCACGACGACGACCAGCGGCCGGCCCCCGATGGCGGTCAGGACGTCGGCGGCCCGGCCTGCGGGCACGGCGACCACCACCTGCACGGCGGAGGTCGGCGTCGAGAGCACCCCGTCGGACCGGCCGGAGATCGCCTGCACGGGTGCGCGCCCGACGACGAGGGTCACGCCACCGTCGGCAACCGGGGTGGCCCCGATCACCGGGTCGGCCACCGCGTACACGTCCACCAGCTGCCCGCGGCCCAGCCCCGGCGGCACGTAGCCCGCCTGCACGGGCAGCGCCAACTGGACCTGCTCGGCCGGCTCCTCCAGGACCGAGCGCGGCAGCAGCTCGCCGGCCCGCACGGCCCGGGCCAGCACCCGGCCCTCCGGTCGGGTGCCGGTGGAGAGATAGAGGGCAGTGGCGTCGAGCCGCACGTCGACGGCGACCAGGTCGTCGACGGTCAGCTCGGTGCCGGGCGCCAGGTCGGCGGCCGCCGCCCACACGGGCACGGTCGCGTCAGCGGCGCTGACGATCCGCGCCCCGAGCAGGACCGAGCCGAGCACGAGGAGCACGCCGAGCACGAGTCGCAGATCCAGCCACCGGGGCGGGCGGACCCGTCGCGGCGTCGGACCGGGCAGCACCTCCGGCGGGACCGTCGGGGTGCCCGCGGAGCGGACGGCGGTCACGGCAGGTTCTCCTTCGCGGGCAGGCGAACGTCGGTGTCCGGGCGATTGCAGGCCCGGACCGCGACTTGACGGCGTTCGGGTGCAGATGATGCGTCATGGATGCGTTCGCGCGCACTCGGCGTCCACACGTTCGGGTGTGGACAGTGGCCACGTTCCACCGATGGTGCTGACACACTGGCCTCGACCGGACGGAGGACCGATGCCCACGCCCCGCTTCCTGACCCTCGACGACGTCGCCGAGATCCTGAATGTCTCCTGGTCCCAGGCGTACGCACTGGTGCGGCGCAGGGAGCTGATCGCGATCCAGATCGGCGGCCGCGGCCAGTGGCGCGTCGAGACCGACGAGCTCGAGCGGTTCATCGAGCAGAAGTACGCCGAGGCCCGGGCCGGCGCCGTCCCCGACGAGCCCGCCGCGGCACCGGCCGAGGCCGACACGACCGCAGGAAGCCCGACCGCCCGGGCCTGATCAGCCGAATCCGGGCAGCCCCGTCCGGACGACGGCGACCGCGGCGAGCACGATCACCCGCACCCCCTGCACCGCCTCCGCCCGTCTCGGCTGGTCGGCCGGGTGCTCCGCGAGCTCCACGTAGTCCGCGCCCACCCGGTCCAGGGTCCCGGTCAGCACGGCACCGTCGTCGAGGACGACCTGGACGGCGGCGCGGTCGCGCGCCAGGGCGCGCAGCGCCCGGCGCAGGTCCAGCAGCCCACGCACCGCGCCGGGCCGCTCCGGCGGCGCCGCCCGTCTGCCCAGTCCGGCCACCGCCCGGACGGCCGCCGTCGCCACCAGGTTCTGCCGGCCGCGGTCGTCCTCCAGCAGCAGCCAGTCCGAGCCCACGTCGACCAGCACCCCGCCCACCTGCCCCGCCCCCCGGCAGGTGACCGAGACGGCTGCCCCCAGGGAGCCCAGCAGCCGCTGGGACAGCCGGACGGCGCCCATCTCCGCACGCGCTCGGGACGCCGACTCACTGCGCTCGGCCGCCGCCTCCTCCTCGTCGAACTGCGCCTGCAGATCGGCGAACAGCTGCTGCCACCGCATGTGCCACCTCCGTCGCCGCAAGCCTAGATCCATACCAATACTTGCGTTTGCATGTATTTGGTTGCTTTAGTGTGCATCCACCAACGACCCGGAGGGTGACATGTCGATTCGTCGACTCATCGGCACGGCGACGGCGATGGCGCTGATCGCCTGCGCCCTCGCGTCACTGACGCCGGGGATTCCCGCGATGGCCGCCACGCTCGCAGCCGCCCAGCGCACCGCGGACACCGCCGGGCCGGACGCGCTGGTCCTCTCCGCGGCGGGCCTGCTGGCGTGGGCGGTGTGGGCCTGGGGCGCGCTGGGACTCGCCCTCACCGCCGCTGCCGCGCTGCCCGGAATAGTCGGCGGCGCCGCCCACGGAGCACTCCGCGTCGTCCTCCCGGCAGGCGCCCGCCGGAGCGCCGCCCTCGCCCTCGGCCTGGGACTCGGTGTCGCCGGCCCCCTGTTCGGCACCGCGGCGCTGGCGGCCCCCTCCCCGGCCTCGGCCGCGGTCCCGGAGACGCCGCCGTCGAGCGTCGGTACGGCGCCCGACTGGCCCGCTGCCGTCGCCATGGCCGGGGCGGGCCCGGCTCCGGACTGGCCGGGCGCCGCCTCGGCCACGGACGCGCACGTCGTCGTCCGCGGGGAGTGCCTGTGGCACATCGCCAGCGACCGGCTGCTCGCGGAGCAGGGCCGGACGCCGACGGCCGGCGAGGTCGCCGCCGCGACCCGGGCCTGGTGGCAGGCCAACGCCGACGTCATCGGCCCGGACCCCGACCTGCTGCTGCCGGGTCAGGTGCTCTCCCCACCGGACCCGTCGTGAGCCGCCCCGCACACCGAACCGACCCCTCGACCTGGGAGCCCCCGATGACCGCAACCCGCGCCACCGTTCCCGCCGCGACCCGAGCCCCGCAGCCGCAGCGACCGCCGCTCCGGCTGGTCGTGGTGCCGACGCCGCAACCGCCGCTCGAGGACGTCCGGCAGCCGGTCCGCCTGCTGCTCCCCGGTGCGCCCGCTCCGCGGCCCCGCTACCGGCCGGGCCCGCGCCCGCTGATCGGGCCGGCCGCTTTCCGCGACGACTTCGGGCCGACCTGGTCCCGGCGGGCCGAGCTGCCCGACGCCCGGGACGCCGGCCGCCGCCTGATCACGCTCACGCTGGAGGCGCTGGCCGGACGGCGTCCCCTTCCCCAGCTGCAGCCGATGACGTCGGTCGGCGTGTTCGCCGCGCTCTCCGGCGGACGGCGGCCGCGCTGGTGCACCGAGGGGACGGCGCCCCTGATCGTCGGACCGGTGCACGTGTGCGAGCCGGTGGACGGCGTCGCCGAGGTCAGTGCGGTCGCCCGGCGCGCGGGCCGGGCCCATGCGGTCGCGGCCCGGCTCGAGGGCATCGACGGCCGCTGGCGCTGCACGGCCCTGCAGATCGGCTGACGGGACGACCGCGCCCCCACCGATCCCGATCGGCGGGGGCGCGGTGGACGCCGGCTCAGCGTGCGGCGGCTCCGTGGCAGAACTTGTACTTCTTGCCGGACCCGCACGGGCACGGGGCGTTCCGCGCCGGCTCCTTGGTCCCCGACACGGTCGCCGTCTTCGCGGCCTTGGCCGAGCCGGACTCCTTCGCCGACCCGTCCAGGGTCGGCGCCGAGTACTGCAGCTGCTCCGGCGCGCGGCGCGGCTCGTCGAGCCCCTTGACCGCCAGCTCCGGGCCGGTGCCCGTCGGCGTCCGCTCCACGACCGCCGGCGCCGTGGCTGCCACCGGCGCAGCCGCCTTCGGCGCGGCCGCCTTCGGGCCGCCCGACCGACGGGCGGAGGGGGCGGCCGCGGTCGTCGCGCTCCCGTTCCCCGCCGCGGCCGCCGCGGCCGCCGCCTGGCGGGCGAGCACGCGGGCGGTGCCCTCCTGTGCGGCGGCGAGCGCGGCCGCCTCCGCCTCGTCCTGCTTGGCCTTCGCCTCGGCCTCCTGCTCCTCCTTGGTCTTCACCTCGAGGTTGAACAGGAAGCCGACGGACTCCTCCTTGATGCCGTCGAGCATCGCCATGAACATGTCGTAGCCCTCGCGCTGGTACTCCACGACGGGGTCGCGGTTGGCCATCGCGCGCAGGTGGATGCCGGCCCGGAGGTAGTCCATCTCGTAGAGGTGCTCGCGCCACTTGCGGTCGAGCACCGACAGCAGCACCCGCCGCTCCAGCTCGCGCATGACCTCGGAGCCGAGCTTGGCCTCGCGCTCCTCGTAGGCGCGGTGCACGTCGTCCAGGAGCTCCCGCTTGAGCACCTCGGGGGCGAGGGACGACTGCTCGCCGTCGGAGGTGCGGTCCAGCAGCTCCTGCCGGTCCAGGCCCACGGGGTAGAGCGCCTTGAGGCCGGTCCACAGCTGCTCGAGGTCCCAGTCCTCGGCGTAGCCGGTCTCGGTGGCGCCGTCGACGTAGGCGCCGATGACGTCGTCGACCATCGTGCGCACCTGCTCGTGCAGGTCGGCGCCCTCGAGCACCTTGCGCCGCTCGTCGTAGATGACGGTGCGCTGGCGGTTGAGCACCTCGTCGTACTTGAGGACGTCCTTGCGGACCTCGTGGTTCTGCTGCTCGACCTGCGTCTGCGCCGACAGGATCGCGCGGGTGACCATCTTCGACTCGATCGGCTGGTCGTCGGGCACCCGCAACGTCGTCATCATCGACTCGAGCATCGGCCCGTTGAACCGGCGCATCAGGTCGTCGCCCAGCGACAGGTAGAACCGGGACTCCCCCGGGTCGCCCTGGCGGCCCGACCGGCCGCGCAGCTGGTTGTCGATCCGCCGGCTCTCGTGCCGCTCGGTGCCCAGCACGTAGAGGCCGCCGGTCTCGATGACCTGCTCGTGCTCGGCCTTCACCTGGTTCTTGGCCGCGGCGAGGGCGTCGTCCCAGGCGGCCTCGTACTCCTCCGGCGTCTCCGACGGCGAGAGGCCGCGGGCCCGCAGCGCCTCGTCGGCGATGAACTCCGGGTTGCCGCCGAGCTGGATGTCGGTGCCACGGCCGGCCATGTTGGTGGCCACGGTGACCGCGCTGAGCTGCCCGGCGGACGCCACGATCTGCGCCTCGCGCGCGTGGTTTTTCGCGTTGAGCACCTCGTGCGGGATCCCGCGCTGGAGGAGGAACTTCGACAGGACCTCGGATTTCTCCACGCTCGCGGTGCCGACCAGCACCGGCTGGCCGGCCTCGTTGCGCTCCGCGATGTCCTCGACGACGGCCTCGAACTTGGCCTTCTCCGTCTTGTAGATGACGTCGGAGCGGTCCTCGCGCACCATCGGCCGGTTCGTCGGGATGGGGACGACGCCCAGCTTGTAGGTCTGGTGCAGCTCGGCGGCCTCGGTCTGGGCCGTGCCGGTCATCCCGGAGAGCTTCTCGTAGAGCCGGAAGTAGTTCTGGAGGGTGATCGTGGCGAGCGTCTGGTTCTCGTCCTTGATCTTCACCTTCTCCTTGGCCTCGATGGCCTGGTGCATGCCCTCGTTGTAGCGACGCCCGGCCAGCACGCGGCCGGTGAACTCGTCGACGATGAGCACCTCGCCGTTGCTGACGATGTACTGCTGGTCGCGGTGGAACAGCTCCTTGGCCTTGAGCGCGTTGTTCAGGTAGCCGATGAGCGGCGTGTTGGCCGCCTCGTAGAGGTTCTCGATGCCGAGCTGGTCCTCGACGAACTCGACGCCCTCCTCGGTGACGGCGACCGTGCGCTTGGCCTCCTCCACCTCGTAGTGGACGTCCTTCTTCATCAGCGGCATGAGCCGGGCGAACTCGCCGTACCACTTGGCGCTGGTCTCGGCCGGGCCGCTGATGATCAGCGGCGTGCGCGCCTCGTCGATGAGGATCGAGTCGACCTCGTCGACGATCGCGAAGTGGTGGCCGCGCTGCACCAGGTCGGCCTTGCTCCACGCCATGTTGTCGCGCAGGTAGTCGAAGCCGAACTCGTTGTTCGTGCCGTAGGTGATGTCGCAGGCGTACTGCTCGCGGCGGTGCGCGGGCGCCTCGCCGGACAGGATCGTGCCCACGCTCAGGCCGAGGAAGCGGTGGACCCGGCCCATCCACTCGGCGTCGCGCTTGGCCAGGTAGTCGTTGACGGTGACCACGTGCACGCCGTCACCGGACAGCCCGTTCAGGTAGGCCGGCAGCGTGCCGACCAGCGTCTTGCCCTCACCGGTGCGCATCTCGGCGATGTTGCCCAGGTGCAGCGCGGCGCCGCCCATGAGCTGCACGCGGTAGTGCCGCTGGCCCAGCGTGCGGGTCGCCGCCTCGCGGACGACGGCGAACGCCTCGGGCAGCAGCAGGTCGAGGGACTGCCCGTCGGCATAGCGCGCCTTGAACTCGTCGGTCTTGGCCCGCAGCTCCGCGTCGGTCAGCGGGCTCACGTCGTCGGCGAGCCCCTCGACGGCATCGGCGATCTTGGCCAGCCGTCGGACGATCTTTCCCTCACCGGCACGGAGCAGTCTCTGGAACACCACACCACCAGCGTAGGCGGCGCCGCCAGCACCCTCGGCCCGTTGGGGGGTGGGGTGGGGCAGGTGTTCCGCACGGGACGCGACCTACCCTCGGCCGGTGGACTCCGCCCTCGACGCGCCCGGCCCCGGACTGCTCGCCTTCTTCGCCGAGCGGCACCTGGCGACACTCACCACGCTGCGCGCCGACGGCAGTCCGCACGTCGTCCCGGTGGGCGTCACCTACGACGCCCCCACGCGCACCGCCCGGGTGATCACGTCCGGGGGCTCCGTGAAGGCGCGGCACGTCCGCGGCGGGCACGGCCGGGTCGCGGTCTGCCAGGTCGACGGCCGGCGGTGGGTCACCCTCGAGGGGACGGCGGTGGTGCGCGACGACCCGGCATCGGTCGCCGACGCCGTGGCGCGCTACGCCGTCCGGTACCGGCAGCCGCGCGAGAACCCGGCCCGCGTGGTCCTCGAGATCGCGGTCGACCGCATCCTGGGCAGCGCCTGACGGGTCGGGAGGGCGCGGGCTGCCGCGCCCTCCCGACCGGACTCAGGCGGTCGTCGCGGCAACCCGCGGTGCGCCCTGCCCGACATGGGCGGGCCCGGCGCCGTTCTGCGGTACCTCGGTCAGGCGGATGAGGCCGTAGTCGTAGGCGTGCCGGCGGTAGACGACCGTCGGCTGATCGGTGTCGGCGCACTGGAACAGGAAGAAGTCGTGGCCGACGAGCTCCATCTCGTGCAGCGCCTGGTCCACGGTCATGGGCGTGGCGGGGTGGTGCTTCTCCCGCACCACCCGGCCGGGCAGGTGCTCGTCGAGATCGGTGACATGGGGACCCTCGGCGAGCTGACGGTCCCGGTCGAGGGCGCCCTCGCCGAGATCGGCGGCGGTGTTGTCGGTCATCCGGACACTGGCGGGGGTGCGTCGTCCGTGGTGCACCCGCCGTCGATCGGCGGCACGCCGCAGCCGGTTGTCGAGCTTGGCGCAGGCCAGGTCGAGCGCCGCGTAGAAGTCGGGCCCGGCCGCTTCGGCACGGACGACGGGACCCTTGCCGCGCAACGTGATCTCCACGCGCTGGCAGTGGGCGGACTGGCGGGGATTCTTCTCGTGGAACAGCTCTACGTCGATGCGCGAGAGCTTGGCGTCGAACCGCTCGAGCTGGCCGACCTTGTCTTCCACGTGCTGGCGGTAGTGCTCCGGAACCTCGACGTTGCGACCACGGACCACGATCTCCATCTGACCTCCCGGTGGACGGGTGTAGTCGCTTCGACGCTAGTCGCTCTGCCCCGCTCCCGACAGTCGATCGAGAGGGTGCCGACGGCCGGCCGGGACAACGCCCAGGTCGCACACCGAACACGTCACCCGGGCAGCCGCGGGGTCGCCGCGACCACCGCCGCGAGCACCGGCGGGGCGTCCGGCCCGGCCGCGCCGGTGAGGACTGCCGCCGCCTCGGTGAGCGTGGCGCCGCTGGTCACGACGTCGTCGACCAGGATCAGCAGCGCCCCGGCGGAGAGCCGCCGGCACCGCGGATCGAGCTCGAACGTGCCCGCCAGGTTGGCGCGCCGCTGCGCCGCCGACAGCGCCGCGGAGTCCTGGACCCGCCCGCGGCGGCGCAGCAGCCGGGCCTCCGCCACGGGCAGTCCGGCGGCCCGCAGTTCCGCGACCGCAGACCGGGTCAGCTCCCGGACGTGGTCCCGGCCGCGGATGCGCAGCGCGGCGCGGGAACTCGGCACCGGGACCAGCACAAGCCGCCCGTCCCGCTCCGGGACCCCGCGGCTCACGGCGACGACGGACAGTGCCAGCGCCGTCCCCAGCGGTCGGGCCAGCTCCGCCCGGCCCCGCTCCTTGAAGGCGAGGATCGCGGGCCGCACCGGGCCCCGGTAGGCGCCGGCGGCGACGGTCGGCGGAAACCCCCAGGGGACCCGCCGCGGCGTGGCCAGCCGTGGCCGCGCCAGCAGCGATGCGCACCGGCCGCACAGCACCCGCCCGGGGAGGGCACAGCCGGCGCAGGTCCGGGGCAGCACCAGGTCGGCCAGCGCGGCCATTCCCGACGCGCCCACGCCCCCAGCCTGTCCCGGCGGAGCGTCCGGGCGGCAGGTCGGCCGGCATCTGTGGACGGCCGCGCCGACTCGGGACGGGCAGCGCCTCAGAGCGGGTAGAAGGGCGCCGTCCCCGGGAGCGGTTCCTGGCCGCGCACCAGGGTGGCCCAGGTGCCGCCGGTGAGCTGCCAGATGGTGCCGCCGGCGTTGACCAGCGGCTGCCGCGTGGGCGCCGCACCGATCGTGGTCGCCTGGCTCGGCAGTCCGGCGGTCGGCACGTCGACCAGCCCCCAGCCGTCCACTCCGACCGCGTAGGGGACGGTCCGCTCCTCCCCCGCGTCCCCGGCCAGGACGAGCAGCGTGTCGCTGTCCCGCCACGCCGCATCGGCGACCTGGGACAGCGACGGAGCGATGTCGCGGAGGTCGCGCAGCGCCACGCTGCCGTCGTCGTCGCGGACGACGGTCCCGACGTAGAGGGCCGGCCCTTCGGGGCCCTCCACCACGACCGCGGCGCGGACACCGTCGGGCGAGAGCCGGAGCGACGTCGCCAGGCCGAGGCCGGGCAGCGTCGGGGCGCTGACCGGCTGCGGCGGCGCACCGGCCGGGACCCGCACGACGGAGGTCCCGTCGCGCACCACCCACGCCTCTTCCCGGGTCGCGGCGACGCTCGGCACGCTCAGCGTGGCCCCGTTGAGGACGGGGGCGAGGTCGCCCCCGTAGGGGCCGGCGACCAGGGTGGCCCCACCGGCATCCGCCCGCAGGCCCACGAGGAAGGAGAGCTCGCCCGTGCGGGTGTCTGCGGCGACCGCGGCGCCGGTCAGGGCGTACGCGCCTGTCCCCGCGGGGCCGGGGACGGGCTCACCGGCGGTCACCGTGCGCAGCGCCCCGCCGCTCACGTAGTGGCCCACCCCGTCGACCGGCACGGCGTCCGGGTCGAGGGACGCCCAGTCGTCGACCGTCTGCTGCGCCGGCACCCCGTCCAGGTCGACCTCCTCGCCATCGACCCGCACGACCACGCTGCGGATCGGTTGCAGCTGGGTCAGCGTCCAGACCAGCTGTGCGCAGATCTGCGCCAGCATGGGCGCCGGATCCGTGGCGAGGGCTCTCAGGTCGACGATCGCCTCCTGCCCGCGGACCGTGACGGCGGAACGCAGCTGGACCCCGGCGAGCGGGTTGCGGACCCCGGGGGCCAGCGCGGCCGACGGCCCCTCCAGGACGCGCTGCACCAGCGTCGTCGGCTGCGCCGCCCCACGGATGAGGTGGCGCGGGTCGGGGACGACGCGCTGACCGGTCGGGTCGAGGAAGTAGGCCGCCCGCTCGTCGTAGAGCCGCTCGAAGTCGGGTTCGGCCATGATCAGGCCGTCCGGGGGGTTGGTGATCCGCCACTCGCCCTCGACCTGCTCGAGGGTGAATTCCCGGGTGAACCGGGTCTCCCCGCCGACGGCGAACACCCCCCGTTCGTCGACCGTGCCCACGAGGCTGGCCGACACGGCCACCGAGCCGGCCTCGGTGGTGACGGTGGCGTAGTCGGGGCTGATCACCGTCATCCCGGCCTCGTCCGACCACGTGCCCGCCGGCTCCGTCGCGAGGTGGTCCCGCGCCACCGGGTGCCCCTGCCGGGTGCTGGCCGCGGCGTCGATGAAACCCCGCACGACGTCCTCGGGAGTCGCCCCGGGCTCCGGCGCGGCCGGCTCGATGCCGATCTCGTCGACCGGGCGGGCCGGCGCCTGGGTGATCTGCACCGTCGGGGAGTTGCTCGGCACCGTGGAGCAGGCCGGCAGGGCGAGCAGCAGCGCGAGTGCGGCGGCCACCGCGGGCGAGCGCGTCACGACCGGCTCCCGGGCCGGCGGAGGACGGCGGGGCGCAGCGGCAGGGGCGAGCTGGTCAGGTCGGCGCCCGCGGTCAGCGGCAGCGTGAGCCGGAACTGGGCACCGGAGCCTGGCTGGCCCCAGACCTGCAGCCAGCCGCCGTGCAGCCGGGCGTCCTCGAGGCTGATCGAGAGCCCCAGGCCGCTCCCTCCCACCGTCCGGACCCGCGAGGGATCGGCCCGCCAGAACCGGTCGAAGACGTGCTGGGCCTCGGCCGAGCTCAGACCCACGCCGAGGTCGCGCACCGTGATGGCGGCCGCGGTGGGGTTGGCCGCGAGCGTGATCTCCACCGGCCGTCCGGCCCCGTGCTCGATGGCGTTGCCGATGAGGTTGCGCAGGATCCGCTCCACCCGGCGCGCGTCGACCTCGGCGATGACCTCCTCGTCGGGCCGCTCCACCACCAGCTCGGTGTCGTGCCGCTCCGCCAGGCCGTACATGCCGGCGACCACGCGGGCGACCAGCGCGCCGAGGTCCGTCGGCTCCGAGTCCAGGACCGCCGCCCCGGCGTCGTACCGGCTGATCTCCAGCAGGTCGGTCAGCAGCCCCTCGAAGCGATCCAGCTCCGCGCTGAGCAGCTCGGCCGAGCGGGCCACGTGCGGCGCGAAGTCACCGCGCGCCTCGTGCAGCACGTCGGCGGCCATCTGCACCGTCGTCAGCGGCGTCCGCAGCTCGTGGGAGACGTCGGAGGTGAACCGCTGCTGGAGCTGGGAGAGCCCCTCGAGCTGGGTGATCTGACGCTGCAGGCTGTCGGCCATCGCGTTGAAGCTCGTCGCGAGGCGGGCCAGGTCGTCCTCGCCGCGGACGACCATCCGCTGCTCGAGCTGCCCCTCCGCCAGCCGCTGGGCGGTGCCCGCGGCGCGCCGGACGGGGTCGACGACGAGCCGGGTGACCAGCACGCCGATGCCGACGACGAAGAGCGTCAGCACCACGCCGATGATGATCACCGTCCCGCGGATGAGCGCGAGGCTCTCCTCCTCCTGGTCGAGCGGGAACGCGTAGTACAGCTCGATCCGCTCGCCACCGCCGGCGCCGCCGGGCACGGGTGCCCCGATCAGCAGGGTGGGCCGCGGTTCGGCGTTCTCGTCGGGGACGGGGGCGTACCGCCACACCTGGTTGCCCGAGTCGACCGCCGTCCGCAGATCGGCGGGCAGGGCCGGATAGACGTAGCGGCGGCTCGGGGCCGTGCGGTCCTCGTCGCCGGTCCGGTAGACCATGACGACGTCGAAGTCGCCGGCCGCGCCGCCCCGTTCCTTCAGGGCCCGCACCGTGCGGTCGAGGGCCGACCGCACGCTGGCCGCGTCGCCGGTGGCGATGCCCGCGACCTGCGTCTGGGCGTAGACCGCCCCGGCCTGGGCCTGGGCGATCGCCGCCTGCCTCTTCACCGACAGCAGCTGGTCCCGGATCTGGCTGAACAGCACGAGACCGACGATGACGACGACCGTGCCCGCGACGATCATGGTGATCGCGCCGATGCGCACCTGCAGCGAGGAGCGCCAGTCGTGCAGGGCCCGTGCGGCCACCCGGCGGAACGTGCGCCGGGCCCACCGGCGGCCCCGCACGACGCGGCGGCGCAGCCCGCGCCGGACCCGCCGGAGCTCGGCGGCGACGCGGGACGGCGCGGCGGATTCCGGCGACGCCGGTCCCTCGAGCGCCGGTCCCGGCGACGAGCCGACCCCGGCGCCCCCTGCGGGGAGATCCGTCCGGGTCACAGCCCCATTGTCACCGGAGTCGCAGGCAACACCGCGAACCCGCTCATGGTGCCCATCGGTTCGCTGCCGCGTCCCGCTCGTTCCTCGCCGCGATGCTCACGGGCCTGTCCGCTCACGGTGGCCCGGCCTTGTAGCCGACCCCGCGCACGGTGAGCACCACCTCGGGCTTCTCCGGGTCCTGCTCGATCTTGGCCCGCAGCCGCTGCACGTGGACGTTCACCAGCCGGGTGTCGGCTGCGTGCCGGTAGCCCCAGACCTGCTCGAGCAGCAGCTCACGGGTGAACACCTGGCGGGGCTTGCGGGCCAGCGCGACCAGCAGGTCGAACTCCAGCGGGGTCAGCGGGATCGGCACGCCGTCCCGGGTGACCTGGTGGGCCGGGACGTCGATCTGCACGTCCCCGATCGCCAGGTTCTCGGCCTGCCCCGTCTCGCCGCGCCGCAGCTGGGCGCGCACGCGGGCGACCAGCTCGACGGGCTTGAACGGCTTCGTCACGTAGTCGTCGGCGCCGGCCTCCAGCCCCTGGACGACGTCGATCGTGTCGCCCTTGGCGGTGAGCATCACGATCGGCACGGTCGACTGGGTGCGGATGTCCTGACAGATCTGCAGGCCGTTGCGGCCCGGCAGCATCAGGTCCAGCAGCACCAGGTCGGGCCGGGTCTGCTGGAAGACCCCGACGGCGCGGTTGCCGTCGGAGACGAAGGCCGGTTCGTACCCCTCGCGCCGCAGCACGATGCCGAGCATCTCGGCGAGGGCGGCGTCGTCGTCGACGACCAGGACACGGCCGCGACTGGGCCCGTTCTGGGGAGCGGTGGGTGGCACGGTGCCCATTCTGCGCTGAAGGGGGGCGAAGGTTCCCCACCCGCCCGGGTGAGACCCCCGGGCGGGTGGCTCGACCGCACGCCTTCGGTACCGGAAGCGTGCGGCCACACCGCCGCTTTCGGTACCGAAAGCGGATGTCAGTAGCGGTAGTGGTCGCTCTTGAACGGGCCCTCGACCGACACGCCGATGTAGTCGGCCTGGACCTTGGTCAGCTCGGTCAGCTTGACGCCGAGGGCGTCGAGATGGAGCCGCGCGACGTGCTCGTCGAGGTGCTTGGGCAGGACGGTCACGCCCGGGGTCCGGCCCTCGTAGGCGGCCCGGTTGTTCCACAGCTCGATCTGCGCGAGGACCTGGTTGGCGAACGAGGCGCTCATGACGAAGCTCGGGTGCCCGGTGGCGTTGCCCAGGTTCAGCAGCCGGCCCTCGGACAGCAGGATGATCGTGTGGCCGTCCTCGAAGCGCCACTCGTCGACCTGCGGCTTGATCGTCGTCCGGGTGACCCCCGGCGTGCGGGCCAGGCCGGCCACGTCGATCTCGTTGTCGAAGTGCCCGATGTTGCCGATGATCGCCTGGTGCTTGGTCCGGGCGAGCTGCTCGGCGCTGATGATGTCCTTGTTGCCGGTGGCCGTGATGATGATGTCGGCCTTGCCGATGACCTCGTCGAGGGTGGTCACCTCGTAGCCGTGCATCGCCGCCTGCAGCGCGCAGATGGGGTCGATCTCGGTCACGATCACCCGGGCGCCCTGGCCGCGGAGCGACTCCGCGCAGCCCTTGCCGACGTCGCCGTACCCGCAGACGACCGCGACCTTGCCGCCGATCATGACGTCGGTCGCGCGGTTGATGCCGTCGATCAGTGAGTGCCGGCAGCCGTAGAGGTTGTCGAACTTGCTCTTGGTCACCGAGTCGTTGACGTTGATCGCCGGGAAGAGCAGGCGGCCGTCGCGGGCGAGCTCGTAGAGCCGCATGACGCCGGTGGTCGTCTCCTCGGTGACCCCCTTGATCTCCGCGCCGATGCGGGTCCAGCGCTGCGGGTCCTCGCCGAGGCTGCGGCGCAGCACGTCGAGGATCACCGCGTACTCCTCGGAGTCGGAGTCGGTGGTGTCCGGGACGGCGCCCTCGGCCTCGAAGCGGGTGCCGAGGTGCACCAGGAGGGTGGCGTCGCCGCCGTCGTCCAGCAGCATGTTCGGCCCGATCACCGTCCCGGAGGTGTCGCGGAAGTCGAACAGCCGCTGGGTGCACCACCAGTAGTCCTCGAGGGTCTCGCCCTTCCAGGCGAACACCGGGACGCCGGCGGGCTGCTCCGGCGTGCCGTCGCCGACGACGATCGCCGCGGCGGCGTGGTCCTGGGTGGAGAAGATGTTGCAGCTCACCCAGCGGACGTCGGCGCCGAGCGCGGTCAGGGTCTCGATGAGGACGGCGGTCTGCACGGTCATGTGCAGGGACCCGGCGATGCGCGCCCCGGCGAGCGGCTGCTCGGCGCCGTACTCCTCGCGCAGGGAGACCAGGCCGGGCATCTCGTGCTCGGCGAGGGAGATCTCCTTCCGGCCGAAGCCGGCCAGGGAGAGGTCGGCGACCTTGAAGTCGCCATCGGTCAACGTGCGGGTGCGAGTGCTGGCGGTCATGTCGCTCCAGTGTCCGGCCGGCCTCGAACGGGCGGCAGGGATCGGATGGGGAGGCGAGCATGCCGAGGCTTCGGCGGGGCTCGTGCCGTCGTCCAGGGTACGCCCGGCGGGGCGCCGGTCTACTCGCTCTCGAACAGCCTCGTCCAGGTGTCCCGGTCGGTCAGCTCGGGCAGCCGGGCCCGGAACTGTCCCCGGACCTGCTCGCCCTCGCGCATCAGCCGCCAGAGCACCGAGCCCCCGCGGCGGGTGAGGTCGAGCATCGTGTCCCGGTCGAACCGGCGGACGCGGACGCCCTCCTGCGAGGGGTCGGTCACGACGGCGGTCGTGAACAGCGACACGTGCCACCAGTTGGCGTCGGCTGCCGAGATGGCGGCGGTGCCGCGGGACTTGCGCAGCAGCTGCCAGATGATCCGCTTGGCCAGCACCGCCTTCAGCATCGACGGCGTGCCCGCGTCCGACGACTTGGGCATGTCCACCGACGGGACGCCGGGCACCGCGAAGGCCGGGTGGTTCGCGGTCTCCGGGTACTGCGCCCACAGCTTCCGGACGACGGCGGAGGTCTCCGCGCCCCCGTCGAGCAGCACGTCCGGGCCGCGGAGGAAGTCCTCGACCGCGCGGATGATCAGCGCCGCGAGGCCGTAGCGCATCGAGACGATCGCCTCGGTCAGCTGCTTGGCCAGGTGGTCGACGATGCGGCGCCGGTCGAAGTCGCTGTGCAGCGCGCTGGTGATCAGCGAGTTGCGGAAGCTGAAGTACCGCGACCAGTCGTCCCAGTTCTTCCAGGTGAAGTCCGCGTGCCAGACGCCCGCCCCCGGCAGGGTCACGGTCGGGAACCCGGCACCCCGGGCGCGCAGGCCGTACTCGATGTCGTCCCACTGGAAGAACACCGGGAGCGGGTAGCCGATGGCCTGCACGACCTCGGAGGGGATGAGGCAGGTCCACCACGCGTTGTAGGCCGCGTCGACCCGGATCTCCTGCTGCTCCTCGGTGACGTCGGCCTCGGCCAGCGCGTCGTCCACCGGCAGCCCCGCCCGCAGGATGCTGAGGTCGGTGGTCTCGGCCCCGACGTGCAGCTGGTCCGGGTGCAGGAGGTTGAGCATCTGGCCGCCGACGAGGATCGGCTCGTCGGCGCGGTCGGCCAGCGCCCGGAGCCGGGTGACCGTGTCGGGCTCCAGCCGGATGTCGTCGTCCATGAGCAGCAGGTTGACGCGGTCGATCGTCTCGTTGCGGACGGCCTCGTAGATGCCCCGGGTGAAGCCGCCGGCGCCCCCGAAGTTCGGCTGCCGGATGTAGCGCAGCGACGCCCCGAGCGCGTCGCGCACGGCCGGGAAGGCCTCGCGGGACTCGACCGCGTCGGTGCCCTGGTCGATGACGTAGACCGCACTGAGCTCGTCGGCGACCTCGGGATCCGACGCCAGCGTCTGCAGCGTGGCCAGGCAGTCGTCGGCGCGGTTGTAGGTGCAGATCACCACGGCCGTCGCGCGACGGGCACGGGTCCGCCCCACCGACCAGCGGACCTGCTCGACCGTCATGCCGGCGGTCGTCGTCTCCAGCTCCAGCCAGAGCGCCCCGCCGTCGATGAACTTGTCGATCGCGACCGGAAGCTCCACCGGCTCGGAGTGGGCGTCGGTCACCCGGTGGGTCGCGATGGTGCGCGGGGTCCCGTCGCTGTCGGAGGCCATGATCCGCAGGAGGCCCGAACCGCTGACGACCGCGCCGACGTCCACCGACGTCGCCGACGTCCAGCGCTGCCAGTACGAGGCGGGGAACCGGCCGAAGAAGGTGTTGGTGTGGACCGCGGCGTGGCCGTCCAGGATCACGCGGTTCCGCTCGCGGACCATGACGCCCCGCACGACGACCGCGTACAGCTCGTCGGGTGCCTCCGCCGAGGGGCCGGCGAACAGCGTCCGCTGGGCGAGCAGCCGACCGGCCACCGGCCGGTCGGGCGAGACGATGCGCTCGCGCACCACCGGTTCAGAGGTGTACATCACCATGAGTTGCCTGGCCCCAATCACGCGACGGCGCCCGCGGAGGCGGGCGCAGCTCTTTCGAAAGGTAGCCCGCGACAGCGCCGGTGAACCGGAGCGACGCTGCCCGTCCGGGTGACCCCCCCGGTCGTCGCTACGCTCCGAGAACGACCTCTTGCACGGTGCCACGACGTGCCTGTGACCTGCGTCTCTGCCAGAGCCACAGCCCCGACTGGACGAGCACGGCCGCGGCCGCTCCCGACGCCGCCAGGACACCGGGCTGCAGGCCCGGCGTCGTGTGCCGCAGCTGCAGCGTGCCGGTCCCGGCGGGGACGTCCACGGTGACCAGGCCGGCCGGGCCGTCGTCGACGTCC
Source organism: Blastococcus sp. CT_GayMR19 (assembly GCF_004570385.1). GTDB lineage: Bacteria > Actinomycetota > Actinomycetes > Mycobacteriales > Geodermatophilaceae > Blastococcus_B. The sequence continues at coordinate 212,586 of NZ_SPQL01000005.1, read as the reverse complement.
ACCGGGCGGCCGTCGACCGTCGCCGTGTAGCCCGGCCACGCCAGCCGGGCGAACACCACCCGGCCGGGACCGTCGGCGCGGTACCGGACCGATTCCCGGCGGGGGGACGCCGAGTCCGCGAGCACCTCGACGCCCGGCGAGGCCCAGGAGACGCGCCCCTCCCCCGCGAGCGGCTGCTCCCGGACCCACACGGTGCGCACCGGGGTCCGGTCCAGGACCCGCCACCCCGACTGCGGCGTGTCCTGGGCGGCCTCGGGCAGCAGGGACCGCTGGATCACCAGCGTGGACACGCGCAGGGCGTCGATCAGCCGGACGGGCACGCCCTCGCCGGTGGGCGCGAAGAGGCGGTCGAACGCCTCCGGGCAGGTGACGCCGCGGTAGTCGATGCAGAGCCGCTCGTTGAACTCCAGGAAGCCGATGCCGCTGTAGCTCGCGACGCTCTCCACGCCCGTGGCGCGGGGCAGGTTGCCGAAAAGGAGCTCACCGGCACGTTTCTGGCCGGTCGTGACGCCGTCCAGCCTGGCGAGCTGGAGGACCGTTCCCTCGTAGCCGGCCGTGCCGGCGGTCATGTCCGAGAGGTCGTAGGGCGGGTAGTGCGGGGTCTGCCCCTCCGGTATCGGCGGGAAGACGCTGGTCTGCAGCGTCAGGATCCCGGCCGTGCCCACGACGACGACCGCACCCAGCGCGGCCATGCCGCGGCGGTGGCCGGCCAGAACCGCGAGCGCCACGAGCACGGCGACCACCACCACGCCGGTGGCGTGGACGCGGTACTGCCCCGGCTGCACGGCCCAGGCGAGGTAGCCGCCCAGGACGACGATCACACCGCTGGCCAGGGCCCGGAAACGCACCCGGTCGGTCGCCAGACCGGCGGAGAGCGCGACCGCGAAGATCACGGCGACGGCGAGGTACAGGTACTCGATGAGGCGGACCGGCCAGCGGAACAGCCAGAGGTTCGACGGCCCGAGGGTGGCCAGGAGGTAGGCGCCGCCCACGACCCCGAGGCTGGTCAGCGACGCCGCCCGCCCGCGGAGCGCCCCCCAGCGCAGCCACGCCAGCAGGGGCAGGACGAACCAGGCCAGGTAGGTCGAGGGGAGCTGTTCCAGCAGGGCGCCGTTCCAGTTGGTGATGGACGGCAGATAGGTCGGCGAGCTGGCGCCGGCCAGGTCCCCGAGGTCGGGCACGAGGAAGGTGTCGTTCGCGAGGTTCGCCAGCTGCTGGCGCGCCGACACCGAGCTGGTGCCGAGCAGCGGGAGGAAGACGAGCAGCGCCACCAGGCCGACGCAGGCGCCCATGACCGTCAGGTGGGCGAGGCGGGCGAAGCGCCGCTGCAGGAGCAGTTCCACACCGATGGCCCCGAGCACGACGACCAGGCCGAGCGCCGCGTACGGGTTGCCGGTGGTCATGGCGAGGAAGCCGAAGAGGAACGGCACCAGCGGGATCAGCCGGCCGCGCGCGTGCCGCCGCGCCGACCACCAGAAGTGGGTGACCCAGGTGAAGGCCATGAGGCCGGCCGGCCAGCCGGACGCCTCGTACCAGAGCGTGAACCCGGAGAACGGGATGGCGACGGCGACGAGGACGGCGGGCACCCGGCCGGCGCCGTACTCGCGGGCGAGCAGGAACGTGCCCATCGCGAGGATCGCCAGGAACTCCACCATCACCGTGGCCGCGGCCAGCGACAGGTCGTCGAAGAAGGAGATGACGACGGTGTTGGCCAGGGTCACGGGGTTGAAGACCCCGTAGGCGGCCTCGCCGACCAGGTTTCCCCCGGTCCAGGCCGTGGGGTCGAAGACCAGCCACCGGCCCTCGCGGAGGGCGGCGCCGACCTCGTGCCACACCGGGATGAACGACTCGGGGTTGTCCCCGACGTAGAAGAAGAACGTGCCCCGCCACTGGGCGATCGCGCCGAGGAGCGCCGCCAGGACCCCCGCCCCGGCGGTCACCAGCCATTCGGGGGCCCGCCGGGCCAGGCCGGCGAGACGTCGCGCCGGTCGCGGTCCCGGCGGGACGGCGACGGGCGATCGGTCCTGCGGCTCCGCGGGGGGAGCCAGGACGGCCGCGTCGTCGGTGATGTCGGCGCTCACCCGCGCCCGCCCCGGCGGGCGAGCCGGGCGGCTGCCGGCTGTGCGAGCACCATGGCGAGCCTCCTCCAGCCTCGCCCAGTGCCTGGCAGGACGAGTGTCCGGGCATGCCGGATGCCCCGGTTGTCAACCTCCAGGCTAGAGCGCCGGAAGGACGAAGCAGAACCGAAGGCCCCCGATGCGGTGAGCTGTGCCCGCACCCGGCGCCGGGTGCGCGCACATCGCCCGGTCACGAGCCGGTCAGGAGAGACCGGTGGTGGCCCGGTAAAGGACGGCAGGCCCACGCGCGCGAAGCGGGGCACCCGCCGGCACGAACACCGATCCACCCTTCTCCACCGCGAGCTCGTCCTCGCCGGAGCTCAGAACGGCGCTGCCCTCGGTGCACAGCAGGACCTGGGGCCCACGAGTGGCTAGGGAACCGGCCTGGCCGTCGAGCTGGCATCGGGTCAGGTCGAAGTCGTCCACGGGTACGGGGTACCGCAGCCCACCGGGGCCCAGTACGGGATGGAGGATCGGTACCCGGCCGTCAGTGAAGTCGAGCACCTCGATCAGCGCGGCGAGGTCGACGTGCTTGACCGTCAGCCCGCCACGGATCACGTTGTCCGAGCTTGCCATCACCTCGACGCCGGCGCCGGAGAGGTAGGCGTGCAGGTTGCCGGCGGGCAGAAACACCGCCTCGCCAGGGGCCAGCGTGAGGTGGTTGCACATCAGCGAGATCACCACGCCCGGGTCGGCCGGGTAGGTTTTCGCGAGCGCGGCGGCCCAGCGGTAGGTGTTGATGAACTCCGGGTCGTGGGCGGCCACGAACCGGTCGGCGACCTCGGCGACGGCGTCGACCAGCGCGCTCCGGTCCTCGGGGGAGAGGGCGATCAGCTGCGGGATCGCCGCCCGGAGCCCACCGCGGGCCAGGGCCGCGATAGTCGGCCTCAGCTCCGAAACCTCCAGCTTGGCCAGGCAGTGCAGCGACTCCCCCACCGGCCGGAAGCCGCACAGCGCCTCGAACGGGGTCAGCGCAAGGAGCAGCTCTGGCTTGTGGAACGGGTCCTTGAACGTCCGCGCCGGGTCGTCGTGCGGCACGCCGGCGGCTTCTTCCGCGGCGAACCCCACGGCGGCCTGGGGACTGGTCGGATGCGCCTGGAGGGACAGCGGATGGTCGGCCGCCAGCACCTTCATCAGGAAAGGCAGCCGGTCGCCGAACCGCTCTCGCGCCGGTGCTCCGAGGAGGACCGGGCGCTGCGCGATCGCCTTGTCCAATGGGGTGCCGTCGTCGAGGACGCTGGGCGCGTCCGGGTGGGCGCCCAGCCACAGCTCCGCGTACGGCCGCTCGGCGGGGTTCGGCGCACCCAGGAGTTCGGGGATCACGGTGCGCGACCCCCACGGGTAGTGGCGCACGGTGTTGGTCAGGAGCCACATCGGCTCGGAGGCTACCCGTGCGGCGGCTCGCTGACGGCAGTTCGTCATCCCCCTGGGGGACCGCCACGGACGGGGCCGCGGAGCCGGGGCCCGCAGGTCAGACCGCCGCGCGGACGTCCGGGGCGCCCAGCCGTGCCGCGTCGGCGGTGTGGTCGTCGGGCATCCGCTGCGACTCCCGCTCGGCGTCCACGCGGGCGGCGTAGTGCGCTACCTCGCGCGTGGTCCGTTCCTCGTCCCAGCCCAGCTCGCGCGCCATGAGCGCGGCCACCTGCGGTGCGGAGTCGACGCCCCGGTGCGCGGTCTGGATGCTCACCCGGGTCCGGCGGGTGAGGACGTCGTCGAGGTGCAGCGCGCCCTCCGCCCGGACGGCGTGGACGACCTCGGCGGCGAGGTATGCCGGAGCGCCGTCCAGCGGGCGGGCCAGCTCCGCGTCGGCCCGGGCCAGGTCGAGCACCGCGCCCACCTGGTCGCCGTGCCGACGCAGCAACCGGGCCACGGTCTCCTCGGGCAACCCCGCCCCGGCCGCGAGCTCCGCCGCCGTGTCGCGGACCTCGGCCCAGCGCTGCGCGCCGACGAGCGGCAGGTTCGCGGTGCGCGAGGCCGGTACCGCGGGGAAGCCGGCGACGGCGGCGTCCACGGCGTCCTCGGCCATCACCCGGTAGGTCGTGTACTTGCCGCCGGCGACGAGCACGAGCCCGGGCACGGGCGTGACGACGGCGTGCTCCCGGGAGAGCCGGCTGGTCTCGTCCGACTCGCCGGCCAGCAGCGGCCGCAGGCCGGCGTACACACCGAGGATCGACTCGGGCCCCACCGGGCGGGTGAGCACCCGGTTCACCTGGTCCAGCAGGTAGTCGATGTCGGCGCTGCTCGCGGCGGGATGATCGCGGTCCAGCCGCCACGGGGTGTCGGTGGTGCCGAGGATCCAGTGCTCGCCCCAGGGGATGACGAACAGCACGCTGCTCGGCGTCCGCAGGATCAGCCCCGACCGCGTCCCCCCGGCGCCCTCGACGTCGGCGCCGTCGATCGCTCCGCGCGGCACGACCAGGTGCACGCCCTTGGAGGCCCGCACCTTCAGGTTCGGGGCCGACGAGCCCAGCATCTCGCCGATATCGTCGCTCCAGACGCCGGTCGCGGCCACGATGCTGCGCGCGCGGACTGTGAAGCTGGAGCCGTCGGTCAGGTCGGCCACCCGGACGCCGACCACCGCCGAGTCCGGCTCGTCGCCGTCGCGGAGCAGGCCCACCACCCGGGCGCTGGAGAGCGCCCTGGCGCCGTAGCCGGCCGCCGTGCGGACGACGGCCAGCGTGTGCCGCGCGTCGTCCACCTGCGCGTCCCAGTACCGGATCGCCCCACGGACGACGTCGCGACGCAACCCGGGGAACGCCGCCAGCGTCGCCTTCCGGGACAGGTGCCGGTGGACCGGCACCCCGCGGCCGGCCTTCATGGCCGCGCCCAGGACGTCGTAGAGGGCGACCCCGGCGCCGAAGTAGGCCCGCTGCCACACCGGCCTGGTCAGCGGGAGCAGGAACGGCAGCGGCGTCACCAGGTGCGGGGCGATCGTCTGCACCAGCCGGGCGCGTTCACCCAGCGCCTCGTGCACCAGGGGGAAGGCCAGCTGCTCGAGATAGCGCAGCCCGCCGTGGATCAGCTTGCTCGAGCGGCTGGAGGTCCCGGAGGCCCAGTCGCGGGCCTCCAGCAGGCCGACCGACAGTCCCCGGCTGGCCGCGTCCAGCGCGGCACCGGCGCCGGTCACCCCGCCGCCGATCACGAGGACGTCGACCACCTCGTCGGCCAGCCGCGCGCGGTCGGCCCGCCGTCGCTCCGGCGACAGCAGCGTGTTGCTCATGTCGCCCACTGTCCCCCGCCCACCGGAATCTCCCGGAGAACCCGCCCCGGCGGCTAGTGCTTCTCGGTCTCGCCCGCGTGTGCGGCCTTGCGCCGGTAGACCGTGAGGCTCATGACGACCACGATGATCACGCCGACGACGAGTCCGAGGAGCGCGCTGGCCAGCGTGTTGACCAGCCACGCCACCAGGCCGCCGAGCGCCCCGGCCGCGTCGTGCGCGATCTCCTCCACGTGGTGGACGGCCCCGTAGAGGACGTGGAGCCCCAGGTCGTCGGTGCCCACCAGCAGGATGTGACCGCCGACCCACAGCATGGCGGCGGTGCCGATCACGGTGAGCGCGGTGAGCAGCTTCGGCATCCCCTTGACCAGGCCGCGGCCGAGCTTGGCCACGCCCTTGCCGGGGCGCTCGGACAGGTGCAGCCCGACGTCGTCCATCTTCACGATGAGGCCGACGACGCCGTACACCAGCACGGTGATGCCGAGCGCGACGACGATGAGGATGATCGCCCTGGAGACGAACCCCTGATCGGCTACCTCGTTCAGCGAGATCACCATGATCTCCGCCGACAGGATGAAGTCGGTGCGCACGGCTCCGGAGACGATGGTGTTCTCGTCCGGGAGCGCCGCCTCGTCCGCAGCGTGCTCGTCGTGGTGGGGGCGGAGCTTGTGCCACACCTTCTCCGCGCCCTCGTAGCAGAGATAGCAGCCGCCGAGCATGAGGATCGGGGTGAGGAGGAACGGCAGGAACTGACTGAGCAGCAGGATCGCCGGCAGGATGATGAGCAGCTTGTTGCGCAGCGATCCGACGGCGATGCGCCGGATGATCGGCAGCTCCCGCTCGGCGGCCAGGCCGTGCACGTACTGCGGCGTGACGGCGGTGTCGTCGACGACGACGCCGGCCGCCTTCGCACTGGCCTTCGCGGCAGCGGCCCCGATGTCGTCGACGGACGCGGCGGCCGCGCGCGCCAGCACCGCCACGTCGTCCAGCAGGGCTACGAGTCCACCCGCCAAGGGAGGTCCTTCCGATCGGGCACCACGTGCAGGCGTGCTGGAGGAATGGTCGACCGCCCAGCCTTACCCAGCGGGGGCTCCTCGAACGCCCCGTCCGCGGTCGGCGATCCCGCGGCCGCGGTGCTCATGAGGGCAGCGCCCGCTCGTTGTCCAGGGCGAGCGCCAGGTAGACGGCGGTGAAGTCCGCGACGGCCAGCTGCCGGGCCAGCCGCGGGAGACGGCCGAACCGGGCGGGATCGCCGTGCTCGGCCAGGCCGCTGACCGGGACGCTGTGCGCGGCCGCGGTGCCCAGCACCTGCTCCAGAGCCTCGGCCGCGGACCGCGGCTCGCGCTCGCCGGCGACGTCGAGGGCTCCGGCGTCGGGGTCGCGGATGGTCAGCAGCCGCAGCCGGCGCCCGGGGTCGGCGGACCGGTCGCGGAAGAAGTCGTCGTCGGCGCCCGGCGCCAGCGGCCCGCCCAGGACGGCGCAGGCGGCGACCCGCTGATCGGGCAGCCGGAAACCGGTCACCGGCAGCCCGGCGAGGGTGGCCAGCTGGTCGGCGATCCGGGCCGCGGCGGCGTCGGCGAGCGGACCCTCGGCGGCGATGACGGGCAGGGCGTCCAGCAACTCCAGGGCCAGGGTCTTGGCGGGGTTGACGAAGGACTCCTGGGCCGGCCCGCACTGGGTGGCGATCTCGTCCAGGGCCGCCGCGACCTCCTCCGGGTCGGCCGCAGCGGCGGGGAGCAGCTCCAGGTCGATGGCCAGCCGGAGGAGCGGGGTGAGCATCGACCACAGGGTGGTGTGCCGCACCCGGGACTCCGGCAGCGGCACGTACGGCGCCCGGGCGCCGGAGCAGGCGGCCCGCAGCGGCGACTCCTCCGCGCCGATGCCCACCAGCGAGACCCCCCGGCGCGCGGCCTCGTAGGCGGGTGTGACCGCGTAGCGGCCGGCGCCCGTGCGGGTGGCGACCACGGCGATGTCGCTGGGCCCGGCCCACACCGGCAGCGCCGGACCGGGGACGACGTCCACGGTGACCGGGCTGCCCGGCCCGAGCAGGGCGCGGAGCACGGAGGCGGCCACCGCCCCCTCGCGCCGGGCCACGATGATCAACCCGCGCGGCCGGCCGCCTTCGGTGACGCGGCCGAGGCCGGCCTCCGCGGTCAGCCGGGCGGTCTCGCGCACCTGGGCGCCGGAGCCCGCTACCGCGGGCAGCAGCCCCCGGGGATCGCGGGCGCGCAGCAGCTCGAGGTCGTCGAGGACCTCCTCGGCGATCTCGGGGGAGGTCATGGTGTGCTGGGCTGGTCGCCCACCCCACCACCCCGATGCCTGGCCTCGTCGAGCAGGAGCACCGGGATGCCGTCCCGCACCGGGAAGGCGCGGTCGCAGGTGGTGCAGAGCAGCTCGCCCGCCTGCTCGTCCACGGTCAGCGGGCTGTGGTGGGTGTCGGGGCAGGCCAGGATGGCCAGCAGCTGCGGATCCAGTCCCAGCGGCCCTCCGGACGTGCCGTTCGTCCCTGCGGTCATGCGCGCACCATCCCCAGTACCCGGTCGGTCAGCTCGGTCATGCGCGCCGCGTCCGGCGCCTCGACGTTGAGCCGCAGCAGCGGCTCGGTGTTGCTGGCGCGCAGGTTGAACCACGCCCCGTCGGGCAGCTCGACGGTGAGCCCGTCCAGCTCGTCGACGGTGACGCCGTCCTGCTCCTCGAAGGCCTTCCGGACCTCCGCCGCGCGGGCCGCGGCGTCGTCCACGGTGGAGTTGATCTCCCCGGACGCCGCGTACCGGCTGTAGGCGGCGGCCAGCTCGGACAGCGGGCGCCCCTGCTCCCCCAGCGCCGCCAGCACGTGCATGGCCGCGAGCATGCCCGTGTCGGCCCGCCAGAAGTCCCGGAAGTAGTAGTGCGCCGAGTGCTCGCCACCGAAGACGGCGTCGGTGCGGGCCATCTCCTCCTTGATGAAGGAGTGCCCGACCCGGGTGCGGACCGGCTCGCCGCCGTGCTCCCGGACGATCTCCGGAACGGACCTCGACGTGATCAGGTTGTGGATGATCGTCGTCCCGCGGCCCTTGGCCAGCTCGCGGACGGCGACCAGCGCCGTCACGGCCGACGGGCTCACCGGGTCGCCGTTCTCGTCGACGACGAAGACCCGGTCGGCGTCGCCGTCGAAGGCGAGGCCGATGTCGGCGCCGTGCTGCCGGACGGCGGCCTGGATATCGACGAGGTTGGCCGGGTCCAGCGGGTTCGCCTCGTGGTTGGGGAAGGTGCCGTCGAGCTCGAAGTACAGCGGGACGACCTCCAGCGGCAGCCCGGCGAGGACCACCGGCACCGTGTGCCCGCCCATGCCGTTGCCGGCGTCCACCACGACCTTGAGCGGCCGGACGGTGGAGAGGTCGACCAGCGAGTGCAGGTACGCCGCGTAGTCGGCGAGGACGTCACGGCCGGAGACCGAGCCGACCCGGTCGGGCACGCGGTCGTAGCGGTCGCGCTCGGCCCACTCGCGGATGGGCAGCAGTCCGGAGTCCTGGCCGATCGGGGCCGCGCCGGCGCGGCACAGCTTGATCCCGTTGTACCGGGCCGGGTTGTGGCTGGCGGTGAACATCGCCCCGGGCAGGTCCAGCGAGCCGGCCGCGAAGTACAGCAGGTCGGTCGAGCCGAGCCCGGCCTCCACGACGTCGACGCCGCGGCTGATCACGCCCTCGGCGAAGGCGCGCGAGAGCGGGATGGAGGACTCACGCATGTCGTGCGCCGTGACGACGGCGGTCGCGCCGCTCTCGGTCAGGACGAACTCGGCGAACGCGGCACCGATGGCCCGGCTGACGTCCTCGTCCCACTCGTCCGGGACGACGCCGCGGACGTCGTAGGCCTTGATCAGCGCCGACAGATCGGACAATCCACATCCCCTCGCACCGGAGCGCACCGCGGCTCCACGGCCCGGCGGTGCTCGACCGACCCTAGTGGCGGGGTGCGACGACCGGCGCGAAGGGCCGGGTCGAGGAGCTCAGGGAAGGTCGGGCAGCACCCGGAGGTGGCCGCGGCGGAAGCCGCCGCCGTCGTCCGCGGGGTCGCGCGGCGGCTCGGGGCGGGCGGCCTCGCGGACCGCGTCGGCCAGTGCGAGCAGGTCGTCACCGGTCGGCCCCGAGTCCTCGAGGTCGATCTCGTGCCGGACGACGTCCCAGCCGCGCGGCACCGTCAGGCGTCCCGCGTGGAACTCGCACAGGTCGTAGCTGTGCGGCTCCGAGTAGGTCGCCAGGGGGCCGACGACGGCGGTCGACTCCGCGTACACGTACGTCAATGTCGCCGCTGCCGGTTGCGCGCAGCCGCTGCGCGAGCAGCGACGTGACTGCCTCACCACCGGTTCCTCACGCTCGGCACAGTAATCGTGCGGGGCGGCCGATGGGAGCAGGCGCACCGGAAAAGTGCCCCTCCGGGAACGCGCCGCCCCATCCTGCACGACAACCCCGTGGGCCCCGACACCGGTCCGGGGCCTCCCGGCCGCCGTAGGCTCGCCCCGTCATGACCCGTCCTCCGCGCCGCCCGACGCCCTCCCGCCGCGACCGCCACGGCCGTGGCCTGCGCGGTCGCCTCGTACCCGCCGAGGTGCCGCTCGCGCGCAGCCGGGCCGAGCAGTTCGACGACCTGGTGCTGGACGCCGTCGAGGATCTCGAGCGCCGCTGGGAGCGCGAGCTGGCCGGCGTGGAGTTCGCCGTCGAGGACGTCCCCTGGGTGGAGCACACCAGCCCCGACGACGCCCTGCCCGACGCCGACGTGCTCGACGACGGCAGCGTGCCGCTGGCCCGGGTGCTGCCGGCGCACCGGGAGGACGGCCACGAGGTGCCGCCGAGGATCGTGGTCTACCGCCGTCCGCTGGAGATCCGCGCGCACGACCGCGACGACCTCGCCGACCTGGTGCGCGACGTGGTCGTGGACCAGGTGGCGGCACTGCTGGGCCGCGACCCGGAGGAGATCGACCCCACCGGCTGACCCGGCGATCCCGACCACGGCAGGGCGGGGCGCCCCTCCCTGCGATGCTGGGCCCGATGGACATCTCGCAGGCCGGGCCCTGGATTCCGCCCTGGGTCCTGCTCGTGGTCGTCATGGCGCTCGTCCTCACCGCCGTGGGTGCGCTGCTCCTGCTGCGCCGCCGGAAAGGCCGGCGTCGCCTCCCCGCAGGGGGCGACGACGGACCGGCCGGCCCGCTTCCGTACCGCGACGACGACCTGGCCGCGTTCCTGGAGTCGCCGCCCGGCACCGCCGGTTCGCCGGCCCCGCCTCCCGGCGGCTGGCCCGCACTCGCCGGGGGTCCCGGCGCGGCGCCGTCCCCGGCTCCGGACGTGGCGCCGGAGCCGTTCACCGGACGAGGCCGGAACAGGGCTCTGGTGCTCGGGGCGCTGGCACTGATCGCCCTGCTGATCGTCGCCACCGTCCTCGCGCTCGCCCAGCGGCCGCCGGGTCCGGACCGGGACCGCATCCGGCAGACGGTCGACCTGCCGGCGGTGCCCGCGGCTCCCACCCCCGGGCAGCCGGGCGCGGGCGAGCTCGCCGACGCCTCCGTCCGGCCCGGCCGGGAGGGCGGCGCGGCCCGCCTCGAGTTCGGAGGGCTGGTGCTGGAGCAGCGTGCCGTCGGGATCACCGCGACCTATCCGGTCGTCGAGGCGACATGGAGCGGGCAGCAGGGCGTGGCCCACGTCCGGCTGCCCACGTTCAACTGCCTGACCGCGACGGCCCCGGAGGACCCGGTGGCGGCCGGATGCGTGCCGACGGTCCGCGAGTACGGCGACCTCCCCTCCCCCGCCCTCACGATCACCGGGAACGACGGCACGGTGCAGCTCTCGGGCCGTTTCCCGACGTACGTGCGGCCGAACGGCACGCCCCCGGGATGGACCGGCCGCGTCTACGAGCTCCGGGTGCGCGCCGCGCCGGTGGACGGCGAGCCGGCCGAGGGGTGGGTGCGCGCCGAGGGCGAGATCCGGCTGGGGTCCGGCCGGGCCGCGACGCTCGACTCCGCTGACGTCACCGTCCTGCGCCGGGGCTGAGAGCGCTCCATCCCCCCGCCGTCAGGCCGACCAGCGGCGCGCCCATCTCCTCCCGCAGCCCGCCGACCTCGCTGGTCCCCCACCAGGGCCAGCGGTCGTCGCCGTCCACGAGCGTGAGCAGCCCGGCACGGAGGACGCCGTTCTCATCCGCTACCGCCAGCTCCAGCTGCCCGATGGCGGCGTGCAGCCGCGCGGCGGAACGCAGGAAGGCGCGGGCGCGGGGATCGGCCACTCCGGCCAGGAGCGCGGGCAGCCAGCGCTCGAGGACGCGGGGGTCGCGGCTGCGCACCACCGGCGTGCCGCCCGGGCCGTCCCGGTCGTCGAGCCCGTCGACGAGGCGGGTGCTCCGGACGTTGGCCAGGACGGACGTGGGCAACCGGGCAGCCAGGGCGCGCGACGTGGGGTCCCCGAGCGGCAGTCCGGCCAGCTCCAGGCTCCAGGGCCCGCGCAGCGTGCCGAGCAGGTCGCAGAGTCCGTCCGCGAGGCGGGCCGCCGCCTCCTCGTCGCGCACCAGCAACCGCGCGGACGGGCGGCCGCCCGGCAGCGGCTCGGTCCCGCCGCCGAGCATCGAGACGACCGTCGTCAGGCCCCGACGCCGCAGGGACAGGAAGGCCGCCGCGTCCGGTCGCTGCCCGTCCACCGCGACGACGACCGCCACGGGGCGGGAGCGCGACCGGACGGGCCCGCCCTGGTTGACGACCGCCGTGAGCCAGGGCGCCCGGGCGGTCACCGGCGCCCGGAGCGCCGCCATGAGGGACGCCGCCGCGCGGATCTCGGCCACCACGCAGGCCCGTCCGAGCGCGATCCGCGTCGATGCGGGCCGGGCGGTCACGTCCCGAATACGACCACAGCCGCCGACGGGATCCGTCGGCGGCTGTGGGTCAGCTGGGGGTACGGGTCACACGGCGCGGCGGCGCAGGCGACGGCGCTCGCGCTCCGACAGCCCGCCCCAGATCCCGAAGCGCTCGTCGTTGGACAGCGCGTACTCGAGGCACTGGGCCTTGACCTCGCAGCCGGTGCAGATCTTCTTCGCCTCGCGGGTCGAGCCGCCCTTCTCGGGGAAGAACGCCTCGGGGTCGGTCTCGGCGCACAGCGCCTGCTCCTGCCAGGACTGGGCGTCCGCCTCGGCCCCGATGCCGAGCAGCCCGGCGATGCCCTGACCCATGCCCATGCCCTGACCCGTGCCGACTCCCTGACCGCCGATGCCGTGGCCTGCGCCGGCTCCGAACCGGTCCGCGGACCGGTCGTTCGCACTGACGTAGTCGCTCAACCACGAAATCTCGGCCATGGTGCGTCCCCTCTCGCTGTTGCCCCGGTGCGCGGTCCCCGGGACGTTCCCGGACCGGCCTGCACTCGATGACATCGCCGGAATTACACGCGTGTCGTTGCCTGCCCGTCAACCTTGCCCCGTGTAAGCGACACGCCACACCAGCCCCTCCTTTACCAGGCGTTCGTCAGATCTCGTTCCAACCCCCGACACGCCCATGGAACAGTCGACAACTGCCTATCGGGCACGATGTCTTTCGTGCAGATCGTGGTGCTGGCCGGAGGGACCGGTGGGGCTCGATTCCTGCGTGGGCTGCGGGCCGCGGCCCCGGACGCCGCCATCACCGCGGTCGTCAACACCGGGGACGACGTGACGATGCACGGTCTGCGGATCTGCCCGGACCTCGACACCGTCGTCTACACCCTCGGTGGCGGCATCGACGAGGAGCGCGGCTGGGGCCGGTCCCGCGAGAGCTGGACCGTCAAGGAGGAGCTCGCCGCCTACGGGGCCGACCCCGCCTGGTTCGGGCTCGGCGACCGCGACCTCGCCACCCACCTGATCCGCACCCGCATGCTCGACGCCGGCTATCCCCTCTCCGCGGTCACCGCGGCACTGGCCGACCGCTGGCAGCCCGGCGTCACGGTGCTGCCGATGAGCGACCAGCGGGTCGAGACGCACGTCGTCGTCGCCGACCCCGACACCGGACGGCAGCAGGCGATCCACTTCCAGGAGTGGTGGGTGCGCCACCGCGCGGCCCTCGAGCCGCGTGCCTTCGTCCAGGTGGGTGTGGACGACGCACGGCCGGCCCCCGGGGTGACCGAGGCGTTCGCGAGCGCCGACGCCGTCCTGCTGGCGCCGTCCAACCCGGTGGTCTCGATCGGCACGATCCTCGGCGTGCCCGGGCTGCGCGCGGCGCTGCTCGCCTCCCCCGGCCGCATCGCCGGCGTCTCGCCGATCGTCGGAGGTGCCGTCGTCCGGGGCATGGCCGACCGCTGCCTGCCGGCGCTGGGCATCGAGGTCAGCGCGGAGGGCGTGGGGCGGCACTACGGCGCCCGGGCGGCCGGCGGCCTGCTGGACGCCTGGCTGGTGGCCGAGGACGACGCGGCGGACGTGCCCGGCGTCGACGTCCGGCGGGTGCCGCTGCTCATGTCCGACCCCGGGGCGACGGCGGACCTGGCCCGCGCCGCCCTCTCCGCCGCCGGTGTCTGAGGTCCCGGCCGGGATCTCGGTCCTCCCCGTTCCCGGCCTGCCCGAGTTCTCCCCCGGCGACGACCTGGCCGCCGCGATCGCAGCGGCCGCCCCGTGGCTGGCCGACGGCGACGTCGTCGTCGTCACCTCCAAGGTCGTCTCCAAGGTGGAGGGCCGCCTGGTCCGCGTCGCGCCCGGCACGGATCGCGAAGCAGCTCGGCAGCGGGCGATCGATGCCGAGACCGTGCGGGTGGTCGCCCGCCGGGGACCGCTGAAGATCGTGCAGACGCCGCAGGGCTGGGTGGTGGCCGCGGCCGGCATCGACGCGTCCAACGTGGCGCAGGACGCCCTGGTGCTCCTCCCGGAGGACGCCGACGCCTCTGCCCGCGCGCTGCGCACCCGGCTGCGGAACCTGCTCGGCGTCGACGTCGCGGTGGTGGTGAGCGACACCTTCGGCCGGACCTGGCGCGAGGGGCTCACCGACGTGGCGGTCGGCTCGGCCGGCATCGTCGCCCTCACCGACCACCGCGGGCAGGTCGACGCCCAGGGCAACCGGCTGGAGACGACGCGGGTGGCGGTGGTCGACGAGCTGGCGTCGGCGGCCGACCTGGTGAAGGGCAAGCTCGCCGGCGTGCCCGTGGCCGTCGTCCGCGGTCTGCCGGTGGACCGGCCCGCTGGGGACGCCGACGAGGGCACCCGCCCCCTCGTCCGGCTGCCCGCCGACGACCTCTTCCCCTACGGCTCCCGTGACCTGGTGGGCTCGCGGGAGCCCGGGTGGGACCTGGTGCCCCGCGCGGGCGAGCTCGAGGCGGTCGCCGAGGCCCTGCGCGTCGCGAGTGCCGCCCTCCCGGAGTTCCCCGTGGTGCTGCGCTACGGGGGTGAGAGCGACGGCGTGGTCGACGTGCACCTCACCGACGTCCCCACCACGACGGCCGCGCTGAACCTGGGCGCATTGCTGGGGGCGGCGATCGTGCAGCTGCACGCGGAGGGCTGGACCACCCGCTGGGAACCCGTGGGTACGCCCGGCGGCTCGTCACTCGTGGGGAGGTTGTGGCTCGGCAGTCCCGCAACGTGACCGGCCCGGTTGACTACCGTCGACACGTGGACATCCGCGAGCTCGCCGTGCCCGACACCTATGTGTTGGACCTGGTGCCGCACGGCGACTCCCGCGGGCGGTTCGTCGAGTGGTTCCGGGCCGACGTGCTCACCGACGTCATCGGGTATCCGTTCCCCCTCGCCCAGGCCAACCACAGCGTCTCCGGCCGCGGCGCGCTGCGCGGCGTCCACTTCTCCACCGTCCCGCCGGGTCAGGCGAAGTACGTGTACTGCCCGTCGGGCGTGATCCTCGACGTCATCCTCGACATCCGGGTCGGCTCCCCGACCTTCGGCGTGCACGACTCCGTCCTGCTGGACAGCGAGGAGCCGCGCGCCGTGTTCCTCTCCGAGGGGGTGGGCCACGCGTTCCTCTCCCTGGCCCCGGCCAGCTCGGTCGCCTACCTGGTCTCCACGCCCTACGCGCCGGAGCGCGAGTTCGGGATCGATCCGATGGACCCGGAGCTGGCCCTGCCGTGGCCGGACGACGTCGAGTTCGAGCTCTCCGCCAAGGACCGCGCCGCGCCCTCGTTCGCCGAGGCCCAGGAGCGCGGTCTGCTGCCCACCATGGAGCAGTGCGCCGCCCGGTACGCGGAGCTGCGGAACCGGGCTCCCTCGTCCGTCCGGTAGTCCCGGCGGCTCGTCGTCAGGGCAGGTCCGGCGGGGGGCGACCGAGGCGGGTCGGTACGGTTCCGCCCATGCGCGGGATCATCCTGGCCGGGGGAACCGGTAGCCGCCTCTTCCCCATCACCCAGGCCGTCAGCAAGCAGCTGATGCCGGTCTACGACAAGCCGATGATCTACTACCCGCTCTCCACGTTGATGATGGCCGGCGTCCGCGAGGTGCTGGTCATCACCACGCCCGAGGACCAGGAGGCGTTCCGCCACCTGCTCGGCGACGGCGCCCGGCTCGGGATGCGGATCGAGTACGCCGCCCAGCCGAAGCCGGAGGGGCTGGCGCAGGCCTTCCTCATCGGCGCGGAGTTCCTCGACGGGCAGGCGGCGGCGCTCGTCCTGGGCGACAACATCTTCTACGGCGCCGGTCTGGGGACGGCGCTGTCGCGGCTGCCCGAGCCCGAGGGCGGCCACGTCTTCGCCTATCACGTGGCCAACCCCGAGGACTACGGCGTCGTGCACTTCGACGACGACGGCCGGGTGCTCTCCATCGAGGAGAAGCCGGCGGCACCGAAGAGCTCCTACGCGGTCCCGGGCCTGTACTTCTACGCCGGGGACGTCGTCGAGGTCGCGCGGGGCATCAAGCCCTCGGCCCGGGGCGAGCTGGAGATCACTGCGGTCAACGAGCACTACCTGCGCGAGGGCCGGCTGACCGTCACCGCCCTGGACCGCGGCACCGCGTGGCTGGACACCGGGACGTTCGCGTCGCTGCGCCAGGCGACGGAGTTCGTGTCCGTGGTCGAGGAGCGGCAGGGACTCAAGATCGGCTGCATCGAGGAGGTCGCCTGGCGCAACGGCTGGCTGGACGACGACGGCCTGCGCGCGGCGGCCGGCCCCCTCGGCAAGAGCGGCTACGGCGACTACCTGCTGGCCCTGCTGAACGGTCTCTGACCGGCCCGCAACCGGCCGAAGCTGGACGGCGTAGTTATACCCGGTCATACTGGCGGGGTGAAAACCGCCATCTCGCTTCCTGATGACACCTTCGAGCGGGCGTCCCGTCGAGCGCTCGAACTCGGCATGAGCCGGTCGGAGTTCTTCGCGCGGGCCGCCCAGCGCTACCTCGAGGAACTCGACGCCCAGTCGTTGACCCACGAGATCGACAGCGCACTGGACAGCCTGCGAGAAGGTGACGACTCCGGCGCCGCCGCGATCGGCGTCGGACGGCGTCTCATGGCCGGCACCGCCGACGAGTGGTGATCGAACGGGGTGGCATCTACTGGGCCGACCTCGGACCGGCCGTCGGAAGCCGCCCGGCGAAACGACGCCCTGTGCTGATCGTGCAGTCGGACGCCTACAACGCCAGCCGCCTGGCCAGCGTGGTGGCCGCGGTGATCACCTCGAACACGGCACTGGCGACCATGCCGGGAAACACGTTCCTCCCGTCGACGGTCAGCGGGCTCCCCCGCGACTCCGTCGTCAACGGAACCGCCTTGGTCACCCTGGACAAGAACGACCTCGACGACCGGGCCGGCGTCCTTCCAGCGGCCCTGATGCAGTCCGTCGACCGAGGCCTCCGCCGAGTCCTGGGCCTCTGACCGCGTCAGATCCCGCGGTAGTTCGTCGGGGCGTTGCGCGGCCCGCGGCGTGGCGGCCGCGCCGCTCCTCCCTTGGTGAGGATCAGCCGCACGACGCGCTGCCGCTGACCGCGCCACGGCTCGAGCAGTTCGAGCATCCCCTCGTCGTCGGTCTTCCGGCCGGCCAGCGCCCAGCCGACGATGTTCTTCAGGTGGTAGTCGCCGACGCTCACGGAGTCGGGGCAGCCGAGAGCCCGCTGCGCCACCTCGGCCGCCGTCCACACCCCGATGCCGGGCACCGAGCACAGCCGCCGCTGCAGGGTCGCCGAGTCGCAGCCGTCCTCCGGCTCCAGCCGGGCGGCGACCGTCGCCACCGCCCGCAGCGCCCGGCGGCGCGCGCCGTCGAGGCCGCAGCGGTGCCATTCCCAGTCGGTCACGTCGAGCACCCGGCGCGCCGAGGGCACGACCCGCATCCCGGCCGGCGCGGGCCCCGGCGCCGGCTCACCGGCCAGCCGCAGCAGCTCGCGCCACACCCGGTTCGCCTCGATCGTGGTCACCTTCTGCTCCAGCACGGCCGGCACGAGCGCGTCCCACGTGCGGCCGGTCCGGCTCAGCCGCAGCCATCCGGTCCGGCGGTGCAGGTCGGCGACCAACGGGTGCGCGCCCGGTGAGAAGGCCTCCGGCCGGTCCGCCGCCCCCAGCCACTCCGGCACCGCCGCGCCCGCCCGTTCGGCGCCCGCCCCCCACGCCGCGATCCGCACCTCGCCCGCCGCGACGGTGATGCGGACGGACGCCGGCCCGTCGGCCGTGCTCGTGGTCCGCCACAGCCCGTCGTCGGCCGCGCGCATGGCCGGGTCGCCCGCGCCGCGGCGGTGCGGCGCCAGGGCACTCAGCAGGTCCAGCGGCCAGTCCGCCGTCCACACCGCCTCGTAGGCGGGGGCGGTCGCGACGGCGGTGCTCAGGAGCTGCTCCGGGGAAGAGGGATCAGCGGCTACTGATCAGCAACAGTGGATCAACGAGGGGCCATGCGCAGCGCGCCGTCCATCCGGATGACCTCGCCGTTGAGGTAGCCGTGCTCGATGATCCCGAGGGCGAGCTGGGCGTAGTCGGCCGGCTGGGCCAGGCGCTTGGGAAAGGGTATGCCCGCCGCGAGGCTCTGCCGCGCCTCCTCCGGGAGACCGGCCATCATCGGCGTGTCGACCAGCCCGGGCGCGATGGTGCACACCCGCACGCCGACGCTGGAGAGGTCACGCGCGGCCGGGAGGGTCATCCCCACGACCCCACCCTTGGACGCCGCGTAGGCGATCTGCCCGATCTGGCCGTCGTAGGCCGCGATCGAGGCGGTGTTGACGATGACACCGCGCTCGCCGTCCTCGTCCTCCGGCTCGGTGGCCGCCATCGCGGCGGCCGCCAGCCGCAGCACGTTGAACGTGCCGACCAGGTTCACCATCACCGTCTTGGTGAAGACGCCGAGATCGTGCGGCTCACCACCCCGGCCGACCGTGCGCTGCGCCCACGCGACGCCGGCGCAGTTGACGGCGATCCGCAGCGGCCGGTCCTTGGCGGTCGCCTCGGCGATCGCGGCCTGCACCGAGGCCTCGTCGGTGACGTCTGTGCGGACGAAGGTCGTGTGCCCGCCGAGCTCCGCCGCGAGGGCCTGTCCGCGGTCCTCCTGCAGGTCGAGGACGGTCACGGCGGCGCCCTTGGCGGCCAGTGCGCGGGTGGTGGCCTCGCCGAGCCCGGAGGCTCCTCCGGTGACCACGGCTGCGACGTCGAAGCTCTTCATGCCTCGGAGCCAACCATGCGCCCGCGCGGGGCCGGTCAGCTGTACCGGAGGCCGTGCCGCTCCTCGACGGCGGCGAGCAGTTCCTTGACCCGCTCGGCGTCCGCGACCGGGCAGACCATCGTCACGTCCGCGGTGTGCACCACCACGCTGTTCCGGACGCCGACCAGCGCCACCACGTGCGCCGGGTCGTCGCTGAGGACGATGTTGCCCGACCCGTCCAGCACCACGGTCAGCCCGCGGACCGCGTTGCCGGCCCCGTCGGGGTCGAGCGTGTGCGCCAGGGCGGGCCAGGAGCCGACGTCGAGCCAGTCGACGTCGAGGTCGGCGACGAGGACGCGGCCGGGCTCGGCGGCGGCGGGCTCCAGCACCGCGTAGTCGACGCTGATCCTCGGCAGCGTCGGGAAGACCTCCGCCAGGACGGCGTCCCGGGCCGGGCCGCGCTCGGCGGTGACGATCCGCCGCAGGCCCGCCGCGGTCTCCGGCAGGTGGCGGGCGAGCGCGTCGAGAACGGTCTGCGCGCGCCAGACGAACATCCCGGAGTTCCACAGGTACGTCTCTGAGGCCAGGTACGCCTCGGCCGTGACCCGGTCGGGCTTCTCGCGGAAGGCGGCCGCCTCGGCCACACCGGGGATCCCCGTCGGCGCCCCGCGCTGCACGTAGCCGAACCCGGTGGCCGGCGACGTGGGAGTGATGCCGAGCGTGACCAGCGAGTCGGGCCGCGCGCTGAGCGCGTCGAAGGCCGTGGCCAGGACGGCGACGAAGCGGTCGACCGGGCGGATCACGTGGTCGGCGCTCACCACGGCGAGCTCGGCATCGGGATCGACGTCGGCCACCAGCGCGGCGGCCAGCCCGACGGCGTTGGCGGTGTCGCGGGCCACGGGTTCGAGGATCAGCCGGTCTGCGTGCAGTTCGGGCAGCGCCGCGCGCACCTGCTCGCCGTAGCGGGCCGCCGTGCACACCCAGATCCGATCGGCCGGGAGCAGGGTGCGCAGCCGGTCGAACGCCTCGACCAGCAGGCTGTGGGCACCGCCGTCGGGGCCGGACACCACGTCCAGGAGCTGCTTGGGGCGGCCGGCGCGGGACAGCGGCCACAGCCGTGTGCCGGAGCCACCGGCCATGATCACCGCGTGGCGCACCCTCAGTCCTTCGAGAGGTCGGGCGCGGCCGGGCCGAGCTCCGCGGCCCGGCGCTGGAACCGCGCGCCCGCGGCCACCTTCCCGCTCACGTAGGAGACCAGCATCCGGGCGCCCAGCCCCGCCCGCAGCGCGCCACGCAGCGGCGCGTGACGGCGCCCGGGGTACTGGCCGGCCAGATACCGCAGCGCGCTGGTGTGGTGCACCCGCTGCATCCGGTGCGGCTCGCGCCGGGTCGCGTGGCCGCCCTCGTGCACGACGACGGCGGACGGCGCGTAGATGTGCAGCCACCCCCGGCGGGTCAGCCGCTCGGCGAGGTCGACGTCCTCGAAGTACATGAAGTAGCCCGGGTCGAAGCCCCCCACGGACCAGAAGGCCGCGAGGTCGACGAGCAGGCAGGAGCCCGAGAGCCAGCCCGCCGGCCGCTCCCTCGGCGCCTCCCGCTCACGTCGGTAGCGCGCCGTCCACGGGTTGGCCGGCCAGGCCCACCCGAGCAGCGCATGGCCGGCGCCGGTCGACAGCCGCGGCAGGTCCCGCGCCGAGGGGTAGAGCTCCCCGTCGGGCGTCATGATGGCCGGCCCGACCGTGGCCGCCCGGGGCCACCGGCGGGCGACGGCGATGAGCTCGTCCACCGCCCCCGGCTCGAACCGCACGTCGGGATTGGCGATCAGGGCGTAGCCCGAGGTCAGCCCCGCCAGCCCGGCGTTGGCCGCGGCGCCGTAGCCGATGTTGCCGCCGGTGGGCAGGAACCGGACGAACTCATGGCGCGCGGCGGCCCGCTCCGGCACCTGGTCGGTGGAGCCGTTGTCGGCCAGGACCACCTCGACGGGCAGCGTGGTCGCCTCGGTCAGCGAGGTCAGGAACCCCTCGAGCACCTCGCCGGGCGAGTAGGTCACGGCCACCACGCGCAGCGCTTCCTGCGTCGACACGTCAACCACGGCTCGACCCTAGACGTGCGGCCTCCGGAGGCTTCGTGCTCCCGACGGTATCGTCCCCAGGCGTGACTACAGCCAGCCCTGACCTCGTGGTGGTCGGCTCCGGATTCTTCGGCCTCACGGTCGCCGAACGGGTGGCCAGCCAACTGGACAAGCGGGTGCTCGTCATCGACCGCCGCGACCACATCGGGGGCAACGCCTACTCGGCCCCCGAACCCGAGACCGGCATCGAGGTGCACGTCTACGGGGCCCACTTGTTCCACACGTCCAACGAGCGGGTCTGGCAGTACGTCAACCAGTTCACCTCGTTCACGAACTACCAGCACCGCGTCTTCAGCATCTACTCGGGCAAGACGTACTCGCTGCCGATCAACCTCTCGACGATCTGCCAGTACTTCGACCGCAGCTTCTCCCCCGACGAGGCCCGCGCCCTGGTCGCCGAGCAGGCCTCCGAGGTCGAGACGGCGGAGGCGGCCAACCTCGAGGAGAAGGCGATCTCACTGATCGGCCGGCCCCTCTACGAGGCGTTCATCCGCGGTTACACGAAGAAGCAGTGGCAGACCGAGCCGACCGAGCTGCCCGCGGCGGTCATCGCCCGCCTGCCGGTGCGCTACACGTTCGACAACCGGTACTTCAACGACACCTACGAGGGCCTGCCGGTCGACGGGTACACCGCCTGGCTGACGAAGATGGCCGACCACCCCAACATCGAGGTCCGGCTCTCGACCGACTACTTCGACGTGCGCGGCGAGCTGCCGCAGGACGTGCCGACGATCTTCACCGGCCCGATCGACAAGTACTTCGACTACGAGGCCGGCGAGCTCGGCTGGCGGACGCTGGACTTCGAGACCGAGGTCCTCCCGATCGGCGACTTCCAGGGCACGTCGGTGATGAACTACGCCGACGAGGACGTGCCCTTCACCCGGATCCACGAGTTCCGGCACTTCCACCCCGAGCGCGACTACCCCGAGGACAAGACGGTCGTCGTCCGCGAGTACTCCCGCTTCGCCGAGTCCGGCGACGAGCCGTACTACCCGATCAACACCGCCGAGGACCGCGCGAAGCTGGAGCGCTACCGGGAGCTCGCGGCGAAGGAGGCCGCGGAGCGGCGGGTGCTCTTCGGCGGCCGGCTGGGCACCTACAAGTACCTGGACATGCACATGGCCATCGGGTCGGCGCTGACCATGTTCGACAACCGCATCCGGCCCTTCTTCGACCAGGGCGCCTCCCTCGACGGCCGCCTGGAGGACTGAGTGAGCGTTCCGCCCGCCACGGCCGGCTCCGGTCTGACCTACGACGTCGTCGACCCGCCGGCCTGGTTGTCCGGGCTCAGCGTCCGTGAGGCACGGCTGCTCGACGGCGCGCTCACCTTCCACTGCCTGGTCCGGCCCGGGCAGCGCGTCCGCGCGACGGTGCTCCGGCCCGTCGAGCCGGACTTCCCCGCGCTGACCGACGAGACGACGTCCAGCATCGAGTGGCCCGACGGGCGGGCCACGGTCGGCAGCGTGCTCGCCTGCGCGACCGGCGTCCCCACCCGTGACGACGTCGTCCCCACCGACGTCGTCGTCGACCTCGGCGCCGCGCAGGTCGGGTACCACCTGCGCGGCGGCGGCACCGAGGTCAGCCGGCTCGGCACCGTGCGCCACGCCGTCCGTGCCCGCGTGCCGGTCGCGTTCGACGCCCTGCGCCAGCGGCGGACGGACCACATCGAGAACCGGCGGGCGAGCCGCCCGATCCCGTGCACGCCGCGCCCCGTCGGAGGCGGTGCCGGGGCTCGCCGCGGCACCCGCCCGGCGGTCCTCTTCGGCCTGCACTGGCTGGAGCTCGGCGGCGCCGAGAGCTGGGCGATGGAGACCGTGGCCATGGCCCGGGAGGCGGGGCTGCTGCCGATCGTGGTCACCGACCGGCCCTCGGGCCACCCCGACATCGACCGGCCCGCCTTCGACGGCGCGCTGGTCATCCCCCTGACCACCCCCATGGCCGAGGAGCACGAGTCCCGCCTGCTCGCCGAGCTGTTCACCCGGTTCGACATCCGGGGCGTGCACGTGCACCACTGCACGTGGCTCTACCAGCGGCTGCCGTGGATCCGGACCCAGTACCCGGACACCCAGATGGTCGACTCGCTGCACGTCCTCGAGTGGCGCACCGGCGGCTTCGTCGACATCGCCGTCCGCCTGTCCGACGTGATGGACGAGCACCACGTCATCTCCCCGCAGCTCCGCGACTACCTCGTCGACCGGCACGGGCTGCCGAAGGAGAAGGTCACCCTCGCGACCCTGGCGGACCTCACGGTGGAGTCGCGGCACGACACCGCCCCGGACGAGCCGGTACCGCACGCCGTGACGACGCCGGCCACCCCGGACCGCCCCTTGACCATCGCGTTCGTCGGCCGGTTCACCCAGCAGAAGCGGCCCTACCTGTTCCTCCGGCTCGCCGACCGCCTGCACGCCCGGTTCGGCGACCGGGTCCGGTTCGTCATGCAGGGCGACGGCGAGCTCGGCGACGAGGTGCGCATCGACCGTGACCGGCTCGGTCTCGGCGAGTTCGTCGAGCTGCGCGACTCGACCCGGTCGGTCGCGGACACGCTCGCCGAGGCCGACGTGCTGGTGCTCAGCTCCGACAACGAGGGCGTCACGCTGACGTCCTTCGAGGCCGACGCGCACAACGTCCTCGTGCTCAGCTCCGACGTCGGGTCGCAGGCCTCCGTCGTGGCCGAGGAGCTGCTCTGCCCCCGCCCCCCGCTCGCCTTCCTCCGCGCCGCGGAGGAGCGCCTCGCCCGGCTGGCCGAGGACCCGGCGCTGGCCGCCCGGCTGGCCTCCAAGCAGCACACCCGGATGCAGGCGTTCGCGGCCCTTCCCCGCGCGCGCGACTGGACCCGGTCCCTCTACGAAAGGTGGGCCTCGTGACGGCCGACGGACCGACCGACACCGCGACGAACGTGGCGGCGGTGATCGTCACCTACAACCGCGCGGACAAGCTCGGCACGGTGCTCGACCACGTCCTCGCGCAGGAGCGGGCTCCGCAGCAGGTGATCGTGGTCGACAACGCCTCGACCGACGACACCGCGAAGGTGCTGGCCGCCTACGCCGACCGGCCGACGGTGAGCATCGAGCGGCTGGCCGAGAACACCGGCGGGGCCGGCGGCTTCTCCCGCGGGATGGCCCTGGCCTACGAGCGCGGGGCCGACTTCGTCTGGATCATGGACGACGACTGCTACGCCGACCCCACCGCGCTGGGCGAGCTCCTCGACGGTCACGCCGCGGCGGAGAAGAGCATGGGCATGCGACTGCCCTACGCCTGCTCGGTCGTGCGCTGGACCGACGGCGACATCTGCGAGATGAACAATCCGGAGCCGACGTGGGACTGGGGGAAGCTGCTGGTCCGCGGCCAGTCCTCGGTGCTGGTCAACTCGTGCTCGTTCGTGTCGGTGCTCTTCCCGCGCTGGGTGCTCGGCGAGTTCGGCCTGCCGCTGGCCGAGTACTTCATCTGGTTCGACGACCAGGAGTACACCCGCCGGATCACCAAGGCCGGCCCCGGCATCCAGTGCCTGAACAGCACGGTGACCCACGACCTCGGCGTCAACCGCGGCGTCAACTTCGGCGACGTCAACCCCGGCAACATGTGGAAGTTCGAGTACGGCGTCCGCAACGAGGCCTCCTACCGCTGGCACCACGAGGACCCGTTCGCGGCGATGCGCTTCGCCCAGCGGCTCTACCGCGGGCTCAAGGCCGGCCGCGTGTCGCGGCGGCTGCGCCTGCGGCTGGCCCGGAAGTTCCTGGAGGGCGTCCGCTTCGACCCGAAGCCCAGCTTCCCGCGCACCGTCCTCTGACCGCGCCGGCCCCGCCGGGCGTCAGGGACGACGGAAGCGTTCCCGGCGGCCGGCGCGGGTCAGGCCGAGCCACGTGCGCAGGCCGCGCAGGTCGCCGCGGCTGAGGAAGAAGTAGCCGAACCGCACGAGCTCGAGCGGGAACAGCCAGCGCATCCCCGGCTGGGCCATGAGGTAGCCGCGGTTGCGGTAGGTGAAGTAGCGCTTGACGTCGTCGTTCGGGTACTGGGCCGCGAGCCGTCCGCCGAGGATCGGCAGGAACTCGTCACCGCCCTGGGGATGCAGGTAGGTGGCCCGCATGGTGGTGCCGAACCGCAGGCCCGAGCGCTGCAGGCGGCGGTGCACCTCGGTCTCGTCCCCGCGGATGAACAGCCGCAGGTCCGGCACGCCGACCGCCTCGAGGGTGCCGGCGCGGAAGAGCGCCCCGTTGAACAGCGAGGCGTAACCCGGCAGGAACTCGTCGCGGCCGAAGTCCGAGACGGATCCCTTCCAGCGCACCCCCCGGCGCAGCGGGAACGCCAGCCGCAGCGGGTCATCCTTGTCGACGACGGCCGGTGACACCTCCGCGAGGTCCCGGCGGCGGGCCTCCTCCAGGAGGATGGCGAGGGCGTCGGCGCTGCCCGGGCGTCCGTCGTCGTCGGCGCACCAGATCCAGTCCGCTCCCCGCGCCAGCGCCGTCAGCAGCCCGAGCGCGAAGCCGCCGGCGCCGCCCAGGTTCGCCTTCGACGGCACGTACGCCACCGGCAGGCCGCACCCGCGGACGACCTCCTCCGTCTCCGGGTCGGCGCCGTTGTCGACCACGACGACGAGGTCGAGGGAGCGGGTCTGCTCGGCGATGGCGGCCAGGCTCTCCCGGAGGAGTCCGGCCCGGTACCGGGTGACGACGACCGCCGCGACGAACTCGGCCGCGGCAGGGGCGGACCGGGCGGGCACGGCACTGTCGGCCCCCGGACGGGCGGTCACGCGACCTCGGGGCTCTTGTAGGCGCGGAGGACGTCGTCCAGGTGCCCGTGTGCCTTCACCCTGCCGTGGTTCATCCAGATGGCCGAGGTGCACAGCTGCCGGAGGAACTCGTCGGAGTGCGAGGCGAAGACGAGCAGGCCGGCCCGGTCGACGAGGTCGCTGAGCCGGGTCCGCGCCTTCTCCAGGAAGGCGGCGTCCACGGCACCGATGCCCTCGTCGAGCAGCAGGATCTCCGGATCGATGCTCGTGACCACGCCCAGGGCCAGGCGGACCCGCATGCCCGTCGAGTAGGTGCGCAGCGGCATCGACAGGAAGTCACCGAGCTCGGTGAACTCCGCGATGTCGTCGACCCGCTCCTCCATCTGCTTCCGGGACATGCCCAGGAACAGGCCGCGGATGATGATGTTCTCGTAGCCGGAGATCTCCGGGTCCATGCCGACGCCCAGGTCGAACACCGGCGCGACGCGCCCCGAGACGACAGCGGTGCCACTGGTCGGCTCGTAGATCCCGGCCAGCAGGC
Organism: Blastococcus sp. CT_GayMR19; assembly: GCF_004570385.1. GTDB lineage: Bacteria > Actinomycetota > Actinomycetes > Mycobacteriales > Geodermatophilaceae > Blastococcus_B. The sequence continues at coordinate 186,334 of NZ_SPQL01000005.1, read as the reverse complement.
GCAGCAGCGTGGACTTGCCGGCACCGTTGTGGCCGACCAGCCCCACGCGGGCGCCGTGGTCGAGGTCCAGGGTCACGTCGTGCAGCGCCTGGATGACCGGGACGCGGTCCTCGCTGGAGATGTTGCCGCCGACCATCCCGAGGACGGTCTTCTTCAGCGACCGCGTCTTGGCGTTGAAGATGGGGAAGTCGACCGACGCGTCGCGCGTCGCGATGCTGACCACGAAGTCTGTGCCTTTCTGCCCCGGGTCCTCAGACCCAGTAGGCCACGCGTGCCCGGTAGCGCCGCATGATCACGAAGGTGAGCGCCCAGCCCGCGACGGTGATCGCCAGGACGACCAGCCAGTGCCGCAGGTGCTGGTCCGCGCCCAGCATGGGCGCGCGGATGATCTCGAGGAAGTGCAGGAACGGGTTGAACTCGGCGATCCGGGCCCGCTCCGCGATGCTCGGGTTGGGGCTGTTGAGGAGGTCCCCGTAGATCCAGACGATCGGCGTCATGAAGAACATCAGCTGCACGATGCTCTGGGTGATCGGCGTCAGGTCACGGAACCGGGTGCTCACGATGCCCGCCGCGAGCGCCACCCAGGCGCCGTTGAGCACCAGCAGCACGAACGCGGGGATCGCCATCAGGCTCGCCCAGCCCAGCGGCTGCGGGAAGACGATCAGCATGACCGCGTAGACGGCCAGGTTGTGGACGAAGAACAGGACCTGCCGCCAGATCAGCCGGTACACGTGCACGCTGATCGGCGCGGGCAGGTGCGTGATCAGCCCGACGTTGGCGATGAACACCTCGGAGCCCTCGTTGATGCAGCCCGCGATGAAGCCCCAGACGATGAACCCGACGAGGATGTAGGGCAGCTGCTCCTCGAGCGAGTTGCCGAACAGCCCGGCGTAGAGGATGCCCAGCGCGATCGCCGTGACCGCCATGCTGATGGTGATCCACAGCGGGCCGAGCAGCGACCTGCGGTAGCGCTGCCGGATGTCCTGCCAGCCCAGGTGCCCCCACAGCTCCCGCTGACCCCAGCCCTCCCGCACGTCCTGGAGAGCCCGGGCCGAGGGCGAGGGTTGGATGCTGGTCGAACTCACGCTCGCACGGTACCTGCGGCGCCGGTCGGCGCCGTCGGCGCGTCGCGAGTCGCTCGGCTCGGTGGTAACGGGAGCAACGGGCGCCCCGGTAGGTGGCACGGCTACCTCAACCTGTGATCTGGCCGGACTGGAAGTCGTTGCGGACTCCGCCCGTCACGGCATAGGTGTTCGACGTCGGCCACCCGTACGACGAGGCGGGACCGCCGGCCGCGCGGTACTGGGTGTCCACCGCCGTCAGGACGAAGCGGACGCCGGTGGACGACGACCCGTAGATCGACCCGCCCTGGAAGGTGGTCACCGTGCCGGTCGAGCCCACCCCGGCTGCCGTCGCGGTGTCTACGGTCGGGAAGCCGAGCGGGCCGGTGACCCCTCCCGCACCCCAGAAGGCCGGCAGGGCCACCGAACGCACCACGTGCGCCCCGGTGCCGGCCGAGGAGTAGATCGACGCGTGCTGCAGGGCCGCGGCCTCACCGCCGGTCACCGGCGCCTGATCGGCCACCGGGAATCCCAGCACCGCCGGACCACCCGCCGCCAGGTACGCGGCCAGCACGTTCCCGGACAGCACCGCCGGTGCCGTCGCCGACGAGCTGTACACCGTGCCGCCCGAGAAGGCGCCCACCTGGCCCTCGACCCCGCCGGCACCGGTCACCGCGGCCGTGTCCGCTGTCGGATAGCCCAGCGGGCCGGTGATCCCACCGCGAGCCCACCAACCCGACCGGACCGCACCCGACACCACGTGCGCACCAGTGCCGGCCGAGGAGTAGATCGACGCGTGCTGCAGGGCCGCGGCCTCACCGCCGGTCAGCGGCGCCTGATCGGCCACCGGGAATCCCAGCACCGCCGGACCACCCGCCGCCAGGTACGCGGCCAGCACGTTCCCGGACAGCACCGCCGGTGCCGTCGCCGACGAGCTGTACAGCCGGCCGCCCGAGAAGGCGCCCACCTGGCCCTTGACCCCGCCGGCACCGGTCACCGCGGTCGTGTCCGCGGTCGGATAGCCCAGCGGGCCGGTGATCCCACCGCGAGCCCACCAACCCGACCGGACCGCACCCGACACCACGTGCGCACCGGTGCCGGCCGAGGAGTAGATCGACGCGTGCTGCAGGGCCGCGGCCTCACCGCCGGTCAGCGGCGCCTGATCGGCCACCGGGAATCCCAGGTCCGCCGGACCGCCCGCCGCCAGGTACGCGGCCAGCACGTTCCCGGACAGCACCGCCGGTGCCGTCGCCGACGAGCTGTACACCGTGCCGCCCGAGAAGGCGCCCACCTGGCCCTCGACCCCGCCGGCACCGGTCACCGCGGCCGTGTCCGCGGTCGGATAGCCCAGCGGGCCGGTGATCCCACCGCGAGCCCACCAACCCGACCGGACCGCACCCGACACCACGTGCGCCCCGGTGCCGGCCGAGGAGTAGATCGACGCGTGCTGCAGGGCCGCGGCCTCACCGCCGGTCACCGGCGCCTGATCGGCCACCGGGAATCCCAGGTCCGCCGGACCACCCGCCGCCAGGTACGCGGCCAGCACGTTCCCGGACAGCACCGCCGGTGCCGTCGCCGACGAGCTGTACACCGTGCCGCCCGAGAAGGCGCCCACCTGGCCCTTGACCCCGCCCGTGCCCGTCAGGTCCGCGGTGTCGACGGTCGGGAAGCCGAGGGGGCCGGAGGTACCGCCGCGGGCCCACCAGCCCGCACGGACCCCGCCCTGCACGGCATGGGCGCCGGTGCCGGGCGAGGAGTAGATGGAGCCGCCCTGGAACGCCGCACCCGTGCCGCCGGGCACCGCGACCAGGTCGCTGGTCGGGAAGCCGAGCGTGCCGGTGGTCCCGCCCAGTGCCCACCACCGGCCACGGATGTCGTCGGCAAGCCAGTGCGCCCCCGAGGTCGGTGACCAGTAGATCGAGCCGCCCTGGAAGGCCCCTCCGGTGCCGCCGCCCGCGACCGGGCCACTGCTGGCCACCGGCCATCCGAGCCGCCCGGACGCACCGCCGGCCGACCACCAGCTCCCCAGCAGCTCCTTGCCGATGGCGGCGGCCCCGGTGGTCGGGGACCAGTACACCGAGCCGCCCTGGAAGGCCCCGGCCGCTCCACCGGTGATCGGGCCGGAGTCGGCGATCGGGTAACCGAGGGTGCCGCTGACGCCACCGGTGGCCCACCAGCCGGCCCGCACCTCGCCTTCGACGACGGCTGCGCCCGACGACGAGGACCAGTAGATCGAACCGTTCTGGTAGGCCCGGCCACACCCTCCCGCAGCGAGGCCGCAGGACGTCGCGGCCACCGGTTCGCCGAGGTAGGACGCGCTGCCGCCCATCGCCATGTACTTCAGATTGATCGCGCCGCTACCCGTGGATTGCGTGGAGCCGAACCAGTCGGTGAAGTAGCTGAAGAAGTTCCGGTTCCCGTAGGAGGAGCACTTGCCCCCGTTGCCGTAACCGGCGGCGAGCGCCGCGGCGTCGGGCACGTAGGGCGTGTAGTTGTACAGCGCCGCGGTGGCGCCGTTCTGGATGTAGACGCTCTGGCGTCCGCAGTCGTTGTACGGGTGGTAGAGGATGTAGTTCGTGATCCCGGCTCGGTAGGCGTAGCGGGTCGGTTCCTGGACGTAGCGCTGGAACTGGCCGGCGGCGCGGTAGAGCTGGTTCTGCAGGCCCGCATAGGCCGGATCGCACTGTCCGGTGCCGTTGTCGGGGCAGGCGTACCCCATCGCCCGCTCGTACATCTTGGCCGTGGGATTGGTCGTACGGATGAAGCCCATTTCCTTCTGCAGGGTCACCAGGAGAACCTGCGGGTTGATCCCGCAGGCCTGCGCCACCTTGTAGATGATCATCGCGGCGCTCTCCTGAGCGGCGCCCTGGTAACCCGCCGGGCAGAGGGTCGTGGCTGCGCGGGAGGTCGTGGCCATCGTGTAGGAGTGCAGGCACTCGCTCTTGTCGGCGCCGAGCTCGCACGCGGAACCCTTGTCGGCCAGGAACGCCTGGACGCCGGCCGCCGACATGCTGCCGGAGTCGAAGAAGACCTGGTCGGTGATGATGCTGCCCGGGTTGAACTCACGCAGGTCCGCGGCACTCACGAGCCTGGGCGAGGCCGCCACCCAGATCGTCGCGAGGAGACCGGCGACGGCCAGCCCGACGAGCACCGTGGTCGTCACGGGCAGCCGCAGCAGCGACCCGGCCTTGCTCGGCACGGCCGGCATCACGGCACCTCGATCGTCGTGGAGGCGTCGGCCACCGAGTGGCCGCCGGGAGAGGAGTACGTGACGTCGGCCGTCCACGTGCCCGGCGCGACCTCGGCGTAGGGCACGAGGAGTTGCCCGCAGCTGGTCGTGGAGGCGTCCGCAACGCCGTCGGTCGTCACGGACACCGGCTGCCCGTTGCCGGACAGCGTCAGGGAGCATTCCCCGCCGTCCTCGATCAGGCCGCCGATGTATGCCCCGACCACGACGCCGCCGGCGACGTCGTCGGCGCCCGCGTAGGTGATCTGCAGGGCAGCAGCCGCGGGGGTGGCCGTGTCCGTCGCGACGTCCTCGGGATCGGCCGGCGGCTCGATCGCAGCGCCGGTGGCCGGCGCCGTGTTGCGGTCCGTCGAGGGGGCGACCACGACGTTGTCCGCGCGGGCGGTCCAGGGCTCTCCGTTCCCACGGGCCGCCACGTAGACACCGCCGGCTGCCGCCGCCACGACCAGCCCGCCCGCGATGACGAGCGCGACGCGCCGGGCCTCAGGCACCGTCACCACCCCGCAGCTGCGCTCCGGCATGCGGGGAGACCGAGACCGCGGACGCGGACGGGAGTGCGATGGCGCCTAGCACGTGGGGTCCTCCAGGAGCGGCCGCCTACAGCACGGCCCGGTGGCGAAACCCCATGGTGCATCGCTCTCCGCCTTCGCGGTGTGACCCCAGGTAACCGGCGTGTCGATTGGTACGCCTGGTGCCAGACGTACCAATCGACGCGATCCCGTCGGCGTGGCTCAGAGCAACGTGTCGTGCATCTGCCAGCCGGAGCCGCCGAAGCGGGGAGACGTCGGCGTCCCAGTGGCCGTCGTCGGGTACAGGTAGCGGTCACCCGTGCTCCGCTGCCGCCCGAACAGGTCGGGGCGGCCGTCGCCGGTCTGGTCCACCGTCGGGATCAGCGTGTCGTGCATGCCCCACCCGTATCCGACCGAGTTGGCCGTCCTGAACCCGCCGGCGCCGTCCCCGGAGTAGAACCACAGGACGCCGGTCGACGCCTCGCGGGCCCAGAGGTCCGCGAAACCGTCACCGTTCACGTCGCCGGGCGCGATCAGCGCGTCGTGCATCTGCCAGCCGGAGCCGACCCAGCGCGGAGCGGTGGGGACACCGCCGGCCGAACCCGGGTACAGCCAGAGGTAGCCGGTCGCCCGCTCGCGCGCCCAGAGGTCGGGCAGGCCGTCGCCGGTGACATCCCCGGCGGCCATGAGCGCGTCGTGCATGTGCCAGCCCCAGCCCACCTGGGTGGCGGCGGTGAAGCTGCCCGTGCCGTCGCCGGGGTAGACCCAGAGCCCTCCGGTCCCGAGGTCCCGGGCCCAGAGGTCCGGCCGCCCGTCTCCGGTGAGGTCCGGGCTGAGCACCATGGAGTCGTGCATCTGCCAGCCGGAACCCACGACCCGCCGGCTGACGACACCGCCCGCGCCGTTGCCCGGGTAGAACCAGAGCGTGCCGGTGCCCTGCTGCCGGCCGATCGTGTCGGCCCGCCCGTCGCCGTCGAGGTCCCGGCTCGCCGAGGTGCCCCGGTTCACCGGACGGGGGACGGCCGGCGGGCACGGGGTGTAGCGCGGACCGCTGTAGGCGGGGGCGAACTCACCGATGTAGACCATGCAGGGCCCGACGTCCTGCTGGGCGACGGCGACGCCGGTCCACCACGAGGTGCGCTGGTAGGCGCCGTCCCAGCTCAGGCTCACGTGTACGTGGTCGGTGTGCGGGCTGACCCCGCTGTAGGGCAGCCACCCGGAGGCGGCGTCGGACGCCGACCAGATCCTGCGGTTCCAGATGACGTACATGACGCCGAGCCGACGGGCGTTGCCCGCCGCCTCACCCCTGCCGTCGGTCCCCGTGAGCCACAGCGTGAAGTCGTCGCCGACCGCCCGCTGACCCGGGTTGTTCGCGTCCAGCATCCAGTCCCAGGCGCGTCCCTCCTGGTGCTCGCTGCGTGCCGAGATGTTGCACGCGCGGGTGATGCCACCGTCGCGGCCGACGCCGTAGTAGCCCATGACCATGTCGCGCAGCGCCCGGAGGCCGGGCTTGACGACGGGGTCGCAGGTGGTCTGCCCGCGGTAGGCGGCCAGGGCGTCCGGCGCGGTCGTCATCGACACGGCCGGGACCAACAGCCCGGCGGCACCGGCAGTGCCGGCCGTGAGCATGAGGAGCCCGGCGGCGAACACCGTGACGGAACTGCGGACCAGGGAGCGCTTCGTGAACACTGCAAAACCACCGTTGTCGAGAGGGGCTGTCCCCTTCATCAGCGGCAGATCCGCGCATCTCCTTGAGGATTTTCCGGCTGTTCCTCCTCCTGGGACGCCGTTCCGGGAGGGGCATACCGTCTTCCCCGGGTGCGGAGAGCACGCCGAGGACAGGGACGAGCAGGGGCCGCACGGCTCCGGACGGGGGAACACGTGATCTACGACCACTGCGTGATCGGCGGCGGAATCGTCGGCATGGCCTCGGCGATGGCGTTGCTGCGGCGGCGGCCCGGGTCCAGCGTCCTGGTCCTGGAGAAGGAAACCGACCTCGCCCGCCACCAGACCGGGCACAACAGCGGCGTCGTGCACTCGGGCATCTACTACCAGCCGGGCAGCCTCAAGGCCGAGCTCAGCCGCAAGGGCGCCGTGGCCACCAAGGAGTTCTGCGCCGAGCACGGGCTGCCGGTCAAGGAGCTCGGCAAGCTGCTCGTCGCCACCGACGAGCGGGACGCGCGCCGCCTGGAGGACCTGGTGGAGCGCGCCGCCGCCAACAAGATCGAGGCGCGCCGCGTGTCCGCCGCGGAACTGCACGAGATGGAGCCCGAGGTCGCGGGGGTGGGCGCGCTCCTGGTTCCGATCACGGCGAGCGTCGACTACGTGGGGATCACGCGCACGATGCGGGACGTCGTCGAGCGGGCCGGCGGGCAGGTGGAGCTCGGCCAGACGGTGACCGGCATCCAGGAGAGCGGCGACCAGGTCGCGATCACCACGCCGGGCACCACGTGGCGGGCCCGGCGGCTGGTCGTGTGCGGAGGGCTGCAGGCCGACCGCCTGGCCCGCCTCGCCGGCCTGACCTCGGCCGCACGGATCGTGCCGTTCCGCGGCGAGTACTTCCAGCTGCCCCGGGAGCGGTCGGGGATCGTGCAGCGGCTGATCTACCCCGTGCCCGACCCGAGTCTGCCGTTCCTCGGGGTGCACCTGACGCCCATGGTGGACGGGCGGGTCACGGTGGGCCCGAACGCCGTCCTCGGGCTGGCCCGGGAGGGGTACCGGAAGGGCAGCGTCAACCGCCGCGACGTGCGCGACATCGTCACGTTCCCCGGCTTCTGGCGGCTGGCCCGGGGCCAGGTGCGGACCGGTGCGGTCGAGATGCGCAACTCGCTGTTCAAGCGCGGCTACCTCGCCGCCGCCCGCCGGTACTGCCCGAGCCTGCAGCTGTCGGACCTGCTGCCCTACGAGGCCGGCATCCGGGCGCAGGCGGTGCTCGCCGACGGCACGATGGTGCACGACTTCCTGCTGGAGGAGACCGCGCGCAGCCTGCACGTGCTCAACGCGCCGTCGCCCGCCGCCACCTCGGCGATCCCCATCGGGGAGATGATCGCCGACCGGGCCCTCGCGACCGCCTGACCGGCGTCCCCCCGCGCCCGGCGGGGGGCGCGCGCGTCGGATGTGAACGGTGTGTCGGGCGGGGTGAGACACGGGCCCGGCCACCCTGCGGAGGGCCGGGACGGACCGTTTCGCCGTCGTACTGTGGGCCTCGACCAGCCGCCAGACGACGGGCCACCCCGGATCCCCAACGGCGCCGGCACCCCCCGACGTGAGGACGACCCCGTGAACCGTGACGAGCGTGAGCCACGGGACCCGTCCCGCGGGCTCCCTCCCCGGCTGGACCCGCGCGCCGGCAAGCCCCCGCGGCGCGGCCGCGAGTCCGCCGAGAACCGTCCGGCGACCCCGGCCGGATCCGGCAGGGCCGCCAGGGGCGGTCGCGTCGTCGCCGCCGTCCTCTCGGTGACGCTGCTGGCCGCGAGCGGCTGGGGCTGGCACCTCGGTCGCGTCGCCGAGGCGTCGGTGAACCGGACCGATGCCATCCCGACCTCCGGCAACGACCAGACCGGCCGCTCCGGCGAGGCGATGAACCTGCTCCTCGTCGGCAACGACAGCCGCGCGGAGATGACCGACGAGCAGCTGCGCGAACTCAACGCGGGCACCGACTCGGGTCACAACACCGACACGATGATCCTGGTGCACGTGCCGGCCGACGGCTCGAAGGCGTCCTTCGTCTCGTTCCCCCGGGACTCCTACGTGCAGATCCCCGGCTACGGCTGGGACAAGCTCAACGCCGCCTACTCGTACGGCTACCAGGACGCCCCCGAGAGCGCCAGCGAGGAAGCCAAGCTCGCGGCCGGTGCGCAGTTGCTCGTGCAGACGCTGAGCCGGCTGACCGGGCTGCAGATCGACCACTACGCCGAGGTGGACCTCCTCGGCTTCTTCAACCTCAGCTCCGTCGTCGGCGGCGTCGAGGTCACCCTCTGCGAGGCCGTCGACGACCGGCGGTGGTCCGGTGCGGTCTTCCCGGCCGGCAAGCAGACGATCAGCGGCGCCGAGGCGCTGAAGTTCGTCCGCCAGCGGCACGGTCTCCCCCGCGGCGACTTCGACCGCATCATCCGGCAGCAGGTCTTCATCGCCGGCGTGCTGCGCAAGATGCTGTCCGAGGAGGTCCTGCTGAACCTGGGCAAGCAGCGCGAGCTCGTCGAGGCCACGGCCGAGTCGCTGACCATCGACCAGTCGCTGAACCTCATGCAGCTGGCCGAGCAGATGCAGACGGTGAAGCCCGACAGCATCGACTTCCAGACGGTCCCCTACGTCGGTGACGACGCCGACGAGCAGGGCCGCTACATCCTGCAACTCAAGGAGACCGAGGAGCTGCACGCCTTCTTCGCGGACCTCTCCGCGGAGCCGGAGCCGGCGCCGGAGGCGGCGCCGACGACGACCGAGGCCCCGGCGACCGTGGCTCCCTCGGGCGTCACCGTGGACGTCTTCAACGGCTCGGGGACGCCCGGCCTGGCCGCCGGCGCCGCCGAGGGGCTCGAGCAGGCCGGGTTCATGATCGCCGGCACGGGCAACGCGGACTCGACGAACTACACCGTCACCGAGATCCGGCACGCCGCCGGCGACGAGGCCCTGGCCACTACCGTGGCCGGCCACGTCCCCGGTGCGACCGTCAAGGCCGTCGACGACGCCGTTCGCGGCACGGTCCAGCTCGTGCTCGGCTCGGACTTCAACGGGGTGGGGCAGCAGGTGACCGCGGCTCCGCCGGCGCCCGTCACCGAGGGCGAGGACCCGCGCAGCGCCGCCGACACGACCTGCATCAACTGATGCCCGGACCGTCGGCAGCGCTGCCCGCGGATCTCCTCGCCGCCGCCGTCGCACGGGCGGGCGCGGCCCCGCTGATCACATTCTACGACGACGCGACCGGCGACCGGGTCGAGCTGTCGGCGGTGACGCTGGCCAACTGGGTGGCCAAGACGGCGAACCTGCTCCAGGACGAGTTCGACGTCGGCCCGGGCAGCACCGTGGGCGTCGCGCTGCCGGTGCACTGGCAGACCGCCGCCGTCCTGCTCGCCGTCTGGAGCTGCGGCGCGGCGGTGCTCGACACCGCCGCCGAGGACGACGGCCGTTTGGGCGCGGCGGACGTGATCCTCGCCGACGTCGACCGGTTGCCCCCGCTGGAGGAACAGGGGCTGGACCAGCTGCTCGGCCTCTCGCTGCACCCGCTGGGTCTCGGCATGGTGGACTACGCCGGGCCGGCCCGTGACTTCGCGCTGGAGGTCCGGGCGCACGGGGACCAGTTCGTCCCGTGGCAGCTCCCCGAGGCCGGCGGGACCGGGCTGCTCCTCGGCGGCGGCGGCGAGCTGACGCTGGGCGGGCTCGTGGAGACCGCGGCGGAGCTCGCCGCCCGGCTCGGGATCGCCGTCGGCGACCGGGTCCTGGTCGACGAGCGCGCCGCTCAGGAGGCCGGGCCGGTGACCTGGCTGCTCGCCCCCCTCTCGGCGGGGGCGTCCCTGGTCCTCTGCCGGTCGGCGGACCCGGCCGCTCTGCCCCGGCGTGCGGAGAGCGAGCGCGTCACGGCCACCCTGGGTCTGCGGCTCGACGGCATCCGCGAGCTCGGCCGCCCCGCCTGACGCACCCGGACCTCAGCGGCGCGCGAGCCTGGTGACGCGATCAGTCGACACGGGCGTTGCCGAGCCGGCTGACCATGACGGGGTCGCGGTGGTCGAAGAAGAGCGACGCACCGGTGTCCATCTCGGCGATGCGGGCCATCTCGTCGTCGGTCAGCACGAAGTCGAAGACATCCAGGTTCTCCGCCATGCGCTCGGGGCGGACGGACTTCGAGATCACCACGACCTCGCGCTGGATCAGCCAGCGCAGGACGACCTGGGCGACGGACTTGCCGTGCGCGGCGCCGATCCCGCTCAGCAGCGGGTCGGTGAACAGGTCGTTGCGGCCCTCGGCGAACGGCCCCCACGACTCGATCTGGACGCCGCGCTCGCGCATGAGCGCCTGGTCGTCGGTGCGCTGGAAGTACGGGTGCGTCTCGATCTGATCGACCGCGGGAGGGATCTCGTTGTGGTCGAGAAGGTCGACCAGCCGGTCGAGGTGGAAGTTGGAGACCCCGATGGCCCTCGTCAGGCCCTGCCGGTGCAGGTCCTGCATCGCCCGCCAGGAGCCGTAGTAGTCCCCGTAGGGCTGATGGATGAGGAACAGGTCGAGACGGTCCAGGCCGAGTCGCTGCACCGACCGGTCGAACGCGCGCCGGGCGCCGTCCTCCCCCGCGTCGGAGACCCACAGCTTGGTGGTGACGAACAGCTCGTCGCGCGGGATGCCGCTGGCCCGGAGGGCGCGGCCGACGGCCTCCTCGTTGCCGTAGGCGGCGGCGGTGTCGATGTGGCGGTAGCCGGCGGCGAGGGCGTCGGTCACGGCCCGCTCGGTCTGCTCCGGGGGGATCTGGTAGACGCCGAAGCCGAGGATCGGCATCCGGACGCCGTTGTTCAGGGCGACTGTCTGCATGAGGTGTCCTTCCGTGGTGGTGTGGGTGGCCGTCACCGGCTGATCAGTCTGGCGAGGTTCGACGACGCCCGCGGGTCGTTCCGGAGTGCGCCGGCCGGCCGTCAGCTGCGGTCGACCATGCGCTCCAGGTGTTCGGGGTAACGGGCACCCTGCACCTGGATCCGCGCCGCGGCGGCCTCGATCTCCGCGAGGTCGCCGGGGGTGAGCTCGACGGCGGCCGCCCCGACGTTCTCCTCGAGGCGGTGCAGCCTCTTCGTGCCGGGAATGGGGACGATCCACGGCTGCTGCGCCAGCAGCCAGGCGAGCGCGAGCTGGCCGGTCGTCGCCTGCTTGCGCTCGGCGATCCTCGCGAGGAGGTCGACGAGCGCCTGGTTGGCCTGCCGCGCCTCCTCGGTGAAGCGCGGGATCGTGCTGCGGATGTCGTCGTCGCCGAACGTCGTGGTGGGGTGGACGGTCCCGGTGAGGAAACCCTTGCCGAGCGGGCTGAAGGGGACGAACCCGATGCCCAGCTCCGCGAGCGTGGGCAGCACCTCGCGCTCCGGTTCCCGGAACCAGAGCGAGTACTCGCTCTGCACCGCCGTCACCGGCTGGACGGCGTGCGCGCGCCGGATGGTCCGCGGCGACGCCTCGGACAGCCCGAAGTGCCGCACCGTGCCGGCCGCGATCAGCTCCGCCACCGCGCCGGCGACGTCCTCGATCGGCACGTCGGGGTCGACCCGGTGCTGGTACCAGAGGTCGATGTGGTCGGTGCCGAGCCGGCGCAGCGAACCCTCGGCCGCCCGACGGATGTCCGCCGGCCGGCTGGACAGGCCGGTCGACCGGCCGTCGGCGTCGAAGGCGAAGCCGAACTTGGTCGCGATGACCACGCGGTCCCGGACCGGCCGCAGGGCCTCGCCGACGAGTTCCTCGTTGACGAAGGGCCCGTAGACCTCCGCGGTGTCGAAGAACGTCACGCCGCGATCGACGGCAGCCCGGAGCAGGTCGACCGCCGCACGACGATCCGGCACGGGGCCGTAGCTCTGGCTCAGGCCCATGCAGCCGAGTCCGAGCGCCGACACGTCCAGGTCCTGCCCGAGCGTGCGCGCAGGGAGCGTCATGCCGTCCATCCCTCCGGATAGCCGTACTCGTCGTCGGTCACGTGGGCGCCCCACGTGGTCTCGTCGCCCTCCCAGATGGCGGTGTGCGCCATGAAGCGGTCGGGGGCGGCGCCGTGCCAGTGCTCCTCGCCGGGCGGCGTCCAGACGACGTCGCCGGGCCGGATGACGACCACCTCGCCGCCGCGGGACCGGACCAGGCCGACGCCGTCGGTGACGTGCAGGGCCTGGCCGTTGGCGTGCGAGTGCCACGCGGTGCGGGCGCCGGGCGCGAACCGGACGGTGTTGACGCGGGTGCGCATCGGGTCCTCGCCGCGGAACACGACGTCGAAGTGGACGTCGCCGGTGAACCACTCGGCCGGGCCCTTGACGGTCGACTGCCTGTATTGGATCTCCACTGTTCTCTCTCCTCTCAGGGGCGGACGAGGACCTTGAGCGCCTCGCGGGCGTCCATCGCGCGGTACCCGTCGGGGACGCCGTCGAGGCCGACGGTGGTGTCGAAGACGCGGCCCGGCTGGAGGCGGCCCTCGAGCACGTCGGGCAGCAGCTCCTCGATGTAGGCGCGCTGCGCGCCGGGCCCGCCGGTGAGGGTGATGTTGCGGCCGAACAGGCTGCCGAAGCCGACCGGCGCCTCCTCGTACTGCGGCACGCCCACCCGGCTGATCACCCCGCCGGCCCGGACCGTGCCGACAGCCTGCTCGTAGGCCGGCATGTGGCCGACGCACTCGAGCACGGCGTGCGTGCCGTGGCCGCCGGTCAGCTCGCGGACCTTCGCGACGCCCTCCTCGCCGCGCTCGGCGACGACGTCGGTGGCGCCGAAGTCCCGGCCCAGGTCGGTGCGCGACGTGTGGCGGCCCATCAGGATGATCCGCTCGGCCCCCAGCCGCCGGGCCGAGAGCACCGCCAGCAGGCCCACCGCGCCGTCACCGATCACCGTCACCGACGTGCCCGGGGTCACCCGGCCCGTCACGGCCGCGTGGTAACCGGTGATGAAGACGTCGGACAGCGTCAGCAGCGACGGCAGGAGCTCCGAGTCCTCGCCGACCGGCGCCGTGACCAGGGTGCCGTCCGCCTGCGGCACGCGCACCGCCTCGGCCTGCGCGGTGGAGAAGAACCCGCCGTGCTCGCAGGAGGTGTTCAGGCCCTCGCGGCAGAACGAACAGGTGTTGTCGAACCAGGCGAACGGGGCGATCACGAAGTCGCCGCGCTTGATCCTGGCGACCTCGGAGCCGACCTCCTCGACGACGCCGATGAACTCGTGGCCCATCGGGCTGCCTTCTGCGGAGGCCGGCCTGGAGTGGTAGGGGTGCAGGTCGCTGCCGCAGACGCAGGAGCGGACCACCCGCACGAGGGCGTCGGTGGGTTGCTCCAGCTTCGGATCGGGCGCGTCGACCACGCGCACGTCGCCGGCGCCGTACATGAATGCTGCTCGCATCGGAGGAGATCCCATCTCTGTGCTGTCGGTGGAGCCCGGCGGGCCCGGCTCCGAGAGGAGCGGCCCGGGGCGCGATCCCCAGCGAACCCCGGACCGGGGCCGCGTGGCAGTGCCTGCCGTTCCAGGTACCGACAGGGCCCCCCTTCCCGGTTGCGGCCGACCTAGCCTCGAGGTCGTGGACAGCAACGCGATGCGCGACGAGGTGCGCGACTTCCTCGCCTCCCGGCGCTCCCGGATCACTCCCGAGCAGGCCGGCCTGCCGGTCTACGGCGGCAACCGCCGGGTGAAGGGACTCCGCCGCGAGGAACTGGCGATGCTCGCCGGCGTATCGGTGGACTACTACACCCGCCTCGAGCGGGGCCACCTCGGCGGCGCCTCCGACAGCGTGCTGGACGCGATCGCCCGGGCGCTGCAGCTCGACGAGGCCGAGACCCAGCACCTCTTCGACCTCGCCCGTGCGGCCGGTTCGGCCCCGGCCCGGGCTCGACGCCGCTCGTCGCAGCCGAGGGTGCGGGCCAGCGTGCAGGCGATGCTGGATGCCATGACCGGCGCGCCGGCCGTCGTCCGCAACGACCGGCTGGACATCCTCGCCAGCAACCCGCTCGGCCGCGCGCTGTACTCCGAGCTGTACCGCGATCCGGTCCGGCCGGCCAACCACGCCCGCTTCGCGTTCCTCGACGCGCGGGCCCGCGACTTCTGGGTCGACTGGGAGCGCGCCGCGAACGACACGGTCGGCGTCCTGCGCGCCGCGGCGGGCCGCAACCCCTACGACAAGGCGCTCACCGCGCTCGTCGGGGAGCTCTCCACCCGCAGTGAGGACTTCCGCACCCGGTGGGCGACGCACCACGTCCACCTGCACCTGGGTGGGGCGAAGCTGATCAACCACCCGGTCGTCGGCCGGCTCGAGCTCATGTACGACACCCTGGAACTCCCGGCCGACCCCGGCCTGACGATGCTGGTCTACACCGCCGAGCCGGCGTCCCCGTCGGCCGACGCCCTCACCCTCCTGGCCAGCTGGGCGGCGAGCGACAGCTCCGAGCCGGCCCCGGCAGCGGACCGGCCCTGAGCGGCGACGGCTGCTTCAGGAGGCTCTGCTACTTCAGGAGACTCCGCGCGATCACCATGCGCTGCACCTGGTTGGTGCCCTCGTAGATCTGGGTGATCTTGGCGTCCCGCATCATCCGCTCGACCGGGAAGTCCTGGGTGTAGCCGGCGCCGCCGAACAGCTGGACGGCGTCGGTGGTCACCTGCATGGCGACGTCGGAGGCGAACGCCTTGGCCGACGCGGAGACCCGCGTGACGTCGGACCGGCCCTGCTCGCCTGCCGCGGCCGCCACGTAGACCAGGTGCCGCGCGGCCTCGATCTTCATCTCCATGTCGGCGAGCATGAACTGGACGCCCTGGAAGCTGCCGATGCTCGTGCCGAACTGCTTGCGGTCCTTGACGTAGGCGACCGAGGCGTCGAGCGCACCCTGCGCGACACCGACGGCCTGCGCGCCGATGGTGGGGCGGGTGAAGTCCAGCGTCCGCAGCGCGGTCTTGAAGCCGGTGCCGGGCGCCCCGATGATCCGGTCGGCCGGGATGGTGCAGTCGGTGAAGTACAGCTCGCAGGTGGGCGACCCCTTGATGCCCATCTTGCGTTCCTTCGGGCCGACGGCGAAGCCCGGGTCGTCGCGGTGGACGACGAACGCGGAGATGCCGTTGGCACCCTTCTCGGCGTCGGTGACGGCCATGACCGTGTACCACTCCGAGATCCCGGAGTTCGTGATCCAGGCCTTGGTTCCGTTCAGCACCCACGAGTCCCCGTCGAGCCGGGCGCGGGTCCTCATCGCGGCGGCGTCGGAGCCGGCCTCGCGCTCCGAGAGCCCGTAACTGATCATCGCGTCACCGGCGGCGATCGACGGCAGCACCTTCCGCTTCACGTCCTCGGACGCCGACAGGATGATCGGCATCGAGCCGAGCTTGTTGACCGCCGGGATCAGCGACGCGCTCATGTCGACCCGGGCGACCTCCTCGATCACGATGCACGTCGCGATCGCGTCGGCGCCCTCGCCGCCGTAGGCCTCGGGAATGTGCGTTGCGTGGAAGCCCGCCGTCGTCAGCGCCTTCTGCGCCTCGATCGGGAAGCGGGACTCGGCGTCCACCTCGGCCGCGAACGGGGCGATCTCGCGTTCGGCGATCTCGCGGACCGCCTCCCGGATGGCGTCGTGCTCGTCGGTCAGCGCGTACAGCGAAACGTTGTTACCCACGGGTACAGCGTAGGCCCGGACACCCGCTCGTCGGCAGCCGGACGCTCCCGAAGGTGTGGCTGCGGGCGACCGCGGCCGGGGCCGATCACAGGGCGTCGCGGCCGCCGTCGTGGTCGGACGGCTCAGAGGACACGCGGCAGGGCCGCAACTGCCGGCAAGTAGGGTGACCGAGCGGCAACCCACCATGTCCGGCTGGGTCGGACAGTCAAGCAGACCGGCCGGCTGGTCTCAGCCAGGAGGCCAGCCGCGTTCATGCGTGTAACTGGAGGTTCAGTGACCGACTTGGCGCACGTTCGAGAGGTCATCACGCGGGAGATCACGGATCTCTTCGTGGAAGAGGGCAAGCCCGTTCCCAAGCTCCAGGACGACGACATCCTGCTGGAGTCAGGGCTCGACAGCCTCGGTTTCGCGGTCATCGTGACGCGGCTCGAGGAGTCCCTGGGTTATGACCCCTTCACCGTGATGGACGAGCCCGTCTACCCGCAGACGCTGGGCGAGTTCGTCGACATCTATGCCGCCCACGCCCCGACGCGCTGAGCCGTGAGCTCGGCACCGAACTTCGCGACGGGCCGCGGGGACGCGATCCGGGACCGCTCCCTCACCGTCACCCACGAGCAACTGGTCTCCGACGCCTTCGGGCTTCGCACGCACGTCCCCTTCGGAGCAGCGGTGGCGCTGCGCGGCCGACGGGCCCGGACCGTGGCGGCGGCCGTGCTCGCCCTCGAGGGCTGGGCGTCACGGGTGGACCTGCTCGGACCGGTCGAGGACACGCCGGAGGACGCCGATCGGGTCCTGGTGGACGACACCCTGGTGTCGGATCAGACGACTCCAGCCTCCGCGACGGTCGTCTCGGAGCGCCCCGCCACGGAGACACCGACGGTCTGGCGGCTGTTCACCTCCGGAACGACGGGTGCGCCCAAGGCCATCGATCACACTCTGGCGTCGCTGACCCGCACCGTGCAACGGGCCCGCGGGGACGCCGGCATGCGGCGCACCTGGGGCCTCGTGTACGAGCCGACCCGCCTGGCCGGCATGCAGGTTCTCCTGCAGTCGCTGAGCAACGGGGATCTGCTCCTCGACGCGGCGTCCGACGAACCCCTTCCCGAGCGGCTGCGGTGGCTCGCCGAGCAGCGTGTCGACTCGCTGTCGGCCACCCCCACCCTCTGGCGCCAGGTGTTGCAGAGCGCCGATCCCGCCTCACTGCCCCTCAGGCAGATCACGCTGGGCGGGGAGATCGCCGATCAGCTCGTGCTCAATGCTCTCGCCCGGACGTTCCCGGACGCCCGGATCACCCACATCTTCGCGTCCACGGAGACCGGGGCAGCTTTCGCCGTCAACGACGGTCGGGAGGGCTTCCCGCTCAGCTACCTGTCCGAACCGCCCCGAGGCGTCCACCTCGAGGTTCGCGACGGCATCCTGTTCGTCGAGGCGCCCGGGACGAGCGCCGCCGGTCCGGATGGCTTCGCGAGCACCGGGGACCTCGTCGAGGTCACCGACGATCGGGTGATCTTCCTGGGCCGCGCGTCCGGAGTGGTCAACGTCGGAGGCGTCAAGGTGGCACCGGAGCAGGTCGAAGCGGTCCTCCGCGCCCATCCGGACGTGCTGGACGCCGTCGTCCGGTCACGCCGCAACGCCTTCAGCGGCTCCATCCTCGTGGCAGACGTCGTGGTCACCCCCGACGCCTCCCGCGAGGCTCTCTCCGCGCGCCTCCGGGCGCATGTCGCGGCACAGCTCCCGTCCGCGCACGTACCGGCCTCGGTCAAGGTCGTGCCGGAGCTCTCCACCTCAGTCACAGGAAAGGCCGGCCGATGAGCAGCGACGACCTCGTGGTGATCAGCGGGACCAGCAGCGGCCTGGGTCAGGCCACCGCGCGCCGGCTCACGGCCGACGGGTACCGCGTGCTGGGACTCTCACGGCGGGACGTCGACCCCCAGGACATCGGCAAGGGCTACTCGCACCTGGCGGTCGACCTGAAGGACCTCGACGGGCTCCCGGCCGTGGCGCGCCGGGTCCTCGACGAGCACGGCACCCCGTACGGCCTGGTGAACAACGCGGCCGCGGGCAACGACGGCCTGCTCCCTACGATGCACAACAGCGAGATCCGCTCGACCATCGAGCTGGACCTGCTCTCCCCCATCCTCCTGACCAAGTACCTGTGCCGCCCGATGCTCTCCAAGGGACGCGGCCGAGTCGTCAACGTGTCGTCGATCATCGCGACCACCGGCTTCCGCGGGCTGTCGGTCTACGGCGCGGCGAAGGCGGGACTCGAGGGCTTCACGCGTGGCCTCTCCCGCGACCTCGGCGCCCGCGGGGTCACGGTGAACTGCGTGGCACCGGGCTTCGTCGCGACGGAGATGACCGACGTCCTCGGCGGACAGCTCGACCGGATCAAGAAGCGCAGCCCGCTGAACCGTTTCGCGACCCCCGACGAGATCGCCGGGGCCATCGCCTACCTGCTGTCGCCCGACGCCGCCGGCGTCACCGGGACCGTGCTCACGGTGGACGCCGGATCGACGGCCTGAGGCCGGCTTCTCGGCGGACCGACCCCGGTTCCGTCAGCCCGTAACGAGCGCCTCGAACTCGGCGTAGTCGCGGATGTAGTCGGCGGCGTCGTAGCGATCCGAGGCCAGCACCACGAGCACGGAGTCGGGCTCGTAGTCGAACTGACCGCCCCACACCATCGGCGGGACGTGCAGACCGACGCTCGGCCGGTCCAGCACGACCTCGGCACGGTGCCGGCCGTCGTCCACCAGGGTCCGGACGCTGCCGTGCACGCAGAGCAGGAACTGGTGGAGTTCCCGGTGGGCGTGCTCACCCCGCGCCTCGCGGGAGGGAACGTCGTACTGGATGAAGACACGGCGCGGCACGAAGGGCAGCTGGGCGTCGACCTCCGCGAAGGAGAGCGCCCCCCGGACGTCGCGGATGTCGGGCAGGGCGACCAGCCGGGCGCCCTGGACCGCCCCCATGTCTCCCAGAGCACTCGCACCACCGGAGGAGGCCGTCGACGTGCCGACGTAGCCGGTGATCCGCGGAGGCGTGCCGCCGACGATGGCCCGGGCCGGTACGTCGGTGAGCAGCACCGTCCCGGCCTCCACCCGCGCGTACCGGCCGATGGTCACCCGGCCCTCGACCACGGCGCGGGCGCCGACGACGCTCTCGCGACCGATGACCAGACGCTCGCCGGGTGGCGCGCTGAGCACCGCGAGCGGCCCGATGCGGGCGCCGGCCTCGACGACGACCTCGCCGTGCAGCACGGCACCTGGACCGATCGAGGCGGTCGAGTCGACCAGGGCTGCTTCGTCGATCCATCCAGGCACGTCGGTCACGCCGAAAAACCTACCCGAGGGCGGCAGGTAGCCTTCGGCGCGTGATCCACCCCACGGCCATCATCGACCCGGCGGCACGTCTCGGCGAGGGGGTCGAGGTCGGGCCCTTCTCGATCGTCCACGCCGACGTGGAACTGGGTGACGGGTCGGTCGTCGGCTCGCACTGCGAGCTCGGCCACCCGGCGGCGGCCGGTGACGTCGGCCCGCTCCGCATCGGATCGGGCGCCCTGATCCGCTCGCACAATGTCGTGTACGCCGGCTCCACCTTCGGGGACGGGCTGCAGACCGGTCACCAGGTGACCATCCGCGAGGGCATCGAGGCCGCCGAGGGCCTGCGGGTGGGAACGCTCGGCGATCTCCAGGGCGATGCCACCTTCGGCCGCCACGTGCGCCTGCACTCCAACGTCAACATCGGCCGCGGATCCAGGATCGCCGAGTTCGTCTGGATCTTCCCCTACGTCGTCCTCACCAACGACCCGCACCCACCGAGCGACGGCTTCCACGCCGGGGTGACCATCGAGCGGTTCGCGGTCGTGGCGACCTCATCCGTCGTCTTCCCAGGGGTGACCATCGGCGAAGGATCCCTGGTCGGCGCCCAGTCCCTCGTCCGAGACGACGTCCCGCCCGGGATGATCTACTCGGGGAACCCCGGCAAGGTGCTCGCACCGGCCAAGCGCCTGCTGCTCTCCGACCGCTCGGGGCCGGCCTACCCGTGGCGGCGGCACTTCCACCGGGGCTACCCGGACGACGTCGTCCAGGGCTGGATCGCCGAGTTCGCCAAGCCGGGCTCCTGACGCCTCAGTCCGCGGCCAGCCGCTGCTGCAGGAGAACGTCCCGGGCGAGGACCTGATCGGCCAGATCGGCCTGGAAGCGCTCCACCGCGGCGCGGAGGGCGTCGTCCCCGGTGGCCAGGATTCGGACGGCGAGCAGTCCGGCGTTGCGTCCCCCGTCGATGCCGACGGTCGCAACGGGCACGCCGGCCGGCATCTGCACGATCGACAGCAGGCTGTCGAGGCCGTCGAGCCGGTCCAGCGGGCGCGGGACGCCGATGACGGGGAGCGGGGTCGCCGCGGCGATCATCCCGGGCAGGTGGGCCGCGCCTCCGGCTCCGGCGATGACCACCCGCACACCCCGGCCGGCCGCGGACTCCGCGTAGTCGAGCATGCGTCGCGGCGTCCGGTGAGCCGAGACGACGTGCGCCTCGTACGGGACGTCGAACTCCTCGAGGGCGAGGGCCGCGGGCTCCATCATCGGCCAGTCCGAGTCGCTGCCCATGACGATGCCCACCGCGGGGTCCCCGGACGCGTCGCTCATGCCCACACTCCTCAGTGCTCCTGCTCGAAGGCGAAGGCGTCGTCGAGAATGCCTTCGGCCAGGTACCGGGCGGCGGCGGTGGCCCGCGACCGGACCTGGTGGAGGTCCTCTCCCAGCGCCGTGACGTGGCCCAGCTTGCGGCCCGGGCGTTGCCCCTTGCCGTACCAGTGCAGCTTCACGTCGGGCCAGTGCGCCATGAGGTGGTGCATCCGCTCGTCCAGCGGCGGACCCTCCCAGCCCGCGGCCGAGGCGGCGCCGCCGAGCACGTTGACCATGACCACGACGGGGGCCGTCATGGCGGTCGAGCCCAGCGGGTAGTCCAGGACGGCGCGCAGATGCTGCTCGAACTGGCTGGTCCGCGACCCCTCGATGGTCCAGTGGCCGGAGTTGTGCGGGCGCATCGCGAGCTCGTTGACGAGCACCCCGTCCGCGGTCTCGAACAGCTCGACGGCGAGCATCCCGACCACGCCGAGCCTGTCGGCGATCCGGACGGCGAGTTCCTGGGCGGCCGTGGCCCGCTCGCCGGCGAGTCCGGGAGCCGGGACCAGCACTTCGTTGCAGACGCCGTCACGTTGCACGGTCTCGACGACGGGCCAGACGGCGACCTGCCCGAAGGGCGACCGCGCCACCTGGGCAGCCAGCTCCCGCACCATGGCCACGCGCTCCTCGACGAGCAGGGTGCCGTGCGTGTCGAGCAGGGCAGCCGCCTCCGCCGCGTCATCCACGACGAACACGCCCTTGCCGTCGTAGCCGCCCCGCGGCGTCTTGAGCACGACCGGCCAGCCGTGCGCGGCCGCGAAGTCCTCGACGTCCGCTACCTGCGACGCCTCCACCCACGCAGGCTGCGGCTCACCGGCGGTGGCCAGCGCCGCCCGCAGGACCAGTTTGTCCTGGGCGTGGACGAGCGCCGCCGGGCCGGGCGCCACGCGGTGCCCGGCCTGCTCGAGCGCCACCAGGTGCTCGGTCGGCACGTGCTCGTGGTCGAAGGTTACGACGGTGGCGCCCTCGGCCAGCCGCTGCAGGTCGGCCAGGTCGCGGTGGCTCCCGATGTGGACGTCGGCGGCGACGAGCGCGGCGGACTCCGACGGTTCGGTGGCCAGCACGCGGACCGACTGCCCGAGCGCGATGGCCGCCTGGTGCGTCATCCGGGAGAGCTGCCCGCCGCCGACCATGGCCACCACCGGCAGCATGGTGCGCGGGTCCAGGGGATCGGCCATGGTGGGCGTAGGTTAGCTGCCGCGCTCCCGCCGGCTCCGCGGTACGCCACCGGGGCGTCCGGCGTCGGTACAGTTCCGGCGTGCCGGTCGAACCTCTCCGTGGCGCCCTGCGCGACCGCTGGCGGGTGCTCGGCAAGGAACTCAGCGCCTTCGGCGTCGTCGGGGCGACCTGTTTCGTCCTCGACCTCGCGCTGTTCCAGCTGCTCTACGTCCACGTCGGGGCGGGCGCCGTCACCTCGAAGCTCGTGGCCACGCTGATCACGATGGCCCTGGCCTTCGCCGGCCACCGCCTCTGGTCGTTCTCCCACCGGGCCCGCACGGGCCTGACCCGGGAGTCGCTGCGCTTCGCCGTGGTCAACGGCGTCACGCTCGGCCTGGGCCTGGGCATCGTCGCGTTCGTCCGGTACCCGCTCGGCCAGGACGACGCCGCGGTGCTGCAGGTGGCCAACGTTACCGCCATCGCCCTCGGAACGGTCGTGCGCTACCTCTCCTACCGGCACTGGGTGTTTCCCGCCCTGCCCGGACCGGCCACCGCAGCGGACGGGCGGACCGTCTCGGCGCACGCGGGCTGATCCGCGGGGGACGGACAGGTTCACCGCGAGGGCGTGCGGCCCCTGCGACACCGCATCGCCACTGTGACGGACGGGGTCTCTCCCCGGGCGGTGCGGCGACGAGACGCACTCCTTCCGTTACCTTCGGTCATCGTGACGACCGCGATGCTCCGGCCGACGACACCTGACGACGGTGGGGCCACGACGGTGGACGACCCGGACGCCAGTCGCACGGGGGTGCGCGGCTCTCGTCGGCGCGGTCGGCCTGCTCCGGACGCCGCTCTGCTCGCCGCGGCGATCGCCACGGTCGCCGTCCTGGTCAAGTTCACCTGGCCCCGGTTCACCTGGTTCGGCGACAACACCGAGTCCTTCTACCCCATGTGGCACATGGTGGGTTCGGCCCTGCGCGAGGGGCGCTGGCTCGGCTTCGACCCGACCGGCTTCGCGGGTGCGAATGTGGTCGGCGAATCGGGCTACGGGCTGTTCAACCCGGTGACGCTGGCCAATGCGGTGTTCATCTCGGGCTTCGACGAGCTGGCGCGGGCCTCCTTCCTCGTCACGGCCGAGTTCCTGATCCTTCTCGGCCTCGCCGTCCGGCGCCTCGCCCTGACCTACGGCGCCGGCCGCGCGTCCGCCTTCGCCGTCGGCATCATCGTTCCGTTCAGCGGCTTCACCCTCTACTGGGACGCGGGCAACTGGATCGGCGGCCTCATGTCGATCACGTGGGTCGTCTGGACCTGGGGGGCGGCCCGCCGCTATGCCACCGGGGCCGGTGGTCCGGGCGCACTCATCGTCTTCGGGGCCCTCGCGGTCACCGTCGGGTACCCGTACGCCCTGCTCGGCGTGGTCGTCGTCCTGGCCGGATCGAGCGTCGAGTTGCTGTCCGCCCGGCGGTTCCGACGCCTGGGCGGCCTGGTCGTCGCCGGCCTGTGCATCGGCGCCGCGGCCCTGTTGACCTACCTCCCCCTGATCGCCGCCCTGCCGATGGGCTACCGCGACGGCGCGGCGACGGTCTCCAACGTGAGCTACCTCGCCCCGTCGATCGGGGACCTGCTGGGGCTCAGCAGCCCCACCCTGCTGCCCGAGATCAACGCCTGGGGGGGCACGTCCGACGTCGTGCCGTCGGTCTACCTGAGCTGGGTCGTGCTCCCGCTGCTGCCGTGGCTGCGGTGGCGCAGCTCCGGCGACTGGCGCGGCCGCCTCGGGTTGCTGGTGCCCACCGGGTTCTTCCTGCTGTGCACCCTGGGGCCGGACCGGCTGTGGATGTTCCGGTGGCCGCTGCGGCTGGTCGAGTACTCCTATGTCGGGCTCGTCGTCTGCTTCGCGATACTGCTGTCGGCGGGGCTGGCGACCGACCAGGTGCGGCGTCGTGCCGGTATCAGCGCGGGAATCGTCGCGGCCGGCTTCTTCTTCGCCTGGTCGAGCACCCCCGACGACGTGCTCGCCCACCTGGGCTGGACGGCGGCGGTCGGTGCCCTCGTCGCGGGGACGATCATCGCGGTCCGGCGCCGCGGCATGGGCGCGTTCCCCGCCATGGTGCTGGTCGGCACGATGATCGTCACGCCGGCCCAGGCAGGGACCCACGGCTGGGACCACCACCCGGTCGTGCCCGACCTGGACCTGGGCCGGGTCAGCGACCTGGCGGCGGTGCGGGGCGCCTCCGAGACCTTTCGGGGGACGGTCCTGCAGCTGTCCAACGTGCACACGATCGGCGACGCGGGCGCCACCCGCGGGGGCCGCCTGACCTACGGCAACATGCTGGCCGCTGCCGGGTACGTCTCCGTGAACCACTACACCGGGATCGGTTACGCCGCGTTCCAGCGCAGCCTCTCCTTCGACCACCGCGGCTCTCTCCTGGACAACGACCCGATGCGCCAGCTCAACCGGAACGTCCCGGGCTACCGGGCGCCGCTCGTCGACGTCCTTGGGGTCGACACGCTCGTGCTCACCCGCGGCGCGTTCCGGCCCCGGGACTACGTGCCCCGCCCCGGCTGGCGCACCGTGCTGCGCGACGAGGCCCGGCACGTTCTCCAGCGACGCGAGGTCCCCGCTCCCGGCCCCCGCGTCACCGCGAGCCGCGGCGTCGACGTCGTGGCCGCCGAGGACGCCGGACTGGGCGCGCGAATCTCGGTGCGCTCGGACGACGGCGGCACCATCCTGCTCAACCGGCTCAACTGGCCCGGGTATCGGGCGTCGACGGAGGACGGCCGCACCGTCGCGGTCGGCGAGGGCCCGTACGGCCTGGTGGAGCTCACCGTGCCCCCGGGTGGGACGGTCGTCCACCTGGAGTACGAGATCCCCGGGCTGCGCACCGGCCTCCTGGTCGTGCTCGTGGGCGCCCTGGCCGCCTTCGCGCACCAGTTGCTGTGGCGGCGGGCCCAGCGACGTCCCGGTACGCCGGTCACCCGACCCGTCGCCTAGCGAGAGGTGCCGAGAACGGCGCTCGAGGGCATTTCTTCGGCGCGGGTGACCCTTCCGTCACAGAAGTCGCCGTCGTTCCGGCTGATCCCGGACCGTCCCTGCTCGAGCACGTAGTCTCGAGACCGGGCCGTGACCTTCGCCGGCCCTTCCCGTACGTCAGGAGCCCCATGTCGAGCCCAGCCACCACCGTCGATGTCATCGCTCTCGGGCAGCCGACCTTCGGCGATCCGGAGATCCGCGCCATCGAGGAGGTGTTCCGCTCCGGCTGGGTCGCCGGTCAGGGGCCGACGGGCCAGCGGTTCGGCGAGGCGTTCGCGCGGTCGGCGGGCACCCGGTTCGCCCTCCCGGTCAACAACTGCACGGCCGCGCTGCACCTGGCCGTCTCCGCGCTCGGCCTGAAGGCCGGCGACGAGGTCGTCGTCGCCGACTACACCTTCCCCGCCACGGGGCACTCGGTCGTCTACGGCGGCGGCACGCCGGTCTTCGCCGACGTCCTCCCCGACACCTGGACGATCGACCCCGCGGCCGTCGAGGCCGCCATCACCGAGCGGACCGTCGGCATCATGGCCGTCGACACGCTGGGTCAGCTCGCCGACTACGCCGAGCTCGAGGCCATCGCGGCCAAGCGCGGCCTCTGGCTGGTGGAGGACGCCGCCTGTTCCTCCGGCGCGACCTACCAGGGCCGCCCCGCGGGCAGCTTCGGGGACGCCGCCTGCTTCTCCTTCCACGGCCGCAAGGGCATCACCGCCGGTGAGGGTGGCGCGCTCACGACCGACCGCGAGGACATCGCCACGCGCGCCCGCAAGACGCACAACTTCGGCATCGAGAGCGCCCTCTCCCGCGCCGGCACCACCGGCCTGCCGGTGCCCGAGTTCGACGAGATCGGCTACAACTACAAGCTCTCCGACGTCTCCGCGGCCATCATGCTGGCCCAGCTCGACCGGCTCCCCGACCTGGTGAAGGCCCGCCAGGACGTCGCCGCGGCCTACCAGCGGCTGCTCGGCGACTTCGACCTGGTGACGCTGCCGGTGACGGGCAAGGACCGCACGCACTCCTGGCAGAGCTACGCGCTGACGCTGGACCCGAGCGTCGACCGCGGCGTCGTCGCCTCCGAGCTGCGCAGCCGCGGCGTGCAGTGCAACTTCGGCACCTACGCCTCCCACCTGCAGCCGGTCTACGGCGAGACGAACCCCTGCCCGGTCTCGGCGGACCTCTTCCGCCGGCACCTGGCCATCCCGATGCACGCCAACCTCACCGAGGATCAGATCGAGCGGGTGGCTGCGGCCGTGCGCGAGGTCGTCCCCACCGCTCGCTGACCGCCCCAGCTCACCGAACCTCCCAGGGAGTACTGCCATGTCCACCGTCTTCGTCACCGGAGGGGCCGGCTTCATCGGTTCCCACGTCATCCCCATGCTGCTCGAGCGCGGCGACAAGGTCGTCCTGTTCGACAACATGTTCCGCGGCGACCGCGACAAGGTCGCGGAGTGGGTCGCCACCGGCAACGTGACGTTCATCGACCAGGACGTCCGCTACGGCGGCGCCGTCCACGCCGCCATGAAGGGCTGCGACAAGGTGATCCACCTTGCCGCCGTGTCGATCAACAAGAGCCAGGCCGACCCCTTCGAGAGCATCGACATCAACGTCGTCGGTGAGAACAACGTGTTCGCCGCCGCCGCCGACCACGGCATCGACCGGGTCGTCTTCGCCTCCAGCGCCTCGGTCTACGGCGACCCCGAGACCCTTCCCATGCGGGAGGACGGCCCGGTCAGCCCGCTCACTCCCTACTGCATCGCCAAGCTCGCCGGCGAGCACCTGCTCGACTACTACGCCCGCCGGTCCGGCCTGACGTGGATCGGGCTGCGGTTCTTCAACGTGTACGGCCCCGGCCAGAAGCCGACCGCCTACTACACGTCGGTCATCAACCACTTCGTCAAGCGCCTGCGGGCCGGCGAGCCGCCGATCATCGACGGCAGCGGCGAGCAGTCGATGGACTTCGTGCACGTGCACGACATCGCGCGCTCGGTCGTCATGGCCCTCGACACGGACCCGGCGAAGGCCAACGTCGCGATCAACATCGGCACGGGCCTGGACACCACGGTGGCCGAGCTCGCGCGCACCCTGATCGCCGCCGTCGGCGTGAACGTCGAGCCGCAGTTCAACCCGCGCGACGTGCTCGTCTCGCGGCGGGCCGCCGACATCACGCGCGCCCGCGAGGTGCTCGGCTGGGAGCCGACCATCGACGTGCAGACGGGCATGAAGGAACTGGTCGAGACCGAGATCGTCTGACCCCGGTGACCCGCCCCGACGTCCCGCACGACGACACGGCCTTCCCGCCCAACCCGTACAACCCGCACGCGTGGGTGATCGGGGAGCCGGTCGTGGGTGAGGGCACCTGGATCGGCGCCTTCACCATGATCGACGGCTCCGGCGGGCTGACCATCGGCAGGGGCTGCGACATCTCCAGCGGGGTGCACCTCTACACGCACTCGTCGGTGCGTCGGTGCGTGTCGGGGCGGGAGTTCCCCACGGTCGAGCGGGCGCCGGTGCACATCGGCGACCACGTGTTCATCGGTGCCGGGGCGATCGTGAACATGGGTGTGCGGATCGGCGACCACAGCGTGGTCGGGGCGGGGGCCGTCGTCAGCAGGGACGTCGACCCCTACACGGTCGTCGGCGGCGTGCCGGCCCGGCCGATCGCCACGGTGCACATCGACGGCGGCACGGTGACGTTCCGGCCGCTGGAGGGCGGCGGGGCGTTCCCGGACTGACGGGCGTCCGGAGACCGCAGAAGGGCGGGGGCACCTCGGTGCCCCCGCCCTTCTGCGTCCAGAGGTCAGATCAGCGCGCTCACACCAGCGCGGGGGCCGAGGCGACGACCTCACCGATGACCCGGTGCGCCGGCATGATCGACGCCCGTTCCTCGGCGGCGTCGGCGGTGCCCTCGATGAGGTCGACGAACCGGTTGAGCTGGGCGCCCAGCGGCTCCCCCATGTTGACCAGCGCCGGGATCTCGATGACGGTCTGCTGCCGGTACCCCAGGCCGTCCTCCGTCGCGGCGTCCCCGTCGATGTGCCGGTAGAGGGTCACGCCCTGACGCAGCAGGTCGACCTCGATGACGCGGTCCACCTCGGTGATGGTCAGCGTCCGGATCTTCTGCTGGCCGATCCGCGAGGCCGACGCCGAGGTGAGCCGGCCGCCGGGGAAGGAGAGCATCACCTCGGCCATGTCCTCCGCGCCGGGGACCGACGAGGGGTGGAAGTAGCCCAGCGTGGCGTCGACCTTCGACGGCTCGTCCCCGAGGATCCGCAGGGCGATGTCGACGTCGTGGACCAGGAGGTCCCACGACACCCCGGTCTTGATCCGCGGCGCGTACGGCGAGTGCCGGGTCGTGCGGACGTGCACCGGCTCGCGGGTCAGCTGCATCGCCGTCACGACGGCGCTGTTGTAGCGCTCCAGCAGGCCGCACATCAGCGGGAGGTCGGCCGCGGCCGCCGCGTCGACGATCTCCTGGCTCTTCTCCAGGCTGTCGGCGACCGGCTTCTCCACCAGCATGGGCAGCCGGGCGTCGATCACCTGCAGGGCGAGGTCGTGGTGTGCGTGGGTCGCGGCGGCCACCACGACGGCATCGACGCGGCTCAACTCGGAGAGATCCGGCGCCCACGCGGCGCCGAAGCGGTCGGCCACCGCCCGGCCGATCTCCTCACGGGGCTCCACGACCACCGCGAGGTCGGCACGGGGCGAGTTGTGCAGGACACGGGCGTGCAGGGAGCCCATGGACCCGGTGCCGACGACGGCGATCTGCGGACGTGCCATGTCAGGCTCCCAGTGCTCGGCGGACGGAGTCGACGATCGTGTCGAGCTGCTCGTCGGTGAGGTGCTGGTGGACGGGCAGGGAGAGGCAGCGGCGCGCGACCGACTCGGCCACCGGCACGTCCTCGATCACGACGCGCGGCTCGCTGCGGTAGCAGTCGTAGTCGAACACCGTCCTCGGGTAGTAGATGCCCGCGCCCACGCCCGCCTCGCCGAGGTCGGCGACGACCCGATCCCGGTCGGCCGACTCGTCCAGCAGGACGGTGTACTGGTGCCAGACGTGCGACCGGCCGGGCAGCTCGCGCGGCGGCGTCACCCCGGCGACGTCGGCCAGACCGGCGGTGAGCCGGGCCGCGTTCTTCTTCCGGCGCTCGACGATCTCGTCGATGCGGCCCAGCTGCGGGATGCCGACGGCGGCCTGCAGGTCGGTCATCCGGTAGTTGTGGCCGGCCATCTCGTACTGGTACCGCTGGCGCATACCCTGGTTGCGGAGCACCCGCAGCCGGTCGGCGATCCCGTCGTCGTCGGTGGTGATCATGCCGCCCTCACCGGTCGTGAGGTTCTTCGTCGCGTAGAACGAGAAGCACCCGGTCCCGAACGAGCCCGCGCCCTTGCCCTCGTAGGTGGCGCCGTGCGCCTGGGCGGAGTCCTCGACGACGTGCAGCCCGCGGTCGCGGGCGATGTCCATCAGCGGGCCCATGTCGGCGGTCTGCCCGTAGAGGTGCACCGGCATGAGGACCTTGACGCGGTCCCCCACGGCCGCGGCCACGGCCGCCGGGTCGACGGCGAAGTCGTCCTCGCGGATGTCGGCGAACCGGGCGGTGGCGCCCGCCTCCAGGATCGCGTTGAGCGTGGCGACGAAGGTGAACGGCGAGGTCACGACCTCGTCCCCCGGCTGCAGGTCCAGCACCTGGAGCGCGGCGACGAGTGCCGTCGTCCCGTTGTTGACCGCGACCGCGTGCCGCACGCCGACGATCTCCGCGAACGCGTCCTCGAGCCGCTTGACCATCGGGCCCTGGGCGATGACGCCGGATCGGATCACCTCGAGGACGAGAGGTTCTGCGTCACGGACGTCGACCACGCTGATGGGGATCACGACAGCTGCTTCCGTTCGGTCGTCCAGATCTGACCCGCCCACGGTAGCCGGACGCCCGGACGCCTCAACTCCGACCGGCTCACCCGGCACTCCCGTCTCCCCGGGACCACCCGGCACGATCCGGGCACCGCGTGGCACCCTCGCCCGGGGAAGACCGGCGGCCGCCGGGACCGGCCGGAACCGTCGCGCACAGGAGGCATGCATGGCCAACCGGATCCACCCGACGGCCGTCGTCGGACCCGGTGTGGAACTCGGCAGCGGCAACGTCGTGGGCCCCTACGCGGTGCTCCTCGGTCCCTGCACCATCGGCGACGACAACTGGATCGGCCCGCACGTGGTGCTCGGCACGCCACCCGAGGTGCGGCGGCACGACCACGGGGCGGCCTGGGACGGCGACCTGGTCGGCGCCGGCGTGGAGGTCGGCAGCGGGACGACGCTGCGCGAGTACACGACGGTGCACTCGGGTTCGGCGAAGACGACGCGGATCGGCTCCGACTGCTACGTGATGAACAAGGTCTACCTGGGACACGACGGCTACGTCGGCGACGGCGTCGTCATCGCCTCCAGCGTGACCATGGGCGGCCACGTCTCCGTCGGGGACAACGCCAACCTGGGGATGGGCGCGATCATCCACCAGACGCGGGTCGTGGGCCCCGGGGTGATGCTGGGGATGGGCTCGGTCGTCACGCGCGACGTGCCGCCGTTCGCCAAGGCTTTCGGCAACCCGGCGCGCGTGCAGGGAGTCAACAGCGTGGGCATGACCAGGACGGGCCTCGACGTCGCCGACGCCGAGGACCTGGGCCGGCTCTACGCGTCGGGCATCGACCTCTCGGTCGACTGGCCGGCACCTGCCGCGCTGCAGCCCGCGCTCGACTGGTGGTGGGCGCGCACGAGCGCCACGTGAGGAAGCTGTGACTACCGTTAGTAACAAATCGTGACTCAGAAGCAATGCGCTGTTAGCCTCGGAAAGCGGCGCTGGTCTGCCCCTCCGACGTGGGCCCGGCCCACGAGGAGACGAATCGCGTGGCTATCGACACGACCCTGCCTGTGCGGGCGGAGCTGGTGACCCCCCCTCCCCGCACCGCGAGGGCCACCCTGATCAAGGGCATCCGCGTCGTGATCACCCTGGCGATCGCGGCGTCGATCGTCTACGCGGTCGTGCGCCTGTGGCCCGACGTCCGCTCCACGCTGCTCCGCCTGAACGCCTGGACGCTGGCCGGCTCGTTCCTGGCCGCGCTGGCCGCGATCGCGGCGAACGTCAAGGCCTGGCAGGCCGTCCTGCGCGAGCTGGACCACGACGTGCCCACGGTGCGGGCGGGTCAGATCTACCTCGTCGGGCAGCTGGGCAAGTACCTGCCGGGCAGCGTCTGGGCCTTCGTGCTGCAGATGGAGCTCTCGCTGCGCGCCGGCATCCCGCGTGCCCGCTCGTTCGCCGCCTCGCTCATGCTCGTCGGCCTGTCGACCACGGCGGCCCTGCTGCTGGGGTTGTTCGGCATCCCGACGCTCGTCGAGGTCGGCGGCGCGGCGGTGTGGGGTGCGGCGATCCTGGCGCCGGTCGCGGTCATCTGCGCGATCCCCCCGGTCCTCAGCCGGCTGGTCGACCTGTTCCTGCGGATCCTCGGGCGGGCCGGCCTCAACCACCGCCTGCGGCTGACCGGACTGCTCCGGATCATGGGCTGGTCCATGCTGGCCTGGACGCTGTTCGGGGTGCACTTCTACCTGCTCGGAGTCGGCGCCGGCGGCAACCTCAGCCCCACGCTGACCGACGCCATCGGCAGCTTCGCCCTGGCGATGACCGCCGGACTCCTCGCGGTGGCCTCCCCCTCCGGTCTCGGTGTCCGCGAGGCGGTGCTCGTCGCCTCGCTCTCGCCGTTCGGCGGAGTCGGCACCGCGCTCGGCGTGGCCCTGGCGTCCCGGCTGGTCCTGACGGTCGCCGACGTCCTGGCCGCCGGAGTGGCGGCCTGGTCGGCGCGCGGCATCCGGGCCGAAGAGCCTTCCGGCGCCTCCGAGCCCGTCCTGTGACCGCGACGACGCAGGCGCTTCCCGACAGCCGGCCGCAGCCGCTCCCCGCCCAGCCGACGCCGCGGCGGGACCCCCGCCACCAGTCGGCGGCCCCGCTGACGATGCTGGGCGCCGTTTTCCTCGGCATCTGCGCGCCGCTGCTGCGCGTGCCCACGTTCTACTACTGGGACGACACCGCCGGCGCGTCCGTCGGAGCGTGGCGGCACACCGCCGATGCCCTGCTCGAGGGCCGGCTGCCGCTGCTGAACCTGGAGCTGTGGCGCGGCGGCAACTACGCCGCCGAGGCCGCCTTCGGGCTGTTCAACCCGCTCCTGCTGGGCCTCTACGTGGGCACCAAGCCCATCGACGACCTGGCCATCGCCGCCCTGGTCATCAAGGGCTTCATGTTCCTCGCGATGGCGCTGGGTGCCTACCTGGTGTGCCGCGAGTACGGCGTCCGCCCGTGGGTCGCCGCGCTGGCGGGCACGATCCTGCCGCTGTCGGGCTTCACGCTGTGGATGGACGGCGCCGCGTGGGTGACCGGGCTGACCGTGACGGCGCTGACCCCGTGGGTGCTGTGGACCGGCAAGCGCGCGGCGGACGGCCGCGGCTCCCTGCTCTGGGCGGTGCTGGCCGGCTACCTCTGCGCGTCGGCCGGCAATCCCTACGGCCTGCTGTCGACCGGCCTGGTCTTCGCCGCCCTGATCCTCGACGTCCTGATGAACCGGGAGATCCGGCGCGTGTGGGGTCTCGTGGTGGCCGGGGTCGCGGTCGCGCTGCTGGCGGTCGGCACCTACCTCCCGTTCGTGCTGTCCTCGTCGGTCAGCTACCGGGCCGGGTCCGGGACCTACAACGACGAGTACCTCTCCCCCGGGCTGTCGGACGTCCTCGGGCTCAGCTCCCCTTCCCTGCAGCCCTACGTCAACGTCTTCGGCGAGACGGTCTTCAGCTTCCCGGCCCTGTATCTCTCCTGGCTGGTCATGCCGCTGCTGCCGTGGGTGCGCTGGTCGGTGCTCCGGGAGCAGGGGCGGCGCCTGACCGCGGTCTACGCACTCGGCGTCGTCAACCTGCTGATCGTCGTCGGCCCGTCGCAGATCGGCTTCTTCCGCTGGCCGGTCCGGCTCGTGCCCTACCTCTGGCTGAGCGTCGTCGTGATCTTCGCCGTCCTGCTCAGCGCGGGGCTGCACCGGTCCCGGGCCCGGCAGCGGTGGGTCCTGACCGTCGCGGTGGTGTTCGCCGGGTTCTGGCTCGCCTGGTCGGACCTGCCGGTCCAGTGGGACCGCCACCTGTTCAGCGCGGTCATGGTCATGGTGCTCCTGGTGGTCGTCGTCCGGGCCGCCCGGCACTCCCAGCGGCTCCTGGCGCTCACCGCCATGGGCGGCACCCTGGTGGTGCTGGTGGTCCAGCTCAGCTGGATGCCGATGAACTCCAACGTCCTCGACTACCGGTTCCCGCGGAGCGAGGCCGCGATGGAGGAGTCCTTCGCCGACTACCGCCCCGGCCTGACCGTGCAGATCGCCGACGTGCATCGGGTGGAGTCCGACGACCTGCGCGCGGAGAAGGTCTACCAGGACATGCTGTTCGGGTCGATGTACGCGGTGGCCGGTGTCGAGTCGCTGACCGCCTACAGCGGTGTCGGGTTCAACGTGCTCGACGCCGAGCAGTGCGTGGCCTATCAGGGCTCGACGTGCCGGGACGCCTGGAAGAGTCTCTGGGACGAGCCCGCGGGGTCCGACGTCGTGCTCGCGGACCTGCTGCGGGTGGAGACCGTCGTGGTCCAGCGCGAGATGCTCAGGACCCGGGCCGACGACGGCCCCCGGGGCTGGGAGCTCAGCGAGCGCACCGAGTACGTCGACGTCTGGCGGCGGACGGCGCCGCTGCCGTGGACGCAGGGGCGTCTCTCGGACGTCTCCGGTCCGGTCACCGTCACCTCCGACGAGCGCACGGGGGACGTCGGTGAGACCGTGGACTTCCGTCGGGACGGCTCCGGCGCGGCCGAGCTGACCTTTGCCCGCCTCGCCTGGCCCGGCTACACCGCGGAGATCGACGGCCGGCAGGTGCCGGTCGAACAGGGGCCGGCGGGGCTGCTGACCGTCGAGATCCCCGACAACATCGAGGACGGGACGCTCACACTGGCCTGGTCGCCGCCGGGCACCACGGTGTCGCTCGCCGCCGCCGGTCTGGGGCTGGCTCTGGCTGCTGGTCTGGGCCTGACCGAGCGGCGGCGCCGTCGGGCCGCTCGCACCAGCGCGGACGGTCCCGGCGACCAGGGAGAGCCGGGCAACCGCACGGCGGACGAGCTGGCCGACTCCGCCGGGCACACAGGAGAACTGAGGACATGACCGACCACCGCCGCACACCGCAGCCCGCAGGGGTCGGCCCGACGGCCGAGGTGCCGCTCGTCAGCCTGGTGATCCCGGCGTTCAACGAGGCGGAGAACGTCCAGGGCCTCGTCGAGCTGGTCCGGCAGATCGGCGCGAGCCACCCCGACCACCGCTTCGAGCTGATCCTCGTCGACGACGGGTCGTCCGACGGAACCCCGAACCTGCTGGTCAGCGCGCTCGACGGAACCGGCATCACCGCGCGCGTGGTGACGCTGTCCCGGAACTTCGGCTCGCACGCCGCGATCACCGCCGGCTTCCGCACGTCCCGCGGCGACTGCGCCATGACGCTCTCGGCCGACCTGCAGGAGCCCCTCGAGGTCATCGGGCGCTTCCTCCGGACCTGGGAGGACGGCCACGACGTCGTCTGGGGCACCCGGGTGACGCGCTCGGTGCCCAAGGGTGTCGGCAACGCGATGTCCCGCGCCTTCTCGCGCTGGTTCCACCGCTGGTCGACCATCCCGACCTATCCGGCCGAGGGGCCGTCGATCGTCCTGGTCTCGCGCGCCGTCCTGGACGTCGTCAACGCGATGCCGGAGGCCAACCGGAACATCTTCGGGCTCGTCGCCTGGGCCGGTTTCGACCAGGCGACCGTCGGCTTCGAGCAGCTGGCCCGGCCGGCCGGCACGAGCAAGTGGACCAACGCGAAGAAGATCAAGCTGGTCGTCGACTCCTTCGTCGAGTTCAGCCAGGCCCCGGCGCGCGTGGCGGGCTACCTGGGCGCCGTCCTCTGCGTCGTCGCGGTCGCCGTCGCCCTCGTCGGCGTGGTCGTGGCGGCCCTCCCGGCCGGCGGCGCCGGCTTCTGGTTCGTCGGCGCGCTGGTCCTCCTGACCGGCGGGCTCAACCTGGGATTCCTGAGCGTCATGGGCGAGTACGTCTGGCGCGCGGGCGACGACGCCCGCCGGCGGCCGATCTACGTCGTGCGGTCCGTGGCCGACGTCGCCGGGGCTCCGACCGTGCCGGTGGCCGACGAGGCCGTGGTCGGCTCGGCGGACCAGCACCGGGCGCGTGCCGCCGAGGCGCGGCTCGGCTCGATGGCGGTCGACGCCCGGGTGGGCTGACCGCTCCGCGGGCACGCACGCCGCCGGCCCCCGATCGCGTCGACGGACGCGACCGGGGGCCGCGTCCGTCCGCGGCGCAGGTCAGCCGGCGAGGCGGGAACCGTTGCGGCCGGCGAGGACCTCCAGGCGCGTGGGGATCCGGGTCCGCAGCTCCTCCACGTGACTGATCACCCCCACGGTCCGTCCCCCGCGGCGCAACTCGTCGAGCACACCCATGACCGCGTCGAGGGACTCGGCGTCCAGCGTGCCGAAGCCCTCGTCGACGAAGAGGGTGTCGATCTCCACGCCGCCGCTCTCGGCGCTGACGACGTCGGCCAGCCCGAGGGCCAGGGCCAGCGAGGCCATGAAGCTCTCGCCCCCGGACAGCGTCTTGGTGGGCCGCCGGACACCGGTGTACTCGTCGAGCACGTCGAGCCCGAGACCGCCGCGGGTGCCGTTGCGGCCCTGGGCGTCGCTGTGCAGGAACGTGTAGCGGCCGCCGGACATCTCCTGCAGGCGCCGGCTCGCG
Source organism: Blastococcus sp. CT_GayMR19 (assembly GCF_004570385.1). Lineage (GTDB taxonomy): Bacteria > Actinomycetota > Actinomycetes > Mycobacteriales > Geodermatophilaceae > Blastococcus_B. Next base: position 150,537 of record NZ_SPQL01000005.1, on the reverse strand, counting down.
ACCTCCGCCACCTGCTCGAGGCGGGCGGCGAGGACGAACGACTGCAGGCGCATGCGCAGGGTGTTGGCGCCCCGGCCGTTGGCCAGGTCGGCCAGCTCCGCGACCCGGTCGGCCCAGCCGCGGCGCTCCTGGAGCTCCACCTGCGTCGCGGTGATCTCACCGGCGATCGCCTCCAGCGACGCGGAGCACCGCCGTGCCCGGTCCAGCGCCGCGACGGCGTCCTCCCGCCGCCGGGTGACCTCGGCGCACCGCTCGCCCAGCGCGTCGAGGTCCGGGCGCGGACCCAGGTCCGCCAGCTCCGGCTCGGCGAGCGTGGCACGGAGCACCGAGAGCATCCGGTCGTGCTCGTCGATCCTCCGGTCGAGGGCGGCCAGCCGGCCGCCGGCCGGCAGGGCGGCGGCCGCGGCCAGCACGTCGGCGAACCCCGCCTCCACGGCCCGCTGCCCGGCGGTCGTCCGGGCGGTGTCGGCGGCCGCCCTGGTCCGGAGCTCGTCTGTCTCGGCGGTGAGGACGGCCTCGCACCGCTCCGCCTCGTCGGTGAGCCGCCGCACCCGGGCGGGCAGGTTCCGGTCCTCGCCCCGGACGGCCGTGAGCCGCTCGGTGAGCTCGGCCAGCGCCACCCGGACGGCGGTCTGCTCGGCGGTGCGGGCCTGCAGCTCCTCCCGGTCGGCGGCCAGGCGGGCGGCTGCGGCCTCCCGTTCGGCGACCAGGGCCGCGCGGGCCCGCCGGGCAGGCTCGAGATCGTCGGCCAGCTCGGCCGCGGCCCCGACCTCGGCGACCTGCGCCGCGAGCGTCTCGGCCAGCTCGGCGACGGCGCGCTCGCCGGCCCGGGCCCGCAGGGCCGCCAGCTCCCGTTCCTGTCCCTCGACGACCGCGAGGGCCGCCGTCGACGCCGTCTCGGCACGGTCGACGGCGGCGCGGGCGGCCTGCTCGTCGGCGGCGGTGACGGCGGGGCCGTCATGGGTGGCCGGGCGGGGGTGCTCGACGGCGCCGCACACGGGGCAGTCCGCCCCGTCGGCGAGCTGCGCGGCCAGCTCGGCCGCCATGCCCTCGAGCCGGGCCGCCCGGAGGGTGACCCAGTGCTCCCGTGCCGCCACCCAGGCCTCGCGGGCACCCAGGGCGGCCGCGCGGGACCCGGTGAGCGTCGTCCCCACGTCCTGGGCCGCGCGGCCTGCGGTGAGCGCGGCCCCGGTCGCCTCGGCTGCCGCGCGCAACCCCGGCAGCCGGGCGGCCGCCTGCTGGGCGACCTCGACGCGCCGCTCCTGCTCGGCCAGCCGCTCGGGCCAGGACGCCGCTGCCGTGGCGCCCTCCTCGCAGCACCCGGTGAGGCGCTGGACCACGCCGTCCAGCCGGGCGAGGGAGCGCTGCAGCGTCGTGCCACGGTCGACCTCCGGCAGGAGGGCACGCACCTCCGCCGCCTCGTCGCGTAGCGACCGGGACAGCGACGAGGTGGCGTCGCGGTCCCCCGCGACCGCCGACCACGCCGTCCGGGCGGACTCGAGAGCGGCCGCGGACTGCTCCGCCGTCAGCGCCGAGCGACCGGCGGCCTCGAGGACGTCGCGGAGGGGCTCGGCCCGGCGACCGGCGTCCCGCTCCGCCCGGAGGGGAGACAGCTCGACCTCCTGCGCGGTCAGCCGGTCCAGGTCGCGGCGGGCGCGGTCCCGGCGCGTGTGCCGGTCGGCGACGGCCCGCGCGGCGGTCAGCTCGGCGTCCACCCGCGCCGCGTCCTCGGCGGCTTCGTCGGCCGCGGTGGTGGCGGCCGCCAGCCGGTCGCGGGCAGTCGACCGGACGGCGGACACCCACGGGTCCACGTGCGCGCCCGGGGCGGCGCCGACGAGCTCGGGCGCGAGCCCCTCCGGGACCTCCGCGTCGGCGATCTGCGCCACCCGCGCCAGGAGCGTGCTCATCGAGGCGCGGACGGTCTCCAGCGCGGCCCGGGCGGCGGCCCGCTCGGTGGCCAGCCACTCCTCGGCGCGGGCGAAACGGTCGACGTCGAAGAGGGTCCGCAGCAGGCGCCCCCGGTCCTCGGGCTCGGCGCGGAGGAAGCGCGCAAAGTCGCCCTGCGGGAGCAGCACCACCTGGCAGAACTGCTCGGCCGAGAGACCGAGCCTCGTGCGCAGGTACTCCGACCCCTCGTCGATGCGCGTGCTGACGGGCTCCCAGGTACTCCCGGCCCAGCGCTGCACCGTGAGCTTCGCCTGCTCGGTCGTCGACCCGCTGCCGCGCTTCTTGGGCCGCTGCTGCTCGGGCCGGCGGATCACGCGGATCCGCTCGCCGGCGAGCGTCACCTCGCACGTCACCTCGGTGCGCACGGCGTCCCCCGTGTGGTCGCTGCGCAGCCGGCGCTCCTCCCCCCGGGCGCCGGGCACGGTGCCGTAGAGGGCGTAGACGACGCCGTCGAGCAGCGTGGTCTTGCCCGCGCCGGTCGGGCCCCAGAGCAGGAAGAGCCCGTCGCGGCCGACCTCGTCCAGGTCGACCTCGACGGTGTCGGCGAACGGCCCGAACGCGGTGAGCGCCAGGGAGTGGACCCTCATCGGGCCGCCTCGTCGCGGTCGGCCGCGGTCAGCGCGCGGCCGAGCAGGGCGAGTTCCGCGGCGCCGGCCGGCACGCCGCGGACGTGCCGGACGAACTCGCCGGCCACGTCGAGATCGCCGCGGCCGCGCAGGCGCTCCTGGTAGCTGCGCCCGTCGGACACGGCCCCGCTGCCGGTCCACTCCAGATGCACGCAGTGCGGGAACCGCGTCTGCAGCGCCCGCATCGGGTCGGCGGGCCGGACCGGGTCGGTGAGCCGGGCCGAGACGAAGTGCTCCACGGCGTCGCCGTGGGCCGGGTCGGCGAGCAGCTCGGACAGCGTGCCGGTGAGGACGCTCAGCGGGCGGGGCGTGGGCAGCGGGACGGCACGGACGTCGGCGAGCCCGGACGCGTCGAGGTCGAGCAGCCAGGCCTGCTTGTCCTGCCCGGCCTCACCGAACGAGTAGGCCAGCGGCGAGCCGCTGTAGCGGACGCGCGGGCTGAGGGTCTGCGGGCGGTGCAGGTGCCCGAGCGCGACGTAGTCCACGCCGTCGAACACCGAGGCCGGCACGAGGTCGACGCCCCCGACGCTGATGTCCCGCTCGCTGTCGCTGGCCACACCCCCGCCGACGAAGGCGTGGGCCAGCACCACGGAGCGGGTGCCCGGCCGGAGGAAGAGGTCGGCCCGCACGCGGTCCATGGCCGTGCCGAGGACCGCCTCGTGACTGCGCGCGGTGGTGACGCCGAGCTCGAACCGCGCCAGCTCGGGCTCGAGGAAGGGCAGGCCGTACACCGCGACGTCGCCGTGCTCGTCGGAGAGCAGCACGGGCTCGTCGAGCCGCGAGGTTTCGGCGCGCACGTGCAGACCGCCGACCGCCAGCAGCTCGGAGAACGTGCCGAGCCGGCGCGCGGAGTCGTGATTGCCCGGCGTGAGCACGACGGTGGCACCGGCGCGGCGCAGGCGGGCCACGACCCGGCTGAGCACCGCCGTGGCATCCGCGGAGGGCACCGCACGGTCGTAGACGTCGCCGGCGACGAGGACGACGTCGACCGACTCGGCGGCGACGACGTCGGCCAGGGCGCCGAGCACCGCCTCCTGCTCGGCGAGCAGATCGGTGCCGTGCAGGGACCGTCCGATGTGCCAGTCGGAGGTGTGCAGCAGCCGCATGACCGGAACGTATGTGGGGGTACCGACAGAACCGCAGAGGCTCGCCGTGACGGAACGGTCACAGTCCGCTGGGCACGGTCAGAGCAGCGCGGTGGAGTACCCCGTCTCGCCCCGGAACCGGGTGCCGGCACCCTCGCCGTGGTCACCCCGGATGTAGCCGGCGCTCTCCTGGGCCCGGCGGTCCGAGTCCTCCTCGACCATGTGGTTGAGGAGCTGCTGGACGCCGTCGCTGTCCGGGATCCGCCTGAGCACCGTGGCGCTCTCGGCCGTCTGGATGGTGACCGTGCCGGAGTTGATGATCCGTTCCCACAGCGTCTGGGTGAAGGAGACGTCGGTGATCCGCGAGTGGGCGAGGTCGCGGCCGCGGCGGGTCAGGATGCCCTCCCGGAACAGCAGCCGGTGCGTCGTGATCACGTAGTGGGTCGTCCGCCAGCGCAGCACCGGAACGACCACGGCGACCAGCAGGAGGAGGACGGCGAGCGCGAGGACGAGCATCCGGACGATGCCCTGCTGCGGGCCGGCGGGGATCACGGCCAGCGCGAAGGAGGCCGCACCGACGATCAGCAGGAACCGCACGACCGGCCAGAAGACGGTGAGCCAGTGCGGGTGCAGGTGCTGGACGATCTCCTCGTCCTCGCCCAGCAGCTTGTCCGGATACGGCATACCGCCAGGATGACGCACCCGGCGCCGCCCGCCCGGCTCTCGCGCGCGTGTGCGGCAGCGGGAGCGTCCCGGCCGTCACACGCGGCGCACGTGCCGCACGTCCCCGGACGCGAGCTCGACCGTGCCCTCGGCGGTGGCGACGACGAGCCGGCCGTCCCAGTCCACCGCCTGCGCGGTGCCCTCCAGGGTCGAGCCGTCGGGCAGGGCGACGGCGACCTCCGTCCCGACCGTGGAGGACCAGGCGAGGTAGTCCTGGGCCAGGCCCGAGGAGACCGGATCCCCGAGGACGTCGACCCAGCGCCGGTACCGCTGCTCGACGGCCCGGAGGAAGGCCAGCAGGACCGTGCCCCGGTCCACGGTCCCCCCGGTGATCCGCGCCAGCGACGTCCCCGTGTCCGGCAGCTCCTCCGCCGTGGTCGAGACGTTGAGGCCGGTGCCCACCACGACCGCGGGCGGGTGGGGGCGTGTCACGGTCTCGGCGAGGATCCCGGCGAGCTTCCGGCCGTCGGCGGCCAGCAGGTCGTTGGGCCACTTGAGCGAGGGCAGGACGCCCGTCACCTCGCTGACCGACTCGGCCAGTGCGACGCCGGTGAGCAGCGGCAGCCAGCCCTTGCGGGCGGCCGGCACCTCGGGCCGCAGGAGGAAGGAGACGGTGAGCCCCGCGCGCGGCGGGGAGGCCCAGACCCGGTCGAGCCGGCCGCGGCCGGTGACCTGGTGCTCGGCGACGAGGACCGTCCCCTCCGGGGCACCGCCCTCGGAGGGATCGGCGGCGCGGCCGATCAGCTCGGCGTTGGTGGAGCCGATCTCCTCGACCACCTCGAGCGAGCGCCACAACCGGCTGTCCCGGGTGAGCACCGCGCCGAGGGAGGGAGCGTCGAGCCGTGGCCGGTCCAGATCCGACCAGCGGGAGAAGGAGGATTCGGGCACTCCCTTACGCTACGGCCCGTGATCGAGCTTGCGAGATCACGCATGAGCAGAGCAGCGACGCGAACGCGGCCGACGAGCGTCAGCGAGGAGAACGTGTGAGCAGTGCCGAGCTGGAGAGTGCCGGGGAGCACGTGCCCGACGACGTCGACATCCACACCACCGCCGGAAAGCTGGCCGACTTCGAGCGTCGCGTGCAGGAGGCGACGCACGCCGGCTCCGAGCGTGCCGTGGAGAAGCAGCACGCCGCGGGGAAGATGACCGCCCGGGAGCGCATCGAGGCCCTGCTGGATCCGGGCTCCTTCACCGAGTTCGACGAGTTCGCGCGGCACCGCTCGGGCAACTTCGGCATGGACGCCAAGCGGCCCTTCGGCGACGGCGTCGTCACCGGGTACGGCACCGTCGACGGGCGGCCCGTCGCGGTCTTCTCTCAGGACGTCACGGTCTTCGGTGGCAGCCTCGGGGAGGTCTACGGCGAGAAGATCGTGAAGATCCTCGACTTCGCCGTGTCGAACGGCTGCCCCGTGATCGGCATCAACGAGGGCGGCGGCGCACGCATCCAGGAGGGTGTGGTCTCCCTCGGCCTGTACGGCGAGATCTTCCGGCGCAACGTGCACGCCTCCGGCGTCATCCCGCAGATCTCCCTGGTCATGGGAGCGGCGGCAGGTGGGCACGTCTACTCCCCCGCCCTCACCGACTTCGTCGTGATGGTCGACAAGACCAGCCAGATGTTCATCACCGGGCCCGACGTCGTGAAGACCGTCACCGGCGAGGAGGTCACCCTCGAGGAGCTCGGCGGGGCGCGCACGCACAACACGAAGTCCGGCGTCGCCCACTACCTCGCCGAGGACGAGTCCGACGCCCTCGACTACGTGAAGGCGCTGCTGTCCTACCTCCCGAGCAACAACCTCGACCCGCTGCCGGCGCTCGACGTCGCACCGGTGGAGACGGTCCTGCCGGACGCCCTCACCGACTCCGATCTCGAGCTCGACACGTTCATCCCCGACTCGACGAACACCCCCTACGACATGCACACCGTGATCGAGCACGTCGTCGACGACGGCGAGTTCCTCGAGGTGCAGCCGCTGTTCGCGCCGAACATCCTGGTCGGCTTCGGCCGGGTCGAGGGCCGGCCGGTGGGGGTCGTGGCCAACCAGCCCACCCAGTTCGCCGGCACCCTGGACATCGACGCCAGCGAGAAGGCGGCCAGGTTCGTGCGCACGTGCGACGCCTTCAACCTCCCGGTGCTCACCTTCGTCGACGTCCCCGGCTTCCTCCCCGGGACGTCGCAGGAGTGGGAGGGCATCATCCGGCGCGGCGCCAAGCTCATCTACGCCTACGCCGAGGCGACCGTCCCGCTGGTCACCGTGATCACCCGCAAGGCCTACGGCGGCGCCTACGACGTCATGGGTTCCAAGCACCTGGGCGCCGACGTGAACCTCGCCTGGCCGAGCGCGCAGATCGCCGTCGTCGGGGCGCAGGGCGCGGTCGGGATCCTCTACCGCAAGGAGCTCGCCGAAGCGGACGATCCGGACGCCCGTCGCGCCGAGCTGATCGCCGACTACGAGGACACCCTCGCCAATCCCTACATCGCCGCGGACCGGGGCTACGTCGACGCCGTCATCCCGCCGTCGCACACCCGCGTGCAGGTGACCAAGGCGCTCCGCGTGCTGGCGAACAAGCGCCAGACGCTGCCGCCCAAGAAGCACGGGAACATCCCGCTGTGACGATGACACTGTCGTCCTCCGGACGACACCGCGACCAGGTGCCGTCCCCCACCTGCGTGGAGCCGCTTCGTCGTCCGATCCCGGAGACCCTTCGGGCCTCCACTCCGGACGACACCGGGAGTCCGTCGTGAGCGACGAACGTCCCCTGCTCCGGGTCGTCAAGGGCGAGCCGACGGCGGAAGACCTGGCCGCGCTGACCGTCGTCGTGGCCGCCCTGTCGCAGCGCCGCACCCGCCGCCGGCCGGTGCCGATCGGCGCGTGGGCGTCCCACGCAGCAACCCACCGCCGCCCGCTGCGCCACGGCGACGGCGGCTGGCAGGCATCAGGGAGGCCCGCATGACCACGCAACGCAGGCTCGTGCTCGCCTCGGCGTCGCCGGCCCGGCTCTCGCTGCTGCGGCAGGCCGGGCTCGCCCCGGAGGTGGTGGTCAGCCGCGTCGACGAGTCGGCAGTGCGCGCACCCCGGGTGGCCGAGCAGGTCGCGCTGCTCGCGGCGGCCAAGGCCGCGGAGGTGGCGAAGAACGAGAAGGACGCGCTGGTCATCGGCGCCGACTCCCTGCTGGAGTTCTCCGGCAAGCCCCTGGGGAAGCCGGCGGACGCCGCGGAGGCCCGCGAGCGGTGGCGGCGGATGAGCGGCCACTCGGGGATCCTGCACACCGGTCAGGCGCTGTTCGACGTGCAGGACGGCTCGGTCGTCAGCCGCGACATCGCGGTCGCCTCGACCGTCGTCTACTTCGCCTCCCCGACCCCGCAGGAGCTGGAGGCCTATCTGGCGACCGGCGAGCCGCTGGCCGTCGCCGGCGCGTTCACCCTCGACGGTCTCGGGTCGCCGTTCGTGCGCCGGGTCGAGGGCGACCCCGCCGCGGTCGTCGGGCTGTCGCTGACCCTCCTGCGCACCCAGCTGAGCAAGCGGGGTCTCGCCATCACCGATCTCTGGCGCCGCTGACCGTCGTCCGTCCCGCGGTCCTGCGCGCCAGGCCCGCGAACCACCGTCCGAAGGTTCGACCCGAGAGGAAGAGACGCCGGTGCAGAAGGTCCTGATCGCCAACCGCGGTGAGATCGCGGTGCGCGTCGCGCGCGCCTGCAAGGACGAGGGCCTCACCAGCGTCGCCGTCTACGCCGAGCCCGACCGGGACGCGCTGCACGTGCGGGTGGCCGACGAGGCCTTCGCCCTGGGCGGCACGACGCCCGGCGACTCCTACCTCGTCATCGACAAGATCATCGAGGCGGCGAAGGCGTCGGGCGCCGACGCGATCCACCCCGGCTACGGCTTCCTGTCGGAGAACGCCGAGTTCGCGCAGGCCGTCGTGGACGCCGGTCTGACCTGGATCGGCCCCTCCCCCGACGCGATCATCGCGCTCGGCGACAAGGTGCAGGCCCGGCACATCGCCATGGCGGCCGGTGCCCCGCTGGTCCCGGGCACCAAGGACCCGGTCAAGGACGCCGACGAGGTGGTCGCGTTCGCGCAAGCGCACGGGCTGCCGGTGGCGATCAAGGCGGCCTTCGGCGGCGGCGGCCGCGGGCTGAAGGTCGCCCGGACCATCGAGGAGATCCCCGAGCTGTTCGACTCCGCCGTCCGCGAGGCCGTGTCCGCCTTCGGCCGGGGCGAGTGCTTCGTCGAGCGGTTCCTCGACAAGCCGCGGCACGTCGAGGCCCAGGTGCTGGCCGACACGCACGGCACCGTCGTCGTCGTCGGCACCCGCGACTGCTCGCTGCAGCGGCGCAACCAGAAGCTGGTCGAGGAGGCGCCCGCGCCGTTCCTCACCCATGAGCAGCGGGCCGAGATCCACTCCTCGGCGAAGGCGATCTGCCGGGGCGCGAACTACGTCGGCGCCGGCACCGTGGAGTACCTGGTCGGCAACGACGGCTCGATCTCCTTCCTCGAGGTCAACACCCGCCTCCAGGTGGAGCACCCGGTCAGCGAGGAGACCGCCGGCATCGACCTGGTCCGCCAGCAGTTCCGGATCGCCGACGGCCAGAAGCTGCAGATCACCGAGGACCCGGCGCCGCGCGGCCACAGCTTCGAGTTCCGGATCAACGCCGAGGACCCCGGCCGCAACTTCATGCCGGCCCCGGGGCCGGTCCAGCGCCTGGAGATCCCGCAGGGGCCCGGCGTGCGCTGGGACTCCGGCGTGGCGACGGGCGGCGAGGTCGCGGGGGCGTTCGACTCGATGCTGGCCAAGCTCATCGTCACCGGCGCGACCCGCGAGGAGGCGCTCCAGCGCGCCCGCCGGGCACTCGACGAGCTGATCGTCGAGGGCATGCCCACGGTGATCCCCTTCCACCGGGCGGTCGTCCGGGACGAGGCGTTCATCAGCGAGCCGTTCTCGGTGCACACGCGCTGGATCGAGACCGAGTGGGACAACCAGGTGCAGCCCTACGACGCCGCGCCGGCGGAGCAGGACGAGGAGGCGCCCCGGCAGACCGTCGTCGTCGAGGTCGGCGGACGGCGGCTCGAGGTCTCCCTGCCCGCCGGGCTGGCGGCCGGAGGGACCGCCCCGGGTGCGGCGGCCAAGCCCCGCAGACGCGGGGGCGGGCACGGCGGCTCGGCCGCCTCGGGGGATGACCTGACGTCGCCGATGCAGGGCACGATCGTCAAGGTCGCCGTCGAGGACGGCGCGACCGTGGAGGCCGGCGACCTGATCGTCGTCCTCGAGGCGATGAAGATGGAGCAGCCGATCGCCGCGCACAAGGCGGGCACGGTCTCGGGCCTCTCGGCCGAGGTGGGAGCCGCTGTCACCAGCGGCGCGGTCATCTGCACGATCGCCGACGCCGCCGGATAGGCCCAGCGGTCAGCGGACCCGGATCCGCGGCTTCCGGGCGATGCGGAGGCCGACCAGCGCGGCCCCGACCAGCACCGACCCGGCAGCCGGCACGAGCCATCCGGCGCCCCACGTCGTCCCGGCGGCCGGCTCCAGGAACGGCGTGCCCGACCGGGCCGGGGCGAACTCCGGGGCCGTGAACGGGAGGACGGCCGGGGCGGCACCCTCGGCGACCGTCACGCCGGGCAGCACCTGGCCACGGCCGGTGCGCGGCTGCGGCGCCGGGCTGCCCGCCGCCGTCGGCGCGGGCGTGATGTCGATGACGGCGCCCGCGGCCGATACGCTGCGGACCACCACGGTGAAGTTCCCGCCGGAGACCGGGACGGCGGCGCCGACCGGGAGCGCCGACTGCAGGTCGGCGTCCCAGTCGGCGGCGGCCGCCGGCGTGCCGTCCAGGAGCAGGGAGGTGTCGGGCAGGTTCGTGCCGGCCTGGCGCAGCAGCACGCCGGAGTCCAGCCGGTAGGAGTTCCCCGTCCCGAGCCACGCGTCGCGGGCGGTCGCCGTCCGGTACTCGAGCCAGTAGTCGATGCCGTCGGCGTCGGTCAGCCGCACCGCGCGCGTGCCGACCCGGCCACCCAGCGGCGCCAGGGTGACGGTCGTGGTCGGGCTCTGGCCCGACAGCGACTGCACCTGGGCCTCGGGCAGCACGTCCAGCCGCGCCGCCTGCGCCGCGTTCAGCGAGCCGAGCTGGCCCCAGGAGACCCCCATGACGTCGTAGTAGTCGCGGTAGGCCGCCGTGCGGCAGCTGCCGGTCTCCACGGCCGCATCGCACTGCCGGCCCGAGGAGTGCCCCAGGCCGAAGTTGTGGCCCAGCTCGTGGCCGATCACCGACGGAAGCGTGTCCCGCACGTACAGCCGCCCGCCGGTCGCGGCGTCGCCGCCGACCTCGGCGAGGGCGTACGCGCAGTCCGCCGCCGCCTCGGTGACGTACAGCATGAGGTGCTTCCCGGGGCCGGGCTGGAAACCGGCCTTCGCGCCGGCCTCGTCCCACAGCTTCATCGGGTCGGCGCATCCCTCCGTGGTCGTCGTCCAGTCCTGCGACGCCGTGACGCCGACCCGGATGGCGCCGTCGCTCTGCTCGGCCCAGAAGTCGGCGACCGGCCCGTCCACGGCCCGGACGACGTCCGCCAGGACGGTGGTGTCCTCCTCGGCACCGGCCGGCGCGACGAGGACGACGGTCACCTCGTTCGTGAGCCCGCGGACCGGCGCGGCCGGGGCGGTCGGCTGGCTGGGTCCCGCCAGGAAGCTGCTGGCCAGCACCGCGCGGGCCGGCTCGACGCCGTGGGAGCTCGCGGCCTCGTCGTCCACCTGCGCGCCGACGGTCACCGAGACGGTCGCACCGGCCTCGAAGGCCTCGACGTCCTCGGTGGGGACGCGGACGGCGTCCCCGGCGCTGGTCTCGACGTAGCTCAGCGGTCGCTCGGCGGCGGAACCGGCTGCGTGGTCGGAGTCGTCGTGCTTTCCCTCGGCCCAGACCTGCACGAGCCGACCGACGACCGCGGTCCCGGCCGCCTCGTCGGCGGAGGCGACGGCCCCGGGCAGCACCGCCGAGACGGCGGCGGAGCACACGAGGGCCGAGGCCACCACGACGGAGCGCAGCAGCCGGCCGGAGGGGGCGAGAGCGTCCCGAGCAGAAGACATCTGCTTCTGAATCGGCGGTGCTCGCGCCCGTCGGCACCGTGGAACGGTTCTGAAGGCGAAAGTTCCGTCCCATCCGTCGCAGCGGCGCACTGGACCCCCAACGGGCCCAGCGGCCCCGCGTCAGGACAGGTCGTCGACCCCCATCAGCCGCCGGCCGGCCTCGGTGATGGAGCCCGACAGGGAGGGGTAGATGGAGAAGGTGTTGGCCAGGTCGGCCGCGGTCAGCCCCTTCGCCACGGCCAGCGCGATCGGCAGCACGAGCTCCGAGGCGCCGGGCGCGACCACCACCCCGCCGACGACGACGCCGGTCGAGCGGCGGGTGAACAGCTTCACGAAACCGTCGTGGAGGTCGCTCATCTTGGCGCGGGCGTTCGTGGCCAGCGGCAGCCGGACGACGTCGACGTCCTGGTCGTCGGTCAGGGTCTTCTCCTGGACGCCGACGGTGGCGATCTCCGGGTGGGTGAACACGTTCGCCGAGACGGTCCTCAGCTTGATCGGGCTGACCGCCTCACCCAGGGCGTGCCACATGGCGATCCGGCCCTGCATGGCCGCGACCGAGGCGAGCTGGAAGACCCCCGTGACGTCGCCCGCCGCGTAGATGCCGGGGACCGACGTCCGGGAGACGCGGTCGACGACGATGTGCCCGGCGGAGGTCACCTCGACCCCGCAGTGCTCGAGGTTCAGCCCCGACGTGTTCGGCACCGTGCCGACCGTCATCAGCGCGTGCGAGCCCTCGACGGTGCGCCCGTCGGTGAGCTCGACGACGACGCCCTTCTCGGCGCGCCGGACCGACGCAGCCCGTCCCTTCTCGGCGATCCGTCCGCCGCGGGACTGGAAGACCTTCTCGACCACCGCCGCCGCGTCGGCGTCCTCACCGGGCAGCACCTGGTCACGGGAGGAGACCAGCGTGACCGGGACGCCGGCCTCGAGGTATCCGGAGGCGAACTCGGCGCCGGTCACGCCGGAGCCGACGACGACGAGGTGCTCGGGCATCTCCTCGAGGTCGTAGACGTCGCGCCAGTCGAGGATCCGCTCGCCGTCGGGCTCGGCACCGGGCAGCACCCGCGGGTCGGCGCCGGTCGCGATGAGGACGACGTCGCTCTCCAGCTCCTCGGTCACCGCGCCGTCGGCGTCCAGCACCTGCACGCGGTGGGCCGCGAGGCCGCGGACCTCGTCGGCCAGCCGCCCCTGCCCGGACACGATCCGGACCCCCTCGCCGGTCAGGCGGGCGTGGATGTCGGCCGATTGGGCCATCGCCAGCCCCTTGACCCGGTGGTTGACCGTGGCCAGGTCGAGCGCGACCGTCGCGAGGTCGGCGCCCTGCAGCCCGAGGACGGCGGAGTCGCGCACGGAGGTCATGGCGCCGGCGGCGGCGATGAACGTCTTCGAGGGGACGCAGTCGGTGAGCACGCTGGCGCCCCCGATGCCGTCGCGTTCGACGACGGTGACCTCGGCCCCGAGCTGTGCGGCGACCAGCGCGGCTTCGTAGCCGGCCGGTCCGCCACCGATGATCACGATGCGGGTCATGGGCCCTTTCCCCGGTGCTGAGCGGACGGTCGGGGGGTCATTCTCCCCGGCGCGCCCCCCGAACGTGGAACCGCCGTCCTCGGGCCTGCCGGATCCGGTCGTTAGTCTCGGCCGAATGGGTCTCTACGCCGCGTACGGGTCGAACATGGACCCGACCCAGATGCTGAGCCGCTGCCCCTCCTCACCGCACACCGGCACGGGCTGGATCCAGGGCTGGCGGCTCACCTTCGGGGCCGAGGAGTACGGCTGGGAGGGGGCGATGGCGACCCTCGTCCCCGACGAGCAGCACGCCGTCTTCGTGGCGCTCTACGACCTCACCGAGGCCGACGAGCGGGCGCTCGACGCCTGGGAGGGTGCCGACTCGGGCCTCTACCGCCGGGTGCACCTGCGCGTGCACACCCTGACCGGCGACGCGGTGGCCTACGTCTACGTGCTGGACGCCTTCGAGGGCGGGCTGCCCTCGGCCCGGCACCTGGGCGGGATCGCCGACGCCGCCGAGGCCGCCGGGGCACCCACCGACTACGTCACGGCGCTCCGCTCCCGGGAGTGCCGCTCCACCGGTCCCTGATCTCCGCCAGCACGGCGAGCACCGCGGCAGGCGCGGAACGAGCCGCGCGTGCGGAAGCGCCTCCCGGCTCAGCTGTCGGCACACTCCGCCGCGGTGACGACGCCCTCGAGCGGGTGCCCCAGGCCGATGTGACCCACTCCGAAGAGGGCCACGATCGCGACGAGGGCACCGGCGACCCACGCCCGGGGCGGGGCACTGCCCGGCCGGAATCCGTCCGCGGCCAGCAGTGCGCACCCGGCGATACCGAACACGACCAGCGTCAGGGCGAACCTCGCCTCGGTCGTCGACGTCGCGAGCGTCACCACCGACGATGCCCACGCGATCACAGCGGCGGCCTGCGCGAGCGAGGCGTCCCTTCCCGCTCGGGCGACCCGTCGCAGCAGCGCCGCAGCGCCGATCACGGCCACGGCTGTCACCAGCAGTGCGAACAGCGCATTCACGCCGGGGGCCGGCGCTGCGTACGGAGTCGCAAGCGGCCAGTGCAATGCCGCACCGATCTTCTGCGCTGAGAAGACCAGCGACTGTGGCATGTGGGCAAGAAGCGTGCCCGCCAGGTCGCCCGGCGACGACGGGACATTGCCGTTCACCGCCTCTGCCATGGCCGGGCTGCAGTACATCCGTCGCGGTTCCTCGATGGGCCCGGAGCCGACCGGACCCGCGAACACCGTGTCGTACCGGACGACGTAGGCCGCGTAGGACGACTGGAGCGTGGTGAGGAAACCGGTCATCTCCGGCCAGGGCGTCCAGGTGCTCCCGCGCCAGGCGTTGAGCAGCACCTGGGGGACGAGAGCGACGGCAACGCCGAGCCCGAACAGGATGCCGGACCAGCGGCGGGCCACGAGGACCGCCAGCCCGACGGCGGCCAGCGGAAGGAGCGACGCCGGGCGGATGTTGAAGGCCGCGCCGCCGGCCAGGCCGGCCACGAGCAACCAGGGCGCCGTGCGTCGTCCCAGAGCGATGACGGTGATCAGGAGCAGCGCAGCCGCCCAGAGATCGGTCAACGGGAAGGGCGCGAAGCCGGCGAGGGTGACTCCGGCCCCGACAGCCGAGACGACCACGACCGGCACGGTCACCGGCCGCCAGAGCGCCACCAGCGCGGGGATGAGCACCACGCCGATGACCGCGATGAGGACCGAGTTCTCCGCGAGGACGGCGATCCCGGCGAGAGAGTTCCCCCCGGCCTCGGTGATCACGGCCGCGGGCAGGTAGAGGAATCCGGTGAGTACGCCGCGCAGCGCGAGTGCCCCGTCGCCGACGAAGCTGCCACCGCCGACCAGGGCCTTCGACAGGTTCCAGTAGTACCCCGCGTCGTAGTGGAAGGTCGACGTCGCTGGTTGCAGGAAGACGATGGTGGCGAGCGCAGCGCCGATGAGGCCTCGCTCCCGCCGCAGGCGCGACGGGGCGGACTGGCCCGTTTCCAGAACGTCGGTTGCCCGAGTGTCGAGCACAGGTCGGCCTTCCTCGGGAGAGCGATCACAGAAGCTCCGGCGCACCGTCCGGGCGCTCGATCGCGCCGGCGGGGCACGAGACCGCCATCAGTGATGTGCCGTCACGGACGGTACGTGAAATCGGGGACACGATCCGTCACCGCTGAACCGCAGAGGCGGGTGTGACGAGAGAGGCGACTGCGTCGAAGAACTGGTTCGTCACAGTGACCGATCGACTACAGAGTGGTTAGCTGCATTCAGATCCTGAACCGCGTCGGGCGACAACCGCCGCCCCGGGCCGGACCACGACCCCGTGGCCGCCGCTGATGCCTGCTGGACGACCCGCGCTCATGAGAGGCCCCTTCCGGACATGACCGACGTACCCCTCAACGATCTCCGCCGGGGCTTCCTCGAACTGGAAGCACCGCTGCGCGCCGCCGTGGACGAGGTGCTCTCGAGCGGCTGGTACGTGCTCGGCCCGCAGCACGACGCCTTCGAGCGCGAGTTCGCCACCGTGATCGGCGCCGCGCACTGCGTCGGCGTCGCCAACGGGACCGACGCCCTGGAACTGGCCCTGCTCAGCGTCGGCTGCCAGCCGGGCGACGAGGTCGTGACCGCCGCGAACGCGAGCATGTACACCGCGACCGCCGCGCTGAAGGCCGGCCTCGTGCCCCGCTTCGCCGATGTCGACCCCGGTTCGCTGCTGCTGACCGCCGCGACGATCGAGCCGGCGCTCACGCCGCGCACCAAGGCCGTCGTGGTCACCCACCTCTACGGGCGGATGGCCGAGATCGCCCCCATCCGCGACCTGTGCCGCGCGCACGGCGTCGCGCTGGTCGAGGACTGTGCGCAGGCCGCCGGCGCGCGCAACGAGGAGGGCCCGGCCGGGTCGCTCGGTGACGTCGCCGCCTTCAGCTTCTTCCCGACGAAGAACCTCGGCGCCCTGGGCGACGGCGGCGCCGTCGTGACCAACGACGACGAGCGGGCGGCGCTGGTCCGCCGGCTGCGTCAGTACGGCTGGTCCTCGAAGTACACGGTGACCGAACCCCGCGGACGCAACAGCCGCCTCGACGAGCTGCAGGCGGCCGTGCTGCGCGTGAAGCTCCCCCACCTCGACGCGTGGAACGCCCGGCGCCGCGAGATCGTCGCCCGCTACGCGGAGGTGCTCGGCTCCGGGCCGCGCCGCATGGTCCACGGCAACGCCACGGACTCCCCCGCCTACGTCGGCCACCTCGCGGTCATGATCACCGAGGACCGCGAGGGCGACCGGGCCGCGTTCGCCGAGGCCGGCGTGCGCTCCGACGTCCACTACCCCGTGCCCGACCACCGCCAGCCGGTGCTCGCCTCCGCCACCGCCGACGTGCAGCTGCCCGTGACGGAGCGGGCCGCCACGCAGATCCTGACGCTGCCCTGCTTCGCCGAGATGACCGAGACCGAGATCGAGAGGGTGTGCGATGTCCTTCGCAAGCTCTGACCTGATGGCCCGGCACGAGGCCGCCGGGCCCGTGGTCCTCCCTCAGCAGCGGATCGACCCGAAGGTCGCGCGCCCCGCGTCCGCGGAGGTCGCGGTGACCTACACCGTCGTCGTCCCCGTCTACGGCAACGAGGCGACGATCCCGGCCCTGATCTCGCGGCTGGCCACCCTCAGCCACGAGATCGACGGTGGGTTCGAGGCGGTCTTCGTCGTCGACGGCTCCCCCGACGGCTCGCTGCTCCTCCTGCGCCGGCTGCTCCCCGACTCGGGTCTGCAGTCGCAGCTCGTGACGCTGTCGCGCAATTACGGGTCCTTCGCGGCGGTCCGGGCCGGCCTGGCCGTCGCCCAGGGCGAGTACGTCGCGGTCATGGCCGCGGACCTGCAGGAACCGGTCTCCCTCGTGGAGGACATCTTCCGGGAGCTGAGCACGGGCGAGTACGACGTCGCGGTCGGCGTCCGTACCGCACGCCAGGACCCGGCCATGTCCTCCACGGCCTCACGGGCGTTCTGGGCCTTCTACCGGCGGTACGTGCAGAAGGACCTGCCCGCCGGCGGCGTCGACATGTTCGGTTGCACGCGACAGGTGGTCACCGAACTCCTGCAGCTCCAGGAGTCGAACACCAGCCTGATCGGCCTGCTCTACTGGCTCGGGTTCCGGCGGGCCGAGGTGCCCTACGAGCGTCAGGAGCGCGAGGAGGGCAAGAGCGGCTGGACGCTCAAGAAGAAGCTGCGCTACATGAACGACAGCATCTTCTCGTTCACCGACCTCCCCATCACCCTGCTGATCACCGCCGGTCTGTGTGGCGTGGTGGGGTCCCTGTGCGCCGGCGTCGCGGTCTTCGCCGCCTGGGCCAGCGGCAACGTCCAGGTCGCGGGCTACACCCCGCTGATGTTGGTGCTGTTCCTGCTGTGCTCCCTGATCCTGCTCGCACTCGGCATCGTCGGCAGCTACGTGTGGCGGACCTACGAGAACAGCAAGGGCCGTCCCGGCGCGGTGCCGATGCACCACGAGCGCTTCCCCGCGCTCGTCGCCAACCATGGCTGACACCGCGGTGGCCCTCCCGGCCACGGGCGCGCGCCGGGCACCGCTCGGCGCCCGGTACGGGGAGCTGATCCGGTTCCTGCTGGTCGGGGGCAGCAACACCCTGGTGACGCTCGCGCTGTTCGTCGTCCTCCAGCGGTGGCTGTCGCCGGGCGCGGCCTACACGGTGGTGTTCGCGCTCGGGCTGGCGTACACGACCGCCCTGACGGCGACCGTCGTCTTCGGCAGCCGCCTCACGTGGCGTCGCGGTGCCGCGTTCGCCGGCTGGTACCTGCTGGTCTACGCCGTCGGCCTCGCCGTCGTGCAGGGAATGACGGCCCTGTGGGAGCCGTCCTCGCTCACCACGGCCGTGGTCACCGTCGCGGTGACCGCTCCGCTGAACTTCCTCGGCGGCCGGCTGCTGTTCTCGCCCGAGCGCGTCACGAGCTGACGGCGGGCGCCTCGCCGGGAGCCGCGAGGAACGTCTGCAGGATCTGCTGCGCCGCCAGCGCGGGGGTCAGCTCACCGGAGAGCACCGCCTTCTCCAGCTCGGGCACGGCCGCGCGCACGCCCGGGTGCTCGCGCAGCTGGTGCTCGAGCCCGTCGCGCACGAGCTGCCAGGTCCAGCGCACCTGCTGGGTGCGGCGCCGCTCCTCGAACGCCCCCGAGGCCGTCATCCGGTCCTGGTGCTCGACCAGTTTGGCCCAGACGACGTCCAGCCCCTCGCCGGTGAGGCCCGCACAGGTCAGCACCGGCACGTCCCAGCCGCCCTCGACGTGCCCGCGCAGCATCCGGATCGCGCCGGCCAGCTCGCGCGCCGCCTTGCGGGCGTCCACCGCCCCTGGCCCGTCGGCCTTGTTGACGGCGATGACGTCGGCGATCTCGAGGATCCCGCGCTTGATGCCCTGCAGCTGGTCGCCGGTGCGGGCGAGGGTGAGGAAGAGGAACGAGTCGACCATCTCGGCGACGGCGATCTCGGACTGCCCGACGCCGACGGTCTCCACCAGGACGACGTCGTAGCCGGCCGCCTCGACGACGACCATCGACTCCCGCGTGGCCTGCGCGACCCCGCCGAGCGTGCCCGAGGTCGGCGAGGGCCGGATGAACGCGTCCGGGTCGACGGCGAGCCGCGACATGCGCGTCTTGTCACCGAGGATCGAGCCGCCCGACCGGGCCGACGACGGGTCGACCGCCAGCACCGCCACCTTCGAGCCGGCCGCGGTCAGCGCCACCCCGAGTGCGTCGATGAAGGTCGACTTGCCGACGCCGGGCACCCCGCTGATGCCGACCCGCCGCGCACCCCCGGCGTGCGGCAGGAGCTCGACGAGCAGCTGCTGGGCCAGCGCGCGGTGGTCGGCGCGGCGCGACTCCACCAGCGTGATGGCGCGCGCCATCACCCGCCGGTCCCCCGCCAGCACGCCTTCCGCGAGCGCCGGGACGTCGATCACCCGTCTCAGCGCGCACCCCGAAGGGCCAGAAGCACGCTGATGGCCCTGATCACGGGTGGCCGAGGCGGGAGGACAGCGTGCGCAGCAGTTCCTGCGCCGCCTCGGCGATGACCGTGCCGGGCGGGAACACCGCGGCCGCACCCATCTCCTTGAGCGTCGGGACGTCGTCGGGCGGGATGACGCCCCCCACCACGATCAGCACGTCGTCGGCACCGAGCTCGGCCAGCGCCGTCTTCAGCGCCGGGACCAGGGTGAGGTGCCCGGCGGCGAGCGAGGAGACGCCGACCACGTGCACGTCGGCCTCCACCGCCTGGCGGGCGACCTCGTCCGGCGTCTGGAACAGCGGGCCGACGTCGACGTCGAAGCCGAGGTCGGCGAACGCGGTCGCGATCACCTTCTGGCCGCGGTCGTGGCCGTCCTGGCCCATCTTCGCGACCAGGATCCGCGGGCGGCGGCCCTCGGACTCCTCGAACGCCTCGGCCATGCGGCGGGTCTCGTCCAAGGGCCCGGATGCTCCTGCCTCCTCGCGGTACACACCGGAGATGGTGCGCACCTGGCCGGCGTGCCGCCCGTAGACCGCCTCCAGCGCGTCGGAGATCTCGCCGACGGTCGCCTTGGCCCGGGCCGCGTCGACCGCGAGCTTGAGCAGGTTCGAGTCCAGGTCGCTCCCCCGCCGTCCCTCGGCGGCCGCGCGGGCCGCGTCGGTGAGCCGGCCCAGCGCGTCCTGCACGGCGCCGGCGTCGCGGGAGGCGCGCAGCTCCGCCAGCTTGGCCTTCTGCTGGGCGAGGACGTCGGCGTTGTCCACGCGCAGCACCTCGATGGCCTCGTCGGCCTCGACCCGGTACTTGTTGACGCCGATCACCGGCTGGCGGCCGGAGTCGATGCGCGCCTGGGTGCGCGCGGCGGCCTCCTCGATCCGCAGCTTCGGGATGCCGTCGCTGATGGCCTGCGCCATGCCGCCGTGCTCGGCGACCTCCTCGATGTGCGCCCAGGAGCGGCGGGCCAGGTCGTAGGTCAGCCGCTCGACGTAGGCCGAGCCACCCCACGGGTCGATCACGCGCGTCGTCCCCGACTCCTGCTGGAGCAGCAGCTGGGTGTTGCGGGCGATCCGCGCGGAGAAGTCGGTGGGCAGGGCCAGCGCCTCGTCCAGCGCGTTGGTGTGCAGCGACTGGGTGTGCCCCTGGGTGGCGGCCATCGCCTCCAGGCAGGTGCGGACGACGTTGTTGTAGACGTCCTGCGCGGTCAGCGACCAGCCCGAGGTCTGCGAGTGGGTGCGCAGCGACAGCGACTTGGGGTTCTTCGCCCCCGCCACGTGCACCAGCTTCGCCCACAGCAGGCGTCCGGCCCGGAGCTTGGCGACCTCCATGAAGAAGTTCATGCCGATGCCCCAGAAGAACGACAGCCGGGGCGCGAACGCGTCGACGTCCATCCCGGCGGCGACGCCCGCCTGCAGGTACTCGACGCCGTCGGCGAGGGTGTAGGCCAGCTCCAGGTCGGCCGTCGCCCCGGCCTCCTGGATGTGGTAGCCGGAGATCGAGATCGAGTTGAACCGCGGCATCTGCTGCGAGGTGAACGCGAAGATGTCGCTGATGATCTGCATCGAGGGCTTGGGCGGATAGATGTAGGTGTTCCGCACCATGAACTCTTTGAGGATGTCGTTCTGGATCGTCCCCGTGAGCCTGTCGGGCGACACGCCCTGTTCCTCCGCGGCGACGACGTAGAGCGCGAGCACCGGCAGGACGGCGCCGTTCATGGTCATCGACACGCTCATCCGGTCCAGCGGGATGCCGTCGAACAGCTGCCGCATGTCCAGGATCGAGTCGATGGCCACACCCGCCATGCCGACGTCGCCGGGCACCCGCGGGTGGTCGGAGTCGTAGCCGCGGTGGGTCGGCAGGTCGAAGGCCACCGACAGGCCCTTCTGACCGGCGGCCAGGTTGCGCCGGTAGAACGCGTTGGACTCCGTCGCGGTGGAGAACCCGGCGTACTGCCGGACCGTCCACGGCTGGGTCGTGTACATCGTCGGGTAGGGCCCGCGCAGGAACGGCGGCAGGCCGGGCAGCGTGTCCAGGAAGTCCAGCCCGTCGAGGTCGGCCGGGGTGAACAGCGGCGGGACGGCGATGCCCTCGGGCGTCTCCCAGGTCGACTCCTCGACGCCGCGGCCGGTGCCCTCCTTGAACGCCTTGGCCCAGGCATCGTGGTCAGCCCCGCCCGCGGCGGGGCGGCCCAGCTGGACGGAACCGAAGTCGGGGATGGCGCTCATGCCTGGCCTCCTTCAGGGCCGAAATGGCCATTCTGGCCGAGCAGTTCATCGTGCACCCTCCGGAGCGTCGCGAGGGCGTCGCACCCCGCGAACACGTACCCGTCGACGCCGTCGATCCCCAGATCGGGCTTGCCCGCCAGCCAGACCTGGTTCGCACCCGCGGCCTCGAGCTCGGCGGCCAGCCCGGCAGCGGACGAGGTGTAGTCCTTGTCGGTGCCGCAGATGCAGGCGACCGTCGTCGCCGCCTCGGCGAAGCCCGCGGCACCGTCCCCGGACGGCGTCCCGAGGCCGCCCGCCTGGAACAGGTTGCCGGCGAACGACGCCCGTGCCGTGTGCCGCGCGATCGGTCCGATGGTCGCGAGATAGACCGTCGGCCGCTGCCCGGCGGCGTCCGCGGCGTCGCGCAGCTCCTCGAACTCCTGCGCGGCCCGGACGCGCGGCAGGCCACCCGTCGGCAGCACCTCGGCGGCGGGCTCGCGCGAGGGCAGCTTCTCGGCCAGGTTCGGGAACTCGCTGACGCCGGTGACCGGGTCCTTCCGGGTGGCGAGCCGCTTCGCGCGGGCGTCCCACGCGGCACCGATCCGGTCCCGCACCAGGCCCGAGTCGAGGGCCGCCGGGAGCCCGCCGGCCCGCTCGATCTCGGTGAACAGGTCCCAGGCGGCCCCGGCGAGGGAGTCGGTCAGCGACTCGACGTACCAGGACCCCCCGGCCGGATCCAGCACCCGCGCCAGGTGCCCCTCCTCGACCAGCAGGCTCTGGGTGTTCCGGGCGATGCGGCGGGAGAACGCGTCGGGCAGGCCGAGCGCGGCGTCGAACGGCTGGACGGTGACGACGTCGGCGCCGCCCACGCCTGCGGCGAAGCCCGCGACCGTCGTGCGCAGCAGGTTGACCCAGGGATCGCGCTTCGTCGTCATCACCGAGGAGGTGACGGCGTGCTGCCGCTGGGCGCGGGCCTCGGGCGAGGCGCCGCTCTCCTCGCCGACCCGGTCCCACAGCCGGCGGGCGGCGCGCAGCCCGGCGATCGTCGTGAACTGGTCGGCGCTCGCGGCGTAGCGGAACTCCAGCTGGCCGAACGCCTCGTCGACGCTCAGCCCTGGGCGGGCGGGCGACGATTCGGTCAGCGCCCGCAGGTAGGCGACCCCGGCGGCGATGGAGCAGCCGAGCTCCTCCACGGCCGAGGCGCCCGCGTCGTGGAAGACGGTCGCGTCGACGACGACGGTGCGCAGGCCGGCATGAGCGGCCGCCCGCCGGGCGACGTCCGCCAGTCCGGAGAGGTCCTGCGCCTGCCCACCGGCGGCGTGCACGCCGAGCGGGTCGAGGCCCAGCGAGCTCCCCGGCGCCAGGTCGGTGCGCCCCTCCACCAGGGACAGGAACGCCTCGGCGGCCGGCGCCCCGCCCTGCACGGTCACCGGCGCCAGGTCGAGCAGGACGCCGTCCAGCACCTCGCCCAGCGAGCCGACCGGGATCGCGCCCTCGCCGAGCACGAGCCACAGCGAGGTGACGCCGTTCTCCAGGTCGGCGGCGATCGCCTCCTTCGTGACGGCGACGTCCGGGTGCGCGTGCCGCTGCCGGATGTCCCAGCCGGCGGGCGCCCCGCTCTCCGGAGCCACGCCGGCCCGGGCCCCACGGACGAACGGAGCGACGCCCGGGACGCCCACGGCGCTCGGCAGGTCACCGGCGTCCTCGGCCGTGTAGAGCGGCGCGACCCTGACCCCGGTGGCCACCGTGCGGCTCAGCGCGTCCTCGACCGGATCGGGCAGGTCCTCCCGCCCGGCCTTGCGCAGCACGCCGGCCACGAGCTCGCGCCACTGCTCCCGCGTGACGGGATCGAACTCCCCGGCGAGGGCCAGGGTCTCCGGCACCTCGTGCTCGGCCGGGATCTGCGCGTCGGTGTCAGCCGGCGTGGCGGTCTGCTGGTCGGTGGAACGCATCGTCGGGTTCCCTTTCGACGGCTCGTCGTGCAGAAGTGTCCCCGGGTGCGGGGCGCCGTGTGCGCGGGGGTGCGGGAGGGCCGGCGGGATCGCTCAGGGCGTCGGCCTCCAGGGCGTGCAGGGCGGTGCGCGCGAGCAGGCGGATGCCGACCCCGATCGCCCGTTCGTCCACGTCGAAGGTGCCCCGGTGCAGGTCCAGCGGCGGCCCACCGGGATGGGTGCCCAGCCGGGCGAGCGCGATGGGCATGACGTCGGCGAACCAGCCGAAGTCCTCGCCCCCCATGCTCTGCGGCGACACCACCACGTGGTCGTGGCCCACCGTCTCCAGCGCGGCGGCGCGCATCAGGGCGACCGCCCGCGGGTCGTTGACCACGGGCGGCAGGCCGCGGACGTAGTCGACGTCGACGTCGGCCCCGGTCGTCGCCGCGACCCGCTCGACGAGCGAGCGCATGAGGTTCTCGGCGTCCTTCCACAGCTCGCGGTCGAGCACCCGGACGGTGCCCCGCAGCGAGCCGCGCTGCGGGATGGCGTTGGCCGCGATGCCCGCGTTGACCGCCCCCCAGACCAGGGACATGCCCGACCGGGGATCGACCTGCCGGGAGAGCAGACCGGGCAGGTCGGTGATCAGCCGCCCGAGGGCGTCGACCAGGTCGACGGTGAGCTGCGGGCGCGCGGTGTGCCCGCCGGGGCCGGTCAGCGTGATGTCGATCCGGTCGCAGGCAGCCGTGATGGCCCCCGTGCGCAGCCCCACGGTGCCCGCGGGCACGGACGGGTCGCAGTGCAGGGCGAACGCCCGCGAGGCGCCGTCGAGCACGCCGGAGGCGACGACCTCGGTGGCTCCGCCCGGGATGGTCTCCTCCGCGGGCTGGAAGATCACCCGCACGGTGCCGGGCAGCCCGTCGAGCGTCGCCAGCGCCATGGCGACGCCCAGGGCGACGGTCGTGTGCACGTCGTGGCCGCAGGCGTGGCAGAGGCCCTCCTTGGTGGACGCGTAGGGCACGTCCTTCTGGTCGGGCAGCGGGAGGGCGTCGATGTCGGCGCGGAGGACGACCATCGGTCCCCCACCCGCCGCATCCGATCCCACATCGCAGACCAGCCCGGTGCCCGTCGGCAGCCGCCGCGGCTTGAGCCCGACCTCGCGGAGCCGCTGCTCGAGGTAGGACGTCGTCTCGAACTCGGCGAAGGCCAGCTCCGGATGGGCGTGCAGGTGCCGCCGGGTGGACACGAGCTGGGCGTTGTTCTTCTCGACCCACTCGTCGACCGCGGCACCCAGCTTCTCGACGACGGGGTTCATGCCGCGTGTCCTCCCCCGCAGTCGGCCGGGCCGGGGACGGGCCCGGTCGGACCGCCGGCCGGGGCGGTGGCGGGCAGGCCGTCCCGCATCTCGCCGAGGAGGCTGTCGACGACCGCGCGCAGGTCCCCGCCGGTGGCGGCGGCCACCGCGCGCTGCCGCTGGTAGGAGGCCCCGACGGCCATGACGCGTTCGACGTCGGCGAGCTCCGCCTCGCAGCCCAGCCGCTTCGCCGTCGGCGTGAGGTCCTCGACGAGGTCGAGGAGCGCCTGGCGGACCGGCCGGACCGTGCCCTTCTCGTCGATGACCACGTCGGCGTCGAGGCCGTAGCGGGCCGCCCGCCACTTGTTCTCGCGCAGGATCCAGCTCGCGGGCGTCGGCAGGGTGTAGCCGCGGTCGAGCTGGGTGTCGAACTGCTCGACCAGGCACTGCGTCAGGGCGGCGACCGCACCGATCTCGTCGAGGGTCGGCAGGCCGTCGCAGATCCGCAGCTCCACGGTGCCGAAGCCCGGGTGCGGCCGGACGTCCCACCACACCTCGCGCACGCTCTGGATCGAGTTCGTGGAGATCAGCGTCTCCATGTAGGTCTCGAACTCGTCCCAGCCCGACAGCTGGTAGGGCAGCCCCGCCGTCGGCATGGACTCGAAGACCTTGGTGCGCGAGGACGCCAGCCCGGTGTCGCAGCCGACCCAGAACGGGGAGGACGACGAGAGCGCCAGGAAGTGCGGCAGGTACTGGCAGAGCGCGTTGACGACGGGGATCGCCTTCTCCGGCGACCGGACGCCGACGTGCACGTGGACGCCGAAGATCTGCAGCCGCCGGGCGAGCCACTGCATCCGCTCGACGAGCTGGAGGTAGCGCTCCTTCGGCGAGATGAGCTGGGTCTGCCAGTCGGTGAACGGGTGGGTGCCCGCGCACATGAGGCCCAGGCCCCGACGGTCGGCGGCGGCCGCGACCTCGGCGAGGGTCCCCGCCAGGTCGGTCTTGGCCTCCTCGACGGTCGTGCAGATGCCGGTGATGATCTCGATCGTCGACTGGAGCAGCTCGTGCTTCGCCTTGGGGTGCTCCTCGGCGCCGTCGGGCCGGATCTCCTCGAGGATCTCCACAGCGCCCGCGGACAGCTCGCGGGTCTCCCGGTCGATGAGCTGCAGCTCCCACTCCACGCCGAGGCTGGCGCGCTCCGAGGACTCGAACGGGATCTGCACGTCGGAAGTCTAGGTTCGATCAGGGGGTGCCACCCCCCGGCCGGGCAGGATCACTCCTGCCGGTGATCAGGGCGCCGGACGCGGGTCCGTCGCCAGGAGGGCATACAGGACGACGTCGCTCGGCCGCCCGCGGTGCAGGAACCGCTGCCGGACGGTCCCCTCGGCGCGGAAACCGGCGCGCTCCGCCACCCCGCGCGAGCCCGCGTTGCCCGGGTCGACGAGCAGCTCGACCCGGCGCAGTCCGCACGGATCGAAGGCCCACCGGCTCAGCAACCGGAGCGCTTCCGCGGTGAACCCCCGGCCCCTGGACCCGGGCGCCGTCCAGTAGCCGGCCTCGGCGAAGCCGTCGCGCGGGGGGAACAGGCCGATGCTGCCGGCCAGTGGCCCGCCGTCGCGCGGCTCGACGGCGAACAGCGCGCCGCCCGCGGCCCACGTGTCCGGCGCCGCGACGCGCACGAAGCCCTCCGCATACTCCCGCGCGTAGGGAACCGGCACCTGCGTCCAGCGCTGGATGTCGGGGTCCTGGCAGGCGGCGTGCACGGCGTCGACGTCGTCGGGCCGCCACGGCCGCAGCCGGACGTGCCGACCCGTCAGCGTGGGCTGCGGCCCCCGGTCGCTCGCCGTGCCAGGCATCGGCCCATCCTCCGTGCGCGGGCCCAGCGCCGCACACCGTCTTCCGGTGCTGCGTTAGCGTCCCCGCGTGAACCAGGCCTCCCGAACCGACCCCGCCACCCTGGCCGCCCAGGCCGCCGAGGCCCTCTCCTCGGCGCTCGGCGGATCCCACGACGTGGCGGTGGTGATGGGCTCCGGCTGGGCCCCGGCCGCGGACGCCTTCGGCCCGGCCGAGGGCCGCGTCGCCATCGGCGAACTGCCCGGGTTCGCGGCCCCGACGGCCGTCGGGCACGGCGGCGAGGTCCGCTCGGTACGGGTGGGCGACCGGAAGGTGCTGCTGTTCCTGGGCCGCACGCACTTCTACGAGGGCCGCGGTGTCGAACCGGTCGTGCACGGCGTGCGGACGGCGGCCGCGGCGGGCGTGCAGACGGTCGTCCTCACCAACGCCGCGGGCGGGCTCGCGCCGGACCACCACGTCGGGCAGGCCGTGGTCATCAGCGACCACCTGAACCTGACCGCCACCTCGCCGCTCGTCGGGGCGAACTTCGTCGACCTGACCGACCTGTACTCCGCGCGGCTGCGGTCGCTCGCCCGGGAACTCGACCCGACGCTGACCGAGGGGGTCTACGCGGCGCTGCCGGGCCCGCACTACGAGACCCCCGCCGAGATCCGGATGCTGCGGACCATGGGCGCCGACCTGGTCGGCATGTCCACCGCCCTGGAGGCGATCGCCGCCCGCGCCGCCGGCCTGGAGGTCTTCGGGCTCTCGATGGTCACCAATGCGGCGGCCGGCATCACCGGCGAGAAGCTGGACCACCAGGAGGTGCTGGCCGCGGGCAAGGCGGCCGCGGGCCGGCTGGGGCAGTTCCTCGTGCAGCTCATCGGGCGGGTCTGATGAGTGGGCCGGTGCTGATCACCGGAGCCGCCGGGCGGATCGGCACCTGGCTGCGCGGCGGCCTGCCGGAGCGCGGCTGGGCGGTGCGCTGCCTCGACGTCGTCCCGGTGACCGACGTCCGCCCCGGCGAGGAGCACCTCGTCGCCGACATCACCGACCTGGCCGCCATGCTCGACGCCGCGCAGGGCGCGGCCGCCGTCGTGCACATGGCCGGCATCTCCGGTGAGTCGACGTGGCCGGCCATCAGCCACGCGAACATCGAGGGCACCTACTGCGTGCTGGAGGCGGCCCGGCGCGCCGGCGTCCCCCGGGTGGTCCTCGCCAGCAGCAACCACGCGACCGGGTACACCCCGCGGCCCGGTTCCGGCCTGCTGACCGAGGCGGACGCGCCGCCGCGGCCGGACACCTACTACGGCGTCGCGAAGGTGACGATGGAGGCGCTCGGCTCGCTGTACGCCGACCGGTACGGCCTGGACGTCGTCTGCCTGCGCATCGGCAGCGCGTTCGCGGAGCCGACGTCCACCCGGCACCTGTCGACCTGGCTCTCCCCCGCCGACACGGTCTCCCTGGTCGACGCCGCGCTGAAGGCGCCGTCCCCCGGCTTCTCCGTCGTCTGGGGCGTCTCGGACAACACCCGCCGCTGGTGGGACCTCACGGTCGCCCGCGCGCTCGGGTACGAGCCGGCCGACGACGCCGAGGTCTACGCGGAGGCGCTGATCGAGGCCCAGGGCGAGCCCGATCTCGCCGATCCCGTGCACGCGCGGGTCGGCGGCGAGTACACGCTGGCCGAGTTCGACGCCGAGAACTTCGACCCGCCCGCACCGCGGGCCGACATCGCGCCGGGCAGCGGGGTCCGGTGATGACCGCCGACCTGCTGCTCACCACCGCCCGCGAGTGGGCCGACGCCGACCCGCACGACGGCGACCGCGCCGAGATCGAGGCCCTGATCGAGGCGGAGGACGTCGAGGAACTGGCCCGACGCTTCGCCGGCCCGCTGACCTTCGGGACGGCGGGGCTGCGGGGTCCGCTGCGGGCCGGGCCGGCGGGGATGAACGCCGCCGTCGTGACCCGGGCCGCGGCAGGGCTCGCGCGCCACCTCTCCGACACCGGCCACGCCGGCGGTGGCGTGGTCATCGGCTTCGACGCGCGGCGACGGTCCGACGAGTTCGCCCGGATCAGCGCGGAGGTGCTGGCCGGCGCCGGGTTCGCCGTCCAGGTGCTGCCGAAGGCGCTGCCGACGCCGGTGCTGTCCTTCGCCGTGCGGCACCTGGGCTGTGTCGCCGGCGTGATGGTGACCGCCAGCCACAACCCGCCGGACGACAACGGTTACAAGGTCTACCTCGGCGACGGCGCGCAGCTCGTGCCGCCGGCCGACCGGGAGATCGAGGCCGCGATCTCTGCGGTGGGCCCGGCGCGGGAGGTGCGGCTGAGCGACGAGTGGCAGACCCTCGGGCACGAGGTCGAGGCCGACTACGTGTCCGCGGTGGTGGCCGCCCTCGATCCGTCGTCCGTGGCCGACCGGTCCGCGCTGACGGTCGCCTACACGGCGATGCACGGGGTGGGTGCGGAGACGACGCGGGCGGTCTTCGCGGCCGCCGGGCTCGCCGCGCCGGTCAGCGTGCCCGAGCAGGACGAGCCCGACCCGGCGTTCCCGACCGTCACGTTCCCCAACCCGGAGGAACCCGGCGCGGTCGACCTGCTGATGGCGCTGGCCGACCGGGTGCTTGCCGACGTGGCGATCGCCGAGGACCCGGACGCGGACCGCTGTTCCGTCGTCTGCGGCGGCCGCCAGCTGACCGGTGACGAGGTCGGCGCGCTGCTCGCCGACTGGCTGCTGCGCCGGGGTGTGCGGGGCACGTACGCGTCGTCGCTGGTCAGCGGCTCGCTGATGCACGTGGTCGCCGGCGCTCACGGGGTGCCGTCGGAGGAGACCCCGACCGGCTTCAAGTGGATCATGCGGGCGGGGTCGGTGGGGGCGCCGCTCGTGTACGGCTACGAGGAGGCGCTGGGATACTCGGTGGCGCCGTCGGTGGTCCGGGACAAGGACGGGATCTCCGCTGCGCTCGCGGTCGCGCTGCTCGCCGCGGAGCTGAAGGCGTCCGGCCGGACGCTGCTGGACCGGCTGGACGAGCTGGCCCGGGAACACGGGCTGTTCGTGACCGGGCAGCTGTCGGTGCGGGTCGAGGACCTCACGCTCATCTCCCGGGCGATGGAGCGGGTGCGTGCTGCGCCGCCGTCCTCGCTGCTCGGCCGCGAGGTGGCGTTCGCCGACCTTGCGTTGGAGGACCCGCCGGTGGACGCCGTCCGGCTGCTCGGCGACGGCGTGCGCGTGATCGTGCGGCCCAGCGGCACCGAGCCGAAGCTCAAGGCGTACCTGGAGACGGTGGTGCCGGTGCACGACGACGCCGGGCTGATCGCGGCGCGCGGCCGCGGCGAGGACGAGCTCGACCAGCTCCGCGCGGAGATGTCCACGGCGCTCGGCCTGTAGCTCCGGGGGCGCTTTGCCGGTGGTGTTCCGGCATTGCGGCTGCTGCAGCACGCGCAATGCCGGGACAGCACCCGCACTGCGGTCGACCGACGAGGGTCAGAGCCGATACGGCAGGGAGCCGGCCGCGCCCGGCAGCGGCGGCGGCCCGTACTTGTTCGGACCGGCCAGGCCGCGCAGGAACCCGTTCAGCACGAACACCACGATCCAGCCGAAGAGGGGCAGCGGGAGCCAGAGCAGCCACCACGCGGAGAGACCCCGGTCGTGCAGTCGTGCCACGCTCGAGCTGATCCCGGGAACCAGCGTGAACAGGGCGATCACCGTGCTGAGCGGGCCGCCCGTCCAGGTGTAGAACGACTCGGGATCCGTCGCGCCCGTCGACAGCCCCGGGTAGCCGAAAGCGGTGTCCGCGGCCGCCGCCAGCACGCTCAAGGTCAGGATCGGCAGCGTGTACTGGGTCCACCAGGTCCGGCGGGGAATCCGACCGCGCCGCACGTACCACTCTCTGAACGTCATCGTCTCCCGTTCGCGTTCTCACTCCTGGAGCGTCGTGCGCGCTCCCGGTGGCCTGCAGAACTCCCGGAGCGCGGAAAGCGGTCCGGGAGCAGGCCCGGGGTCAGCTGCCGACGGCTTCGCGACAGCCGGAGGCGAGCGCCCGCTGCGCCGCCGCCAGCACGACCACCACGTCCCGACCGAACGCGACGTCGCACGGATGGGTTCCGCCGGTCAGCGCCGCCGCCGTCAACTCGTCCACGGCGACCCCGAACGACTCGACGGCCGACTGTTCGTCGGGCAGCAGCACCAGCCGGCCGGCGTCCCCGTGCACGAAGAACTCGGTCCCGCCCGACAACGGCGCCACCGTGTGCGACAGCGTCAGCGTCGAGGCGGCACCCGAGGCGTGCGTGAGCACCAGGTGCACGGTGTCGCGCAGTCCGGGGGCCGCCAGCACCGAGACCACCGGACCGAGGGCCGGCACGAGGAGCGACAGCGCGTGCGGCCCCAGGTCCCACAGCGCCCCGCGCTCCTTGCGCCAGGGTGAGTCGTCGAACGGAGTGCCGGCCAGCGACCCGAGCCAGGAGCCGGCCCCGCCGGCCAGGGTCGTCCGGCCGGCCTGGGTCAGCCACGTGGACGTCGCCTGCTGGAACCGGAACGTGAAGAACACGACCGACGCGACGCCGGACGCCCGCACAGCAGCCACGATCCGGTCGGCGGCCGCCACGTCCAGCGCGATGGGCTTCTCCAGGAGCAGGTGCCTCCCGGCCTCGGCCGCGCGCTCGGCCAGCGGCGCCTGCACGTCGGGGGGCAGCGCGATGGCGACGGCGTCGACCTCGGCCAGCAGCGCGTCCACGTCGCCGTACCCGGGGACGTCGAACTCAGCGCCCACGCCCTTGGCCTTGGCGACGTCCCGGCCCCAGATCCCGGCCAGCTCGGCGTCCGGGTGCGCCGCGAGCGCCGCCGCGTGGACCTCCTTCGCCCAGAACCCGGTGCCCAGGACGCCGAAGCGCATGGTCAGACAGCGCCGAACTGGCGGTCGCCCGCGTCACCGAGCCCCGGGACGATGTAGGCCTTGTCGTTGAGCCCCTCGTCGATGCTGGCGGTGAACACTCGGAGCGGCAGGCCGCTCTCCTCCAGCCTCCGGATGCCCTCGGGCGCCGCGAGCGCGCACAGCACGGTGATCGACGTGGCGCCCCGCGCGGTGAGCAGCCCGCAGCAGTGCACGAGCGAGCCGCCGGTGGCCAGCATCGGGTCGAGCACGAACACCTCGCGGTCGACCAGCGTCTCCGGCAGCGAGGCCATGTAGGCCTCCGGCTGGAACGTCTCCTCGTTGCGGGCCAGCCCGACGAACCCCATCTGCGACTCCGGCAGCATCCCGTGCGCGGTGTCTGCCATCCCGAGCCCGGCGCGCAGCACCGGCACGATCAGCGGAGGGGCCGCCAGCCGGTACCCGGTCGTCCCGGTCACGGGCGTGGTGATCGGCTCCTCGGCTACGGTCAGGTCCCGCGTGGCCTCGTAGATTAGCATCTGGGTGAGCTCACGGAGGGCGGCCCGGAACATGGCGTTGTCCGTCCGCTCGTCCCGCATGCGCGAGAGGCGGGCGCGGGCCAACGGGTGATCGACGACGGTGAGCTGCACGCGCGACACCGTAGCGGCCCGCCGGACGCGGCATCGAGCATGCGTCGCCGCGCACCGTTCCACTCCGGGCGGGTGAGCGCTGCTCACCCGCCGCATCGGGCAGGGGAGAATGGCCGCATGACCCACGTGCTCGACCCCGACGCGCTGTCGGACGACGCCCGGCTGACGGCGCCGCCGCTGCCGCCGTTCAGCGACATCACGCGCTCCGACGCGTCCCTCCGAGCGTTCCTCCACGGGCTGCCCGGCGTCGACCAGGTCGGCGCCGAGGCGCGGGTCGCGGTCCTCGGCACCCGGTCGATCAAGACCACCGCCAAGGCCTGGGCGATCGATACCGCCATCTCGATGGTCGACCTGACCACGCTCGAGGGGTCGGACACTCCCGGCAAGGTGCGCTCCCTGGCCGCCAAGGCGAAGCGGCCCGACCCGGGCGACCCGACCTGCCCGCCCGTCGCGGCCGTCTGCGTCTACGGCGACCTCGCCGGTGTCGCCCGCGAGGCGCTGGCCGGCACCGGCCTGCACGTCGCCGCCGTCGCCACCGCCTTCCCCAGCGGCCGGGCCAGCCGCGAGGTCAAGATCGCCGACGTGAAGGACGCCGTCGCGAACGGCGCCGACGAGATCGACATGGTCATCGACCGGGGGGCGTTCCTCACCGGCCGCTACCTCGACGTCTACGACGAGATCGTGGCCGTCAAGGAGGCCTGCGGATCGGCTCACCTCAAGGTCATCCTCGAGACCGGCGAACTGGTCACCCTGGACAACGTCCGCCGCGCCTCATGGCTGGCGATGCTCGCCGGCGGCGACTTCATCAAGACGTCCACCGGCAAGATCTCCCCCGCCGCGACCCTGCCGGTCTGCCTCGTCATGCTCGAGGCGGTCCGCGACTTCCGGGCAGCGACCGGCCGGCAGGTCGGCGTCAAGCCCGCCGGCGGCATCCGGACGACGAAGGACGCGATGAAGCACCTGGTCCTCGTCAACGAGACCGCCGGGCCCGACTGGCTCTCCCCCGACTGGTTCCGCCTCGGTGCCTCCAGCCTCCTGAACGACCTCCTGCTGCAGCGGCAGAAGCTCCGCACCGGCCACTACTCCGGTCCCGACTACGTCACGGTGGACTGACCCATGACCAGCCTGTTCGAGTACGCGCCGGCGCCCGAGTCGCGGTCGATCGTCGACATCAGGCCGTCCTACGGCCTGTTCATCGACGGCGTGTTCGTCGACGGCACCGGCGAGCCGTTCAAGACGGTCAACCCGGCCACCGAGGAGGTGCTCACCGAGGTCTCCAGCGGCAGCGCGGCCGACGTCGACCGCGCCGTCGCGGCCGCCCGCCGGGCCTTCACCCGCACCTGGGGCCCGATGCGCCCGGCCGACCGCGGGAAGTACCTGTTCCGCATCGCCCGGCTGCTGCAGGAGCGCGCCCGCGAGTTCGCCGTCCTCGAGTCGCTGGACAACGGCAAGCCGATCCGCGAGTCACGGGACGTCGACATCCCCCTGGCGGCGGCGCACTTCTTCTACCACGCGGGCTGGGCCGACAAGCTCGACTTCGCGGGCCTCGGCCCGGGACCGCGCCCGCTCGGCGTGGCGGGTCAGGTCATCCCCTGGAACTTCCCGATGCTGATGCTCGCGTGGAAGATCGCGCCCGCGCTGGCCACCGGCAACACCGTCGTCCTCAAGCCGGCCGAGACCACGCCGCTGACCGCGCTGCTGTTCGCCGAGATCTGCCAGCAGGCCGACCTGCCGCCCGGCGTCGTCAACATCGTCACCGGCGCCGGCGAGACCGGCCGGGCCGTCGTCGAGCACGGCGACGTCGACAAGGTGGCGTTCACCGGCTCCACCGAGGTGGGCAAGTCGATCGCCCGCGCGGTCGCCGGCACTCGCAAGTCGCTCACCCTCGAGCTCGGCGGCAAGGCCGCCAACATCGTCTTCGACGACGCCGCGATCGACCAGGCCGTCGAGGGCATCGTGCAGGGCATCTTCTTCAACCAGGGGCACGTCTGCTGCGCCGGCTCCCGGCTGCTCGTGCAGGAGAACGTGCACGACGAGGTCATCGCGAGCCTGCAGCGGCGGATCAGCACGCTGCGCGTCGGCGACCCGCTGGACAAGAACACCGACCTCGGCGCGATCAACTCTCACCTGCAACTGGCGCGCATCCGGGAGCTGGTAGACATCGGGGACGCCGAGGGCGCCCAGCGCTGGCAGCCGGACTGCGTGCTGCCCGAGAAGGGCTTCTGGTTCAAGCCGACCGTGTTCACCCAGGTCTCCCCCGCCCACCGCATCGCCCGCGACGAGGTGTTCGGGCCCGTCCTGTCGGTCATGACCTTCCGTACTCCCGACGAGGCCGTGGCCAAGGCGAACAACACCACCTACGGGCTCTCGGCCGGCATCTGGACGGAGAAGGGCTCGCGGATCCTCAAGATCGCGAACCAGCTCCGCGCCGGCGTCGTGTGGGCCAACACGTTCAACAAGTTCGACCCGACGTCGCCCTTCGGCGGCTACAAGCAGTCCGGGTACGGCCGCGAGGGCGGCCGCCACGGGCTGACGGGTTATCTGAAGGGAGCTGACAGGTCGTGAGCATCGCAGCCAGCGCCAGCGAGCGAGGAGCGGAGCGGCCGCGGAAGCGACCCATCAAGAGAGGCGCTGTGCAGTGAGCGAGCTTGCGAGCGAACCAATGAGCACAGCAGCCCTGCGAACGCAGCCGACGAGCGCTAGCGAGGAGGACAAGTGAGCTCGGACCGCCTCGCCGTCCGCAAGACCTACAAGCTCTACGTCAACGGGGCGTTCCCGCGCTCGGAGTCCGGACGCACCTACGAGGTCACCGATCCCCGCGGTCACTTCCTGGCCAACGCCGCCTGGGCCTCGCGCAAGGACGCCCGGGACGCCGTGGTCGCCGCCCGAGGCGCCTTCGGGAAGTGGTCGGGCATGACCGCCTACAACCGCGGCCAGGTGCTGTACCGCGTGGCCGAGGTGATGGAGGGCCGGCACGCCCAGTTCTGCGACGAGGTGGCCACCGGCGAGGGGCTCTCGGGCTCGAAGGCCCGCGCGGCCGTCGACGCCGCCATCGACCGGTGGGTCTGGTACGCCGGGTGGACCGACAAGCTGGCCGCCGTCCTCGGCGGGGCCAACCCGGTTGCCGGCCCGTACTTCGACTTCTCGATGCCGGAGCCGACCGGTGTCGTCGCCGTCCTCGCGCCGCAGGAGTCGTCGCTGCTCGGGCTGGTCAGCGTGCTGGCCCCCGTCCTGGCGACCGGCAACACCGGCGTCGTCGTGACGTCGAAGGATCGCCCGCTGCCCGCGGTGACCCTCGGCGAGGTGCTCGCGACCAGCGACGTCCCCGGCGGGGTGGTCAACCTGCTCACCGGCGACGCCGCGGAGCTGGGCACCTGGCTGGCCGAGCACGCCGACGTCGACGCCATCGACCTGACCGGTGCGCCCGCCGGACGGGCGATGGAGTTCGAGCGGGAGGCCGCCGGCACGGTCAAGCGCGTCGTCCGCCCACCGGCGACGGAGCCGGACTGGACGGCCGACCCCGGCCTGTCCCGGATGACCCCGTTCCTCGAGACGAAGACGGTCTGGCACCCGATGGGCGTCTGAGGACAAGCGGAGCGCTGAAGTACCGGTTTCGCCGGGCGGCAGCTCGTGGATGACGGCAGGATCGGCCGTCACTACGTTGCGCTCGACGGGAAACGAGGTCCTCGTGGATGAAGCCGTCACCACCACAGTCGACGACGAGGAAGGCGGCCTCCGGCGGTCCATCACCGGGAAGCAGCTGTTCTTCTACACGCTCGGGGACGTCCTCGGTTCCGGGATCTATGTCCTGATCGGCCTGGTCGCAGCAGCCGTCGGCGGAGCGTTCTGGATCGCCTTCGCCCTCGGCGTCACCGTCG
The DNA here is from genome assembly GCF_004570385.1 of Blastococcus sp. CT_GayMR19. Lineage (GTDB taxonomy): Bacteria > Actinomycetota > Actinomycetes > Mycobacteriales > Geodermatophilaceae > Blastococcus_B. Next base: position 114,924 of record NZ_SPQL01000005.1, on the reverse strand, counting down.
CGGCCATCACCGGGGCGGCCTACGCCGAGCTGGTGACCAAGTACCCGCAGGCCGCCGGAGCCTCGCTGTACGTCAACAAGGCGTTCGGCAACATGGCGCTGACCTTCCTGACCACCGTGTCGTTCCTGGCGGCCAGCTTCGCGGCGACCGGCTCGCTGGCCACGGGGTTCGCGTCCTACTTCGCCACGCTCTGGGAGGGCCCGCCGGCACTGCTGGTGTCGCTGGTCTTCCTCCTCGCCCTGGTGGTCGTCAACTTCATCGGCATCACCGAGTCGGTGGTGATGAACATGCTGATGACCTTCGTCGAGGTCGCCGGCCTGCTCATCGTGATGGTCATCGGCATCTGGTACATCGCCCAGGGCAACGCCGACTTCGGCGTTCTCACCGACATCAGCGTGTCGGGCAACCCGGCTCTCGCGGTCCTCGCCGGGATCGCCTTCTCGTTCTTCGCGATGACCGGCTTCGAGAACACCGCCAACGTCGCGGAGGAGACGATCGACCCGCACCGCGCCTTCCCGCGGTCCCTGGTCGGCGGCATGATCGTCGCGGGCGTGGTCTACGTCCTGGTCTCCATCGCCGCCGCGCTGACCGTGCCCGTCGACCAGCTCGCGGGCTCCGACGCCGCCCTGCTCGAGGTCGTCAAGCAGGGCATCCTGCCCTTCTCGACCGAGTTCATGACCACGCTCTTCTCGATCATCGCGCTCGTCGCGATCACCAACACCACCCTGGTCACCGTCGTCACCCAGCCGCGGATCCTCTACGGGATGGCCAAGGAGGACGTCGTGCCGGGCGTCTTCGCCAAGATCCACGCCACCCGGCGCAGCCCGTGGGTCGGGCTCCTCTTCAGCGCAGCGGTGGTCGCGGCCCTGCTCATCACCGGCAACTTCGTGCAAGCCGGCGGCGGCATCGACCTGGTCAACACGCTCGCCCTGGTCACCGTCGTCTTCCTCCTGGCCATCTACGCCCTCGTGATCGTCACGTGTCTCAAACTGCGTGGGCGGGACGAGGACGAACGCACGTTCCGGGCCAACACGCCCCTGCTCATCGTCGGGCTGCTCGGCAACCTGGCCATCCTCGGGTTCTCCATCTACGACGACCCCAGCTCGCTGATCTGGTGCGCCGGCCTTCTCGCCGTCGGCGTGGTGCTGTTCCTGATCGAGAACGCCTTCGGCTCCCGGAACCGCCCCGCGGGCGCCGGTCGGGGCGATCCCGAGGCCGCCGACCGGAAGGACGCCTGAGATGCACGTCATCGTCGCCACCGACGGGTCGCCGCAGTCCCTGGCCGCGGCGCGCCACCTGACGTCCTTCGCGGACCCGCAGAAGATCACCACCATCTCGGTGGTCGTCGTGATCCGGCCGCTGGCCTCGGTCGCCTTCGCCGACGAGATCTCCGAGGCCGAACCGTCCGGCCCCGGCGAGGGGGCGGGCAGCTTCCGGGACGCGGCGCAGGGTGCCGTCGACGCGGTGGCCGCCGTCTTCGACGACTGGGGGCCGAGGATCGACAAGCAGATCCGCAGCGGGTCGCCCGCCGCGGAGATCATCAAGCTCGCGAAGCAGTACGACGCCGGTCTGGTCGTGGTGGCAGCCGGAGGTCGCGGGATCAGCGATGCGATCCTCCCCGGCAGCACCGCCCAGCGGGTCCAGCACTACGCGCCGTGCCCGGTTCTCGTCGTCCGCCCCGCACCCAGGCCGTAGAGACCACCCAGCCGAAGGCCCGATCCAGCGCCGAACGGTCCGGCACCCGATGGGCGTCCTATCGCCGGCCGTAACCCCGAGGCGGGCCTCCAGGGTGACCTGGCAGGGTGTCACCGTGGCCAGGCCCAGCATCGTCCCGATCGCACTCACCCTCGATGACCGCACCGGCTACACGCTGTGGGCTCCGCCATGGGAGGAGGACGGGGAGGAGTGGCAGGCGTTCCTCGGCACCACCGAGGACGACGTCGCGAAGGTCCACCTCTTCCCCAGCCCGGCGGCCCTGGCGGACTACTGCCGGACCAGCACCGACCACGACCTCGCCGATCATCCGGTCTGGCCGATCGTCGTCGGGCTCGGTGCGGCCGACCTGACACCGGACGACGACCACCGCTACGACCTCGACGGCGTCTACGACATCGCCGCGGAGAACCCCGACCGCTGGGCGGTCGAGGAACTGGCCGCCACCGTCGACATCGTCACCCGGCTGGCCGAGTGCCTCGACACCGGCGGCGATGCCGACGACGAGCTGGACGACGCCGAGACCGAGGGCCAGTTCGAGGCGGTCGCCGAGCTCGCCGCGAAGCCCGAGATCGGCTCCCTCGGGCTCGGGGTGGACGCGTTCGTCGGGCGGTCCGGCGAGGACGCCTGGGTCGGTGTCGGCGGCATCCTCGACGACCTCTGGGAGGACGTCGTCGAGGAGCTCTCCGAGCACCTGGACTGGACCGGTGCCGGCTCGGCGACCCTGGAGGACTACCCGCCGGCCTCGGAGGCCGAGGACGCGGACCGCGACGAGCTCCCGGAGGACGCGGTCCTCGTGGACGACGACGCACCGGGCGGCGCCGCAGCGGCAGCCGGCCCCGGTGTCCGCACGATCGCCCGGGGCGGCCGGATCAACGCGTCCCCGGCCGAGGTCGCCGCCGCCGCCGACTTCTGGGAGTCGGTCGGCATCCTGCCGGTCGAGGTCGTGGTCCCCGAGGGGGCCGGCCTCACGCTGCGCTGCTACGTCGAGGACGTCGCCCGCTTCCTGGGCCGCGACGGTGACGTCTACCTGTTCGCGACGCCGGACGAGCTCGCGCGGTTCTGCGCGGGGAACGAGAACCACGACCTGAGCGAGATCGCCACCTGGCCCGAGGTCGCCGAGACGAACCTCCCTCCCCTGCCCTCGGAGCAGGACCGCTACGACCTGTCGGAGCTGTCCGAGGTGCTGAAGGAGGTGGCCGACGGCGCGGCCGGCCTGGTCGACCACCGCGCGTTCGCCCAGCCCGTCGAGGGTGCGCGCGACCTGGCCGAGCACGCGGGCCTGGCGCGGGTGGACGAGCTGCTGTCACCGACGTCCCCCCTCGGGCGCGCGGTGGCGCGGGGCGAGAGCGAGCCGCACGCCGTCCTCCGTGCCGAGGACGCCGCCGAACTGCGCCCGCTGTGGGACGAGGTCGTCACGCTGGTCAGCGGCAAGCTGGTCTTCCGCGACTGACGCGACCCGCTTTCTGTACCGAAAGCGGGCCCACCCCCCACCGCCGTTCTCGGTACAGAGAGCGGGACGACGACGCCTAGCTGGAGTAGCGGGCCGGCCGGCTGGGCCGCCCACCGGAACGGGGCCCGCGGTCCCCGTAGGAACGCTCGCCCGAGGACGACCGCTCGCCGTAGGACGAGCGCTCACCCGACGGCCGCTCGCCGGCCGGCCGGGGCCGGTCGCCGAACGAGCGACGCGGGCCGCCACGGCTGCCGCCGGGACGGTCGCCATCGCGGCGCGGACGGCTGCTGGGGCCACCCGGACCGCGGCGGTTGTCGCGCTGGGTGCGCTCCTTGGGCTCGACCGCGACGCCGGTGGCGACGAGGTCGGTGATCGGGGAGTCGCCCGGACGGATTCGGACGACATCCGGGTCGACCTTGGCCGTGCGGAAGCGGCGCTTGGACTGCCCCACCTGGTCGGGCAGCAGCAGCGAGACGACGACACCGGCGGCACCCGCGCGGGCGGTACGGCCCGAACGGTGCAGGTAGGTCTTGGCGTCCGTCGGCGGGTCGTAGTGCAGGACCAGCGAGACGTCGTCCACGTGGATGCCGCGCGCGGCGACGTCCGTGGCGACCAGGACCGGCGAGCGGGCGTCGGTGAACTCCTCCAGCGCCCGCTTGCGGGCGGCCTGGGGCAGTCCGCCGTGGATCGCCTCGGCCTTGATGCCGGCGGCCTTCAGGTTCTCGGCCAGCCGGTCCACACCCAGCTGGGTGCGCGCGAAGATGATCGTGCGGCCGGGGCGGCCGGCGAGGTCGGTGGCCACCTGCAGCTTGTCGCGGAAGGCGAGGCTGAAGGCCAGGTGCTCGGCCGGCGGGGCCTCGCCGCCGGGGCGGACGACCTCGTGCCGGGCCGGGTCCTTGAGGTACCGGCGGACGAGCGAGTCGACCTCGCCGTCCAGGGTGGCCGAGAACAGCAGCCGCTGGGCGTTGCGGTCGGTCTGGTCGAGCAGCTCCTTGACGACCGGCAGGAAGCCCAGGTCGGCCATGAAGTCGGCCTCGTCCAGGACGGTGACCACCACCTCGGTGAGGCTGGCCTCGCCCTGGCTGATCAGGTCCTGCAGCCGCCCGGGGGTCGCGATGATGACGTCGACGCCACGGCGCAGCTGCTGGATCTGGCGGTACATGGGGGCGCCGCCGTAGACGGTGGCGAGCTGGACGCCGATGGACTGGCCGAGGGGGGCCAGGGCGTCGTGCACCTGCTGGGCGAGCTCCCGGGTCGGCACGAGGACCAGCCCGCGGGGGGTCCGGCGGCCCTGCTGGGCGTCGGCGCCGATGCGGGCGAGCAGCGGCAGACCGAAGGCCAGGGTCTTGCCCGAGCCCGTGGCGGCCTTGCCGAGCACGTCACGGCCCGCGAGGGCGTCCGGCAGGGCGGAGGTCTGGATGGCGAACGGGCGGTGGATGCCGCGCCGCTCGAGGGCGGTCACCAGCGGCTGGGGCAGGCCCAGCTGGCCGAAGGTCGGGCCGGTCGGCTCGGCCGGGGCCTGGGTGACGGTGTTGCTCTCTTCAGGGGTGGTGACGACGTCGTTCGACTCGAACGAGACAGGGTGGACCACAGTCATGCGGGGTGGGGCTCCGTTACAGCTCGGAGCGCGGCCCGTGGAAAGGGAGGGTCGCGGCTGTGCGCCGGCGTCCTCACTGGCGATCGTCTGCGCCCAGGGATGGAACGCGGGATCTGCACGGATGCGCTCATGCCCAGACGTTCCGTCCGGGAGGATGACCGGCCGTTGTGCCGGTACGCCTAGGTTAGCAGCGAAGATCGCTTCCCGATTCCCGCGGGCGGGGTGGGCGTGATCACCCCCGCGGGGTCGGGGTCGCACGATCGACGCCCGCCGAGCGCCCTCTCCGGCCCGCGGACGGGGCGCCCAGCGGGCGCTGATCGTGGTCTCCCGGTTCAGCCGCGCAGCGTCGCGAACCCCGGACGGACGACGCCGTCGAGCAACCGGCTCTTCTCCTCCTCGGGGACGAACGCACCCGCCAGTGCCCGCTCGGTGACGGTCTGGACGTCGTCCCAGGACCAGCCGAACGTGGTGGCGACGGCGGCGATCTCGCTGCTGACCGACACCCCGCTCATCAGGCGGTTGTCGGTGTTGAGGGTGACGGCGAAGCCGAGCCGGTGCAGCCGGTCGACCGGGTGCTGCGCCAGCGACGGGTAGGCCCCGGTCTGGACGTTCGACGACGGCGCGATCTCCAGCGTCACCTGCTCGTCGCGCACCCGCTGCGCCAGCGGACCGAGGGTGCCGTCGGCGGCGACCTCGTCGGCGATGCGCACCCCGTGGCCCAGCCGCTCCGCGTGCGCGCCGTCCAGGGCCGCCCGGATGCTCTCGACCCCGTCGGCCTCACCGGCGTGGATGGTGCGGTGCGCGCGGGCCCCGACGAGCATGCCGATGGCCGGGGGGATGCGGTCGGGCGGGAAGCCGATCTCGGGCCCGGCGAGGTCGAAGCCGACGACGCCGTGGTCCCGGTAGCGCACCACCAGCCCGGCGATCTCCTCCCACCGGTCGGCCTGGCGCATGGCGCAGAGCAGGGCCCCCACCCGGATCGGGGTACCGGCCCCGGCCGCCTCCCGGCTGCCGACCTCGAATCCGTCGACCATCGCCTCGACGACGTCCTCGACGGCCAGGCCCTGCGCGGTGGACAGCTCGGGGGCGAAGCGCACCTCGGCGTAGACGACCCCGTCGGCGGCCAGGTCGAGGGCGCACTCCTGCGCCACCCGGTGGATCGCCTCGGGCCGCTGCATCACGCCGACGGTGTGCGCGAACGTCTCCAGGTACTTCTCCAGCGACCCCGAGTCCGCCGCCTGCCGGAACCAGGTCGCCAGGCTCTCCGCGTCGCCGGCCGGCAGTTCCCGGTAGCCGGCCTCGTCGGCGAGCTCGAGCACCGTCTGGGGACGCAGGCCGCCGTCCAGGTGGTCGTGCAGCAGCACCTTCGGGGCGCGCGCGAGGGTCGGAGCGGTGAGCGGGGAAGGCACGACGCGAAGCTACTTGGTGGACCGGTCCTGCCAGCGGAAGGTCGCCACGCAGAGCAGCAGACCCGCGATGCACCACAGCACCAGGACCAGCGCGATCCGCCCGTGCTCCCAGCTGCCGGCCGGCTCGGCCGCCGCCATGAAGTCGGGCAGGAAGACCGACCGCAGTCCCTGCGCCATCCACTTGAGCGGGAAGAACGCGGCGACCGTCTGCATCCAGCTCGGGATCTCGCTGAACTGGAAGAAGACGCCCGAGATGAACTGCAGCAGCAGCGCGAACGGGGTGACCGTGGCCGAGGCCGACCGGCCGTTCTTGGCCAGGCTCGAGATCGCGATCCCGAGCAGCGTGCACGACGCCGACCCGAGGAACGTCACCCACGCGAAGGTCAGCCAGTCCGAGCCCGCGGGCAGGTCGATGCCGTAGAACACCACGCCGATCAGCAGCAGGATCACGATGATCGCCACGGTGACGGCGAGGACCTGGACGACCTTGCCGACGAAGTAGGCGCTGCGCGGCATGGGTGTGCCCGCGAGGCTCTTCAGCGTGCCGTCGGAGCGCTCGGTGGCGATGCTGATCGCCATGTTCTGCAGGCTGGCGCCGAGGATGCCGGCCGCGATGATCCCGGCCATGAAGTACTGGGTGAAGCTCACCCCGTTGCCGAGGTCGAAGTTCAGCACCGCGCCGAAGACGACCAGCAGCAGCACCGGCAGCATCAGCGTGAAGACGACCGCCTCGCGCTGGCGGAAGAACTCCTTGAGCTCCACCACCGCACGCGAGCGGAACACCCGCGCCACCGAGGGCAGCGGCACGTCGGGAGCGGTCACCGGCCTTCCCCGATCATCCGCAGGTACACGTCCTCGAGGGTCGGGCGGGCGACGGCCAGGTCCGGCACCTCGCCGGGGAACCGCGCAGCCAGCTCCCGGACGAACGCCGTCGGCGTCGCCGTCTCGGCGGTGCGCCGGACGCCGTCCTCGGTCCAGGTGATCAGCGCCGGCGCCGTCTCGCGGCCGCCGAGCAGCGAGGGGACGGCGACCTCGACCAGCCGGCCGCGGCTGATGACCCCGACCCGGTCGGCGAGCGCCTCCGCCTCGTCCAGGTAGTGGGTGGTGAGCAGCATCGTGGTGCCCAGCTCCCGGAGGGAGCGGATCAGCGACCAGAACTGCCGGCGCGCCTCCGGGTCGAAGCCGGTGGTCGGCTCGTCGAGGAAGAGCAGCGTGGGCCGGCCGACGATGCCCAGCGCCACGTCGAGCCGCCGCCGCTGCCCGCCGGACAGGGCCTGCCCGCGCACCCGCGCCTTCTCGGTCAGCCCGACGAGCTCGAGGACCTCGTCGGGGTTCCGCGGGTCGGGATAGAGGTCGGCCCGGGAGGCGACCGTCTCGCGGACGGTCAGCTGGCTCTCGCCGGAGTTCGACTGCAGCACGATGCCCAGGTGGGCCTTCCAGCGCCGCCCGCCCTGCGCGGGGTCCTCCCCCAGCACCCGGACGTCGCCGGTGTCCCGGGCGCGGTAGCCCTCGCAGATCTCCACCGTGGTCGTCTTGCCGGCGCCGTTGGGGCCGAGCAGCGCGAAGATCTCGCCGCGGTGGATGTCGAGGTCGAGATCGTCGACGGCGACGAACTCGCCGTAGCGCTTGCCGAGCCCGCGGATGGAGATCGCCGCGGCCGGATCGAGGGGGTCACCGGGATGCGGCCGGGGGCGCACGGCTGCCGACGAACGGGTCACGAGGGAACAGTCTCCCCCCTGCGGGCCGCGCGGCCGACGACTACCCCACGTGACGTTCCCGACGACCGTGGAGCAGTCGCGCGGAGACGCGGGCGGCCAACGGATCGGCACTCCGGCTGGAGACGTCGTTCCGGGGGGAGGACGCCGGCGTCTCGCGGCTGCCCTCGCTCCAGGACCCCATGAGGTGGGGGCCGCCCGCCCCGGCCGGACTACTCAGGGAGATCGATGGGCGTGTTCAGCCAGAAGGGCCACAGGTCGCCCGGTGTGGCGCCCACCGGGCCGCCGACCGTCGCCATCACGCTGGGGACGTCCGTCGTCCACACGATGTACGGGGCGCCGTTGTCGGCGGCCACCCAGCACGCCAGCTGGCCCGCGGGTTCCTGTCGCTCGTCGTGGTAGTCGCTCCGGTCGGGCCCGTCAGGACACACCTGCTGCGTGGGGGTGACGGCGGCGGGCACATTCTGCTGGAACGCCAGCCGAACCGCCTCGACGTCGTCGTACAGGAAGAAGTTGACGGAGGCATCCACCGCGATCGTGCCAGGGGTCACGGCACACACCACGCCTACCAACGCCCCGTACCTCGCTTCGGTAGGCGTGCAGTTGGACACCGTCTGGGGCAGATACGAGAGCAGTCGCTGGAGCTCGCTCGTCGGGGACGGACTCGGGGACGAGCCCTGTGGCGGCCCCGAGACAGGGTCCTGCGACGGTCCCGAGGCCGTGCCTTGCGACGGGCTCGACGACGGGATCGGGGATGAGCTCGGGGAGGGCGAGCCGGGTCCCCCGATCCGAGCCCCGACGATGCCGACGACCGCCGCGAGAACCACTCCGGTCGCCCCGATCACGGCGGTCAGCACAGGTCGATCCCGCGCCTTCTCCCCCAGAGTCATGACACCTCGGATCATCGCCCCGACAGGCCAGGCGGAGCCTAGAACCCAGCAGGCCGATCGAGGCCACGATTGTCCCCCGGGCGAGCGCAGCAGGCGCGCCGCTCAGGCGGTGATGCGGTCGAGGATCAGCGGCAGCGGCTGGTCGTCGGTGTCGATCCCGACCGCGCCCTCCAGCGCCTCCAGCGCCCGCGGGATGCGCGCGGCGTCGTCGGTCTGGAGCTCCAGCAGCGGCTGCCCGGCGGTCACCCGGTCCCCCACGCCCGCGGTCCAGACGACCCCTGCGGCCGCCGACACGGGATCCTCCTTGCGGGCCCGGCCGGCACCGAGACGCCAGGCGGCGACGCCGAGGGAGAACGCGTCCAGGCGGGTCAGCGTGCCGGTCGCCGGCGCCGTCACCACGTGGGTCTCCGCGGGCTTCGGCAGCGCGGCGTCCGGGTCGCCGCCCTGCGCGGCGATCATGCGCCGCCAGACGTCCATGGCCCGGCCGTCGGCCAGCGCCCCGGCTGGGTCGACGTCGCCCCGGCCGGCGCCGGTGAGCATCTCCCGCGCGAGGGCGAGGGTCAGCTCGACGACGTCGGCCGGACCGCCCCCGGCGAGCACCTCCAGCGACTCCGCCACCTCGACGGCGTTGCCCGCCGCGCGGCCCAGCGGGCGGTCCATCGCCGTCACCAGCGCCACGGTGCGCACTCCGGCCGCCTCACCGAGGCCGACCATCGTGCGGGCCAGCTCGCGGGAGGCCTCGGGGTCCTTCATGAACGCACCGGAGCCCGTCTTCACGTCCAGCACCAGCGCGTCCGCGCCCTCGGCGATCTTCTTGCTCATGATCGAGCTGGCGATGAGCGGGATCGACTCCACCGTGCCGGTGACGTCGCGCAGCGCGTAGAGCTTCTTGTCGGCCGGCGCGAGGTCGTTGCCGGCCGCGCAGATGACCGCGCCGACCTCGTGCAGCTGCCGCAGGTAGGCCGCCTCGTCGACGTCGGCCCGCCAGCCCGGGATCGACTCCAGCTTGTCCAGCGTGCCGCCGGTGTGGCCCAGCCCCCGCCCGGACAGCTGCGGCACCGCGACGCCGCAGGCCGCGACCAGCGGCGCGAGGGGCAGCGTGATCTTGTCGCCCACCCCGCCGGTGGAATGCTTGTCGGCGGTGGGCCGGCCCAGCGAGGAGAGGTCCTTCCGGACGCCGGAGTCGATCATCGCCTGCGTCCAGACGGCCAGTTCCTCCGGGGACATCCCGCGGAAGAACACCGCCATCAGGAGGGCGCTCATCTGCTCGTCGGGCACGCTGCCGTCGGTGTAGGCGGCGATGATCCAGCGGATCTGCTCGGAGGTCAGGCGCCCGCCGTCCCGCTTCGTGCGCAGGACATCGATGGCGTCCATGTCAGCCTTCCCGGGCGGCCGCGGCCACCAGGTCCTCGGGGCCGAACGCGTCGGGCAGCACCTCGCGCATCGGCACGATCCCCAGCGACACCGTCTCGATGAGCATCTCGGCCCCGCCGTGCTCCCACAGCAGCTGCCGGCACCGGCCGCACGGCATCAGCGGCTGCCCGTCCCCGCCGACGCAGGCCACCGCCACGAGCCGCCCACCGCCGGTGCGCGCGAGGTCGCTGACCATGCCGCACTCGGCGCACAGCCCGAGGCCGTAGGAGGCGTTCTCCACGTTGCACCCGGTGACCACGCGCCCGTCGTCGACCAGGCCGGCGACACCGACCGGGAACCTCGAGTACGGCGCATAGGCGTGCGTCATCGCCTCGCGCGCCGCGGAGCGGAGGGCATCCCAGTTCACCTCGGGCACTAGTGCTCTCCTCGTCGGTAGACCAGTCCGTCGGCCTTCGGCATCCGCAATCGCTGCGAGGCCAGGGACAGGACCAGCAGGGTGATCAGGTGGGGGGTGAAGAAGACGATGCCCTCGGGCAGCCGGTCGATCGTCAGGTAGCCGGTCAGGGCGGCCCCCGCGAACACCGCGGCGATCACCGCCTGCACGAACGCCCGGCGCCGTACCTGGACGACCGCCACCGCCACCAGGATGACCGCCACCAGCAGCAGCAGGGCGACGACCGCCGTGCGGCTGCGCAGCTGCAGGGCGTCGGCGAAGCCGAAGAGCCCTGCACCCGCGGCGAGTCCGCCCGGTCGCCAGTTGCCGAAGATCAGCGCGGCGAGGCCGATGAACCCACGGCCGCCGGTCTGGCCCTCGCGGTAGATGTTGGCGATGAAGACGAGGAAGACCCCGCCGAGCCCGGCGAGAGCTCCCGAGATGAGCACGGCGATGTACTTGAGCCGGAACACGGGGACGCCGAGGGAGTCGGCGGCCGCGGGGTTCTCCCCGCAGGCCCGCAGCCGCAGGCCGAACGCCGTCCGCCACAGGATCAGGTAGGCAGCCGGGATCATCAGCACCGCGATCACGGTGAGGACGCCCACTCCGCTGGTCAGCCCGCGCAGCAGGGCGGCGACGTCGCTGATCAGGAACCAGTGCCGCTCCTCGACCGAGCCCAGCAGGTCCGGTCCGGAGGACAGGATCGGGAGGGAGAACTCCGGTGGCCGGCTGGTCAGCGGCGGGGACTGGGCGGCACCGCCCCCGGCCGGGTTGTCGATGTAGATCAGCTCGGACAGGAAGCGCACGATGCCTGCGGCGAGGATGTTGATCGCCACGCCGGAGACGACGTGGTCGACGCCGAACGTGATCGTGGCGATGGCGTGCAGCAGCCCGCCCACGGCGCCCAGCACGAGCCCGCCGACCACCGCGGCGGCCCAGCCCCACTGGTAGCCGGCCCAGCCGGCGCCCCAGGTGCCGAGGATCATCATCCCCTCGAGCCCGATGTTGACCACGCCGGCCCGCTCCGCGAAGAGACCGCCGAGCGCCACCAGAGCGATGGGGACCGCCAGCAGCAGAGCGGCCCTGAACGTCGGCGAGGACGTCAGCGCCTGCTCGCCCGAGATCACCCGGATCGCGGAGAACAGCACGAAGACGGCGACGGCGACCCAGAGGACCCGCCGCCTGCGGCCCCCACCGGTGAGCAGGTCGGTCAGGGGGCCACGACTGGGCCGCGTGCCAGGGGGAACGGTCACGCTGCTCATGACTCCACTCCCTGGGGTTCGCCGGGGACTCCGGTGTAGATGCGCTGCCCGCCGTCCGGACCCGTGTCCGGCGGTGGGCTGCTGCCCCCGCCCTCGCCGCCGGACGGTCCGGCGGCGGCGCCCGCCCGCTCGGCCGAGCGCAGCGCCAGGCGACGGGCGATCTCGTTGGCGATCACGACGGCGAGCACGATCGTGCCCTGGATGATCGTGACCACCGACGAGGGGATGTCGGCGAACTGCAGCGGCAGCGCGGCCCGGTCGAGGAAGGCGAACAGCAGGGCCGCGAGGGCGATGCCCACGGGGCTGTTGCGGCCGAGCAGCGAGACCGCGATGCCCAGGAAGCCCAGCCCCGCGGTGAACTCGGTGCTGAACCGGTGCGCGTTGCCGAGCAGTTCGGGCAGGCCGATGAGTCCGGCGATGGCACCGGAGAGCAGCATCGTCTTGATCACCATGCCACGGGCATCGACGCCGCTGGCCGTGGCCGCCGACGGCGAGAGCCCGGTGGCCCGCAGGTCGAAGCCGAAGCGGGTGCGCTTGAGCAGCACCGCGATTCCGACGCCCACGACGACGGCAACCAGCAGGAAGCCGAAGAGCTCGGAGCGGGGCTCCGCGAGGCCCAGCCCGGTGAGCAGGCCGTTGAGGCTCGGGAACCAGCCCGACTCAGGGATGATCTTGGTCGTCACGATCGACTCGCCCGGTCCGCTGCCCCGCAGCGGTCCGGTGAGCAGGAACGACGCGGTGCCCAGCGCGACGAAGTTGAGCATGATCGAGCTGATCACCTCGCTCACGCCGCGCGTCACCTTGAGCACTCCGACGATGCCGGCCCACACGGCGCCGACCAGCATGGCGACGACGACGATCAGCAGGACGTGCAGCGGGGCGGGCAGCGCGACAGCCGCACCCGCGGCGGCGGCGAGGATCGTGGCCAGGCGGTACTGACCCTCGACGCCGATGTTGAACAGGCCCATCCGGAAGGCGATCGACACCGCGAGGCCGGCGAGGAACAACGGGACGGCGCGGTTGAGGATCACCACGATCGACTGCACCTGCTGGGACGGGCGGTCGCCCAGATCGGTCATGACCTGCAGCGCGGCGAGCGGGTCCTCGCCGATCAGCAGGATGACGATCGCGAAGATGACGAGCGCGACGACGATCGAGAGCACGGGCCCGAGCAGAGCCAGCCCGGTGCGACGCACCCGGTTCATGAGGTCTCCTCGCCGGCGCTCGTCGGACGGATGAACCGGCGCCGGGCTCCACCCCGGGAGCTCACCCGCTCGCTCATGCGGCACCGGCCGCGGAGTGGGCGCCGGTCATGTAGCCACCGAGCTCCTCGGGGGTGACGCGGCTCGGATCGACGGTGGCGACGAGCCCACCGCGCAGCATCACGTGCAGCGTGTCGGACAGACCGATCAGCTCGTCGAGGTCGGCGGAGACCAGCACGATCCCCAGCCCCTCCGCGCGGGCGTCCTTGAGCAGCTCCCAGATGACGGCCTGGGCGCCGACGTCCACACCGCGGGTGGGGTGCGCCGCGATCAGCAGGCGGGGGCGGGCACTCATCTCGCGGCCCACGATGAGCTTCTGCTGGTTGCCGCCGGAGAGCGCGACGGCGAGGGTGTCCGCCCCGGGGGCGCGCACGTCGTACTCGCGCATGATCCGCTCGGTGTCGGCGCGGGCGCCCCGGCGGTCGATGAACCAGCCCTTGACCGCCGGCGGGCGGGTCTGGTGGCCGAGGATCCGGTTCTCCCAGAGCGGAGCGTCCAGGAGCATCCCCTGCCGGTGCCGGTCCTCGGGAATGAAGCCGACGCCGGCCTCACGACGTGCCCGGGTGCTCCACTGCGTGATGTCCTCGCCGGCCAGTCGCATCGCGCCGCCGGCGAGCGGACGCAGGCCCATGATCGCCTCGACGAGCTCGGCCTGCCCGTTGCCCTCGACGCCGGCGATGCCGACGACCTCGCCCTCGCGCACGACCAGGCTCACGTCGTCCACCAGGGACCGCCCGGTCACGGCGGCCACGGTCACGTTCTCGAGCTCGAGCACCACCGCGTCGCGGACGGTGGAGCTCCGGGTCTCCGGGGTGGGCAGCTCGGCGCCGACCATCAGCTCGGCCAGCTGCTTCACCGTCGTCGTCCTCGGGTCCGCCGTCCCCACCGTCGTGCCGCGCCGGATGACGGTGATGGCGTCGGCGACCCGACGGACCTCGTCGAGCTTGTGCGAGATGAAGATGACCGTCAGGCCCTCGCGCTTGAGCTCGGCGAGGTTGCCGAACAGCTCGTCGACCTCCTGGGGCACCAGGACTGCGGTCGGCTCGTCGAGGATCAGGGTCCGTGCCCCGCGGTAGAGGACCTTCGCGATCTCGACCCGCTGCCGGTCGCCTACGCCGAGGTCCTCGACCAGGTCGTCGGGCTCGAGGTCCAGGGAGTAGCGGTCGGAGATCTCGACGATCCGTCGGCGGGCCTCCGCGCGGTCCAGCCGGCCACCCCTCGTGGGCTCGCTGCCGAGGACGATGTTCTCGAGGACCGTGAAGTTGTCGGCCAGCATGAAGTGCTGGTGCACCATGCCGATGCCGGCGGCGATGGCGTCGGCCGGGCTGCGGAAGCTCACCTCGCGGCCGTCGAGCAGGATCTCGCCCTCGTCGGGGCGGTGCATGCCGTAGAGCGTCTTCATCAGGGTCGACTTGCCGGCGCCGTTCTCGCCCACGATCGCGTGCACCTCACCGCGGCGGACGCGCAGCTCGATGTCGCGGTTGGCGACGACGCCCGGGAACCGCTTGGTGATCCCGCGCAGCTCCACTGCGAGGGGGGCGTCCTCGGCGGGGACGGCGATGTCGGGACCGGCTCCGGACGGCCGGTCGCCGGTTCCTCCTGGTGCGGCCATCGTGGGGCCTCTCACTCGGGTGCGGCCACGGGGTACGCGGCGCACGTCCACTTGTCCGCGCCGACGGCGACGGGTTCAACCGTGACCACCGGCCGGCCCGGTTCCCGCAGGCACGAGGCGCAGGATCCGGCTGGCCGCATGATGTCGCATCGCGGCCCGCTCGTGGGCCACCGCCCCCGGTGGGCCGGACACGACGGCGGGCCCGGGCTCCGCACTCGAGGTGCAGCGCGCCCGGACCCGCCGTCGGTGTCGACCGTGCGGACGCGGACCCGCTGATGGCGGGTCCGCGTCGGGATCACGGGGTCGTCGGGACCTCGATCTCCCCGTCGATGATCTGCTGACGGAGGGCGTCGATGTCCGCCTGGATGTCCTCGATGAAGCCGCCCGACGTGGCCAGGCCGACGCCGTCGCTCTCCAGGTCGTACAGGTTGTCGCTGCCGCCCTCGACGGTGCCGTCCACGTAGTCGCCCACGAAGGCCAGCACGGCGTTGTCCACCCGCTTGAGCATGGAGGTCATGATCACGGCCTGCAGGGCCGGGTCGTCGACGGTGTTGTACTGGTCGGAGTCGACGCCGATGGCCCGCTTGCCCGCAGCGGCCGCGGCCTGGAAGACGCCGGTGCCCGAGCCGCCTGCGACCTGGAACACGATGTCGGCACCGGCCGTGTACATGCCTTCCGCCAGGAGCTGCGCACGGGCCGGGTCGTTGAACCCGGAGAAGTCACCGGCGGGCGAGAGGTACTCGGCGAGGATCTGGATGTTCGGGTTGACCGCGCGGGCGCCGGCCTCGTACCCGGCCTGGAACGTCTGGATGAGCTGCACGTCCTGGCCGCCGATGAAGCCGATCGAACCGCTCTCGCTCTTGAGCGCTGCGGCCGCACCGGCGAGGAACGAGCCCTCCTCCGCGGCGAAGAGCAGGCCGGTGACGTTGTCACCCTTGCTGGTGCCGTCGGGCAGCGCGTTGGCGCCGTCGACCTGCGCGAAGGTGGTGTCCGGGAAGTCGGCGGCGACCTCGGCGATGGTCTCGTCGTAGGCGAAGCCGACGGCGATGACCGGGTTGTAGCCCTCCTCGGCGAGCTGCGCGAGCAGCTCGGCGCGGTCGGAGCCGTCCTCGTTCGGGGTCACCTCGCGGTACTCGCCACCGAACTCCTTGACGGCCGCCTCGGCCCCGGCGAAGGCCGAGTCGTTGAACGAGCGGTCACCGCGCCCGATCGCGTCGTAGGCGAGACCGATCTTGAGCTCCTCGTCGGCGCCGGTTCCGCCGCCGCCGGCGCTGCCGCCGCTGGGCTCCTCGTCGCTGGCACAGGCCGCAAGGACCAGGCTGCCGGCCAGCAGCAACGCCGCGGCCTTCGTCATCCGCGCTCGGCGCAAGACGATCTCCTCTCTGGGGGGACGCACCGACGGTGCTCTGCGGTGGGTCCCGATGGGTGCAGGGCTCCCGCGTCGTCGGTCACGAGAAGCGGAACGCGCCGACACAAGACCTGGGCACGCTAACCGGGCCGTGGAGTCCTGCTCCAACTCCGGAACGGACTGAGACGCGATCGTTGCGAACCCCCGCGCCGCACCGGACCGCCCGAGCGCCCGTAGCGGCCCGCGCATACCGTGCCCCCATGAGGCGTGCGCGGCCCCGGCCGGCCGGAGCCGCGGTCGTCCTCAGGGCGGCCGCTGTCGCCGCCGGCCTCGCCCTCCTCGTCGGAGCCGGCCCGGCCGCTGCGGCGCCTGCGCGGCCCACGGTCGACCCCTCCGCGCCCACCCCGACCGTCCCCTGGTCCGGCCCGCCGCCGCAGGGGCAGGCGCCGGACGGCAGCACCGTGGGCGGGGACCGGCTCGACACCCGCGGCACCGTGGTCGCCGACGACGCGCCGCCGCTGCCGGCCGGGCTGGCCGCCTCCGGCTGGCTGGTGGCCGACGCCGGGAGCGGCGAGGTGCTCGCCGCCCGCGACCCGCACGGGCGGTACTACCCCGCCAGCACCCTGAAGACGCTCACGCTGCTGACGCTCGCCCCACGGCTGGACCCGGCGCAGGTCGTGACCGGGACGGTCGAGGACGAGAACATCGAGGGCAGCCGGGTCGGGCTGGTCGACGGCGGGCAGTACCCCGTGGCCCTGCTGTTCCAGTCGCTGATGATGCAGTCCGGGAACGACGCGGCCAACGCGCTGGCACGGACGGCCGGCGGGGTGGCCGCGACCGTCGAGGCGATGAACGAGACCGCCGAGGCGATCGGTGCCTTCGACACGGTGGCCGGGACGCCGTCCGGGCTCGACATGGCGGGGCAGTCCTCTTCGCCCTACGACCTGGCGCTGATCTTCCGGGCACTGGTCGAGGACCCGTCCACCGCCGCGGTCCTGACCACCGCGGTGGCCCAGATGCCGGCGGTGGCGGACCGCTCCGCCGGCTATCAGATCCAGAACCAGAACCCGCTGCTGACGACCTATCCGGGCAACCTTGGCGGCAAGACCGGCTTCACCGACGCCGCCCGGCACACGTTCGTCGCCGCCGCCGAACGCGCCGGCCGCCGGCTCGTGGTCAGCGTCATGGACACCGAGAACGTCCCGCTCCGGGCCGCCGACCAGGCCGCCCTGCTGCTCGACTGGGGCTTCACGGTTCCGGCCGGCACCGGGGGCGTGGGCCGGCTCATCCGCCCCGCCGACGCGGCCGGCCTGGGGCCGACGACGCCGCCCGTCCGCGCGACCGGCGAACCGGAACAGTCCCCTGCCGTCCCCGCGGCCCTGGCCGGCGGGGCGGTGCTCATCGTGGCCGCGACGGTGCTGGGACGGCGTCGGGCGGTGCGACCGGTGCTCCCTCCAGCCGCGGGGGCGACACGGCCTCGATCCGCCGGAGGGTCGACGTCCAGGAGGCCGTGAAGAAGGCGAACCGGGCGACCAGGTTGATCCACACCAGCAGGCCGACGGCGCCACCGAACGCCGTCGCGGTCACGCTGTCGTTGATCAGCGACAGGTAGTACCCGCCGATCAGCTTGAGCACCTCGATGCCCGCCGCGCCGAACAGCGCCCCCGGCAGCAGCAGCCGCAGCGGGTGCGAGACCGAGGGGACCACCCGGAGCAACCAGAGGAACACGACCGTGTCGGCGGCGACCGCCAGCGCGATCCCGAGGACCCGGGTGAGCACCTCGTACCCGGGTTGGTCGGCCACGCCGACCAGGTCCAGCACCCACGACGTCGCCTGCGTGACCCCGCCGGTGAGGCCCAGGCTCGCCAGCCCGACGGCGCCGAGCGCGACCAGTGCCAGCAGGTCCTGCGCGTTGTCCCGGAGGACGTCGGGCTCGTCGACGTAGCCCTTCCAGATCCGCTCCATGCCCACGCGGAGCTTGTCCATGGTCCGGAGACCGGCGTAGAGGAACCCCGCCAGCGCGATGAGCCCGATGAAGTGGGCGCCGTCGATCGCATCCCTCAGTTGCCGGACCAGCGTCCGGCCGATCGTGCCGGGGAAGGTGTCCCGGATGGCGGCGAAGAGCTCCTGCTGCAGCAGCTCGTTGCCCGCCAGCACCAGGCCGATGATCGAGGCGGCCAGCAGCAGCACCGGGAAGAGCGCGAGGAAGGCGAAGTACGTGACGCCGGCCGCCATGAGGTCGCCCTGGGTCCGCTGGTAGCGGCCTCCGGCGCGGGCGAGGTGGTCGAACCAGCGGTACCGGCGGCGCTGGGCGGCGATGAGGTCCTCGACCCGCGCGTAGGCGCGGTTCCACCACGGCTTCCGGCCGGCGGGGCGCCGGATCGGCTCGGGGGCGGCGGAACTCACCGCCCGAGTCTGGTGCCTCGGCGCCGGGCGCGCTCGGCCGTGGGCCTCTCCGCGCAGGTCAGCGCGACGGACCGGTGAGCGGGTAGGTGCGGGCCACGGCCCATGCCCCGCCGGGCGTCTGTTCGAACTCCGTGAAGGAGTCGACGCGGAACTCGGCCGAGAGGTCGGACAGCCCGCTGTAGGCGAGCTCGAGCATGTCCTCCGGCACGTCGTGGGCGACGGTCACGTGCGGGTGGTACGGGAACGACAGCTCGCGGCTCAACGGCCCCCGGCGGACGTCGTTGGCGATGAGCTCGCAGTTGCCGATGCCCCGGGCCACGGCCACGAAGACGACGTCCGACACCGGCGTGAACGTGCCGGTGCCGAGCAGGTGCATGTCGAACGGCGCGTGCCCGGCGGCCACGTCCTCGAGGTGCCGGCTGATGGCCGGGCGGTCGAGGACGGCGACCTCGGTCGGCGGCAGCAGCGTGACGTGCGGCGGCACCAGGCTCGCCTGCGGGTCACCGACCTTCGCGCGCCAGTCGACGAGCAGCTGGGCCCACGGCTCGGGCACCGGGACGACGATGCCCAGGACGGTGGTCTGCGGAGCCACCGAGCGGCTGCGCGGCACGAACGTGTCGTCGTTCATCCGCGCACCCCTCCGGGCAGGAAGCCGACCCGCTCGTACACCTCGGCGACCGTGCCGGCGGCGACCTCGCGCGCACGGGCGGCGCCCTGCGCGAGCACCCGCTCCAGCTCCGCGGCGTCCCCGAGCAGCTCCTGGGTGCGCGCGCGGACCGGCGTGAGGAAATCGGTGACGACCTCGGCCAGCTCCTTCTTCAGGTCGCCGTAGCCGCGGCCGGCGAAGTGCTCCTCGAGGTCGGCGACGGAGTGACCGGACAGCGCGCTGTGGATGGTGAGCAGGTTGGTGACGCCCGGCTTGCCCTCGGGGTCTGCCACGACCTCACGCCCGGTGTCGGTGACCGCCGAGCGGATCTTCTTCGCCGACACCGCCGGGTCCTCGAGCAGGTCGATGCAGCCGGCCGGCGGCAGGCTCTTGCTCATCTTCTTGTCCGGCGACTGGAGGTCGAGGATCTTCGCCGCGCCCTGCGGGATGTGCGCGGCGGGCACCGTGAACGTCGGGCCGTACCGGCTGTTGAAGCGGGTGGCCAGGTCACGGGTCAGCTCGAGGTGCTGACGCTGGTCCTCGCCGACGGGTACCTGGTCGGCCTGGTAGATGAGGATGTCGGCGGCCTGCAGCACCGGGTAGGTGAACAGTCCGACGGACGCACCCGACGTGCCCTCGCGCTGGCTCTTGTCCTTGAACTGGGTCATCCGGCTGGCCTCACCGAAGCCGGTCATGCACTCCAGCACCCACGAGAGCTGCAGATGCTCGGGCACGTGACTCTGCACGAACAGCGTGCTCCGCGCGGGGTCCACGCCGAGCGCGAGCAGCTGCGCGGCGCTGACGAGGGTGCGCCGGCGCAGCACCGCCGGGTCCTGCGCGACCGTGATCGCGTGCAGGTCGACGACGCAGTAGAAGGCGTCGTGACCCTCCTGCAGGGCGACCCACTGGCGCAGCGCACCCAGGTAGTTCCCGAGGTGGAACGAGTCCGCCGTCGGCTGGATGCCGGACAGGACGCGGGGAAGGGGCACGGCGCCCATCAAACCAGCCGACCCCGCCGGACGGTCCGACCTCCCCCGTTCACCTCATCCCCGCAGGTCGGCGTCCCGCCGCGCGTCGTCGAGCGCGGCGAGGAAGACGTCGTCCTCCTCGGGGGTGCCGACGGTCACCCGGATGCCCTCACCGGCGAAGGGCCGGGTGATGACGGCGCGGGCCTCCAGCGCCGCGGCCAGCGGCGCTGCCTGCTCCCCCACCGGCAGCCAGACGAAGTTGGCCTGGCTGTCGGCGACGTCGAGTCCGCGCTCCCGCAGGGCCCCGGTCAGCCGCTCGCGCTCGGCGACGACGGCGGCACAGCGGGACCGCACCTCGTCCTCGCTGGCCAGCGCCGCGACCGCGGCGGCCTGGGCCAGCGTGGAGACGCTGAAGGGCACGTGCGTCTTGCGCACGGCGGCGGCGACGGCCGGGTCCTCGGCGAGGAGGTAGCCGACCCGGAGGCCGGCCAGCCCCCAGGCCTTGGAGAACGTGCGGAGGACGGCGACGTTCGGCCGGCCGCGCATCAGCTCGATCCCGTCCGGCACATCGGGGTCGGTGACGAACTCCCGATAGGCCTCGTCGAGGACGACGAGTGTGTCGGCGGGGACGGCGTCGAGGAAGTCCACGAGCTCGCCGCGCCGGACCGCCGTCCCCGTGGGGTTGTTCGGGTTGCACACGAGCACCAGGCGGGTGGACTCGTCGATCGCCGCGGCCAGCGCGGGCAGGTCGTGGGTGTCGGCGGGGCCGCCCGGCCGGCCGGGGGTGAGCGGCACCTGGACGGCCCGGGCCCCGGCCACACGGGCCAGCAACGGGTACATCTCGAACGAGCGCCAGGCGAACGCGAGGCTCGTCCCCGGGTCGTTGTAGGCCTGCGCGAGCTCCTGGCACAGTGTCACCGCGCCGCAGCCGGTGGCCACCTGCTCGGGATCGACGCCGTACCGCTCGGCCAGCGCCGCGGTGAGGACGACGGCGCCGTTGTCGGGGTAGCGGTTCGTCTCCCCGGCCGCCGCGGCGACCGCCGCCACGACGGCGGACAGCGGCGGGAAGGCGACCTCGTTGCTGGCCAGCTTCACCGCGCGGTCGACGCCGATCTCCCGGGCGAGGTCGGCGGGGTTGCGCCCGGGGCGGTAGGCCGGGAGCCCCTCGACGGCCGGGCGCGCGGTGACCACGACATCTCCTCCTGGCAGGGCGTCCGCCACCCGTCTCTAGGGTGGGCGCATGCGCGTACTCGTCGCCGGTGGAGCCGGCTACATCGGCAGCGTAGTCACGGCCGCCCTGCTGGCCGGCGGCCACGAGGTGACGGTGCTCGACGACCTCTCGACCGGCCACGCCGACGCCGTCCCCGCCGGCGCGACGCTGGCGCAGGTGTCGCTGCACGACTCGGGGCCGGTGCTCGCCGACGTCCGGCCGGAGGCGGTGCTGCACTTCGCGGCCAAGAGCCTGGTCGGCGTCTCGCAGCAGCAGCCGGAGGACTACTGGCACACCAACGTGGGCGGGTCGCTGGCGCTGCTGGAGGCGATGCGTGCGGCGGACTGCCGGCGGATCGTCTTCTCCTCGACCGCGGCCACCTACGGCGAGCCGGAGTCGGTGCCCATCCGGGAGGACGCCCCGACCCGGCCGACCAACACCTACGGCGCGTCCAAGCTGGCCGTCGACCACATGCTCACCTCGTACGCGGTGGCCCACGGGTTCGCCGCCGTCAGCCTGCGGTACTTCAACGTCGCGGGGGCCGCCTTCGGGCTCGGCGAGCGGCACGCGACCGAGACCCACCTCATCCCGCTCGCCCTGCAGGTCGCCTCGGGGCAGCGCGCGTCGCTGACCGTCTTCGGCGAGGACTACCCCACGCCCGACGGCACGTGCATCCGCGACTACGTGCACGTCGAGGACCTCGCCGACGCCCACCTGCTCGCCCTGCCGGCACCGGCCGCCGGCGAGCACCGGATCTACAACCTGGGCAACGGCACCGGCTTCTCCGTGCAGGAGGTCGTCGACGCGGTCCGTGCGGTGACCGGGCACCCGGTGCCCGTCGTGGTCGGCGAGCGGCGGGCCGGGGACCCGGCGCAGCTGGTCGCCTCGAGCGACCGCATCCGGGCCGAGCTGGGCTGGACGCCGAAGCACACGGACCTGGCCGGGATCGTCCGCGACGCCTGGGACGTGGCGCAGGCCCGCGGCTGACCGTCAGCTCGGAGTGGTCACCTCGGTGCCGGCGTCCTCGCCGTCGTGGTCGGCGGCCGGGGGCGGGTCGACCCGCAGGCGGGCGATCCGCCGGCCGTCGAGCTCCAGCACGGTGACCCGGCGGCCCTGCACCTCGATCGCGTCACCCGCCTCAGGCAGCCGGCCGAGTTCGGCGAGCACGTACCCGGCGACCGTCTCGTAGGGCCCCTCGGGCAGCTCCAGGCCGGTCGCCTCGGTGAAGTCGTCGAGGTTCAGCAGCCCGTCGACCTCGCGCGGCCCGTCGGGTGCCTGCTTGCCCTCGGCCTCGACCTCCTCGTCGTACTCGTCGTAGATCTCCCCGATGACCTCCTCGATCAGGTCCTCGAGGGTGACGATGCCGTCGGTGCCGCCGTACTCGTCGACGACGATCGCGAGGTGCTGACTGCCCCGGCGCATCTCGGAGAGGGCGCTCAGCACCCGCGCCGTCCCGGGCAGGCGCTTCACCTCGCGCGAGAGGTCACCGACGGTCGCGGCGCGGCCCGCCGGATGGTTGGGCAGGAACAGGTCGCGGACGTGCACGAACCCCACGACGTCGTCCTCGTCCCGGCCGACGACCGGGAAGCGCGACCAGTTGGAGTCGGCGACCTGCTTGGCCGCCCGGCTGGCCGTCGTCGACGCGTCCAGGAAGGCGACCTCCGTGCGGGGCGTCATGACCTCCCGCACCTCGCGCTCGCCGGCGCGGAAGACCTCGTCGATGAGCCGCCGCTCGTCACTGCTCAGCGACTCGTGCGCCGCCACCAGGTCGCGGAGCTCCTCCTGGCTGATCGACTCGCCGCTCATCTTGGGATCGCCGCCGAGGAGCCGGACGAGCACGTCGGTCGACTTCGAGAGGAGCCAGATGACCGGACGCGACAGCGTCGCGATCGTGTTGAGCGGTGCCGCGACGAGGAGCGAGAAGCCCTCGGCGCGCTGCAGCGCCAGCCGCTTGGGCGTCAGCTCGCCGGCCACCAGGGACAGGTAGCTGATCGCGATCGTCACGAGCACGAGCGCCACGGTGCCGGAGAGACCCGTGGACAGGCCCCTGCCCTCGAGCCACCCGGCCAGCGGACGCGACAGGGTGCTGGCACCGAAGGCCGCCGAGAAGAACCCGGCCAGCGTGACGCCGACCTGGACGGCGGCCAGGAAGCGGTTGGGGTCGCTCAGCAGCCGCTGGACCGCCTTGCCCCGCCGTCCGCCGCTCTCGGCCATCCCGCGGACCTGGGACTCGCGGAGGGACACCAGGGCGATCTCGGCGCCGGAGAAGACGCCGCCGATCAGCACGAAGGCGATGACCATGACGATGCTGAGCCAGACATCGCTCACCGGCGGCGTGCTCCTCGGGGTGTTCGGGCGGAACGGACGTGGTCCATGGTGCCTGGTCGCGCGCCGGCGGAGCAGGGCGGCCGGACATTGTGACGTTCACCCCCTTGACTGATCGTGACGGAGCACGCACGGTTAGTCTCGATCGGTAACAATTTGAGATCGACGCTCACGTGAGGTTGTCCCGTGCACCATCGCCCTGCGGCTCCCCCGCTCTCCGCCCGGCTGTCCGGCGCGCTGAGCCGTGGCGTCCACCGCGGCCGTCGCTCCGCCGGCCGGCACGGTGGCCGCCTCGCCCTGGGCACGGCGCTCAGCACCATGGTGACGGGGTTCGTCCTCGCGATCCCCGTGGTGTCGTCGGGATCCCCGACGTCGCCGCAGCTGGACTCCTCGTCGTCCGCTGCCGCCCGGTACGCCGGCGACTCCTCGGCGGTCGTCATGGGTCGCGACGGCGTCCCCACGCCGTCGTCGGCGTCCGCCGTGCCGCCCGCGACCGAGCCGGCCGACGCCGCCCCGGCCGAGGTGCCGGTCGCGTCCGCCGCCGCCCCGGACGCGCCCGCGAGCGCTGCCCCGGCTCCGATGGCCGCCTCGGCCGGCGCCTCCGCAGCCGACACCGAGGCGGAGGTGCTGGCCCTGGTCAATACGGCTCGCGCCGACGTCGGCTGCGCCCCGCTGATCCACGACGAAGGGCTGGCGACGGTCGCCCGGGCGCACAGCGCCGACATGCGCGACCGGGCCTTCTTCGACCACGTGAACCCCGACGGCCTCGATCCGTTCGAGCGCGCGGAAGCGGCCGCCCAGACCAACGCGCGGGCGGAGAACATCGCCTACGGGGAGCCGGACCCGGCGGCCGTGATGGCCGCCTGGATGAACAGCACCGGACACCGGGCGAACATCCTCGACTGCGGCCTGCGCGCGCTCGGGGTGGGCGTCGCCGAGGGCCCGGCCGGCCCCTGGTGGACCCAGCTCTTCGGCAACTGAGGCCTCCGCCCGCTGACTTCGGGGAAGTCGGGCGCAGATCGGCGCTTCAGAGCCCGACTCCCCCGAAGTTGGGCGCGGCGAGCAGAGCTCGGATGCGGGCGATCAACGCGCCCGGGTCACGCAGGTCGGCGGCGGTGACGTGCAGGACCGTCCACCCGACGGCGACCAGGGCGTTGAGCCGACGCCGGTCCTTCGCGAACTGACCGGGCTCCGCGTGCCACGCACCGTCGTACTCGACGGCCACCCGGTGGTCCGGGAACGCGAGATCCACCCGCGCGACGAAGCCGCCGGTCGCGCCGCGCACCACGAACTGCGGGATGGGCGAGAGCCCGGCCAGCGCCAGCACTACGCGTAGTCGAGATTCCGGCTGCGACTCCGCTCGGGGGTCGGCCAGTGCGACAGCCTGCTGCGCCCGTCGTGCGCCGCGTGCCGCGCCAAGCCCCCCGACGGCGTCCCGAAGCTCGCTCCGGCCCACGACGGCACGAGCGAGCAGCACGTCCAGCACCGGGACGGCGTCGAGCAGTGGCTCGACGCGGGCGATGTCCAGCGCGGTCCGCAGCGTCGAGGTGGCCCGCAGCGTGCGCATGACAGCGACGACGTCTGCGGACGGCAGCGCCACCTGCCGGATCCGCAGTCCCGCGACAGGACCGAAGCGGACTCCTGGCGGCACCGAGACCTCCACCGGCGTCCGGTCTTCGACCAGCTCCGTCGCCCCGTGGAGATAGACCGCCGTCCTTCCGCTGAACACGCCGGCCGGCGGCATCAGGAGGCCGGCTCCCCGGATCCGGAGGCCGAATGATTCCGGCAGGTCGGCATCCGCGTAGACGCCGCGGTACAGACGGCGCCAGGCTCTGCTGCGCAGGGCGTCGGCCGTCAGCAGGCCCGCCTCCACGACGTCACGCTTGCGGAAGACGGCGCCTCGGAGGGCGTCGGGTCGGTGAGCCGTGGACACCACCGGAGCGTGCCGAGCGAGGGGCTGTGCGCGCTCCCGCCGTCCACAGGCACCGACTTCGGCGAACATGGCCCCCACCCGGCCTGCCGGGGGCCTTGTTCCCCGAACGTGGCCGAGTCGGCACCCGGCCACGAACGCGAGCGGCCCCCTCACCCGTAGGCGAGGGGGCCGTCATGCGGCGCTGGGTGCGTCAGGCCATGGCCTTCTGGAGGTTGGTGTCGATGGCCGCCAGGAAGTCCTGGGTGGTGAGCCACGGACTGTCCTTGGAGATGAGCAGCGCGAGGTCCTTGGTCATCTGACCGCCCTCGACGGTGTCGATGCAGACCTTCTCGAGGGTCTCGGCGAACTTCGTCACCTCGGGGGTGCCGTCGAGCTTGCCGCGGTGGGCCAGGCCCCGCGTCCAGGCGAAGATCGACGCGATCGGGTTGGTCGACGTCTCCTTGCCCTGCTGGTGCTGCCGGAAGTGGCGGGTGACCGTGCCGTGGGCGGCCTCGGCCTCGACGGTCTTGCCGTCCGGGGTCGCGAGCACCGACGTCATCAGGCCCAGCGAGCCGAACCCCTGCGCAACGGTGTCGGACTGCACGTCACCGTCGTAGTTCTTGCATGCCCAGACGTAGCCGCCCTCCCACTTGAGCGAGGCGGCGACCATGTCGTCGATCAGCCGGTGCTCGTAGGTGATGCCGGCCGCGTCGAACTTGTCCTTGAACTCGGCCTCGAAGACCTCTTCGAAGATGTCCTTGAAGCGGCCGTCGTAGGCCTTGAGGATCGTGTTCTTCGTGGACAGGTAGACCGGGTAGCCGCGGTCCAGGCCGTAGTTCAGCGACGCCTGGGCGAAGTCGCGGATCGACTGGTCCAGGTTGTACATGGACAGCGAGATGCCGGCACCGGGCGCCTGGAAGACCTCGTGCTCGATCGGCTCGGAGCCGTCGGACGGCGTGAACGTCACCGTCAGGGTGCCCGCGGAGGGGAACCGGAAGTCGGTCGCGCGGTACTGGTCACCGAAGGCGTGGCGGCCGACGATGATCGGCTTCGTCCAGCCCGGCACGAGCCGCGGCACGTTCTGCATGATGATCGGCTCGCGGAAGATGACGCCGCCGAGGATGTTGCGGATCGTCCCGTTGGGCGAGCGCCACATCTTCTTCAGGCCGAACTCCTCGACCCGCGCCTCGTCCGGCGTGATCGTGGCGCACTTGACGCCGACGCCGTGCTGCTTGATGGCGTTGGCGGCGTCGACCGTCACCTGGTCGTCGGTGGCGTCCCGGTGCTCGATGCCCAGGTCGTAGTACTCGAGGTTGACGTCGAGGTACGGGAGGATCAACTGGTCCTTGATGAACTGCCAGATGATCCGGGTCATCTCGTCGCCGTCGAGCTCGACGACGGTGCCCTCGACCTTGATCTTGCTCACTTGCTCTCCTCGCTGGCGCTCGTCGGCCGCGTTCGCGGTGCTGCTGTGCTCATCGGTTCGCTCGCAAGCTCGCTCACGTCAGTGAAGTCCTCTCTACAGCCAGCGGATCAGAGGTCGGCTACGTCGGCCTGCTTGGCGCGCACGGCCTCGGCCGCCTCGCGCAGGCCGGCCAGCTCGCTCTCGGACAGGTCGCCCTCGACGACCTTCTTGACGCCCTCGCGGCCGATCTCGGCCTCGACGCCCAGGTAGACCCCGTTGATGCCGTACTCGCCGTCCACCCAGGCGCAGACCGGCATGACGGCGCCGGAGTCCTCCATCACGGCGCGGGCCATGCGGGCGGCCGCGGCCGACGGCGCGTAGTACGCCGAGCCGGTCTTGAGCAGCGCCACGACCTCGGCCCCGCCGTTGCGGGTGCGGTCGACGAGGTGGTCGATGCGGTCCTGCGCGAGCACGTCGGACAGCGGCTTGCCGTCGACGGTGCAGCGCGACGGCACCGGGACCATTGTGTCGCCGTGCGACCCCAGCGTCAGGGTCTGCACCGAGCCGACCGGGACGCCGAGCTCCTCGGCGACGTTGTTGCTGAAGCGCGCGGTGTCGAGCATGCCGGCCTGGCCCATGACCCGGTTCTTCGGGAAGCCGGTAGCCAGCTGCGCCAGCGCCGTCATCTCGTCGAGCGGGTTGGAGACGACGATGACGACCGCGTCGGGCGACGTGGCGGCGACGTTCTCCGCGACCGAGCGCACGATCTTCGCGTTGGTCTCGATGAGGTCCATGCGGCTCATGCCGGGCTTGCGCGGGAGACCGGCCGTGATGACGACGACGTCCGAGTTCTCCGTGCCTTCGTACGACCCGCCGCCGACACCGACGACCTTGGTCTCGAAGCCCTCGATCGGCCGCGACTGGTTCATGTCGAGGGCCAGGCCCTCGGGCTTGCCCTCGACGATGTCGGTGAGCACGACGGTCTCGAAGACGTCGTACTCGGCGAGTCGGAGAGCGGTGGTGGAGCCGTAGAATCCGGCTCCGACGACGGTGACCTTGCCCTTCCGGGACTTCTCTGCCATGGCCGCCAACTTATCCCCGGGCGCGCCGGGCCGCCCGAGCGGGTCCGCCCGGCGCAGGCGGTCGGGTTCCCCATCACACCTCCGGTGGGGAACCAGAGGTCAGCCGGCGGGGATGGTGCGGGCGATGACCGTGAGCGCCAGACCGGTGCCGGCGAGCAGGACGACGTCCACCGGCCGGCTGCGGACGGCGAGGAAGCCCGCGCGGCGGACGGGGAGGAACAGCCGCAGCAGCCCGGCTCCGACGAGGGCCAGCCCCATCACCACGAGGCCCATGCGCCAGTGCTGGAGGGCGACCAGCAGCAGTCCCACCCCGACGACCAGCAGGACGACGAGCAACGGCAGCTGCCGGAGCAGGCCCGCGAGGAAGGGGCGGCGGATGTAGAGCGGCGGCCGGGCCATGGTCAGGCGGACAGCGCTTCGAGCGCCGCAGCCTGCTCGGCCGCCAGCACGACGTTCTGCAGCAGCATCGCCCGGGTCATCGGGCCCACCCCGCCCGGGTTCGGCGCGACGTGGCCGGCGACGTCCAGGACGTCGGCGGCGACGTCCCCGGCGATCTTCCCGTCCACGCGGCTGACGCCCACGTCGAGGACGGCGGCGCCCGGCTTGAGCATGGCGCCGGTGATCAGCCCGGGAACGCCGGCGGCTGCGACCACGACGTCGGCGGTCCGCAGGTGCGCGGCCAGGTCGCGGGTGCCGGTGTGGCACAGGGTCACGGTCGCGTTCTCCGAGCGCCGGGTGAGCAGGAGGCCGAGCGGCCGGCCCACGGTGATCCCCCGGCCGACGACGACGACCTCGGCGCCGGCGATCGGCACCTCGTAGCGCCGGAGCAGCTCGACGATGCCCACGGGCGTGCACGGCAGCGGGCCGGGGACGTTGAGCACGAGGCGGCCGAGGTTCGTCGGGTGCAGCCCGTCGGCGTCCTTGGCCGGGTCCATGGCCTCGAGGACGGCGTACTCGTCGAGCTGGCGCGGCAGCGGCAGCTGGACGATGTAACCGGTGCACGCGGGGTCGGCGTTGAGCTCGGCCACCACGGCGAGGACGTCGGCCTGGCTCGCCGAGGCGGGCAGCTCCCGCTGGATGCTGGCGATGCCGACCTGCGCGCAGTCGGAGTGTTTCGCACCCACGTACCAGCGGCTGCCCGGATCATCGCCGACGAGCAGCGTGCCGAGGCCCGGTCGGTGCCCGGCGGCGGAGAGCGCCGCCACCCGGTCGGTGAGTTCGGCACGGATCGCGGCAGCGGTCGCCTTGCCGTCGAGGATCGTCGCGGGCACGTCGGACAGTCTGCCCGAGAGGTCACGCGACCGGCGGCGCCGCCCTAGGCTCTCGGCAACGGGCCCCCCGCCCCGCCGACCGCCGGAGGCAACGCACATGAGCGACCGCGAGCAGGTGCCGTCGGCGCCGGCCGAGCGTCCGGCGGCCGCCGGGGCCACCGCCTACGGCGCCTCGTCGCCAATGACAGCAGGGCCGGACCACTCCCCTGGTCCGGCCCCGGCGCGCCGCCAGGATCCGGTGGCCGCCCTGCTCCTGCTCCTGGCCGGGATCGCCAGCGGGTTCAGCCTGCTGCTCCCGTGGCTCGCGGGCGAGGGCGTCACCGGCCTCACCCTCGTGAAGGACGGCTTCGCGTCGCTGGGCGACGGCGTCAGCGAGGTGATGGGCACCGGCTACGTGCAGCCGCTGACGATCGTGCTCGGCGGCGGTGTCCTGTTCCTGCTCGGCCTGCTGCTGCTCGTTCCGGCGCGCGGCCATCGCCTCGTCGGCCTGCTCGCGCTGGTGGTCGCTCTCCTCGTGACCGTGGCCGTGCTCGTGCCGCTGGCGGTCGCCGGCTGGGATCTGGGGTTCTTCTCGATCGGCTTCTGGTTCGCGATCGCCGTCGCCGTCCTCGGCCTGCTCGGCAGTCTCAAGGCGCTCCTCTCCCGCCCGGTGCACGAGACCAGCCACTGATTCACGCGGTCGCGGGACCCGTGGATCCTCGAGCCGTCCCTGTCCGGCCGACAGGGCGCGCTCGACGGCATCGCCGCGGGTGTGCGGGAGCTGCCCGGCTTCGTCCGGGGATTCTGGTCGCGGGACGTCGCCGACCCCGTATCGATCAACCTGACGAACGTCGTCGTCGAGACCACGACAGGGCGCCCCTCCGGGCCGCACCGCGGCCAGAAGCCTTCCCCGGCCTCAGCCGAGCCCTGTCGTCGTTCCCTCGCGGAACCCTCCGGGCCCCGCTCCTCACGACATCGCCCGGTCCCTCGTCAGTCCGCCACCAGCGCGCCGTGGGCCCGGGCGAGCTGCACCGTCTGCACCAGGTCGAGCCGGACGCCCGTCACCTCGAAGGCCCGCCAGTTCACCCCGTCCATGGACGCGCCGCGCAGGTCCGCGCCCCGGAGCTTCGTGCCCTGCAGCCGGGCGCGGTCGAGGTCTGCTCCGGTCAGGTCGCACTCGCGCAGGTCGGCATCGGTGAAGTCCGCCTCGCGGAACCGCTGGCCGGAGAGGTCCAGCCCGGACAGGTCGGCGGCGCGGAGGGAGGTGTAGCTCCAGTCGCACCCGGTGGAGGTCATCGGGCGCAGCTGAGCGCCCGGGAAGTGCGAGCCGGTCAGCTTGCAGCCCTCCCACACCGCGTCGAAGAGCTTCGCGCGGTCGAACCGGCAGGAGAGGAACGCCGTCCCCAGATGCCGCGCGCCGCCCATCCGCACCCCGGTCAGCACGCAGTGGTCGAACACGCAGCGCCGGGTGACCAGCTCCTCCAGCCCGGCGTCGTCGAACCGGCAGCGGGTGAAGGTCACCCCCTCCAGCTCCGCGCCCCACCAGTCGACCCGGGCGAAGTCCTGACCCTCGACCTCGCTGCCGTTCCCGGGCGGAGCCAGATGCGGCCGCGAGCTGATCAATGCGCCCGGCCGTCAGTGAGCAAAGTGCCGGGTGCCGGTGAGGTAGAGCGGCACCCCGGCGGCGGCCGCGGCCGCGACGACCTCCTCGTCCCGCACCGACCCACCCGGCTGGACGACGGCGCGCACCCCGGCGTCCAGCAGCACCTGCAGGCCGTCGGCGAACGGGAAGAACGCGTCGGAGGCGGCCACGGAACCGGCCGCCCGCTCCCCCGCCCGCGCGACGGCGAGCCGGGCGGAGTCCACCCGGTTGACCTGCCCCATGCCGACGCCGACGGTGGCGCGGTCGTGGGCCAGCAGGATGGCGTTGCTCTTCACCGCACGCACCGCGCGCCAGGCGAACACCAGGTCGTCCAGTCCGGCGGCGTCCAGCGGCTCCCCGCAGGCCAGCCGCCACGTCCTGGGATCGTCGCCGGGCGCGTCCAGCAGGTCCTTGACCTGCAGCAGCAGCCCGCCACCCACCGGCCGCAGTTCCGCCCCGGCGGCGGGCAGGTGGGGCAGCCGGAGCAGCCGCACGTTCTTCTTCCCGGTCAGCACCTCGACGGCGTCGTCGGTGAACGACGGTGCGACGACGACCTCGGTGAAGACGTCGGCGATCTGCTCGGCCATCGTGAGGTCGACCTCGCGGTTGGCCGCGATCACGCCGCCGAACGCCGACAGGGGGTCGCAGGCGTGCGCCTTGCGGTGGGCCGAGGCGATGTCCGGGCCGACGGCGATGCCGCAGGGGTTGGCGTGCTTGATGATCGCCACGCAGGGGTCGTCGTGGTCGTGCGCGGCCCGCCAGGCGGCGTCGGTGTCGACGTAGTTGTTGTAGGACATCGCCTTGCCGTGCAGCTGCTCGGCGTGCGCGAGCCCCGGCTGCCAGCTGCGGTACAGGGCCGCGCCCTGATGCGGGTTCTCGCCGTAGCGGAGCACCTCGGCGCGGTCCCAGGTGGCACCCACCCACGCCGGGAAGCCGCTGTCGTCGTCCGGCGCGAGCACGTTGCCCATCCACGAGGCGACCGCGATGTCGTACGTGGCGGTGTGCCGGAACGCGGCGGCCGCCAGCTTCTGCCGCTCGGCCAGCGTGAAGCCACCGGCGGCCACGGCCGCCAGGACGTCGCCGTAGCGGGCCGGGTCGACGACGACGGCGACCGACGGGTGGTTCTTCGCGGCGGCCCGCACCATCGCCGGCCCGCCGATGTCGATCTGCTCGACGCACTCGTCGGGCGCGGCGCCCGAGGCCACCGTCTCGGTGAACGGGTACAGGTTGACCACGACCAGGTCGAACGGGGCCACGCCGAGCTCGTCGAGCTGGGCCACGTGGTCGGGCTTGCGACGGTCGGCGAGGATCCCCGCGTGCACCGCCGGGTGCAGCGTCTTGACCCGGCCGTCGAGGCACTCCGGGAAACCGGTCACCTGCTCCACGGGCGTCACCGGGATGCCGGCGTCGGCGATCCGGCGGGCGGTGGCCCCCGTGCTCACCAGCTCCACACCCGCCGCGGCGAGCCCGGCGGCGAGGTCCTCGATGCCGGCCTTGTCGTAGACGCCCAGCAGGGCGCGGCGGATCGGTGTCCGGTCGGTCATCGGGGGCTCTCCCTCGGTCGTTGCGGTGACGAGCTCCGCCACCGTCTGCACCAGGAGCTCGCGCTCCACGGCCTTGATCCGCTCGTGCAACCCCGCCTCGTCGTCCCCGGGCAGGACGGGCACCTCGCGCTGGGCGAGCACGGGGCCGGTGTCGATCCCGGCGTCGACGACGTGCACCGAGGCCCCCGTGACGGGCACCCCCGCGGCCAGCGCGTCCCGGACGGCGTGCGCGCCCGGAAAGGCGGGCAGCAGGGCCGGGTGGGTGTTGATCAGCCGGCCACCGAACGCGCCGAGCACCGCCGGGCCGACCAGTTTCATGAAGCCGGCGGAGACGACGAGATCGGGCTCGAAGGCGCCGAGCCGGTCCGCCAGGGCACGGTCCCAGGCGGCGCGGTCGGGGTGCTCGGACACCGCGCAGGTGAAGGTGGGGATGCCGCGGCGGCGGGCGTTCTCCAGCCCCGCGGCGTCCCGGTCGCTGCCCACGACGACGATCCCGGCGGGGTAGGCCGGGTCGTCGGTGGCGGCCAGGAGCGCCGCGCACAGCGAACCGGTCCCCGAGAGCAACACGGCCACCCGGGCCCGCGGGGTCGGCGCAGGGGCGGGCACGCCGCGACCCTAGCCGGGGCGGCTTCCGGTACCGACGGGTGCTCGGATCTCAGCCCAGCGCACGCCAGCGGGCGACGGCGGCGGCGAGCGCGGCGGCGAGCCCGCTCTGCGCCGCGACCGCGATCCCTGTGGCGACGGCGGGGGCACCGACCTGCGCGAGGGCGCCGTCCCCCAGGGAGCCGCCGGCCACCCACACGAGCGCGCCGCTGACGACCCCCAGCAGGACCCCGGCCAGGATCCCCGTCAGCGCCGCCAGGACGGAACCGCCGCCGGTGAACCACCGGCCGACCGTGATGCCCGCGACGAGTCCGGCCAGGGCGGGCACCGCCTGCGAGACGAAGGCGATCAGCGGCACGGCCTGGGTGTCGGGGAGCGCGGCCAGCAGCGGGAGGGCGGGAACCGCGCCCAGCGTCACCCCGTGCACCGACACCAGGGTGCCCGTGCCGACGTGGAACCCGGGGCCGGCCGCGAGGCCCAGCACGGCGGCTGAGGCGTTGGGCAGCAGCAGCAGCCCGAGCCCCAGGAGGCCGGCGGCGCCGGCGGCCGCGCCGCCGAGGGAGCCCGACAGGGCGGCGTACCCCTGGGCGTCGGAGACGAGGGCGACCGCCACCACGGCGGTGCACAGCGCCAAAGCGGCGAGCAGTCCGGCCAGGACCCCGCGCAACAGCGGGCGCGCGGCACCGGGCAGCCGGTCCAGCAACGCGTCGAGGAGGCCCGACTCCCGGGCCACGCCCCATCCGACGGAGGCCAGGGCGAGGACGGTCACTCCCGCGGCCGTCCGGAGCAGCCCGATCCCCCCGGTCGTGGCGTCGAGGACGGCGACGAGCAGCAGGCTGACCAGCAGATGTGCCCCGACGAGCAGGCCGACGGCCCGCGCGGCCGCCG
This sequence comes from Blastococcus sp. CT_GayMR19, assembly GCF_004570385.1. GTDB lineage: Bacteria > Actinomycetota > Actinomycetes > Mycobacteriales > Geodermatophilaceae > Blastococcus_B. The sequence continues at coordinate 80,975 of NZ_SPQL01000005.1, read as the reverse complement.
CGCCTCCGGTGATCTCGTGGGCGCGCGCGACGCCCCGGCCCGCGCGCGACAGCCCCCACGCGATCCCCAGCGTGAGCAGCAGCGGAGCGAGGACGAGAGGGCCGGATCCCAGCTCGAGCTCACCGCCCTGGGCCAGGAGCCACAACTGGCCGGCGAGGGCCGTCGACCCGCCGAAGGGCAGCCCGCCCGCCGGGTCGAGGGTCTGGACGACGACGATCGCCAGCCCGAGTCCGGCCAGGCCGGCGATGTCGACGGCCAGGATCGCGGCGATCGCCAGCCATCCCAGCGACAGGGCGCCCGGTCCGCCGCCGTCCCGGCCCCGCCGGGGCAGGCGAGCGAGCAGGGAGACCACGGTCCCACTCTCGCAAGACGGCGGGCCCGATGGTCGGCGTACGCGCCGGGCGTCGCCGAAAGCCGGGAACAGGCCCGGTGACCCCGGTCACCGCCCCGCACGACGCAGCGCTGCCCGGCGACCTGCGGGGAGGTCGCCGGGCAGCGGTGGAGGCGCGACGGTCAGGAGGCGACGATCTCCCGCATGAGCCGGGCGGTCTCCGACGGGGTCTTGCCGACGCGCACGCCGGCGGCCTCGAGGGCCTCCTGCTTGGCCTGGGCGGTGCCCGCCGAACCGGAGACGATGGCACCGGCGTGGCCCATCGTCTTGCCCTCGGGCGCGGTGAAGCCGGCGACGTAGCCGACGACGGGCTTGGTGACGTTGGCCTTGATGTAGTCGGCCGCCCGCTCCTCGGCGTCGCCGCCGATCTCACCGATCATCACGATGGCCTCGGTCTCCGGGTCGTCCTGGAAGGCCTGCAGGCAGTCGATGTGCGTGGTGCCGACGACCGGGTCACCGCCGATGCCGACCGCGGTGGAGAAACCGATGTCCCGGAGCTCGTACATCATCTGGTAGGTCAGCGTGCCGGACTTGCTGACCAGCCCGATCTTCCCGGCCTGGGTGATGTTGGCCGGGATGATCCCGGCGTTCGAGCGCCCGGGGCTGATGAGGCCGGGGCAGTTCGGGCCGATCATCCGGGTCGAGCTGCCCCGGGCGTGCGCCCACACGTACGTGGAGTCGTGCACCGGGATGCCCTCCGTGATGACGACGGCGAGCCCGATCTGGGCGTCGACGGCCTCGATCATGGCGGCCTTCGCGAACGGCGGCGGCACGAAGATGACGCTGACGTCGGCGCCGGTCTCCTTCATGGCCTCGGCGACGCCACCGAAGACGGGCACGCTGGCGCCGTCGAAGTCGACCCGGGTGCCGGCCTTGCGGGGGTTGACGCCGCCGACGATGGCGGTGCCCGAGGCGAGCATGCGCTGCGTGTGCTTGCTGCCCTCGGCGCCGGTCATGCCCTGGACGATGACCTTGCTGTTCTCGTTGAGGAAGATCGACATCTGTCTGGTCCTGTCGGGAGTCGGGGCGGTCAGGCGGCGGCGAGTTCGGCGGCCCGGCGCGCGGCGCCGTCCATCGTGTCCACCACGGTCACCAGGGGGTGGTTGGCCTCGGCGAGGATCCGCCGGCCCTCCTCCACGTTGTTGCCGTCGAGACGGACGACGAGCGGCTTGGTCGCCTCGTCGCCCAGGTGCTGCAAAGCCGACACGATGCCGTTGGCGACGGCGTCGCAGGAGGTGATCCCGCCGAAGACGTTGACGAACACGCTCTTCACGGCGGGGTCGGACAGGATGATGTGCAGGCCGTTGCCCATCACCTCCGCCGAGGCACCGCCACCGATGTCGAGGAAGTTGGCTGGCTTGACCCCGCCGAACTCCTCACCGGCGTACGCCACGACGTCCAGGGTGCTCATGACCAGGCCGGCGCCGTTGCCGATGATCCCGACCTCGCCCTCGAGCTTCACGTAGTTGAGGTCCTTCTCCTTGGCCGCGGCCTCGAGCGGGTCGGCGGAGGCGGCGTCCTCGAGCGCGGCGTGCTCCGGCTGCCGGAACTCGGCGTTCCCGTCGAGGGTCACCTTGGCGTCGAGCGCGAGCACCGTGCCGTCCGGCGCCTTGGCGAGGGGGTTCACCTCGACCAGGGTGGCGTCCTCCTTCGAGAACACCTCCCACAGCTGGACGGCGATGGCGATGACCTGGTCACGGACCTCGGCCGGGAAGTTCGCCGCGTCGACGATCTCGGTGGCCTTGGCCTCGTCGACGCCGACGGTGGCGTCGATCGGCACCTTGGCCAGCTCGTCGGGCCGGGTGGCCGCGACCTCCTCGATGTCCATGCCGCCGGCGACCGAGGCCATGGCCAGGAAGGTGCGGTTGGAGCGGTCGAGCAGGTAGGAGAAGTAGTACTCCTCGGCGATGTCGCTGGCCTGGGCCACCATCACGCGGTGCGTGATGTGCCCCTTGATGTCGAGGCCGAGGATGTCCTGGGCGCGCGCCCGGGCGTCCTCGGGGTTGTCGGCGAGCTTCACGCCGCCGGCCTTGCCGCGGCCGCCCACCTTCACCTGCGCCTTCACGACGACCGGCTGGGCGATCTCGCGCGCGATGGCTTCCGCCTCCTCGGGCGTCTCGGCGACGCCGCCGGGGAGCACGGGCACGCCGTGCGAGGCCAAGAGGTCACGGGCCTGGTACTCGAAGAGATCCACGAACAGGCACCGTAGCCCGCCCGTTTCCCCGTCGCCCCCTCGGGCGTTGTAGCGCACGGGGGACGGTGGGCCGCATCACAGGATGCGTCACTCCATCGGGCTCCCTGCCGCTGTCCTGCACGTGCATGAACGTCGACCTCCACGCCGAGGACCCCAGGTGAGCCCGGTGATCGGTCCCGGCCGGACGCAGCAGCTGACGATCCCGGGCGGAGGCCGAGCCGGGCCGCGGTTCCGGGCTGTCCGTCGCCCGGTGTCCCTGAGCGCACCGCCCGCTAGGTGTTGTGACCAGCAGCGTTGCTGACGACGATCCGGCTGATCGGGGGCTGTCCGCCGAGCGCGGTGTGGCTGCGGTGATGGTTGTAGGTGTGCAGCCAGTCGGGCAAGTCAGCCGCTCGTTCGTCCGAGCTGTGGAATGGCCGGATGTAGGCCCATTCATCGGCGAGGGTGCGGTTGAACCGCTCGGCCTTGCCATTGGTCTGTGGCCGGTAGGGGCGGGTGAACCGGGACTCGGCGCCGATGTCGGCCAGGGCCTCTCGCCAGGCATGAGAGGTCCGGTACGCCTTGGCGTTGTCGGTCATCACCCGTTCGATCCGGCCGATCCCCTGACCGGTGAACCAGGCGGCGGCGGCTCGGAGGAAGTTGGCGCAGGTGACCGCGGTCTCGTCGGGGTGGATCTCGGCGTAGGCCAGCCGGGTGTGGTCGTCGATCGCGCAGTGCACGTAGTCGTATCCGACCCGGCGGCCGGCCCTGTTCTCGGTCCGCGCGTGGATCTGCGCCGCGGAGCCCTGGCCGTGAACCCACCAGCCGCCGCCGGGCCGGATGGCGCCGAGCTTCTTGACGTCGACGTGCACCAGCTCGCCGGGTCGGGCGCGTTCATAGCGTCGGACCAGCTGCCCGGTCGGCCGGTCGAGCCAGGCCAGCCGGTGCATGCCGTGCCGGCGGAGCACCGCGTGCACCGTGGAGGGCGCCAGCCCGAGCAGCGGACCGATCCGCGCCGGCCCCAGCTTGCGGCTGCTGCGCATCGCGAGCACTTCGGCCTCGAGCGCGGCCGACGTCTTGCCCGGCAACCGGTGCGCTCGGCTGGGCCGGTCGAGAAGGCCGGTCGGTCCCTCGGCCCGCCAGCGGGCCAGCCACTTGTAGCCGGTGGCCCTGGAGACATTGAGCTCGATCACGACATGGGCGACCGGCCGGCCGAGATCGACGACCCGGCGGACCAACTCGGCGCGGCCATAGATGGTCAGACGGGCATTAGCGTGGGACACGGGACCTCCGGGCACTCGGGCGTGGCGTCAGCACCCACACCTTCGCCCGGAGGTCTCTTCCTTGGATCAGCTCGCTGCGCCGTCAACAACGCTCATGGTCACTACAGCTAGGGGACACTTGGTTTCGCGCCGTCAAGCCACACGCCCGACAAGGTCGATACTGCGCGTGCCTGCCGTCGGCTCACGGGGTTGGTCGCCGACGACGTTCCCAGAACCACGTGCCCAACACCCCTGCACCCAGCCCGCTGAGCACACCCCCACATGTGATCTGGAGCTTGTCTACCCAGTTGGGCTCAACCCAGTAGCTGATCCGACGAAAGTCGATCGCCACACCATTCGGGTAACTTAAGGCCTCCCCTTGAGCTTCGCGGTGCTCGATGAGCGCTTCGGCTTTTATCCGAAGGTCGCCGACGGCCACGGTTTCGTGCTCCGGCACGCAGACGGGTTCGCCATCGACCTCCAGCGCGAGAATATTGTCAGTCAGCGGATACTTGTCGTGCGTGAGGGCGACCTGGTCTTCGCAACCCTTCTCTCTGACAACGTCGAGCGGTGTGTCGACGGCGTACATTACCTCCTTCTCCCGCACAGTCTTCCCGTCGATGCGCGCAATTATTTGATCGCCCATCAGAAGCGCTTCCCCTCGGTCGCTTGCCCCCTCGGGTTGAATGTCGAATTGCCAAATAGTGAGACCAATGCCGGCCGCGACCGCAAGGACCGCGGCACTCACTGTCCGCTTCGACATGCGGTCACGCTCCACTGGCTGTCGCTCATGCCGCGCAGATTAGGCCCAGGATGCCCATTCGACCGGCAACCGCGCCGATGTCCCATAGGCCGCCTTTAGCGACACCTGTCCACTGACGGTGTCCCCGGGCGCCGCGGTCAGGTGCCGGCGGGGGCCCCGACGTGCTCGCGGACCCAGTCGACGATGTCCGTCGTCGTCGCGCCCGGCGTGAAGATCTTCGCGACGCCCAGGCGCTGGAGCTCCGGGATGTCCTCGTCCGGGATGATCCCGCCGCCGAAGACGACCACGTCGTCGATGCCCCGTTCGGAGAGCAGCTCGGAGAGCCGGCTGAACAGCGTCATGTGCGCGCCCGAGAGGACGGACAGGCCGACCGCGTCGGCGTCCTCCTGGACAACGGTCTCCACGATCTGCTCCGGCGTCTGGTGCAGGCCGGTGTAGACGACCTCCATGCCGGCGTCGCGAAGGGCGCGGGCGACGACCTTGGCACCCCGGTCGTGCCCGTCGAGGCCCGGCTTGCCGATGACCACCCGAATGCGTTCGTCCACCACGGCGGCCAGCTTAGAGCCGCGCGTCCGGGGGCGGTTCCGGCCGCCCGCGGCGCAGGCGCCACGCGAGCACGGTCAGGACGGCGTAACCGAGGCCGGTGAGGACCAGCCCGGCGCCCGGCACCGTCCAGTCGAGATCGTCGGAGGAGACGGCGTCGCGCAGGCCCGTCAGCGCCGCGGCGAGGACCGTGACCGTGACGGCCAGGAGCCCGCCGACCGAGGCGAGACGGGGTCGCAGCGAGGGAGCGATCACCGAGCAGAGGACGACGGCGCCCGCCAGCAGCAGGCCGCCGAGCAGGGCCATCCCGGGTCGCTCCAGCAGCGCCTGAGGCCCCTCGCGGGTGACCACGGTCTGCAGGCCGGTCGTGGGGTCGGTGACGAGCTGGTCCGGGACGTCGGCGGCCGGCAGCGCCAGGCACAGCACGGTCGTCACACCCAGCAGCACGGCCGCGCCCGCCAGGCCGGAGCGGACCGCGTCCAGCGGACCGCCGTCGTCCATGACGGTCCGCCCCCACGCGGCCGCACCGCAGATGCCGGCGAGCACGGTGAGGGAGAGGGCCACCACGCCCAGGACCCAGCCGGCGCCCACCTCCACGCTGCTGGTCAGCACCCGCTCGCCGGCCAGCACCTCGACGGCGGAGCGGGAGGTCGAACTGCGCCCCCGGTAGATCTCGATGAGCAGCTGCCCCACGGCGAGCGCCCCGGAGGTGCCCGCGTAGGCGAGGCCGAACTTGGGGACGGCGCCCCGGGCGAGCCACCCCCCGACCAGCAGGTGCACGAGCGGCACGACCAGTGCCACGAGCACCCCGGCGAACCCCGCCGCGGACGACAGCGGGCGGCCGGCCACCACGAGGTAGGTGGGGAACAGCGCGGCGACGGAGACGAGGGCGGCCAGCACCAGGAGCGCGCCGGCCAGCCGGGCGATCGGCGGGACGGCGCCCACCACGAGTCCGTCGGTCTGGGGGCCGGCGAGCGTGGCCGACGTCGCGGATCCTCCCGGGCGACGGGCGGACGGCAGGCCCCGGTCCACTCTGGGGCGCGGGCGGGAGGCGCCGGCCGAGCTGTTCCGGGACGCGGCGCCCGAGCGTCGCCCCTCGGCGCGGCCCGCGCGGTCGTGGGCGGGCCCGGTGCGGGCGTCGCGGGACACGGTTCCCCCTTCGGCTGAGTTCGGTCACGAACCGGCGTCGATCCGCCAGGCGCCGGTCACGTCGATGTGACGGGCACCACACACACGCATTACCGTCCGGTTAACGGAGCACATCGCGTGGTACACCCGCCGCCGGCGGGACGGTTCCACCCGGCCTCCGCCAACGGGTGACGACGGGGAGGAACGACCATGCGGCTATCCACCGGCCCGGGCTCCCTCCCAGAGTCGCACATCGCCGCTGTCGGCGAGGGAGCGCCACGGGGTGGTCTGCGCGCCCTCTGCACCCGCACCACGGTGACCGGCGGCATCACCGAGCTGGCCTGGGTGGGCGCGCATCTGCTGCTGTACCCGTTCGGCACGGGGACCGAGGAGCTCCGCCCCGATCCGCGCATCCGGCCGGGCGAGCTGCCCCCCGCCGTCCGCGCCCTCTTCGCCGCCGATCCGCTGGCCGCCCGCATCCCGGTGATGCTGGTGCACGGCCTGGTGGACAACCGGTCGGTGTTCTCCGTGATGCGGCGGGGCCTCCGTCGGCGCGGGTTCACGCAGATCTGCAGCTGGAACTACAGCCCGCTGCTGAGCGACGTCGCCCGCGGGGCCGCCGACCTGGGCCGCCGCATCGAGGAGATCTGCGAGCAGACGGGTCACGAGCGCGTGCACGTGGTCGGCCACAGCCTCGGCGGTCTGATCGCCCGGTACCACGTGCAGCGACAGGGCGGGGACCGGCGGGTCGAGTCGCTGGTGACGCTCGGGACGCCGCACCGGGGCTCGGTCCTCGCCCACGTGCTCCCCACCCCGCTGGTCCGCCAGCTGCGGCCGGGGTCTCCCGTCCTTCGCGAGCTGGAGCAGCCGGCGGCCGGCTGCAGCACGCGGATGACCGCGATCTACAGCGATCTCGACCAGGTCGTGGTGCCGACGAACTCCGGCCGGTGCGACCATCCAGACCTCCAGGCCCGGAACCTGCTCTTCCGCGGGATCGGGCACATGTCGCTGCCCCGCCATGGAGGCGTCGTCGACGAGGTCGCGGCGACGCTTGCCGGGGTGCGGGGCTCCGGCCGGCACTCGACCGCCGTCGCCTGACCGTTACTGCGCCCTCCATAGGGTCGCGGTCGCTCCGCCGTCCCGCCCGTGACGACTTGTACACATCGCGACACGTGCTGTTTGGTGCTATGCCGCGCCCTGACTCATCGTTACGGTTCGATCACGGCGCTGGTATCTACCGGCCGTCGATCGCCGCTCCCCCGGCGGCCCGCCTACCGGCGCGCGGCGGGGAAGCGCTCGTCCGGGAAGGTGCGTCGTGTCTCGCAGCAGTGCACCCCAGGTCCTCGAGCGGCCCGGGGCCGAGCGCGATCCCGCATCGCCCGCCGACGTCGACGCCGCCCCCGAGCCGGCGGCTCGGACCGGCCGCCGCTCCTTCCCCCTCCCGCGCTTGCGCTCCGGCTCCTCCGGCTCTTCCGACTCCGCCGCGTCCGACTCCGCCTCCTCCGACTCCGCCGCGTCCGGCTCCTCCGCCTCCCCGGTCCGTTCCGGACGGCGCCTTCCCCACCCTCCCGGCCGACGCGCCCCGATGTGGTTCGCGGCCCTCGTCGCCGGTGCGGTGCTCGCCGGCCTGCCGAGCCTGTTCGGCTCCCCCGTCGTGGTGTCCGGCGACGCCTCCGAGTACGGCCTGGGGGCCGGCTCGAGCCTCAACGGCGGGATCGACGACGCCGGCGTCCGCCGCAGCATCACCGAGGCCGAGGCCCAGGCCCGCCTGGGCGAACTGGCCGCGTCGCGGGCCGCCCGGGCGCCGAAGACAGTGCTGCCCACGCAGGGCCGGCTGACGACCTGCTACTGCATGCGGTGGGGGCAGATGCACTACGGCCTGGACCTCGCCGCGCCGCTGGGGACGCCGATCCTCTCCGCGGCCGACGGCGTGGTCCTCGAAGCCGGGCGCGCCTCCGGGTTCGGCAACGCGGTCTACATCCAGGACGCCGACGGGAACGTCCACGTCTACGGGCACATGCGCTACTACGACGTCGAGGCCGGTCAGATCGTGCACGCCGGCGACCAGATCGCGAAGGTCGGCAACGAGGGCTACTCGACCGGACCGCACCTGCACTACGAGATCCACCGCGGCGACATCGACGGCCGCCCCCTCGACCCGGAGGCATGGCTCGCCGAGCGCGGCGTCCACATCTGACGTCGCCCTCCGGCATTGCGGGTGCTCCTCCACCATTGCCGACGCTGCAGCGGCCGCAATGCACGAACAACGCGAGCAATCCCGCGCGAACGTAGCTTCTACAGCTTGACCAGCGGGGCGTAGCGGAGGACGAGGCGCTTGGTGCCGCCGGAGCCGAAGTCGACGGTGGCCTGGGCCTTGTCGCCGGCCCCGGTCACCTCCACCACGGTCCCCAGCCCGAACGCGTCGTGGCTGACCCGGTCGCCGACGTCGACGGAGATGACGGCCCGGTTGCCGGCACCGCCGCGCAAGCCGCCGGTCGACAGCCCGGTCGCTGCCACCCGCGACTGCGCCGACGAGTACCCCATGGACGCCGGAGCCGGCTCCAGCCGCGCCCAGTGGACGGTGTCGGCGGGCAGCTCGTCGAGGAAGCGGGACGGCGGGTTGTAGGCGGGCTGCCCCCAGCTCGTGCGCACCTGCGCGCGGGAGAGGAAGAGCCGCTTCTGCGCGCGGGTGATGCCGACGTACGCGAGCCGGCGCTCCTCCTCCAGTTCCCGTGGGTCGCCGAGCGCGCGCAGGTGCGGGAAGACGCCGTCCTCGAGAGCGGTGAGGAAGACGACGGGGAACTCCAGGCCCTTGGCCGTGTGCAGCGTCATCATCGTGACGACGCCCGCGTCGTCGCCGGTGACGGGGATCTGGTCGGCGTCGGCCACCAGCGACACCTGCTCGAGGAAGTCGGTGACGGTCCCACCGGGGCTGGCAGCCTCGAACTCGGCGGCCACCGAGACGAGCTCGTTGAGGTTGTCGACCCGGCCCTCGTCCTGCGGGTCGGTGCTGGCCTGCAGCTCGGTCAGGTAGCCGGTGCGGTCGAGGATGCTCTCCAGCAGCGCGGCCGGGCCCGACCCGGTCTCGACCAGCTGCTCGAACTCCTCGAGCAGCGCGACGAACTCCTGGATGTTCTTCAGCGAGCGGGTGGCCAGCTCGCCGACCTCGGAGCAGCGGCGCAGCGCCGAGGCGAACGGGATCCGCTCGCGGTCGGCGAAGTTCTCGATGCAGGCCTCGGCCCGCTCCCCGATGCCGCGCTTCGGGGTGTTGATGACCCGGCGCAGGCTCACGATGTCGGTCGGGTTGGCGACGACCTTCAGGTAGGCCAGTGCGTCGCGGACCTCCTTGCGCTCGTAGAAGCGCACCCCGCCGACGACCTTGTAGGGCATGCCGACCCGGATGAACACCTCCTCGAAGACACGGGAGGCGTTGTTCGTGCGGTAGAAGACCGCGATGTCCTTCGGCTGGGCGACGCCCTCGTCGACGAGGGCGTCGATCTGCTCGGCGACCCAGGCGGCCTCGTCGTGCTCGTTGTCGGCGACGTAGCCCTCGATGAGGTCACCGTCACCCGCGTCGGTCCAGAGGCTCTTCGGACGGCGGCCGGTGTTCTTCGCGATGACGGTGTTGGCCGCCCGGAGGATCCGCTGGGTGGAGCGGTAGTTCTGCTCCAGCACGATCGTGGTCGCGTGCGGGTAGTCGCGCTCGAACTCGTCGATGTTGCGGATCGTCGCGCCGCGGAAGGCGTAGATCGACTGGTCGGCGTCGCCGACGACGCACAGCTCGGCCTGCGGGACCGACCCGTTCTCGGGCCCCACCAGCTCGCGGACCAGCATGTACTGGGCGTGGTTGGTGTCCTGGTACTCGTCCACGAGGACGTGCCGGAAGCGGCGGCGGTAGTGCTCGGCGACGTCGGGGAACGCCTGCAGCAGGTGCACGGTGTTCATGATCAGGTCGTCGAAGTCCATGGCGTGCGCCTGGCGCAGCCGCTGCTGGTAGAGCTTGTAGGCCTCCGCCAGCACCTTCTCCGGCGCCGTCTGCGGGACGTAGCCCTCCTCGTCGACCAGCTCGTTCTTGAGGTTCGACACCTGAGCGGCGAGCGACCGGCCGGGGTAGCGCTTGGCGTCGAGGTCGAGGTCGCGGGCCACCATCGTCATCAGCCGGACCGAGTCGCCCTGGTCGTAGATGGTGAACGACGACTTCAGGCCCAGCTTGGCCGCCTCCGCGCGCAGGATCCGGACGCACATCGAATGGAACGTCGAGACCCAGATGGCCCGGGCCCGCGGCCCGACCAGCGCCGCGACCCGCTCCTTCATCTCGCCGGCGGCCTTGTTGGTGAACGTGATGGCCAGGATCTCCCCGGGCTGGGTGTGCCGGGCGCCGAGGAGGTAGGAGATCCGGTGGGTCAGCACCCGCGTCTTGCCCGATCCGGCGCCCGCCACGATGAGCAGCGGCCCGCCCTCGTGGACGACGGCCTGGCGCTGCGGGCCGTTCAGTCCGGCGAGCATCCGGTCGAGCTCGCGCCCCGCGGAACCCGGCGCGGACCGCTGGAGGGCCTCCGTCCCCGGGAGTGCGTTCTGGGCACCGGGCGGGGCGTGCTGGACGCTCATTACGGGGCCCCCGCGGAAACGTGGAGCGCCTGCGGAGCGTTCTCGTTGGGTGGGTTCATGAACGCAGCTCCGCTGGGGAACCGGAAGCCTGCGGCGCACTCACCACATCACTGTAAGCCGGACGGGTGACGCCCCTGAGTACCGGGAAACGCCCGTCCCAGCCGCCTCACGGACCCCGCTCGCGGCGCATCGATATCCGCCTCACGGCGGTCTCGACCGCCCGGGACACCGCCGTCAGCCGGATCTCGGCGGGGCTCGCCGACGACACGAGGCGGTGGCGCCGTCCCGGACGCCTGTGGCACACTCGCCGACGTGCTCGCCACGGTCAGCTTTTACTACGGTCACCGGGATCCGGTGTCCGTCACCGCTGGCTGAGCACACGCCGCAACAGACGCCCCGGGCCCGAAGAGCCCCGGGGCGTTTTTTCTTTCTCCCGGGCTCGGACGGCCACCACCGCCTTTCGAAGGACAGCCCGATGAGCGCCCTCACCGCCCCTGCCGCCGAGCCCGCCGCCGACCCCGCGGAGCGGATCGGCCACCTGCGCGTCGAGATCGACGCGTGCGACGCGGAGATCATCGAACTGGTGGAACGCCGCCTGGCGATCTCCCGCGAGATCGGCGCGCTGCGCGCCGCCTCGGGCGGCACCCGCCTGTCCCTCTCCCGAGAGCAGCAGGTGCTGGCCCGGTTCCGCGCCGCGCTCGGTCCGGACGGTGCCGCGCTCGGGATGATGCTGCTCCGCCAGGGGCGCGGCCAACTCTGACGTCGCGCGGGTCCCGCTAGGGCCGCGCCCGCCACACGAGCTGCTCGTCGTCGGTCATGGCCACGACCTCCTCGACCGCGAGCCCGGGGCCGAGCGCCTGCGTCTCCGCGGCGAGGGCATGGCCGAGTTCGAGGGCGGCCTCCAGGTCGGCCGCGAGACAGTCGGCGGACACCCGGAGCACCGCTGGGGCGTCCGCGTCCCGCCAGATGCAGAGGTCCTCGTCGTCCGGCCGCAGCGGTGCGCCGACGGCGGCCACCGCCGCGTCGTCCAGGCACCGGTCGGCGCGCAGCGCGACGTAGAGCGTGTAGCTGTCCACGACCGCGAGTCTGCGCCGCGATCCTTCTGGTGTATCCGGCCCGCCGGCCCTCGCCTCCTCCGGTCGAGTTCCCACGGTGCCCGCCCCCGGTGCCGCTGGACGACGCGGCCGCTTCCTGCGGCCCCCGGCACCGGAGAGACGTGAGCGCCCTGCCCGATTCCCGCGACTTCCCGTTCGTGCACCGACTGCCCACGGACGTGGCCGCGCAGATCCGGGGGACGGCGACGACCGACGTCGCGCTGGTCGAGATGGGCTCCCCCCGCCGGCGCCTCGTCGTCCTGGTGCTCGTGCTGGGCCTGTTCGGCGGCGGCCTGGCCACCGGGCTCCCCACCGCCCAGGCGATGCGCCATCCGGACTGCGGCGCCGGCCGGGTCGTCGACGCCTCCGGCGACGTCAGGGCCGGTGAGCACCGGCTCTGCTGACGCCGGCACCGGCCGGTCGAGCCCCTCCGACCGACCGCCGCCTGTGGCCGTGCCCCCGCCACAGGCGGCGGTCCCCCCGAGGACGCGTCGGCATGTCACGTCCTCCGGCTCCATCTCGTCTCCATGGGGACGACCCCGATGGAGAGGACGACGACCGTGGCCCGCATCTCGCTCGACCCGCCCCGCACGCTGCTCTACCGCCTCGCGGAGGCCTACACGCGCCGCGCGTACGGCGTGGTCCCCGACCCGCTCCCCGCGATGGCGCACAACATGCGGGTCCTGCTCACCGACCTCCGCTTCGAGACCTCCCTGGCGCGCTGGAAGAAGCTCGACCCGGGGCTCCGGAACCTGGCGGAGATGGCCGCGGCGGTGAGCATCGGCTGCTCCTGGTGCGTGGACTTCGGCTACTGGGAGTCCACCCGCCACGGGGCCGACCCGGTCAAGATGCACGACGTCCCGCGGTGGCGGGACAGCGACGTCTACACCGACCTGGAACGCCAGGTCATGGCCTACGCCGAGGCCGTGACGGCGACGCCGCCCGCGGTGACCGACGAGATGGTCGCTGCGCTCCGGCGGCAACTGGACGACGCCCAGCTCGTCGAGCTCACGATGATGGTGGCCGTGGAGAACGTGCGGTCGCGGTTCAACAGCGCCCTCGGCCTGACCAGCCAGGGGTTCAAGGACCGCTGCGAGATCCCGGCGTGAGAGACGCCCTCGCCCCGTTCGACCGGCACCGGCGGCTGCTGTTCTCGGTGGCCTACCAGATGCTCGGCAGCGTCGCCGACGCCGAGGACGTCGTCCAGGACGCCTGGCTGCGCTGGTCGGCGGTCGATCGGAGCGAGGTCCGGGACGAGCGCGCCTACCTCGTGCAGATCACCACGCATCTCGCGCTCGACCGGCTGAGCTCCGCGCGGAGCCGCCGGGAGAGCTACGTGGGGCCGTGGCTGCCGGAGCCGCTGCTGACCGCCGGCGCGCCGGTCGGCTCGGGCCCTCCGGCGCCGGAACCGGAGGCTGCCGCCGAGCTCGGCGAGATGGTGTCCCTCGCCCTGCTCGTCGTCCTCGAGACGCTCTCGCCGGCCGAACGTGCGGTGTTCGTGCTCCGCGAGGTCTTCGGCATGTCGACCTCGGAGGTCGCGGGGGCGCTGGGCCGTACGGAGGCGGCCGTCCGGCAGATGGCGCACCGCGCCCGCGAGCACGTGCACGCACGGCAGCCGCGGTTCGACGCCGACAGGCAGGTGCAGCGGGAGGTGACCGAGCGGTTCTTCACCGCGGTCGGCGGCGGCGACCTCGAGGCGCTGCTCGCGGCCCTGGCGCCCGACGTCGTCCTGATCAGCGACGGCGGAGGGAGGACCAAGGCGGCGCTCCGGCCGATCAGCGGTTCGGACAAGGTCGCCCGCTGGCTGGTGGCCATCGCGCAGCAGGGCGCGAGCATTCCGGATCTGCGGATCGGAGTGGCAGAGGTCAACGGGTGGCCCGCGATCGTGGGCTGGTCCGGGACGGAGCCCTTCGGGTCGATCTCCCTCGGTGTGGCCGACGGCCGGATCACGCAGGTCCTGGTCGTCGTGAACCCCGACAAGCTCGCCGGGCTCGTCCTGCCTTCCGGGAAGGAGACCTAGGCTCCGCGGGTGACTCCGCCCCTCTCCCGCCCGCCCGCCGCGCACGTCGAGCGCGTGCTCTGCGTCCTCGCCCACCCCGACGACGTCGACTTCGGCAGCGCGGGCACCGTCGCCGGCTGGACCGCGGCCGGCACCGAGGTCACCTACTGCATCGTCACCGACGGCGACGCGGGCGGTTTCGACGAGACCCCCCGCGACCGGATGGGCCCCCTGCGGCAGGCCGAGCAGCGGGCGGCCGCGGCCGCGGTCGGCGTGACCGACGTCCACTTCCTCGGCTACCCGGACGGGCGGCTGGAACTCACCCTGGACCTGCGTCGCGACATCAGCCGGGTGATCCGCCAGGTCCGCCCGCAGCGGGTCCTGACCACGTCGCCGGAGAGGTTCTGGGAACGCATCGGCGCCAGCCATCCCGACCACCTGACCGTGGGCGAGGCGACGCTGCGGGCGGTCTACCCCGATGCCCGCAACCCGTTCGCCTTCCCGGAACTCCTGGACGACGAGGGTCTCGAGGCGTGGACGGTCGGCGAGGTGTGGCTGACCGCCAGTCCGCGCGCCGACCACGCCGTCGACGTCACCGACCTGATCGAGCTGAAGTTCGCGGCGCTGAAGAGCCACGTCACCCAGGTCAGCCACAACCCCGACCTGGAGACGTTCGTGACCGGGTGGATGAGGCAGACCGCACAGCGGTTCGGCCTCCCCGACGGGCGCCTGGCCGAGGCCTTCCACGTCGTCCACACCGTGTGATCCGTCGTCCTCCGGACGACACCGCCGCCAGGTCCCGACCGGCGCCGAGCCGCTGAGTCGTCGCCGGGCGGATCCTCCGGGCCCCACTCGGCACGACAACGACGACACCGCGGCCACGTACCGTCCCGGCTCGCGTCGAGCCACTACGTCGAGCCACTACGTCGCGCCTGCGCGGAACCCTCCGGGCCCCAATCGGCACGACAAGTCCTGGCAGGCTGACGCGATGGCCGACGACTCTTGGCAGGACCTCGTGGAGCGCGCTCAAGGTGGCCCCGTCACGCGCGGAACCATGTTCGGCTCGCAGGGGCTGCGGACCGGCACGAAGTTCTTCGCCATCTGGTGGCAGGAGCAGCTAGTGGTGAAACTGCCGCCCGACCGGCTCCAGGAGCTCGTTGCCGCCGGCGAGGGGCAGGTGTTCGAGCCGATGCCCGGCCGGACGATGAACGGCTGGCTGCTGCTGTCGGGGTCCGCCGAGTGGGACCCCCTGGTCGCCGAGGCCCGCGCCCACGTCGAGGCGCAGCAGAAGTAGTCAGAGCAGGCGGTTGGTCGCCGCCCAGCGGGTGAGCTCGTTGCGGTTGGACAGCTGCAGCTTGCGCAGCACGTTGGAGGCGTGCGACTCGACCGTCTTCACCGAGATGAACAGGCGCGAGCCGATCTCCCGGTAGGTGTAGCCGCGGGCCAGCAGCTGCATGACCTCCCGCTCGCGCGCGCTGAGCAGGTCCAGTCCCGGGTCGGTCGCCTCCTCGGCGGGTGCGGGCGAGGCCGGCCCGGCCGCGGAGAACGCGTCCAGCACGAACCCGGCCAGTCGGGGACTGAACACGACGTCGCCGTCGGCCACGCGGTGCACCGCGGCGACCAGGTCCGGCCCCGAGATCGTCTTCGTGACGTAGCCGCGCGCACCGGCCCGGATGACGGCGATGACGTCCTCAGCCGCGTCGGAGACCGACAGCGCGAGCCAGCGGACGTCGGGGAGCTCACCGCGCAGCGTCTCCAGCACGGCCAGCCCGCCGCCGCCGGGGAGGTGCACGTCCAGCAGGACGACGTCCGGGCGGGTAGCCCGGATCCCGTCGACCGCGGCGGGGACGTCGGGGGCCTCCCCGACCACGGTGACGTCGGTGCCGAGCTCCGCCCGGACGCCGGCACGGACCATCGCGTGGTCGTCGACGATGAACACCCGAGGGGGCGTCATGCCGCGCTCCGGGGCAGCGACAGCTCCACCTCGGTCCCCTCGCCCGGTGCCGAGCGGACCTCCGCCGTCCCGCCCAGCCGGGTCAGCCGGCCACTGACGGAGTCCCGCAGCCCGCGCCGGTCCGGCGGCACCGACGCCGGGTCGAATCCGGCCCCGCGGTCGCGGACGAACACCGAGACCCGCTCGGGCGTCACCTCGGTGTAGAGGTCGGCGGCCGTCGTCCCCGAGTGCTTGGCGGCGTTGACCAGCGCCTCCCGGGTGGCCGCCCCGAGCGCCGCGAGCGACTCGTCCACCGGTGCGTCGCCGACGACCACCGGGTCGACGACGAGCTCGTGGTCGGACTCCACCTCGGCCACCATGCCGGCCACCAGCCCCGCCCAGGTGCCACCCTCGCGGACCACGGCCGGGTCGTAGAGCCAGGCGCGCAGCTCGCGCTCCTGGCCGCGCGCCAGCCGGCCGACGGCCTGCGGCTCGTCCGCATGCCGCTGGATGAGGGCGAGGGTCTGCAGCACCGAGTCGTGCAGGTGCGCGGCGACGGCCGCGCGTTCCTCCGACCGGATCCGCGCCGTGCGCTCCTCGGCGCGCGAGTCGAGCAGCCGGCGCCAGACCGGTGCGGTCGCGAGGACGACGCCGATCAGGATCACCAGGGTCGCGACGAAGCCGTTGCGGGCGGCGGCCAGCTGCCCGGTCGTGGCCAGCAGGAGGACCACACCGCCGGCCGCGAGGGCGGCGCCGCCGGCGAGCGCCCACCGGACGCCCGGGACGGAGAGGGTGCGGTCGGTGTCGAGCTGCCGCCAGATGACGATGAGCCCGCCGGCGACCAGGGCCAGGGGCAGCACGACGTCGCTGCTGAACCAGGCGGACACCTGGCCGAGCAGGACGGCGGCCGCGAGCCCCAGCACGATGATCCCGATCCACTGGCGGAGGCCCCTGGGCTCCCCGGCTGGACGGGCACCGGCGTCCGCGCCCTCCGCGGCAACCGGCATGGTCAGCCACAGCAGCATGTAGGCGACGATCCCGATGACGGCGGTCGCGAGGACCACGAAGGCGACGCGCACGATGAGCGGGTCCTGCCGCAGGTGCGCGGCGGTGCCCGCGGCGACCCCCGCCAGCATCCGACCGTCCCGCGGGCGAGCGAGCGGTGGGCGGGGCGGCGCCCCGGTGGAGGTCATGGTCACGTGTTGATCGTCGCACCGCGCGACCCCCGTCCGACACCGGTGATCACCCCGGAAAGGGAACCAGGGTCGGATGGGGGCGTTCCCTGATGGTCTAGAGGCGACCGGATCGGCACGCTTCTGGCATGACATCGGCAACGCCCCCTCCCCCCGCGGCACCCCCGCCGCCCCTCCCCCCGTCCGTCGAGCCCCCGGCGTGGCAGTCCCCGCCGCCGTACGGGCCGTCCGTCCGGCCCCCGCTGCGTCGCAGCCGCACCGACAAGATCCTCGGCGGCGTCAACGGCGGCCTGGCCGAGTACACCGGCATCGACGCGCTGCTCTGGCGTGTCGGGTTCGTGGCGCTGACTCTCGCCGGCGGCGCGGGCATCGTCGTCTACCTGTTGCTCTGGGTGCTCACACCGGCCGGTCCGCCCGCCGGGCCCGGAACTCCTGCCAGCCGGCGGGAACGCGCGCCGCTCGGCCCGCGGTCCCCGGTTCCGGGCATCACCATCGCGGCCCTGCTCATCCTGCTCGGCGCCATGGCGATGATCACCAACTTCACCGCCTGGAACATCGGCGCGGTCGGCTTCTTCGGCGTCGCCGTCCTGGTCGTCGGGATCGGCCTGGTGGCCGCGGCCTTCGCCGGCGGCCGGACGGCCCGCGGCGGGCTCATCGCGCTCGGCGTCGTGCTGTCCCTGGGTCTGATCGCCGCGGCGTCCGAGCCCTGGGACGGCGGGTCGTCGGGCGACCGGATCTACCGGCCGGTCACCGCGTCGGCCGTGAACGACGTCTACCGCAGCGATGCGGGCGACCTGACGCTCGACCTCACCCGCATCGACGTCGGCGAGGGGAGCCCGGTCCGCACACGCATCGAGCACGGCTTCGGCGACATCCGGGTGATCGTTCCGCCAGAGGCCGACGTCCGGCTGACAGTCGACTCCGGAATGGGTTCGATCGACGTCTTCGGGCAGGGCGCTGACGACGGCTACTTCGCCGGTCGCGGAAGCGGCTCGTGGGTGGACGACGGCGTGCCTGAGATCAACCTGGTGGTCCACAACGGATTCGGAGACGTGGAGGTGTCCCGTGGCTGACTACAGCGAGTTCCCGACCACACCGACCGCCTGGCAGGAGATCACCCCGCTGGAGACCGAGGACCGTCCCCTCCCCCAGCGCCGCGTCGTCGACTGGGTGGCTCTGATCCCGGGCCTGGTCTTCATCGCCCTGGCGATCACGCTGATGACCGGCATCGAGCTGTTCCTGTTCGACAACGGCGGGCTGGTCTGGATCGCCCTCATCGGCGGCGGCGTGGCGCTGCTGGTGTCGGAGATGCGCAAGGTCCGCCGCAAGCAGCGCTGACCGCAGGAGGGACGGGGCGAGAGGGCCCGGGGAGCATCCGCTCCCCGGGCCCTCTCCGTGTTCTACGGCCTCCGCGGAGGACTCACTCCCACTCGATGGTGCCCGGCGGCTTGCTGGTGACGTCGAGGGTGACCCGGTTGACCTGGGGCACCTCGTTGGTGATCCGCGTGGAGATCCGCGCCAGCACGTCGTAGGGCAGGCGGGTCCAGTCGGCGGTCATCGCGTCCTCGCTGGACACCGGCCGCAGCACGATGGGATGCCCGTAGGTGCGGCCGTCGCCCTGCACCCCCACGGAGCGGACGTCGGCCAGCAGCACCACCGGGCACTGCCAGATCTCGCGGTCCAGCTTCGCGGCGGTCAGCTCGGCCCGCACGATCGCGTCGGCCCTCCGGAGGACGTCGAGCCGCTCCTGGGTGACCTCGCCGACGATCCGGATGCCGAGACCCGGGCCCGGGAACGGCTGGCGCCACACCATCGCCTCGGGCAGGCCCAGCTGGACGCCGACCTCGCGCACCTCGTCCTTGAACAGCGTCCGCAGCGGCTCGACGAGGGTGAATTGCAGGTCCTCGGGCAGCCCGCCGACGTTGTGGTGGCTCTTGATGTTCGCCGTCCCACTGCCGCCGCCGGACTCCACGACGTCCGGGTAGAGCGTGCCCTGCACGAGGAAGTCGACGGTGTCGCCGTGCTCCTTCGCGTCGCCGACGACGTCGAGGGCGGCCTGCTCGAAGACCCGGATGAACTCGCGGCCGATGATCTTGCGCTTCTCCTCGGGGTCGCTGACCCCGGCCAGCGCACCCAGGAACTGCTCGCGGGCGTCGACCACCCGCAGGTCCACGCCGGTGACGGCGACGAAGTCCCGCTCGATCTGCTCGGTCTCGCCCTCGCGCATCAGCCCGTGGTCGACGTAGACGCAGGTGAGCCGGTCCCCGATCGCCCGTTGCACCAGCGCCGCGGCGACGGCGGAGTCGACGCCGCCGGAGAGTGCGCAGAGCGCGTGCCCGTCGCCCACCTGCGCGCGGATCCGCTCGACCTGCTCCTCGACGACGTTGGCCATCGTCCAGGTCGGCTCGAGCCCGGCGATGTCGAAGAGGAAGTGCTCGAGCACGGTCTGCCCGTGCGCGGTGTGCCGGACCTCGGGGTGGAACTGCACCCCGGCGAGCCGGCGGTCGACGTCCTCGAAGGCGGCCACCGGCGCACCCGTGGACGTCGCCGTCACGGTGAACCCGGGCGGCGCCTGCGAGACGGCGTCCCCGTGGCTCATCCAGACGTTCTGCTCCACCGGCAGCGAACCGAACAGCCGCCCGCCGGTGGTGACCGTCAGCGGGGTGCCGCCGTACTCGCGGTCGCCGGTGTGCGCGACGGAGCCGCCCAGGCTCTGCGCCATCGCCTGGAAGCCGTAGCAGATGCCGAACGCCGGGACGCCTCCCTCGAACAGCGTCGGGTCGACCTGCGGGGCCCCCGGCGCGTAGACGCTCGACGGGCCGCCCGACAGCACGATCGCGGCCGGCTTGCGGGCCAGGACCTCCTCGGCCGGGACCTCCGAGGAGACGATCTCGGAGTAGACGCCGGCCTCGCGGATCCGCCGGGCGATCAGCTGCGCGTACTGGGCCCCGAAGTCGACGACGAGGACGGTCGGGAAGTCCATCAGTCCGCCTGACCGCCGCCGGCCAGCCCGCCGATGACCAGGTCGACCCGCTGGAACTCCTTGAGGTCGCGGTAGCCGGTCTTGGCCATCGTCCGGCGCAGCGCGCCGAACAGGTTGGTCCGGCCGTCGGACTCCGCCGCCGGGCCGAGCAGGACCTGCTCCAGCGAGCCGGCCGGGGCGACCGGCGCCGAGGTGCCGCCGCGCGGCAGCCGCGGGTGGGCGGCGACCGAGTCCCACCAGATGCCGCCGCCCGGTGCCTCGGCCGCGCGGCGCAGCGGCTCCCCCAGCTGCACGGCGTCGGCACCGCAGGCCAGCGCGCGCGCGATGGCCCCGCTGTTCTCGATCCGCCCGTTGGCGATGACGTGCACGTACCGGCCGCCGGTCTCGTCGAGGTAGTCGCGGCGGGCGGCCGCGGCGTCGGCGATGGCACTGGCCAGCGGCACCCGGATGCCCAGGACGGTGTCGCTGGTCGAGAAGCTGTCCGCCCCCACGCCGACGATCACCCCGGCCGCGCCGGTGCGCATCAGGTGCAGGGCGGTGGTGTAGTTCGCCGCCCCGCCGACGATGACCGGGACGTCGAGGTCGGCGATGAACTCCTTGAGGTTCAGCGCGTCGCCCGCGGTGGTCACGTGCTCGGCGGAGACGATCGTCCCCTGGATGACCAGCAGGTCCACGCCCGCGGCGAGCACGGTCGGGGCGTACTGCAGCGTGTGCTGCGGCGAGATGCGGACCGCCGTCGTCACGCCGGCGTCGCGCATCTCCTTGATCCGCGCCGCGATCAGCTCCGGCTTCACCGGCTCGCAGTAGACGTCCTGGAGCAGCGCAACCGGCGGGGCCCCGGCGCCCGCGGCGTCCCGGAGCTTGCGGTAGACCGGCTCGGGATCCTCGTACCGGGTCCACAGGCCCTCGGCGTTCAGGACGCCGAGCCCGCCTGCCTCGCCCACGGCGACGGCCGTCGCCGGGCTGACCACCGCGTCCGACGGGCTGGTGACCAACGGGATCTCGAAGCGGAAGGCATCGATCTGCCAGGCGGTGGAGACGTCGTCGACGTCCCGCGTCCGCCGGGACGGGACGATCGAGACCTCGTCGAGGTCGTAGCCCCGCCGGGCGAACCGGTTGAGACCGATCTCCACGGTGTCGCGTGCGCTCATCTCGGTCACCGACCCCGGTAGTTGGGGGCCTCGACGGTCATCTGGATATCGTGCGGGTGGCTCTCCACCAGGCCCGCTGACGTGATCCGGGTCAGCTGTCCGCGCTCCTTGAGGTCGGCGATGGTCGCGGCGCCCGCGTACCCCATGGACGCCCGCAGACCGCCCACCAGCTGGTGGACGACACCCGACAGCGCGCCGCGGTAGGGCACCTGGCCCTCGATGCCCTCGGGGACGAGCTTGTCGTCGGAGAGGACGTCGTCGGCGAAGTAGCGGTCGCGGCTGAACGACTGGTTGCCGCGCTTCTGCATCGCGCCCAGCGACCCCATGCCCCGGTAGGTCTTGTACTGCTTGCCGTTGACGAAGACGAGCTCGCCCGGCGCCTCCTCCACCCCGGCGAACAGGCCGCCGATCATCACGGTGTCGGCGCCGGCCACGAGGGCCTTGCCGATGTCACCGGAGTACTGCAGCCCGCCGTCGGCGATGACCGGCACGCCGGCGGGGCCGGCGGCCAGCGACGCCTCGTAGATGGCACTGATCTGCGGCACCCCGACACCGGCGACGACCCGCGTGGTGCAGATCGAGCCGGGCCCGACCCCGACCTTGACCGCGTCGACCCCGGCGTCGACGAGCGCCTGGGCGCCGGCGCGGGTGGCGACGTTGCCGCCGACGACCTCGACGCCGTCGTCCCCGCCGAAGTCCTTCTTCACCCGCGCCACCATGTCGAGCACCGCGCGCTGGTGCCCGTGGGCGGTGTCCACGACGAGCAGGTCGACACCCGCGTCGACGAGCAGCCCGGCCCGCTTGTAGGCGTCCTCGCCGACGCCGAGTGCCGCGCCGACCACGAGCCGGCCGTCGGCGTCCTTGGTCGCGTGCGGGTACTGGTCGCGCTTGACGAAGTCCTTCACGGTGATCAGTCCGCGCAGCCGGCCGCCGGCGTCGATGAGCGGCAGCTTCTCGATCTTGTGCTCACGCAGCAGGGCGAGCGCGGTGTCCGGGTCGACGCCCACCGGGGCGGTCACCAGGGGCATCGGCGTCATGACGTCGCGGACGAGGCGGTGCTGGTCGGTCTCGAACCGCATGTCGCGGTTGGTCACGATGCCGACCAGCACGCCGTCGGAGTCGACGACGGGGGCGCCGGAGATCCGGTAGCGGCCCGACAGCGCGTCGACCTCGGCCAGGGTGTTGTCCGGCGAGCAGGTGACCGGGTTGGTGACCATGCCTGCCTCGGAGCGCTTGACCAGGTCGACGTGGCCGGCCTGCTCCTCGGCGGCGAGGTTGCGGTGCAGCACCCCGGCGCCGCCGGCACGGGCCATGGCGATCGCCATGCGCGCCTCGGTCACCGTGTCCATGGCGCTGGAGAGCAGCGGGACGGCGATCCGGAGGCGCCGGGTCAGCCGGCTGCTGGTGTCCACCTCCGCGGGGACGACGTCGGACGCGCCCGGAATGAGGAGGACGTCGTCGTAGGTCAGCCCGAGCGGGGCGAACTTCGCGGGCAGCTCGGGGACGGAGTCGGGCTGCATGTGCGCGGCCACCCTTCGGCGAATCGGGTCGGGCTCCGGGTCGGCACCCCCCACCGGACGCGGGAAGACCGAACCCGATCGTAGGCGGCGGGGTGGAGGGGCGGTGCTCTGCCTGTCCGGCCGTTACCGTGGGGGCGTGACTCCGTTCGACGACACCTCCGGCCCGGACTTCGGGGCCGGCGACTCCGCCACTCCTCCTCCGCTCACCATGGAGGAGCGTGCGGGCGTCCTCGACGACCTCGCCGAGCTCGAGGTGTTCCGCACCCTGCTCGAGCCCACGGGCATCAAGGGCATCGTCGTCGACTGCCCCGACTGCGACGAGGAGCACCACGTCGACTGGGCGCTGATGCAGGCCAACCTGCGGCAGCTGCTGGACGAGGGCCAGACCGGCCGGCACGAGCCCCCGTTCGACCCCGACCCCGACGACTACGTCAGCTGGGACTACGCCAGCGGGTACGCCGACGGCGTGGCCGCGGCCGCGGAGCGGGACGAGCCCACCGGCCAGCACGGCGCCGGCGGAAGCGGCCGCCACGCCCGCGAGGATTGAGTTCCAGAAAGCGTGATCGCGCCGAGTGGGCCCCGGAGGGGTCCGCGCAGGCGCGATGCAGCGGCTCCGCGGTCAGGGGTGGGGTCCTGGCCGCGGTGCGATCCGGAGGATCGCTTGTCATGACTGAGGGCCCCTCCCGACGTCCGGAAGGGGCCCTCAGCGTGCGTTGATCTTGTGGGCGGGACCTACGTCATGATGCCGCGGCGGAAACCCGTCGCGACGGCCTCGGCGCGGTCCTTGGCGCCGAGCTTGCGGAACAGCCGGCGGGCGTGGGTCTTGATCGTGTCCTCGGACAGGTACAGCTCGCGGCCGATCTGGGCGTTGCTCTTGCCCTGGCTCATGCCGCTGAGCACCTGCATCTCCCGCATGGACAGCGCGGCGACCGGCGTCGCCTCCCGCACGGTCGAGCGCACCGTGGTCGGGGCGGAACCGTTGAGCGGCGCGGCACCGCTCCAGGGCGCCGGGCTGCCGGCGGTGGCCGGCTGAGGGATGCGGGCACCCTCGGCACGCAACCCCACGCGCGACAGACCGAGGCCCATCTCGATGGAGCTGGCGTCCCAGCGCAGGTAGCCCCGCGCCCCGAAGGCGACGGCGGCACGGACGCTGTCCGCGTCGTCGGGCGCGCCGAGTACCAGGACCGGCAGGCCCGGGTAGGCACGCAGCGCCTGGGTGGCCGCGCTCAGCCCGGTGTCCACGGCCCGCTGGGTGCCGACGATCAGCACGTCGGGCATGCGGGTGGCCAGCCGGGACATCAGCGAGGCGGCGTCACCGACGACCTCGACCCGGCCGACGAACGGCAGAGCCACCAGCCGTGAGGCGACGTCGTCGCGGACCCGCCGGCGTTCGTCGTACACCCAGACGTTCGTCGTGCCGTTGCCCGGTCCGCGCATCCTGTCGTCGATCACGCCTGCTCCTCGCTTCACCCCGGCAACGTGTCCGCCGGGTCCCCGTACCGGTCCGGGAACACCTGACCGGGTATCGCTCAGGCGGGGGCTCCCATGTCGTGAAGCCCCCGCCTGGGCGGGGGTCGCACCGCGTCCCCGGGCTTCTCCCCCTCCCGGATACGGCACGACCTCGTCCCACCTTGATCGACACGGACGGGGTACAACAGCGCCCCTCACCCCGGGGGGTGAGGGCGCTCGCGAAGCGGCCGGGCGCGAAAAGTTGCGATCAAGCCGTGTTTGACCATGTCGGGCCAAGGGCACCGGCCCCTTGCAGCCGGACAGCCCTTCTCCGGCTCACCCGAGCCCTGGAGGAGACATGGCCGACATTCGACGGCTCCCGACGCCGGTCGCCGAGGTCTGGGACTGGCAGCTCCACGGTTCCTGCCGTGGCGAGAACACGTCCCTCTTCTTCCACCCCGACGGTGAGCGCGGGCCGGCCCGGGCGCGGCGGCAGGCCGCGGCCAAGGCCGTGTGCGCGCGCTGCCCCGTCATCGATGCCTGCCTGAAGCACGCCCTCTCGGTGCGCGAGCCCTACGGCGTGTGGGGCGGCATGAGCGAGGAGGAGCGGGCGCGGCTCATCGCCGCCGAGCCCGCCGCCGTCGCCGCGGGCGTCTGAGACTTCGCACGAACGCCGAGAGGGCGGGTCCGGATTCGTCCGGACCCGCCCTCTCGCGTTGTCGTGCCGCTGCTCAGGAGTTGATCATCGGCGAATGGTCACGCCCGGCGGCGCGCCGGACAGCCATCCGCCGATGATCAACTCCAGGAGGCCTCCGCTCAGTGGCTGTGGCCGTGCCCGCCACCGTGGCCGTGGGTGTGGTGCCCGCCGCCGGCGTGCGCGTGCTCCTCCTCCGCGGGCTTCTCCACGACCGCGGAGTCGGTGGTCAGCACCATCGCGGCGATGGACGCGGCGTTGCCCAGCGCGGCCTTCGTGACCTTGACCGGGTCGATGACGCCCTGCTTCGCCAGGTCGCCGTACTCGCCGGTCGCGGCGTTGAAGCCCTGACCCAGACCCAGCTCGCGCACCTTGTTGACGACGACGCGCCCCTCGAACCCGGCGTTCTCCGCGATCCGGGCCAGCGGGGCGTCCAGCGCGAGGCGCACGGCCCGCGCACCGGTGAGCTCATCACCGGAGAGGTCGAGGCCGTCGATCGCGGAGACGGCGTGCACCAGCGCCGAGCCGCCGCCGGGGATGACCCCCTCCTCGACCGCCGCGCGGGTGGCCGCGATGGCGTCCTCGATGCGGTGCTTGCGCTCCTTGAGCTCGACCTCGGTGGCCGCGCCGACGCGGATGATGCCGATGCCGCCGGCCAGCTTGGCCAGCCGCTCCTGCAGCTTCTCGCGGTCCCAGTCGGAGTCGGTGTTCTCGATCTCGCGACGGATCTGCGCGACGCGGTCCGCGATGGCCTCGGAGGTGCCGCCGCCGTCGACGACGGTCGTGTCGTCCTTGGTGACGGTGACCCGCCGTGCGGTGCCGAGGACCTCCAGGCCGACGGAGTCCAGGGACAGCCCGACGTCCTCGCTGACGACCTGCCCGCCGGTGACGATGGCCAGGTCGGTCATGAACGCCTTGCGGCGGTCACCGAAGTACGGGGACTTCACCGCGACGACCTTGATGGTCTTGCGGATCGAGTTGACGACGAGGGTGGACAGGGCCTCGCCCTCGACGTCCTCAGCGACGATCAGCAGCGGCTGCCCGCCGGTGCCGAGCACCTTCTCGAGCAGGGGCAGCAGATCCTTCAGGGCACCGACCTTGCCGCTGACCAGCAGGACGAGGGCGTCGTCGAGAACGGCCTCCATCGCCTCGGCGTCGGTCACGAAGTACGGCGAGAGGTAGCCCTTGTCGAACTGGACGCCCTCGGTGACGTCGAGCTCGGTGGTCATGGTGTTGCTCTCCTCGACGGTGATGACACCGTCGTTGCCGACGCGCTCCATGGCCTCGCCGATCAGCTCACCCACCTCGGGGTCCTGAGCGGAGATCGTGGCGACGCCGGAGATCGAGGCGCGGTCCTCCACCGGGGTGGCGGCGGCGTCGAGCGCGGCGTGCACGGCGTCGACGGCGGCGCGCATCCCGCGTCCCAGCGCGATCGGGTTCGCACCGGCGGCCACGTTGCGCAGGCCCTCGTGCACCAGCGCCTGCGCCAGCACCGTCGCGGTGGTGGTGCCGTCGCCGGCGACGTCGTTGGTCTTGGTGGCGACGCTCTTGGCCAGCTGCGCGCCGAGGTTCTCGAACGGCTCGTCCAGGTCGATCTCGCGGGCGATCGTCACGCCGTCGTTGGTGATCGTCGGGACGCCGAACTTCTTGTCGATGACGACGTTGCGGCCGCGCGGGCCGAGGGTCACCTTGACCGCGTCGGCGAGCTTGTCGACGCCGCGCTCGAGGGAGCGCCGGGCGTCCTCGTTGAACTTGATGATCTTGGCCATGCCGGACCTCTCATAGAGGAAAGCTCAGGGGTGGGACGACGACCGCCCCGGGACCCGAGGGAATCGGGTCGCCCGGGGCGGTCGGTCAGTGCTGGTGGAGCTAGTGACGGGGAGAGGTCACTTCTCCACGACGGCGAGCAGGTCGCGGGCCGAGAGGACGAGGTAGTCCTCACCGGCGTACTTGACCTCGGTGCCGCCGTACTTCGAGTAGATGACGACGTCACCCACGTTCACGTCGAGCGGAACGCGGTTGCCGTTGTCGTCGATGCGGCCGGGGCCCACGGCGATGACCGTGCCCTCCTGCGGCTTCTCCTTGGCGGTGTCCGGGATGACCAGACCGGAAGCGGTGGTGGTCTCGGCCTCGTTGGCCTGGACCACGACCCGGTCCTCCAGCGGCTTGATGCTGACCTTGGTAGCGGTCGTCACGTCGGTGACGCCCCCTTCGGTGTCGGACGGCTGTGGCTAGGAACGTGCTGGTGGTGCTTGTGGTGCTGATGCTGTGGCACGGATCCGGGCACCCGCCGTCGCGGGGGTCGGGCGCCAGCCCGTGTCGATTGGCACTCTACCCATGAGAGTGCCAGCCGCTCAACCGGGTCCCCCGGCAGGTGACGACGGGACGGACCAGCCCGTACGCCACGCTGTGCCGATGGACCGGCAACCCGAGGAGCAGGCCGCCGAGACGGTGCGTCAGCTGCGGGCCCTGGCGACGCCGGACGGCGCGGCGGCGCTGTCCCGGGCGGCGTCGCTGATGGCCGACGGGGCCGATGCGGTGTCCGCACTGTCCCGGTTGCGCGCCGAGGTGGGCACGGACCTGGCCGGCCCGGCGTGGGGCGTCGCGCGCCAGCGGCACAAGGCGCGGGCGACGTTCGGGGCCGACGCCGACCGGCTGCTGTTCACCGGCGACACCCTCGAGCAGGCCGGCCGTCCCGCCCTCGCCGACCGGCGCGCCGCGCGGCTGCTGGCCCCGGGCTCCGAGTCGGTCGCCGACCTGGGCTGCGCGGCGGGCACCGACACGATCGCACTGGCGCGGGCCGGCGCCCGGGTGGTGGCCGTCGACCGCGATCCGGTGGCCCGGGAGCTGACCCTGCTGAACACCACGGCGCTGGGGCTGACGCGGGTCGAGGTGATCGACGCCGACGTCGTCGACCTGGTGGCGGCCGCCGCCGACGGTGTGGTGGCCGGCTGCCGCGCCGCCGTCCTGGATCCGGCGAGGCGGGCCGGGGGACGCCGGCAGCTGGACCCCGACCGCTGGTCCCCGCCGTGGTCGACCGTCACCGCGCTGCTCGACCGCGTCCCGGCGACGGTGGTGAAGGTGGCCCCCGGCCTGGACCACGACCGGGTTCCCGCAGGCATCGAGGCCGAGTGGATCTCGGTCGGCGGCTCGATCGTCGAGGCGCTGCTGTGGGGCCGCGGACTGTCGGCCACCTGGCGCCGGGCGACCCTCGTCGGCCGCGACGCCGTCCACGAGCTCACGGCCGACCAGGACCCCGGGCTCGCGCCGACCGGCCCGGTGCGCAGATGGCTGCACGAGCCGGACCCGGCGGTCATCCGGTCCGGGCTGGTCGCGTGCGTGGCGGCCGATCTCGGCGCGACCCTGATCGACCCGACGATCGCTTACCTGACCTCCGACGGGCCGGCCGCGAACCCGTGGGTGAGCTCGTACCGGGTCACCGACGTGCTGCCGTTCAACCTCAAGAAGCTGCGGGCGCTGCTGCGCACCCAGGGTGTCGGGCGGGTGGTGGTGAAGAAGCGTGGCTCCCCCATCGAGCCGGAGACGCTGGCCAGACAGCTGAGGGGACCCGGGAGCGGTTCCGCGGTCGTCGTGGTCACCCGGGTCGCCGGCGCGCCGTCCGTGCTGGTCTGCGCCCCGCTCAGCGGGTGACGACCTCGATAGGCAGCGAGCTGTCCGCGCCGAGGTCGGGCTCCGAGGGCGCGACCCCGGACGCGACCAGCCGGGACCCGAGCGCGGCGACCATCGCGCCGTTGTCCGTGCACAGCCGCGGGCTGGGCACCCGCAGCACGATGCCGGCGGCCGCGCACCGCTCCTCGGCCAGCGCCCGCAGCCGCGAGTTGGCCGCCACTCCCCCGCCGAGCACGAGGTGGCCGACACCGCGGTCGCGGCAGGCGCGGACCGCCTTGGCGGTGAGCACGTCGGCGACCGCCTCCTGGAAGGACGCCGCGACGTCGGCCACCGGCACCGGCTCCCCCGACCGCTCCCGCGCCTCCACCCAGCGCGCCACCGCCGTCTTCAGGCCGGAGAACGAGAAGTCGAAGGGCGCGTCCCGCGGGCCGGTGAGCCCGCGCGGGAACGGGATGGCCGCCGGATCGCCCTCGCGGGCCGCCTTGTCGATCGGCGGCCCACCCGGGAAGGGCAGCCCGAGCACGCGGGCGACCTTGTCGAACGCCTCGCCCGCCGCGTCGTCCACGGTTCGCCCCAGTGACTCGACCTGCCGGGAGAGGTCGGGCACGAGCAGCAGCGAGCTGTGACCGCCGGACACGAGCAGCGCGATCGACGGCTCGGCCAGCGGGCCGTGCTCGAGCTCGTCGACGGCGACGTGGGCGGCCAGGTGGTTGACGCCGTGGAGCGGCACCCCCAGCGCCAGGGCGTAGGCCTTCGCGGCGGCCACCCCGACCAGCAGCGCCCCGGTCAGCCCGGGCCCGGAGGTGACCGCGACGGCGTCCACGTCGTCCACCGTCGCCCCCGCGTCGGCCAGGGCGCGGTGCACGGTCGGGACCATCGCCTCGAGGTGCGCGCGCGAGGCGATCTCGGGAACCACACCGCCGAAGCGCTCGTACTCGGCCACCGACGTGGCCAGGGCATCGGCCAGCAGGGTGTGCCCCCGGACGAGGCCCACGCCGGTCTCGTCGCAGGAGGTCTCGAACCCGATCACCAGCGGCTGGTCAGCCACGCCCACCCCCCGACGCGCGCCCCAGAGCCCGCACCCGCTTGCGCTTCATGACGACGGCGTCGTCCCCGCTGGGCTGGTAGTAGCCGCGGCGCCGGCCGATCTCGGTGAACCCCCGACGGCGGTAGAGGCGCTGGGCCGCCTCGTTGTCCGCCCGCACCTCCAGCAGGACGACCGGGCTGCGCCGGTCCGCCTCGGCGAGCAGCGCGTCGAGCAGCAGCGAGCCGACGCCCTCGCCCTGCAGCGCCTTGGTCACCCCGAGGGTGGCCACGTGCGACTCGTCGTCGTAGGCGATCAGTCCCGCGTAGCCGACCATGACGGGCGGCCCGTCGGATTCGTCCTCGTCACCGCTGACGTCGAACTCGGCCACCACGTAGTACCGGGTGTCGGCGCGGGACAGCTCGTCGCGGTACATGTCCTCGGTCCAGGTGTCCGGCGCGAAGAGCTCCTCCTCCATCCGCATCACCGCGGGCAGGTCGTCCAGCGTCATCGGGCGCAGCGTCACCGTCATGCCCGCGTCACCGCCTTGATCGCCGTCGGCGGCGTCGCGTCCGGACGGCGCAGGTACAGCGGCACCAGCGGTCCCGCCGACGACGGGTCCGCCAGCTGCGGCGAGGCAGCCCGCAGCAGGCCCGCGGTCGTCACGTCCGCCGCGGTCACCGGGGAGGCCAAGCGCTCGGCGAAGGCGCGGTCGCCGACGAACGGACCGGGCCGGCCGAGTTCCTCCGGCCGGACCACGCCGGGCCCCTCGGTGCGCCGGCCGTCGTCGCCGTAGGTCGCCCAGTAGACCTCCTTGCGGCGGGCGTCGGTCACCACCGTGCGCGCACCGGAGCCGACGGCGTCGAGCGAGCAGACCCCGACGACCGGCAGCCGCCGCGCATCGGCGAGCGTCAGCGCGGTCACGACCCCGACGCGGAGGCCGGTGAAGGGCCCCGGACCCAGCCCGGTCACGACGGCGTCCAGGTCGGTCATCCCCAGCCCGGCGTCGGCCAGCACACCCCGGATCGCCGGCGTGAGCAGCTCGGCGTGCCGGTTGCCCGACGGGACGGCCCGCTCGGCGAGCACCTCGATGCCGGCGTCGGCCGACCAGCGGCCGAGGCCCGCGACGAGCGTCGGCGTCGCGGTGTCGAGGGCAAGGACGAGCACGGACGCCGAGGTTACTGAGTCGCCTGGAGCCGCTGCTCCCAGTCCGGCCCGTGCGGCACGAGCGTCGCCGTCCGGACGTCGTCGTCGCGGCGGTCGAGGCGCACCTCGAGGTGCCCGTCCGCCAGCTGCTCGACCAGGCCCTGGCCCCACTCGACCACCGTGACCGACTCGGCGGACGAGGCGTCCAGGTCGAGGTCGTCGACGTCGGCGACGCTGCCCAGCCGGTAGGCGTCGACGTGCACCAGGGGCACCCGGCCGCCGCGGTGCACGCGGGCGATCACGAACGTCGGCGAGGTCACCGGCTCGCGGACCTCCAGCCCCGCGCCGATCCCCTGCGTGAGCGCGGTCTTGCCGGCGCCCAGCGGCCCGACGAGGACGACGAGGTCACCGGGCCGGAGCACCTCGGCGAGGGCCCGGCCCAGGGCGTGGGTGTCCCCGGCCGTCGGGAGCAGGTGCTGGCGTCTCACGCGGGCCTCCTGCCGAGCGAGGCCGCGACCGCCGACAGGTCGGCCAGGAGGGCGGCCCGGGGGGCGCCGTTCGGCCCGAAGCGGATGGCGGCCGACGGATGGTAGGTGGGCCAGAGCGCCCGGCCGGCGTAGTCGTGCGGACCCTCCGCCCGGGCCCGCGCGAGCACCGTGCGCGGCCCGAGGAACCACTTCGCCGCCGACAGTCCCAGCGCCACCACGATCGGCGGATCGAGCAGCTCGAGCTGGCGGCGCAGCCATCCGCTGCAGCGGGCCACCTCATGGGCGGTCGGGGTGCGGTTGCCGGGTGGCCGGCACTTGACGATGTTCAGCACGGCCGCCTCCGATCGCGCGAGCCCGGCCTCGGCGAGCAGCTGGTCGAGCAGCGCCCCGGACCGGCCGACGAAGGGCCGGCCGGTCTCGTCCTCGGTCGCGCCCGGCGCCTCCCCGACGAGTGCGAAGCGGGGCGGCCCGACCGGGACGTCGCCGACGACGACGTGCTGCCGGACCGCCGCCAGCTCGGGACAGGCGACGCAGGGACGGGCCGCGGCCGCGAGCGCCGGCCAGTCCGGCGCCGCGGCGGCGATGCGCGCGACCTCGTCGGCGGTGGCGTCCAGCCGGGGCGGACGGGGGGCGGCCACCTCCGCACCCTAAACGGCGACGGGGAGGGGCCTGACCGCCGTCACCTGCGGCGAGCGGTCCGTACCTCCGCGGCGGCCCGGCGCAGCAGCGCCGTCAGGGCGGCGCTCACCTCGTCCGGCTTCTCCAGCAGCACCATGTGCCCGGCGTCGGGGACGACGACGTACTCCACTCTGCTGTCGCCCGTCCGCCCCAGCCGCTCCACGATCAGCTCACTGTGCTGCTTGGGGATCATCTTGTCGGCATCCCCGGTCAGCACGAGGGTCGGGATGCGACGGAGCGGCTCGAGCGAGCCGGTCTGGTCCAGTCCGGCGAGCGCCGGGTAGAACTCCGCGATCACGTCGACCCGGGTGCCGGCGATCATCGCGTCCAGGTACCGGGTCAGCGCGGGGTCGACGTCGGACGAGGCGAACGACAGCGAGCGGGTGACCGCCGAGACCAGGTCACCGGCCAGGCGCCGCGTGCGCTCGGCCAGGGCCGGCCGCCACCGCATCGTCCACGCGGCCACCGGGAAGAACGCCGCCCGGACCCGGGTGAGCAGCTCGGGGAGCCCGAACGTGAGCTCGGCCAGGTTGCCGCTGGAGGTGGAGATCAGGGCGGCCGCGACGACCTTCGACCCGAACAGCTCGGGGCGCACCGCCGCGAGCCCCATGACCGTCATGCCGCCCATCGAGTGCCCGACGAGAACCACGGGACCCTGCGGCACCCGCGCCTCGATCACGGCGGCCAGGTCGTGCGCCAGCTGGTCGATCGTGGACCGGTCGGCCGACCCCCGGCTGGACGCGCCGTGCCCCCGCTGGTCGTAGAACACCAGTCGCGCGTCCGGTCGGTGGCCGTTGGCGGTCGCCAGCTCGGCGGCGAGCGTGCGCCGCTGGAAGGCCCAGGACGCCATCGACAGCGAGTAGCCGTGCACGAAGACGACGGTCAGCGGCGCGTCCCGCGGGCCGATCTCCTCGACGGACAGCAGCACGCCGTCGTCGGCCTGCACCAGGGCCGTCCGATCGGCCGGGCGGGCCGCACCGCCGAGCGGGTCGTTCTCCCGGAGGCGGGCGTCGGCGAGCTGCTTCCCGCCGAGCTCGGCGGCCCGGACGCGCCGCGCGGCGACCCGGCTGACCGCGACTCCCGCGGCGGTGCCGGCCGCGGCGAGGCCGAGCAGCGCCCCGACGACCCCCGCGGTGTGCCCGCGGGAGGGGCCGGCTGCCGGCTTCGGCTTCGGGTCCCTGGCCATCAGACCGCCCCCGCCGAGCCGACGTAGCGGCGGGCGAAGCGTCCGCCGACCCGGGTGACCAGCTCGTAGTGGATGGTGTCGACCGCGTCGGCCCACTGCTGCGCCGTCGGCTCGCCCCCCTCCCCGGGGCCCCAGAGGACGACCTCGTCGCCGGGTGCCACCGCGGCGTCCCCGACGTCCAGCACGAACTGGTCCATGCAGACCCGCCCGGCGATCGTCCGCTGCGCGCCGCCGGCCAGGACCGGGGCCCGGTTCCCGGCCGCGCGCGGCACACCGTCCGCGTACCCCACCGGCACGAGCGCCAGCGTGGTCTCGCGCTCGGGGAAGTAGGTGTGGCCGTAGGAGACACCGACCCCGGCCGGCACCCGCTTGGTCAGCGCGACGGCGGCACGGACCGTCATCGCCGGGCGGAGACCGTGGGCCGCCGGGTCCCCGCCGAGCGGGTCGAGCCCGTACAGGGCGATCCCGGGCCGGACGAGGTCGTACCAGGTCTCGGGCAGGGCGACGGTGGCGGCCGAGTTGGCCAGGTGCCGGCGCGCATCGGTGAGGCCGGCGGCACGGGCGATCCCCACGGCCTCCTCGAAGACCCGGACCTGCGCCCCGATCGTGGGGTGGGTGGGCGCGTCGGCGTAGGCCATGTGGCTCCACACCCCGACGACGGCGACGGACCCCTCGGCCTCCGCGCGCGCGGCCGCGGCGACCAGCGCGGGCCAGTCGGCCGGCGTCGCGCCGCCCCGGGAGAGGCCCGTGTCGACCTTCAGGTGCACCTGCGCCGTACGACCGGTGGCCTGTGCCGCGGCGACCACCTCGTCCAGCCCCCAGTCGGCGTTGACCGAGATCTCGATGTCGGCGGTCAGGGCGGCCGAGTAGTCGGTGCCGGGGCCGTGCAGCCAGGCGAGCACCGGCGCGGTCACGCCCGCCGAGCGCAGCGCGAGGGCCTCGTCGAGGACGGCGACACCCAGCGCGTCGGCGCCGCCGGCCAGCACCGCCCGTGCGGCCGGGATCAGCCCGTGGCCGTACCCGTCGGCCTTGACCACGGCCATCAGCGGGCGGCCGACCCGCTCCCGCAGCACCGCCGTGTTGGCGGCGATCGCGTCGAGGTCGACGACGATCTCGGCGCGGGGGGGTGCGTTCGTCACGCCTCCGAGTCTCCCAGGCGGCGCGCCGGGACCCCGCGCACCCGGCCGATCGCGTCCGGCAGGCACCGGACCAGGTCGCCCGCCACCAGTGGTCCGCGCTCCGCGGCGAGCTGCCCCGTCCGCCCGTGCAGATGGGCGCCCACCGCGGCCGCCTCGGTCGCGTCGAGGCCGGTCGCCAGGAGGGCGCCGAGAATGCCGGCCAGCACGTCGCCGGTCCCCGCCGTGGCGAGCCACGACGTGCCCGTCCCGTTCACGAAGACACCCCCGTGCGGGCCGGCGACGACCGTGGCGTCGCCCTTGAGCAGCACGACACAGCCGAGGTCGGCGGCCAGCCGCCGGGCCGCGCCGATCCGGTCCGGGCCGACGTCGAACCCGAACCGGGCGAACTCGCGGTCGTGCGGCGTCAGCACGGTCGGGACGCTCCGCCCCCTCACCAGCGACGGCTCCGCGGCGGCCATGGTGAGGGCGTCCGCGTCGAGCACCACCGGCAGGTCGGTGGCCAGCACCTCGGCCAGGACGCTGCGCGCGGCGTCGTCCGTCCCCATCCCGGGACCGACCACCCAGGCCTGCACCCGGCCGGCGTCGGACGGGCGGCCGGCGGTCACGATCGCCTCCGGCCACGCGGCCCGCACCCCGTCGGCGGCGGTCCCGGCGTAGCGGACCAGGCCGGGCCGGGTGCGCAGCGCGGCCCCGGTGCAGAGCACGCCGGCACCGGGATAGGCCGCCGACCCGGCGACGATGCCGACGACGCCCTGCGAGTACTTGTCGTCCCCGGCCGACGGCGGCTCCAGCCGTGCGGCGACGTCGGCGTCGGTCAGTGCGAACGCGGTCGCCGACGGGAGGTGCGGTCCGAGGCCGATGTCGACCAGGTGCACCTGACCCGCGTGCCCGCGGCCCTCCCCGACGACGAGTCCGGGCTTGACCGCGCCGAAGGTGACGGTGTGCAGAGCCGGGAACGCCACGCCGTCCACGGCGCCGGTGTCGGCGTCGACACCGCTGGGGACGTCGACCGCGACCGGAATGCCCGCGCCGTCCGCCGCTGCCGAGGCCAGCGCCGCGGCGTCGGGGCGCAGCCCGCCCCGGCCGCCGATGCCGAGCATCCCGTCCACCACCAGGTCGGCGCGGCCGATGACCGTGGCCGCCTCGCGCGACCCGGCGGGGAGCGCGCGGCCACCGGCCCGCAGGAGCGCGGCGCGGCCTGCCGCGTGCGCCCGGTCCGGATCGAGCAGGACCGCGGTCACCCGCACTCCACGGCGGGCGAGGACGGCGCCGGCGAACAGCGCGTCACCGCCGTTGTTGCCCGTTCCCACGAGCAGCACGACGCGACGCCCGTAGGCCGGGCCGAGCAGCCGCAGGCACACGGTGGCCAGCCCGGTGGCGGCCCGCTGCATGAGCGTGCCCTCGGGCAGCGCGGCGAGCAGCGGCTCCTCGGCGGCCCGCACCTCCTGGACGGCGTGCAGCCCGATCATGCGTCGTCCGCGCGCGCCGCCCCGACGCCGCTCCCCGATCCGAGCGCCGGCCCCGACCCCAGAGCCGGTCCCGCCCCGAGAGCAAGGCCCTCCGCGACGACCACCGCCGAGGCGATGCCGCCGTCGTGGCTGAGCGAGATGTGCCAGCCGGTGACGCCGAGCTGCGCGGCCCGGCCGGCCACCGTCCCGCGGACCTCCAGGTGCGGGCGGCCGTGTTCGCCGACCGTCACCTCGGCGTCGTGCCAGTGGAGGTCGCCCGGGGCGCCGAGGGCCTTGGCCAGCGCCTCCTTGGCCGCGAAGCGGGCGGCGAGCGACTCGCCGGTGCGCCTGCTCCCCGAGGGTGTGTGCTGCTCGGCGGCGGTGAACAGCCGGTCCCGCAGCCCTGGTGTGCGCGTCAGCGACTCGGCGAAGCGCTCCACCGGCACGACGTCGATCCCGACCCCGATGATCACCGGGTCAGTCTGCCGTGCCGGAGCCGGAACTACTCGACGGCCGGAACTACTCGACGGTGACCGACTTGGCCAGGTTGCGCGGCTGGTCGACGTCGAGACCCCGGGTGTCGGCGATCTCGCACGCCAGCACCTGGAGCGGGATCGTCGTGACCACCGGCGCGAGCAGTGTCGGCGTCCGCGGGATGCGGATCAGGTGGTCGGCGTACGGCACGACGTCCTCGTCGCCTTCTTCGGCGATGACGATCGTCCGGGCACCGCGGGCGCGGACCTCCTGGATGTTGGACACAACCTTGCCGTGCACCGACTCCCGGCTGCGCGGCGAGGGCACGATGACGATGACCGGCGTGCCCTGGTCGATGACGGCGATGGGGCCGTGCTTGAGCTCACCCGCGGCGAAGCCCTCGGCGTGGATGTAGGCCAGCTCCTTGAGCTTGAGGGCCCCCTCCAGCGCCACGGGGAAGCCGACGTGGCGGCCCAGGAAGAGGATCGTGTTCGCGTCGGCCAGCGAGCGGGCCAGCTCGCGCACCGGCTCCATGCCGGCGAGCACCTGGGCGACCGCCTCCGGCAGCCGCCGCAGGTCCGCGACGATCGCGGACACCTCGTCCTCGTACTTCACCCCGCGGATCTGGGCCAGGAAGAGCCCGACGAGGTAGCAGGCGACCAGCTGGGTGAGGAAGCCCTTCGTCGAGGCGACGGCGACCTCCGGGCCGGCGTGCGTGTAGAGCACGGCGTCGGACTCGCGCGGGATGGTCGAGCCGTTCGCGTTGCAGATCGCCAGGACGCGCGCGTTCTGGTCCTTCGCGTGCCGCAGCGCCATCAGCGTGTCCATGGTCTCGCCCGACTGGCTGATGACCACGACCAGCGTCGACCGGTCGAGCACCGGGTCGCGGTAGCGGAACTCGCTGGCCACCTCGACCTCGACGGGGATGCGGGTCCAGTGCTCGATCGCGTACTTCGCGATCAGGCCGGCGTGGTAGGCCGTGCCGCAGGCGACGACGAAGATCTTGTCGATGTCCCGGAGCTCCTGGTCGGAGAGCCGCACCTCGTCGAGCACGAGCTCACCGCGGACGCCGAGCCGGCCCAGCAGGGTGTCGGCGATCGCCTGCGGCTGCTCGGCGATCTCCTTGAGCATGAACCAGTCGTAACCGCCCTTCTCGGCGGCGGCGGCGTCCCAGTCGACGGTGTAGGCGGTGGGCTCGACCTCGGCGCCGGCGAAGTCCGTGACGGTCAGGCCGCGGTGCCGGTCGATCTCGACGACCTGGTCCTGACCGAGCTCGCGGGCCTCGCGCGTGTGCGCGATGAAGGCGGCGACGTCGGAACCGAGGAAGTACTCGCCGTCCCCGATGCCGACCACGAGCGGGCTGCTGCGCCGGGCCGCCACGAGGGTGTCCGGCTCCGCGGCCGCGGTGGCGACGAGGGTGAAGGCCCCTTCCAGGCGGCGGCAGACGGTGCGCATCGCGTCGGCCAGGCGGCCCTCGCCCTCGGGCGCGGCGTCGTAGGCCCGTGCCAGCAGGTGGGCCGCGACCTCGGTGTCGGTCTCCGAGGTGAACTCGATGCCGTCCTTCTCGCACTCGGCCCGCAGGACGGCGAAGTTCTCGATGATCCCGTTGTGGATCACCGCGACCGAGCCGTCGGCCGAGAGGTGCGGGTGCGCGTTGCGGTCGGTCGGGCCACCGTGCGTCGCCCACCGGGTGTGCCCGATGCCGATGGTGGCCGCGGGCAGCGGGCGCTCGGCCAGCACCTTCTCCAGGTTCGCCAGCTTGCCGGCCTTCTTGGCCGAGCTCAGCGCACCGTCGGCGACGACGGCGATCCCAGCGGAGTCGTAGCCCCGGTACTCGAGCCGGCGGAGGCCTTCGAGAACCACGTCCCGGGCGTCCTGCGGACCGACATATCCCACGATGCCGCACATTGGGCCGAGAGTACCGGGAGTGGCGGACCGATCCGTCTAGGACACCGTCGTGCTCCGCACGACACCGCCACCAGGAGCCCACTCCTGTCACACGGAGCCGCTGCGTCACTCCTCGGCGAGGCCTCCGGCCCCACCTCGTCGCGACAGGGCCCGTCGCGTCCCGCTGACCGACCCGTGTCGCGACAGGGCCCGTCGCGTCCCGCTAACCGACCCGCGCGACGACCTCCGCGAGCCGGGTGGCGACCTCGTCGGCCTGCTCCTGGGTCGGGGCCTCGACCATCACGCGCACGAGCTGCTCCGTGCCGGACGGGCGCAGGAGCACCCGGCCGGAGTCCCCGAGCTCCTCCTCGACCGCGTTGACCGCCTCCGCCACCTCGTCGCTCTCGGCGACGGCGAGCCGGTCGGTCACGGGCACGTTGATCAGGATCTGCGGCAGCCGCTGCACCACCGAGGCGAGCTCGGCCAGGGAGGCGCCGGTCGCGGCCATCCGGGAGAGCAGGGCCAGGCCGGTCAGCAGGCCGTCGCCGGTGGTGGCGTGGTCGAGGAACACCAGGTGGCCGCTCTGCTCGCCACCCAGGCTCAGGCCCCGGGCGCGCAGGGCCTCGAGCACGTAGCGGTCGCCGACGGCCGTCGTCTGCACCGCGATGCCGGCGTCCCGCATCGTGTGGTGGAAACCGAGGTTGCTCATCACCGTGGCCACGACGGTCGAGTCCTTGAGGGCGCCGCGCTCGTGCATCGACAGGGCGCAGATCGCCAGGATCATGTCGCCGTCGACGACGTCCCCGTCAGCGGTGACGGCCAGGCACCGGTCGGCGTCGCCGTCGTGGGCGATGCCGATGTCGGCGCCCTGCTCCCGGACCGTGTCGGCCAGCGGGCCGAGGTGGGTGGACCCCACGCCGTCGTTGATGTTCCAGCCGTCGGGTGCGTCCCCGATGGCGTGCACGGTGGCACCGGCCCGCCGGTAGACGTCGGGTCCCGTGGCCGCAGCGGCCCCGTGGGCGCAGTCGACGACGACCCGGAGGCCGGTGAGCGGCTGGTCGACGGTGGACAGGACGTGGCGGGCGTAGTCCTCCCCCGCCTCGGGCAGGTCGCGGACCCGGCCGATCCCGGCACCGGTGGGCCGGTGCTCGCCGGAGCGGCCGGCGACGACGGTGCGCTCGATCGCCGCCTCGACCGCGTCGGGGAGCTTGTGGCCCCCGCGACTGAACAGCTTGAGGCCGTTGTCGGGCATCGGGTTGTGGCTGGCCGAGATCATGACGCCGAGATCCGCGTCGTTCCGGCCGGTGAGATAGGCGAGAGCGGGCGTGGGGACGACGCCGGCGCGCAGCACCTCGGCGCCGGCGCTGGTCAGCCCGGCCACCACGGCGGCCTCGAGCATCTCGCCACTGGCCCGGGGGTCGCGGCCGACGACCGCGACGGGACGCGAGGTCCCGTCGCGGCCGGCGAGCACTCCGGCGGCGGCGCGCGCGACCGAGAGAGCCAGCTCCGGCGTCAGGTCGGAGTTGGCCAGGCCGCGGACGCCGTCCGTTCCGAACAGGCGACCCAACGGAGGGGTCAGCGCTTGGAGTACTGAGGCGCCTTGCGGGCCTTCTTGAGCCCGTACTTCTTGCGCTCCTTGACCCGCGGGTCACGGGTGAGGAAGCCGGCCTTCTTCAGCGCCGGCCGGTCGTCGACGTCGATCTCGATGAGGGCCCGCGCGATGGCGAGGCGCAGGGCACCGGCCTGGCCGGTGACGCCGCCACCGTTGAGCAGACCGACGACGTCGTACTGCTCGCCCTTCTCCAGGGTCACGAACGGCTCACGGATGAGCTGCTGGTGGACCTTGTTGGGGAAGTACTCCTCGAGGGTGCGGCCGTTGAGCTTGAACTGGCCGGTGCCGGGGAGCAGGCGCACGCGGACGATGGCTTCCTTGCGTCGCCCGACGGTCTGGATCGGACGCCCGTCGGCGTCGGTCACGGTCGCTGGGCTGGTCACTTGCTCTCCTCGCTGGCGCTCGTCGGCGTCGTGACCGACGGTGCTGTGTTGATCGGCTCGCTCGCAAGCTCGCTCACTGGGCCACCTGCTTGATCTCGTAGGTCTGGGGCTGCTGCGCAGCGTGGGGGTGCTCCGGGCCTGCGTAGACCTTGAGCTTGGAGAGCATCTGCCGGCCGAGGGTGTTGTGCGGCAGCATCCCCTTGATCGCGCGCTCGACGACGCGGTCGGGGTGCGTGCGCAGCTGGTCGCCGACGTTGAT
Source organism: Blastococcus sp. CT_GayMR19 (assembly GCF_004570385.1). Lineage (GTDB taxonomy): Bacteria > Actinomycetota > Actinomycetes > Mycobacteriales > Geodermatophilaceae > Blastococcus_B. The sequence continues at coordinate 40,737 of NZ_SPQL01000005.1, read as the reverse complement.
CGTCTTCAGACCACCCGGGTGACCGGAGTGCCGGTAGGCGACCTTGTCGTCCCGCTTGGAGCCCGTGAGGGCGACCTTCCCGGCGTTGACGATGACGACGAAGTCGCCGACGTCCATGTGCGGGGCGTACTGGGGCTTGTGCTTGCCGCGCAGCAGCTGCGCGGTCTGGCTGGCCAGTCGACCGAGCACCACATCGGTGGCGTCGATGACATGCCAGGCCCGGGATACCTCGCCGGGCTTGGGGGTGTACGTGCGCACGGCGCTCGTGTCCTCTTCGTCGTCGGGAAGGCTGGTGGGATCGCCTCACCGAGCACGGGAGACGGTGCAGCGCGCGCGGCACCAGCCGGCTCACGCGCCAGTCGGCCACGATACCAGCCGCCGACCGGCCACTTTCCCGCGGCCGAGGGGACGGTCAGCGGACCCTTTCCCGGTCCGCTTCCGCGCCCCCGGTCCGCTCCTCGCTCCACGCCCCACGGCGCCTCCGCGGTCGCTCCGCTCCTCGCTCGCTGGCGCTCGCTGCGATGCTCACTCCCTGTCGGCACCGGCCTCGCTGCGATGCTCCCGGGGCTGTCAGCGGACCTCGCGCAGGTGCCCCGTCCCCACGTCGTACACGGTGCCGCGGACCTCCCGCGACAGCAGGTACGGGCTGTCCCGGATGAGCCGGATCGACTCGCGGACGTCGGCGTCGACGTCGGTGAACGCCCGGGCCGCCCAGGGCGGACGCCGCCCGGTCGCCTGCTCGACCATGTCGGCGAAACTCACGTCGTCGGTCGCCTCGAGCCCGCACTCGGTGTGGTGCACGAGCAGGATCTCGCGGGTGCCCAGCACGTGCTGGGAGATGGTCAGCGACCGGATGGTGTCCTCGGTGATGACACCACCGGCGTTGCGGATCACGTGGGCGTCGCCCACCGCGAGGCCGAGCATCCCGAACAGCGGCATCCGGGAGTCCATGCAGGCGACGATCGCCACCGCACGCGCCGGCCGCACCGGCTTGCTGCCGGGGAACCGCTCCGCCCACTGCTCGTTCGCCTCGAGCATCCGGTCGATCTCAGCCATGCCCACCTCCGCCTCGCCCGTTCGAGCCGGGACCCTATCCGGAGGCCGTTTCCGGCTCGTGTCGGAGCGATCGGCAAGGATGGGCGCGTGCGCACCGTCGAGGAACACCAGGCAGTGGTCACCGCGCTGCTCCGGCCCCTCGGCGAGGAGTCCGTCCCGCTGGCGGCCGCGCACGGCCGGGTGCTGGCCCGCGACGTCGCCGCCGAGGTCGCGCTGCCCGGCTTCGACAACTCGGCCATGGACGGCTACGCCGCCCGGTGGGCCGAGGTCTCGGACTCCGCGCGGTCGCCGGTCCGGCTGCCCGTCGCCGAGGACATCCCCGCCGGGCGCTCCGACGTCGTCCCCCTGGCGCCCGGCACCGTGCACCGCATCATGACCGGCGCCCCGCTGCCCCCGGGCGCGGACGTCGTCGTCCCCGTCGAGCTCACCGACGGGGCGACCGACGTCGTGGAGATCCGGGACACGCCCCCGCTCGGCAGCCACGTGCGGGCCGCGGGCGAGGACATCCCGGCCGGCGCGGTCGCCCTGTCGGCGGGGGCCGCGCTGGGCGCCGCGCAGGTCGGGCTGGCCGCCGCCGTCGGCATCACGACCCTGCGGGTGCGGCGCCGTCCCCGCGTGCTGGTGCTGTCCACCGGCAGCGAGCTGGTCGAGCCGGGGCGGCCACTGCAGCCGGGGCAGATCTACGAGTCCAACTCCCTGCTCCTCGCCGCCGCCGTGGAGGACGCCGGCGGCGAGGCCCGCCGGCTGCACTTCGTCCCCGACGACGTCGACCAGTTCCTCGCGACGGTGCGGGCGGAGGTGGCGACGGCGGACCTGCTGATCACCAGCGGCGGCGTCAGCGCCGGCGCCTACGAGGTGGTCAAGGACGCCTTCCGCGGCCTCGGCACGGTCGAGTTCGCCAAGGTCGCGATGCAGCCGGGCGGCCCGCAGGGCGCCGGCACCGTCGACGGCGTCCCCGTGGTCACACTGCCGGGCAACCCGGTCAGCGCCTTCGTCTCCTTCGAGGTGTTCGTCCGGCCGGCGCTCCGGCGGGCGATGGGGTACGCCTCCCCCGACCGCCTGCACGTGCCCGCCCGGCTGACCGGCCCGCTGCGCTCGCCCGCCGGCCGCCGCCAGTTCCTGCGGGGCCGCTACGACGGCGGCCTGGTCTCCCAGGTCGGCGGTCCCGGCTCCCACCTGGTCGCGCACCTCTCCCGGGCGAACTGCCTGGTCGTCGTCCCCGAGGTCGTCACCGACCTCCCTGCCGGCGCCGACGTCGACGTCGTGCTGATCGAAGGAGCCCTCCAGTGAAAGAGCCCCGCCTCACGCACGTGGACGAGACCGGCGCCGCCCGGATGGTGGACGTCAGCGCGAAGCCGGTCACCGCACGGGTCGCGACGGCGGCCGGCCGGGTGCTGGTCAGCCCGGAGGTCGTCGCGCTGCTCCGGGGCAGCGGGGTGCCGAAGGGGGACGCGGTCGCCGTCGCCCGCATCGCCGGCATCGCGGGCGCCAAACGGACGCCGGACCTGGTGCCGCTGTGCCATCCGATCGCGCTGCACGGGGTCACCGTCGACCTCGAGGTCACCGACGACGCCGTCGAGATCACCGCCACCGCCCGCACGGCCGACCGCACCGGGGTGGAGATGGAGGCGCTCACCTCGGTCGCCGTCGCCGGGCTGACGATGATCGACATGGTCAAGTCCGTCGACCCCCGCGCTGCCATCACCGACATCCGGCTGCTGACCAAGTCCGGCGGCAAGAGCGGGGACTGGACGCGATGAGCGAGCTGCCCGACGACGCCCGCGCGCTGGTCGTCACCGCGTCCAACCGCGCCGCCGCCGGCGTCTACGAGGACCGCAGCGGGCAGGCGCTCGCCGCGGGACTGCGGGAGCTCGGGTTCACCGTCGAAGGCCCGCACGTGCGCCCCGATGACGTCGACGAACTGAAGGCGGTGCTCGCGAACGCGGTGGACCTCGGGTTCGACGTCGTCCTCACCACGGGCGGCACCGGCCTGTCTCCGACCGACGTCACACCGGAGGCCACCCGGCGGGTGCTCGAGCGCGAGGCGCCGGGCCTGGCCGAGGCCGTCCGCCGGTACGGCGCCGAGAACGGAGTCCCGACGGCGGTGCTGTCCCGCGGCCTCGCCGGGATGGCCGCGCGCACGCTGATCGTCAATCTGCCCGGTTCGACGGGCGGGGTGCGCGACGGGCTGGCGGTGCTCGGCCCGCTCCTCCCCCACGTGGTCAGCCAGCTGCGCGGCGGCGACCATTGACGCCGTGATCGGACGGCTCGAGAAGACGGTCTTCGACTGCCCGGACCCGCGCGCGCTCGCCGCGTTCTACGCCGAGGTGCTCGGCATGCGGGTCAACGAGGACGACGGCGACGGCGCCTGGGTGGTCATCGGCCGCGACGTCGGCTGGCGGGAGCTCGCCTTCCAGCGCGCGTCGCCGTACCTGCCGCCCGTCTGGCCGGACCCCGGGCACCCCCAGCAACTGCACGTCGACATCCGGGTCGACGACGTCGAGGCGGGCGAGCGCGCGGTGGTGGCGCTCGGGGCCAGCCGGCTCCACGACGCCTCGGACGAGGGATTCCGGGTGTTCGCCGACCCGGCCGGCCACCCGTTCTGCCTGGTCTTCTGAGCTGTGACATCGCGGTCCTCCGGACCGCACCGCTGTGACATCGCGGTCCTCCGCACCCCACCGCTGCAACGTGCCGTCCCCAGCTGCGTGGAGCCCATCCCGGCGTTCGTCGGGGAGCCTCCGGCCCCCACTCCTCCCACCGCCTCGCAGGGCGGCTTTCGTCAGGCCGTGGTCGGGATCTCCAGCCGCTCCTGGTGGGTGTAGACGTTGCAGCCGTCGCCGCGCAGGAACCCGATCAGGGTGATGCCCACCTCGCGGGCCAGCTCCACGGCCAGGGACGACGGCGCGGAGACGGCGGCGAGCACCGGGATGCCGGCCATCGCCGCCTTCTGCGTCAGCTCGAAGCTCGCCCGGCCGCTCACCATGAGCACGCATCCCGACAGTGGCAGCCGGCCCTCGCGCACGCCGTCGCCGATGACCTTGTCCACGGCGTTGTGCCGGCCGACGTCCTCCCGCAACGCCACCAATTCCCCGGTGGCGGTGAACAGCCCCGCGGCGTGCAGCCCGCCGGTCTTCTCGAACACCTCCTGCTCGGCGCGCAGCCGGTCCGGCAGGGCGAGCAGCACCTCCAGGGGCAGCCGGACGTCGTCACCCGCGACGTCGAAGACCGTCTTCGTGCGGATGGCGTCGATGCTCGCCTTGCCGCAGACGCCGCAGGAGCTCGACGTGTAGAAGTTCCGGTCCAGCGCGGTGTCCGGTGCCTCGACGCCGGGCGCCAGGTCGACGTCCACCACGTTGTAGGTGTTGCGGCCCTCGGCGTCCACCGAGTCGCAGTACCGCAGGCCCAGCACGTCGTCCGGCCCGGTGATGACCCCCTCGGTGGCGAGGAAGCCGTGCACGAGGTCGAAGTCGTGTCCCGGGGTGCGCATCGTGACCGCCAGCGGCGTGCCGCCCAGCCGGATCTCCAGTGGCTCCTCCGCGGCGACGGTGTCGGGGCGCGTGGTGCGCACCGGTCCCCGGATGCGCAGCACCGGCGTGCGGCTGGTCACTCGTCCCACGGGAGGACGGTACCCACGCCCGGCGGCCGTACGGTCTGCGCATGCCGCCGGACCTGCCGCCCTACGCCGCGGTGGTGCCGGCCGGGGGGCGGGCGGCCCGGCTCGGCGGTCAGGCCAAGCCCCAACTGGAGGTCGGGGGCCGCAGCATCCTGGCGGCCGTCCTCGATGCGGTGGCCGACGCGGCCCAGCGGGTCGTCGTCGGCCCTCCGCAGCCCGTGCCGCCGGACGTGCTGCTCGTGCGTGAGCACCCTCCCGGCGGCGGCCCCGTCGCCGCCCTGCGGGCGGGGCTCGCGGCGGTCGACACCGACGTCGTGGCCGTGCTCGCCGGGGACCTGCCGTTCGTGCCGCCGTCCCTGATCGAGGAGCTGCGGACGCGGCTCACCGGCGACGGGATCCTCGTCGTCGACGACGCGGGCCGCGACCAGTACCTGCTCGGGATCTGGCGGACGGCGGCGCTGCGGGCGGCGGTCGCCGACGTCGCGGGGCCGACCTCCCTGCGCCGCGCGCTCGCCCCGCTGTCCGTGCGCAGGTGGCACGCGGAATCGCGCCCCGGTGAACCCCCACCCTGGACCGATTGCGATACCCCGGCCGATCTCGCTCGCGCCCGGCTGCTGGCAGGCCCCGGGCCGGGGTAGTTTTCGGGGATGCGCGTCGTGATCGCAGGGGCCCATGGCCGGGTGGGCCGCCGGCTCGGGCGGCTGCTCTGCGCCCGCGGCGACTCCGTCGTCGGGATCGTGCCGACGCCGGAGCACGAGGCGGAGCTCTCCTCGGACGCCGCTGATCTCGTCGTGCTCGACCTGGAAGACACCGCCGTCGACCACCTGGCGGCCTTCGTGGTCAATGCCGACGTGGTGGTCTTCGCCGCGGGTGCCGAGCCGGCGGGCAGCACGCCGCACAAGGACGAGGCGGACCGGGCCGCGGCCCTCCTGCTCGCCGACGCGGCCGAGCAGGCCTCCGTGCGGCCCTATCTGCTGATGTCGTCCATGGGCGTCGAGGCCGTCGCGGAGGGACGCCGTCCCGAGGGCATCGACGACGTCTTCCACGCCTACCTGAAGGCCAAGCTGGCCGCCGAGGACGGCGTCCGCCAGCGGCCGGCGGTCGACCTCACCGTGCTGCGCCCGGCGCAGCTCACCGAGGACCCGGGCACCGGCCTGGTCACCCTGGGCCGGGACCTGGGCCTGGGTGAGATCTCCCGGGACGACGTGGCCGCCGTGATGCTCGCCCTGCTGGACTCGCCCCGGCCGGGCTCGGTGCTGGACGTCGTCAGCGGGACGACGCCGATCGAGAAGGCCGTCGCCGACCTCCCCTGATTCAGCTGCGCCGGGCTCGGGTCACCGATGTGCGGGCGCCGAGTCCGTCGTCCGGCGGATAGTCGACGCGCACCAGGGTCAGCCCACCGGCCGGCGCCACCGGGACCTCGCTGGACCGCTCCGTGCGGGTCAGCAGCGCGGCCGGCCACTCGGGCGTCCGGCGTCCCTCTCCCACCGCCGACAGGGCACCCACGAGGCTGCGCACCATCGAATGGCAGAAGGCGTCCGCCGAGGCGGCGATGGTGATCAGGTCGCCGTGGCGCTCGACGTCCAGCGCCAGGAGCGTCCGGATGGTGGTCGCGCCCTCACGGCGGCGGCAGAAGGCGGCGAAGTCGTTCTCCCCGAGCAGCACGGCGGCCGCGGCGGCCATCGCACCGGCGTCCAGCGCCCGCGGCCAGCCCACGACATCGGCCCGGCGGAGCGGCGGCGGGCCCCAGGGGACGTCGGTGAGCCGGTAGACGTAGTGCCGGGCGAGCGCCGCGAACCGGGCGTCGAAGTCGGGGTGCGCCGCGACGACCGCCGGGACGGCGATGTCGGGCGGGAGCACCCCGCGCAGCCGGCGGACCAGCCGGGTGCCCTGCTCCTCCCACAGCTCCCGCGGGACGTCGCAGTGCGCCACCTGGCCCGTGGCGTGCACCCCGGCGTCCGTACGCCCGGCCACGGTGAGGTCGACCGGGCAGCGCAGCACCATGCTGAGGGCCTGCTCCAGCTCGCCCTGGACCGTGCGCTGGCCCGGCTGCCGCGCCCACCCGTGCAGGGCGGTGCCGTCGTAGCTGATGGACAGCCGAAGACGGACGAGCCCGCCCCCGTGATCGGGGGCGGGCTCGTCCGGGTGCGGCATCGTGGCCTCGGCACCCGTGGGGCGGGCGCTCAGCGGTCCTACTTGGGGTCCGGCGCTGCGTCGCCGCCGGGAGCGTTGAGGCTCTCGGTGGCGGCGTCGCCGGTCTCCGCGGCGTTCACCTCGGCGGCGGCCGCGTCGGCGAGCTCGGGCGAGACGTTGTCGCCCTCGACGACCACGCCGTGCTGCGCGGTCGGCTCCCGGTCGACGTCGCCGTCGTCCTGGCGCTCACCGTCGGGGGTGAAGACGTCGGTGACGATCTCCTGCGCGTCGTCGTCGCCGGCGGCGGGCGCCTCGACGGCATCCGCCGTGACCTCACCGGCGGCGGCGGACGCACCGGCACCGGCGGCGAACTTCGTGCCCCGGGCGCGCTCTGCCTCGCCGACGGCCTGCTGCGAGACGGTCAGCGCCTCGACCAGCTCGATGACCGCCATGGGGGCGTTGTCGCCCTTGCGGGGACCCACCTTGGTGATCCGCGTGTAGCCGCCGGGACGGTTCTCGAACCGGGGGCCGATCTCCGCGAAGAGCGTGTGGACGACGTTCTTGTCACGGATGGTCGTCATCACCTGGCGACGGGCGTGCAGGTCACCGCGCTTGGCGAAGGTGACGAGCTTCTCGGCCAGCGGACGCAGCCGCTTGGCCTTCGCCTCGGTCGTGGTGATCCGCCCGTGCTCGAACAGCGAGGTGGCCAGGTTGGCCAGCATCAGCCGCTCGTGCGCGGGGCCGCCGCCGAGACGGGGACCCTTGGTGGGGGTGGGCATGTCGGTCCTTCCTCAGGCCGCCGGGCGGGGCGCGCTCGGCTGCATCCGTGGTGCAAAGCGTCGGTGGTGCACGAACGTTGGTGGTGCAGGCCAGTGTGGCTGGCCGGACCGGCGCACCGGACGGCGGGTGGCCCCACCGTCCGGTGCGATCCGGGTCAGAGCTGCTCGGTCTCCTGGAAGGATGCGTCGCTGTACTCGACGTCGGCGTACTCGGTGGTGCCCTGGTACGCGTCGGTCTCGTAGCCCTCGTCGTAGCTCTCGATCGAGGTGGGGATGAACCCGGGCGGGCTGTCCTTGAGCGCGAGGCCCATGGCCGCCAGCTTCATCTTGACCTCGTCGATCGACTTCGCGCCGAAGTTGCGGATGTCGAGCAGGTCGGCCTCCGAGCGGGTGACGAGCTCCCCGACGGTGTGCACGCCCTCGCGCTTGAGGCAGTTGTAGGACCGGACGGTGAGGTCCATGTCCTCGATCGGCATCGAGAAGTTCGCGATGTCGGCGGCCTCGGCCGGGCTGGGGCCGACCTCGATGCCCTCGGCGTCGACGTTCAGCTCGCGCAGCAGGCCGAACAGCTCCACGAGGGTCGAGCCGGCGCTGGCGATGGCGTCCCTGGGGACGATCGACGGCTTGGTCTCGACGTCGACGACGAGGCGGTCGAAGTCGGTGCGCTGCTCGACACGGGTGGCCTCGACGGCGTAGGTGACCTTGAGGACCGGCGAGTAGATCGAGTCGACCGGGATCCGGCCGATCTCCTGGCCGGGCTGCTTGTTCTGCGGCGCCGGGACGTAGCCACGGCCACGCTCGACGACCAGCTCGATCTCGAGCCGGCCCTTGCCGTTCAGCGTGGCGATGTGCAGGTCGGGGTTGTGCACCTCGACACCGGCCGGGGGCGCGATGTCGGCGGCGGTGACCTCACCCGGGCCCTGCTTGCGCAGGTACATCGTCACCGGCTCGTCGGAGTCGGAGCTGACGACCAGGCCCTTGAGGTTCAGGATGATCTCGGTGACGTCCTCCTTGACGCCCGGCACGGTGGTGAACTCGTGCAGGGTGCCCTCGATGCGGATGCTGGTGACAGCAGCGCCGGGGATCGAGGACAGGAGCGTGCGGCGCAGGGAGTTGCCGAGCGTGTAACCGAAGCCGGGCTCGAGGGGCTCGATGACGAACCGCGAGCGGGACTCGGTGATCGTCTCTTCGGTGAGGCTGGGGCGCTGTGCGATGAGCATGGTGGTTCTCCTTCAGGTCCTCCGGCGACCGCCATATGACGCCGTGAGGTGGGTGGTACAGGCTCCGGCGGGCATCTGTCCGCCCGCCGGGGCCGGTGGTGCCCCCTGCGGCCGAAATGGCCATTTCGGCCGCAGGGGTCGTGCTGCCTACTTGGAGTAGAGCTCCACGATCAGCTGCTCCTGGACCGGGGTGTCGATCACCTGGCGGGCCGGGATGCTGTGGACGAGCACGCGCAGCTGGCTGCTGATGACCTCGAGCCACGCGGGGACGGGACGCTCGCCGGCCTTCGCCTGGGCGATCTCGAACGGCAGCATCGTGCGGGACTTCTCGGCCACCTCGACGATGTCGTTCGCGCTCACGCGGAAGGACGGGATGTCGACCTTGCGGCCGTTGACCCGGATGTGGCCGTGGCGCACCAGCTGGCGGGCCATGTCGCGGGACTCGGCGAAGCCGGCCCGGTAGACCACGTTGTCGAGGCGCGACTCGAGGATCTGCAGCAGGACCTCACCGGTCTTGCCGGTCTTGCGGTTGGCCTCTTCGTAGTAACCGCGGAACTGCTTCTCGAGGACGCCGTAGATGCGGCGGGCCTTCTGCTTCTCACGAAGCTGGAGCAGGTACTCGCTGTCCTTGGTGCGGCCACGGCCGTGCTCGCCCGGCGGGTAGGGCCGGATCTCGATCGGGCACTTCGGGGACTCGCACTTGCTGCCCTTGAGGAACAGCTTCATCTTCTCGCGCCGGCAGAGGCGGCAATCGGCTCCGGTGTAACGGGCCACGTCAAATACTCCTGTTTCGTCTCGTCAGTGACCGGTCAGACCCGGCGGCGCTTCTTGGGGCGGCAGCCGTTGTGCGGCTGCGGCGTCACGTCCTGGATCTGGCCGACCTCGAGGCCCGTGGCCTGCAGGGACCGGATGGCCGTCTCGCGACCCGAGCCCGGGCCCTTCACGAAGACGTCGACCTTGCGCATGCCGTGCTCCTGGGCCTTGCGCGCGGCGCTCTCGGCAGCCATCTGCGCCGCGAACGGCGTGGACTTGCGCGAGCCCTTGAAGCCGACGTGGCCGGCGGACGCCCAGCTGATCACGTTGCCCATGGGGTCGGTGATCGACACGATCGTGTTGTTGAACGTGCTCTTGATGTGCGCGGCGCCGTGGGCGACGTTCTTCTTCTCCTTGCGGCGCACCTTCTTGGCGCCGGCCGCAGTGCGAGCCCTGGGAGGCATGTCTCTCCGGATCCTTGATCGTTCGTGGCCTTGAGGGACCCGGCGGGCACGCGGGAGGTGACCGACGCCGGGGGGTCCACGGGGGGACGGAGTCCCCCCGTGCGTTTACTTCTTGCCGGCCTTCTTCTTGCCGGCGATGGTCTTGCGCGGGCCCTTGCTCGAGCGCGCATTGGTCTTGGTGCGCTGGCCGTGGACGGGCAGTCCACGACGGTGACGCAGGCCCTGGTAGCAGCCGATCTCCACCTTGCGGCGGATGTCGCCCGCGACCTCGCGGCGCAGGTCGCCCTCGACGCGGAAGTGCTCGTCGATGTAGTCACGGAGCTTCAGCAGGTCCTCGTCCGTGAGGTCCTTGGCGCGCAGGTCGGGGCTGACGCCCGTCGCGGCCAGGGTCTCCTTGGCGTGGTGCTTGCCGATGCCATAGATGTAGGTGAGCGCGATCTCCATCCGCTTCTCGCGGGGCAGGTCGACGCCGGCCAGTCGTGCCATGTTCTGGTACTCCCTCAGCCCTGGCGCTGCTTGTGCCGGGCGTTGTCGCAGATGACCATGACCCGGCCGTGCCGGCGGATCACCTTGCACTTGTCGCAGATCTTCTTCACCGACGGCTGGACCTTCACGCGGTGCCGCCCCTCATTCCTGTCGATCGTGTGCCGACCGCGGGTTCTGCCGGTGGGCAGCCGCGGAGCGGGCGGTTACTTGTAGCGGTAGACGATGCGGCCGCGGGTCAGGTCGTAGGGCGAGAGCTCCACGACCACGCGGTCCTCCGGCAGGATGCGGATGTAGTGCTGACGCATCTTGCCGCTGATGTGGGCGAGCACCCGGTGCCCGTTCTCCAGCTCCACCCGGAACATCGCATTGGGCAGCGGCTCGACGACGCGACCTTCGACCTCGATGGCCCCGTCCTTCTTCGCCATGCCCTTTACGCGCTCCCTGACTCGGTGATGCCGGTGTCCTCCTGCGCCCACGGGGGAACCCCGACGGACACACTCGGTGATTGCAGAACAGGTGGTGCAGACGCTCTCGCGAGGGCGTCCCGGGTCATGCGGCCACAGCACGGCGACGGGACGGCGCGAACGCCATCGGTCACTCTACCCCGGCGGAACGGGGGCCACCAAACCGGTCCTCCGTGAGACGGGGCACGCGCAGCGGTCAGGTGCGCGGCGTGACGCCGTACGGGGCCAGGCCCGCGACCCCGCCGTCCTCGGCCGTGAGGACCCACGGGCCCTCGGGCGTGATGGCCACGGTGTGCTCGAAGTGCGCGGCCCGGGAGCCGTCCTTGGTGACGACGGTCCAGCCGTCCTCGAGCTCGACCGTCGTGGGATCGCCGACGGTCACCATGGGCTCGATCGCCAGCGCCAGTCCCGGCACGAGCTTCGGACCGCGGCCCGGGCGACCGTAGTTCAGCACGTGCGGGTCCTGGTGCATCTCGGTGCCGATGCCGTGGCCGCCGTAGTTGTCGACGATGCCGTAGGGGTGCGCCTCGGCGCTGATGGTCTCGCCGACGGCCGCGCTGATGTCGGTGAGCCGGCCCCCGGCGAGCGCACGGGCGAGCCCGGCCCACATCGAGCGTTCGGTCACCTCGAGCAATGCGGCGTCCTCCGGCGACGGCTCTCCGACCGTCACCGTGACGGCGGAGTCGCTGTGCCAGCCCTTGAGGATCGCGCCGCAGTCGATGGAGATGTTGTCCCCCTCGACCAGCCGGCGCTCGGGGCTGGGGATCCCGTGCACGATCTCGTGGTTGACCGACGCGCAGATGGTGCCGGTGAACCCGTGGTAGCCGAGGAAGTTGGGCACCGCGCCCTTCGAGCGGATGTGGTCCTCCGCGATCGCGTCCAGCTCGCCGGTGCTGACCCCGGGGCGGACGGCGGCCTTCACCGCGGCGATGGCGCCCGCGGTCACCAACCCCGAGGCCCGCATGAGTTCGATCTCCTGCGGTGTCTTGATCTGGATCATGCGTCCACTCCACTTCGCGAGCAGCGGGAGCCGGCTCAGGATCTCGGCCGTCATCGCACTCTCGCCGTCCGTCAGCCCTGGGTGGGCTGTTCCGGGTCGGCCGCGCCCAGCGCCTGCATCGCGCGGCCGGTGACGACCTCGACCTCGCCGATCGCGTCGATCCGCGACAGCAGGCCCTCGGACTCGTAGAACCCGGAGAGCGGCGCCGTCTGTTCCCGGTAGACCTCCAGGCGGTGCCGGACGGTCTCGGGCTTGTCGTCGTCGCGCTGGACCATCTGCCCGTCCACCAGCATCCGCCGCCCGGACAGCCGCCGCACGAGCTCGTCCTCGTCGACCACGAGCTCGAGGACGCGGTCCAGCTTGTTGCCCAGCTCGGCCAGGGACGACGCCAGCTGCTCGGCCTGCGCGATGGTCCGGGGGAACCCGTCGAGCAGGAACCCCGCCTTGGCGTCGGGCTCGGCGAGCCGGTCCCGGACCATGGCGACGGTGATCTCGTCGGGGACGAGGTCGCCGGCGTCCATGTACGCCTTGGCCTTCCGGCCCAGCTCGGTCTGTCCGCTCACGTTGGCCCTGAAGATGTCGCCCGTGGAGATGGCGGGCACGCCGAGCTGGCCGGCGATGATCTGCGCCTGGGTGCCCTTGCCCGCTCCGGGGGGGCCCAGCAGGACGACGCGCACTACTTCAGGAACCCTTCGTAGTTGCGCTGATTGAGCTGCGTCTCGATCTGCTTCACCGTCTCCAACCCCACTCCGACCATGATGAGCACCGCGGTCCCGCCGAACGGGAAGTTCTGGTTCTGGCCCGGCTGCGTGATCGACAGGAACAGGTTCGGCAGCACGGCCACCAGACCCAGGTAGATCGATCCCGGCAGGGTGATCCGGGAGAGTACGTACTGCAGGTACTCAGCGGTGGGCCGGCCGGGACGGATGCCGGGAATGAAGCCGCCGTAGCGCTTCATGTCGTCGGCGCGCTCCTCGGGATTGAAGGTGATCGACACGTAGAAGTACGTGAAGAACACGATCAACCCGAAGTAGAGCGCCACGTGCACGGGGCTGCTCTGGTCGATGACGTAGGTCTCGAAGAACTGCCGCACGCCCCCGGTCTCGTTGCCCTGGAGCTGGGTGATCAGCTGGGGCAGGTAGAGCAGCGACGAAGCGAAGATGACCGGGATGACGCCGGCCTGGTTGACCTTCAGCGGCAGGTACGTCGACGTCCCGCCGTACATCCGGCGGCCGACCATGCGCTTGGCGTACTGCACCGGGATCCGGCGCTGGGCCTGCTCCACGTAGACGACGGTGCCGATGATGACCACCGCGATCACGCAGACGACGGCGAAGACGAGCCCGCCGCGGGTCTGCAGGATCGAGCCGCCCTCGGCGGGGATGCGCGCGGCGATCGAGGTGAAGATCAGCACGGACATGCCGTTGCCGATCCCCTTCTCGGTCAGGAGCTCGCCGAGCCACATGATCAGGGCCGTGCCGGCGGTGAGGGCGACGACGAGCACCACCGTCGACCACACGGAGTCCGACGGGATGATCGACTCGGGGCAGTTCGGGAACAGCTGGCCGCTGCGCGCCAGGGCGATGATGCCGGTGCTCTGCAGGACCGCCAGGGCGATCGTCAGGTACCGGGTGTACTGGGTCAGCTTCGCCTGGCCCGACTGCCCTTCCTTCTTCAGCTGCTCGAACCGCGGGATGACCACGACCAGGAGCTGCACGATGATGCTCGCCGTGATGTACGGCATGATCCCGAGCGCGAAGACGGAGAGCCGGAGCAGCGCCCCACCGGAGAACAGGTTCACCAGCGAGTAGATGTCCCGCTGGTCGGAGGCCTGGGCCAGCTCGAGGCAGCTGTTGATCGCCCGGACCGAGACACCCGGGCCGGGCACGGAGGCCCCCAGCCGGTAGACGGCGATGATCGCGAGGGAGAACAGCAGCTTGCGCCGGAGGTCTGGCGTCCGGAACGCCGCGGCGAACGCCTGCAGCACGTGCCCTCCCCTGATCGGTCGTGTGAGGTTAGCAACGGACGGGGACTTACCGGTTCAGCACCCGTGATTGAGGGGCGTGGCTCGGCCTGTCCCGCCCTTGGACGGTCCCGGCCCGGGTCTTCTCCGGGCCGGGCAGCAGAGGACCCCCGGGGCGCGGTCCCTCGGAATCGAGGAGCGCCCCGGGGGTCGTCTGCCGTCAGATGCGGGTGGTACTGCCCCCGGCCGCGCCGATCTTCTCGGCCGCGGACGTGGAGAAGGCGTGCGCGTGGACGTCGACCTTCACGCCGCCCAGATCGCCGGTGCCGAGCACCTTGACCGGCTGGCCCCGGCGGACGGCGCCGGCCTGGACCAGCGCGTCCGGGTCGATCGACCCGCCCTGCGGGAACAGCGCCGCGATCCGGTCCAGGTTGACGACCTGGAAGACGACCTTGTTCGGGCTCTTGAACCCCGAGAGCTTGGGCAGCCGCATGTGCAGCGGGGTCTGCCCACCCTCGAAGCGGGCCGAGGTGTTGCCCCGGGCGCCGGTGCCCTTGGTTCCGCGACCGGCGGTCTTGCCCTTGGAGCCCTCACCGCGACCCACGCGGGTCTTCGGGGTGTGGGCGCCGGGGGCCGGACGCAGGTGGTGAACTTTCAGTGTCATAGCGAGTCTTTCCTCAGACTTCCTCGACGCGCACGAGGTGCGGCACCGTCGCGACCATCCCGCGGATCTCGGGACGGTCCTCCTGCACGACCGAGTCGTGGATCCGCTTGAGCCCCAGCGAGCGCAGCGTCTCCCGCTGGTTCTTCTTGTTGCCGATCGACGACCGGATCTGGGTGACCTTCAGCTGTGCCATCTCAGACCCCCTGACCCGCACGCGCACGGAGCATGGCGGCCGGGGCGACGTCCTCGAGGGGCAGGCCACGGCGGGCCGCGATCTCCTCGGGGCGGACGAGGTCCTTCAGCGCCTGCATCGTGGCGTGCACGATGTTGATCGGGTTCGACGAACCGAGGCTCTTGGAGAGCACGTCGTGGATCCCGGCGCACTCGAGCACGGCACGCACCGGCCCACCGGCGATGACACCGGTACCGGGGCTGGCCGGCTTGAGCAGCACCACACCGGCCGCCGCCTCACCCTGCACGGGGTGCGGGATGGTGCTGGCGATGCGCGGCACGTTGTAGAAGTGCTTCTTGGCCTCCTCGACGCCCTTGGCGATCGCCGCGGGCACCTCCTTGGCCTTGCCGTAGCCGACGCCGACCTTGCCGTCGCCGTCGCCCACGATCACCAGGGCGGTGAAGCTGAAGCGTCGACCACCCTTGACGACCTTGGACACGCGGTTGATGGCGACCACGCGCTCGATGTAGTTGCTCTTCTCGGCGGGTGCGCCACCCGGGCCCCGACCGCCGTCACGACGGTCGCGGCGGTCGTTACCGCCGCCGGCACCGCCGGCGCCGCCGGCGCCACCGGCGCCACCGCCGCGTCGCTGTGGTCCTGGCATCAGACGTCCCTCTCGATCTGCTTGGTCGTGCTGTTGCTGCTCATCAGAAGTCCAGCCCGCCCTCGCGGGCACCGTCGGCCAGAGCGGCGATCCGCCCGGCGTACCGGTTGCCGCCGCGGTCGAACACGACCGCGGAGATGCCGGCCGCCTTCGCGCGCTCGGCGATCAGGGCGCCCACCTGGCGGGCCAGGGCGGACTTGTCGCCCTCGGCACCGCGCAGGCCGGCATCCATGGTGGACGCGTTGGCCAGCGTGCGGCCGACGGTGTCGTCGACGAGCTGCACGTGGATGTGCCGCGAGCTGCGCTTGACCACCAGGCGCGGACGCTCCGGCGTGCCGGAGACCCGCTTGCGCAGCCGGTTGTGACGGCGCAGCCGTGAGACCCGGCGAGCCGTGCTGATGTCGGTGCCGACGGGCTTGTGGCCCCCGGCGCCCTTCTCTGTCTTCGCCTGAGCCATCACTTGCCCGTCTTCCCGACCTTGCGCTTGACGACCTCGCCCTGATACCGCACGCCCTTGCCCTTGTACGGGTCGGGCTTGCGGATCTTGCGGATCTTGGCGGCGACCTCGCCGACCTGCTGCTTGTCGATCCCCGTCACCCGCAGGCGGGTGGGGGCCTCGACCGTGAAGGTGATCCCCTCGGGGGCCTTCACCGGCACCGGGTGGCTGAAGCCCAGGGCGAACTCGAGGTCCGAGCCACGCGCCTGGACGCGGTAACCGACACCGACGATCTCCAGGGTCTTGGTGTAGCCCTCGGTGACGCCGGTGATCATGTTGGCGATGAGCGTCCGCGACAGCCCGTGCAGGGCGCGGTTCTGACGCTCGTCGTTGGGACGCTGCACCCGCAGCGTGCCGTCCTCGTCGCGCTCGACCGTGATGGGCGCCGCGACGGTGTGGCTCAGCGAGCCCTTGGGGCCCTTGACGTTGACCGTCTGGCCGTCGATGGCGATGTCCACACCACCGGGCACAGCGATCGGGAGTCGTCCGATCCGTGACATCTTCGCTGCTCCCTTACCAGACGTAGGCGAGGACTTCCCCACCCACGCCCTTCTTGTTCGCCTGCTTGTCGGTGAGCAGCCCGGTGGAGGTCGAGATGATCGCCACGCCGAGCCCGCCGAGCACCTTGGGCAGCGCGGTGGACTTGGCGTACACCCGCAGACCGGGCTTGGAGACGCGCCGGACGCCGGCGATGCTCCGCTCACGGTTGGGGCCGTACTTCAGGTCGACGACCAGCTGCTTGAAGGTGCTGCCGTCCTTCTCGATGTCGTTGACGGTCCAGCCGGCGATGTAACCCTCCTGCTGGAGGATCTCGGCGATGTGCGTCTTGAGCTTCGAGGACGGCATGGCCGCCGAGTCGTGATACGCCTGGTTGGCGTTCCGCAGGCGCGTCAGCATGTCCGCGATCGGGTCGGTCATCGTCATGGAATGTGGTGCCTTTCTCGCCGCGGTTCCGCACGTTTCCCGGGCTTGTCCGGTGGTCGTGGGCCTGTCGGCGAACGGTGGTGCTGTGGTGCGGCCGGGGCGAGCGCCACGGCCGGATGGAATGACTTACCAGCTGGACTTGCGCACGCCCGGGAGCTCCCCGGCGTGGGCCATCTCCCGCAGGCAGATCCGGCAGAGGCCGAACTTGCGGAACACCGAGTGCGGGCGACCGCACCGCTGGCAGCGGGTGTAGCCACGGACGGCGAACTTGGGCTTGCGGTTCGCCTTCTCGATCAGAGCCTTCTTGGCCATTGGTTTCTCCTACCGGCTCAGCGGGTGGTGGTCACGACGGGCGAGCCGGCGAAGGGGAAGCCGAGCTGGCGGAGCAGCTCACGCCCCTCGTCGTCGGTCGAGGCGGTGGTGACCAGCGTGATGTCCATGCCGCGCTGCCGATCGATCTTGTCGACGTCGATCTCGCGGAACATCGACTGCTCGTTGAGGCCGAAGGTGTAGTTCCCGTGGCCGTCGAACTGCTTGGAGTTCAGGCCGCGGAAGTCGCGGATACGGGGCAGGGCCAGCGACAGCAGCCGGTCCAGGAACTCCCACATCCGGTCGCCGCGCAGGGTCACCTTGGCGCCGATCGGCATGCCCTCGCGCAGCTTGAACTGCGCGATGGACTTGCGGGCCCGGACGACGGCCGGCTTCTGACCGGTGATCGCGGTCAGGTCGCGGACGGCGCCGTCCATCAGCTTGGCGTCGCGGGTGGCCTCGCCGACGCCCATGTTGACGACGATCTTCGTCAGGCGCGGGATCTGCATGACGTTGTCGTAGTTGAACTCCGACTGCAGCGCCGGTGCGATGGTCTCGCGGTAGTGGGCGAGCATGCGGGGCAGCTCGCGCGTGGGTGCGCTCATGACGTTCAGAGGTCCTTACCGGTTCGCCGCGAGACGCGGACGCTGCGGCCGTTGTCGTCCTTGCGGTAGCCGACGCGGGTGGGCTTGTCCTCGGAGTCGATCACCATCACGTTGCTCACGTGGATGGGCGCCTCCTGCGTGACGATCCCGCCCTGCTGGGCGCCGCGCTGGTTGGAGCTGATGCGGGTGTGCTTCTTCACGCGGCCCACACCCTCGACCAGCACCCGCTGGAGCTTGGGGAACGCAGCGATGACGCGACCCTTGGCGCCCCTGTCCTTGCCGGACAGGACGACCACGGTGTCACCCTTCTTGACCTTCATCGACGGCGCCTTGGCGCGGCTGTTGTCAGCCATGTTCACAGCACCTCCGGTGCGAGCGAGATGATCCGCATGAAGCGCTTGTCGCGCAGTTCCCGGCCGACCGGCCCGAAGATGCGCGTCCCGCGCGGGTCGCCGCTGTCGCGGATGATGACCGCGGCGTTCTCGTCGAAGCGGATGTAGGAACCGTCAGGACGACGGCGCTCCTTCACCGTGCGGACGATGACGGCCTTGACCACGTCGCCCTTCTTGACGCCGGCACCGGGCAGCGCGTCCTTCACGGTGCCGACGATGACGTCGCCGATGCCCGCGTAGCGTCGCCCGGAACCGCCGAGCACCCGGATGCAGAGGATCTCCTTTGCTCCGGTGTTGTCGGCGACTCGCAGCCGCGACTCCTGCTGGATCACGTCCCTACTCCCAAATCTTTGTTGTGACAGCCGGGCCGGTTCGGTGAACCGGCTGTCCGGCACTCGCGTGCGGACGCACCGGCGGCGGTGGCCGCCGGTGCGTCCGAAGCACGGGTACCGGGATGCGGCGCGCACCCGGGGGGCGCGCCAGTCGTCCAGAGTATCCGACCTCGTCGCGCTCTGCGCGGCTGCCCTGGTCGTTCCGACCACAGGCAATCCTCGCTGGCGCTCCGATTGCGTGTTCGGTTACTTGGCCTTCTCGACGACCGTCACGAGCCGCCACCGCTTGGTGGCCGACGTCGGACGGGTCTCCATGATCTGCACGCGGTCGCCGATGCCGGCGACGTTCTGCTCGTCATGCGCCTTCAGCTTGCTCGTACGGCGGATGACCTTGCCGTACAGGCCGTGCTTCACGCGGTCCTCGACCTCGACGACGATGGTCTTCTCCATCTTGTCGCTGACGACCAGGCCCTCGCGCACCTTGCGGTACCCGCGACCGGCCAGGCCGGGGCCCGACGCTTCCTGGGTCTCGCTCATGCCACACCCTCGTTCGGGGCGACCGAGAGACCCAGCTCGCGCTCGCGCATGATCGTGTAGATCCGGGCGATGTCGCGGCGGACGGTCTGCAGTCGCCGGTTGTTGTCCAGCTGGCCGGTGGCCACCTGGAACCGCAGGTTGAACAGTTCTTCCTTGTGCTCACGCAGCCGCGTGGCGAGCTCGTCCACGGACAGCTCGCGCAGCTCGGGAGCGGTCAGACCGGCGGCCATCACACTTCTCCTTCACGCGTGATGAAGCGGCACTTCATCGGGAGCTTGTGGATCGCGCGGCGCATCGCCTCGCGGGCCACGGGCTCGGCGACACCGGAGAGCTCGAACATGATGCGTCCGGGCTTCACGTTGGCCACCCACCACTCGGGGGACCCCTTACCGGAACCCATGCGGGTCTCGGCGGGCTTCTTGGTCAGCGGACGGTCCGGGTAGATCGAGATCCACACCTTGCCGCCACGCTTGATGTGACGGGTCATGGCGATACGAGCGGACTCGATCTGCCGGTTGGTCACGTAGGCCGGCTCGAGGGCCTGGATGGCGAACTCACCGAAGTTGATCGCCGTCCCGCCCTTGGCCTTGCCGCCGCGGTCCGGGTGGTGCTGCTTGCGGTGCTTGACGCGCCGTGGGATGAGCACGTGTCAGCCCTCCGTGGTCTCGGTCGCCGAGGGCTGCGCAGCCGTGCTCTCGGCGGCGGCGGTGGCCTCCGGGCCGGCAACCTCGGCGACGGTCGTCTCGGGAGCGACCTCGCCCGAGGTCACCGCGACGGTGCTCTCGGCCGTGTCCGCGACCGGTCCGGTGGACGACTCGACCGCTGCGCGGCCGGCCTCGGTGCCACCGGCGGTGGTGCCGGAGGAACCCGAGCGACGCTGCGGGCGCTGGGCGCGCTCGCGACGCTGCTGCCGGTCGGCGAGCGCCTCGAGGGCCGCCCGCTCGGCCCGCGAACCGCTGACGTCACCCTTGTAGATCCACACCTTGACGCCGATGCGGCCGAAGGTGGTGCGGGCCTCGTAGATGCCGTAGTCGATGTTCGCGCGGAGCGTGTGCAGCGGCACCCGGCCCTCGCGGTAGAACTCCGACCGGCTCATCTCCGTGCCGCCCAGGCGACCCGAGCACTGCACCCGGATGCCCTTGACCTGCGGGCTGCGCTGGGCCGACTGCATCGCCTTGCGCATGGCACGACGGAAGCTGACCCGGCTGGAGAGCTGCTCGGCGACACCCTGGGCGACGAGCTGCGCGTCCGACTCGGGGTTCTTGACCTCGAGGATGTTCAGCTGCACCTGCTTGCCGGTGAGCTTCTCGAGCTCGCCGCGGATGCGGTCGGCCTCCGCGCCGCGGCGGCCGATGACGATGCCCGGCCGGGCGGTGTGGATGTCGACGCGGACCCGGTCGCGGGTCCGCTCGATCTCGACCTTGGAGATGCCGGCCCGCTCCATGCCCTTGGACATGAGCTTGCGGATCGCGACGTCCTCCTTGACGTAGGACGAATAGAGCTTGTCGGCGAACCACCGCGACTTGTAGTCCGTGGTGATGCCGAGCCGGAACCCGTGCGGGTTGACCTTCTGACCCACTAGCGGGTCCCTCCCCTCGTGTTGCTCCTGGACTGGTTGCTCTGCTGCTGGGTGGCCGGGCCGGACTGGCCGGTGTCCCGACGCGCCTTGCGCGACTTCTGCGCGAGCTCGGCGCTGCCGCCGACCTCGCTCACCTCGACGGTGATGTGGCTGGTCCGCTTGTTGATGCGGAACGCCCGGCCCTGCGCGCGCGGACGGATCCGCTTGAGCGTGGGGCCCTCGTCGACGTAGGCGGCACTGACCACCAGGGCGGCCGGGTCCAGCTGCAGGTTGTGCTCCGCGTTCGCCACCGCGCTGGCGACGACCTTGGCAACCGGCTCGCTGGCACTCTGCGGCGCGAAGCGCAGCAGGGCGAGTGCCTCGTCTGTCGGCAGGTAGCGGATCAGGTCCACCACCCGCCGGGCCTTCATGGGGGTCACACGGACGAACCGGGCCGTAGCCCGGGCGACCGGCGCCTCCTGTCCCAACTGGGAAGTCATCTGTCTGTCCTCTACCTGGTCAGCCCCGCCGCGAGCGGCGGTCGTCCTTGATGTGCCCACGGAAAGTGCGCGTGGGCGCGAACTCGCCGAGCTTGTGCCCGACCATCGCCTCGGTCACGAACACCGGGACGTGCTTGCGGCCGTCGTGGACGGCCATCGTGTGCCCGAGCATGTCGGGGATGATCGTCGAGCGCCGCGACCAGGTGCGGATGACGTTCTTGGTGCCCTTTTCGTTCTGGGCGTCCACCTTCTTGAGCAGGTGGTCGTCGACGAACGGGCCCTTCTTCAGGCTGCGTGGCATGTCTGTCGAACTCCTCTTCCCGCTCAGCGCTTCTTGTTGGCGCGCCGGCGGCGCACGATCAGGGCGTCACTGGCCTTCCGCTTGCGCGTCCGGCCCTCCGGCTTGCCCTTCGGGTTCACCGGGTGGCGTCCACCGGAGGTCTTGCCCTCACCACCACCGTGCGGGTGGTCGACCGGGTTCATGGCGACACCGCGGACGGTCGGGCGCTTGCCCTTCCACCGCATGCGGCCGGCCTTGCCCCAGTTGATGTTGGACTGCTCGGCGTTGCCCACCTCGCCGACGGTCGCGCGACAGCGGACGTCGACGTTGCGGATCTCGCCCGACGGCATGCGGAGCTGCGCGAAGCGACCCTCACGGGCGACCAGCTGGACGCTGGTACCCGCCGAGCGGGCGATCTTCGCGCCGCCACCGGGACGGAGCTCGATGGCGTGAACCACCGTGCCGACGGGGATGTTCCGCAGCGGCAGGTTGTTGCCGGGCTTGATGTCGGCCGAGGGGCCGCACTCCACCGCATCGCCCTGCTTGAGCTTCGCCGGCGCGATGATGTAGCGCTTCTCGCCGTCGGCGTAGTGCAGCAGTGCGATCCGCGAGGTGCGGTTCGGGTCGTACTCGATGTGCGCCACCTTGGCGGGCACGCCGTCCTTGTCGGCCCGGCGGAAGTCGATCAGCCGGTAGGCGCGCTTGTGACCGCCGCCCTGGTGGCGAGCGGTGACCTTGCCGTGGACGTTGCGTCCACCCCGACCGTGCAGCGGCCGGACCAGCGACTTCTCGGGATGGTCGCGGGTGACCTCGGCGAAGTCGGCGACGCTGGAGCCGCGGCGGCCCGGCGTCGTCGGCTTGTACTTACGGATAGCCATGGGTCGTGAGTCCCTGTCTGTTCTCTCTGGTCCGGTCGGTTACCTCGAACGCCGTCAGGCGTTCGGGCCCCCGAAGATCTCGATGCGCTCGCCGGGGGCGAGCGAGACGATGGCGCGCTTGGTGTCCTTGCGCTTGCCCATCACGCTGCCCTTGCTGCGCTTGCGCTTGCCCTGACGGTTGATCGTGTTCACGCCGAGGACCTTCACCTTGAAGATCTGCTCGACCGCGATCTTGATCTGCGTCTTGTTCGCCTCCGGCAGCACGATGAACGTGTACTGGTTGGCGTCCAGCAGGCCGTAGCTCTTCTCGGAGATCACCGGGGCGAGCAGGACGTCCCGGGGGTCGCGGACGCTCATGCCTTCTCCTCGGTGGTCTCGTCAGCAGCCGCCGTGGTGGCGGGCGCCTTCTTCGCGGCGGCCTTCTTGGCCGGCTTCTCGGCGTCGTCCGCCTCGGCCTTGTCGGCCGTGGCCTTCTTCGCCGGCGCCTTCTTGGCAGCAGCCTTCTTCGCCGGCGCCGCCTCGGCCGCGGTCCCCGTCTCGACGGTGCCCTCGCCCTCGGCCGGAGCGATCGACGGGATGCCACCCGGGGTCAGGTGAGTGGCGAGGTCCGGCTTGACCGTGCCGCCCTTGGACTTCGCCTCGACGTACTCGGCGAGCGCGGCCTCGGTGAAGACCACCTCGTCGGCGACCAGCACGTCGTAGGTGTTGAGCTGGCCGGCCTCGATCAGGTGCACCTGCGGCGCGTTGCGCAGGCTCACCCAGTTGAGGACGTCGTCCCGGTCGAGGACGACCAGCACGCGCTTGGCCTGCGTCACCGCGGTGAGCGTCGCCAGGGCGGCCTTCGTCTTCGGCGCATCGCCGTCGACGAACGCGGAGACCACGTGCACCCGGCCCTCGCGGGCCCGGTCGGAGAGGGCACCGCGCAGGGCGGCGGCCTTCATCTTCTTCGGGGTCTTCTGCGTGTAGTCACGCGGCGTCGGGCCGAAGACGGTGCCACCGCCGGCGAACTGCGGCGCGCGGGTCGAGCCCTGACGGGCCCGGCCGGTCCCCTTCTGGCGGTACGGCTTGGCGCCACCACCGCTGACCTGGCCGCGGGTCTTGGTGGAGTGCGTGCCCTGGCGGGCCGCGGCCAGCTGGGCGATGACGACCTGGTGCATCAGGGAGACGTTCGCTCCTGCGTCGAAGAGCTCACCGGGCAGCGTGACGCTGCCGGTGGTCTCTCCGGACGGGGTGCGGACGTCGACCTGGCGGTCGGTGCGGGTCTCGGTGCTGGTCACTTGCTGTCACTCCCCACGGGGCCACCCTTGACCGCGGAACGGACGAGGAGGAGGCCACCCTTCGGACCGGGAACGGCGCCCTTGATGAGCAGCAGCCCGCGCTCCGTGTCGACCTTGTGGACGACCAGCGAGAGCGTGGTCGTGCGCACGTTGCCCATGCGGCCGGCCATCTTCAGGCCCTTGAACACGCGGCCCGGGGTGGACGCGCCACCGATGGAACCGGGTGAACGGTGCTTGCGCTGGGTGCCGTGGGACGCGCCGAGGCCCTTGAAGCCGTGACGCTTCATGACGCCGGCGGTGCCCTTGCCCTTGCTGGTGCCGATGACGTCGACCTTGGCCACGCCGTCGAACACGTCGGCGTTCAGCTCCTGGCCGACCGTGTAGTCGCCGGCGTCCTCGGTGCGCAGTTCCACCAGGTGCCGCCGCGGCGTGACGCCCGCCTTGGTGAAGTGCCCGCCCTCGGGGCGGTTCACCTTGCGCGGGTCGATCTCACCGAAACCGAGCTGGACGGCGGAGTAGCCGTCGTTCTCGGGGGTGCGCACCTGGGTCACCACACACGGGCCCGCCTTGACGACGGTCACCGGCACGAGACGGTTGTTCTCGTCGAAAACCTGGGTCATCCCCAGCTTCTCGCCGAGGAGACCGCGAAATGTGCTCGCCATGTCTGGAAACAGCCCTTACTGGATGTTGACGTCGACCGAAGCCGGCAGGTCGATGCGCATGAGCGCGTCGACCGTCTTCGGCGTCGGGTCGAGGATGTCGATGAGCCGCTTGTGCGTGCGCATCTCGAAGTGCTCGAACGAGTCCTTGTACTTGTGCGGCGAACGGATCACCGCGTACACGTTCTTCTCCGTCGGCAGAGGCACCGGGCCGACCACTCGCGCTCCGGTCTTGGTGACCGTCTCCACGATGCGTCGCGCCGAGGCATCGATCGCCTCGTGGTCGTAGGCCTTCAGCCGGATGCGGATCTTCTGTCCCGCCATCGCTGTCTTCTGCTCCTGCCGATCGGTTGTGAAGGTTCGAGTGGGTCCGGTGACCCGGGTGACGGGCGGCGGCCGTTCGCGGCCGCCGCCCGTCGGGGGTACTACTTGTTGATCTTGACGACCCGGCCGGCGCCGACGGTGCGGCCACCCTCACGGATGGCGAAGCGCAGGCCCTCCTCCATGGCGATCGGCTGGATCAGCTCGACCGTCATCTCGGTGTTGTCGCCGGGCATGACCATCTCGGTGCCGGCGGGCAGCGTCACGACGCCCGTCACGTCCGTCGTCCGGAAGTAGAACTGGGGACGGTAGTTGTTGAAGAACGGCGTGTGACGGCCACCCTCGTCCTTCGAGAGGATGTAGACCGAGCCCTCGAAGTTCGTGTGCGGGGTGATCGAACCGGGCTTCACGACGACCTGGCCGCGCTCGACGTCCTCGCGCTTGATGCCGCGCAGCAGCAGGCCCACGTTGTCGCCGGCCTGACCCTGGTCGAGCAGCTTGCGGAACATCTCGACGCCGGTGACGGTCGTCTTGGTCGAGTTCTCGCGGATGCCGACGATCTCGATCTCCTCGGAGACCTTGACGATGCCGCGCTCGACGCGACCGGTGACGACGGTGCCACGGCCGGTGATCGTGAAGACGTCCTCGACGGGCATGAGGAACGGCTTGTCGATCTCACGCTCGGGCTCGGGGATCGCGGTGTCGACCGCGTCCATGAGCTCCATGAGCTTGTCGCCCCACTCCTTGTCGCCCTCGAGCGCCTTCAGCGCCGAGACGCGGACCACGGGGAGGTCGTCGCCCGGGAACTCGTACTCGCTGAGGAGCTCGCGGACCTCGAGCTCGACGAGCTCCAGGATCTCCTCGTCGTCGACCATGTCGGCCTTGTTCAGCGCCACGACGATGTAGGGGACGCCGACCTGGCGGGCCAGGAGGACGTGCTCCTTCGTCTGCGGCATGGGGCCGTCGGTGGCGGCGACCACGAGGATCGCGCCGTCCATCTGCGCGGCACCGGTGATCATGTTCTTGATGTAGTCGGCGTGCCCGGGGCAGTCGACGTGCGCGTAGTGGCGGTTCTCCGTCTGGTACTCGACGTGCGCGATGGAGATCGTGATGCCACGAGCCTTCTCCTCGGGCGCCTTGTCGATCTGGTCGAACGCCGACGCCTCGTTGAGGTTCGGGTACTTGTCGTGCAGGACCTTGGTAATCGCCGCGGTGAGCGTCGTCTTCCCATGGTCGATGTGCCCGATGGTGCCGATGTTGACGTGCGGCTTGGTCCGCTCGAACTTGGCCTTGGCCACTGGGATCCTCTCTCCGTGTCTTCGCAGTCGTGCGCGTGCTTGGGGGGTTGCGGGCGGTGCTAGCCGGTCGCGGGCAGGGAGCCCGCGGCCGACAGGTCGTTACTCGCCGGTCGCCTTCGCGATGATCTCCTTGGCGACGTTGGCGGGGACCTCGGCGTACGAGTCGAACACCATGGTGTAGCTCGCCCGCCCCTGGGTGCGGCTGCGCAGGTCACCCACGTAGCCGAACATCTCCGACAGCGGCACCAGGGCCTTGACGACGCGGGCGCCGGAGCGCTCGTCCATCGCCTGGATGGTTCCGCGGCGGGAGTTCAGGTCGCCGATGACGTCGCCCATGTTCTCTTCCGGGGTGACGACCTCGACGGCCATGAGCGGCTCGAGCAGGGCCGGGCTGGCCTTGCGTGCGGCCTCCTTGAAGGCGATCGAGCCGGCGATCTTGAAGGCCATCTCCGAGGAGTCGACCTCGTGGTACTGGCCGTCCAGGAGCGATGCCTTCACGCCGACCATCGGGTAGCCGGCGAGCACGCCGTACTGCATGGCGTCCTGCATGCCCTGGTCGACCGAGGGGATGTACTCGCGCGGGATGCGCCCACCGGTGACCTTGTTCTCGAACTCGTAGGTCGCCGAGTCGCCGCTCATCTCGAGCGGCTCGAGGGCGATCTGCACCTTCGCGAACTGGCCGGAGCCACCGGTCTGCTTCTTGTGGGTGTAGTCGTAGCGCTCGACGGCCTTGCGGATCGTCTCGCGGTAGGCCACCTGCGGCTTGCCGACGTTGGCCTCGACGTTGAACTCACGCCGCATGCGGTCGACCAGGATCTCCAGGTGGAGCTCACCCATGCCCGAGATGACCGTCTGACCGGTCTCCTCGTCGAGGCGGACCTGGAACGTCGGGTCCTCCTCGGCGAGCTTCTGGATGGCCGTGCCCAGCTTCTCCTGGTCGCTCTTGGTCTTCGGCTCGATGGCCACCGAGATGACCGGGGCCGGGAAGGTCATCGACTCCAGGATCACCGGCTTCTGCGGGTCGCAGAGGGTGTCACCCGTCGTCGTCTGCTTCATGCCGTTGACGGCGACGATCTCGCCGGCGCCGACGCCGCCGCGCTCCTCGCGCTTGTTGGCGTGCATCTGGTAGATCTTGCCGACCCGCTCCTTGCGGTCCTTGGTGCTGTTCAGCACCGGGGACCCGGCGTCCAGCTTGCCGGAGTACACGCGGATGTAGGTCAGCTTGCCCAGGTGCTGGTCGGTCTGGATCTTGAACGCCAGGGCGGAGAACGGCTCGCTCTCGTCGGCGTGCCGGAGGACCTCGGTCTCGCCGTCCAGGGCCGTGCCGACGATCGCCTCGATGTCGAGCGGACTGGGCAGGTAGTCGGTGACCGCGTCGAGCATGGGCTGGACGCCCTTGTTCTTGAACGCGGAACCGGTGACGACCGGGTTGACCTGACCGGCGATCGTGGCCTTGCGGATGGCGGCCTTGATCGTCTCGACCGAGACCTCCTCGCCCGCGAGGTAGGCCTCCATGATCGCGTCGTCGTTCTCGGCGACGCCCTCGAGGAGCTTCTCGCGGTACTCCGCGGCCTGCTCGGCGAGCTCGGCCGGGATGTCCTCGATGGCGTAGTCCTCACCGAGCTTGGTCTCGCCGCGCCAGGTCAGGGCCTTCATCTGGACCAGGTCGACCACACCGATGAAGTCACCCTCGGCGCCGATCGGGATCTGCAGCACCAGCGGGTTGGCGTTCAGCCGCTCGATCATCATGTCGACGCACCGGAAGAAGTTGGCACCGGTGCGGTCGAGCTTGTTGACGAAGCACATGCGCGGGACGCCGTACTTCTCGGCCTGGCGCCAGACCTGCTCGGTCTGCGGCTCGACACCGGCGACGCCGTCGTAGACGGCTACCGCTCCGTCGAGCACGCGGAGCGACCGCTCCACCTCGACCGTGAAGTCGACGTGTCCGGGGGTGTCGATGATGTTGATGTCGAAGCCGTTCCAGGAGCACTTCGTCGCGGCCGACGTGATGGTGATGCCGCGCTCCTGCTCCTGCTCCATCCAGTCCATCGTGGCCGCGCCGTCGTGGACCTCACCGATCTTGTAGTTGATACCGGTGTAGAAGAGGATGCGCTCCGTCGTCGTGGTCTTGCCGGCGTCGATGTGCGCCATGATCCCGATGTTGCGGGTCTTGGCGAGCTGGGCCATGTCGGCCATCTCTTACTCCTCTTCGTTCGGGTCCGCGTGCGGGTTCCGGGGCTACGACCTGTTGGAAGCGCCCCGGGCTTCCCGCGGGCAGCGGGTGCAGGTGAACGGACGTCACCAGCGGTAGTGCGCGAAGGCCTTGTTCGACTCGGCCATCTTGTGGGTGTCCTCGCGGCGCTTCACGGCGGCACCGAGGCCGTTGCTGGCGTCGAGGAGCTCGTTCATGAGGCGCTCGGTCATCGTCTTCTCGCGACGGGCCCGGCTGTACTGGATCAGCCAGCGGAGGCCGAGCGTGGTGCTGCGCGAGGCGCGGACCTCGACCGGGACCTGGTAGGTCGCACCACCGACGCGGCGGCTGCGGACCTCGAGGGCCGGCTTGACGTTGTCCAGCGCGCGCTTGAGCGTGACGACCGGGTCGGTGTCGCTCTTGGCGCGGGCACCCTCGAGGGCGCCGTAGACGATCGCCTCGGCGACCGAACGCTTGCCGTCGACCAGCACCTTGTTCACCAGCTGGGTGACCAGCGGCGACTGGTAGACCGGGTCGGCGATCAGCGGTCGCTTCGGGGCGGGGCCCTTGCGCGGCATTAGCTCTTCTCCTTCTTGGCGCCGTACTTGCTACGGGCCTGCTTGCGGTTGCGGACGCCCTGGGTGTCCAGCGAACCGCGGATGATCTTGTAACGCACGCCGGGGAGGTCCTTCACCCGGCCGCCGCGCACGAGCACCATGGAGTGCTCCTGCAGGTTGTGTCCGACGCCCGGGATGTAGGCGGTCACCTCGATGCCACTGGTGAGGCGGACGCGAGCGACCTTGCGCAGCGCCGAGTTCGGCTTCTTCGGCGTCGTCGTGTAGACGCGCGTGCAGACTCCGCGACGCTGGGGCGAACCCTTCAGCGCCGGGGTCTTGGTCTTCTCGACCTTGTCCTCGCGGCCCTTGCGGACCAGCTGGTTGATCGTGGGCATGGGTGGCCTTGATCTCCTACCTGCGCTGGGTCGTGCTGCTGACGTATTGGTTCTGCCTGGTCGTGCGCTCGTGCTGTGGTGCTGGGTGCCGGCCCGACGAGGAGCCCTTCCGGATCAGGCCGTCCACCACCGTCCGACCCCCGCGGTCGGGCGTGTCGCCCTTCCCGGGGCCGGCCGATGAGATTCGGACCGGACTCCGTCGCCCCTCGCGACTCGGCGCCGCCGCCTTCCGGCTGTGAACCGGGAGGCGGTCCCCGGCAACCGGAAGGTCACCCAGGCGCACCGCGAACGGGAGCAGGCCCAGGCACCCTGGGCACAGCAGCCCACAGTACCCGCGCCCCGGAGACCGGTCAAAACCGGGTCCCCATGCTCTTGGACACAGGCCTGCGATCGCCCACCGGGGCGGACGACACCCGGGGCAACGGCGCCCGGGACCGGCCTCTTCCCGGCTGCGCACCGCCGCCCGGGGAGGACCCGGCAGCGGCTGCGACGGTACCTCGCGGACGCCGCCGCGGGGCGGCGCAGCGCGCCGCTGTCCCGAAATCGTCCGGGGTCCCGCTTACCGTCGTTCCGACCGCCCGTTCCCGACCCCGGAGGACCTCGTGCAGCCTGATTCCGCCCGTGAGCTCAAGGCCCGCATCCTGGCGGCCGTCGAGGCAGAGCTTCCGGCCGCGCAGGCCTCCGACTACGACCCCCGGGACCGGCGGCCGCAGATCGCCGTCGGGCTGGCCCCGGCCGGGGACGGCCGGGCTCGCGTCGCCGTCCGGCTGGAGGAAGAGGCGGATCGTGCGCTCCTGCCCGACCTGGGCCGGGCGGCCGAGGCCCAGATCGACATCCGGGTCATCGGCCGGGTGCGCGCGCTCTCCTCCCCCGCGCCGGACGACCTGCAGCGCCGGGTCCGCCCCCTGCGCCCGGGGCTGTCCGTGGCCCACCTCGACGTCACCGCCGGCACGCTCGGCGGGTTCGTACGCGTGGGCGGGAGGCCGGCGATCCTCTCCAACAACCACGTGCTGGCGGCCAGCGGCGCCGCACGGATCGGGGATCCCGTCGTCCAGCCCGGACCGGCCGACGGCGGAACAGCGGCGGACCGCGTGGCCACGCTGAGCGCGTTCGAGGGCCTGACCGCGGCCCGCGCCAACCTGGTGGACGCCGCCGTCGCGACGCTCGACCCGGGCGTGGCGGCCGAACCGGGCGACCTGCCCGGCGGTCCCCTGGCCGGCCCGATCCCGGGCAGCCTCGACATCGAGCCCGACGAGCTCGTCGAGAAGGTGGGCCGGACGACCGGGCACACGCACGGCCGGGTCACCGCGGTGGAGGTGGACGGGGTGGCGGTCGAGTACGACGGCGGCATCTACCGCTTCGACGACCAGATCGAGATCGCCGGCCGGGCGGGGGCGTTCAGCCAGGGCGGCGACAGCGGCTCGGTCATCTGGCGCAGCCGGGACCGCGCGCCGCTCTGCCTGCTCTTCGCGGGCAGCTCCACCGGCGGCGACGGTGGAGCCGGGGTCACCTTCGCCAGCCCCTTGTCGACGGTGCTGGCCGTCCTCGGCGCCGAGTGGGTGGTCGACTGAATTCCCCCGGCCGGGGGCCGGGAGCTGTGCTCGCAGGCACAACAGGGGCACCATGGCCGGATGACCGATCGAACTGCCGCCCGCGCGGCCAGGAGTGCGCTGGCCTTCCGGCTCGCCGCTGAGCCCGGCGTTCTCGGGATCGGCCTGGCCCGCCGGGAGAGCGGCTACGTGGTCAAGGTCGACCTGGCCGACGCCGCGGCGGCCGCACGGGTGCCGCAGGACGTCGACGGCGTCCGCGTGGTGACGGAGGTCGTGGGCGCCGTCCGCGCGCTCTGACCACCCCCGTCGCGGACGGGCCTCGGCGCGCGGCCGATAGCGTGCCCGTGGCGCCAACGGTGGTGCCGCGACCCCGAGGAGCGGACGTGCGCATCGGCATCCAGGCGAGCTACAGCGGTGGGTTCAAGGAGACCGCGTCGGAGATCCGCGATCTGGAGTCCGCCGGGCTCGACGTAGCGATGATGGCGGAGGTCTACACCTTCGACGCCGTGAGTCAGCTCGGCTACCTGGCCGCCGTGACCGAGCGGGTCGAGCTGATGAGCGCGATCCTGCCCATCTACAGCCGCACTCCCGCGCTGACCGCCATGACCGCCGCCGGGCTCGACTTCGTCTCCGACGGCCGGTTCACCCTGGGCCTCGGCGCCTCCGGACCACAGGTGATCGAGGGCTGGCACGGCGTCCCGTACGACGCCCCGCTCCAGCGCACCCGCGAGGTCGTGGAGATCTGCCGCCAGGTCTGGCGCCGCGAGCGGCTGGAGCACGCGGGCAAGAAGTACACGATCCCGCTGCCGCCGGAGCAGGGCACCGGGCTCGGCAAGCCGCTGAAGCTGATCAACACCCCGTTGCGGTCGGACATCCCGATCCTGCTGGCCGCGCTGGGCCCGAAGAACGTGGAGCTGGCGGCCGAGATCGCCGAGATCTGGGAGCCGATCTGGTTCCACCCCGAGCGGGCGGCCGACGTCTGGGGCGAATCGCTGGCGGCCGGCAGAGCGAGGCGGGACCCGTCCCTGGGTGAGCTGCAGGTGCTCGTGGGCGTCCCGGTCGCCATCGGTGACGACGTCGACGCCCTGCACGACCAGGTCCGGCCGGCGCTGGCCCTCTACGTCGGCGGCATGGGCGCCCGCGGCAAGAACTTCTACAACGACCTCGCCGTCCGGTACGGCTTCGAGGCCGAGGCGAAGACGGTGCAGGACCTCTACCTGGACGGGAAGAAGGACGAGGCCGCGGCGGCGCTGCCCGACGAGCTCGTCCGCGCCGTCTCGCTGATCGGCCCCGAGTCCTACGTCGCCGAGCGGATCGCCGCGTTCGCCGAGGCCGGCGTCACCACGCTCGCCGTCCAGCCGATGGACGGCAGCCGCGAGGCCCGCCTGAAGACGGTGGAGACGATGAAGAGGCTGGGCGGCTGACGGCGGCACTCCCCCGCCGGCCACGAGAGCCGCCGTACGACCGCGAGAGCCGCCCTGCAGCGCGGCCCTCGCGCTTGCGGGGCGGCTCTCGCTGGGGTGCTCTGTCGCGCCGAGTGGGGCCAGAAGGGTCCAGAAGCAGCGGTGACGCAGCGGCTCCGCTCAGCAGGGGACGGCACCTGGACGCGGTGCGGTCCGGAGGACCGCGGTGTCATTGCGACAGGGCCCCGTAGGTCGATGACCTACGGGGCCCTGTCGTCACTGCCTACGGGAGATCAGCCCCGCCAGTCGTACTCCTCGAGGCGCACGGCCTCGCCGGAGCCCTGACCGAAGACGTCCGGGCTGTAGTACTGCCCGTCGTCGTAGCCGGCCATCGTGTAGACGGCGGCCCGCGCCTCCTCGGTCGGCTCGACCGTGATGTTGCGGTAGCGGCTGATGCCCGTACCTGCCGGGATCAGCTTGCCGATGATCACGTTCTCCTTGAGGCCGAGCAGGCTGTCGCTCTTCCCCTGGATGGCCGCGTCGGTGAGCACCTTGGTCGTCTCCTGGAAGGAGGCGGCCGACAGCCACGACTCGGTCGCGAGCGAGGCCTTCGTGATGCCCATGAGGACCGGACGGGCCGAGGCCGGCTCGCCGCCCTCGGCGACGACACGGCGGTTCTCGGTCTCGAACAGCGTCCGCTCGACGAGCGCGCCCGGCAGGAACTCCGTGGCGCCCGAGTCGATGATGGTCACCCGCTTCAGCATCTGGCGGATGATCACCTCGATGTGCTTGTCGTGGATCGACACGCCCTGGCTGCGGTAGACCTCCTGGACCTCGCGAACGAGGTGCAGCTGCACCTCGCGCGGGCCCATGATCCGCAGCACCTCGTGCGGGTCGACCGCACCCTCGGTGAGCTGCTCGCCGACCTCGACGTGGGCGCCGTCCTCGACCCGCAGCCGCGAGCGACGCGACAGCTTGTCGTAGACGACCTCGTCGGAGCCGTCGTCCGGAGTGATGGTCAGCTTGCGGAACTGCTCGCTGTCCTCGATCCGGACGGTGCCCGCCAGCTCGGCGATCGGGGCCTTGCCCTTGGGGACGCGGGCCTCGAAGAGCTCCACCACACGCGGCAGACCGTGCGTGATGTCGGCACCGGCCACACCACCGGTGTGGAAGGTGCGCATCGTCAGCTGCGTGCCGGGCTCGCCGATCGACTGGGCGGCGATGATGCCGACCGCCTCGCCGACGTCCACGAGCTTGCCGGACGCGAGCGACCGGCCGTAGCAGGTAGCGCAGGTGCCGAGCAGCGACTCACAGGTGAGCACGCAGCGGACCTTCACCTCGGACACGCCGGCGTCGATCAGCGCCGCGATGAGCACGTCGCCGAGGTCGGACCCGGCCGTCGCGATGACGGTCTTCCCGTCCTCGGCCACCACGTCGGCGGCCAGGGCACGGGCGTAGACACCGGTCTCGACGTGCGGGTCACGGGTGACCGAGCCACCGTCGAGGACCGTCCCGATCGGCATGACGACGCCACGCTCGGTGCCGCAGTCCTCCTCGCGGATGATGACGTCCTGCGAGACGTCGACCAGCCGGCGGGTGAGGTAACCGGAGTCGGCGGTCCGCAGCGCGGTGTCGGCCAGGCCCTTGCGGGCGCCGTGCGTGGAGATGAAGTACTCCAGCACGGACAGACCCTCGCGGAAGTTGGCCTTGATCGGCCGCGGGATGATCTCGCCCTTGGGGTTGGCGACCAGACCACGCATACCGGCGATCTGGCTGATCTGCATCATGTTGCCTCGGGCGCCCGAGTTGACCATGACCCACACCGGGTTCGTGGTGGGGAAGTTGTCCACCATCGCCTGGCTGACCTCGGCGCGAGCCCGCGTCCAGATCTCGATGAGCTCGCCACGACGCTCGGTGTCGGTGATGACACCGCGCTCGTACTGCTTCTCGATCTTGGCGGCCTCGTCCTCGTGCCGGTCCAGGATCGCCTGCTTCGACGGCGGGGTGACGACGTCGTCGATGGCGATCGTGATCCCGGCGCGGGTCGCCCAGTGGAACCCGGCCGACTTCAGCGCGTCCAGCGTCGCCGCGACCTGCACCTTGGGGTAGCGCTCGGCGAGGTCGTTGACGATCGCCCCGAGCTCCTTCTTCGGCACCTGGTAGTTGACGAAGCGGTAGTCCTCGGGGAGCGCCTCGTTGAAGAGCACCCGGCCCAGGCTGGTGAGCACGCGGGCGGGGGCGCCCGGCGTCCAGTCCTCCGGCTGCTCCCACGCGTCGTTCACCGAGCCGTTGTCGACGCCGAAGACCTCGTCGAGACGGATCCAGGCCCGCTCCTGCAGCCCGAGCGCACCCTTGTCGTAGGCCATGATCGCCTCGGCCGACGAGGAGTACGCGTGCGGCTGGCCACCGTCGGCCTCGGCCGGCGAGGCCACGAGGGTCGTCAGGTGGTACAGGCCCAGCACCATGTCCTGGGTCGGCGCGGTGATCGGGCGACCATCGGCCGGGCTCAGGATGTTGTTGCTGGACAGCATCAGGATCCGGGCCTCGGCCTGGGCCTCGGCCGACAGCGGCAGGTGCACCGCCATCTGGTCACCGTCGAAGTCCGCGTTGAACGCGGTGCAGACGAGCGGGTGGATCTGGATGGCCTTGCCCTCGACCAGCTGGGGCTCGAAGGCCTGGATGCCGAGTCGGTGCAGCGTCGGCGCCCGGTTGAGCAGCACCGGGTGCTCGGTGATGACCTCTTCCAGCACGTCCCAGACGACCGGCCGCGCGCGCTCCACCATCCGCTTGGCGGACTTGATGTTCTGCGCGTGGTTGAGGTCGACGAGCCGCTTCATGACGAAGGGCTTGAACAGCTCGAGCGCCATCTGCTTGGGCAGACCGCACTGGTGCAGCTTCAGCTGCGGGCCGACGACGATGACCGAACGGCCGGAGTAGTCGACGCGCTTGCCGAGCAGGTTCTGGCGGAACCGGCCCTGCTTGCCCTTGAGCAGGTCGCTCAGGGACTTCAGGGGACGGTTGCCCGGACCGGTGACCGGCCGGCCACGGCGCCCGTTGTCGAACAGCGCGTCCACGGACTCCTGGAGCATCCGCTTCTCGTTGTTCACGATGATCTCGGGGGCGCCGAGGTCCAGCAGGCGCTTCAGCCGGTTGTTCCGGTTGATCACGCGGCGGTACAGGTCGTTCATGTCGCTGGTCGCGAAGCGGCCACCGTCGAGCTGCACCATCGGGCGCAGGTCCGGCGGGATGACCGGGACGCAGTCCAGCACCATGCCCATGGGCGAGTTGCGGGTCTGCAGGAACGCCGCGACGACCTTCAGTCGCTTGAGGGCCCGCAGCTTGCGCTGGCCCTTGCCGCTGCGGATGGTCTCGCGCAGCGAGACGGCCTCGGCGTCGAGGTCGAAGTCGGCGAGCAGCTTCTGCAGCGCCGCGGCACCCATGCCGCCCTCGAAGTACTCACCGAAGCGGTCGCGCAGCTCGCGGTAGAGGCCCTCGTCGGAGATGAGCTGCTTGACCTCCAGCTTGCGGAAGGTGTCGAGCACCTCCTCGAGGCGGTCGATCTCCCGCTGGGAGCGGTCGCGGAGCTGGCGCATCTCGCGCTCGCCGCCCTCACGCACCTTGCGGCGGACGTCGGACTTGGCGCCCTCCGCCTCGAGCTCGGCGAGGTCGGTCTCCAGCTTCTGCTGGCGCGCCTCGACGGTGGCGTCGCGCTGCCCCTCGAGGTTCGACTTCTCGGCGCTGATCTCGGCCTCGATGGTCGGGAGGTCGCGGTGCCGCGCCTCGTCGTCCACCGTGGTGATCAGGTAGGCCGCGAAGTAGATGATCTTCTCGAGGTCCTTGGGCGCCAGGTCGAGCAGGTAGCCCAGGCGCGAGGGAACACCCTTGAAGAACCAGATGTGGGTGACCGGCGCGGCCAGCTCGATGTGGCCCATCCGCTCACGGCGCACCTTGGCGCGGGTGACCTCGACGCCGCAGCGCTCGCAGATGATGCCCTTGAACCGGACGCGCTTGTACTTGCCGCAGTAGCACTCCCAGTCCCGGGTGGGACCGAAGATCTTCTCGCAGAAGAGGCCATCCTTCTCCGGACGCAGCGTCCGGTAGTTGATGGTCTCGGGCTTCTTCACCTCACCGTGCGACCACTGGCGGATGTCGTCGCCAGTGGCAAGGCCGATGCGCAACTCATCGAAGAAGTTGACGTCGAGCAACGTGATGACCCCTTTCCGGGGCTAGTTCTTCTCTTATGTCCAAGTGGGTGGGTGCCGGCCGGCCCGAAGGCCGGCCGGCTACCGATCAGACGTCCTCGACGCTGGAGGGCTCGCGACGGGACAGGTCGATGCCCAGCTCCTCGGCGGCCCGGAACACCTCGTCGTCGGTGTCGCGCAGCTCGATCGCCTGGCCGTCGCCGGAGAGGACCTCCACGTTCAGGCAGAGCGACTGCAGCTCCTTGAGCAACACCTTGAACGACTCCGGGATGCCCGGCTCGGGGATGTTCTCGCCCTTGACGATCGCCTCGTAGACCTTGACGCGACCCAGGATGTCGTCGGACTTGATGGTGAGCAGCTCCTGCAGCGCGTACGCGGCGCCGTAGGCCTGCATCGCCCAGCACTCCATCTCACCGAAGCGCTGACCACCGAACTGCGCCTTACCACCCAGCGGCTGCTGCGTGATCATCGAGTACGGGCCGGTCGAGCGGGCGTGGATCTTGTCGTCGACCAGGTGCAGCAGCTTCAGGATGTAGACGTAGCCCACCGAGATCGGCTCGGGGAAGGGCTCCCCGGAGCGGCCGTCGAACAGCCGTGCCTTGCCGGTCGGCTCGACCATCCGGTCGCCGTCGCGGTTCGGCGTAGTCGAGCCGAGGAGGCCGATGATCTCGTCCTCCTTGGCGCCGTCGAACACCGGCGTCGCCGTCCGCGTGCCCGGGCCCGCCGACTTGGCGCCCTCGGGCAGGTTGGCCGCCCACTCGGGGGTGCCCTCGACCTGCCAGCCCTGCTTGGCGACCCACCCGAGGTGGGTCTCCAGCACCTGGCCGACGTTCATGCGGCCGGGCACGCCGAGCGGGTTGAGGACGATGTCGACCGGGGTGCCGTCCTGCAGGAAGGGCATGTCCTCCTGCGGCAGGATCTTCGCGATGACGCCCTTGTTGCCGTGGCGTCCGGCGAGCTTGTCGCCGTCGGAGATCTTGCGCATCTGGGCGACGTAGACCCGGATCAGCTCGTTGACGCCGGCCGGCAGCTCGTCGCCGTCCTCGCGCGAGAACACGCGGACGCCGATGACCTTGCCGGACTCGCCGTGCTTGACCTTGAGCGACGTGTCGCGGACCTCGCGCGCCTTCTCACCGAAGATCGCGCGGAGCAGCCGCTCCTCGGGGGTCAGCTCGGTCTCGCCCTTGGGCGTGACCTTGCCGACGAGGATGTCGCCGGGGACGACCTCGGCACCGATGCGGATGATGCCGCGCTCGTCGAGGTCGGCGAGGACCTCCTCGGAGACGTTCGGGATGTCCCGGGTGATCTCCTCGGCGCCGAGCTTGGTGTCGCGGGCGTCGACCTCGAACTCCTCGATGTGGATCGAGGACAGGACGTCGTCCTGCACGAGGCGCTGCGACAGGATGATCGCGTCCTCGTAGTTGTGGCCCTCCCACGGCATGAAGGCGACGAGCAGGTTCTTGCCCAGCGCCATCTCACCCTGGTCGGTGCACGGCCCGTCGGCGATGACCTGGCCGACCTCGACCCGCTGACCCTCGTCGACGACGGGGCTCTGGTTGATCGAGGTGCCCTGGTTCGAGCGACGGAACTTCAGCAGCCGGTAGGTCTGCCGGGTGCCGTCGTCGGCCATGACCGTGACGTAGTCGGCGGTGGAGTCCTCGACCACACCGGCCTTCTCCGCCACGACGACGTCGCCGGCGTCGACCGCGGCCCGCAGCTCCATGCCGGTGCCGACCAGCGGGGCCTCGCTGCGCAGCAGCGGCACCGCCTGCCGCTGCATGTTGGCGCCCATGAGCGCGCGGTTGGCGTCGTCGTGCTCGAGGAACGGGATCATCGCGGTGGCGACCGAGGTCATCTGCCGCGGTGAGACGTCCATGTAGTCGACGTTCTCGGGCACCAGGTAGTCGACCTCGCCACCCTTGGTGCGGACCAGGACCCGCTCCTCGGCGAAGCGGCCCTGCGCGTCCAGCGGCGAGTTGGCCTGCGCGACGACGAAGCGGTCCTCCTCGTCGGCGGTCAGGTAGTGGATGTCCGTGGTGACGGTGCCGTTCTCGACCCGGCGGTACGGGGTCTCGATGAAGCCGAACGGGTTGACCCGCGCGAACGCCGACAGCGAACCGATCAGGCCGATGTTCGGGCCTTCCGGCGTCTCGATCGGGCACATCCGGCCGTAGTGGCTGGGGTGCACGTCGCGGACCTCCATGCCGGCCCGCTCACGCGACAGACCGCCCGGGCCCAGCGCCGACAGGCGGCGCTTGTGGGTCAGGCCCGCGAGCGGGTTGGTCTGGTCCATGAACTGGGACAGCTGGCTGGTGCCGAAGAACTCCTTGATGGAGGCGACGACCGGCCGGATGTTGATCAGGGTCTGCGGCGTGATCGCCTCGACGTCCTGGGTCGTCATCCGCTCGCGGACGACGCGCTCCATGCGGGAGAGGCCGACCCGGATCTGGTTCTGGATCAGCTCGCCGACGGTGCGCAGGCGACGGTTGCCGAAGTGGTCGATGTCGTCGGTGCCGTGCTCGGGCTCGCCGGCGTGGAGACGCACGACGTACTCGATGGTGGCGACGATGTCGTCCTCGGTCAGCGTGCTGGTGCTCTGCGGCACGGAGACGCCGAGCTTCTTGTTCACCTTGTAGCGGCCGACCTTGGCGAGGTCGTAGCGCTTCGGGTTGAAGAAGAGGTTCTCCAGCAGCGCCTGGGCGGACTCGCGCGTCGGCGGCTCGCCCGGACGCAGCTTGCGGTAGATGTCGAGCAGTGCCTCGTCCTGGCCGGCGATGTGGTCCTTCTCGAGCGTGGCCAGCACCGTGGGCGACCACTGGAAGTGCTCGCGGATGCGGTCCTCGGTCCAGCCCAGGGCCTTGAGCAGGACGGTGACCGGCTGGCGGCGCTTGCGGTCGATGCGGACGCCGACGGTGTCGCGCTTGTCGACGTCGAACTCCAGCCATGCACCGCGGCTGGGGATCACCTTGGCGCTGAAGACGTCCTTGTCCGACGTCTTGTCCAGGGCCCGGTCGAAGTAGACGCCGGGGCTGCGGACGAGCTGGGAGACGACGACGCGCTCGGTCCCGTTGATGACGAACGTGCCCTTGTTCGTCATGATCGGGAAGTCGCCCATGAACACCGTCTGGCTCTTGATCTCGCCGGTGGTGTTGTTCATGAACTCGGCGGTGACGAACAGCGGCGCCGCGTAGGTCATGTCCTTGTCCTTGCACTCCTCGAGGGACGCCTTGACGTCCTCGAAGCGCGGGTTGGAGAAGGACAGCGACATCGAGCCGCTGAAGTCCTCGATCGGGGAGATCTCCTCGAGGATCTCGGCGAGACCGCCGACGGAGTCGGCCTGCTCGTCGGGAGCGAGGGTGGCCCGCCACTCGGGGCTGCCGATCAGCCAGTCGAACGATGCGGTCTGCAGGGCCAGCAGATCGGGGACCTCGAGAGGCTCCTGGATCTTGGCGAAGGAGACGCGGAGCGGAGCGCCGGGGATCTTCTGCTGGTCGGCCTCACCGGTCCGGGTGCCGGACTGGGGCTGCTGCGGGGTGGTGCGGGTGGTGCCGGATTCGGTGGTGCTGGGGTTGATACTGGTGGGGCGAGAGCCTGCCAAGATGCGTCCTTCCAAGGACCTCACGACGTGCGGGCGGGACTGTGCGGGGTCGTCGTCGGTAAATGGCGGAGCTGTCCACCTGATCTGTCCGACGTTCCGGAGGGGTCCGATCACGAGGTGAACGGGACTGATCCCGGGCACCCCTGGTGACCCGTCTCGGCGGGCAGGCAGTCAGAGGGCAGCGCAACAGGAAACCCTACCCGTGCTCACGGGCGCTGTCCACGTCGGGGGCGCAGGTGCGACCGGCGCCACATCCCGGGGACCGGCGGTCGTGCGAGCGCGGATGCCAGGCAGGTGCGGGGCCCATGATGCCAGCCGACGGTCCCCGGGGGGAATGCCACGCCGCGGCGGGGCGGGCGGGATCGGCAGTGCCCGCGGGATCAACTGGTCGTGAGCAGGGTGAGCTCGTTGATCTTCCACTCCCCGTCGACCTGGATCACACCCACCTGGACCGTCTGGGTGCAGGACTGGGCACCCTCCGGGCTCACCTCGCACTCGGACCCCTCGGGTGCGGGTTCCTGGCCCGTGGTGGCCGACTGCACGACGTACCTGCCGAACACCACGAGAGTGGCGGTGTCCTGCGCGTCGTTGATCCGCTGCAGGCCGACGTCGACGACCTCGTAGCTGGTGGTCGCGGAGACCTGCTCGTAGGTGTCGAGGATCCCGCCCTGGGCCAGGTCGGTCTCGTACTGCTCCCGCAGCTCACCGGTGAGCACGTCGAGCTTGCGATCGACGCTGCCCTCGGAGTCGCGGTAGTCGTAGGCGTAGAGCGCCTGGACGCCGCTGCGGGTGGCGGTGAGGACGGACGTGTCGACATGGCTCGGGTTCAGCCGCTGCCAGAGGAGCAGACCCGCGCCGGCCGCGGCCAGGACGCACAGCAGCGCGAGCACCAGGGCGAGTGCGGAGACGCGTCGGCCGGTCCGTGCCGACGGCGCTCCCGCCGAGACCTTCGCCCGGGAACCGGCGGCGTCCCGGCCGGCGGCGTCCCGGCCGGCGGCGGACCGGGCGGGGGCGGGCCGGGCAGCGCCGGCGACCGGAGAGATC